>JBFMFN010000017.1:119579-215960 GCA_040754175.1 Pseudomonadota bacterium | reverse complement strand
CGCCGAAACCCGGAAAACATGCGGGCTAGGCCCGCACCGGAATGCGGCTTACATGTAAGCCACATTCCTTTCACTTCGGATTTTGGCTTCGACTAACGCCGTCTGCCTTGCAGCCGGCATAAGTCTTCGCCGAAACCCGGAAAACATGCGGGCTAGGCCCGCACCGGAATGCGGCTTACATGTAAGCCACATTCCTTGTTTTCCGGGTTTTCCCACCACCACCGTCCGGCCCGGATGTCTTCGCCTTGCGCGATGGCGCGCGTACAAGGGGCGCAGCCGATGCTGGGGTAGAACTGGTCGTGCAGTGCGTTGTAGGGCACGTCGTATTCGCGGATATAGGTCCACACGTCGTTGTTGCCCCAATCCAGCAGCGGGTTGAATTTCTGCAAGCCGTTGTCCACATCGAAACTGCTCACTTCCAGGTTGCCGCGTGTCGCAGCCTGTTCCCGGCGCATGCCGGTGATCCAGGCCTGATTGCCGGACAAGGCGCGCCGCAAAGGTTCGACCTTGCGCACATGGCAGCACGCTTTGCGGCTCTCCACGCTATCGTAGAAACCGTTCACGCCATGCCGCGCGACATAGGCTTCCACCGCTCCCGCTTCCGGGAAATAGACCTGCAACGGCAGCGCGTAACGTTCACGCATGCGCTGCATCAAGGCATAGGTCTCATTGGGCAGGCGACCGGTATCCAGACTGAACATGGTGATCGGCAACGCATGACGCGCGATCAGATCGGTCAGTACCATATCTTCCGCGCCCAGACTGTTGGCGAAAGTGACCGGCGCGTAAGCTGCCACCGCCTGCTGCAACACCGCCACCGTGGCAGCCACCTTTGCTTGCAACCCACTCATGCTGCGACTCCTCTCTCTACTCTGCGGAACAGCGGGGTGGCGACATCCGCCGAAGCCTGGTAGCTCACGGAGAACGTGCCGAAACCCGCCAGCGCCTGCTGCACGTCCTTGTCCTCGCGCAGCGCGAAACTGTCGAATCCCACCCGCTGCAAGTAAGACAACTGATCCTGCTGGATGTCGCCCATGGCGCGCAGTTCGCCGCGATAGCCATGCTGCGTACGCAGGCGGTAAGCCAGCGTGTAGCCGCGCCCGTCGGTGTACTTGTGGAAATCCACCGCGATCAGCGGAAAGCGATGCACGTCGTCCGGGATGTCCTCGATGCGCTCGAAGCCGCCCAGCCACAGCCCCAACTCGCGGCGCTCGCGCAGTGCTTCCCACTGGCAGTTCCACACCGGCAGCGGCACCAGATGATCGCCTGGTGGCACCACGATACGATCGGCCGCATCGCCTTCGTGCAGGCGCAGCACCTGCCACACGTCATCCAGTATCTGTCTGTCTTTGATGATCTTCATGCTTCAGAACCTCGGCGAGTAATAAGGCAGCTCATACGGCACCGCCACCTGCAATGTAGCGTAATCCGGCAACAGCAACTGTGCGTCTTCCGCCACCGGCTCGGCATACACGAACGCCTTGAAAGGTTCGTGACCGATACGTTGCAAAGTGTCGATGAAACGCTCGCCGTCGAAGCGTTCGCGCACATACACCTGCAACAGACGCGCCACCACTTCCGGTATCTGCGCGAACGAGAACGAGCGTCCGATGATCTTGCCGATAGCTGCCGGCGTTCCCTGGTTGCCGCCGATGGTCACTTGGTACCATTCCTCGCCCGACTTATCCACACCGAGGATGCCGATGTGCGCCACGTGGTGGTGGCCGCAGGCGTTCACGCACCCCGAGATGTTCAGGTCGATGTCGCCGATGTCGTGCAGATAGTCGTAATCGGCGAAACGTTCGTTGACCGCCTTGGCCAGCGAGATGGAACGCGCATTGGCCAGCGTGCAGAAGTCCGCACCGGGGCAGCACACGATATCGGTCAGCAATCCGATGTTGGGCGTCGCCAGACCTGCGGCCTTGGCTTCCTGCCACAAGTCATACAGGTCGGCCTGTCGTACATCGGCCAGCACCAGGTTCTGCAAGTGCGAGAAACGCAGCTCGCCGAAGCTGTAACGGTCGGCCAGCGCGGCCACCACGTCGAGCTGGCCGGCGCTGATGTCCCCCGGTGCCTGCCCGGGATGCTTGAGCGACAGCCACACGGCGGCATAGCCCGATACCTTGTGCGCCTGCACGTTGCGCCGCACCCAGTTGGCAAAGGCGCGGTCCTTGCGCTGTGCCGCTTCGAAGGCGGCATCCAGTTGCGGCAGCACCTCATAAGCCGGCGCGCTGAATGCCGCAGCCACGCGTGTCAGTTCCGCCTCGGTCAGTGTCGAGGGACCGTCTTTGTTCAACTGCCACTCGGCTTCCACCTGACGGCGGAACTCGGCTATACCGAGGGTCTGCACCAGGATCTTGATGCGCGCCTTGTAAAGATTGTCGCGTCGACCGAACTCGTTGTAGACGCGCACGATGGCTTCCATGTAGGTCAGCAGGTGCTGCCATGGCAGGAACGGCGTCAGCTCCTGACCGATGATGGGCGTGCGCCCCAGACCGCCGCCGACCAGGATGCGGAAACCCAGCGCGCCCTGCGCATCCTTCACCACCTGCACACCGACATCGTTGATCTCGGTCGCGGCACGGTCCTCACTCGCCCCGCTCACCGACACCTTGAACTTGCGCGGCAGGAAGGCGAACTCCGGATGGAAGGTGCTCCATTGGCGCAGGATCTCGGCGAACGGACGCGGATCGACCAGTTCGTCCCGCGCCACTCCGGCCAACTCGTCCGAAGTGATGCTGCGGATGCAACTGCCCGAGGTCTGGTTGGCATGCATCTCGACCTCGGCCAGTTCGGCCAGGATCGCCGGCGTATCTTCCAGTCTGAGCCAGTTGAACTGGATGTTCTGGCGCGTACTGAGATGGCCATAACCGCGGTCATAGGCGCGTGCGATGTGCGCCAGTTTGCGCACCTGTGCGCTGTTCGCCATGCCATAAGGGATGGCGATGCGCATCATGTAGCCGTGCACCTGCATGTAGATGCCGTTCTGCAGGCGCAGCACGCGGAAGTCGTCCTCCTTCAGTTCGCCGTTCAGGCGGCGGCGCACCTGGTCACGATATTGCGCGACGCGCTCAGCCGCCAACTGATGATCGAAACGGTCGTAGCGATACATCATTGCACCTCGTCCGGATAACGCTTGGAGACCGGCAGTCGCAACGCGGCCTCCAGCGGGAACTTCGCACCGTAGGCGAGGATGTGCGCGACATCGTCGTCCTCATCGTGACGCAAGGCCAGGCCGATGTAGGCATGCTCGCCGCCATGGCCGACGACCACACCGACGCGACCGCCGCAGGCGTTGAACCAGCTCACTTGCTTGGGTTTGTTGGGGGCGTTCTTGCTCATTTCCATTCCTTCACTCGAATCAATTCAAAACCAGTCGCGTGCCGATGATCAGCAGCATCGTCGCCAGGATCGGGCGCAACACCTTTTCCGGGAAACGGGTGGACAGGTGGCTGCCGATATAGATGCCCGGCAAGGAGCCCAGCAGCAGCGAACCCAGCAACACCAGATCGACCGTACCCAGAGCCATGTGCCCGATACCCGCCACGGCAGTCAGCGGCACCGCATGCGCGATGTCGGTACCCACCACCTTGGCGGTCGCCATGCGCGGATACAGGAACAACAGCGCCACTGTGCCCAGCACCCCGGCACCGATGGAGGAGATGGTCACCAGCCCCCCCACGATGGCGCCGGTAGTGATGGTGGCCGCCGTCAGGTGACGGTGATGCAGCAGCGACACCGCGCCTTCGTCGCGCTGCGCCAGCTTGAGGATGCGGTCCTTGAACAGCAGCGCCACCGCGGTCAGCAGCAAGGCGATGCTCAGCACGCTGGTGATCAATCCCTTGAGCGTCTGCTCGTCCAGACCGAGCAGTTTGAAGAAAGCGATGGTGAACAGCGCCGCCGGCAGGCTGCCCAGACTGAGCAGACCGACGATCTTCCACTCCACCGTGCCGTTGCGGCTGTGCACCCAGCCGCCCAGCGACTTGGTGATGGCGGCATACAACAGATCGGTGCCCACCGCCTTGGCCGGCGAG
Source organism: Pseudomonadota bacterium (assembly GCA_040754175.1). Taxonomy (GTDB): domain Bacteria; phylum Pseudomonadota; class Gammaproteobacteria; order Burkholderiales; family Gallionellaceae; genus Sideroxyarcus. Next base: position 211,926 of record JBFMFN010000017.1, on the reverse strand, counting down.
ATGCCGAAGAACAGCACCAGCAGCGGTGTCATCAAGGAACCGCCGCCGACGCCGGTCACCCCGACGATCAGCCCGACCAGAAAGCCGGAAACGGTGTAGATGAAGTCCATGGCATGCGCCCAGTGCGTTATCGATGGGGCGCATTCTAGGTTCGACGCTTTATATCCCTAAATACTTTTATGTTAGAGTCTTATAACCAAATAGGATATGAGGCGCCCGCCATGAACCTGCAACAACTGCGCTACCTGAACGAAATCGTGCGCTGCGAACTGAACATCTCGGATGCCGCAGCCGCGCTCTATACCTCGCAGCCCGGCGTGAGCAAACAGATCAAGCAACTGGAAGAGGAACTCGGCATCGACATCTTCGTGCGCAACGGCAAACGCATCGTCGCCGTCACCGAGCCTGGCAAGGCGGTGGTGCAGATCGCACAGCGCGTGTTGCGCGAGACCGCGAACCTGAAACAGGTGGGACAGGAGTTCAAGCAACAGGATACCGGCAGCCTCACCATCGCCACCACGCACACCCAGGCACGCTACGCACTGCCGCCGGTGGTGAAGGCGTTCACTTTGCGCTATCCCGGCGTCAAACTCGGCCTGCACCAAGGTAGCCCCACGCAGATCGCCGAGCAGGTACTGAGCGGCGAGGTGGACATCGGCATCGCCACCGAGAGCTTGGCGCTGTACGACGAGCTGGTGACCCTGCCCTGCTACGAATGGCACCACTGCGTGGTGGTACCGCCGAAACATCCACTATTGAACGAGAAGCGGCTGACACTGAAGAAGCTGGCGCAATATCCCATCATCACCTACGACTTCGCCTTCACCGGCCGCAACAAGATCAACCAGGCATTCAGCGAAGCGGGCATCGCACCCAACATCGCCCTCACCGCCATCGATGCGGACGTGATCAAGACTTACGTGGAGTTGGGATTGGGGGTAGGTATCGTGGCGCAGATGGCCTTCATCCCGGATCGGGACAAGCATTTACGCATGATCGATGCCGGCCACCTGTTCCAGCCCAGCACCACCCGCATCGCGGTGCGCCAAAACCAGTACCTGCGCGGCTACGCCTACGATTTCATCGAGCTGTTCGCGCCGCAGCTCACGCGCGAGGTGGTAGCGCAGGCCTTGCACCAGGCATGAGGGAAATATGGAAGAGGTGCACCGTACAATCGCTCCTGTCGCATGCGGCTAGATGAAACGTCGCGCAACGAGAGGGTCAGGCCGCCGCCGGACCCGTCTGATGACGTGCAATCACGCCGTCGATGAACTTGCGCAGGAAGCCTTCGGTCTGCGCGCTATGGAAACGGTCGATCTCCACGCCGTGACTGTAGGCGACCACAGTGGGGAAGCCGCGCACCTTGTGCTTGCCGGCAATACGCATGTTCTCGTCGGCATCGACGATGCCGAGGTAGAACCGGCCGTCGTATTCGAACACCATCTTGTGCAGCAGCGGCCCCAGCACCTTGCATGGACCGCACCATTCCGCACTGATGTCCATCAGCACCGGCAACTCATGTGAGCGTGCCACCACCAGCTCTTCGAAACTGTCTTCTTCCACGTTGTAGGAATAGTCGCTCATCGTTTCTCCTCCGTCTTCAATTCGCGCCGCGCTTGTAGAAATCGCGTACGCGGAAACCCAACACGAACAACATGCCGAGATAGGCACCGGCGCCGCCCACCACCAGTACCGCCAGATGCACGATGCGCGCCCAGCCGTGCACCTCCAGCCAGCGCTGCTGGCTGCCCATGCCGAACCACAGCACCAATCCCAACACCAGCAAAGCCGCTGTGATCTTGAGGAAGAACTTGCGCCAGCCCGGCTCCGGCCGGTAGATGGCGCGCCTCTTCAGGAAATGGAACAGGATGGCGGCGTTCAGACAGGCCGCCAGGCCGATGGAGAGCGCCAACCCGGCATGCGCGAGATCGAAGGTGAATACGAACAGCGCATTCATGGCTTGGGTCGCCAGCAAGGTGACGATGCCGATCTTCACCGGCGTCTTGATGTCCTGCTTGGCATAGAAACCGGGCGCAAGGATCTTCACCAGGATGAGACCGATCAACCCCACACTGTAACCGACCAGAGCATTGCGCGACATCAGCACGTCGTGCGCACTGAATTCGCCATGCTGGAAGAAGGTCGCCAGCAACGGCGTGGCGATCATGCCCAGCGCCAGTGCGGCGGGCAGTGCCAGCAGAAAGGTCAGGCGCAGCCCCCAGTCGAGCAGGCGCGAATATTCGTCGGCGTCACCGCTGGCATGCAGCCGGGAAAGCGAAGGCAGCAGGATGGTGCCCAGCGCCACCCCCAGCAGGCCGGTGGGGAATTCCATCAGGCGGTCGGCGTAATACAGCCAGGACACGCTGCCCGCAACGAGGAACGAGGCGAACACGGTGTTGAGGATGAGACTGATCTGTGCGATGGAGACGCCGAACAGCGCCGGCCCCATCTGCTTCACCACGCGCCACATGCCGGCATCGTGCCAATCCAGACGCAGGCTGGGCAGCATGCCGATGCGCTTCAGGAAGGGCAGCTGGAATGCGAGTTGCACGATGCCGGCCACGAACACCGACCATGCCAGCACCATCACCGGGGGATCGAAATACGGCGCCAGCCACAAAGCCCCCCCGATGAAGCAGATGTTGAGCAGGATGGGCGCGAAAGCCGGCACCCAGAACTTGTTGTAGGTATTGAGGATGCCCGCGGCTACCGCCACCAGCGAGATGAAGAAGATGTAGGGCGAGGTGACGCGCAACATCTGTACGGTGAGATCGAACTTGGCCGCATCGGCGGCGAAACCCGGCGCACTGATATAGACCAGGATGGGAGCGGCGATGATGCCGAGCAGGGTGACTATGAACAGGATCAGCGCCAGCAAGGTGGTGACATGGTCCACCAGCAACTTGGTCTCGTCGTGACCGAACCGGCTCTTGTACTCGCCGAAGATGGGCACGAAGGCCTGCGAGAACGCCCCTTCGGCGAACATGCGGCGCAGCAGGTTGGGTAATTTGAAAGCGACGAAGAAGGCATCGGTGGCCGCGCCGGCGCCGAACACCCGGGCGATCAACACATCGCGGATGAAGGCCAGGATGCGCGAGGCCAGGGTCAGGCTGCTGATCGCGGCGAGCGCCTTGAGTAGATTCATATGCACATCACCAGCCGTTGTTTTCCGGCCTGCGCCGTTCCATGTTCAGCGTGGGATGCAAGCCGGTCGCCCCGGCATCGGCGCGCGAGCGTCCGCTGCGCACCTGCAACTGGTTGCTCACCACGAACTGGCGCACCAACTCGAACCCCTGCGGGTCGGCCTGTTCCAGCGAGAACCGCACCACCACCGCAGGCGTACCCTGGATCACGGCGGGATGGATATATGAAGAATAGAGGCTGCGACCATCCTTGCCGGTGGTCGCCAGCATGTCGCTCAAACGCTCGTTCCAGTTGGAAGGCCGGAAGGGGGCGCCCTGCTTGTCCAAGCCGAGGATGACGAACTCGGCCAATTCCGGCGAGCGCACGATGTTTTCGAACAATTTAACGGTTCCCCATGGCCATGAAGCGGCGCGCATTGTAGCATCGCGCCCCTGACGCCCCGGAAACACGGCCTTAGCCGGGCAGAAAACATTGACTTGCAAAAGCCCGGGCGGGTACCTATAATGCGCGCCTTTTTTACGCAAGCCGACACGGAGTTCACAAACAAATGGCTAACACCGCACAAGCACGCAAGCGCGCCCGCCAGGCGACAGAGCAGAACGCACACAACAGCACCCTGCGCTCTGAGATGCGCACTGCAATCAAGAAGGTCATCAAGGCGATCTCTGCCGGCGACAAGGCCGCTGCACAAGCCCAATTCCAGGCTTCCACCAGCGTGGTCGACCGTATCGCCGACAAGAAGATCATCCACAAGAACAAGGCTGCACGTCACAAGAGCCGACTGTCCGCTGCTATCAAGGCGATGGCCTGATCGACAGCAGACGACGCAAGACTGCGAAAAAAGGCCGACCGCAGTCGGCCTTTTTTGTTTTGAAGTTCTGAAGCAGCACCACAGGGAGATTATCGATGTCGCACCTGATGAACACTTATGCCAGACAACCCGTCTCCTTCACCCACGGTGAAGGCGCTTGGCTCATCGACAACAACGGCAAACGCTATCTCGACGCGCTGGCCGGCGTAGCGGTCAACACCCTCGGCCATGCCCACCCCGAATTCACCGCCCGCCTCACCGCACAAGTGGGCAAACTGATCCACGTCTCCAACATCTACCAGATCACCGAACAGGAACAGATCGCCGACAAGCTGTGCGCCCTGTCCGGCATGGACGAAGTCTTCCTGTGCAATTCCGGCTGCGAGGCGAACGAGGCAGCGATCAAGCTGGCACGCATGTATGGCCACAGCAAGGGCATCGATATCCCCAACATCATCGTGATGGAGAAATCCTTCCACGGACGTACGCTGGCCACACTCTCCGCCACCGGCAACCGCAAGGTGCAAGCCGGTTTCGAACCGCTGGTGAAAGGTTTCGTGCGCGTCCCCTATGACGATCTGGCCGCCATCGAGAACGTCGCCGCCAACAATCCCGACGTGGTCGCCATCCTGGTCGAGCCGGTACAGGGCGAAGGCGGCATCCGCACGCCCGACGCCAGCTATCTGCAAGGCCTGCGCCAGATCTGCGACGCCAACGGCTGGCTGCTGATGCTGGATGAGGTGCAGAGCGGCATCGGCCGCACCGGCAAGTGGTTCGCCCACCAACACACCGGCATCAAGCCGGACGTGATGACGCTGGCCAAGGGGCTGGGTTCCGGCGTACCGGTCGGCGCCTGCCTGACCGCGGGCAAGGCGACGGGTACGTTCAAGCCGGGCAACCACGGCTCCACCTTCGGCGGCAACCCGCTGGCCTGCACTGCCGCACTGGCGACGCTGGAGATCATGGAAAAGCAGAAGCTGCTGGACAATGCCGCCGACCTGGGCGCCTGGTTGAAGCAGCAGTTGCAGGACAGGCTGGGCGCACTGAAGGGCGTGGTCGCTGTGCGCGGCCGGGGCCTGATGATCGGTATCGAACTGGATCGCGCCTGCGGCGCACTGGTCGGCCAGGCGCTGACACAAGGACTGCTCATCAATGTCACCTCGGACAGCGTGATCCGCCTGGTGCCGCCGCTGATCTATACGCGCACCGAAGCGCAGCGCCTGCTGGATCTGCTGTGCCCGCTGATCGAGGCTTTCCTGCAACAGGAGCAAGCATGAGCGACATCAAACATTTCTTGCAGTTCAAGGACTTCACGCGCGAAGAGTTCGAATACCTGTTCCAACGCACGCGCATCATCAAGGAACGCTTCAAGCGCTACGAGAAGTACTGGCCGCTGGAAGACCGCACCCTGGTGATGATCTTCGAGAAGGCCAGCACCCGCACCCGCCTGTCGTTCGAGGCCGGCATGCACCAGCTCGGCGGCTCCGCCATCTACCTGAACACGCGCGACTCGCAGCTGGGGCGCGGCGAGCCGGTGGAAGACGCCGGTCAGGTCATCTCGCGCATGAGCGACATCGTGATGATCCGCACCTTCGAGCAGGACATCATCGAACGCTTCGCCGCCAACTCACGCGTGCCGGTGATCAACGGCCTGACCAACGAATATCACCCCTGCCAGGTGCTGGCCGACATCTACACTTATATCGAGCATCGCGGCTCGATCCAGGGCAAGACCGTGGCGTGGATCGGCGACTCGAACAACATGTGCAACACCTGGCTGCAAGCGGCCGAACTGCTCGACTTCAACGTGCACGTCTCCACCCCGCCCGGCTATGAAGTGGAGCCAGAGCGCGCCGGCCTGTTCGGTGAAGACCACTACGAGGAATTCAAGGACCCGATGGAGGCCGCACGTGGCGCCGACCTGGTCACCACCGACGTGTGGACCTCGATGGGCTGGGAAGCCGAGAACGAGGAGCGCCTGAAGGATTTCGCCGACTGGCAGGTGGATGGCGACATGATGCGCGTCGCCGCGAAGGATGCCGTGTTCATGCACTGTCTGCCGGCGCACCGCGGCGAGGAAGTCAGCGCCGAAGTCATCGACGGTCCGCAGTCCGTGGTGTGGGATGAAGCCGAGAATAGATTGCATGTGCAAAAAGCGCTGATGGAATACCTGTTGCTGGGGAAGCTGGACAAATAGGCTGAACGCCATGAAACACTCGCTGAAACCGGGTTTGCGTTACGAACATCGCTTCGTCATCCCGCCGACCAAGACGGTGCCGGCGCTATATCCCGAATCAGCGGAGTTCCAGGCAATGCCGGAAGTGTTCGCCACCGGCTTCCTGGTCGGCTTCCTCGAGTGGGCATGCATCATGTGCCTGAACCCGCATCTGGACTGGCCGCAGGAGCAATCGCTGGGTACGCATATCGATGTCAGCCACGAAGCGCCCACGCCGCCGGGATTGGAAGTGACCGCTACGGTGGAGGTGACCGCCGTCGAAGGGCGCCGCATCCGCTTCGCGGTCTCGGCACATGACGGCGTGGACACCATCGCGCGCGGCACGCACGAACGCTTCGTGATCGACCGCGCACGCTTCGACGAGAAATTACGCAACAAACGCAAACAGACCCAACCGCTTTAACCTTTAACCGACAGGAACATCATGAGCGACATCAAGAAAGCCGTCCTCGCCTACTCCGGCGGACTCGACACCTCGGTCATCCTCAAGTGGCTGCAGGACACCTACCAGTGCGAAGTGGTCACCTTCACCGCCGACCTCGGCCAGGGCGAAGAGCTGGAGCCCGCGCGCCAGAAAGCGCTGAAGTTCGGCATCAAGCCGGAGAACATCTTCATCGACGACCTGCGCGAAGAGTTCGTGCGCGATTTCGTGTTCCCGATGTTCCGCGCCAACACCGTGTACGAAGGTGAATACCTGCTCGGCACCTCCATCGCGCGCCCGCTGATCGCCAAGCGCCTGATCGAGATCGTGAACAAGACCGGCGCCCAGGCCATCTCGCACGGCGCCACCGGCAAGGGCAACGACCAGGTACGCTTCGAACTGGGCGCGTATGCGCTGAAACCCGGCATCAAGATCATCGCCCCGTGGCGCGAATGGGACCTGCTGTCCCGCGAGAAGCTGCTGGCCTATGCCGAGCAACACGGCATCCCTATCGACATGAAACACCGCAACGGCGGCTCGCCCTACTCCATGGACGCCAACCTGCTGCATATCAGCTACGAAGGTCGCCACCTGGAAGACCCGGCTGCCGAGGCCGAAGAGTCGATGTGGCGCTGGACCGTGTCGCCCGAGCAAGCACCCGATGCTGCGGAATACCTCGACCTCGAATTCGCCAAGGGTGACATCGTGGCGCTGAACGGCGTAAAGCTGACTCCCGCGCAAGTGCTGACCAAGCTGAACGAGCTGGGCGGCAAGCACGGCATCGGCCGTCTCGACCTGGTGGAGAACCGCTACGTCGGCATGAAGTCGCGCGGCTGCTACGAGACCCCCGGCGGCACCATCATGCTGAAGGCGCACCGCGCCATCGAATCGATCACGCTGGACCGCGAAGTCGCGCACCTGAAGGATGACCTGATGCCGCGTTACGCCTCCATGATCTACAACGGTTACTGGTGGGCACCGGAGCGCATCGCGCTGCAAACACTGATCGACCACACGCAACAGACCGTCAACGGCTGGGTGCGCGTGAAGCTGTACAAGGGTAACGTGATCGTGGTCGGCCGCGACTCCAAGACCGATTCGCTGTTCGACCCGACCATCGCCACCTTCGAAGACGACAAGGGCGCCTACGACCAGAAGGACGCGGGCGGCTTCATCAAGCTGAACGCCCTGCGCATGCGTATCGCCGCCAACCTGAAGAACCGTAAATAAAGGAACCACCATGTCCGACAAGATCGACAACGTCAGCGTACAAACCAAGGCCAACGTGTATTTCGACGGCAAGTGCATCTCGCACACCGTGCAGTATGCCGACGGCACCAAGAAATCGGTGGGCGTCATCCTGCCGTCCACGCTGACCTTCAACACCGGCGTGCCGGAAGTGATGCAGACCGTGGCCGGCGCCTGCCGTTACAAGCTGAAGGGCGGCGACTGGAAGGAATGCCACGCTGGGGAATCCTTCTCCATCCCCGGCAATTCCAGCTTCGACATCGAAGTGAGCGGCGACGCCTACCACTACATCTGCCATTTCGAATAAGCCCTCCCAGGGCCTCACTCCCGCCTGCGCGAGTGAGGCCTGAGGGGAGCGAAGACACCACAGGAGAGAACCATGCCCTCTTTCGACATCGTTTCCGAAGTAGAGAAGACCGAAGTCAAGAACGCGGTCGAGCAGACCAACAAGGAAGTCGGCACGCGTTTCGACTTCAAGGGTTCGGATGCCCGCGTGGAGCAGGCCGAGATGGTACTCACCGTATTCGCCGACAACGATTTCCAGCTGGACCAGGTGCAGGACATCCTCAATGGCCGCTTGGCCAAGCGCGGGGTGGACATCCGCTCGCTCGACATCAGCGACAAGATCGAGAAGATCAGCGGCAACAAGGTCAAGCGCAACTGCACCATCAAGGTCGGCGTGGAGAGCGAGCTGGCCAAGAAGATCGTCAAACTGATCAAGGACAGCAAGCTCAAGGTGCAGGCCAGTATCCAGGGCGACACCGTGCGCGTCACCGGCAAGAAACGCGACGACCTGCAGGAAGCCATCGCCTTCATCAAGAAGTCCATCACCGAATTCCCGCTGCAATACCAGAACTTCCGCGACTGATCCGCCTTGCGCGCGCTGCTCTTCATCCTGTCGCTGCTGTGCCTGCCGCAGCAGGCCGCAGCGGACGAGGATTTCCTCGACCTGTTGTGGCAGGACAGCCGCAGCGTGTTCACCGCTCCCGCGCGCTGGGATCGCCAGGATTGGCAGGAGGTCGGCATGGCCACCGCCACCGTGCTCGGCACCGCGCTGGTGATCGACCGCCCGTTGCGCGACACCATGCGCAAACAGGATCAGGGCAACCGTTTCTGGCTGGAGGTGGAGAAGTTCGGCCGCGAATATGCGCTGCTCACCATGGCCGGCCTGTATGCCGGCGGACTGGCCGGCGATGACCAGGCCATGGCCGCCGCGCAGGACAGTCTGATCACCAGCATCATCGCGAGCGGCATCATCGTCACCGGCATCAAGACCGCCGTCGGCCGCGCCCGCCCGCTGGACAACAAGGGCCTCTATTACAGCAAACCGTTCACCGATCCCAACAGCTCCTTCCCTTCCGGCCATGCCGCACAGGCCTTCTCCGTCGCCGCCGTGCTGGCCGAGTATTACGACGAACCGTGGCAGCAAGCTTCGTTCTACAGTGTGGCCACGCTGGCTGCACTGGCGCGCCCCTATCACGACAAACACTACGCCTCCGACCTGGTCGCCTCCGCCTTCATCAGTATCTGGACCGCCAAGCACGTGGTGCGCATGAACCGCGGCTTGCGCCAGCACGAGGTACTGGTACTGCCCGCCCCGCTGCCGGACGGTGCGGCGCTGCACCTGGTCTGGCGCTTCTGAAAGGCATGCGCTAAATTGCCCCGCACCATCCAGGGAGGAAAAACACATGAGCTCGGTACTGATCCTGTTCGCCAATGGCAGCGAAGAGCTGGAAGCCATCACCGTAGTCAACTTGCTGCGCCGTGCCGGCGTACAAGTGACGCTGGCTGGTCTGGAGCACGGCCCGCTGCGCGGCAGCCGTGGCACCGTGCTGCTGCCGGACTGCACACTGGACGAGGCACTGCACCAGCATTACGACATGCTGGTGCTGCCCGGCGGCCAGCCCGGCACCAACCATCTCAAGGCTGATGCGCGCGTGCTGCAACTGGCACAGCGCATGCATCACGAAGGGCGTTACGTCACCGCCATCTGCGCCGCGCCTTCCGTGCTGGCCACTGCCGGATTGCTGGACGGCAAGCGCGCCACCAGCTTCCCCGGCGCGCTCGATGCCTATCCGCAAGTGCAGCGCCAGCCGCAAACCGTGGTGGAGGATGGCAAGCTGATCACTTCGCGCGGCCCCGGCACGGCAATGGATTTCGCGCTGACGCTGATCGAGCGTTTGTGCGGCAAAGCCAAGCGCGACGAAGTCGAAGCAGGGCTGGTGCGTTGAAGCGTTCACTGCGCGCGCTGCCGCCGGTCTTCCTCGCCCTGCTGTTGCAACTCGCCGCCGTGTTGATGGTCGTCGCGTTGCTGCGCATGTCGGGCGTCACCTTGGCGCCGCTCGCCGTGGCGCTGTTGTGTGGGTTACTGGCCGCCACCTTGAGCCACCTCATGCAGCAAGCACGCTGGTGGCTGCCCATCCAGTTGCTGTTCGTCCCCGCCTTGCTGGTCGCGCTGCACAGCAACATCGCGCCCGGCTGGTTCCTCGCTGCCTTCCTGCTCATGCTGCCGGTGTACTGGAGCACCTTCCGCACCCAGGTGCCGCTCTACCTGTCCAGCCGCAAGGTATGGCAGGCGCTGGAGACGCAATTGCCGCGCGACCAGTCGTTCGACTTCATGGATCTCGGCTCTGGGCTGGGCGGCGTACTGACCTATCTTGCACGCCGCCATCCGCAGGGCCGCTTCCATGGCGTGGAGACCGCGCCGCTGCCGTTCCTGTGGAGCTGGTTGCGCATCAAGCTGGGCGGTCACCGCAATTGCACCGTGCAGTGGCGCAGCCTGTGGGATGGCGACCTGGCGCGTTACGACGTGGTGTTCGCCTACCTGTCGCCGGTGCCGATGAGCGCGCTGTGGCAGAAGGTGGAGACGGAGATGCGCCCCGGCACCTCGTTCATCAGCAACACCTTCGCCGTGTCCGGACATCCGCCGCAGCAGACCCTGCATACCGATGACCTGCACCACTCCGCACTCTATGTGTGGCGCAGATGACGACTATCTTTCAAGCCCTTACGGCCGAGCTTCCCAAGCCAGTTTTTTTTGGTTAGGATGCCCTCCGTCCAAGTTGTGCATCCCGTCGGCTCCGCCGCACCTGTAACAAAACCCTTCAATCACCAAGAGAAAAGAACATGAGCGAGCATATCCGTTACATCACTGACGACACCTTCACCGCCGAAGTGCTGCAATCTCCGCTGCCCGTACTGGTCGACTACTGGGCTGAATGGTGCGGCCCCTGCCGCATGATCGCCCCCATCCTGGATGAAGTGGCGAAGGAATATGCCGGCCGTCTCAACGTCGCCAAGCTGAACGTGGACGAAAACCAGCAGACCCCGCAGAAGTACGGCGTGCGCGGTATCCCGACCCTGATGCTGTTCAAGAACGGCAACATCGAAGCCACCAAGGTCGGCGCACTGTCCAAGTCTCAACTGACCGCTTTCATTGACAGCCACATCTGAACCCTTTAACCTCCCGCCCGCAATTGCCAGTTTCGTCCTGAAACGCATACGAATAACACCGATAAAGACAGACACGGCAGTTCGGCGCGGGATATCCCGCAACCTGTGACCCATCCCCGGCAAGTCCCTTGAACCTGCGTTCATCCGCAACATCCTGACCATGCACTTATCCGACATCAAGACCAAGCACATCACCGAACTCGTTGAAATGGCGGTCGCCAACCAGATCGACAACGCCAACCGCATGCGCAAGCAAGACTTGATCTTCGCGCTGCTGAAGAACCAGGCCAAGAAAGGCGAGAGCATCTACGGCGACGGTACGCTGGAAGTACTGCCGGACGGCTTCGGCTTCCTGCGCTCGCCGGACACCTCCTATCTGGCCGGCCCGGACGACATCTACGTCAGCCCCAGCCAGGTGCGCCGTTTCAACCTGCATACCGGCGACTCGATCGAAGGCGAGATCCGCACGCCTAAGGATGGCGAGCGTTACGTGGCATTGGTCAAGGTGGACAAGGTCAACGGCGAACCGCCGGAGAACGCCAAGAACAAGATCCTGTTCGAGAACCTGACGCCGCTGTTCCCCACCCAGCAGATCAAGCTGGAGCGCGACATCCGTTCGGACGAGAACCTGACCGGTCGCATCGTGGACATGATCGCCCCCATCGGCAAAGGCCAGCGCGGCCTGCTGGTGGCCTCACCCAAGTCCGGCAAGACCGTGATGCTGCAACACATCGCGCACTCCATCTCCTCCAACAACCCGGAAGCGGTACTGATCGTGCTGCTGATCGACGAACGTCCCGAGGAAGTGACCGAGATGAGCCGCACCGTGCGCGGCGAAGTGGTGGCCTCCACCTTCGACGAACCGGCCACCCGCCACGTGCAGGTCGCCGAGATGGTGCTGGAAAAGGCCAAGCGCCTGGTCGAACACAAGAAGGACGTGGTCATCCTGCTTGACTCGATCACCCGTCTGGCACGTGCTTACAACACCGTCATCCCCTCCTCGGGCAAAGTATTGACCGGCGGCGTGGACGCCAACGCGCTGCAACGTCCGAAACGATTCTTCGGCGCCGCGCGCAACATCGAGGAAGGCGGTTCGCTCACCATCATCGCCACCGCGCTGGTCGATACCGGTTCGCGCATGGACGACGTGATCTACGAAGAGTTCAAGGGCACCGGCAACATGGAGATCCATCTCGACCGCCGCATGGCTGAGAAGCGCATCTATCCCGCCATCAACGTGAACCGCTCCGGCACGCGCAAGGAAGAGCTGCTGATCAAGCCCGACCTGCTGCAACGCATCTGGGTGCTGCGCAAGCTGATCTACCCGATGGACGAGCTGGAAGCCATGGAGTTCCTGCTGGACAAGGTCAAGGCGACCAAGAACAACGCCGAATTCTTCGATTCCATGAAGCGCTGAACGCCCGAGAAAAGGTTTTGACGCGAAAGACGTTTTGGGTATAATGCGCGCCTTTCGGAAAAACCCGGTTTCAGGCGAAGGCACAACTTCGGGTTTTACCGTAACCGAATAACCGCAGCTAGCGAGGTAGTCATGTACGCAGTAATCAAGACCGGTGGCAAGCAATACCGCGTTGCCCAAGGTGAAACTCTCAAGATCGAATCCGTTGCCGGCGACGTCGGCAGCGCAATCGTGCTGGACAAGGTGCTGGCTGTCGGCAACGGCGACGGCATCAAGGTCGGCAAGCCTCTGGTCGAGGGCGCTTCCGTGAAGGCGACCATCATCGCCAACGGCCGTCACGACAAGGTGACCATCTTCAAGATGCGCCGCCGCAAGCACTACCAGAAGCATCAAGGTCATCGTCAGAACTACACCGAGATCCGCATCGACGGCATCTCCGCTTAATAAAGGAGCTATCACATGGCATCGAAAAAAGGCGGCGGCAGTACCAGTAACGGCCGCGACTCGCACTCGAAACGACTGGGCTGCAAGAGCTACGGCGGCCAACTAATCAACGCCGGTAGCATCATCATCCGTCAGCGCGGCACCCAGGTGCATGCAGGCGACAACGTCGGCATGGGCAAGGACCACACCCTGTTCGCGAAGGTCACCGGCACGGTGCAGTTCGCGACCAAGGGCGCGATGAACCGCAAGACGGTCAGCATCATCCCCGCTTAAATCCAGGCGGAACCGTTAGAATGAGCCCTATCGCAAGATAGGGCTCTTTTGTTTTCAGGTATACCCACATGAAGTTCATCGACGAATCCAAGATCGAGGTCATCGCCGGCAACGGCGGCAACGGCGCCGCCAGCTTCCGCCGCGAGAAATACATCGCCAAGGGCGGCCCCGATGGCGGCGACGGCGGCAACGGCGGCAGCGTCTATGCGCTGGCCGACCGCAACATCAACACGCTGGTCGATTACCGCTATACGCGTATCCATCGTGCCCGCAACGGCGAGTCTGGCCGAGGCTCCGACTGCTATGGCAAGGGTGCGGACGACATCATCCTGAAGATGCCGGTGGGCACCGTCATCACCGACGTCAACAGCGGCGAAGTGATCGCCGACCTGGCACGCGACGGCGAGAAGGCATTGCTGGCACAAGGTGGCAAGGGCGGCCTGGGTAACCTGCACTTCAAATCCAGCACCAACCGCACGCCGCGTCAATGCACGCCCGGCGAAGAAGGCGAACGCCGCGAACTGCAACTGGAGCTCAAGGTGCTGGCCGACGTCGGCCTGCTCGGCATGCCCAATGCCGGCAAGTCCACCTTCATCCGCTCGGTCTCCGCTGCGCGCCCCAAGGTAGCCGATTATCCGTTCACCACGCTGCATCCCAATCTGGGCGTGGTGCGCGTGTCGGACCAGAAGAGCTTCGTCATCGCCGACATCCCCGGCCTGATCGAAGGTGCCGCCGAAGGTGCCGGGCTCGGCCACCAGTTCCTGCGCCACCTGGCGCGCACGCGCCTGCTGCTGCATCTGGTCGACATCGCGCCCCTGCATGAAGGCGTGGACCCGGTGCACGAGGCGCATGCCATCCTCAACGAGCTGCGCAAATACGATGAGGCGCTGTATAACAAGCCGCGCTGGCTGGTACTGAACAAACTCGACCTGCTGGAAGACAAGGACGCCAAGGTGCAAGCCTTCCTCGAGGCCTTCGGCGCTGACACGCGCTGGTTCGCCATCTCCGCCATCTCCGGGGAAGGCTGCAAGGAGCTGACCTACGCCATCATGGAACACCTGGACCAGGTCGCGGCACAGGAGCAGGCCGCCATCGCCGACAGCGCCCAGGAAACCGAGATAGACATCCACGACCCACTCGTATGAGAACCGCACTGACCCTAGCCAAACGCATCGTCGTCAAGGTCGGCAGCAGCCTGGTCACCAATGGTGGCGCCGGCTTGGACCTGAACGCACTCACCAACTGGGCGCGCCAGATCGCCACCCTGCGCAGTCAGGGCTGCGAAGTGGTGCTGGTCTCCTCCGGCGCCATCGCCGAGGGCATGCAGCGCCTCGGCTGGAAGCAGCGTCCCAGCGCCGTGCACGAATTGCAGGCCGCCGCAGCGGTCGGCCAGATGGGACTGGTACAAGCCTATGAGAGCTGCTTCCGCCAGCACGGCATGCATGCCGCCCAGGTGCTGCTCACCCACGCCGACCTGGCCGACCGCGAACGCTATCTGAACGGTCGCTCCACCTTGCGCACCCTGCTCGCGCTGGGCGTCATCCCCATCATCAACGAGAACGACACCGTGGTCACCGATGAGATCAAGTTCGGCGACAACGACACACTGGGCGCACTGGTCGCCAATCTGATAGAAGCCGATGCGCTGGTCATCCTCACCGATCAGGAAGGCCTGTATACCGCCGATCCGCGCAAGGACAAGAGCGCCACGCTGGTCAGCGAAGCGCAGGCCGGCAAACCGGAACTGGAAACCATGGCCGGCGGCGCCGGCACCGCCATCGGCCGCGGCGGCATGATCACCAAGATCCTCGCCGCCAAACGCGCCGCGCGCAGCGGTGCGCACACGGTGATCGCCTCCGGCCATGAGCGCGACGTGCTGCCGCGCCTGCTCGCCGGCGAAGCCATCGGCACCCTGCTCACCGCCAGCGCCCTGGCACTGGATGCGCGCAAGCAATGGCTGGCCGACCACTTGCAGGTCAGCGGCAAGCTCACGCTGGATGCCGGTGCGGTGCGCGCCCTGTGCCACGAAGGCAAGAGCCTGCTGCCCATCGGCGTCACCCAGGTCAGCGGCAACTTCCAGCGCGGCGCCGTGGTCGCCCTGCTCGATATGGAAGGCCGCGACATCGCACGCGGCCTGGTCAACTACAGCGCCGAAGAAGCCCGCCTCATCGCGCGCAAAGCGAGTAACGAGATCCAAGCCCTGCTCGGCTACATCGACGAACCAGAATTGATCCATCGGGACAACTTGGTTCTGCTGTAAAACAGCGGAACCAAGTTGCAGCGAAGGCTCACACCCGCAGGGTGGACTTGCGCAGCAAGTTAAGTCGCGCCAGCGACGGCCGTAGCTACAATCTGGTGCTGTTGTAAGACAACAACGCCAAATCGCAGTACAGGCTCATCTTCGCGCAGCGCATGTGCACCGGCCTCCCGTCCGACGCCTTACATCTTCTGCTTGATCGCCAGCACCGCCTGGTTGCGCAAGGTGCGCAGCAATGACAATTGCTTCTCGCTCAGCTTGAGGCTGTTCGCCATCTCCATGTCGGCATAGAACAGACCGACAGTCACCTTGTTGATCGCCAGCGGCAACAGGATGAAGCTCTGGGCATCGAGCAGGTCGCGATACCAGGCGGGGATCTTGCTGGCGATACCACCGCCCTGCACATCCTCGATCACGATATCGGCACCTTCCTTGAGTGCCAGATGGAACACATCTGGCTCGAACGCCAGGTTGAAACGGAAGTGCTTGACCACGCGGTCGACGCCGTCGCCGAGGCCGATGCGCGCCTGCATCACGCCGCGCTTGTTGTCGCGCACGCAGATCAGCGCGTGCTTGAAACCGAGCGCGCGATACATGGTCTCCAGCACCATCAACAGCACATCGTTCAAGTCGTAATCCTCGACCAAGGTGTTGGTCACGTCCTGGATGCCGGCGCTCAGTACTGCATCCGGATCCGGCTTGGCGGCATCGGACGCGTCCGCCTTGTCCGTCTGCAAGATCGATTCGATACCGTGTACCGCCTGCGGGTCGGACGACGCCCCCTCCACCGCCGCTGGTGCGTCGATGGCATGACCGGTCCAGCGCTTGGCCTGATCGACCACCTTGCTGCGCGAGGTATTGATCCCCAGCGTCATGGCACGGTGCGACAGTTCGCCCAGACCGCGCTCGATGGCTTCATTCAGCGCGCGTTCGGGCACATCGAGCACCTCGCGATAGCGTGCGCGCAAGCGCTTCAATGCCTGCGCCTTGTCCTCGCGCGCGCTCGACGCAGCGATCTGGCACAGTTCGTTGGCCATGTTCACCGTCGCCTGCAACTGTGGCGAAGCGCTATGCAGCGGAACGAGCTTGTCACCCGCCGGCAGCTTGACCATGCCATCCAGCAGGCGCTGCGGGAAATTCCAGCTCTTGGCCACGCCGACACCGAGTTCGTTGTAGGTCAGGCCGAGCACCTTGATCGCGGCCTTATCCTCGTCCAGCCCTTGTTCGATCAGGCGCGCGATCTCCTGCCCTTCCTCGAAGAAATAGTAGGTGACCAGTAAACGGCCGAGACTGAAGAACATCGAGCAGATCATCAACTCTTCGCCATCACGCAAGTTCTGGCTGCCAGACAATTGTGATGCCACCACCCCGGCGAAGAAGGAGCCGACCACATCGTCCTTGAGCTGCATCGCAAGCGCGCGGTTCTGCATGTATTCGAGCAGGATGAGCGACATGGCGATGTTACGCACGGTATCGAAACCGACAATCATCACCGCCTTGGAGATGGTGTTGATCTTGCCGCCGAACTGGCCATAAGACGCCGTGTTCACCTGCTTGAGCAATTTGTTGGTCAGCGCGAAATCCTGCAGGATGACCTGCGCCAGTTTGCTGGCACTCTCCGACTCCGAAGCGACGATGGCGTTGATCTCGGAGATGATACTGGACAAGGCTGGGAAATCGCTCTTGCTGCGCATGCGGCGCAACAGGAAATCCAGCGTGCTGTGTTTGCCTTTGTCCTCGACCTCGCCTGCACCGAGCAGAAATTCCTTGAGCGCGTTGCGCATGCTGGCGGCATCCGCATAACGGTCGTCCCGCCGTTTGCTGGTAGCCTTGCGGATGATTGCATCCAGTCGGGCATCCAGTTGCGGATTGATGGAGGACGGTGGCGGCAGCGGCTCGTGCGCCACCTGGTTCATCACATGGAACACGTTCTCGCCATCGAACGGGGCCTGACCGGCGACCATCTCGTACAACACGATGCCCAGCGAATACAGATCTGCGCTGACATCCACCGGCTCGCCGGAGATGCACTCCGGCGCCATATACTGCGGCGAGCCGGACAGCTCCTCGTCCGCGCTGCGCTGCTCCTGCTTCAGGCGGGCGATGCCGAAATCCATCAGCATCGGCTTGCCGTGTCCGCCCAACATGATGTTGCCGGGCTTGATGTCCAGATGCAGCACGCCTTGCTGATGCGCACTCTCAAGCGCTTCCAGCAAGGAACTGACGATCTCCACCGAACGCACCTGCGGCAAGGCGCCGGACTTGAGCATCTGCGCCAGGGTGCCACCATCGATATAGGCGGAGACCAGATATGGCATGCCATCATGCTCGCCCGTGTCGTATAACGGAACGATGTTGGGATGCTGCAATTTACTGACGATGCGCGCTTCGCGCTGCAAGCGCTCGGTATGCGCAGGTGCCCCGGGACGCAAGGTCTTGATCGCGACCTGCCGTTCCAACTGCGGATCGAATGCCAGATAGACCGCCCCTTGCGCGCCGCGCCCCAATTCCCGGACGATATCGAAACGTCCTATCTGCCTCGCGGCCATGCCCCGCCCCCCGGTGAGTATCCAAGGCGCCATGATAGCAGCAGCCGGGCGCTGCCTCTGCGCGCTCAATAGAAGCGGAACGAATACAGCAGGTCGACGGCATCCTCGGTGCCGGTACGCGTGACCAAGGTGATGCGCGGGGTCAGCGTATAGGTGAACTTGGTCAGCCCGCCGACATCGGAAAGCCCTTGCTCATAACTCAGATAGGCGCGCGACGACAGGCGCTTGCCCACGGTGACCACCTGATTCTGTAGCGGATCACCGATCTCGCGCTGGTGCAGCGACAGCTCGTCCACCCCGATGCTGCGTCCAATCTGCCCCACCGACTGGCCACCCAGCAGATTGCCCGCTGCCGCCAGCAACAGCGAAGAATCCACACTGCCACTCTCCGGCACGCGCCCGAGCACGATCCACGACAGCTTCTCGGCATCGGGCACCTCCGGAGTGGACACCAGGCGTATCACCGGATGGCGTGCGGTGCCGCTGACCTCGACCCCGGCTTCCACGCTGAGCCCCTTGCGCGTGGCGAGGATGTTCAGCCCGGGATCCTCCGGTGGCCCTTGGAAGTTCACCATGCCGCGATCCACGGTCAGGCGCTGACCATAGGCTTCAAAGATGGCGGACTCGGTGGCGATGATGCCGGTCGCCTGCAACGGTTGCTCCTGGCTGCGCTTGAGTTCCAGCTTGCCGCTGAGACGCGACTCCAGCCCCAGCGCACGCAGGTAGAACTGGTCCCCCAGGTCAAGCGAGGCATCCAGGGTGTAATCCAGTCCTGAACTATCCTGCGCTTGCTGGGTGCCGACGATCTTCACATCGTCCGACCAGCGCGGCTTGCCGCTCTCGATCTGCGCCACCAGACCGGCGTCGGCGCGCATCGCGCCGCGCAGCTGCACGGTGCGATCGGCATACACGGCCTCGGCTTGGCCCGACAGCAACAGCCAGCGATCCGCACGCTGCACCAGCGGCAAAGCCGCCGCCTGCACGGTGAGCACGCCGCCACCGTCAGCCAGATCGATGCGGCCGCTGGCGTGCAACTGCCCTGCCTGTCCCGGCAAGCGGTAATCGCGCAACAGCTTGTCTTCTGGTGGCGGCAGATAGGGCGCAACGAACGACAGTTGGTCGACATGCACGATGTCGGTGTCGAAGCGCGCACGCAAGGTGCCTTGGTCCAGATTGACGCCCTGATCGATCAGCGCCAGATGCAGGCCGTCGCCCTGCGCCGCACCCTGCAAGCGCGGCACATGGAAGGTACCGCGCAGATCGGCATCCAGCACCAGTCGGCCGCCGCTCTGCAAGTTGTCGTGCAGCACCGGTCCCAGCCAGGCAAGGTCCTCGGTATCCAGCTTGATGTGTCCGGCCAGCGGCGCATCGCCGGCCACCGTCCAGCCCGTGCCCTGCGCCGTCAACGGCACGCGCGCCCGCGCCTCCAGCCGCCCCAGACGGGTGCCGGCCGCCGCCAGACGTACCGCCAACTGGTCCTGCGCGATGTCCAGCGCGGCAGCCAGTTCGCTCAAGCCCAGCTGCTGTCCGCTCTTGGCATCGACCAACAGATCGCCAGTCTCGCGTTGCACCTGCACATGCCCGCGCCAATGCGTGTCCGCCGCCAGCTCCCACTCGCCGCCGAAGCGCAAGGTCTCCGCCGCTGTCGTGGCAGGCGCGTCCTGCGCCACATCGATCGCACGCACACCGAGCCCGCTGAAACTGCCGGCACTGTGCCAACCGCCCGGCTGCCAACGCGTGTCGCGCAAGGTGACCTGCCCGCCGCCCAATGCCAGCCGTGCTTCGCCGAGGGCGATGTCTTGCGGTGCGATGCGCAGGCTGGCCGGTGCCTGCAAGGTCAGCGGCAGGATGCCGGCTACCTGCAACCGGTTCAGTTGGCCTCCCCATTGCCAAAGCCCCTCCGTTTCCTGCAAGCCGCCCGCGGCAGCGAAGCTGAGCTGGCCCAATGACTGCTGGTCGCGCATCAGGCTGGCCTCGCCTTGCACCACATGCTGCTCGCGCGTGCCTTGTGCATCGAGCTTGAGCGTGGGCAGCACAAGACCACCGCTCTCGCGCACGTCCTCGGCAGCCAACTGCAAGGACAGCTGCTGTGCGTCATAACGCCCGGCGGCCTCCACTTTGCGCAGGCGTGCGCCGCCGGGCAGCACGATGTCGCCAGCACCGAGCGCGAAAGCCACCGCCGGCTCGGCCAGACTACCGCGCACTTCCGCCTGCCCGGCGACGTGCCCCTGCAACCCACGGCCGAGCTGTTCCAGATGCGGCGCATCCAGCTTGAAGCGGAAGAAGTCATCGGCACCGCCATAGGCCAGTTGCACGTTGAGCGCGTTGTCGCCCAGTTGCAGATCGACATCGCCTGCCGCGCGCTGACTGCCGTGGAAATGCAGTGTGCCCTGGCCACCGATCTGGTGCTGCGCGAAGCGGCTGTGTTCCAGCTGGAAGGCGACATCCACGTCGGGCTGCGGCAACAAGGTGCCGGACGCCGACAAGGCGGCATTCAGATCGGTCGGCGCGGTGTCGAGATAGTGCTGCAGATCCAGACGCTGCAGGTGACTGTCCAGATGGAAGCTGCGCTGCCGGTCCAGGTTCAGCTCGCCCTCGCCCGCCAGTTCGGTCTCACCGCGCAGCAGACGGAACTCGTGCAGAGTCACCCGCGTGCCGCGACGATACAGGCCACTGCTGAAGCGGATGTCCTCATCCGTCAGCGCCACCTGTGCCAGCTGTTCGCTGCCCGTGCTGCCGAGCGCGATCTCGCCATCCAGATGCAGGCGCGGAGCGCGCGTATCGATGGCCTGCGGGTCGAGTCCGGCCACCTGCAGGCGCAACGCACCCTGGCTTTTCTCGGGACGCCAATCCATCTCGCCAGCGATGTGTCCGTCCGCCCCGAGACGCGCCACCAGCTCATACAATTGCCAGTAACGCTCCGACCAGCGCACGCGCGCTTGCAGGCTGCGCAAGGGCAAGCCGTTCCGATCCAGCGGCGCGGCTTGCGGATTGTCCAAGCGCAGCTTGCCTTCCAGCCCGCCTTGCGGCGTGCCCTGCAATTCGATGCGTCCGGACACTCTGGCAGGGGGCGCATCGGCCTCCAGCCATTGCGTATCCAGCCCACTGAAATCCAGTTGCAGGTCCGCCAGCGGCATCAGCGCCAAGGGCGACAATCGCGCATCGCCTTGCAGATGCAGGCCGCCGCCGGCACCGGCCACGCTCACGCGCAGCTGTTGCAGATCTCCCGTCACCTGCGCGTGAAGGTCGACCGCGAGTGGTCGCTGTGTGGCGAACGTAAAATCGCCTAGCAGCGCGAACGGCGCTACTGGCGCCAACGTCAAGGTGCCGACCAGCGTGCCCTGCGACGTTTGCGCATGCGCCAGCTGTAAGGCATAGCCCTGAGCATCGGCACGGAAACGCGCACGCAAAGCGGCCACCTGCACTGCGGGCGTCTCGCTCTCGCTATCCATCACCTGCAACTCGCCGATGTCGATCTGGGTCAGTTGCACCGTGAACGGCAAGCGCAGTTCGTCCGGCAAGACCGGCGCGGTCGCTGGCGATGCCGTCGCCTCGGTGGTCACTTGCAGCTTGCCGATATGCAAGTGCAGCACATTCAGTTCGCCGCGCAGCAGCAAGCCCGGCTGCCAGCGCATGTCCACCGTTTGCAGATGTGCCTGCCAGCCGCTGCCACGCAAACGCAGATGCGCCAGGGTGAAGCCTTGCAGCAAGGAACCCTGCTCACCTTCCAGACGCAGCGCACCACCGCTATAGCGCTGCGCCACGCTGGCGACCCACACCAGGCCGGATTGCGTGCCCAGTAACCAGCTGCCGCCGCCCGCACACAAGGCCAGCGGCATCAGCCAGGCCAGCCACACCCATTGGCGACGTGTCAGCGGATTGCCCATCAGAACGCCACCGCCACCGCGAAGTGGACACGATTGGATGGTTCGCCCTGACCGCGCGCGATGTCCAGCGCCAGCGGGCCGACCGGACTCTTCCAGCGCGCACCCAGCCCGTGGCCACGATACCAGCGCAAGGTGGGCGCGGTATCGGCGGCGGCGCCGGCATCCACGAACAGCGCCACCCCCCATGCGTTGAACCAGTGCGTGTACTCGGCGCTCACCGTACTCATGGCGCGCCCACCCACCACCGCGCCGCCTTCCTGATAACCGATGCTCTGGTAGGCGAAACCGCGCACCGTCTGCGTACCGCCCACGCGATACAGATATTCCTGCGGGATGCCGAGGCGCGTGGTGGAGGCGGTATAACCGACCTCGCCGCGCAACGCCAACACGTCGTGCACGGCGAGCGGGAACCAGGATTGCTGGCGCACATAGCTGCGCACGAAATCCTGGTCGGAAGCGAACGATTTGCTGGCGCCGCCGATGCGCACCTCGGTCAGCATGCCGGACATCGGCGCCAGCGGATCGTCCACGGCACGGCGCAGCCAATGCCAATCCAGCAGCAACGCCTGGTCGGTCTCGCGGATACCGCCACGCGGCATACGGCGTTCCTGCTGCCAGTTGAGGCTGAGGCCGGTATCGATGCCATACAGGTTGCGCGTGCGCGTGACGCCGAACTTGTCGCGCCGCGTGACCAGTTCCTGGATGTCGGTGCGCTCGCCGCTGGCGCGCCACAGCAAGCGATAGCCGAGCGGGTTGGGCGGCGTATCCAGCGCCAGCGCGACATACTGGCGATTCTGTTCCACCGTGGTGGAGCCGTTCAGCGTCCACGCCTGGTTGAGGAAGTTATAGCTCTGGTAGCTGAGTTCGTTGCGCGTACCGTTGTTGGTGCTGTAACCGATACCGAACGACACCTTGCGCGATTTCGCTTCCACCACTTGCACCTTGACCGGCGCGGTGCGCTCATCTCCCTTTCCGGGCGCGGCGGCGGTATCCAGATTGACGATGATGGAACTGAACTGCGGCTGCTTCTGCAACTGTGCCTGGAACGCCAACAGCAGGCTGCGCCGATACGGCTGACCGTTCTTGAAGGTGGCGTGGCGCTCCACCAGATACGGCTCGTAACGCTCCAGCCCGCCCACCTGCAAGGTGCCGAAGCGATAACGCGGGCCGGAATCGATCACCACCTGGAGGCGTGCCGTCGCATGTTCGGCATCCACCTCGGCCGCGCTGCTCAGCACACGTGCCGCGGCAAAATCCTCCTCCGTCACCTGCGCCAGCAGTTCGGCCTTGGCCTGATCCCAGGCGGCGGCGCGGAACGGCTTGCCTTGCGGCAACATCCAGGCGTTGCGCAAGCGTGCGACACGTTCCGCATCCTGCGCCAGCACACCGCGGAACTCGATGTCCACGCCGCTCACCAAGGTGCGCGCACCAGGCTGCACCAGGAGCTGCATCACGCCATCGGGCGCCACCCCGCGCAATTGCACCTGCGCCGAGAAATAGCCTTCCGTCGCCAGCAGTTCCGGGATCTCGCGCTGGGCACGGCGCAGGAACACACCGCGCTCGGCTTCACTCTGCAATATCGTTTCCGGCGCTTTGAAGTATTGCTCGAGCAGCGGACGCAATGCGTCAGGGATATCGATGGCGACCGGGGCACGGCTGCCGAAGCCGTGCGCCGGGCCGCACCAGCAAAAAGACAGGATGAACACCCAGCATCGCCAGCGCGGGCCATGCCGGGGCACGGCGGCACCGCTCATCAGAACAGCGCGTGATTGATCGCCAGATGCACAGCGATACTGCCGGCGTAACCCAAGGCGATCACCGGTGTCCATTTCAGGTGGGCGAAGAAGGTGTACACGCCGCGCGCCTGCCCCATCAGGGCGACGCCGGCGGCGGAACCGATGGACAACAGCGAACCGCCGACGCCGGCGGTGAGGGTGACCAGCAACCATTCACCGATGGACATGTCCGGCTGCATGGTGAGTACGGCGAACATCACCGGGATGTTGTCCACCACCGCCGAGATCATGCCGATGGCGATGTTGGCTTTGGTCGCACCCCACTGGCCGTAGATCACCTCGGACAGCATAGCGAGATACCCGATGAAGCCCAGACCGCCCACGCACAACACCACGCCGTAGAAGAAGAACAAAGTGTCCCACTCGCTGCGCGCCACCTCGCGATAGATATCGAACGGCGCCGGGCTGCCGATCTCGCCGGCGTTCTTCTGCGCGCGCCCGCTGGTGGTCTTGCGCAGGTAGTAGGCATAGAACTTGAGCACGGCCATGCCGGTCAGCATGCCGATCACCGGCGGCAGTTCCAGCACGCTGTGGAAGCTCACCGCCAGCGCGATGGTAGCGAGGAACAGCACGGCGATGGTGAGTGCGCCGCGCTTCATCGCCACCATCTTGCCGCTGCTGGATGGGCGAGCCTTGGGCAGGAAGAAATGCATCACCAGCGCCGGGATGAACCAGTTCATCAGTGCCGGGATGAACAGATAGAAGAAGGTCCAGAAACCGACCGGGCCGTTGCTGGCCATGATGTTCTTCTGCCACACCATCAGCGTGGTGATGTCGCCGAACGGCGAGAATGCGCCGCCGGCATTGGCGGCGATCACCAGGTTGATCAGCGCAAGCACCACGAACTTGGCATTGTCCTTGCCCACGGCCATCACCACGGCCCCCATCAACAGGGCAGTGGTCAGGTTGTCGGCGATGGCCGAGATGAAGAAGGCAAGGATGCCGGTGACCCAGAACAGCGCACGGTAGCTGAAGCCTTTGCGGATCAGCCACGAGCGCAGCGCCTCGAACACATTGCGCTCATCCATCGCATTGATATAGGTCATCGCCACGATGAGGAACAGCATCAGTTCGGCATATTCCTCCAGGTTGTGGCGCAGCGCGGCTTCCACCACGTGCGGGATGCCATGGTCCTGGTAATACCAGGCGATCAGGCCCCAGATGATGCCGGCCGCCAGCATCACCGGCTTGGACTTGCGCAGATGGGTGAACTCTTCCGCCATCACCGCGAGATAGGCGATGAAGAACAGCAGCAGGGAGGCGACGCCCACCCATTGCCCGGTCAGGTCCAGATGCATGCCGTCACTCGCGCAGGCGAGCGCAGGGGTGAACAACAGGGCGAACAGGGCGGCAAGACGAGTCATGGGTTTCCTCCGGCTAGGCATGCGATGGCAGTATGGACGACGCGGGATTGTACCCCAGCTTGGCAGCGCCTTTGCGCGCGTCCGGCGTAGAATGGACGCCCATCCCATAAGGAAAAACCATGTTCATCGAACTGTTCATCCTCATCGCCGTGGTCGCCATCGTGGTGTTGGCCCTGCGCAAATGACAAGGGGGGCTGACGCCCCCCCTTGTGCTCCGTTGCAGCCAGCGCCTCAGCGGATACGGCTCTGACGCGAAGCGTGCTGGAGCGGACGCTCCATCCAGTTCTTGATACGCACGGCATCGCCGACGCGGGTGTTCTTGCCCCAGGAGTCCAGCAGCACGATCACCGTCGGTCGCTCGGACAGCTTGGCCTGCATCACCAGGCAACGACCGGCCTCGCTGATATAGCCCGTCTTGCTCACCCCGATCTCCCAGTTCTGGTTGCGCACCAGCGGGTTGGTATTGACGAAATGCAGCGCCTGACGCTCGTTGACGCGCACCACATGCGCACGCTGGGTGGTCGCCCGCTGGATCGCTTCGTAGCCCTGCGCAGCCTCTACCAGCTTGACCAAGTCCTGTGCGGTGGAAACATTCTCCGAGTTCAAACCGGTCGGCCCTTCGAAATGGCTGTCTTCCATGCCCAGCGCGCGCGCCTTGGCATTCATCATCGCCACCATCACCGCCTTGCCGCCCGGATAGGTGCGTGCCAACGCGGAAGCGGCACGGTTCTCGGAAGCCATCAGCGCCAGCGTCAGCAGATCGCCGCGGGTGAAGGTCATGCCGTCCTTGAGGCGCGATTTGGTGCCCTTGATGTGGTCACGATCCTCACGTGTGATGGTGATCGGCTCATCCATCGGCAGATTGGCATCCAGTACCACCATGGCGGTCATCAGCTTGGAGATGGAAGCGATGGGCACCACCGAGTCGGCATTCTTGGTATACAGAGGCTGCTGGGTCTGCTGGTCATAGATCAGCGCGATGGCCGAGCCCAGCTTGGGCAGACGACCGTAGTCGGTATGGCTGACACCTGCGGCCTGGGCCGACAAGGCCGAAGTGGCGAACAGAGCAGAGATCACGAATCGACGCATTGCTAACCTCTTGTTACTTAAAGGACGGGGCGCAGGATACCGGAAATCGGCAGTCTCACAAGCCGGGTTGTCGCGCAAAACCCACTGGGGACGGCCTTGCCGCACCACATATGCCCCACAGAAGAGGAGCAGATGGTTGATTTTGGGGGCGTTTCGCGCAGAGTTGGCGCCACTGCCATTCATCGGCCACCCGTTGCCGCCGGTCGTCCGCCGCATCAATGCGGCGCTTCCTGCTGTTGCAAAGCCCACATCTGGGCATACACGCCCTGCTGCGCCAGCAGCTCGCGATGGGTACCGCGCTCCACGATACGGCCTTTGTCCATCACCAGAATCTGTTCGGCATCGACCACGGTGGACAGGCGGTGCGCGATCACCAGCGTGGTGCGCTCGCGCGCGATGGTGCGCAACTCATCCTGGATGGCCTTCTCGGAACGCGAATCCAGCGCCGAGGTCGCCTCGTCGAAGATGAGGATGGCCGGGTCTTTCAACATGGCGCGCGCGATGGCCACGCGCTGCTTCTCGCCGCCGGACAGCTTCAGTCCGCGCTCGCCCACCATGGTGTCGTAGCTCTGCGGCAAGGATTCGATGAAATGATGGATGTGCGCCGCCTGCGCCGCACGCAACACCTCGTCGCGCGTGGCGCCGGGGCGGCCGTAGGCGATGTTGTAATAGATGGTGTCGTTGAACAACACCGTATCCTGCGGCACGATGCCGATGGCCGCGCGCAGGCTGGCCTGGGTCACACCGCGGATGTCCTGGCCGTCGATCACGATGGCGCCGCCCTCCACGTCGTAGAAGCGGAACAGCAGCCGCGACAGCGTGGACTTGCCCGCCCCGCTCGCCCCCACCACTGCCACGGTATGCCCGGGCGGGATGTCGAAGCTCACGCCGTGCAGGATCTGCCGCTTGGGATCGTAGGAGAAATCCACATCCTCGAAACGCACCGCGCCGTGCTTCAGCTGCAGCGGCGGCGCATCCGGCGCATCCTCCACCTCGCGGTTCTCCTCCAGCAGGCGGAACATCTTCTCCATGTCCGCCAGCGCGTTCTTGATCTCGCGATAGACGAAACCGAGGAAATGCAGCGGCATATACAGTTGCAGCATGTAGACGTTGACCAGCACCAGATCGCCCACCGTCATGCTGCCTTCCACCACGCGCTGCGAGGCCAGCAGCATGAGCAGGGTGACGCCGATGGCGATGATGATGCTCTGCCCCGCATTCAAGGTGGCCAGCGAGGTCTGGTTGCGCACGGCGGACACTTCCCAGTTGCGCATCTGTTCGTCGTAACGCTCGACCTCGTACTTCTCGTTGCCGAAATACTTCACCGTCTCGTAGTTGAGCAGGCTGTCAATGGCGCGCGTATTGGCCTTGGAATCCATGTCGTTCATGGTGCGGCGGAACACCATGCGCCACTCGGTAACCACCAGCGTGAACGCGATATAGGCGGCCAGCGTGACGAAGGTGATGATGGCGAACCACGGGTCGTATTTCACGAACAGGATGATCGCGACCAGACCGATCTCCAGCAGCGTGGGCAGGATGTTGAACAACAGGAAGGTGAGCAGGAAGCTGATGCCGCGCGTGCCGCGCTCGATGTCGCGCGAAACACCTCCGGTCTGGCGCTCCAGATGGAAGCGCAGGCTCAGGCTGTGCAGGTGCTCGAACACCTGCAACGCCACGCGGCGGATGGCGCGCTGCGTGACCTTGGCGAACAGGGCGTCGCGCAATTCGCCGAACAGCGTGGACAGCAGGCGCAACAGACCATAACCCACAATCAGCATCACCGGCACTATCAGCATGGCCTTGGGTTGCCCCATGGCATCGACGATATCCTTCAGCACCAGCGGCACCGCCACGTTCGCCAGCTTGGAACCGATCAGCAGCAGGATGACGAGCAGCACCCGCCACTTGAATTCGAGCAGGTAAGGAACGAGGCTGCGGATCACCTTCCAGTCGGCGCGCGTGACCGGCCCGGAAGCGTGAGAGGAGGCATGACTGGCGTGACGCATCGGATAGGCGCAGGAATTAGCGAGCGCACATTATAGCGGCAGCCCTGCGCGTGCTCATTGCGGCATGCCGGGACGGCCGAAGTGATAGCCCTGCGCGCTATCGACCCCGATCTCGGCCAGCATCCTGGCGGTAGCTTCGTCCTCCACGAACTCGGCGATGGTCTTCAAGCCGAACTGGTGCGCCATATGGTTGATGTGTTCCACCATGATGCGGTCGCGCGGATCGTTGACGATCTGCTGCACGAAGCTGCCTTCGATCTTGACGTAATCCACCGGCAGATATTTCAGGTACATGAAGGAGGAGAAACCGCTGCCGAAATCGTCCAGCGCGATCTTGATGCCGGTGCCCTTGAGCTCCTCGATCACCGCGCGCACCTGGCTCAGGTTGGGCAAGGCCTCGCGCTCGGTCAGTTCCAGCACGATGATCTCGCACGGCACCCCGGCTGCGCGCGCCAGGGCCGGCATGTTGCGTACCCACTCGATGTCGTTGAAACTGCGCGGGAACAGGTTGAAGAAGAACTTGGCCTGCGGCGCTTTGCGCGCAACGGCGGCGTAATGCGCCAGTCCCTTGCGGAACACCACGCTGTCCATCTCCTGCGCCATGCCCAGCTTCTCGGCCACATCGACGAACTCGCCGGCCGGCACGATCACCTCGCCATCGCGGATGCGCGCCAGCACCTCATAGGCTTTCACGCTGCCATCCTTGAGATTGATGATGGGTTGCAGGTGCGCCTCCACGCGGTCTTCGCGCAACGCGGCACGCAGGAACTCGCCCTGACGGAACACGCTCATCATGCTGCGGTCTTCCTCGCTCTCGGCCGTCATCACCTGGTTCTTGCCGCGCGACTTGGCTTTGTACAGCACCACATCCATGGCCGAATAGATCTCGCTCTCGGTCTGCCCATCCTCGGGATAGGCCACCAGACTGAAGCTGGCGGTACAGCGCACCTTGCCCACCGGCAGCTCGAATTCGCGATCCTCCAGCAGGCGATGCAGCTTGTTCGCCACCTGCAAACCGTTGTCGCGCCCGGTCTCCGGCAGCAGGATGGCGAACTCGTCACCGCCCAATCGGGCCAGCACGTCGCCCTTGCGCAAGCCGTTGCCGAGCAGCAGCGCCAGTTCCTTCAACACCAGGTCGCCAACGGGATGACCGAAGGTGTCATTGATGTATTTGAAGTTGTCGAGATCGACCATGATCAGCGAGAAGCTGCGCTGATGGCGCGCCGAGCGGATGATCTCGTGATGCAGGAAATCCTCGAACTTGCGCCGGTTGTACAAATCGGTCAGCGGATCGTGCGTGGACAGCTCCTCCAGCCGCTCGTTGTATTCGTGCACGGTCTTCAGCAAGCCGTTGAAGTAATCCGCCAGATGGCGCAACTCCAGCAGCGGCACTTCATATTTGACGCGCCGCGTCAGGTCCATGTCGGCGGAGATCTCGCGCATCACGCCCACCAGATTGGCGATGGGCAACACCAGCAGGTAGCGCAGCTTGATGTAGAGCACCAGGAACACGAAGCCGATGATACCCAGCGTATAGCCCAACATGCTGTTGAGCACGCTGCTGAACGACACCTTGAGGTTCTTCACCGGATAGACGATGTCGATCACGCCATGCACCGCCCCGACATGCGACTGGGTGTGGCAGGCCAGACACTCCTGGGTAGCCACTACCGGGTACAGATAACGGATCTCTTCCGGCGCGGGGAACAGCAACACCTCTTTGCCGGTCTGCATCACCTGACGCAACATGGCATCGCCAGCCAGCGCCGACTGTTCGCCCGGCATCTCGCCGAACTGCCTGGCCACCACCTGGCCGCGATAGATGTGGATGCTCAACTCGGGGAACTGGCTGTTCAGGCGCTGGATGGCTTCATTGATGTCATCCTTGCCCCAACCCTTGCGCATGGCGGAATACAGACTCTGGAAGATCAGTTGCGAAGTCTGGCGCGCATCCTCGCGTGCCAGATCATGCACCGCCTTGTCGCGCATCGTGCCGGACAAGCCGAAGATCAGCACGAAAGCCAGCGTCAATGCCAGCAAGGACAGCAGCAGGAGCAAGCGCCCCAATGTCATATGCCGGATCAATCCCGTCAGATCAGCCATCTTCCCCCCTAATGGAAACAGCAATGGTCAGTATTTTTCTGCGGCATGCATCTTAACCCAGTTCATGCACACACGAACAAGGTGCGCGGCTCAATGTCGCTGCCGGATCAGCAAGCCCACCAGCAGACGGATCGCGCCGTAGCTGAGCCGCGCCATGAGCACCGCGAAAGGATGGCGCGGCGGACGCTGCACCGCCTGCGATTCGGTCGCAATGGCCCGCAGCACGCTGTCGCGCAATGCGGCGGCAAACGCGGCATCGCGCACCGCCAGGTTGGCTTCGCGCGCCAGCCACAGGCTGAACGGATCGAGGTTGGAAGAACCCAGCGTGGCCCAGCTTCCATCCACCACGCACACCTTGGCATGCAGGAAACTGGCGCGATATTCGTACAGCTCGATCCCCGCGCCCAGCAGCTGGGCATACAGCGCCTGCGTGGCGTGGTGCTGCAAGCGATATTCCACCCGCCCCTGCAACAGCATCACCACACGCACGCCGCGTTGCGCGGCATGCAGCAAGGCGCGGCGCACCGCGCGTCCCGGCAGGAAGTAGGCATGTGCCAGCACGATCTCGCGTTGCGCGCCGCGGATGGCACGCAGATAGGCGGCTTCGATCTTGTGCCGGTTGCGCAGGTTGTCGCGCAACAGCAGGGCTGACGGACGGTTATCCGCGCGCGGCGGCCTACGCAAACGCGCCCGTAAACGTCCGAGACGCCGCCGCAGGCTGGCCCAATGCACACTCGACCACAACTGGCGCACCGCCCCTTGCACCTCCGCCGCCAGCGGCCCTTGCACGCACACCGCGTAATCCAGACGTGGTGCATCAATACCCGCCTCGACCGGGATATCGTCGAGGATGTTGATGCCGCCGATGAACGCTGTCGCGCCGTCGATCACCGCCAGCTTGCGATGCATGCGCCGCAGGCGATGGCGGCGCAGACGGAAGAAGCCGTATTCGCGCCGGAACCATTGCACCGCCACCCCGGCGCGGCGCATCTCTTCCACCCAGGACTCCGGCAGCTCGGCCGAACCGTAACCGTCGAGCAACAGATGCACCGCCACCTGACGCTGCGCAGCTCGCTGCAAGGCCTGCGACACCAAGCGCCCGGTGTCGTCGGCGGCGAAAATGTAAGTCTCCAGATATACCGAGCGCTGCGCGGCATCGATGGCTGTCACCAGTTGCGGGAAATACTCCACGCCGTTCTGCAACAGCGTCAACCGGTCGGCACCGATCTGGAAGGTCTGGCTCATCTGCGCTTCAACTGCGCCAGCAGCGCAGCGTGGTCGGACTTGCGCCGGCCATCGTGGACCTGGCAAGCGGTCACCTCGAAGCCGCGCGCGTAGATACGGTCCAGCGGCAGCAAGGGGAATGCGGCAGGGAAGCTGCGCGCCGGCTGGCCGCAACTGACGTGGAACACATCATGCACGCCGAGCTGCCGCCCCAGCTCGCGCGTCAGCTCGTTGCGCCAATCGTTGAAATCGCCGGCGATCAGCAACGGCGCGTCGGGCGGCACCGCCGCCTCGGCATACGCGATCAGCGCCTGCAACTGCTGGCGGCGCCCGCGTGCGAACAGACCGAAATGTGTGCAGAAGCAATGCACACCCTGCCCGCGCACCTCGATCTCGCAATGCAGCAGACCGCGCTGCTCGAAACGATGCGCCGACACATCGCGGTTGTGCATCTGCACGATGGGATAACGACTGAGGATGGCATTGCCATGATGACCTTCCTCATACACGGCATTCATACCATAGGCATGGTGCGCCCAGAATTCATCGGCCAGGAACTCGTGCTGCGGCGCGGCAGGATAGGACGCATGGCGCTGCGCATGCTGCACGTGCTCGCCCTGAACCTCCTGCAAGAACACGATATCGGCATCCAGCGCGCGCAACTGTTCGCGCACCTCGTGTAGCACCACCCGCCGGTTGAACGGCGAGAACCCTTTATGGATGTTGTAACTGGCGACCTTGAGCGGCATGCGGGGCATTCTACCCAAACAGGCGGACAGGCGGCGCGGGATGGCGCGACGGCGGCTAACGCCGCTGCGCCAGCAAGCGATCCACCTGATTGGCGAACGCCTGCCGGTCCGCGCTGGAGAACGCCGCCGGCCCGCCAGTCTCCACCCCGCTGCTACGCAAGCCTTCCATGAAGTCGCGCATGGCCAGACGCTCCCTGATGTTGGCATCGGTCAACAACTCACCGCGCGGATCGATGACCGTGGCGCCCTTGCCGATGACCTGGGCGGCCAACGGCACATCGGCGGTGATGACCAGATCGCCGTGCTGCACCTCCTGCGCGATGCGCTGATCCGCGACATCGAAACCGCCGGGCACTTGCAATGCGCGGATCCATGGCGAGGGCGGCACGCGCAGCATCCTGTTGGCCACCAGGATGAGCGGGATACGGGTGCGCTCGGCGACCCGATAGAGGATCTCCTTGATAACCACCGGACAGGCATCGGCATCGACCCAGATGTTCATCGCGCGCCTCCCCGTCGCCACGCACTGCACAACCGCATGCCCACTCAAGCGTTCCCGATGCCCTTGGTCGGCAGCTTGATCTGCCTGGCGAAATCCAGCATGCGTTTGATGGGTTGCACGGCACGCGGGATGATGGCGGGATCGATGTGGATCTCGTTGTGGCCGCGCTCCAGCACGTCGGCCAGGTTGCGCAGGCCGTTCATCGCCATCCACGGGCAGTGGCTGCAACTCTTGCAGTTGGCGCCCTGGCCGGCGGTGGGCGCCTCCAGGAAGACCTTATCCGGACACAAGGTGCGCATCTTGTGCAGGATGCCATTGTCGGTGGCGACAATGAACGTCTTGTTGGGGGCGCGTTGCGCGGCCTGGATGAGTTGCGTGGTGGAACCGACCACGTCGGCTTGCTGCACCACGGCGCGCGGCGATTCGGGGTGCACCAGCACCAGCGCATCGGGATGCTGCGCTTTCATCTCTTGCAATTCCTTGGCCTTGTATTCGTCATGCACGATGCACGAGCCTTGCCAGAGCAGCATGTCGGCGCCGGTCTGCTCCTGCACGTAGGCGCCGAGGTGTCGGTCCGGCGCCCACAGGATCTTCTTGCCTTGCTCGTGCAGATGCCTGACCACGGGCAAGGCGATGGAGCTGGTGACCATCCAGTCGGCGCGCGCTTTCACTGCGGCGCTGGTGTTGGCGTACACCACCACCACGCGCTCGGGATGCGCATCGCAGAACGGGGCGAACTCTTCGATGGGGCAGCCGAGGTCGAGCGAGCATTCGGCTTCGAGGTCGGGCATCAGTACGCGCTTCTCCGGATTGAGGATCTTGGCGGTCTCGCCCATGAAACGCACGCCGGCGACGACGATGGTCTTGGCCGGATGCTGGTGGCCGAAATTGGCCATGTCGAGCGAATCGGACACGATGCCGCCGGTGGCTTCGGCCAGATCTTGCAGGTCGGGATGCACGTAGTAATGCGCAACCAGCACGGCATCCTGCTCCTTGAGCAAACGCTTGATGCGCGCGATGAGTTCGACCTTCTCGGCCGCGCCCGGCGCTTCCGGTCTCTTCGCCCACGCTTGTGCGGTGCTGCACACGTGCTGCTGCGCATCGGGGTGGTCATAGGAATAGGCGATCTTCTGTTCAGACATGCGTGACTCGTTGCGGTAGTTGCAATATCGCTTCGCGGTTGCTCGGCGAGAACACTTTAGCGGCGGCCTCTTGCCAGGGCAACCAGCGATAGGCAAGGTGCTCGCGCGGCGCGATGCGCACCGCGAGCGGCTGCGGCAGCAACAGGCCGAACACATGCTCGGTGTTGTGCGTGATGCCGGGCGCATAGCGATGGCGCCAGGTCGCGTAAATCTCGTATTCGTTCTGTTGCTGCCAATCACTCAACACATAGCGTGCGGCATCCAGCCCGGTTTCCTCGCCCACTTCGCGCAGGGCGGTGTCGCGCAACGACTCCTCGCCATCGCGACTGCCGGTGACGGATTGCCAGTAACCGGGATGGTCGGCGCGCTCCAGCAACAACACATCCAGCGCGGGCGTATGGATCACCACCAGCACCGACACCGGCTGCTTGTGCCCTTGTTTCATGCGAGGAACACCCAGAACGGTTTGCCTTGCGACCGCCACCAGGCGACAGTCTCCGCGAAGATGTCCATCACCGCAGCATAGTCGGCTTCGAGCAGGCCCAGCGTGTCACCCGCATGCGTCAGCAGCAACACGTAACCCGGCGCCTCGTCAGCCAGCCAGGACAGATCGCCCAGCGCATCGGCGAGGGCATCGAAGTTATGGCCGAACCAGTCCGGTGCCTGGATGGCGGCGGCGAGCGCGGTGAGCAGCGCGCCCTTGCCCTGCACCTGTGCCACATCTGCTTCGAAACAGCACAGCTCGGCCAGCGCGATGTTGCCGTGCAACACTTCCACCGGACAAGTCAGCCGGTAGACCCCGGCCTCGCCCATATCCTGCAAACGCTCGCACAGATCGCTCATGCTCACTCCTGGATGCGCTGGAAGGTGCGGTAGTGGTCGCCCGAGTAATAGCACTCGCGCGGCTCACCGCACACGATGCGCCGCGCGCCGCGGTGCTTCACGCCCGGCGTGGGGACGGTGTATTCGTGGTAGTAGCCGCGCGGATGCTCGGGCAGACGATGTTCGCGGTTCTGGAACACGATGCCGTCGCGCGCATAGGGGAACGGGCCACCTTGTTCGATCAGGCGCAAAGTGGTGCGCGCCTCGGCTGGCAACTGGCTGGACGCGACGACAGGGAGTGTCGCCCCCTGTACGTCGCGCGCGTGGGCGAGCGGCAGCCACAGCAGCAGGCCGGACAGTAACAGCCACTGTACGGCGCGCCGCATCGCTTACTCCTTGCCGACCTCGACCGTGGTCTGCGTCTGCTGACGCAAGCGGATGTGCAGTTCGCGCAACTGCTTCTCGTCCACGGCAGACGGCGCCTGCGTGAGCAGGCATTGCGCACGCTGGGTCTTGGGGAAGGCGATCACGTCGCGGATGGATTCGGCACCGGTCATCATGGTGACGATGCGATCCAGGCCGAAGGCCAGGCCGCCGTGCGGCGGCGCACCGTATTGCAGCGCGTCGAGCAGGAAGCCGAACTTGAGCTGCGCCTCTTCCGCGCCGATGTTGAGCGCACGGAACACCTTGCTCTGCACGGCTTCCTTGTGGATACGCACGGAACCGCCGCCGATCTCCCAACCGTTCAGCGCCAGATCGTAGGCCTTGGCCAGACACTGGCCGGGATCGCTCTCCAGCAGGTCGATGTGCTCGTCCTTGGGCGAGGTGAACGGATGGTGACAGGCGGTCCAGCGTTTGTCTTCCTCGTCGTATTCGAACATCGGGAAATCCACCACCCACAGCGGCTCCCACGCCTTGCCGTTGGTGTAGCCCTTCTCGTGGCCGATCTTGCTGCGCAGGGCGCCCAAGGCGTCGTTGACCACCTTGGTCTTGTCGGCGCCGAAGAAGATCAGGTCGCCGTTCTGCGCGCCGGTACGCTCCATGATGAGCTTGAGCGCGGCTTCGTTCAGGTTCTTCACGATGGGCGACTGCAGGCCTTCTTCATTCAGCTTGGTCACGTCGTTGACCTTGATGTAGGCCAGCCCCTTGGCGCCGTAGATGCTGACGAACTTGGTATATTCGTCGATCTCGCCGCGCGTCAGTGTCGCGCCGCCGGGGATGCGCAAGGCGCCCACGCGGCCGCCGCTGTTGGCCGGGCCGGAGAACACCTTGAACGCCACGTCCTTCACCGCGTCGGTGACTTCGGTGATCTCCAGCGTCACGCGCAGGTCGGGCTTGTCGGAACCGAAGCGCGACATGGCTTCGGCATAGGTCATGCGCGGGAACGGTGCCGGCAGGGCGACGTTGAGCACTTCCTTGAACACGGTGCGGATCATCTCTTCCATCAGCCCCATGATCTCTTCCTCGTTCAGGAACGAGGTCTCGATATCCACCTGGGTGAATTCGGGCTGGCGGTCGGCACGCAGGTCTTCGTCGCGGAAGCACTTGGTGATCTGGTAGTAGCGATCGAAGCCGGCCACCATCAGCATCTGCTTGAACAGCTGCGGCGACTGCGGCAGCGCGAAGAAATCGCCCGGGTGCACGCGCGACGGCACCAGGTAGTCGCGGGCGCCTTCCGGCGTGGACTTGGTCAGCATCGGCGTCTCGATGTCGATGAAGCCCTTGTCATCGAGGAAGCGGCGGAAGGCGCGCGCGGTCTTGTAGCGCAGCATCATGTTCTTCTGCATCTGCGGACGGCGCAGATCGATCACGCGATGGGTCAGGCGCACGTTCTCGGACAGGTTCTCGTCGTCCAGCTGGAACGGCGGCGTGACGGAGGCATTGAGCACCTCGATCTCGTGGCACAGCAGTTCGATCTCGCCGCTGGGGATATTCTTGTTCTCGGTGCCTTCCGGGCGGCGACGCACGCGGCCGGTGACCTTGAGCACGAACTCGTTACGCACCGACTCGGCGATCTTGAACATGTCGGCACGGTCCGGGTCGCACACCACCTGCGCCAGACCTTCGCGGTCGCGCAGGTCGATGAAGATCACGCCGCCGTGGTCGCGCCGGCGATGGGCCCAGCCGCACAGGGTGACGGTGTTGCCGAGGTGGTTGACATTGAGTTGTCCGCAATAATGAGTTCGCATGATTTGGCTACGGGAAATGGATGGATACTGAGATGCTTAATTGTTCGATGCGCCCGGTTTCTGGGACGCATCGGGCGAGGTCACCACGCCCATGGAGACGATGGCCTTGAAGGCGACATCGACGCTGATGTCCAGCTCGATGGTCTCGGACTTCTTCACATAGAAGTAGAAGCCGTTCACCGGGCTGGGTGTGGTCGGCACGAACACCCCCACGTATTCCTCTCCATCCAGTACGCGGGAGACTTCCCCCGGCACACTGGTCAGGAACGCCAACGACCAGGACTGCGCATGCGGATAACGCACCAGCAGTACCTTGCGGAACGAGTTGCCGTTCTCCGACAACAGGGTGTCGCTCACCTGCTTCACGCTGTTGTAGATCGCATTGACGAAAGGGATGCGGCGCAACAGGCCGTCCCAATAGGTCAGCAGCTGTTGGCCGAACACATTGCGCACCAGCAAGCCGGTCAGCAGCACGATGCCGACGGTGAGGATCACGCCCAAACCCGGGATGTGGATACCCAGCAGGTTGTCGGGATGCCAGGCCGTCGGCAACAGCAGCAGCGACTGGTCGAGGATGCCGATGATGAAATTGAGCACCCACAGGGTGATCACCAGCGGCACCAGGACCAGCAAACCGGTCAGCAGGTATTTCTTCACGAGTGCGTCCCTGCGGACGGGCAGGATGCGCAAGCCGCAGGCTCGCAAGCGGGTGCCGGCTTGTCCTTGAAGTCGGTGACGTAGTAGCCGTTACCCTTGAGCTGGAAACCGGCGGCGGTCAGTTGTTTGACGAAGGTCTCCTGCCCGCATGCGGGACAGGTGGTCAACACGGGGTCGCTGAACTTCTGCATCACGTCCTTCTGGACACCGCAGCTGGTGCAACGATAGTCGTAGATAGGCATGGTTAGCTCCTGCAAATCGAAAGGCGCGCATTATACATCAGGCCGCCCCGGCACCACCCTCACACCACTGGCCGGGTGCCAGCCCATCCAGTGTCCACTCACCGATGCGGTAACGGATCAGACGCAAGGTCGGCAAGCCCACCGCCGCGGTCATGCGCCGCACCTGGCGGTTGCGCCCCTCGCGGATGGTGAGCGCGAGCCAACTGGTCGGGATCGCCTTGCGGAAACGCACCGGCGGGTCACGCGGCCACAACCCTGCCGGCTCCGCAATCACCTCCACCGCAGCCGGCAGGGTCATGCCGTCCTTGAGCATGACACCCTGGCGCAGTTGTGCCAGCGCTGACTCGTCGGGGAGGCCTTCCACCTGCACCCAGTAGGTCTTGGGCAATTTATGCTTGGGATCGGTGATGCGATGTTGCAGCTTGCCGTCGTCGGTGAGCAGCAACAGCCCCTCGCTGTCGGTATCCAGCCGGCCCGCGGGATAAACCCCGGGAACGGCGATATAATCCGCCAGCGTCGGGTGCATCCCGTCACGACTGAACTGGCAGATCACGCCATACGGTTTGTTGAACGACAGGATGCGACTCATCTTGATCCACTTACTTTTCCATTGAACATCATGACCACCCCAAAGATCATCTACACCCTGACCGATGAAGCCCCGCGTCTGGCGACCTATTCGCTGCTCCCTATCATACAGGCCTACACCAAGGCAGCCGGCGTCACCGTGGAGACCAGCGACATCTCGCTGGCCGGCCGCATCCTGGCCAACTTCCCGGAACAGCTGAGTGCCCAGCAGAAGGTGGCGGATGGTCTGAGC
Organism: Pseudomonadota bacterium; assembly: GCA_040754175.1. Classification (GTDB taxonomy): domain Bacteria; phylum Pseudomonadota; class Gammaproteobacteria; order Burkholderiales; family Gallionellaceae; genus Sideroxyarcus. The sequence goes on along the minus strand of JBFMFN010000017.1, from coordinate 173,078 downwards.
GAGCTGGGCGCGCTGACGCTGAAGCCGGAAGCCAACATCATCAAGCTGCCCAACATCAGTGCTTCGGTGCCGCAACTGAAGGCGGCTATCCAGGAACTGCAAAGCCAAGGGTACAAGGTGCCCGACTATCCCGAGAATCCGCAGAACGATGCGGAAAAAGAGATCAAGGCGCGCTACGGCAAGGTGCTCGGCAGCGCGGTGAACCCGGTGCTGCGCGAAGGCAACTCGGACCGCCGCGCCGCCGCCTCGGTGAAGAACTACGCGAAGAAGCACCCGCACCGCATGGGCAAGTGGGAGAAGACCTCCAGGACCCGCGTGGCGCACATGACCAGCGGCGACTTCTACGGCAGCGAAAAATCGGTGACAGTGCCGGATGCCGTGAGCACGCGCATCGAGTTCGTGGGCAAGGATGGCAAGACCACCGTACTCAAGGACAAGCTCAACCTCAAGGCGGGCGAGATCATCGACGCCGCCGTGATGTCGCGCCGCGCGCTGCGCGCGTTCTACGCCGAGCAGATCGCCGTCGCCAAGAAAGAGGATGTGCTGCTGTCGCTGCACCTGAAGGCCACCATGATGAAAGTCTCCGACCCCATCATGTTCGGCCATGCCGTCACCGTGTTCTTCCAGAAGGTATTCGACAAGCACGGCGCGCAACTCAAGGAGATGGGCGTCAACGTGAACAACGGTTTCGGCGACCTGGAGGCCAAGCTGTTTGCCTTGCCGGAAGCCAGGCGCGCGGCGCTGGTCAACGACATCGCCGACTGCTTCCGCAACGGCCCGGCGCTGGCGATGGTGAATTCCGACAAGGGCATCACCAACCTGCATGTGCCTTCCGACGTCATCATTGACGCGTCGATGCCGCCGATGATTCGCGATGGCGGCAAGATGTGGGGCGCCGACGGCAAGCCTTACGACACGCTGGCGATGATCCCCGACCGCTGCTACGCCACCATCTACGTCGCCGCAGTGGAAGACTGCAAACAGAACGGCGCGCTCGATCCCGCCACCATGGGCTCGGTGCCCAATGTCGGGCTGATGGCGCAGAAGGCCGAGGAATACGGCTCGCATGACAAGACCTTCGAGATCGCCGCCGACGGCGTGGTGCGCATCGTTGATGCCAATGGCAAAGTGCTGCTGACGCAAAACGTCGAACAGGGCGACATCTTCCGCGCCTGCCAGACCAAGGACGCGCCGGTGCAGGACTGGGTGAAACTGGCGGTGACGCGCGCACGCTTGAGCAACACCCCCGCCATCTTCTGGCTGGACAAGAACCGTGGTCACGACGCGCAGATCATCGCCAAGGTCGAGAAGTACCTCAAGGACCACGACACCAGCGGCCTGGACATCCAGATCATGGAACCCTCCGCCGCCTGCCGCGAATCGCTGGCGCGAGCGCGCAAAGGGCTGGACACCATCTCCGTTACCGGCAACGTGCTGCGCGACTACCTCACCGACCTGTTCCCCATCCTGGAACTCAACACCAGCGCCAAGATGCTGTCCATCGTGCCGCTGATGAACGGCGGCGGCATGTTCGAGACCGGTGCGGGAGGCTCCGCGCCCAAGCACGTGCAGCAATTCCAGCAGGAGAACTGCCTGCGCTGGGATTCGCTGGGCGAGTTCCTCGCGCTGGGCGTGTCGCTGGAGCATCTGGCGCAGACCTTCCACAACCCCAAGGCACAGGTGCTGGCCGACACGCTCGACCAGGCCATCGGCAAGATCCTCGACAACGACAAGTCGCCCGCGCGCAAGGTCGGCGAGATCGATAACCGTGGCAGCCATTTCTACCTCGCGCTGTACTGGGCACAGGCACTGGCCGCACAGGACAAGGATGCGGCGCTCAAGGCGAAGTTCGCCCCGCTGGCGAAGACGCTGACCGCGAACGAAGCGAAGATCGCCGGCGAACTGATCGCCGCCCAAGGCAAGCCGGTGGACATGGGCGGTTACTACCATGCCGACTTCGCCAAGACCTCGGCTGCGATGCGCCCGAGCAAAACCTTCAACCAGGCACTGACGAGCATCTAGCGATGTAGGGCCGTCCGCAGGCGCCGCACACGATGCGGCGCCTACAGATGCGTGGGATGCCTTGGGGGGGCTGAACAATTGCAGAACAACATCTATGCCGTGCTGTATGACCTGGCATTGACGCTCGGCGGTCATGTGCAGGTGCAACCGTTGCTGGACGCCGTCTTGCAACGCATGCTCTATCACACCGGCCTGCCGGCCGGCTTCATCTATCTGCAGGATGAACAACATCCGGCACGCGCCAGGCTGGCTTCGGTGGTGGGTGATTTCGACCTGAAGGGTGCGGCAGGCCGCAGCTTCGATGCCCCCGCGGGCGCCGGCGATCTGGCATATTGGGAGCGCATCTTCGACGTACTGCAGGGGCGTTACCGCGACGCCCATATACTCCCCATCGGCAAGTTAGGCGCGATCGTGCTCCTCTCGCATCAGCAGGTGGAAGCCGGAATCATGCGCTACTTCCTGCCGCTCGCCGGCAATCTGGAGAAAGCCCTCCAGCTGTGCCAGAGCCATGAAGGCCAACAACACGAGCTGATGGCAAAGCTACGGCTGCTGGCCAGCGTCACCGAGCATGCGCAGAACGGCGTGTTGGTCACCGATGCCGAGCGCCGTATCGTCGAGATCAACCCGGCCTTCACCAAGATCACCGGCTACAGTCGCGAGGAAGTGATCGGCCGCACGCCGCGCATCCTGTCCTCTGGCCGCCACAGCCGTGAGTTCTACGACCAGATGAACCGCCAGCTACAGGAGACCGGCCGCTGGCAGGGCAAGATCTGGAACCGGCGCAAGAACGGCGAGGTATTCCCGGAGATCCTCTCCATCAGCGCGATCCGCGACGAGCAAGAGCGGCCGACCCACTACATCTCCATCTTCACCGACATCAGCGAGCTGACCCGCGTCCGCGACCAGATCAACATCCTGGCCAATTTCGATCCGCTCACCATGCTGGGCAATCGCAAGACCTTCGTCGAACGCTTGCGCGATGCGCTGACCTACGCCGCCGGCCAGCACGGTCGCCAGATTGCGGTGGTCAGTCTGGACATCGACGGCTTCGCCGCGATCAACGACCTGCTCGGACCGGAAGCCAGCGATCGCCTGCTGGTCAAGATCGCCGACCGGCTACGCATGTCGATACGTCCGGCCGACCAGCTCGCCCGCTTGGGCGGCGACGAGTTCGCGCTGCTGCTCGACCCGGTGAGCAACCAGAAGGATGTCGCAGACCATTGCCACGCGCTGCTCGCTGCCCTCAACGAAGAGCCCTTCGCTGTGGACCGACACGTCATACATTTGACCGCCAGCATGGGCTACACCCTGTACCCGCAGGACGACGGCGACGCAGACACCCTGCTGCGCCACGCCAACGCCGCCATGTTCGATGCCAAGCACGCCGGACGCAACCGGGCGGAGCCGTTCGATGCCGAGATGAACCGCCAGCTCGCCGACAGACAGCAGCGACTGGCGCGCATCGGGCTGGCGCTGCGCCAGGATGAACTCCGTTTGCATTACCAGCCAAAGATCGACTTGCGCAGCGGACGTGTGATCGGCGTGGAAGCGCTGATGCGCTGGGAACACCCCGAACGCGGCCTGGTGCCGCCGGGTGAATTCCTGCCGCTGGCCGAGGAATCGGATCTGATCGTCGACCTCGGCCGCTGGTCGCTGGAGGAAGCGTTACGTCAGCAGGAACGCTGGCAAGCGCAAGGCATCCACCTGCCCGTCGCCATCAATCTGGCCGGCCGTCATCTGCTGCATGCCGGCTTCATCGACCATCTGCAAGCCTCGCTGCAACGCCATCCCGACATCGCGCCGCAGATGATCGAACTGGAGATCCTCGAATCCTCGGCATTGAGCGATATCGCACATGCCCGTTCGGTGATCCAGCAGGCGCGTGCACTCGGCGTCGGTTTCGCGCTGGATGATTTCGGGACCGGGTATTCCTCGCTTTCCTACCTCAAGCAACTTCCCACCGACACGCTCAAACTGGACCAGAGCTTCGTGCGCGGCCTGCTCGAGGATTTCGACAATCTGGCGCTGATCCGCGCGGTGGTCGGCATGGCCGCCGCCTTCAACCGCAAGCTGGTGGCCGAAGGGGTGGAGACGATGGAGCATGCGATGCTACTGGTGCAGCTCGGTTGCGAGCTGGTGCAAGGCTATGGCTTTGCCCGCCCGATGCCGGCCGCCCAACTCGCCGATTGGCTGACCGGCTTCTGCCTCCCGCCACAACTCGATATCGCGCGGGCATATCAATGGCGCACCGAGGACTACCCGCTGCTGATCGCGGGCTATTTCCCGCAGGAACACCTGCGCCGGCTGCGCCGCGCCATCGGCGGTACGCCGCTGATGCACGCCTACGCTGACATCTCGGTCGAGCGCGACCAGCGCGATTGCGGCATGCGCCAGTGGATGGAAGAGCGATCCGCCGCCGGGCATGCCGATCTACCCGCATTCGCCACAGCGAAGCACAGCCTGGAACAGTTCTATGCCCTGGAACGCCAGGCGCTAGCCTGCCTCAGGAACGAGGATGCGCCCGCGGCGGCGGCGCTACTGCCTGCACTCGAAGCCAGGCTACCGCAATTGTTGTCGCAGCTGGAGGACCTGCAACGGACCATCGCCGCCGCAGACTGAGCATCTCCAGCCACGCAAAACAAAAGCCCGCTGCTTGCACAGCGGGCTTTTGAACAACAAAAAAGCCGTCTAAAGACTTAGGCGGCTTGGATGTTGGAGGCTTGCTTGCCCTTGGGGCCTTGCACCACTTCGAAAGAGACCTTCTGGCCTTCCTTCAGGGTCTTGAAACCGCTCATGTTGATCGCAGAGAAATGTGCGAACAGGTCTTCGCTACCATCGTCCGGAGTGATGAAACCGAAACCCTTCGCGTCGTTGAACCACTTCACAGTACCGTTTGCCATGCTTTTGCTTCCTTACAAAAATCGCGGGTGGATTCCCGCCAAACTGTTTGAAATCCAAGACCGCACATGGCAAAACCAGTACTGCAGATACTTTGATCCAAACACCCGCGCGCTTTTTAACCCACCCTTTGACGCAGCGTCAAGTGCCTGAGCGTTTTATTTCCGCAACAGACTTGAAAAACCACCGTTAATCGTCAAATATGCCGACGAACGCAATGCAACAATGGATTCGATGGCAACCCGGCAAGAAAACGTACAGTTACTGGAACGCAGCAAGACCAAGCCGCCCAGTTTATATAAGGTGATCCTGCTGAACGATGACTTCACCACCATGGAGTTCGTCATCGAGGTGTTGCAACGGTTTTTTGCGATGGGCATGGAACAGGCGACGCAAGTCATGCTCAAAGTGCATAACGAAGGTGCGGCGGTGTGCGGTATCTATCCCAAGGACATCGCCGAGACCAAGGTCCAGCAAGTCGTATCTCATGCCGTACAACATGGGCATCCACTGAAATGCCGCATGGAGGAGAATTGAAATGATCGCGCAAGAACTTGAAGTCAGTCTGCACCTCGCCTTCGTCGAGGCCCGCCAGAAACGCCACGAATTCATCACGGTGGAGCACCTGCTGCTCGCCATGCTGGACAACCCCTCGGCCGCGCATGTGCTGCGCGCCTGCGGGGCGGACATCGAGGAGCTGCGCGCGGTGCTGACCAAGCATATCGAGGCACATACTCCCATCGTACCGGGCACCGAAGAGGTGGACACCCAGCCCACGGTGGGCTTCCAGCGCGTGATCCAGCGCGCCATCCTGCACGTGCAATCGACCAACAAGAAGGAAGTCACCGGCGCCAACATTCTGGTGGCGCTGTTCGGCGAGAAGGAGTCGCATGCGGTGTATTTCCTCAACCAGCGCGCCATCACCCGCCTGGACGTGGTGAACTACATCTCGCACGGCATCAACAAGACCGCCGAAGCGCAGGCCGCCACGCACAAGACCGCGAACGAGACCGAAGAAGAACACGAGAACAAGAACGATGGCGCGCTCGCCAACTACACCACCGACCTCAATGCGGTGGCGCTGGAGGGCAAGATCGATCCGCTGATCGGCCGCGACCTCGAGCTGGAGCGCGTCATCCAGACCCTGTGCCGCCGCCGCAAGAACAACCCGCTGCTAGTGGGCGAGGCCGGCGTGGGCAAGACCGCCATCGCCGAAGGCCTGGCGCGCCGTATCGTGGAAGGCGGCGTGCCGGACATCCTGAAGGATGCCCAGGTGTATGCGCTGGACATGGGTTCGCTGCTGGCCGGCACCAAGTACCGCGGCGATTTCGAGCAACGCCTGAAAGCGGTGCTGAAAGAATTGAAGGAAGCGCCCAACGCGGTGCTGTTCATCGACGAGATCCACACCCTGATCGGCGCCGGTGCGGCCTCGGGCGGCACCATGGATGCCTCCAACCTGCTCAAGCCGGCGCTGTCCAGCGGCCAGTTGAAGTGCATCGGCGCCACCACCTATCAGGAATACCGCGGCATCTTCGACAAGGATTCCGCGCTGTCGCGCCGCTTCCAGAAGATCGACGTGCCCGAGCCGTCGGTGGAGCAGACCATCGAGATCCTCAAGGGACTGAAGGCGCGCTTCGAGGAGCACCACAGCATCAAGTTCAGCGCCGCCGCCATCACCAGCGCGGCCGAACTCTCTGCGCGCTATATCAATGACCGTCACCTGCCGGACAAGGCCATCGACGTGCTGGACGAGGCCGGTGCGGCACAGCGCATCCTGCCAAAATCCAGGCAGAAGAAGACCATCGGCAAACACGAGATCGAAGAGATCATCGCCAAGATCGCGCGCATCCCGGCGCGCACCGTGTCGCATGACGACAAGAACGCGCTGAAGAACCTGGAGCGCGACCTCAAGGCCACCGTGTTCGGCCAGGACAAGGCCATCGAAGTGCTGGCGCGCGCCATCAAGATGTCGCGCAGCGGCCTGGGCAATCCGCAGAAACCCATCGGCAGCTTCCTGTTCTCCGGCCCCACCGGCGTCGGCAAGACCGAGGTGGCGCGCCAACTGGCCTACAGCATGGGCATGCCCATCCACCGTTTCGACATGTCCGAATACATGGAACGCCACGCCGTGAGCCGCCTGATCGGCGCCCCGCCGGGCTATGTCGGCTTCGAACAGGGCGGCCTGCTCACCGAAGCGATCAGCAAGCAGCCACATTCCGTGCTGCTGCTGGACGAGATCGAGAAGGCGCATCCGGACATCTTCAACATCCTGCTGCAGGTGATGGATCACGGCACGCTGACCGACAACAACGGGCGCAAGTCGGACTTCCGCAACGTGGTCATCATCATGACCACCAATGCCGGCGCGGAAGCGCTGAACAAGGTGCAGATCGGTTTCACCAAGAGTGAGTCCGCCGGCGACGAGATGGCCGACATCAAGCGTCTGTTCACGCCGGAGTTCCGCAACCGTCTGGATGCCATCGTCTCCTTCGCACCGCTGTCCAAGGAGATCATCCTGCGCGTGGTGGACAAGTTCCTCATGCAACTGGAAGAGCAACTGCATGAGAAGAAGGTGGAAGCCACGTTCACCGATGCGCTCAAGGATTATCTGGCCGACCATGGCTTCGACCCGCTGATGGGCGCGCGCCCCATGGCGCGCCTGATCCAGGACACCATCCGCGCCGCACTGGCCGACGAGCTGCTGTTCGGCAAACTGGCCAACGGCGGCCACGTCACCGTGGATATGAAGGATGGCAAGGTGGCGCTGGAGTTCGACGACGAAGCAGAAGTTGTCCCGGCCTGATCCCGCTTACCGGGGGCGTTTCGCCCCTTCTCCCACCGGCCCGCTGCATTTCGGCTCATTGATCGCTGCCGTAGGCAGCTATCTGGATGCCCGGCATCATCACGGCACCTGGCTAGTGCGCATGGAAGACCTGGATACGCCACGCTGCATCCCGGAGGCCGCGCCAGACATCCTGCACACGCTGGCCGCTTTCGGTCTCGTCAGCGACGAACCGGTGCTCTATCAAAGCCAGCGCAGCGCGGCCTATGAATCCGCCCTGCAACGCCTGCAAGCGCACGACGCCAGCTATCCCTGCGCCTGCACGCGCAAGGAGATCGCCGACTCGGCACTGCACGGCATCGATGGGCCGGTCTATCCCGGCACCTGCCGTGATGGCCTGCCGCCGGGGCGACCAGGCCGTGCCTGGCGCGTACGCACCGACGACACTCCCATCACCTATGTGGATGCTTTGCAGGGGCGCCAGTCACAAGGACTGCGCAGCGCGATCGGCGACTTCGTGGTGAAACGCGCCGACGGCTTGTTCGCCTATCAGCTCGCCGTGGTGGTGGACGATGCGGAACAAGGCATCACGCATGTGGTGCGCGGCGCCGACCTGCTCGATTCCACACCGCGCCAGATCCACCTGCAACGCCTGCTCGGCCTGCCCACGCCGCATTACATGCACCTGCCGGTGGCCGTGAACGCAGCGGGCGAGAAACTCAGCAAACAGACCCTGGCGCAAGCCGTGGATATCCGCCAGCCCGCTGCCTCGCTGTGGCAGGCATTGCATTTCCTGCGCCAGCAGCCACCGGCGGTCTTGCGCAACGGCACGTTGCAAGAGATCTGGGAATGGGCGGGCGCGCACTGGTGCCCGCAGGCTTTAGTCGGCGTGCGCGCGCTGCCGACGATGACGGATGAACTCGAACAGCGCGGGCACGAATGAGATGAACACGATGAGCAGGATCATCAAGGTAAGGTTGTTCTTGATGAGCGGGATGTTGCCGAAAAAATAGCCCGCCAGGATCAGGCTGCCGATCCACGCCACGCCGCCGATGATGCTGTACATCACATAGTCGCGATAACGCATGGTGCCGATGCCGGCGACGAACGGGGCGAAGGTACGGATGATGGGCAGGAAGCGCGCGAAGATCACCGTCTTGCCGCCATGCTTCTCGTAGAAGGCATGCGTCTTCTCCAGATGCTCGTGCCTGATCAGGCGCGGACTGGCCTTGTTCAACAAACGCAGCCCCAGCAAACGGCCGATCCAGTAGTTGGTGTTGTCGCCCAGGAAGGCTGCCAGGATGAGCAGCGGCAAGGCCACTTCCAGTTGCAGCGACCCCATGCCGCACAGCGCGCCGATCACGAACAGCAGCGAATCGCCGGGCAGGAAGGGGGCGACCACCAGGCCGGTCTCGGCGAAGATGATGCAGAACAGGATGGCGTAGACCCAGATGCCATATTCCTGCACCAGCGCCAGCAGGTGCGCATCCAGGTGCAGGACGATGTCGAGGAACGAGCTGAGCAGTTCCATCTTTACGGCAACACTTCCTCGGCTTCACTCTTCTCCGGCTTGATGAAGTCCTCGCGCGACACGCCAAACATCATCAACAGCGGACTGGCGACCAGCACCGATGAGTAGATGCTGAACAGGATGCCGATGGTCAGCGCCAGCGCGAAGTAATGCAGCGTCTCGCCGCCCAGGAACAGCATGGCCAGCACCATCAATTGCGTGGAGCCGTGGGTGATGATGGTGCGCGACATGGTGCGCGTGATGGCGTTGTCGATGATCTCGGCCACCTCGGTCTTGCGCATCTTCTTGAAGTTCTCGCGGATCCGGTCGAACACCACCACCGACTCATTCACCGAGTAACCCAGCACGGCCAGCACCGCGGCCAGCACCGACAACGAGAACTCCCACTGGAAGAAGGCGAAGAAGCCGAGGATGATGACCACGTCATGCAGGTTGGCGAGGATGGCGGCGAGGCCGAACTTCCATTCGAAGCGCAACCACAGGTAGCCGACGATACCCAGACTCACCAGCAGCAGCGCCATGGCGCCGTTCTCCACCAGATCCTTGCCCACCTGCGGGCCGACGAACTCGACGCGCCGCAGTTCGACTGCGGCATCGGCACGCAATGCGCCCAACACCTGCTCGGACAGGTTGGCACCGGCCGTGTTGTGCTTGAGCGGCACCTGGATCAGCACGTCATGCGTAGTGCCGAAATGCTGTACCAGCGCATCGGGCAGACCGATGCCGGCCAGCTCCTCTCGTACCTTGTTGGTATCGGCCGGCTCGGTGTAATGCACCTCGATCACCGTCCCCCCGGTGAAATCGACCCCGAAGTTCAAGCCCTTGGTCGCCAGGAACGCCACCGACAGCAGGAAAGTCACCAGCGAGATGGTCGTGGTGAGCTTGCCATAGCTCATGAACGGGATGTCTTTTTTGATGCGGAAAAATTCCATGGTTGCCTGCCCTCTCCCTAACCCCCTCCCGCCGTGCGGGCGAGGGAACAAACGTTACGCTACGCGTAGCCCTTAACCGATCGACACCTTGTTCAGGCGCGCCTTGCGGCCATAGATCAGATTGACCAATGCGCGCGACACCATCACCCCGCTGAACATCGAAGTCAGGATGCCCAGACACAGCACCACGGCGAAACCCTTGACCGGACCGGAGCCGAACATGAACAGCGCGATACCGGCGATCAGCGTGGTGATGTTGGAGTCCAGGATGGTGGCGAACGCGTTCTCGTAACCGGTGCTGATCGCCATCTGCGGCGGCACGCCGTTACGCAGCTCCTCGCGGATGCGTTCGTTGATCAGCACGTTGGCGTCGATGGCCATACCCAGCGTCAGCGCGATACCCGCCATGCCCGGCAGCGTCAAAGTCGCTTGCAGCATGGACAGCAGCGCGATCAGCAGCAGCAGGTTGGCACCCAGCGCCAGCACCGAAATGGTGCCGAACATCAGGTAGTAGGCGATCATGAACACCGCCACCATCAGGAAACCGATCTTGGTCGAATCGAAGCCACGCTGGATGTTGTCCGCACCCAGGCTGGGGCCGACGGTGCGCTCCTCGACGATCTCCATCGGCGCCGCCAGCGCGCCGGCGCGCAACAGCAAGGCCACGTTCTGCGCCTCCAATGTGTCCATCTGGCCGCTGATCTGCACGCGGCCGCCGCCGATCTCCTCGCGGATCACCGGCGCGGTCACCACTTCGCCGCGCCCCTTCTCGAACAGGATGATAGCCATGCGCTTGCCGACGTTCTCGCGGGTAGCCTCCTTGAACTTGCGCGCGCCCACCGCGTCGAGGTTGATGTGCACCGCCGGTTCGTTGTTGCGGCCGTCGAAACCGGGTTGCGCGTCGTTGATGCGCTCGCCGGTGAGGATCACGCTCTTCTTGACCAGCACCGGCGTGCCATCGCGTTCGCGGAACAGTTCGCTGCCGAACGGCGCCGCACCACCCGCACCGACCTGATGCTCGTCATCCACCAGACGCACTTCCAGTGTCGCGGTGCGCCCCAGGATGTCCTTGGCACGTGCGGTGTCCTGCACGCCAGGCAATTGCACCACCACGCGATCCACGCCCTGTTGCTGGATCACCGGCTCAGCCACGCCCAGTTCATTGACGCGGTTGCGCAACGTGACCAGGTTCTGCTGCAAGGCCGATTCCTGGATACGCAGCTTCTCCTGTTGCTTCAGCGTGGCCAGCAACAGGAAATCACGCCCGGCCTCCTGCGTAGAGAACTGCAAGCCGCCGAAACGCAACTTGAGTTCGTTCTCGCCCTGGCTGCGCGCGTCGGCATCGCGGAAGCGCACGCTCAGCACGTCGCCATCGCGGCTCACGCCGGAATAGGCGATCTTCGCCTCGCGCAAGGTGCTGCGGATGTCGCCGGTGGCGGATTCCAGCGCCTTGTCCAGCGCGGCCGTCATATCCACCTGCATCAGGAAGTGCACGCCACCGCGCAGGTCGAGGCCGAGATACATGGGCAAGGCATTGAGTTCGGTCAACCAGGCCGGCGAACGCGACAACAGGTTGAGCGCCACCACATAATCCTCGCCCAGTCCGGCATGCAGCGCATCCTTGGCCTTGAGCTGGCTATCGGTATCGGCGAAGCGCGCCTTCACCCCGCTGCCGTCCAGCGAGACCGCTTCCGGCTGCAACTGCGCGGACTGCAGGATCTCCTGCACTTGCGCCAGCAAATGCGCGTCGACCTTCAGGTGGCTGCGCAGCGGCATCACCTGCACCGCCGGCGCTTCGCCGTAGAAGTTCGGCAAGGTATAGATGAAACCGATCGCCAGCACGACCAGGATGAGCAGATTCTTCCACAGCGGGTAACGGTTCATCTCTACACCTTGCCTTCAGCGATTACAGGGACTTGATGCTGCCCTTGGGCAACACGTTCTGGATGGCCGGCTTCTGCACCTGCACTTCCACGCCGTCGGCGATCTCCACCATCACGTTCTCTTCGCCAACCTTGGTGATCTTGCCCAGCACGCCACCGATGGTCACCACTTCATCACCCTTTTGCAGCGCGGCGACCAGAGCAGCATGCTCCTTGGCACGCTTCTGCTGCGGACGCAGCACCAGAAAATAGAACACTGCCAGCAAAGCGATCAGCGGCAGGAACTCCATAAAACCACCGCCCTGCGGTGCAGCGGCGGCACCTTCGGCGTAAGCATTGCTGATGAACAGGTCGGACACGGAAATCATCGTTTACTCTCCAATGGACTGAAAAACAAAGGCGCGCATTCTAGCATGGTTGATATGACGCTTCAGTGACCGCCTGAGGCGCGCATGACACGGAACGACTCGGCGAATTCGGCGTAGCGTCCGGCCTCGATGGCGGCGCGGATGTCGCGCATCAACTCCTGGTAGTAATGCAGGTTGTGGATGGTGTTCAGACGCGCACCGAGGATCTCGCCCAGCCGATGCAGATGGTGCAGGTAGGCGCGACTGAAATTCTTGCAGGTGTAGCACTCGCACTGCTCGTCCAGCGGACGGATGTCGTTCTTGTATTGCGCGTTCTTGATGCGCACATCGCCGAAGCGGGTGAACAGGTGGCCGTTGCGCGCATTGCGCGTGGGCATCACACAGTCGAACATGTCGATGCCGAAGCCCACCGCATCCACCAGGTCTTCCGGCGTGCCCACACCCATCAGGTAGCGCGGCTTGTCCTGCGGCAGTTGCGGCGCGGTGTGCGCCAGGATGCGCAGCATGTCCTCTTTCGGCTCACCCACCGACAGGCCGCCGATGGCGAAACCATCGAAACCGATGTCCTTCAACCCGGCCAGCGATTCGTCACGCAGGTGCTCATGCATGCCGCCCTGCACGATGCCGAACAAGGCATTGGGGTTGCCCTCGTGCGCCTTCTTCGAGCGCGCCGCCCAATCCAGCGACAGCCGCATCGACACGCCCGCCACCTGTTCGTCCGCCGGATACGGCGTGCACTCGTCGAAGATCATCACGATGTCGGAATTGAGCACCTTCTGGATGCGCATGGATTCTTCCGGCGACAGGAAGCATTTGTTGCCGTTCACCGGCGAACGGAACTCCACGCCGCCACCGGTGATCTTGCGCAACTCGCCCAGGCTGAACACCTGGAAGCCGCCCGAGTCGGTAAGGATGGGGCCGTCCCAGCCCATGAACTTGTGCAACCCGCCATGCGCGGCGATCACCTCCAGCCCCGGGCGCAGCCACAAGTGGAAGGTGTTGCCCAACACGATATGCGCGCCGATGTCGTGCAATTCCTGCGGCGACATCGCCTTGACCGTGCCATAGGTGCCGACCGGCATGAAAGCCGGTGTCTGGACCTGGCCATGGATCAGTTCCACCGTGCCGCGACGAGCGGCGCCGGATGTGGTGTGCAAGGTGAATTTCATGGGAGCGTGACCATTTCAGAAGAGGCGTGATTCTACCCGATGGACCTGCGCCACTCATCACAGAACGTGCGCGCATCGCCCAGCCACCGTCCGAAATCCGCCTCGAAGCCCGCCGCATCGGCCAGCAATTCCTGCTCCCCCGCCAACAAGGGATTGGGCTGGCGAGCGCGGCGCGACATGCGCGCCAGCACCTCGGCGAGGCCGGCGACACGCGCATAGCTGGATAACCAATCCTCGCGCGCCATCATGCGCAGCACGCCATGCGCGTCCGGCCGCAGCTCCGGCAAGCGCACTTCGATCTGGCGATAGGCCTCGGCACAGAAGGCCTCCAGCGGCACGGCATGATGCGCTGCCCAGTCACGCGCCAGCAGATGGTCGTAGAACATATCGACCAGCACGCCCGCATAACGCCGCCGCGCCGGCGACACGCGCGCCCGGCTGGCACAGAAAGCGGGATGTGTCTCGGCATGGCTGTCGATGGCACGATGCAAGACCACGCCGCGCGCCAGATCGGGCGGCAAGCCGGCCGGCAGCGCGCCCTTCACCCAATCGCCCACCACCCCGCCCACGACCAGCGCCGGATCGTCGCCCGCCAGCAGCGCATGCGCGAGGAAGTTCATCGTGACTAATCGTGGGCGCGCTCGATCAGCATCGCGTCGCCATAGCTGAAGAAGCGGTATTCGCGCGTGACCGCATGGCGATAGGCGGCGAGCAGACGCTCCATGCCGCCGAAGGCGCACACCAGCATCATCAAGGTGGAGCGCGGCAGGTGGAAGTTGGTGAGCAACACGTCCACCACCTTGAAGCGGTAGCCGGGCGTGATGAAGATGCGCGTCTCGCCGCTGCCGGCTTGCAACGCCCCGCCCTGCGCCGCGCTCTCCAGCGCGCGCAAGCTGGTGGTACCAACGCTGACCACGCGCCCGCCATGGGCCTTGGTGCGTGCGATGGCATCGACGGTGGCTTGCGGCACGGTGTAGCGCTCGCTGTGCATCACATGCTCGGCCACGCTCTCGGCGCGCACCGGCTGGAAGGTGCCGGCGCCGACATGCAGCGTGACATAAGCGATATCCACGCCCTGCGCACGTAAGGTCTCCAGCATCGCTTCGTCGAAATGCAGACCAGCGGTGGGGGCGGCCACCGCGCCCTGCTCGCGCGCGAACACGGTCTGGTAACGCTCCTCGTCCTCGTCGCCTGCCGCATGCGTGATGTACGGCGGCAGCGGCAGCTTGCCGTAGCGCTCCAGGATGTCCTCGACCGGCGCGTCATCCACGAAACGCAGATGGAAGAACTCATCCGCGCGCCCGAGCACCTCGACGGTCACCGCATCGGCGACGACGAAACTGCTGCCCGGTTTGGGCGACTTGCTGGCGCGCACCTTGGCCAGCACTTCATGCGTACCCAGCACGCGCTCCACCATCACCTCGACCTGCCCGCCAGTGGCTTTCTGCCCGAACAGGCGCGCCTTGAGCACGCGCGTATCGTTCAGCACCAGTACGTCGTGCTGGCGCAACAGGGCGGGCAGATCGGCGAACATGCGGTCGGCCAGCACCGCCGGCGCGACATGCAGCAGACGGCTGGCGCCGCGTTGGGCGGGCGGATGCTGGGCGATCAGGTGCTCGGGCAGGTCGAAATCGAAGGCTTCGGTACGCATGGGACGACGGCAGGACGACGATGGCAAAGGCATGCATTGTAGTTGATGACGTGCGGGGTTTCATGGATAATGCGCGCCTTTCCGAAGCCGGAAGTTCAATGGCTTAGGGATACGCCGGGGTGATGGAACTGGTAGACGTGCCGGACTCAAAATCCGGTGCCGCAAGGCGTGCGGGTTCGAGTCCCGCCCCCGGCACCAACACCATTAAGGCAGACCAGGTCTGCCTTTATCTTTTTCTGAGGTCACGACATGATCTGGAAACCCCATGCCACCGTCGCCGCCGTGCTGGAACAGGAGGGCCGCTTCCTGCTGGTGGAAGAAGAGACCGCGCAGGGCATCCGCTTCAATCAGCCCGCCGGACACTGGGAACCGAACGAGACGCTGGCCGCCGGTGCGGTGCGCGAGGTGCTGGAAGAATCCGCCTACGATTTCGAACCGCAATATCTGATCGGCGTCTACCGCTGGCATTCGACAGCCTCCGATGTGACCTATCTGCGCTTCGCCTTCGGCGGCAAGATCCTCGGCCATCACCCGGAACGCAAACTGGACAACGGCATCCTGCGCGCGGTGTGGATGACGCCGGACGAGATCCGTGCCACCCAGGATCGCCATCGCAGCCCGCTCATCCTGCGCTGCGTGGAAGATTACCTGACAGGCAAACGTTACCCGCTGGACCTGATCACCCATTATGAGTAAAGGCTGTGTCGTCGTCGGCATGTCCGGCGGCGTGGACTCTTCCGTCACCGCCCTGCTGCTGAAACAGCAGGGCTACGAGGTCATCGGCCTGTTCATGAAGAACTGGGAGGACGATGACGACAGCGAATACTGCTCCTCGCGCCAGGACCTGATCGACGCAGTGTCGGTGGCCGATACCATCGGCATCCCCATCGAGGCGGTGAACTTCGCCAAGGAGTACAAGGAGCGCGTGTTCAGCTATTTCCTGCGCGAGTACGAGGCTGGGCGCACGCCCAACCCGGACATCCTGTGCAACTCCGAGATCAAGTTCAAGGCTTTCCTCGACCACGCGATGCGCCTGGGTGCGGAAAAGATCGCCACCGGCCATTACGCCGGCGTGCGCGAGCAGGATGGCTTGTTCCAATTGCTCAAGGCCGCCGATGACAGCAAGGACCAGAGTTACTTCCTGCATCGGCTGAGCCAGCAGCAACTGTCGAAGTCGATGTTCCCGCTGAACAACATCCCCAAGAGCAAGGTGCGCGAGATCGCGCGTCAGCACAACTTGTCCAACGCCGCGAAGAAGGACAGCACCGGCATCTGCTTCATCGGCGAGCGCCCGTTCCGCGAGTTCCTCAACCGCTACCTGCCGACCAAACCCGGCGAGATGGTGACGCCGGAAGGCAAGGTGATGGGGCAGCACATGGGCCTGTCGTTCTACACCTATGGCCAGCGCCAGGGGCTGGGCATCGGCGGCGGCAAGGACAGCAGCGGCGAGCCGTGGTTCGTCGCCGGCAAGGACATGGCGAACAACAAATTGATCGTAGTGCAGGGGCACGACCATCCGCTGCTGTTGCGCCCCACGCTGGCAGCGCTGGACATGCACTGGATCAGCGGCCACGCACCCGACACCACGCGCGGCTATGCCGCCAAGACACGCTACCGCCAGCAGGACGCGACCTGTCGCATCGCGATCACCGGCCCGACCGCTGCACACTTCAGTTTCGACGAGGCGCAATGGGCGGTGACGCCGGGACAATCGGTGGTGGCCTATGACGGTGACGTGTGCCTCGGCGGCGGCATCATCGAACTTGCGAACAATCTGGAGTGAACATGGATGGACAATTGACCGCCGAAGCGATACAAGCCCTTGCCGTGCTCGGCGCCACCCTGCTGGTGCATTTCCTGGCGCGTATCGGCCTCAACCAGGCACAACGCATTGCCGACCGTTCGCACAACGTGTGGGACGATGCACTGATCGCCGCCGCGCGCAGCCCCTTGCCACTGCTGATCTGGATCACCGGCCTCACCCTCGCGCTCGATCTGCTGCATTGGCAACAGATCGCCAGACTGCAGCACTTCGTCGCCCCGGCGCGCATCATCGGCGGCGAGCTGGCCTTCGCCTGGTTCCTGTTCAAGCTGGTCGGCGAACTGGCGCGCAACATCATCGCGCATCACCAGGAACACGACAAAGAAGTCGATCTGACCACCATCCACGGTTTGTCCAAGGTGGCGCGCATCGCGGTAGTGGTGGTCAGTACGCTAGCGGTGATGCAGACGCTGGGCTTCAACCTGTCCGGCGTGCTGGCCTTCGGCGGCATCGGCGGTATCGCGGTCGGCTTCGCCGCCAAGGACCTGCTGGCCAACCTGTTCGGCGGCCTGATGATCCATCTCGACCGCCCGTTCAAGGTCGGCGAACGTGTGCGTTCACCGGACAAGCAGATCGAGGGCACGGTGGAATACATCGGCTGGCGCCAGACCATCATCCGCACGCCGGAGATGACGCCAGTGTATGTGCCCAACTCACTGTTCTCCTCCATCGTGGTGGAGAACCCCACGCGTATGTCCAATCGCCGCATCCGCGAAGTGATCGGTCTGCGCTACGAGGACATCGGCAAGATGACCGCCATCGTCGCCGAGGTGAAGGCCATGCTGGAGGCTCATCCCGCCATCGATCCGGAACAGGCGCGCCTGGCCGCCTTCGACCAGTTCGCCGATTCGTCGCTGAACTTCTTCATCCTGGCGTTCACGCGCACTACCGACTTCGTGGAATTCACCGCCGTGAAGCAGGACATCCTGCTGCAAGTCGCGGCGATCATCGCGCGCCATGGCGCCGACATCGCCTATCCCACGCGTACGCTGCACATGCAGCCTGCCGCCTGAACAGCGGCAGGGTGCGCTTTCGCGTAAAATGCGCGCCTGATTCACACACAGAGCCTAAACATGACGCTTTCCACCCTCACCGCCCTCTCCCCGCTCGACGGCCGCTATGCCGGCAAGGTCGCAGCCCTGCGCAACCACTTCAGCGAATTCGGCCTGATCCGCAATCGCGTGCTGATCGAGATCGAATGGTTCAAGGCGCTGAGCCAGGAGAGCGGCATCGCGGAACTGCCGCCGCTGTCGGCCGAGACCATCGCCGACCTCGATCATCTGGCCGCCGACTTCAGCGAAGCCGAAGCCGAACAGATCAAGGCCATCGAGCGCCGCACCAACCACGACGTGAAAGCCATCGAATACTGGCTGCGCGAAAAGTTCTCTGCCAATCCCGAGATCGCCAAGGCGCTGGAATTCATCCACTTCGCCTGCACCTCGGAAGACATCAACAACCTCAGCCATGCGCTGATGCTGCGCCAGGCACGCAGCGAAGTGATGCTGCCCGCCTTGCAGAGCGTGATCGACAAGCTGACCGCGCTGGCACACGAACACGCCGAACTGCCCATGCTGTGTCGCACCCACGGCCAGACCGCCACCCCCAGCACGCTGGGCAAGGAGATGGCCAACGTGGTGTATCGCCTGCGCCGCGCGCAGCAGCGCATCGCCGATGTGGAGATCCTGGGCAAGATCAACGGTGCGGTGGGCAACTACAACGCCCACCTGTCCGCTTACCCGAACGTGGACTGGGAAAATTTCGCCAAACGCTTCGTGGAAGCGCGCGGCCTGGTGTTCAATCCCTACACCATCCAGATCGAACCGCACGACTGCATGGCCGAGCTGTATGACGCCTTCGCACGCGCCAACACCATCCTCATCGATATGGACCGCGACATCTGGGGCTACATCTCGCTGGGCTACTTCAAGCAGAAGGTGGTGGCCGGCGAAGTCGGCTCTTCCACCATGCCGCACAAGGTCAATCCGATCGATTTCGAGAATTCGGAAGGCAACCTCGGCATGGCCAACGCCATGCTCAAGCACCTGTCCGAGAAGCTGCCGATCTCGCGCTGGCAGCGCGATCTGACCGACTCCACCGTGCTGCGCAACATGGGCGTGGCATTGGGCTACACGCTGCTCGGTTACGAATCCTGCCTCAAGGGCTTGGGCAAGCTGGAAGCCAACCCGCAACGACTGGCGGATGACCTGAACAACAGCTGGGAAGTGCTGGCAGAGCCGATCCAGACCGTGATGCGCCGCTACAACATCGACAACGCCTACGACAAGCTTAAGGAACTGACGCGCGGCAAGGGCGGCATCAACCAGGACAGCCTGGCCGCCTTCATCCAGACGCTAGACATCCCGGCTGCGGAGAAGGAGCGTCTGCGAGCACTCAGCCCGCAGACCTACATCGGCAAGGCGGCGGAACTGGCCAAGCGCATCTGATCAGTCTTGATCCACAAAACAAAAGCCCCGCAGTCGCGGGGCTTTTTTGTTGGCTAACGCAGCGAGATCAGGCGGCTGCCTGTACCGGGATCTCCTTGCGCTGACCGATAATCTGGTTGTGCTCGTCGAAATACACCAGTGCGGGATGGTACTTTTGCAGCTCCAGTTCGGAATAGGTGGCGAACGTGGCGATGATGACGATATCGCCCACCTTGGCCTTATGTGCGGCGGCACCGTTCACCGAGATGGTGCGCGAACCGCGTTCGGCACGGATGGCATAGGTGGTGAAACGCTCGCCATTGGTCACGTTCCAGATTTCGATCTGCTGATATTCGCGGATGCCGCTGGCCTCCAGGAAATCCTCGTCGATGGCGCACGAACCTTCGTAATGCAGTTCGGCCTGCGTCACGCGAGCACGATGCAGTTTGGCTTGTAGCATGGTTCGTTGCATGGTCACCTCCTAACTTCCCCGTCTGACGCGGGGTCGCGCATTATAAACGCCTGAGACTCAAAGACAAACCTCAAGGTTATCGATCAGGCGCGTGGCGCCCAGACGGGCGGCGGCCAGCACCACCAACTGGCGCTCCTGTGCCGCCGGCCGCCCCAGCCCGTGCTGGCTGCGCACGGACACATATTCCACTTGCCAGCCGCGCGCTGCAAGCTTGGCAGCCGCCGTGCCTTCCAGGGCCGCGTAATCCCGCGCCCCTTGTTTTATAGACTGCGCCACATCGCGCAAAGTTCGGCTCAATTGCACCGCCTCACCGCGCTCTTCCGCCGACAGGTACTGGTTACGCGACGACAACGCCAGCCCATCCTCGGCACGCACCGTCTCACCACCGAGGACAGTGATGGGCAGATTGAACTGGGTGGTCATCTGGCGCAGGATGGCCAGTTGCTGGTAGTCCTTCTTGCCGAACAGCGCCACCTGCGGCTGCACCAGATTGAACAGCTTCATCACCACCGTGGTCACACCCCGGAAATGGCCGGGGCGATGCGCGCCGCACAGCTCGCTGGCGATGGGCGGCGGCTCCACGAACAGCGTCTGCGGCTCGGGATACATCTCCTGTGCGGACGGCGCGAACACCACATCAGCCAGGCCTTGCAGTTGCGCGCAGTCAGCCTCCAGCGTGCGCGGGTACTTGTCGAAATCCTCGTGCGGGCCGAATTGCAGCGGATTGACGAAGATGCTCACCACCACGCAGGTGCCATGTGCGCGCGCCTGGCGCACCAGTGCCACATGTCCGGCATGCAGATTGCCCATGGTGGGCACGAAAGCGATGGCGCGCTCTTGCGCCAGCCGCGCGCGCAGTTCAGCGACGGTATGGATGAGTTGCATCAGAAACTATGCTCCGCAGCGGGGAAGGTACCCGCCTTCACTTCCTGGATGTAATGCGCGATGGCTTGCGCGATGGAATCCGCACCTTGCATGAAGTCCTTCACGAAGCGCGGCTTGCGGCCGGGATAGATGTTCAACATGTCATACACCACCAGCACCTGCCCCGAGCAATCGGCGCCGGCACCGATACCGATGGTGGGCACGCGCAGTTTGCGCGTGACTGCTGCCGCGAGCGTGGCGGGGACAGCTTCCATCAGCACGATGGCAGCGCCGGCCTTCTCCAGCGCCACGGCATCCTGCATGAGCTTGTTCGCCGCCGCGTCGCTCTTGCCCTGCACTTTGTAACCGCCCAACTGGTGTACCGATTGCGGGGTGAGGCCGATGTGCGCGCACACCGGGATGCCGCGCGAGGTGAGGAAGGCCACGGTCTCCGCCATCTCGGCACCGCCTTCCAGCTTGACCATCTCGGCCCCAGCCTGCATCAGTTGCACGGCATGGCCGAAGGTCTCGCGCGCGGAGAACTGCGAAGTACCGAACGGCATGTCGGCGATGATGAAGGCCTTGCTGGCACCTGCCGCGACACAGGCGGTGTGGTAGGCCATCTGCTCGATGGTGACCGGCAAGGTGCTCTCGCGCCCCTGCACCACCATGCCCAGCGAGTCGCCGACCAGTAGCACGTCCACACCGCACTCATCCATCAGCATGGCGAAACTGGCATCGTAACAAGTGAGCACGGCGATCTTCTCGTCGCGCTCGCGCATGGTTTGCAGTTTGCTCAGGGTCGTTCTCATGCCATCCCTTTCTCCAACTCCCCCCACGTGCGGGGAAGCGGGCAATCGTGAAAGGCGAGCGTCAATCGCCGCCCACGTTGAAATATTCGCGCTGACTGCGCATGCGTCCGATACGCTCGACCAGCAACTGGAAGTCGTCGGCATTATCCGCGAAATTCAGGTTCTCGCTATTCACCACCAGCACCGGCGCCTCGGCATAGTGATGGAAGAACTCGCCGTAGCTGTCGGCCAGGCGGGTCAGGTATTCGTCCTGGATGGCGCGCTCGTGGCGATGGCCGCGCCGATGTACGCGCGAGATCAGGGCTTCGGTCGAGGCTTGCAGATAGATCACCAGATCCGGCGTCGGCGCCTGCGGCGCAAGGCGCTGGTAGATGGCCTGATACAGCTGGTATTCGTCGTCGCTCAGGTTGAGACGCGCGAACAGCGCATCCTTCTCGAACAGGTAATCAGACACGGTGCGGCTCTGGAACATGTCCATCTGTGCCAGGTCGCGCACTTCGTTGAGACGCTGGAACAGGAAGAACAACTGGGTCTGCAAGGCATAGCGCGCCGGATCTTCGTAGAAACGCACCAGGAACGGGTTCTCTTCCGGTTTCTCCAGCAGGGGCTGCGCACCCGCGTGCTCGGCCAGACGTTTGGCGAGACTGGTCTTGCCCACGCCGATGGGCCCTTCCACCACGATGTAGCGATACTTATCCAGCGACATGATCCAGGCGTTCCAGACGTTGCCCTGTGCAAGCGGCCATGGCCTGCGCCGCGCGCCCCACGCCGGGGATCACGCAGTCCGGCGCGATCTCCAGCAAGGGCTGCAACACGAAAGCGCGTTTGTGCATCTGCGGATGCGGCAGGGTGAGACCGGCCTCATGCAGGACGAGATCGTCGTACAACAACACATCCAGATCCAGCGTGCGCGGCGCATCCTTGAATTCGCGCGTACGGCCGTTGTCCTTTTCCAAAGCCAGCAACGCATCGAGCAAGGCATGCGGCATCAACTGCGTCTCCAGCAAGGCGACCGCGTTGATGAAATCCGGCTGATCGAGATAACCGACCGGGGCGCTGCGATAGAGGGAGGAGGCTTGCAACAGGCGGGTGTGCGGCAGGCGATCCAGCGCCGCCAGGGCGCGCTGCACCTGCGCGGCCGGATCGACCAGATTGCTGCCGAGACCGATATAGACGCGCGCCATCAATCGATCGACGGCTCGGACTGCCCTGCCGTACGCGGCTTGCGGCTGCGCCGACGGCGCTTCTTCGGTTCGGCGCCCTCCGGCTGCAACATCTCGGCGCGATGGTCCTCATTGGCATGCTGGAACGCTTCCCACCATGCGCCAAGCTCGGGAGCGGCCTCGCCGCTCGCGCAGCGCAGCAACAGGAAATCATAGGCCGCACGGAAGCGCGGCAATGCCAGCAGGCGGAACGGGCGCTGTCCGGCACGCTGCTCGAAGCGCGGCTGCAACAGCCACAACTCCTTCATCACGCTGTCGTAGCGGCGCGGGATGGCCAGATGCGAACGCTGCCGGTCGAGCACCTCGTCCATGGCCGCATGCAGTGCGGGTACCGGACGCTCGCCGGCGGACTGGCGCGCCTTCCATACAGCGAGCACCTCGTGCCACAGCAACGCAGCGAACAGGAAGGATGGCGAGGTCGGCTTGTCGGCAGCGATGCGTTCGTCGGTGTTCTGCAAGGCCAGCATCACGAACTTTTCGCCCATGGGCTGCTCCAGGATGACGTCCAGCATGGGCAGCATGCCGTGGTGCAGCTGCATCACGCGCAATTGCTTGATGCAAGCCAGCGCATGGCCGGACAGCAACAACTTGAGCATCTCGTCGAACAGGCGCGCTTCCGGCACATTGGCCAGCAGATGCTTCATCTGCGCGATGGGAGCTGCCGTGGCGGGGGCCAGCTTCATGCCCAGCTTGGCCGACAGACGCACCGCGCGCAGCATGCGCACCGGATCCTCGCGGTAGCGCACTTCGGGATCGCCGATCATGCGCAGCACGTTAGCGCGGATATCGGCGTAACCGCCGTGATAATCGAAGACCTCCTGCGTGGCAGGGTCGTAGAACAAGGCGTTGGCGGTGAAATCTCGCCGCGCGGCATCCTGCTCCATGTCGCCGAACTCGTTGTCGCGCAGGATACGGCCATGTTCGTCGGTCTCCGCCTCTTCCGCCTCGACGGCGCGGCGGAAGGTGGAGACCTCCACCGTCTCGTTGCCGAACATCACGTGCACCAGACGGAAGCGACGCCCGATGATGCGCGCACGGCGGAACACGCGCTTGACCTCTTCCGGCGTGGCATCGGTCGCGACGTCGAAATCCTTGGGATGGCGATCCAGCAACAGGTCGCGCACCGCACCGCCGACCACGAAGGCCTGGTAACCGGCGGCTTGCAGACCTTCGGTCACGCGGCGCGCGGCCTGGCTAATGCCGTCCCGCGCGACGCCGTGCTCCTCGAAGGGGATGGCCTGACCGGCACCGGCCTTGCGCTGGGCAGCCGGCTTGCCGAACATGCGTTTGAAGAGTCGTTTGATCATCGCTCAAAAAATTCGAATCGCCGCGAAAATGCGGCGACGGGCGCGATTATACACCGCACATGGCGCACCTCATCCGCGCAGGGAGATCACCGGCCAGCCCTGCTGCTCGGCATGGGCACGCAAGGTGGCATCGGGATCGACCGCCACCGGCCGCCGCACCCGCGACAACAGCGGCAGATCGTTCAGCGAATCGCTGTAGAAAGTACTCGATGCGAAACTGTCCCAGCCCCAGCCGCGCGCGGCCAGCCATTGCTCCATGCGCACGACCTTGCCCTCGCGGAAGCTGGGCACACCGGCGACGCGACCGGTGAACTCGCCCTCCTTTTCTTCGGGGTCGGTGGCGATCAGGTGCTCGATGCCGAATTCGCGCACGATGGGCGCGGTGACGAAACTGTTGGTGGCGGTGATCACCACGCATATATCGCCCGCCTCCAGATGGCTGCGTACCAGCGCACGCGCCTGCTCGCCCATCATCGGGCGCACCTTGCGGTGCATGAATTCCTCATGCCACTGGTCCAGCACCTTGCGCGCATGGCGCGACAAAGGTTTCAGCTGGAAATCGAGGAACTCATGGATATCCAGCGTGCCCGCCTTGTATTGCTCGTAGAACGCCAGGTTCTTCGCCTCGAACAGTTCGCGGTCGAGCACGCCCTGCTCGATGAGGAACTGCGACCATTCGAAGTCGCTGTCGCCGCTGAGCAAGGTATTGTCCAGATCGAATAGAGCCAGGTTCACGTCCGTTTCCCCAAATAAAAAAGGCCTGCATTCTACATGCAGGCCTTTTGCAGAAGCAGCCGATCAGAAGTGGAAACCGGTCTGCAATGCCGCGGCAACTTCGTTCTTGGCAGCCGCGGCGACCGACAGGTCCAGATGCACGCCGAACGGCGACAAGCCCAAGCCCAACGACGGCAGCCCCTTGTAGTTGCCCTTCAGGTCATGACGATAGCCCACGCGCACCTGCGCCCACTTCCAGGCATCGAACTCCGCGCCCAGACGGATGAACTGCGAGTCGGCACCGAAGCCGGCGATCATCTGCTTGTTGGTGATCACATCCACGTCGACGTTGGCACTGACCAGGTCGGTTACATAACCGACACCGACGGTGGCGCGCGGCTTGATGGTGATGTCGTTGCCCAGCACGGTCTTCACGTTCTTCGACATCAGGTCCTTGACCACCACAGCGACCTTGATCTCGCTATCACCGTTACGCGACAAGGTCTTCAAGGCACCGACATCCATATTGAACACGCTGCTGCTGTTCTCGGAATTGGCGCCGTAGCTGGTCGACACGCCGTTGCCGCTCTGCGCGGAAGAAGCAATATCGAAAGTACGCAACTGGGTGAACTTGGGGGTCACGCCGATATCGACACCATCCCAGACATCGAAATGGTGCGCCAGCGTGATCCCCACATCCTTGCTCACCACACCGCGCACCAGCAATTGCGACTGCAAACCGGTCACCTGGCCGCCAGTACCCACGCTGTTGGCTGCGGTCTGGCAGGCGGTCGCAATCTGCGTGGCAGTCCCTGTCGCAGCACCGCAGGAGTTCATGGCTGACGCCAGATTAGTCACCGTGGAGTTGTCGGCGGCGGCATAGTTGAATTGCCCGCCCAGCTCGGCGCGACCATCCACCATCAGCGCCACGCCCAGCGTACTGCCGGGAACCGCCAGCAAAGCGCCGGCGAACAAACCGCCGGTGAGCGATTTTCCGCTGACGGTGTTCAGGGAAGTATTGAAGTTGGTCAGCGCCGTACCGGCCGTGGAGGAAGCCGACTGCACCGCGGTCGCATTGGCGGTCGTGGGATTGGCTTGCAACGCAGTCATCGCATTCTGGAAGCTGGTCAGCGCATTGGTCAGGTTGTTCGCGTTGGTGCTCAGCGTATCCGCATCCTTCTGCAGACTATTGGCATCCAGGAAGCGGGCGCTGACGATAGGGAACTCGAGGGCGAACTTGTCTTTCTCGCCGGCGGCCGCAGCAGGATTGAGGAAGGCCGCATTGCGCGCATTGGCGGTCGCCGCGCCAGCGCCGCCCATAGCCAACGAACGTGCATCATAGGTCTGGTCCTGCGCCCAAACGTTGCTACCGATCAGACATGCCGCAGATAAACAGAATGCATACTTCTTCATTACGCGCCCCCGCTTGAGAGTTTAGATTTGGATATGGTACGTGCCGCCACCATCAGCCCGGCGTTTCCGGCCGGGGCGCATTATGCATTAAAAAACAAACGCATCACATTCCGTCAGAACGGCTGCGCCATCACTTCCTTGAGCAATGGCACCGAAGCGGCGCGCTTGAGGCGCAGGCAATGCTCGTCCAGCGCATCCAGCACGCGCAGCAACGAGGACAGGTCGCGCCGACCGTGGCGCAGCAGGTATTGCGTGACTTCCGGCGGCAATTCGAAACCGCGCGCCCCGGCATGCTGGCGCAGCGCTTCGGCCTTTTCCTCATCGTTCAGCGCCTGCACTTGATAGACCAGCCCCCAGCCCAGCCGCGTACGCAAGTCGTCGCGCAAGACCAGATGTAGCGGCGCCTGCGTGCCGCTCACCAGCAGCAATCCCCCTTGTTCGCGCATGCGGTTATAGAGCTCGAACAAAGCGACCTGCGCCGCGTCGTCCAGCCGCTCGACATCGTCCAGCGCCACGCAGCGCGCCGCCTCCGGCACAGCCCCTGCAGCGTAACAAGCATCCGGCTGGCGCAGCGCCATGGCTTGCAACAGGTGGCTCTTGCCGCTGCCGGCCGCGCCCCACAGGTAGATCGCCCCTGTCTGCGCCTGGCGCAGCGCGGCCAGCAGTTCCGCGTTGCGGCCGACGACGAAGTTATCGAGGGAAGGCACCCACTCCGGTGCGATGCCCAGCAACATCTGGTTCATGGTTTGCGATACATCGTGCTTGAAAGATAGTGCTGACGCAAATGGCGCAACAGCACCAGCAACACCGCCGCCAGCGGCAAGGCCAGCAGGATGCCGAAGAAGCCGAACAACTGGCCGAAGGCCATCAGCGCGAAGATCACCGCCAGCGGATGCAGACCGATGCGATCGCCCACCAGCCACGGGGTGACGAGCATGCCTTCCAGCAGCTGCCCGGCCGCGAACGCCCCCCATACCCACAGCAAGTCGGTACCGAAGCCGAATTGCATGGCGGCCGCCAGGGTAGCCAGCAACAAGCCCAGCACCATGCCCAGATAGGGCACGAACACCAGGACGCCGGCGACGATACCGATAGGCAGGGCGAACTCCAAGCCGACCAACCACAACGCGAGCGCATAGAACACGCTCATCACCGCCATCACCGCCAATTGCCCGCGCAAGAACTCGGCCAGCACGCTGTCTGCTTCGCGGGCGATGGTGCGGATACGTACATGCCAATGGCGCGGCAGCAGGTCATCCACGCGCGCCAGCAGTTCGTCCCAGTCGCGCAGCAGGTAGAACATCACCACCGGCAACAGCAGCAGGTTGGCGAACATGCCCAACAAAGCGCCACCGCTCTCGCCCAACCAGGGCAACAACACGCCCGATGCCAGACCGCCCGCACGCTGCCAGTGTTCCAGCATCCATTGCTTGAGCGCCGCACCGCCCCAGTCCACCTGCATACCCAGGGTCTGCTGCAACCACGGCCCGAGACGGTTGCGCGCGGCATCCAGCCACTGCGGCAGACGCTCCACCAGCAAGGCCGATTCCTGCTGCAACAAAGGCAACAGGATGAGCAGCAGGCCAGCACCGAGAAGCAACGCACCCAGCATCACCAGCAACACCGCCACGGTGCGCGGCAACCCGGCGGCGCACAGGCGATCCACCAGCGGGTCGCAGATGTAGGCCAGCACGGCCGCAGCGACGAACGGCGCCAGGATGGGAGCCAACAGGTAGAGCAAGGCAAAGGTGACGACGGCCAGCGCCAGCCAGAGCATGGCGACAGAGCGGGAGACGGTCATTTCGGGTAAAATCCGCAGCGAAAATCGTGCCGCACTTTACCATTCCAGAAAGCGAGAACTCAACTTGAGCCAGAACGACTCCCTCTCCTATCGTGACGCCGGTGTAGACATCGACGCGGGCGACCAGCTGGTCGAGAACATCAAACCCTATGCCAAGCGCACCATGCGCCCCGAGGTGCTGTCCGGCATCGGCGGCTTCGGCGGTCTGGTCGAGATCTCGAAGAAGTTCAAGGAGCCGGTGCTGGTCTCCGGCACCGATGGCGTGGGCACCAAACTCAAGCTGGCCTTCGAACTCAACCGCCACGACACCGTGGGCATCGATCTGGTCGCAATGAGCGTGAACGACATCCTGGTGCAGGGTGCCGAACCGCTGTTCTTCCTCGATTACTTCGCCTGCGGCAAGCTGGACGTACCGGCCGCCACCGAAGTCATCAAGGGCATCGCCAAGGGCTGTGAGGATTCCGGTTGCGCGCTGATCGGCGGCGAGACCGCCGAGATGCCGGGCATGTACCCGGTGGGCGAATACGATCTGGCCGGCTTCGCCGTCGGCGTGGTGGAGAAGAGCAAGATCATCACCGGCGACACCATCCAGGCCGGCGACGTGGTGCTGGGTTTGGCCTCCAACGGCGCCCACTCCAACGGCTATTCGCTGGTGCGCAAGATCATCGCGCGCAGCAAGCCCGACCTGAACGAGAAATTCGACGGCGAACGCACGCTGGCCGACTGCATCATGGCCCCCACCCGCCTGTATGTGAAACCCATGCTGTCGCTGATGCAGAAAGTGAACGTGAAGGGCATGGCGCACATCACTGGTGGCGGTATCACCGAGAACGTGCCGCGCGTGTTGCCCGCCAATGTGGTGGCCGACATCGACAGCAGCACCTGGCAGATGCCGCGCCTGTTCCTGTGGCTGCAAAGCGAGGGCAAGGTCGCGCAGCAGGAGATGTTCCGCACCTTCAACTGCGGCATCGGCATGGTGGTGATCGTGGCGGCAGCGGATGCCGACGCCGCCATCGCCCATCTGCAAGCCGCAGGCGAGACGGTATCGCGCATCGGCAGCATCCGTCCGCGCAACGGCGACGAGCACCAGACCCAAGTACGCTGATGCCCGCGGCAAAGAACATCGTCATCCTCATCTCCGGTCGCGGCAGCAACATGGAAGCCTTGCTGCGCGCCCGTCTGCCTTGCCGCATCGCCGCGGTGATCAGCAACAAGGCTGATGCCGAAGGCTTGCCCGTCGCCCGGGAACAAGGCGTCGCCACGGCCGTGGTGGCGCACAAGGATTACGCCAGCCGCGAGGATTTCGATACTGCCCTGGCACAGGAGATCGACCGCCACCAAGCGGACCTGGTGGTGCTGGCTGGCTTCATGCGCATCCTCACCCCGGGTTTCGTGACGCGTTACAGCGGCCGCCTGATCAACATCCACCCTTCGCTGCTGCCCGCCTACACCGGCGTGGACACGCATGCGCGTGCGCTGCGCGACGGCGTGAAGATCCACGGTTGCACCGTGCATTTCGTGACCCCGGACCTCGATGTCGGCCCCATCATCCTCCAGGCCGCAGTGCCGGTATTGCAGGACGACACGCCGGATACGCTGGCCGCACGCGTGCTGCATGAAGAGCATCGCATCCTGCCGCAGGCGGTACGCTGGCTGTGTCGCGACCAGGTGCGCCTGAACGCCCACGGGCGCGTCGAAGTCGACCGCCTGGAGCAACTGGGCACCACCCTGATCTCGCCCGGACTGGATTGAACATGCGCGCCCTGTTCGCCCTCCTGCTTTGCACCCTGTCTGCCTTGGCACAGGCAGACACTTGGCCGCAGCGCATCGAAGCGAAATACGACATCCTCAAACAAGGTATCAAGCTGGCCGAAGTGAACGAGGTGTTCGAACGCAACGATGACCAGTATCGCATCACCAGCATCACCAGACCGGTGGGGCTGCTCGCACTGTTCCAACCGGAAACCATCATCGTCAACAGCGAGGGCGAGGTCACCGAGCAAGGCCTGATCCCACACCGCTTCACCCATCGCCGCACGCGTGACACCAGCAAGGACAGCATCGCCGATTTCGACTGGCAGCATAACGAGCTCACCTTGAGCAGCCAGTCCGGCATCCGCCAGCTGGCATTGCCGCCGCATACGCAGGACCGCCTGAGCGTGATGTACCAGTTCATCATCGTGCCGCCGCATGGCCGCCTGGAGATCGACTTCTACATGACCAACGGTCACAAGCTGGAACCCTATCATTACCAGCTCAATCCGGCGCAGACAGTGGAAGTGCCGTTCGGCAAACTGCGCAGCTACTATCTGTACACACTGCCGCAGAAGACCGCCTGGAAATCCGAACTGTGGCTGGCTATCGACCACGGTTACATGCCATGCAAGGTGGTGGTGACCGAGGATGACGGTTCGCAACTGGTGCAGGAGTTGCGCACCCTGAACATGGTGCCGTGAACACCGCACGCCCGTCGCCCGCCTGGCGTCGACTGTCCCTCGCGCTGGCGCTCTCCACCGCACTCCATGCGCTGTTACTGTGGCTGCCGCCCATCGAACTGCCGGCAGCCGAGCCCGACCTGCCGCCGCTGGCCGCACAACTGATCCCGCTGCCGCAGCTACGCGCACCCAAACAGCGTGCTGCGCCGCGCACACCCGCAGCTCCACCCGCCGCACCGTCATTCGCCGCAGCGGCCAGTGCCGTGACCGCTTCTGCGGTCGCAGAGACGGCGCCGAGCGAGCGCAGTGCTTCCGCGGTCGCCGCCACACCGCAGCCCGCTTCCGCCGTTGCAGCGGCAGACAGTCCGGCCAGCATGGTGACCGCGACCGTCAGCGCATCCGCAGTCGCCGCCGCTTCTGCCGTGACCGAGACAACCAGCGCTGTGGCACCGGCAGCGGTCACGGCGACGACACCGGCGCGTCCGGCCTTGCCACAGCGCGCCTTCCTCAAGTTCTCCGTGCGCCTGGGACAGGACGGACTGGCTGTCGGCGAAGCGCGCCATGAGCTGGTGATCAGCGGCGACCATTACGACATCACCGCCACCACGCGCACCATCGGGCTGGCGCGGCTGGTCAAGTCATACCAGCTGGTGCAGCACAGCCAGGGCCGCACCGACGGCATCACCCTACATCCAGAACGTTACAGCGAGAACAAGCAGGACGACGGGCAGCAGCGCAAGGATGGCGTGCGCTTCGACTATGCGCAGCACACCTTGCAGTTCGATTCGGGGCGCCAGCTGCCCCTCGACGACGCGACGCAGGACATGCTGAGCATGATGTACCAGTTCCCGCCGCTGCCGGAGAGCGGCGATGTGTTGCCCATTGCCATCACCAATGCGCGCGACTGGGAACGTTACCGCTTCGAGGTGACCACCAACGAAGAGATCTTCACGCCGCTAGGCAAGCTGCATACCGTACACTTCCGCAAGCTGCATGCGCCCGGCAAGGAAGGGCTGGAGATCTGGTTCGCCCAGGAATACCGCTTGTTACCGGTAAAATTACGCCACCTCGCCAGCGACGGCAGTGTCGCCGGCGAAGCTGTCATCACCGATATCCGCCTCGCGGACAATTAAGGAACATCATGCTCATCACCGAATACCGACTCGAACTGGTCATCCAGGCTGTGCGCACCGCGCTCAAGATGGCGCACCCGGCGGATGCCGTATTGCGCAACTTCTTCCAGACCGAGCGCATCGGTTCCAACGAACGCAAACTGGTAGCCGAGACCCTGTTCGGCATCCTGCGCCATCGCCTGCTGCTGGAGCATGCCTGCCAGCTGGAAGAGAAAGGCCAGCCTACGCCGCGCCGTCTGGCGCTCGCCTATTGGGTGCGTTTCGGCGGCTACAACGTGCGCCAACTGGAGCCCTTGCTACGCCAGGGTGAAGCCGTCTGGCTGGGCAATGTGAAAGGACTGGACGAGAGCACGCTGCCGCTCGACGTGCGCGCCGAACTGCCGCAATGGGTGGTGGAGAAGATGCGTTCACAATACGACGAGGAAGCCATCCTCGCGCTCGGTCGCGCCATGCAACAGCCCGCACCGCTCGACCTGCGCGTGAACAGCCTGCTCGCCAACCGCAACGAAGTGCTGCAAGCTCTGCAAGCGGAAGGCATGGAAGCACGCCCCACACCGTATTCGCCCTATGGCATCCGCCTGCGCGACAAACCGGCATTGAACAAACATGCGCTGTTCCTGTCCGGCCGCTTCGAGGTGCAGGATGAAGGCAGCCAGTTGCTCGGCCTGCTGCTGGCGCCCAAGCGCAACGACATGGTGGTGGATTTCTGCGCCGGCGCCGGCGGCAAGACGCTGATGCTGGGCGCCTTGATGAATTCGCAGGGCCGCCTGTATGCTTGGGACATCTCGGAGAAACGGCTGACCAACCTCAAGCCGCGCCTGAAGCGTTCGGGGCTGTCCAACGTGCAGCCACAACTGATCGCGCACGAGAACGACCAGAAGGTGAAGCGTCTGGCCGGCAAGATCGACCGCGTGCTGGTGGATGCACCGTGCAGCGGTCTCGGCACGCTGCGCCGCAATCCCGACCTCAAGTTCCGTCAGTCAGCCGAAAGCGTGGCTGAGCTGAACGCCAAGCAGCGCGCCATCCTGGAATCGGCGGCACGCCTGGTGAAGAAAGGCGGTCGTCTGGTCTATGCGACGTGCAGCGTGTTGCAGGAGGAGAATCAGGACGTGGTGCGCGACTTCCTCGCCGCGCATACGGAATACAGCTTGCTGCCGGCAGGCGAAGTGCTCAAGCAGCAGCACATCGACCTGCCCATGGGCGATTACCTGCAACTCGCCCCGCAGCAGCACGACACCGACGGCTTCTTCGCCGCGGTGCTGGAACGCACCGCCTAGAACAAGCCGAGCAACACCAATGCGATGAAGGCGGCGAACAACGCGAAGTGACTGATGCCCTCGATGGCATTGGTCTCGCCGTCGTGCAGGTTGTTCATCACCGCCAGGAAGGTCAGCAGCAGCATGCCGCCCTGCACCGGCGTGAGCGCCATCACGATGCGCTCACCGCTGAACAAGGCGATGGCCTCGATCACCGGCAGCGTCAACAGCACGGTGGCGAGCGAGGCGCCCAGCGCGATGTTCACCGTGGTCTGCATGCGATCCTGCTGGGCCGCCTTGAGTGCGGTGAGGATCTCCGGGCTGGCCGAGATCAGCGCCACCAGCACTGCGGGGATAGCCTTGGGCAGGTCGCTCGCCGCCAGTCCGGCATCCAGCAGCACGGACAGCACCTCGGACAGCAGCCCCACCAGCACGATGGCACCGACCATGATGCCGACATGCAGGCTGTTCGGACTGTGCGCCTGGTCATGCGCTTCCTCGTCGGTCTCGCTGGAATACTCGAAGAAAGTGCGATGCTCGACCGTTTGCAAGCGCAGGAAGCCGGCATACATCAGCGCCATCATGCACACCGAGAAGATGGAATAGATCTGCCATTGCGCGTCGGGCACGAAATCCGGCACGAACATGCCGATGCCGATGGCGACCAGCAGCATGCCGGTATAGGCATTGGCCGAGGAGATGTTGTACTTGGTCTGCCCATGCTTGAGGCCACCGACGATGGCGGCCAGACCGAGGATGCCGTTGATGTCGAACATCACCGCCGCCACCACGGTATCGCGCGCCAGCGTCGGGTTAGGCTCGCCCATCAGCAACACCACCAGGATCACCACCTCCACCGATACCGCTGCCAGCGTGAGGATCAGCGTGCCATAAGGCTCGCCCAGGCGTACCGCCAGCACTTCGGCATGATGGGCGATGCGGAAGGCCACGCCGATGATGGCGGCCAGGATCACCCCCAGCAGCCCCCACAGCATGACGCCGCCCTGTGCCAGCGCGCCGTGCTCGAGCACCAGCCCCAAACCCAGCACGCTCACGGCCAGCACGATGGGCAATTCGTTCTTCAGATATTTCATGGTTGTCCCTTCACTCGAATTCGATCTCACGATATTCCACGCGCACCACCACCAGCTCTTCCACGCCCTCCGGCAAGGGCAACGACAGCACGTCATCCTCGCGCGCCTTGAGCAGCACGCGCGCCAGCGGCGACACCCAGCTGATCAGGCCACGCCCGGCATCCGCCTCGTCGATACCGACGATGCTGTAGCTGCGTTCGACGCCATCCGCATGGCATACCGTGACCGTGGCACCGAAGAATACCTGGTCGCAACCCGCGCGCTGCACCGGGTCGACCACCGCCGAACCTTCCATGCGCTTGGCCAAAAAACGCAGGCGACGATCGATCTCGCGCAGGCGTTTCTTGCCATAGATGTAGTCGCCGTTCTCCGAACGGTCGCCGTTGGAGGCGGCCCAGGCGACGGTCTGCACCAGCGCCGGACGTTCCACGTCCAGCAACTGCATGTACTCCTGTTTCAGGCGGCGATAGCCGGCCGGCGTCATGTAGTTCTTGCTGCCGGCGGGGATGGCGGGCAGCGACACCGCATCGTCATCGTCGATGTCAGCGTCGCTCTCGCGGGTGAATGCCTTGCTCACGGGCGTTGCTGCGGGAATGGGTCAGAACGGGATGTCGTCGTCGAAGTTGTCGAAGCTGCCCTTGGCCGGCGCTGCTGCCGCAGGACGGGCCGCCGGGGCACTGCGTGCCGGCGCGGAAGAACCGCTATCCATCACCTCGAAGCTGCCGCCGCCGGAGGCCTTGCCGCCCAGCATCTGCATCTCGTTGACCACGATCTCGGTGGTGTAACGGTCCTTGCCATCCTTGTCCTGCCATTTGCGCGTCTGGATACGGCCTTCGATGTAAACCTGCGAACCCTTCTTCAGGTATTCGCCAGCGATCTCGGCCAAGCGGCGATAGAACACCAGGTTATGCCACTCGGTGCGTTCCTGCTTCTCGCCGTTCTTGTCCTTGTAGTTCTCCGAGGTCGCCAGCGTGGCGTTGGTCACCGCCTCGCCGCTGGTCATGTAGCGGGTCTCCGGGTCCTTGCCCAGACGGCCTACCAGGATCGCTTTGTTCACAGACATCTCATGCCCCTTTCACTAGATTTTCCACCGCAGCTTCGTCGAAGCCGCTCATCTCCACCTTGAGGCAGGCGATCTGTTCGTTCGCCACCACCAGCACCTCTTGGACACCGCGCAATTGTGCCAGAGACTGCCGCAGCGCGCTTGCCGCCGACTCGTCCATCTCGGGCAGGTGGTACATCCTGGTCAGCAGCGCCTGCGGCGGCCGCATGCCGGAGGCCACCAGCAGCCACAGCAGCAGCATGCCCACCGCGAACAACAGCACTGCATCGCCGCCCCACAACTGCATCACCAACCCGCCCATGGCGGAACCGAAGAAGGCACCGAAGAACTGCACGCTGCTGAACACGCCCATGGCGGTCCCCTTGGCCGCCAGCGGGGAGATCTTGCTGACAATGGAGGGCTGCGTGGCTTCCAGCACGTTGAACGCGGTGAAGAACACCAGCAGCGCCAGCGCCACGCCCCACAGGCTGCCATGCAGGAACAGGATGGCCAGTTGCGCCAGCGCGGCCAGCAAGATCGCCAGCATGAACACCTGCTTCATCTTGGCCTTCTTCTCGGCAATGACGATGGGCGGCACCATCAGCACGAAGGCGATCAGCATCACCGGCAGGTACACCTGCCACTGGTGCTGCGCATCCAGTCCGAGGTCGCGCAGGATGAACGGCACTTGCATGAACACCGACATCAGGATCGCATGCAGGGTGAACACGCCGAAATCCATGCGCAACAAGTCAGCGTTGCGCAGCACTTCCTTGAGCTTGCCGGTATTGGTCTCGGTATCCGAGTGGAAGCGCGTGATGCGCGGATTCGGGATGAACCACAGCACCACGGCGATGGACACGAACGCCAGCACGCCGATCAGCTCGAACATGCCGGGCACACCGATATGCTTGTACAGGATGGGCGACAGGATCATGGACAGGGAGAAGGTCACGCCTATGGTCATGCCGATCATCGCCATCGCCTTGGTGCGATGCTCTTCGCGCGTCAGGTCGGCGGTCAGCGCCATCACGGCGGCATTGATGGCGCCAGCGCCCTGGATCACGCGGCCGATGATGATCCAGTAGATGTCGTGTGCGGAGGCCGCGATGAAGCTGCCCGCGGCGAACAGCAGCAGCCCGACGATGATGATCGGCTTGCGGCCGAAACGATCGGACATCCAGCCCGCCGGGATCTGCAGGATGGCCTGCGTCAGGCCATAGGCACCGAGCGCGACGCCGATCAGGAAGTGGCTCTCGCCACCGGGCAGTTGTTCGGCATACAGGGCGAAGATGGGCAGGATGATGAACAGGCCCAGCATGCGCAGGCCATAGACGCTGGCGAGGCCGATGCTGGCGCGCCGTTCGGTCGGGGTCATGGTTTCCGGGATGGACATGTTGCTCGGACGGGTGGGTTGCGAAGGGCCGTTATCTTAACAGACGCGCCGCCCATCAACGCCCCGGCGACAGTGTTGCCTTGCCTGCCGCCACGCGTCGCATGTTTGGGCGAGCGCTCTTTTTCGCGTATATTGGCGGGTCGTTTTTTCCCGTACTGGGCAGACATGGAACAGATCAAGATCCGCGGCGCACGCACGCACAACCTGAAGAACATCAACCTCGACCTCCCGCGCAACCAGCTGGTGATCGTGACCGGCCTGTCGGGCTCGGGTAAGTCCTCGCTCGCGTTCGACACGCTGTATGCCGAGGGGCAGCGCCGCTATGTGGAATCGCTGTCGGCCTATGCGCGTCAATTCCTGCAATTGATGGAGAAGCCCGACGTGGACCTGATCGAGGGGCTCTCCCCGGCCATCGCCATCGAACAGAAAGCCACTTCGCACAACCCGCGTTCGACCGTGGGTACGGTCACCGAGATCCACGACTACCTGCGCCTGCTGTTCGCGCGCGCCGGCGATCCGCACTGCCCCGCACACGACATCGTGTTGCAGGCACAGAGCGTGGGCCAGATGGTGGACAGCGTGCTGGCGTTGCCCGAGGGCACCAAGGTGATGATCCTGTCGCCCATCGTGGTGGAGCGCAAGGGCGAACAGGCCGAGCTGTTCGATGAGCTGCGCGCGCAAGGTTTCGTGCGCCTGCGCGTGAACGGCAAGGTATACGAGATGGACGACCTGCCCAAGCTTTCCAAGAACCAGAAACACACCATCGAGATCGTGGTGGACCGCCTCAAGGTCGCGCCGGATGCCAAGCAGCGCTTGGCCGAATCGTTCGAGACCGCACTGCGCCATGCCGATGGCCGCGCGCTGGCAGTGGAGATGGATTCGGGCAAGGAGCATCTGTTCTCGGCCAAGTTCGCCTGCCCCATCTGCAACTATTCGCTGCAAGAACTGGAGCCTCGCCTGTTTTCGTTCAACAGCCCGATGGGCGCCTGCCCCAAGTGCGATGGTCTGGGCGTGATCTCGTTCTTCGATCCAGCGCGCATCGTGGCCTTCCCCAACCTGTCGTTGTCCAGCGGCGCGATCAAGGGCTGGGATCGGCGCAATCAGTTCTACTACCAGATGCTGGACAGCCTGGCCAAGCACTACGACTTCGACCTGGAGCAAGCCTTCGAGACCCTGCCCGAGAAGATCCAGCAGGTGGTGCTGCATGGCAGTGGCCGCACCGAGATCGCCTTCACCTATCTGAACGAACGCGGCAAGAAAGTGCTGCGCGAACATCCGTTCGAGGGCATCGTCAATAACCTGCAACGTCGCTACAACGAGACCGACTCGCCCACCGTGCGCGAGGAACTGGCCAAGTATCTGAACAGTTGTGCCTGTCCCGACTGCAAGGGCACCCGCCTGCGCGAAGAAGCGCGTCACGTGCGTGTCGCCGAACGCACCATCTACGAATTGAGTGCGCTGCCGCTGAAGCAGGCGCTGACTTTCTTCCAGAATGTGCAACTGCCAGGCAACAAGGCGGCCATCGCAGAGAAGATCGTGCAGGAGATCGCCAGTCGGCTCACCTTCCTCAACAACGTGGGGCTGGACTACCTGTCTCTGGAACGTTCAGCCGAGACGCTCTCCGGCGGCGAGGCACAACGTATCCGTCTGGCCTCGCAGATCGGCTCCGGTCTGACTGGCGTGATGTATGTGCTGGATGAGCCGTCCATCGGCCTGCACCAGCGCGACAACGACCGTCTGCTGGCCACGCTGAAACGTCTGCGCGACATGGGCAACAGCGTGATCGTGGTGGAACATGACGAGGATGCGATCCGCACGGCGGATTACGTGGTGGACATGGGGCCCGGCGCGGGCGAACACGGCGGCACCGTCGTGGCACAAGGCACGCCGGACGAAGTATGCGCCAACCCGCACTCGCTGACCGGCGCCTATCTGTCCGGGCGCAAATCGATCCAGCCCCCCAAGTCATACGGCAAACCCGATCCCGAACGTCGCCTACAGATCATCGGCGCCTCCGGTAACAACCTGAAGGATGTGACGCTGGACCTGCCGGTGGGGCTGCTCACCTGCATCGCCGGCGTCTCAGGTTCGGGCAAGTCGACCCTCATCAACGACACGCTGTACAGCGCCGTCGCGCAACATCTGTATGGCAGCATCGCTGAGCCGGCGCCCTACCGTGAGATCCATGGGCTGGAATTCTTCGACAAGGTGATCGCAGTCGACCAGTCGCCCATCGGCCGCACGCCGCGTTCCAACCCGGCCACCTACACCGGCCTGTTCACGCCCATCCGCGACCTGTTCGCCAGCGTGCCCATGGCACGCGAGCGCGGCTATGGACCGGGTCGCTTCTCGTTCAACGTCAAAGGGGGGCGCTGCGAATCCTGTCAGGGGGACGGCGTCATCAAAGTGGAGATGCACTTCCTGCCGGACGTGTACGTGCCATGCGACGTATGCCATGGCCAGCGTTACAACCGCGAGACGCTGGAGGTGCTGTACAAGGGACAGAACATCCACCAGGTGCTGGATATGACGGTGGAGCATGCGCACGAGTTCTTCAATGCCGTTCCCGTCATCAAGCGCAAACTGCAAACCTTGCTCGATGTGGGACTGGGCTATATCACGCTGGGGCAGAGCGCGACCACACTTTCTGGCGGCGAAGCACAACGCGTCAAGCTGTCGCTGGAACTGTCCAAGCGCGATACCGGTCGCACACTGTACATCCTCGATGAACCGACCACCGGCCTGCACTTCCACGATATCGACATGCTGCTCAAAGTCATCCATACCTTGCGCGACCAGGGCAACACGCTGGTCATCATCGAGCACAACCTGGACGTCATCAAAACGGCGGACTGGGTGATCGATCTGGGACCGGAAGGTGGGGAAGGCGGTGGACGTATCGTGGCACAAGGCTCACCACGCGACATCGCGGCAGATAAAAACAGCGTCACCGGGCCTTACCTGCAGAAATTGCTGCGCTGATTCGTCACGCAGCAGAAACAAAAAAGGCCGGGTTCTCACCCGGCCTTTTTTGTCAGTGACGATGCTGCTTATTCAGCGGCTTCGGTCTCGACGGCTTGTGCATCGGCAGGACGATCCACCAGTTCCATCAGCGCCATGGGAGCGTTGTCGCCCTTGCGGAAGCCGAACTTGTAGATACGTGTGTAACCGCCGTTGCGAGCTGCATAACGCGGACCCAGCTCATCGAACAGCTTGGTGACCATCTCGCGGTCACGCAGGCGGGCGAATGCCAGACGCTTGTTAGCCAGGCTGGGGTTCTTACCCAGGGTCAGGATGGGCTCGGCCACACGGCGCAGTTCCTTGGCCTTGGGCAGCGTGGTCTTGATGACTTCGTGACGCAGCAGCGACACGGTCATGTTGCGCAACATCGCCAGACGGTGGCTGCTGGTGCGGTTGAGTTTTCTAAGTCCTAAACGGTGACGCATGATTTTCCTCTCTTGCTTTCAGTCCCGGCATCGACCGGGCGAGCTTTATTTGTCGGCCACAGCCGCCCAGTTTTCCAGCTTCATGCCCAGCGACAGGTTGTGCTCGGCCAGCACCTGCTTGATCTCGTTCAGAGACTTGCGACCCAGGTTCGGGGTGCGCAGCAGGTCGGCTTCGGTGTACTGGATCAGATCGCCGATGTAATGGATGCTCTGCGCCTTCAGGCAGTTCGAAGAACGCGGAGTCAGTTCCAGATCGTCCACCGGACGCAGCAGCAGCGGGTCGACCTTCGGTGCAGCGGGCTTCTCGACCGGCGCCGGGGTACCTTCCAGAGCGGCGAACACGGAGAACTGTTCCACCAGGATGCGCGCAGCATAACGGATGGCTTCTTCCGGATCGATGGCGCTGTTGGTCTCGATGTCGATGATCAGCTTGTCCAGGTCGGTGCGCTGTTCCACACGAGCGCTCTCGACCGCGTAGCTGACGCGCAGGATCGGGCTGAACGAAGCGTCCAGTGCGATATGGCCGACCGGACGGGTCACGCCGGGCTGCTGGCGCGAGATCGCGGACACATAGCCACGGCCTTGCTCGACCTTGATCTCCATATCCAGCTTACCGCCGGCGGTCAGATGTGCGATCACATGGCCAGGATTGATGACTTCGGTGTCGGCATCGACTTCGATGTCGCCAGCGGTCACCACACCAGGACCGGATTTCTTCAGCTTCAGGGTCGCCTCGGGGGCACCATGCAGCTTGAGCACCAAGCCCTTCAGATTGAGCAGGATCTCGACCACATCTTCCTGTACGCCGTCGATCGGCGAGTATTCATGCAGCACGCCGGCGATCTTGACTTCGGTCACGGCATAGCCCGGCATGGACGACAGCAGGATGCGACGCAGGGCGTTGCCCAGCGTATGGCCATAGCCACGCTCGAACGGCTCCATCACAACGCGCGCCTGAGTGGCGGAGATGTTCTGGACGTCGATGATGCGAGGCTTCAACAGGTTATTGGTAGGCATATCCGACTCCGCGTTGATTACTTGGAATACAACTCGACAATGAGATGCTCATTGATGGTTGCAGGCAACTCGGTGCGCTGCGGCACAGCCTTGAAGGTACCCTTGAACGCCTTGGTGTCCATCTCCAGCCATTCCGGGAAACCGCGCTGCTCAGCCGCTTCGATGGCGGACTTGATGCGCAGTTGTGCGCGGGACTTCTCGGCGACTTCCACCACATCGCCCGGCTTAACGCGATAGGACGGGATGTTCACACGCTTGCCGTTGACCAGGATGCTGTTGTGGCGCACGGTCTGACGAGCCTCGGCACGGGAACCACCGAAGCCCATACGATAGGCGACGTTGTCCAGGCGCGATTCCAGGCTTTGCAGCAAAGCTTCGCCGGTGATGCCCTTGGAAACTGCGGCGCCCTTGTAGATACGGCGGAACTGACGCTCCAGCACGCCGTAGATACGACGCACCTTCTGCTTTTCGCGCAGCTGGCCACCATACTCGGACAGGCGCTGGTTGCGACGCTGACCATGTTGACCAGGCGCATAGGCACGACGCTCAACCGGGCACTTGTCGGTAAAGCACTTCTCAGCCTTCAGGAACAGCTTCTCGCCTTCGCGGCGGCACTGACGGCACTTTGCATCAAGATTTCTAGCCAAGATCGATACTCCTTAAATACGACGCTTCTTCGGCGGACGGCAACCGTTGTGCGGCACCGGCGTGATGTCCGAGATGCTGGTGATTTTGAAACCTGCAGCGTTCAGGGCGCGCACAGCGGACTCACGGCCCGGGCCGGGACCCTTGATACGCACTTCCAGATTCTTCACACCGCACTCGGCGGCGGACTTGCCCACCACTTCAGCGGCGATCTGCGCGGCGAACGGGGTGCTCTTACGAGAACCCTTGAAGCCCTGCGCACCACTGGTAGACCAGGCCAGGGTATTACCCTGACGGTCGGTGATGGTCACGATGGTGTTGTTGAAGGAAGCGTGAACGTGTGCGATGCCTTCGGCAACGTTCTTCTTAACTTTCTTGCGCACTTTCGTGCTGGTCTTAGCCATGTCTGCAGTCCTCTACTTATTTACTTTTTCGCGCCAGCGATGGATTTACGCGGACCTTTACGGGTGCGCGCGTTCGTCTTGGTGCGTTGACCACGGCACGGCAGACCGCGACGATGGCGCAGACCACGATAGCAACCCATGTCCATCAGGCGCTTGATGTTCATGGTGACTTCACGACGCAGGTCACCTTCGACGGTGAACTTGGCGACCTCTTCGCGCAGCTTTTCCATATCGGAATCGCTGATGTCCTTCATTTTGGTAGTAGTCCCCACGCCAGCCGCTGCGCAGATCTCTTTCGCGCGAGTGCGACCGATGCCGTAGATGGCGGTCAGCGCGATCTCAGCGTGTTGATGGTTTGGAATGTTTACACCGGCAATACGAGCCATGCAGCTACCCTATCATTCAAAAAGTTGCGAATTCTAACATCCAGCGGCGATTGTACTCAATCAACCCTGGCGCTGTTTGTGGCGGGGATCGCTGCTACAGATCACGCGGACCACACCGTTGCGGCGCACAATCTTGCAATTGCGGCACACTTTCTTGACGGATGCTTGGACTTTCATTTGTTTCTCCTTGCTTCTTCGATTCGTTGCATTACTTGGAGCGGAACACGATGCGCGCCTTGCTCAGATCGTAGGGCGATACCTCGACCGTCACTTTGTCGCCCGGCAGGATGCGGATGTAATGCATACGCATCTTGCCGGAAATGTGTCCATGCACCACAAAACCGTTTTCCAGCTTCACGCGGAAGGTGGCATTCGGCAGCGCCTCTTCCACCTCACCCTGCATCTGGATGACGTCTTCCTTTGCCATCCTCTCAGGCCCCCTTGAAGTTGGCCTTCTTCAGCAGGCTTTCATACTGATGCGTCATCAGATACGACTGCACCTGCGCCATGAAGTCCATCGTCACCACCACCAGGATCAGCAACGAAGTGCCGCCAAAGTAGAAAGGTACGTTCCACTTCACCACCAGGAACTCCGGCAACAGACAGACCAGGGTGATGTACACCGCACCGACCATGGTTAGGCGCAGCATGATCTTCTCGATATAGCGCGCCGTCTGTTCACCCGGACGGATACCCGGCAAGAAGGCACCGCTCTTCTTCAGATTGTCCGCCGTCTCCTTCGGGCTGAACACCAGCGCCGTGTAGAAGAAGCAGAAGAAGACGATCGCCGCCGCATACAACATCACATAGACCGGCTGCCCGGGTGCCAGCTTGTCGCTGATATCCTTCAGCCACAGCATGCTGCTACTGCTGCCGAACCATCCTGCCAGCGTCGCCGGGAACAAGATGATGCTGGAGGCGAAGATCGGCGGGATCACGCCAGCCATGTTCAGCTTCAGCGGCAGATGCGAGCTCTGACCACCATAGATCTTGTTACCCACCTGACGCTTGGCATAGTTCACCAGCACCTTGCGCTGTCCGCGCTCCACGAACACCACCAGGGCCGTGACCGCGATGGCACCGAAGAACAGCGCCAGCACCAGCGGCACGGAGAACGCTCCGGTGCGCGCCATTTCCAGCGTCTTGCCGATCGCACTGGGCAAACCAGCCGCGATACCGGCGAAGATGATCAGCGAGATACCGTTACCCAGACCGCGCTCGGTGATCTGTTCGCCCAGCCACATCAGGAACATAGTCCCGGTCACCAGCGTCACCACGGTGGTGATCTGGAACATCATGCCCGGGTTGAGCACCAAGTCCTTCTGCGATTGCAACATCACCGCGATACCGAACGACTGGAACAACGCCAGCAGCAAGGTACCGTAACGCGTGTACTGCGTAATCTTGCGACGGCCGGCCTCACCCTCCTTCTTCAGCTGCTCCAGCTGCGGCACCGCGATGGCTGCCAGCTGCATGATGATCGATGCCGAGATGTACGGCATGATCCCCAGCGCAAAGATAGTGAAGCGCTCCAGCGCACCACCCGAGAACATGTTGAACATGCCCAGGATGCCACCCTGCTGCTGCTTGAAAAGATTAGCCAGCACGGTCGGGTCGATGCCCGGCACCGGGATATGCGCACCGATGCGATACACCACCAGCGCGCCGAGCAAGAACCACAGGCGCTTGCTCAGATCACCGTATTTCCCCTTGGCCGCTACGCTCACGGATCGATTACTCCGAGATGCTGCCGCCAGCCGCTTCAACAGCAGCGCGGGCACCCTTGGTCAACTGCAGACCTTGCAGCTTGACGGAACGCTTGATCTCGCCGCACAGGATCACCTTGGCAGCCAAGGCGGTCGCCGGCACCACGCCAGCTTG
Organism: Pseudomonadota bacterium; assembly: GCA_040754175.1. Lineage (GTDB taxonomy): Bacteria > Pseudomonadota > Gammaproteobacteria > Burkholderiales > Gallionellaceae > Sideroxyarcus. The sequence continues at coordinate 128,856 of JBFMFN010000017.1, read as the reverse complement.
CTTCAGTGCCAACAGATCGATCTGGTCGACCGGCATGTTCTGCAGATCGGACAGGCGGACTTGAGCGGTATCGTTACGCGTCAACGAAACGAAGCCACGCTTCGGCAGCCGACGATGCAACGGCATCTGACCGCCTTCGAAACCGACCTTGTGGAAGCCACCGGAACGTGACTTCTGACCTTTGTGACCACGCCCGGCCGTCTTGCCGAGACCGGAGCCGATGCCGCGACCGACGCGGCGCTTGGCATGCTTGGAACCCTCACTGGGTTTGATTTGATTCAGCTGCATTTATGCCTCGCACTTGACCAGGTAGAACACCTTGTTAATCATGCCGCGCACTGCCGGAGTGTCCTCCACTTCGACCGTGTGGTTCAGGCGACGCAGGCCCAGACCACGCACAGTTGCACGATGGGATTGTTTGGTTCCGATGATGCTCTTGACCAGCGTCACCTTCAGTTTCTTAGCTTCTGCCATGATTACCCCAGGATCTCTTCGACGCTCTTGCCACGCTTCGCTGCGATCTCCGCAGGCGAATTCAGCGCTTTGAGACCGTTCAGTGTGGCGCGGACCACGTTATAAGGATTGCTGGAACCGATGCACTTGGCCAGCACGTTGCGCACGCCTACCGCTTCGAACACGGCACGCATCGCGCCGCCGGCGATAATCCCGGTACCTTCGGAAGCTGGTTGCATGTATACCTTGGCAGCGCCGTGACGGCCGATCACCGCGTGATGCAGGGTGCCATCCTTCAGGTTCACCTTGACCAGCTTGCGACGACATTCTTCCATCGCCTTCTGCACGGCCACCGGCACTTCCTTGGACTTGCCCTTGCCCATCGCGACGCGACCGTCGCCATCGCCCACCACGGTGAGCGCCGCGAAACCCATGATGCGACCACCCTTCACCACTTTGGTGACGCGGTTCACATGGATCATCTTCTCGATCAAGCCATCACCCTTCTCTTCGGGCTGCTGATTCTTACCTTGTTGCGCTTTCGCCATGATTCACCCCAATCTTTTAGAACTGCAGGCCGTTCTCACGCGCAGCGTCAGCCAGCGCCTTGATGCGGCCATGGTACTTGTTGCCGGAACGGTCAAATGCAACGGAGGTCACGCCGGCCGTCTTGGCCTTCTCCGCGATGCGCTTGCCGACGATGGCAGCAGCGGCAGCATTGCCACCATTACCGATGCTCTTGCGCACTTCGGCTTCCAGCGTGGAGGCGCTGGCCAAAACCTTCCCGCCATCAGCGGAAATTACTTGCGCATAGATATGCAGATTGGTGCGATGCACACACAGGCGGACCGCCTTCTGGTCTGCGATACGGGCGCGGGTCTTGCGAGCACGGCGCTGACGCGATTCGTTCTTGTTCAACATATCAACCTCGATTATTTCTTCTTGGTTTCTTTCAGGATCACCACTTCGTCGGCATAGCGCACGCCCTTGCCCTTGTAAGGCTCAGGAGAACGGTAGGCACGAATCTCAGCGGCGACTTGTCCGATCTGCTGCTTGTCGGCACCAGTCAGCACGATCTCGGTCTGGCTCGGTGTCGCCACCTTCACCCCGGCCGGCATCTTGTATGCCACGGGATGGGAGAAACCCAAGGTCAGATTCAGCGTATCGCCAGCGGCCTGGGCACGATAACCCACGCCAACCAAGTTCAGCTTGCGCTCGAAACCCTTGCTCACGCCAGTGACCATGTTATTCAGCAGAGCACGGATCGTGCCGGACATCGCGTTGGCATGCGCGGAATTGTCACGCGCCTTGCACAGCAGCTTGTCACCGTCACGCTCGATTGTGACGTTACCCTTCAATGCTTGGGTCAGCGTACCCTGCGGCCCCTTGACGGAGATCTTGTCGACAGCGACGGTAACTTCGACACCGGCCGGAACCAAGACTGGATATTTGGCAACTCTAGACATATTCCCCCCTTAAGCGACGATACACAGGACTTCGCCGCCGACACCATTGGCGCGCGCCTTATGATCGGTCATCAGTCCCTTGGAGGTGGAAACGATAGCGATACCCAAGCCATTCATCACCTTGGGAATGTCCTTGCTACCCTTGTAGATACGCAGACCCGGCCGGCTCACACGCTGGATCGTCTCGATCACGGGACGGTTCGCATAGTACTTCAAGCCGATTTCCAGGGTGGGCTTGCCGTCATTCTCGACAACCTTGAAGCCCTCGATGTAGCCCTCTTCATGCAAGACCTTGGCGATGGCCGCCTTGACCTTGGAGGACGGCATCGTCACGATAGTTTTTTCCGCCATCTGCGCGTTGCGGATACGCGTCAGCATATCGGAGATAGGATCACTCATGCTCATAAATTCACCCTTACCAGCTTGCCTTGACTACACCGGGAATCTCACCGCGCATTGCATACTCGCGCAGCTTGATACGACCCAGACCGAACTTGCGGAACGTACCGCGCGGACGACCAGTCAGCGCACAACGATTGCGCAGACGGACCGGACTAGAGTCACGCGGCAGCGCCTGCAGTTTCTGACGAGCGGCGAAACGCTCCTCATCGCTCAGCGACATGTTGGTCGCAATCGCCAACAGCTCGGCACGCTTGGCGGCGAATTTCTCAACCGTGTCGCGGCGCTTCTGTTCGCGGTTAATCAAAGCAGTCTTAGCCATATCACCCTCAGTTCTTCAATGGGAATTTGAAAGCCGTCAGCAGCGCCTTGGCTTCCTCGTCTGTCTTCGCCGTGGTGGTGATCGTGATGTTCATACCACGCAGCGCATCGATCTTGTCGTACTCGATTTCCGGGAAGATGATCTGTTCCTTGACGCCCATGTTGTAGTTACCACGGCCATCGAAGGACTTACCAGAGATACCACGGAAGTCACGGATACGCGGAATCGCGATAGTGATCAGACGATCCAGGAATTCATACATGCGCTCACGACGCAGCGTCACCTTGCAACCGACTGGATAGTTCTCACGAATCTTGAAGCCAGCGATGGACTTCTTGGATTTGGTGACGACCGGCTTCTGACCTGCAATCTTCTGCATGTCGCCGACAGCGAACTCCATCACTTTCTTGTCTGCCACAGCCTCACCGACACCCATATTCAGGGTAATCTTCTCGATGCGCGGCACTTCCATCACGGACTTGTAGCCGAACTGCTTCATCAGCTGCGGCGTGACGGTCTCTTTATAGAAATTACTCAAACGAGCCATGCTTTACACCCCTCAAGCGATCACTTCGCCACTGGACTTGTAGATGCGCACCTTGCGACCATCTTCCAGCAGCTTGATGCCAACACGATCCGCCTTCTTGGTGGCGGCATTGTAGATGGCGATATTAGAGATATGCAGCGGCTTCTCCATCTCAACGATGCCACCCTGCGTACCCTTCAACGGATTCGGCTTTTGATGCTTCTTCACCTTGTTGATGCCAGCCACAACCACATAGTCACCAGACACCTTCAGGACGCTACCGCGATTACCCTTATCCTTGCCGGCGATCACGATGACATCATCATCTTTTCTAATCTTGCGCATGATTTACCTCACCCTTCCCTTACAGCACTTCCGGCGCCAGGGAAACGATCTTCATGAATTTCTCGTTACGCAGCTCACGGGTAACCGGCCCGAAGATACGAGTGCCAATCGGCTCCAGCTTGTTATTCAGCAGCACAGCGGCATTGCCATCGAACTTGATGAGCGAACCATCGGCGCGACGCACGCCTTTGGCGGTACGCACCACAACCGCACTGTAGACCTCGCCCTTCTTGACGCGAGAACGAGGAGCAGCATCCTTGACGCTGACCTTAATCACATCACCAACGCTGGCGTAACGACGCTTGGAACCACCCAGCACCTTGATGCACATAACGGAACGCGCGCCGGTATTATCGGCGACATCCAAAACAGACTGCATTTGTATCATTATCTATCTCCAACTTATCCGCCTGCGGCGGCTAGTTTTGGAACCCGTAAGGGTCAGGCCGCCGCAAAATATGCGGCGGGTGAAACGAAGCCGCGCATTCTAGAGAAACTCGCACCGAAGCGCAAGCGGAAATTTCAAAATTATGCGCCCACAGCCTTTTCGACCAGTTTGATCACGCGCCAAGACTTGGTCTTGGACAGCGGACGGGTCTCCTCGATGGTCACCACGTCACCTTGGTTGAACTCGTTGTTCTCGTCATGTGCGTGATATTTCTTGGAGACACGCACAATTTTGCCCAACACCGGGTGCTTGACCTTGCGCTCGACCAGGACCGTCACGGTCTTTTCCATCTTGTCGCTGACGACGGTGCCGGTCAGGACGCGCTTCAGATTCGCTGCGCTCATTGCTGATCACCTTTTTGTGTCAAAACTGTCTTAACGCGCGCGATGTCACGGCGCACCTTGTTCAACTGGCTGGTGTTGCTCAACTGCTGGGTCGCCAGCTGCATGCGCAGGCCGAACTGGGCCTTGCTCAGCGACAGCAACTCTTCGTGCAACTCGGCCACCGATTTGTTCTTCAGTTCACTTGCCTTCATGATTACGCTCCCACCTGTCTGACAACGAAGGTCGTCTCAATCGGCAGCTTCGCAGAAGCCAGCTTGAACGCCTCACGGGCCAGGGACTCATCCACGCCATCCATCTCATACAGCATCTTGCCCGGCTGAATCTCGGCCACGTAGTACTCCGGACTACCCTTACCGTTACCCATACGAACTTCCGCCGGCTTCTTGGAGATCGGCTTGTCCGGGAAAATGCGAATCCAGATACGGCCACCGCGCTTGATGTGACGAGTCATCGCACGACGCGCAGCCTCGATCTGACGCGCGGTCAGACGACCACGGCCGACCGCCTTGAGACCGAACTCGCCGAAACTGACCTTGTTGCCGCGAGTTGCCAGGCCGGTGTTACGACCCTTTTGCTCCTTGCGGTATTTCCTTCTAGCTGGCTGTAGCATGTTTAGCTCCCGACTTTCTTACTTTCTTTTCCGGTTCGGCCACAACGGGCGCAGCAGCTTCTTGCTGACCAGTCTGGTCACCCTTGTAAACCCACACCTTCACACCGATGATGCCGTAGGTGGTCTTCGCTTCGGCGAAGCCATAATCGATATCGGCACGCAGGGTATGCAAGGGCACGCGGCCTTCGCGATACCATTCGGTACGGGCGATCTCGATGCCGTTCAGACGGCCACCGCTCATGATCTTGATGCCTTGGGCACCCAGACGCATGGCGTTCTGCATCGCACGTTTCATGGCACGACGGAACATGATGCGCTTTTCCAGCTGCTGGGTGATGGACTCAGCGATCAGCTGTGCATCGATTTCCGGCTTGCGCACTTCTTCGATGTTCAGACCGACGTCGGGCAAGCCCATACGGGTACGCAACTCACTGCGCAGCTTCTCGATGTCTTCGCCCTTCTTGCCGATCACCACACCCGGACGAGCCGTGTAGATGGTGATCTTGGCGTTCTTGGCAGGACGCTCGATCACGATCTTGGATACACCGGCGCCAGCCAGCTTCTTCTTCAGGAAATCGCGCACTTCGATATCCTTGTGCAGCAGCTCGGCAAAGTTCTTGCTACCGGCATACCACTTGGAATCCCAGTTCTTGCGAACGCTCAGGCGGAATCCGATAGGATGAATTTTCTGACCCATGTTAGCTCCCGACGGTGATCGTAATATGGCAAGTCTGCTTCTCGATGCTGGTCCCACGGCCCTTGGCGCGGGGGATCATGCGCTTCAGGGAAGCACCCTTGTCCACGTAGATGGTCTTGACCTTCAGTTCGTCGATGTCCGCGCCATCGTTATGCTCGGCATTGGCGATGGCGGAATCGAGCGCCTTCCTGAGGATGGCGCCGCCCTTCTTCGGGCTGAAAGTCAGAATGTTCAAAGCTTGTGCCACGGGGAGGCCACGGATCTGATCAGCGACCAGACGCGCCTTCTGCGCCGACAAACGTACACCACGGATGACTGCTGTTGTACTCATCATCACTCCTTATTTCTTAGCCTTCTTGTCGGCGGCATGACCCTTGAACGTACGGGTCAGCGAGAACTCGCCCAGCTTGTGACCGACCATGTTCTCGGAAACGAACACCGGCACATGGGTCTTGCCATTGTGCACAGCGATGGTCAGACCGACGAACTCGGGCAGCACCGTGGAACGACGCGACCAGGTCTTCACCGGGCGCTTGTCATTGGTCGCACGAACGGCCTCCACCTTCTTCAGCAGGTGCAAGTCAACGAACGGGCCTTTTTTGATGGAACGTGCCATATTTATCTACCCCTTAAACCTGGAAGCGACGGCGAACGATCATGCCGCTAGTACGCTTGTTGCTACGTGTGCGATAGCCCTTGGCCGGCACACCCCACGGGCTGACCGGATGGCGACCCGCCGCAGTCTTGCCCTCACCACCACCATGCGGGTGATCGACCGGGTTCATCGCCACGCCGCGCACGGTCGGGCGGATGCCGCGCCAACGCTTGGCACCGGCCTTACCGATGGAGCGCAGACTGTGCTCGGAGTTACCCACTTCGCCCAGCGTCGCCTTGCAATCGATATGCACCTTGCGGATCTCGCCGGAACGCAGACGCAACTGAGCATAGCTGCCTTCACGCGCCAGCAATTGCACAGCAGCACCGGCAGAACGCGCCAATTGCGCCCCCTTGCCCGGCAGCATCTCGATCGCATGGATGATGGAACCCACCGGGATGTTGCGCAGCGGCAGCGCATTGCCTGCCTTGATCGGAGCTTCGGAGCCGCTGATCAGTTGCGCACCGGCAGAGATACCCTTGGGCGCCAGGATGTAGCGACGCTCACCATCCGCGTACACCAGCAGCGCCAAGTGCGCGCTACGGTTCGGATCGTATTCCAAGCGCTCGACCTTGGCCGGGATACCGTCCTTGTTGCGCTTGAAATCCACCACACGGTAATGTTGCTTGTGACCACCGCCCATGTGGCGAGTGGTGATATGGCCATTGTTGTTACGACCCGCGGTCTTGCTCTTCTTCTCGACCAGGGAGGCAACAGGCTTACCCTTGTGCAGTTCCTTGTTGACCACGCGCACGACGGCACGTGCGCCCGGAGATGTCGGTTTCAGTTTGATCAGTGCCATGTTTTACCCCTGCTCGCTTGCGGCAAAGTTGATTTCCTGACCGGCTGCCAGGCAGACATAGGCCTTCTTCCAGTCTTTACGGCTGCCCATGAAACGGCCGAAACGCTTCTGCTTGCCTTTGACGTTGCTGATCTGCACGTCATCGACCTTGACATTGAACAGCTTCTCGACGGCCGCCTTGACTTCTGGCTTGGTCGCATCGGAGGCAACGCGGAAGATGACCTGCTCGTTCTTCTCAGCGACGAACGTGGCCTTTTCCGAGATCTGCGGCGCGAGCAGGATATGCATCAGGCGCTCTTCGGTGAACTTTGTGGTCGTCATGCCAGCATCTCCTCAATTTTGGCGATCGCACCCTTGGTCACCAGCACGTTGGGGAAGCGGACCAGGCTGACCGGATCAGCTTGATGCGCTTCCAGCACCAGCACGTTCGGCAGGTTGCGGGAAGCCAGATAAATGTTCTCATCGATGCTATCGGTGATGATCAGCACGCGCGCGTCGTTCAGCCCCATGCCCTTGATCTTGTCAGCCAGCAGCTTGGTCTTCGGCGCTTCGACGGACAGACCGTCCAGCACGCTCAAGCGACCTTCACTCACCAGCTTGGAGAAGATGGAAGCCAGACCGGCGCGATACATCTTGCGATTGATCTTCTGGGTGTAGTTCTGATCCGGAGTGTTCGGGAAGATCTTGCCACCACCACGCCACAGCGGGCTGGAGGCACGACCGGCACGCGCGCGACCCGTACCCTTTTGCGCCCAAGGCTTGTGGGTGGTCTTGGCGATTTCGCTACGACCCTTTTGCTTGCTGTTGGCAGAGCGCGCGTTGGCTTGATAGGCCACCACCAGCTGATGCACCAGCGCTTCGTTGTATTCGCGACCGAACAGATCGTCGGAAGCATTGATGCTCGCCGCGGCCTTACCGTTCTCGTTGATGACTTTCAGTTCCATTATGCCTCCGCCTTGACTGCCGGACGTACGATCACTTCACCACCCTTGGAACCCGGGACAGCCCCCTTAACCAGCAGCAGCTGACGCTCTGCGTCGACGCGCACGATCTCGAGGTTCTGCACGGTGCGCTGCACGTCACCGAGGTGACCGGTCATGCGCTTACCCGGGAACACGCGACCCGGATCCTGCGCCATACCGATGGAGCCCGGCACGTTGTGCGACTTGGAGTTACCGTGGGTGGCACGACCGGAACTGAAGTGATATCGCTTGATGGTACCGGCATAGCCCTTACCGATGGTGATACCCGTCACGTCGACCTTCTGACCAACCTGGAACAGGTCGACACCCAGCTTGCCGCCAACCGCCAGGCTGGACAACTGCTCGGGGGTTGCCGTGAATTCTTTGAGGGTGCTGCCCGCCTCGACGCCCGCCTTGGCAAAATGCCCGGCAGCCGCCTTCGTCACGCGACTGGCACGACGCGTACCGAACGCGACCTGCACGGCACTATAACCATCAGTGGGAGCGGTTTTGATCTGGGTGACACGATTATTGGACACGTCCAGCACAGTCACCGGCAACGACGAACCGTCGTCGGTGAATATGCGGGTCATGCCAATCTTGCGACCGACAAGTCCTAAGCTCATTTTTATTTCCTTTATTAAGGGGCCGACTACAATTGGTCGGCCGATCCGTACTACGAATTACTGCAACTTGATTTCCACATCCACACCAGCGGGCAGATCCAGCTTCATCAGCGCATCGACAGTCTTGTCGGTAGGATCGATGATATCCATCAGACGCAGATGGGTGCGGATCTCGAACTGGTCGCGCGAAGTCTTGTTCACGTGCGGCGAACGCAGCACATCGAAACGCTCGATCTTGGTGGGCAACGGAACCGGGCCCTTCACCACAGCGCCAGTGCGCTTGGCGGTGTCCACGATCTGCAAAGCGGATTGATCGATCAGACGATAGTCGAACGCCTTCAGGCGAATGCGGATTTTTTGACTTTGCATAATCTTCTCTCTATGCGGCGCAGCCGCTGTTTAAAGAACGAAATCGCCCGACCACAAGCCGGGCGAGGGCGCGCATTCTATGCTTACTCGATGATCTTTGCAACCACACCTGCGCCGACGGTACGGCCGCCTTCGCGGATCGCGAAGCGCAGGCCTTCTTCCATCGCGATCGGGGCGATCAGGTTCACTTCGATCGACACGTTGTCGCCAGGCATCACCATCTCGGTGCCGGCCGGCAGTTGCACCGCACCAG
>JBFMFN010000017.1:0-119479 GCA_040754175.1 Pseudomonadota bacterium | reverse complement strand
GCCGCCGAACTTCTTCGCCAGCACGGTGGTGATCGCCGCAGTCAGCGTGGTCTTGCCGTGGTCAACGTGACCGATCGTGCCCACGTTCACGTGCGGCTTCGTACGTTCAAATTTGCTCTTTGCCATGTCTTAATCTCCGAAAAGTTCGATTGTTGTTTATTTCTTGCTGTTCATCACCGCTTCAGCGACGTTCTTCGGCGCTTCGGCGTAATGCTTGAATTCCATGGTATAGGTCGCACGACCCTGCGTTGCGGAACGCAGCGCGGTCGAATAACCGAACATCTCGGCCAGCGGCACTTCAGCCTTCACGGTCTTGCCGCCACCCGCCATGTCGTCCATGCCCTGCACCATGCCACGGCGGGATGACAGGTCGCCCATCACGGTACCGGTGTACTCTTCCGGGGTCTCCACTTCCACCGACATCATCGGCTCCAACAGCACCGGATTTGCCTTGCGCATACCATCCTTGAACGCCATGGATGCAGCCATCTTGAACGCGTTTTCGTTCGAGTCCACATCGTGGTAGGAACCGTCAAACAGGGTGACCTTGACATCCACCACCGGGAAGCCGGCCAACACACCGCTCGGCAAGGACTCTTGCAACCCCTTATCGACCGCCGGGATAAATTCACGCGGCACGGTACCGCCCTTGATGGCGTCAACGAACTCGTAACCCTTGCCAGCCTCGTTCGGCTCCATCTTGATCCACACGTGACCGTACTGACCGCGACCACCGGTCTGCTTGGCATACTTGCCTTCGACCTCGACCGCCTTGCGGATCGCTTCGCGGTAAGCCACCTGCGGCGCACCCACGTTGGCTTCCACGCCGAATTCGCGCTTCATGCGATCGACCAGAATCTCCAGGTGCAACTCACCCATACCGGAGATGATGGTCTGACCGGACTCTTCGTCAGTACGCACACGGAACGACGGATCTTCGGCCGCCAGACGGCCCAGCGCGATACCCATCTTCTCTTGGTCGGCCTTGGTCTTCGGCTCGACCGCCACATGAATCACCGGCTCCGGGAACACCATGCGCTCGAGAATGATCGGCTTGTCCGGATCGCACAGCGTGTCACCGGTGGTCACATCCTTCAGGCCGATACAGGCAGCGATGTCACCCGCCAGAATCTCTTCGATCTCTTCACGGTTATTGGCGTGCATCTGCACGATACGACCGATACGTTCCTTGCGCCCCTTGACGGAGTTATAGATGGAATCACCCTTCTTCAACACGCCCGAATACACGCGCACGAAGGTAAGCTGACCTACGAACGGGTCAGTCATCAGCTTGAAGGCCAGCGCGGAGAACTTCTCGCCATCGTCGGCCTTGCGGCTGTCCGGCTCATCATCCTCGGTCACGCCCGGCACCGGCGGCACATCGATCGGCGACGGCAGCAACTGCACCACGGCATCCAGCATGCGCTGCACACCCTTGTTCTTGAACGCAGAACCACACAACATCGGCTGGATCTCACAAGCCAGCGTACGCGCACGCAGACCCGCCAAGATCTTATCCTCCGGCAGGTCGCCGCTCTCCAGGTACTCGTTCATCAGATCCTCGGACGCTTCCGCAGCCGACTCAACCATCTGTTCGCGCCAAGTCTGCGCCGTCTCCACCAGATTGGCCGGAATATCCTCGTAGCTAAACTTCATACCCTGCGACGCCTCGTCCCAGATGATCGCCTTCATCTTCAGCAGATCGACCACACCCACGAAGCCGTCTTCCGCACCGATGGGGATCACGATTGGCACCGGATTCGCCTTCAGGCGCACCTTCATCTGGTCGACGACCTTGAAGAAGTTGGCACCGGAACGGTCCATCTTGTTCACGAAGGCCAGACGCGGCACTTTGTACTTGTTAGCCTGACGCCACACAGTCTCGGACTGCGGCTGCACGCCACCCACGGCGCAATACACCATACAAGCACCATCCAGCACGCGCATTGAACGCTCAACCTCGATGGTGAAGTCCACGTGACCCGGTGTGTCGATGATGTTGAAGCGATGCTCGGGGAAGGACATGTCCATACCCTTCCAGAAGCAAGTGGTCGCCGCGGAAGTGATGGTGATGCCGCGCTCCTGCTCCTGCTCCATCCAGTCCATCGTGGCAGCGCCATCGTGCACTTCACCGATCTTGTGGTTCACACCTGTATAGAACAGGATGCGCTCGGTAGTGGTTGTCTTGCCGGCGTCGATGTGCGCGCTGATGCCGATGTTGCGATAGCGTTCGATTGGTGTTTTACGTGCCACGATGAATACCCGATGTGATCTTTGAAATTAGAAACGGAAATGCGAGAACGCCTTATTGGCGTCCGCCATGCGATGCACTTCTTCGCGCTTCTTGACTGCGCCGCCACGACCCTCGGCCGCATCGATCAACTCACCAGCCAAACGCATATCCATGGACTTCTCGCCGCGCTTGCGGGCAAAATCCTTCAACCAGCGCATCGCCAGCGCGGTACGACGTGCAGGACGCACTTCGACGGGCACCTGATAGTTGGCACCACCCACGCGACGGCTCTTGACCTCGACCATCGGCTTGGCATTGCTCAGCGCCTGATTGAACACTTCGATCGGATCCTTGCCGCTCTTCTTGCCGACCTGCTCCAGCGCACCATACAGGATACGCTCAGCCACCGACTTCTTACCGGCAGTCATCAGCACATTGACGAACTTGGACAGTTCCTGGTTGCCGAATTTGGGATCGGGCAGGACTTCGCGCTTGGGGACTTCTCTACGTCTTGGCATTTCGATACCTCAGATAACTTGTTGAATTAGGCCTTCTTCGGACGCTTCGCGCCGTACTTGGAGCGGCTCTGCTTACGATCCTTCACGCCAGCCGTATCCAGGCTGCCGCGCACCATGTGGTAACGCACACCCGGCAAGTCCTTCACACGACCACCGCGAATCAGAACCACGCTGTGCTCTTGCAGGTTGTGGCCTTCACCACCGATGTAGGAGATGACTTCGAAGCCATTGACGAGGCGAACCTTTGCCACCTTACGCAGCGCAGAGTTCGGCTTCTTCGGAGTCGTGGTATAGACACGGGTGCAGACGCCGCGCTTCTGCGGGCTGCCGGCAAGCGCAGGCACCTTGCTCTTCACGTTCTCCACGGTCCGGGGCTTGCGCACTAACTGGTTGATGGTTGGCATTTATTCGCTTCCTGAAAACTTCTGGTTATTAAATAGCTACTTACTCTCAAAACTGCACGGCGGGACCGGGCATGCGCCCCATGCTACAGAATCGAGCGGACTAAAAAGACCGCGCATTCTATTGATGGAACACATGCCTGTCAAGGAATTACATCCCTTCCGACGTTTCGGTGCTGCTCTCCAGCTCCTGCAGGCCCGCCCCTTCAGCGATATCCAGACCGAGACGCTGCTTGCGGCGCGTGTTGTGGTAGGCCAGACCGGTACCGGCCGGGATCAGACGACCCACGATCACGTTCTCCTTCAAGCCGCGCAGCTCGTCCTTCTTGCCCATGATGGCCGCTTCGGTCAGCACGCGCGTGGTTTCCTGGAAGGAAGCTGCGGAGATGAACGAATCTGTGGACAACGATGCCTTGGTGATACCCAGCAGCATGTAGCTGAAAGAAGCCGGCTGCTTGCCCAGCGCCATCACGCGCTCGTTCTCGTTCAACAGCTCGGCACGCTCCACCTGCTCGTTCGGGATGAAGCTGGTCTCGCCCGGATCGACGATGGTCACGCGACGCAGCATCTGACGCACGATGACCTCGATGTGCTTGTCGTTGATCTTCACGCCTTGCAGACGGTACACATCCTGCACTTCGTCGGTGATGTAACGTGCCAGCGCTTCGATGCCCAGCAGACGCAGGATGTCGTGCGGATCGGCCGGGCCGTCCACGATCATCTCGCCCTGGTTCACCACCTGACCGTCGTGCACCAGCACATGCTTGTCCTTCGGAATCAGGAACTCGTGCGCCACGCCATCGGTGTCGGTGATGACCAGACGCTGCTTGCCCTTGGTTTCCTTACCGAACGACGCAGTACCGGTGACTTCCGCCAGCATGCCGGCATCCTTCGGCGAACGGGCTTCGAACAGCTCGGCCACGCGCGGCAGACCGCCGGTGATATCGCGAGTCTTGGAAGACTCTTGCGGGATGCGCGCCAGCACATCGCCCACGCCCACATGTTGACCATCTTCCACCGTGATGATGGAACCGGTCTGGAAGGTCACGGCGATCGGGGTCTCGGTGCCGGCCAGCTTGATCTCCTTGCCGGCTTCATCCAACAGACGCACCAACGGACGCAGCCCCTTGCCGGAAGTGGAACGCTTCGGATCGATGACCACCAGCGTGGACAGACCGGTCACTTCGTCGATCTGCTTAGCCACGGTCACGCCTTCTTCCACGTTCTCGAACTTCACGCGACCAGCGTACTCGGTGATGATCGGACGGGTGTGCGGATCCCAGCTTGCCAGCACAGCGCCTGCCTTGACGCTCGCGCCTTCCTTGACAGCCAGGTTGGCACCGTACGGCACCTTGTGACGCTCACGCTCGCGACCATGATCGTCGGTCACCATCACTTCGCCGGAACGCGCCACCACCACCAAGCCGCCGGCGGCCGTGGTCACGGTGCGCATATTGGCGCTGTACTTGATGGTACCGCTGGCCTTGCTTTCCACCTGGCTGGCCACCACGGTACGCGAAGCGGCACCACCGATGTGGAAGGTACGCATGGTCAGCTGGGTACCCGGTTCGCCGATGGACTGGGCGGCGATCACGCCGACCGCTTCGCCCACGTTCACCAGACCACCACGACCCAGGTCGCGACCGTAGCACTTGGAGCACAGACCGTAACGCGTATCGCAGGTCAGCGGGGTGCGCACGCGCACTTCGTCGATGCCCAGCGCCTCGATCTGCTCGACTTCATCTTCGTTCAGCAGCGTGCCGGCTTCGAACAGGGTCGCACCGGTCTCCGGATTGACCACGTCGGCAGCAGCCACGCGACCGAGGATGCGCTCACGCAGCGCCTCGATCACTTCACCGCCTTCGACCAGCGCCTTCATGGAGCGGCCGTTCTCGGTGCCGCAATCCTCTTCCACCACCACCAGATCCTGGGTCACGTCCACCAGACGACGGGTCAGGTAGCCGGAGTTCGCAGTCTTCAACGCGGTGTCGGCCAGACCCTTACGGGCACCGTGCGTCGAGATGAAGTACTGCAGCATGTTCAGACCTTCGCGGAAGTTCGCGGTAATCGGCGTCTCGATGATGGAGCCGTCCGGCTTGGCCATCAGGCCGCGCATACCGGACAACTGACGGATCTGCGCCGCGGAACCACGGGCGCCGGAGTCGGCCATCATGTAGATGGAGTTGAACGACTCCTGTGTCACCGCATTGCCCTTCTTGTCGGTCAGCACTTCACCGGTCGCACGATCGCGCACCGGCTCCACCGCCAGCTGGTCCATCATCGCTTTGGCCACCTGGTCACCGGTACGGCCCCAGATGTCCACCACCTTGTTGTAGCGCTCGCCTTGCGTCACCAGACCGGAGGTGTACTGGGTCTGGATCTCGTGCACTTCCTTCTCGGCGGCGGCGATCAGGTCGTTCTTCTGCTGCGGCACCAGCATGTCGTCCACGCAGATGGAGATACCGGCGCGGGTCGCATAGCTGAAACCGGTGTACATCAATTGGTCGGCCATGATCACGGTGTCGCGCAGGCCGCAACGACGGAAGCTGGCGTTGATCAGACGCGAGATTTCCTTCTTCTTCAGCGCCTTGTTCACGAAGCTGAACGGCAGGTTGGCCGGCAGCAGTTCGGACAGGATCGCGCGGCCGACGGTGGTCTCGTAACGGGTGTGCTTGTCTTCCTTCTCACCCGATTCGCTCTTCACAGTCTCCTTGATACGCACCACCACCTTGGCTTGCAGGTCGACATGACCGGAACGGTAGGCACGCAGCACTTCGGACACGTTGGCGAACATGGAGCCTTCGCCCAGCGCGCCGACCTTCTCGCGGGTCATGTAGTACAGACCCAGCACGATGTCTTGCGACGGCACGATGATGGGCTCGCCGTTGGCGGGCGACAGCACGTTGTTGGAGGCCAGCATCAGGGTGCGTGCTTCCATCTGTGCTTCCAGCGACAGCGGGACGTGCACAGCCATCTGGTCACCGTCGAAGTCGGCGTTGAACGCAGAACACACCAGCGGATGCAGCTGGATCGCCTTGCCTTCGATCAGGATGGGCTCGAACGCCTGGATGCCGAGGCGGTGCAGCGTCGGCGCACGGTTCAACATCACCGGATGTTCGCGGATCACTTCTTCGAGGATGTCCCACACGATCGGCTCTTCGGCCTCGACCATGCGCTTGCCGGCCTTGATGGTGGTGGCCAGACCCATCTTCTCCAGACGTTCGAAGATGAACGGCTTGAACAGTTCCAGCGCCATCTTCTTGGGCAGACCGCACTGGTGCAGTTTCAACTGCGGACCAACCACGATCACGGAACGACCGGAGTAGTCCACGCGCTTGCCCAGCAGGTTCTGACGGAAACGTCCGCCCTTGCCCTTGATCATGTCGGCCAGCGACTTCAGCGGACGCTTGTTGGCGCCGGTCATCGCCTTGCCGCGACGACCATTGTCCAGCAAGGAGTCGACGGACTCTTGCAGCATGCGCTTCTCGTTGCGCACGATGATGTCCGGTGCCTTCAGTTCCAGCAGACGGCGCAGACGGTTGTTACGGTTGATGACGCGACGATACAGATCGTTCAGGTCGGAAGTCGCGAAGCGGCCACCATCCAGCGGCACCAGCGGACGCAGTTCCGGCGGCAACACCGGCAGCACTTCCATGATCATCCATTCCGGCTTGATGCCGGAGGACAGGAAGGCTTCCAGCACCTTGAGGCGCTTGGCGTACTTCTTGATCTTGGTCTCGGAACCGGTGGCTTCCAGTTCGGCGCGGATCCTCTCCACTTCGGAAGTGATGTCCAGGTTGCGCAGCAAGGCGCGGATACCTTCTGCCCCCATCAGCGCCTGGAACTCGTCGCCGTATTCCTCGATCTTGGCGATGTAGTCGTCCTCGGACAGCAACTGGCCGCGATTGAGCGGGGTCATGCCCGGCTCGGTCACCACATAGGCTTCGAAGTACAGCACGCGCTCGATGTCACGCAGCGTCATGTCGAGCACCATGCCCAGACGCGACGGCAGCGACTTCAGGAACCAGATGTGCGCGACCGGCGAAGCGAGTTCGAT
This sequence comes from Pseudomonadota bacterium, assembly GCA_040754175.1. GTDB lineage: Bacteria > Pseudomonadota > Gammaproteobacteria > Burkholderiales > Gallionellaceae > Sideroxyarcus. Next base: position 112,270 of record JBFMFN010000017.1, on the reverse strand, counting down.
GTGGCCCATGCGCTCGCGGCGCACCTTGGACAGGGTCACTTCCACGCCGCACTTCTCGCAGATCACGCCGCGATGCTTGAGGCGCTTGTACTTGCCGCACAGGCACTCATAGTCCTTCACCGGGCCGAAAATCTTGGCGCAGAACAAACCGTCACGCTCCGGCTTGAAGGTGCGGTAGTTGATGGTCTCCGGCTTCTTCACTTCGCCGTAAGACCAGGAGCGAATCTTCTCGGGAGAAGCCAGACCGATCTTGATCGCGTCGAACTCTTCCTTCTGCGTGACTTGCTTGAACAGATCCAGAATTGATTTCATGTGGTAACTCCTTAGTTAACCTTGTACGCAGCCGATTTAGTGACGTTCCAGATCGATGTCGATGCCCAGGGAACGGATTTCCTTGGTCAACACATTGAAGGATTCCGGCATGCCGGCGTCGATCTTGTGGTCGCCCTTGACGATGTTCTCGTACACCTTGGTACGACCGTTCACGTCGTCCGACTTCACGGTCAGCATCTCTTGCAGGATGTAAGCCGCGCCATATGCTTCCAGCGCCCACACTTCCATCTCACCGAAGCGCTGGCCACCGAACTGCGCCTTGCCACCCAGCGGCTGCTGGGTCACCAGCGAGTACGGGCCGGTGGAACGCGCGTGCATCTTGTCGTCGACCAGGTGGTGCAGCTTGAGCACGTGCATGTAACCCACGGTGGTCTTGCGATCGAAAGCATCGCCGGTACGACCGTCGTACAGCTGGATCTGGCCGGACGGCGGCAGATCGGCCAGCGTCAGCAGTTCCTTGATCTCCTCTTCGCTGGCGCCGTCGAACACCGGGGTCGCGAACGGCACGCCGGCACGCAGGTTGCGGCACAGCTCGATCACTTCGTCGTCGGTCAGCGCAGCGACCTCCTCGGCTTGCTCGCCGTGGTAGATCTTGCCCAGGAACTTGCGCAGTTCGGCCACCTTGGTCTGCTGTTCCAGCATGCCGGCGATCTTCTTGCCCAGGCCCTTGGCAGCCCAGCCCAGGTGCACTTCCAACACCTGACCGATGTTCATACGCGACGGCACGCCCAGCGGGTTCAGCACGATGTCGACCGGGGTACCGTCGGCCATGTGCGGCATGTCTTCCACCGGCACGATGCGCGAGACCACACCCTTGTTACCGTGACGGCCGGCCATCTTGTCGCCAGGCTGCAGGCGGCGCTTCACGGCTACGTACACCTTGACCATCTTCTGCACGCCGGCTTGCAGCTCGTCGCCCTGAGTCAGCTTCTTCTTCTTCAGCTCGAAGGCAGCATCGAATTCGACGCGCTTCTGCGCCAGACCTTCCTTCATCTGCTCCATCTGGGCGGCGACGGCGTCGTCGGCCACGCGGATGTCGAACCACTGATGCGGCTCGATGCTGCGCAGATATTCCTTGTTCAGCTTGCTGCCCTTGGCCAGCTTCTTCGGACCGCCGTTGGCCACCTTGTTGTGCAGCAGCTTCTCCAGACGCTCGAACAGGTCGCTCTCCACGATGCGCATCTGGTCGCCCAGGTCCTTCTTGTAGCGGGCCAGCTGGTCGTCGATGATCTGCTGCGCGCGCTTGTCGCGTTGCAGACCTTCGCGCGTGAACACCTGCACGTCGATCACGGTACCGGACATACCGGCCTTCACGCGCAGCGAAGTGTCCTTCACGTCGGAAGCCTTCTCGCCGAAGATCGCGCGCAGCAGCTTCTCTTCCGGCGTCAGCTGGGTCTCGCCCTTCGGCGTGACCTTGCCCACCAGCACGTCACCCACGTTCACTTCTGCGCCGATATGCACGATGCCCGACTCATCCAGTCGGCCCAGTTGCGCTTCGGACAGATTGGGGATGTCGCGGGTGATCTCTTCGGTACCCAGTTTGGTATCGCGCGCCATCACCGTCAGTTCTTCGATGTGGATGGAGGTGAAGCGGTCTTCCGCCACCACGCGCTCGGAGATCATGATCGAGTCTTCGAAGTTGTAACCGTTCCACGGCATGAACGCGATCAACATGTTCTGACCCAGCGCCAATTCACCCATGTCGGTCGACGCACCGTCGGCCACCACGTCGCCGCGCGCGATCACGTCGCCCACCTTCACCAGCGGACGCTGGTTGATATTGGTGTTCTGGTTGGAGCGGGTGTACTTGGTCAGGTTGTAGATGTCCACACCGACTTCACCCGCAGTGGTTTCATCGTCATTGACGCGCACCACGATACGGCCGGAGTCCACATAATCCACGCGACCACCGCGCCATGCCTGCACCGCAGTGCCGGAGTCGACCGCCACGGTCCGCTCGATGCCGGTACCCACCAGCGCCTTCTCGGCACGCAGCACGGGCACGGCCTGACGTTGCATGTTGGCACCCATCAAGGCGCGGTTCGCGTCGTCATGCTCCAGGAACGGGATCAGCGAGGCAGCGACGGACACCACCTGTGCCGGCGCCACGTCCATGTATTCCAGCTTGTCCGGCTCGGCCAGCACGAATTCGTTGTGCTGACGGGCAGACACGATCTCGCTGGTGAAGTGGCCTTTCTTATCCAACTCGGCGTTCGCCTGCGCGATGGTGAACTTGCTCTCTTCGATGGCGGACAGGTATTCCACATCATCCAGCGCACGCCCCTTGCTAACCTTGCGGTACGGCGTCTCGATGAAGCCGTACTCGTTGGTGCGCGCATACAGCGCCAGCGAGTTGATCAGGCCGATGTTCGGACCTTCGGGTGTCTCGATCGGGCACACGCGACCGTAGTGGGTCGGGTGCACGTCACGCACTTCGAAGCCGGCGCGCTCGCGCGTCAGGCCGCCAGGTCCCAGTGCGGAGATACGACGCTTGTGGGTCACTTCCGCCAGCGGGTTGGTCTGGTCCATGAACTGCGACAGCTGCGAAGAACCGAAGAACTCCTTCACCGCGGCCGAGATCGGCTTGGCGTTGATCAGGTCGTGCGGCATCAGGTTATCGGCTTCAGCCTGGCCCAGGCGCTCCTTCACGGCGCGCTCGACACGTGCCAGACCGACGCGGAACTGGTTCTCGGCCAGCTCGCCCACGGCGCGGATACGGCGGTTACCCAGGTGGTCGATGTCGTCGATCTCGCCACGGCCGTTGCGCAGCTCGACCAGGATCTTCACCACTTCCACGATGTCTTCGTTGGTCAGCGTCATCAGGCCGGTCAGCTCTTCACGGCCGACACGACGGTTGAACTTCATGCGGCCGACGTTGGACAGGTCATAACGCTCTTCGCTGAAGAACAGCCCCTGGAACAGGCCTTCAACGGCTTCTTCCGTGGGCGGCTCACCGGGACGCATCATGCGGTAGATCGCCACGCGCGCGGTCCACTGGTCGGTGGTCTCGTCTGTGCGCAGGGTGTGCGAAATGTAGGCGCCATGATCCAGATCGTTGGTGTACAGCGTCTGGATCGAAGTCACGCCGGCCTGCTTCAGGGTCTCGAGCAGGGTCTCGGTGATCTCATCGTTGGCATTGGCGATGATCTCGCCGCTGTCCTTGTCCACGATGTTGTGCGCCAGCACGCGACCGACCAGGAAGTCATCCAGCACGGTGAGTTTGTCGATACCGGCTTCCTGCATCTCACGGATGTGGCGCACGGTGATGCGCTTGTCCTTGGCCACGATCAGCTTGCCGCCCTTGCCTTCGATGTCGAAACGGGCGATCTCGCCGCGCAGACGCTCCGGCACCACGGCGAACTGGATGCCCTTCTTGCCGAGGTGGAAGGTGTCGAACTCGAAGAACATCGCCAGGATCTGCTCCGGCGTATAGCCCAGCGACTTCAGCAGGATGGTCACCGGCATCTTGCGGCGACGGTCGATACGGAAGTAGACGAAGTCCTTGGCGTCGAATTCGAAGTCCAGCCAGGAACCGCGGTAGGGGATGATGCGCGCGGAGAACAGCAACTTGCCGGAGGAATGGGTCTTGCCGCGGTCATGCTCGAAGAACACGCCGGGCGAGCGGTGCAGCTGCGACACGATCACGCGCTCGGTGCCGTTGATCACGAACGATCCATTGTTGGTCATCAGCGGGATCTCGCCCATGTACACTTCCTGCTCCTTCACTTCCTTGACGGTGGGCTTGGATGCCTCCTTGTCGAGGATGGTCAGACGCACACGGGCGCGCAGCGGGGAAGCATAGGTCAGACCGCGCTGCTGACACTCGCGCACGTCGAACGGCGGCATGCCCAGTTGGTAGCTGACGAAGTCCAGACGGGCGAACTTGTTGTGGCTCTCGATCGGGAAGATGGAATTGAACGCGGCTTGCAAGCCCTCGTTCTTGCGCTGCTCGGCAGGCGTCCAGGCCTGCAGGAAAGCGCTATACGACTCGAGTTGCGTGGAAAGCAGGAAAGGCACCGGCAGCGCGCCCTTGCGCTTGGCAAAACTCTTGCGTATGCGTTTCTTTTCGGTGAAAGAGTAGCTCATATAATCTCCACGACAGTTGGATAACACGGTTTGCGAACCCACGCCGGCGGCGCGAGCCTGCTTGCCATTCTTGAATCAGGTCCGCTTGCTGCGGACCGTTTTGGAAGACAGGGGATAACGAGCTGTTTTCGCTCGCTATCCGCTGGCTTCCGGGTGACTACGACAGCACCCTTTTTAGAAGCGGCAAAAGGCTGACGGCGGAACCGTCAGCCTTTTGCACCACGCAATGCTTACTTGATTTCGGCAGTTGCGCCAGCTTCGGTCAGCTGCTTGGCGATCGCTTCTGCGTCGGCCTTGCTCACGCCTTCCTTCAGCACCTTCGGAGCGCCGTCGACCATGTCCTTGGCTTCCTTCAGGCCCAGACCGGTGATGGTGCGCACCACCTTGATCACGTTGACCTTGTTGTCGCCAGCGGCCTTCAGGGTCACGCTGAATTCGGTCTGCTCAGCAGCGGCAGCACCGCCAGCTGCAGCACCGGCAGCCGCCGGAGCAGCCATCGCGGCAGCGGACACGCCGAACTTCTCTTCGACGGCCTTCACCAGTTCGTTCAGTTCCAGCACGGACATGCCGTCCAGTGCTGCCAAAAATGCGTCTTTATCGAATGCCATGTTGTTCTTCCTAAAATGAATGATTGGTTGATTAAGCAGCAGCGCCGGCCTTCTTCTCGGACAGGGCCTTCAGTACGATAGCCATGCTCGTGATCGGCGACTTCATCACGCCCAGCAACTGGGCCAGCAGCACTTCCTTGCTCGGCACGCTTGCCAGAGCGGCGACCTCAGCGGCAGTCATGACCTTGCCGTTGTAGGCACCAGCCTTGATGACCAGCTTGTCGTTCGTCTTGGCGAACTCGTGCACCACCTTCGCTGCGGCGACGGCATCAGAGCTGATGCTGTACACCAGCGGACCGACCATCTGGTCCGCCAGACCTTCGAAGGGAGTGCCCTGTACCGCACGGCGGGCCAACGTGTTCTTCAACACGTGGAAATACACACCGCTCTTGCGCGCGTTGGCACGCAGGGAAGTGATATCGGCCACCTTGATGCCGCGGTACTCAGCCACGACGATGGTCTGTGCCTGCGCCACTTGTGCGCTGACTTCCTCGACCACTGCCTGCTTTTCTTGCAGATTGAGAGCCAAAGTCTTTACTCCATTGAATCGGGTTGAACCCGGGTTAACGACCGCGCCTCAAGTCAGGAACACCACAACCATCCCTGCTCGCGGGCACACCATCTACGTGGGCTGACGAGACATCCGCCGATTAAGTCTCAGGCCTACCGCGCCTTTGACACCTACGGTCTTTGATGCTGCCAGCCACGCCAGCAGTCCAAAGAACTTTATGCCGCCGGAGTCGCCTCCGGCGGCAAATCCACTACATCAGGCAGTCAGACTGGCCTGCTCGACGCGGATACCGACACCCATGGTGCTGGAGACCGCGACCTTCTTCAGGTACACACCCTTGGCGGCAGCCGGTTTGGCCTTGTTCAAGGCATCGATCAGCGCCAGCATGTTCTCCTTCAGCGCTTCCGGGGCGAACGAAGCACGACCGATGGTGCACTGCACGATACCGTTCTTGTCGGTACGGTATTGCACCTGACCCGCCTTGGCGTTCTTCACCGCGCCAGCCACATCCGGGGTGACGGTGCCGACTTTGGGGTTCGGCATCAGACCACGCGGACCGAGGATCTGGCCCAGCGCGCCGACGATACGCATCGCGTCCGGAGAAGCGATGACCACGTCGAAGTCCATCTTGCCGCCCTTGATCTGTTCAGCCAGATCGTCGAAACCGACGATGTCAGCGCCAGCGGCCTTGGCCTCTTCAGCCTTGCCGCCTTGCGCGAACACGGCCACGCGCACGCTCTTGCCGGTCCCCTTAGGCAGCACGACGGAGCCGCGCACCAACTGATCGGACTTCTTGGCATCGATGCCGAGATTCACGGCAACGTCGATGGATTCGTCGAACTTGGCCTTGGCAGTCTCCTTGACCAGCTTCAGCGCTTCGTCCAGCGGATACAACTTGGTGCGATCGACTTGTGCGGCGATCGCCTGATAACGCTTGGAAACTTTAGCCATGATTACTTCACCCCTTCCACTGTGATACCCATGCTGCGTGCACTGCCCGCGATGGTGCGCACGGCGGCGTCCAGGTCAGCGGCAGTCAGGTCGGGCTGCTTGGTCTTGGCGATCTCTTCCGCTTGCTTGCGGGTCAGGTTGCCCACCTTGTCGGTATGCGGCGTCTTGCTGCCCTTCTGTACGCCAGCAGCCTTCTTGATCAGGATGGTGGCGGGCGGCGTCTTCATCACGAAGGTGAAGCTCTTGTCCGCGTAGGCGGTGATCACCACCGGGATCGGCAGACCGGGTTCGACACCTTGGGTCTGCGCATTGAACGCCTTGCAGAATTCCATGATATTCAGGCCGCGCTGACCGAGCGCCGGACCGATGGGAGGACTGGGATTGGCCTTACCGGCCGGGACTTGCAGCTTGATATAGCCGACAATCTTCTTTGCCATTTGAAGCTCCTAAATGTGGGTTAAACGCATACCGCAACCGCTCCGATACGCTCCCCGTTTGTCATGCCGGGCAGACCCGGCGCTCGATCTCAGGCCTTTTCGACTTGCCCGAAATTCAGTTCCACCGGCGTCGAACGACCGAAGATCGTGACCGACACCCGCAGCTTGCTCTTGTCGTAGTTGACATCCTCCACCACGCCATTGAAGTCGGCGAACGGACCTTCCTTGACGCGCACGGTCTCGCCCACTTCGAACAACACCTTGGGACGCGGCTTCTCCACACCCGCCTGCATCTGCGACATGATGGTGTCGACTTCCTTCTGCGAGATGGGCGACGGCTTCATGGCGGAACCACCGAGGAAGCCGGTAACCTTGGGCAGGCTCTTCACCAGATGCCAGGTGTCGTCGGTCATCTCCATCTCGACCAGCAGATAACCCGGGAAGAACTTGCGCTCGGTGATGCTCTTCTGGCCGGACTTCAGTTCGACCACCTCCTCCACCGGCACCAGGATCTGGCCAAACATGTCCTGCATGCCGGCGCGCTCGATGCGCTCCTGCAATGCGCGCTGCACACTCTTCTCGAATTGCGAATAGGTGTGCACTACATACCAACGTTTGGCCATCACTCACTCCGTCCCATCAAACCGTTGACGATCATCATCAGGCTGGCATCCACCGCCCACAGGAACAATGCCATCACGACCGCGAACAGGATCACCACGCCGGTCGTCTGCATCGTCTCCTTGCGTGTCGGCCACACCACGCGCTTGGACTCAGCCACCGAATCACGCGCGAAGCCGAAGAAGCGCTTGCCCTGCCCGGAGGTCCAGAACACGCCAGCTGCAGCCAACAGGCCCAACAATACGGAAGCAACGCGCAGCACCGCCGCCGCATCGCCCAATGCGTAATAGCCGACCACCCCCGCCGCTACCAGCAGGAAGGCGACCAGCATCTTGATTTTGTCAGCCATTTACGTCCGTTCTACTTATTAACTGGCAGGCCAGGAGGGTCTCGAACCCCCAACCCTCGGTTTTGGAGACCGATACTCTACCAATTGAGCTACTGGCCTATAAAACTCGCAAACGACAAGGCGGAGCGAGCGACTCGCCCCGCCAGGATCGTCAGAAATTACTCGATGATCTTTGCAACCACACCTGCGCCGACGGTACGACCGCCTTCGCGGATCGCGAAGCGCAGGCCTTCTTCCATCGCGATCGGGGCGATCAGGTTCACTTCGATCGACACGTTGTCGCCAGGCATCACCATCTCGGTGCCGGCCGGCAGTTGCACCGCACCAGTCACGTCAGTGGTACGGAAATAGAACTGCGGACGGTAGCCCTGGAAGAACGGGGTGTGACGACCACCTTCGTCCTTGCCCAGCACGTAGATCTCGGCAGAGAACTTGGTGTGCGGGGTGATGGAGCCCGGCTTGGCCAACACTTGACCACGCTCGACTTCTTCACGCTTGGTGCCGCGCAGCAGCACGCCGACGTTGTCGCCAGCCTGACCCTGGTCCAGCAGCTTGCGGAACATTTCCACGCCCGTGCAGGTGGTCTTCAGGGTGGGCTTCAGACCCACGATCTCGATTTCGTCGCCGACCTTAATGATGCCGCGCTCGATACGACCCGTCACCACAGTGCCGCGACCGGAGATGGAGAACACGTCTTCCACCGGCATGATGAAGGCGCCGTCGATGGCACGCTCAGGCGTCGGAATGTAGGAGTCCAGAGCTTCGGCCAGCTTCATGATGGCGCCTTCGCCCAGCTCGCCGGTGTCGCCTTCGACTGCCTTCAGGGCGGAACCCTTCACGATGGGGATGTCGTCGCCCGGGAAGTCGTACTTGGACAGCAGCTCGCGCACTTCCATTTCGACCAGTTCCAGCAGTTCGGCGTCGTCCACCATGTCGCACTTGTTCAGGAACACGATGATGTAGGGCACACCCACCTGACGGGCCAGCAGGATGTGCTCGCGCGTCTGCGGCATCGGGCCGTCAGCCGCAGACACCACCAGGATGGCGCCATCCATCTGGGCAGCACCGGTGATCATGTTCTTGACGTAGTCGGCGTGACCCGGGCAGTCCACGTGTGCGTAGTGACGCGTGGCAGTCTCGTACTCGACGTGGGCAGTGTTGATGGTGATGCCGCGCGCCTTTTCTTCCGGCGCTGCGTCGATCTGGTCATAGCCCTTGGCTTCGCCGCCGAACTTCTTCGCCAGCACGGTGGTGATCGCCGCAGTCAGCGTGGTCTTGCCGTGGTCAACGTGACCGATCGTGCCCACGTTCACGTGCGGCTTCGTACGTTCAAATTTGCTCTTTGCCATGATGATATTCCCCCATCAACCCAATTAACGAAAAGAACTAAAAGTAAAACAAAACTTGGTGCCCATGGCGGGAATCGGACCCGCGACCTCTCCCTTACCAAGGGAGTGCTCTACCACTGAGCCACATGGGCATAAACTCTGGAGCGGGTGAAGGGAATCGAACCCTCGTCATAAGCTTGGAAGGCTTCTGCTCTACCATTGAGCTACACCCGCAAAACCCGACACCAGCCCACTTAAACAACAACAGCAAACTGCACTTCAATTTGGTGGAGGGGGACGGATTCGAACCATCGTACTCATAAGAGGGCAGATTTACAGTCTGCTGCCTTTAACCACTCGGCCACCCCTCCAAAAAGAGCGCGCGATTATCCATATATCCCGGAGAACTGTCAAAGGGAAAATGCAAAAGGATGGCAAACGGACGCGCCGATCGTTCAAGCGCAAGGCGCTGGCAGCGTCTCCAGATGCTGTAGCAGCATGGCCGCGGAGTAACGGCGTTCGCGCCGTTTGGCCATCATCCCGTCCAGCAGCGGCTGCCAGCAACGGAGATGGGCAGGCAGCCGCGGCACATCGGCATGCAGGTGCTGATGCACAATGCTTTCCAGCGTCACCCCCTGATAGGGTTTATGGCCGGTCAGCATGTTATAGAACACCGCCCCCATACTATATATGTCGGTACGCTCATCCTCGGTTTCGCCCAGCGCCTGCTCAGGGCTCATGAAATAGGGCGTGGCGACCACGGTATCCGGTTGGTGTACCGGTCGCACCTCGCGCAAGCGCCGCGCCACCCCGAAATCGCCCAACACGGCGGAACCATCTGCGCGCAGCAGGATGTTCTCCGGTTTGATGTCGCGATGGATGATGCCGGCACGATGGATCTCGTGCAGCGCCAACGCCATCTCACGCAGCACGCGTTGCGCCGCCCCCTGCACCAATCCCTGGCTACCGATGCGCTGCTTGAGCGTCCCGCCGGGCAGATATTCCATCACGATGAACAAGGCATCGTCGGTCACGCCCTGATCGAATATCTGCAACACGTTGGGATGGCGCACCTGCTCCAGCAGGCCATATTCCTCGACGAAGCGATGCAGCACCTCGCTGTCTTCGGACACACTGCCCTCGGCGAACTTCAAGGCCATCTGCGCCTTATCCTGCAAGCGTTCGGCCAGGAACACGCTGGACATGCCGCCGCGCCCCACCGGCTTCAGGCAACGATAGCCCGGGACACGCGGCAACTCGACCAGGATGCCGTCCTCCCCTTGTGCGAACAACGCAGGATCGAACGCCTTGTAATAGCCCGAGCGAGCGCCGCGCACCAGACGGAGTGTGGTATCGGCATCCACTTCCTCGCCTTCGCGTACCACCAGCACTTCGGCCACGCTGACCGGCTCCCGCAACCAGTCGGCACCGATGCGGTCATGCCGGCCGGTCTTCACGTCGCGCCCCAGCGATGCGAGCGTGTGCTCGCTGCACACCACGTTCCAGTCCAGCTGTTTTGACTTGACCGCCAGCAGGGAAGCCACGGCCACGGCATGTCCGCCGGGCACACGATGCCGGAACGGCGCCTGCCCCAACTCGTGCATGGTCAGTGAACCGCTATGTATGCCCACCCCGACACCAAAATGCGCCAGTCCGGCATCGGGAAAGGATTGCCGGATCAGGAAACGCATCTGATAGGCGATCAAGGCGAGCGCCAAGGCGAAACGCAACGCGCGCCGCGTGTGCGGATCGCCTGCCGGGACCGGCGGGAACACGATCAGCATGCCGTGGTTATCCAGCGAACACAGCACCCCTTGCTGCTGTTCGACCAGCGCCATGACCTTGCCGTAGTAGTTGTTCATCAGCTGCGCCAGCGCCGGACCGGACAAACGCTCGGTGAGATGGATGAAATCGCGGATGATGGCGGAAACGACAGTGGCTTCCGTCATACTCTGCGCCGACACCAGTGGCTCGTCCGCATCCATCACAAATTCCCTTGCTCGGCGAAGGACAAGCAGCCGGCACCGGCCACGATGAAATGGTCCAGCACGCGCACTTCGATCAGATCCAGCGCCTGCTGCAAGGCCTGCGTCAGCAGGCGGTCGGACTGGCTGGGCTCGGCTACGCCGGATGGATGGTTATGCGCGAAGATGACCGCCGCTGCATTGTGGTGCAGCGCGCGCTTCACCACCTCGCGCGGATAAACACTGGTCTGTGTCAGCGTCCCCTGGAACAACTCCTCGCTGGCAATCACGCGATGCTGTGCATCAAGGAACAGGGCGACGAACACCTCTTGCTTGCGCGCCTGCAACAAAAGACGCAAGTACTCGCGTACGGCACGCGGCGAATTCAGCGCGTCGCCGACCTGCATCTCCTCCTGCAAGGCGCGACGTGCCATCTCCAGCACTGCCTGCAACTGCACATACTTGGCGCGTCCCATGCCATGCATGGCACAGAACTCATGCTCGGCGACTGCAAACAAGCGCGTCAGGCTGCCAAAACGGGCGAGCAAGTCACGCGCCAGATCGACGGCACTCTTGCCCGCCACCCCGACGCGCAGGAAGATCGCCAGCAGTTCCGCATCGGACAAGGCGGCCGCTCCCCGCTGCAACAATTTCTCGCGCGGACGCTCCCCTTCAGGCCAATCCATGATGCTCATCACACCTCCTCAAGCCGGCACACAACGACAGCGGCTGGAATGGCCCGATTGAACCACACCATGACGACGACAGGGTTAAACATCCGACTGGCGGACTCGGGAACCGCAGCCTATATATAGCTACCGCAACGGCATCAGAACAGCGCCAACTGCCCATCCTTGCCCGGTGCCCGGAAGTGCGTGCTATCCAGTGCCGCTGGCGGACGCACCAACCCGTTACGCGCACAGGCCAAGCGGAAACGCTGCGCCAGCAACTGTGCGAACTGCCCTTGCCCGCGAAAACGCGAACCGAACTGCGCATCGTTCTCGCGTCCGGCACGCATCTCACGCAAGCGAGCCATCACATGCTCTGCTTTCTGCGGGTAATGGGTGGCCAGCCAATCCTTGAACAGCCCCTTCAATTCATACGGCAAGCGTAACAAGGTATACGCCGCCGAATCGGCCCCGTGCGCCGCGGCGGCTTGCAGGATGTCCTCCAGTTCGGCATCGGTCAGGAACGGGATCACCGGCGCAACGAACACCCCGCACGGCACACCGGCCGTTTGCAAGTTGCGTATCACCCGCAAACGGCGTTGCGGTGATGCGGCGCGCGGCTCCAGCTTGCGTGCCAGCGCGCCGTCCAGCGTGGTCACCGTGATGAACACCTGCACCAGATCGTCGCGTGCCAACTGCGCGAGCAGGTCGAGGTCGCGTTCGATCAGCGCCGATTTGGTGACGATGGATACCGGGTGCCGACATTCCACCAGCACTTCCAGTATCTGACGCACGATTTTCAGCTCGCGTTCGATGGGCTGGTAGGAATCGGTGTTCACCCCGAGGGCGATAGGCGAACAACGATAGGCCGGGCGCGCCAGCTCGGCGCGCAGCAGCTTCGCCGCATCCGGTTTGGCGAACAGCTGCGATTCGAAATCCAGCCCCGGCGAAAGATTGAGATAAGCATGCGATGGCCGTGCATAACAATAGATGCAGCCATGCTCGCAACCGCGATAGGCATTCAGGCTGTGCTCGAAAGCCAGATCGGGCGAATCCTGTTTTTGCAGGATACTTTTGGCGCGCTCCAGCGTCACACTGGTCTGTAGGCGCGGCCCCTCTTCCTCCGGCGTCGCCCAACCATCGTCGAAGCGCTCGCGCACCACCCCCTCGAAACGCCCCTCGATGTGCAAGGTCGCCCCGCGCCCCTTGTTCACTTCATGCTTCACTTGATCCACCCGACTGATTCGCAACGAACAGAACGTTCGTTCTTTTTTGCAATATAGAAGGACGGCTATCCCTCTGTCAAACCGGGGAGGCCGCATTGCCGCCACCCGCGAATCCCGCTAGTGTGCGCGACACAGGAGGACCCCATGACCGACATCCCGGAACGCAAACGCCATCTGCTGATCCGCGCCATCTACATGTTGCTGATGGCGCTCATCCTCAACCTGTGCGGCACGCTGCTGTGCCTGCTCGCCATCATCCAGTGGATCGTGGTGTTGATGGATGAAGCGCCCAACCAGCGGCTGACGGCCTTCGGCCGCAACCTCGGGCACTACATGCGCCAGATCGTCGAGTTCCAATCCTTCGCCAGCGAGCAAGTGCCGTTCCCGTTCAGCGCCTGGCCAGACGCGGATTGACGCCCGCTTCAAGGTTGCCGGTCAGACTGTTGCGCCAACGCTCGCAGGAAGTCGCCGATATCCCACTCGCAGCCGCCGCAGCCCGACAGCGCGCCGGTCCAGCGCGAGATGGCCTGCAAATCCATGCCCTGCTCATGCAACTGACGGATATAGGCACGCCGCGTACCGCTGCAATGGCACATCACCTCATCGGCCGCGGCGGCTCCATCTGCCGGCGACGACAGCTCACTCATGGCGACACCTCGCTGAGCGTACCGTCGGCGAACAACAGCGCGCAGCGTACCGGCTTGGCGGCATACACCGCCTGCATCGCCTGTCGGTATACCAGCAGTTGTGCACGGTAGCGCGTGGCTTCCTGCACATCGCCCAGCTTGTAATCCAGCACCCACACTTCATCGTCGAATTCGACCAGGCGGTCGATGCGCCTCAGTTCGCCCTGCGCATCCACATAGGGCAACTCGTTATAGGCGGCGCGATAAGCCGGTGCATCGAAGAAGCGCGCGAGCTGCGGCGCCGTGAGCAGCCCTTGTGCCAGCGACCACACCGCATCCATCTCCGCCTCCGGTATCGCCAGCCGCTGTTGCAACTCGGCCCGTTCCGTCATGCCGCCGCTGAGATGCTCCAGCAAGGCATGCAGCCAGATGCCGCGTTGCTGCTGCATGGTGTTGCGGGCCAGGCGCGAGCCGATCGGCATGTGCACAGGCAAGGCGAACTGCGCCACACGGTCTGCCGCGACCGCTGCATTGACCGGCGGCGGCGCGAACCGCAGCGGATTCGCCTGTGGCGCGCCCACCGCCGTCGCGATGCGTTCGTACCAGCTCGGCGCCAGTCTGGCTTTCGCCGAGTGGCTACCGCTGACGATGAGCGCCTGCTGCGCGCGCGTCATCGCGACATAGAGCAGATTCATATCCTCGCGCGCCTGCTGCACCGCCTCCTGTTCGAACAGCGCGGCACGTTTTCGGCCGCGCGAAGCCTGGTCGCGATACACGGAGAAATGCGCCGGCCGCTCGGCCTGCGGCGCCCAGTCGAGCAGCACCTCGCTGCTCTCACGGCTGTTCTTTTCGGCATGCGCATCGAGCAGCCAGATGATGGGCGCTTCCAGCCCCTTGGATTCGTGCACGGTATAGATGCGCACGGCATCGCCCGCGGTACCCAGCTTGCCTTCGTCCGGCGCATCGTCCGTACTCGCGCGCAGCTCGCGCAGCTCCTGCAAGAAGCGCGGCAAGCTGGGATAGCGGCCGGCATCGACGCTCAGCGCGATCTCCATGAAGGCATGCAGATTGGCCGTCACCTTGGCGCGCCGTTCGGGCGGCAGCACCGCCGCATAGCGCGCGATGACGTCGCCCTCGAAATAGATGCGATCCAGCAGGTCATGCACCGGCAACTTGTCCGCCAGCGCCAGCCACTCTTTGAGCAGCGCGGCGGCACGCTGCAAGGCGGGCGACGGCGAAGCCAGTCGTTGCAGACGTTGCCACCAGGAGGAATCAGGAGACGGGATACGGGATTCAGGAGGGGCAGCGGGCTCCCCTGCATCCTGTATCCCGTATCCCGTCTCCTGATTCCCGCATCCTGAAAGCTGCATCAAATCCGCATCGCTGCACGCGAAGATCGGCGTGCGCAGCACCTGGGCCAGCGCCAGGTCCGCGAACGGGGTGATGAGGAACAGCAGCAAGGCTTGCAGGTCTTCCGCTTCCAGCGTGTCGAGCAGACCACCGCGACGCGAGCTAATGAACGGGATATGGCGCGCGCGCAGCGCTTCTTCGTAGATGGCAAGATGGGTACGCGCACGCACCAGCACCATGATGTCGCCCCACTTTGCCCCCCGCTCCGCGCCGTCTGCGTGTACGCGCCATTCCCGCGCGATCTCTTGCAGCGTCGCGGCGAACAGTTCCGCTTCCTGATGGCGCGCACCCTGCTCGTCACCGCCGCGCGACGTGGTCAGCGGATTACGCAGACACAAGGCCTCACCCTGCGCAGCCTCTGCTTCTTCTGCGAGCGCCACCTCGGCCAATGGCATGACCTGCACCGTGCCCGGCAGATCGTGCTGATAGGTACCGTGCTCGACGAACTCGAAGCCCGCAGGCTGC
Source organism: Pseudomonadota bacterium (assembly GCA_040754175.1). Lineage (GTDB taxonomy): Bacteria > Pseudomonadota > Gammaproteobacteria > Burkholderiales > Gallionellaceae > Sideroxyarcus. Next base: position 96,687 of record JBFMFN010000017.1, on the reverse strand, counting down.
TCGCGGAACACCGCGTTCACCGCCGCGACAATGGCCGGCGCATTGCGCCGCGTGTGATGGTTATGCAGCGCTTGCGCGGCGAAATTCTCTTGCAGGTAGACGCGCGCCACCTGGAACAGACGCGCATCGGCGCGGCGGAAGCGGTAGATGGATTGCTTGGGGTCGCCCACCATGAACACCGACGGTTGCGACTCCACCGCCACCGCGGCATCGAACCACGCGCGCATGATCTGCCACTGCAAGGGGTTGGTATCCTGGAACTCGTCCAGCAGCACGTGGCGGTAACGGCTATCCAGCTTGTACTGCATGGTCTCGGCATGTGCGCTGTTTTGCAGCAGATGGCACAACTGCCATTCCAGGTCGGAGAAATCCATCTGCTGTTTCTGCGCCTTGAGCGCCTGATAACGCTCGAGCAAGGCGACGCCGCATTGCAACACCGCCTCGTTCAGGCGATACGCTTGCTGCTCGGCCAACGTATCGCGCACTGCCTGCAAACTGGCGAACAGCGCATCGCGCGTCACCAGGAACGCTTCCGCATCCTGCTTCTTGGTCGGCTTGAAGCTGCGCGGTTCACCCGCCTGGGTATACAGCAACGGCGCCACCGCATCGAAGCGCGCCTCTGGCGCACGGTCGCTCCACGCGCGTTCCAGCTCACCCGCCTTGTTCACCTGCGTATCGGTACCGTTGCCCGCCAGCTGACGCACGAAAGCGAAGAACACCTCTTCGCTGTTGCCGCACATCCCCCAGTCCGCCACTGGATCGAACGCCATATCCACCTCGAGGTAGGCGCGTAACTCATCCAGCGCGAAATCCAGCGGTGCATCCTGCCCTTGCGTATACGCCCACCACTCGGCTCGTTTGGCGAGGAAGGCGGACAGCAACTTGCGCGTGTTGAACAAGCCGCATTCGTCGAACAGCCATTGCATGCGTTGCGCCAGTTCGCTTTCAGGCTGTTTACGCAAGCGCTCCAGCAATTCTTCCCACGCCTCTTCCTGCTCGGCAGCGGGACGTTCCAGCAGCGTCATGCCCTGCATCACCTCGGCATTCATCGGCGCGCGCTGCAACACCTGCATGAACCAGCCATGGAAGGTGCTGATGGTGACGCCGGGCTGCGCCAGCAACACTTCGCCATACAAGCGTCGCGCGCGCTGCACCTGCTCCGCATCGGCAGCGGGCAAACCGCGCTCGGCCAGGAAAGCGCGCACGAAGCTCTCATCGCCCTGCGCCAGGTCGCGCAGCCATTGCTGCAAGCGTGCCTGCATCTCCTGCGCCGCCTTGCGCGTGAAGGTGATGGCCAGGATCTGCGACGGCTGCGCGCCATCCAGCAACAGGCGCAACATGCGCGACACCAGCAGCCAAGTCTTGCCGCTGCCGGCGCAGGCTTCGACGACCACACTGCGACGGGGATCGAGGGCGATACGGCTATCCATATTCCCTCTCCCCCAATCCTTCTCCCGCATGCGGGAGAGGGGCGCTGGATGCTGCCTCCTGTATCCCGTCTGCTGCCGTCCACTCGCCCTTGCGGCAAAGGCCGCGCATCTCGCAATACGTACACACCGCATCGCTGCCGTTCGCGGGCAAGCCCGCACCCGCGCGCAGCTGCGCCATCACCTGCTCCAATCGTTGCGCATTCAGCCGCGCAAGCTGTCCAAGCTCTTGCGGCGGCGCGATGCTGCGCACCCTGCCGTCTTCGATACTGACGAACTCGGCCGCGCTCGCCTGCACCGCCCAGGCGTAGCTGGCGAGCTGCACATCCTCGCCCGGAGCCTTGAGTTTATTGCGCAACAGCTGATCGGATTGCGTCTTGTAATCGAACACGCGGCGCTCGTCGTCGTGCTGGTCCAGCCGGTCGATGCGCCCGCGCAAACGCACGCCGTCCAGCGGCAACTCGAAATCCTGTTCGGCCCCGGCATAGCGCCAGCCTTGCGCTTCGTTCTCCAGCTGCCAGGCCAGATAGGCCGGCAACGACTTGAACCAGCGCACCAGCCAGGCGCGCGCAGCGAAATCGTGCGCCAGCAGATCGGCGAACGCCTCGTTGCTCAGCTCGCGTAGTGCTGCTTCCAGCCCGTCGGGCGGCTGCCCGCCGACCTGCGGATAGCGCTCATGGAAACGTTGCAGGATGGTGTGCACCCGCTCGCCGTAATCGCGTTTCTCGATGGCTTCCTGCACCTCGTCCAACTCGTTCAGCTTGAGGATATGCCGCGCATGGAATTGGTAGGGGCAGGCGACCAGCGCGTTATAGGCACTGATCGACACACGCGCCGGCACCGCCTCGGCCGCCACCACCGGTGCGGGTTGTACCGCCGGCGGCAGCTCGGCGCGATGCGCATCTTCGGCCGCCAGCAAGGCATGCAGCGCCGACGCAGCGAGCGCGGCCTCGCTGCCCTCGCACAACAGTTGCAGATACGGGCTCAACAAACCCGGCTCACCGTTCTTGTCCTGCAACCAGGTGGCAAGCACGGTGTCATGCAAGGCCAGCAGCGCATGCAGGTCGTCGCGCTGACGCGTGGCGTGGAAGCTGCGTGTGGGCAGCCCCAAGGCTGCGCGCACCCCATCGTTGAACCAGCGCCCGCCGTCGCTGGCACTGGGCAAGTGATCCGCACCGCAGCCCAGCAGCAGCACCGCATCGAAACGCCGCCAGCGCGTGGCCGCCAGGTGGGTGAAGCACACCGGACTGTCTATGCTGCGATCGCGGAAGGTCTCGCCATCCAGCTGCTGCGCCAGCCAGCGCCGCCATTCCTGGAAACGATAGCGCCCCTCGTCCTGCGCCAGCTCCTGCTGCCAGTTCGCCAGTGCCGCCAGCAGTTGCTGGCCGGCCTCGTCCTGCTGCAAGCCTTGGCGTATCCCCAGACACACCAGACTCGCCTGCAAGGCTTGCAGCCAGGCCGACAAAGTCTGGCGGCGGTCCTGCACCAGCAATGCCGCCGCTTCCTGCATGCGCCGCAGCAGGCCATGCAACGCCGGCTCGGCGGCAGCGAGTGCCACGAAGGCAGGCAGACCGGCCACCACCCCTTGCCGGCGCAGCAACTGTTCCAGCCGATACACCGCTGCCTTGCGCTCACCCGCCGCCAGATCGGCGAAGATGAACGGCGACTTGAGCAGGTCGAGCAGGTCGTGGTGATAGAAGTCGCTCTGCAGCGCGGTGAGCCAGCGCTCGAGCACGGTGCTCACCGACAGCGTAGCCAAGGTCCAGCCGGTCTCGTCCGCTACCAGGACCTCGGCGCGTTCCAGCAAGGCGCGCATGCGGCGCGCGGTGACGCGGTCCTGCGCCACCACCGCAATGTCACGCTTGCCCTCAGCCAGCCAGCAGCGCACCTGCATGGCGGCGGCGCGCGCCTCCTGCTCCAGCGAGGTGGCGGCGAACAGGCGCGGCGCTCGCACTGCCGCCCCCATCTCGCGCAGGTCGAACACCTTCACATGCGCACGCTCGGCATAGGCGTCGAGGAAGCGCTGCTCGACCGCATCCCATGCCGAAGTGCGCAGCACATACAGCGGCCGTGCCGCCTGCTGGGCCAGCATGGCCAGCCGCTGCTGCCGTGCCCGTGCGCGATCCAGTTCCGCGCCCTGCTGCATGGCATGCCACAACTCGAACACCAGCCGGGCTTCCAGTTGCAGCGCGGCATCCTGACGCGCGGCATAGGCGCGTTGCACGACGGCGGCGAAACTTTCCGCATCGGCCGGCAACGCGCCCAGCCCCAGCGTCAGTTCGTCGAACAGCTTGAGCAGTTCCTGCGTCATGCCCCACAGGTCGGCATTGTCGAACCATTGCTGCTTGCGCAGGTGCTGGTAGAGCAAGGCGCTGCGCTGGCATTCGGTGGCGACGGGCGCGGCCAGCGGGATGCTCTGTGCCCAGGCATCCAGCGTGACCATCTGCGGCAACAGCAGCGCCGGCACTTGCGCCTGGCGCACCAATGCCTGCGCCAGCGGCTGCACCACATGCATATTGGGCAACAGGAGAGTGATGCCGCGCAGGTCGGGCGCGGGATGCGCGGCGAGGATGCGCTGCGCGATGCGGTCGTATTGCGCGTGCGCTGTGCTCACTTCTTCAGGTACGAGAGTTTGTCTTTGACGTTCAACCAGTCGTCGGCATCGGCCGGCGCATTCTTCTTCACCGTGATGGACGGCCATTGTTTGGCCAGTTCGGCATTCAGGGCGATGAAGGACTGTTGATCCGGCGGCAGGTCATCCGCCGCATAGATCGCACCGGCCGGACATTCCGGCACGCACAGCGAGCAATCGATGCATTCTGCGGGATCGATGACCAGGAAGTTATCGCCCTCGCGGAAACAGTCGACCGGACAGACTTCGACACAGTCGGTGTATTTGCAGCGGATGCAGTTCTCGGCAACGACGTAAGTCATGGTGTACTCCCGGAGAGGCAGGGCTGGATTCTAACAGTACATCCGCCACCGGCTTCAGCTCGCCGCCCGGCGCAGTGTTGCCATGAACTCTGCGGCCGGCACCGGTTTGCCATAGAAATAGCCCTGACATGCCTCGCAGCCGCTGGCGAGCAGGATGTCCGCTTGCGCCCGGCTCTCCACACCTTCCGCGATGACGGTCATGCCCAGGTTGCGCGCCATGGTGATGATGGTCTCCACCATGGAGACATCTTCCGGCTTGCTCTCCAGATGCATGACGAAGGTGCGGTCGATCTTCAACGTGTCGATGGGCATGCGGCGCAGGTAGGCCAGGCTGGAATAGCCGGTACCGAAATCGTCGATGGCGATGCGCAGACCCATGGTCTTGATCGCACTGAGCGTGGCTTCGGCTTCGATGAAGTTCAGCAATACACCCTCGGTGAGTTCCAGTTCGAGCGAGCCTGGATCGGCCCCGGTCTCTTGCAGGATACGGGTCAGCATGCCCGGCAGGTCGCCATGCAGGAACTGGCGCGCCGAGACGTTGAAACTCAGCGGCAACGTCATCCCCATCTCTTGCCAGATACGGCTCTGCACACAGGCCGCGCGTGCCACCCACTCACCGATCTCGCCGATGATGCTGCTCTGCTCGGCGATGGGGATGAATTTGCCGGGCGGCACCAGACCCAACTCCGGATGGTTCCAGCGGATCAATGCCTCGGCGCCGATCACCTTGCCGTCGCGGATGTTCATCTTGGGCTGGTAATACAGTTCGAACTCGTTGCGCGCTAGCGCCTTGTGCAGGTTGCCTTCTATCGTCAGGCGCTCCAGGGTACGTACGTTCATCTCATCCATGAAGAAGTGGTAACCCGCACGCCCGCGCTCCTTGGCATGATACATGGCGGTATCGGCATGCTTGAGCAAGGTCTCGAAATCGCGCCCGTCTTCTGGATAGAGGCTGATGCCGATACTGGGGGTACTATGCAGATCGACCCCTTTGATCTGGTATGAAGCAGACAAGGCATCCAGCACTTTCTGCGCCACATTGGCCGCATCGTCGACTGACTTCACATCCATCAGCAGCATGACGAACTCGTCGCCACCGGTACGGGCCACGGTATCCTGCTTACGCACGCAGGACACCAGGCGCTGTGCTGCTGCCTCCAGCAACAGGTCACCGTAGTCATGCCCCAGGGTATCGTTGATGATCTTGAAATGATCCAGGTCGATGAACAACAGCGCGAGCTTGTTGCCGTGCCGCTGCGCGTTGTCCAAGGCGACCCGCACCCGGTCCTGCAACAAGCGGCGGTTCGGCAAACCGGTCAAATGATCGTGGTAGGCCAGATGGCGGATCTCGCGTTGCGCGCGCATCTGCTCGCTTGCATCGTGGAACACCAGTACCGCGCCGGTGATCGCACCGGACTCGTTGCGCACGGGCGCTGCCGAATCGCCGATGGGATATTCGCTGCCATCGCGCGCGATGAGCAACGTGTGCTCGGCCAATCCACTCACCTGTCCCAGACGCAGCACTTCGTCGACCGGACTGGCCACCGGCTGCCGAGTCAACTCATTGACGATGACGAACACTTCCTTCAGCGGACGCCCCATGGCTTCGCCCAACGGCCAGCCGGTCATCTCCTCGGCCACCGGGTTCATGTATTCGACACACCCCTGCACATCGCTGACGATCACTGCATCACCGATGGAAGAGAGCGTGACCAGCGCACGCTCGCGCTCTTCCGTCAGCTGACGCGCCAGACGGGTAAGCTGATAGAAGCTGAACATGCTGATGCCTGGCAGCACGAACAGCAGCACCGACAACAGATAGTATTGCTGCCATTCATAGCGCGTCTGGATCGCCCCGCTCACCGTTGCCACCCGCTCGGTGGCCGTTTCCGCGACCGTGCGTCCCAAGTCATCGAGCCTGCCGGACAGTTCACGGTCGATGCCGCGCACCATGGCATCCGCGCGGAACAGATTATCGACACGGCGATCGGGCGGATAACGCCGTAAGGTATCCAGATAGCGTTCGCGCATGCCGGCATGTTTGGCGAGCAGCGCTTCCACTTGCGTGGTGTCCAGCTGCTGGTGCTGCATCAGATCTTCCAGTTGTTGCAACTCGCGCTGTACCGCTTGGTATTGCTGATCGAAAGCTGCGGTGTGATGCGCCAGCAGCTCGCGGTCATATCCGCGCAGCAGGATGTCCTTCCATTCCTGCACCTGGCGCTGGAAAGCCACTTGCGCACGGCGCGATGTATCGGTCATCTCGGCGACCGCCTGCACGCCACTGGCCGTCTCATTGGCGACGTCACCCAGCAAGCTGTACAACAGGAAGCCGCCGTAACCAACGGTGAACAACAGGGCGAATGCCGCCACCCGCAATTGGAAATGGAGTTGTTTTTTGAGTTTACTGCGAGCACTCATGGGAACTACGTTGGAATGGTTAGGTGAAGCGCGGCCGCGATTATGCGGAGATGCCGCATATCCACTGCCGATAAAGCCGGTCTGCCAGCGCATTCAGCGGTGGCAATTTCTCGTGCATCTGCGCCTGCATGGTGGCAGCGTCCTGTACCGCCGGGCTGCTGCGATTGTCCTCGAGCGCCTGCGCGCCGGCGTGGCACCAGTCCTCGATCATGTGCGCGGTCATCTCGACATGGCATTGCATCGCCAGATGCTTGCCGCGGCACCAGGCCTGATTGGCACAGTGTGCGCTGGATAGCAGATGGACCGCACCGGGCGGCAGCGAGAAGGTCTCACCATGCCAGTGGAAGGCATCGAATCGCCTGATTTCGCCGAACCAGTGGCGCGCCGTTGCGTTGTCGGCTACGCTGACCGCGCCCCAGCCGAGTTCCTTCACCGGGTTCTGCGTCACCACGCCGCCCAGCGCCTTGGACATCAATTGCCCACCCAGGCAATGGCCGAGCACCGGGATGTCCCGCGCCACGGCATCGCGTATCAGATCCAGCGAACGCGCGATCCACGGCAGCTCGTCGTTCACGCTCATCGGGCCGCCCATGAACACCAGGCCGGAGAAGGCCGCCGCATCGCTGGGGACCACCTCCCCTTGATCGATATGCACCATCTGCCACGGGATCGCGTGCTGATTGAGGAACCAGGCGAAATGGCCGGGGCCCTCGTTGCCGGCATGGCGGAAGACGGCGACCGGTTTCATGTCAGGACTGGGTCTTGTCGCGCTCGATCAAGGCATAGGCGGAATGGTTATGGATGGATTCGAAGTTCTCCGATTCCACCACATAGGCTTCGATACGCTCGTCGGCATTCAATGCGGCCGCCACATCGCGCACCATGTCTTCGACGAACTTGGGGTTGTCATAGGCACGCTCGGTGACGAACTTCTCGTCCGGACGCTTGAGCAGGCCGTACAGCTCGCTCGATGCCTGCTCTTCGGCGATGCGCACCACATCCTCGATCCATACCGCACCCTTGGTACGCACCGTGAGGGTGACATGCGAACGCTGGTTGTGCGCACCGCGCTCGGATATCTCCTTCGAGCACGGGCACAGACTGGTCACCGGCACCAGCACTCGCATGGTGAACTGATAGGCGCCATCGACGATCTCGCCGATGAAGGTGACATCGTAATCGAGCAGACTCTGCACACCGGACACCGGGGCGGTCTTGTTGACGAAATACGGGAAGTTCATCTCGATGTAGCCGGACTTCGCCTCCAGCTTGTCCACCATCTCGCGCAGGATGCTCTCGAACGACTCGACCGAGATCTCGCGGCCGTGCTCGTTGAGGATCTGCACGAAGCGCGACATGTGCGTGCCCTTGAAGTTGTGCGGCAGGCGCACATACATGTTGAAGGTGGCGATGGTGTGTTGCACGCCTTCGCTCTTGTCGCTGACGACGATGGGATGACGGATGCTCTTGATGCCGACCTTGTTGATGGCGATGCGGCGCGTATCCGCGCTGCTCTGGACGTCGGGGATGGCTTGGTTCATTGCGGTCTTTCGTGAATGCTCGGACCCGGCCGATTATAGCGCTTGTCCGACAAAATCAATCAAACATTAGTCCTGGTCGACTGCAAGGTCTTGATACAGGCAAACGCTGTCGCGCCCGCTCTCCTTCGCGCGATACATGGCGATATCCGCCTTCTTGGACAGCTCTACGGCATCATCGCCGTGCGTGGGATACAGCGCGACGCCGATGCTGCCAGAGACCGATAGCACACGACCGGCGACATGGAACGGGGCATGCAGCGACTCGCGCAACTTCTCGGCCACTCGCAGCGCATCCGCCTCGTCCAGCATGGGGCGCAGCAGCACGATGAACTCGTCGCCGCCGATGCGGGCCACCGTATCCGACGCGCGCACGCAAGCTTCCATGCGCGTCGCCACTTGCAACAACAACTGATCGCCGATGTCGTGCCCCAGCTCGTCGTTCACCTGCTTGAAACGGTCGAGGTCGATGAACATCAGTGCGCCGCGGCTCTGGTCACGCTGCGAGGCGATCAGCGCCTGATGCAACCGGTCGTTGAGCAAGGCGCGGTTGGGCAGTCCGGTGAGCAGGTCATGCATCGCCATGTGCTCGATCCTCGCCTGCGCCGCCTTGCGTTCGGTGATGTCACGCGTGACGCCGTGCAGCTCGATCTGTCCGGTATGTTCGTTACGCACGAAGCGCGCGATCACCTCGCCCCACACCACACGGCCATCCTTGCACAACATGGGCAGCTCTTCGGTATACACCTTGTTCGGATGCTCGCCTGACAGGAATTCCTGCAAATAGGCGGCAATCTTCTGTTTCAGCGGTTCGACGGCAGCGGTGGCCACCGTCTGGTCGAGCGACATGTCCAGCATCTCGGCCACGGTGAAACCGCGGAAGCGCTCGACCGACGGACTGCTGTAACGGAAGCGCAGCGTATACGGATCGAGGATCCACACCACATCGCGCATGTTCTCCACCAGTAGCCGGTAATGGCTCTCGCTCTCCAGCAGCTCGTGCTGGCTGATGCGCAGACGGCGATTGATGCGCAGGATGTACAGCACCACCGCCGAAACGATGGCCAGCGTCAGCAGACTCAGCGTGAGGATGCGGTAGAGCCAGGCCATGTCCGGCTCGCTCGCCTCATACAGGAAACCTTCCAGCGCATAGTCGCGCGGCAGCAGGCCGAGATCGGCATAGGTATCGGCGATGAAGCGCCAGCGATCGGGGTTCATGTACCCGATGGCGATCAGGTTCGGTTGCAGCAAGGGCACCATGCGTTGCGACTCGAACAGCAGATAGTCGCGGCTGTGCTTGCTTGAATACTGCTTGAGGATCAGATCGATGATCTCCTGCGGATGCGCTTTGGCATATTGCCAGCCGCGCAGACTGGCCTCGCGGAAGGCGCGCACGCGCGCCGGATGGCGCAGCAGTTCGCGCTGCGCGGTGAACAGGTTGTCGCCGTAGAAATCGATGCCCGCCGAGCGCGGGCTGAAGGTGCGATACGGGAATCTGGCGCGAGCGAAATAATAGGGCTCGTTCGACACATAGCCGGAGATGGCTTCCGCCTCGCCACGCATCAAGCCTTCGGCATCGAGTGTGTGCGGCACCCGACGGACGCGGGAGAGATCGACACCTTCCTTCTTCAGATAAGCGATCAGCTCATCCGCTTGCGGTTCGATCATCAGCCGTTTGCCCTCCAGGTCACGCAAGCTATGGATACCGGGCAGCGCGTAGATCTCATATGGCGACTGCTGGAACACCACCGCCAGCACCACCACCGGCTTGCCGGCGGCGCGTTCAAGCAACAGGCTGCTGGTGCCGACCGCATACTGGGCGTGCCCTGTCAGCACCTCACGCACTGGATCGGTGGTCGATCCAGCCTCGCGGATCTCCACCTCCAGCCCGGCTTCGCGGTAATAGCCTTGCGCCTGCGCCGCGTAATAGCCGGCGAACTGGAAGGCGTGCGTCCACTTCAGTTGCAGCACCACATGGTCGAGCGCTGCCGCCGGCAAAGACCACAACAGGAACAGGCCGAGCAGAATGCGCGCTCCCATGGCCGCTCGCCTCAGCGTCCCTGTCGCGCCAGGGCCTGTCGGATGGACAGCGTCATGCCGGCGGCATCCAGGCCGCATTCCGCCAGCAGTTGTGCGTGTTCGCCCTGTTCGATGAAGCGGTCGGGCAAACCGAGATGCAGCATGCGCACCATGACGCCGTGTTGGGCCAGACATTCCGCCACAGCGCTGCCCGCACCGCCCTGCACCGTGTTCTCTTCCACGGTGACCAGCAGTTCGTGGCTGTGCGCCAGTTGCAGCACCAGCGCCTCATCCAGCGGTTTCACGAAGCGCATGTTGGCGACGGTGCAATTCAGTGTCTCTGCCGCTTGCATGGCCGGCGCCAGCATGGAGCCGAAGGACAGGATGGCGACTCCGATACCGTTGCGGCGCACTTCGCCCTTGCCGATCTCCAGCGCGGCAAGGTCGCCCGACGCTGCGACGCCGGGGCCGACGCCACGCGGATAGCGCACCGCGCTCGGCGTATCCATGCGGTAGGCAGTACTGAGCATCTTGCGGCACTCGTCTTCATCCGCCGGCGCCATCACCGTCATGTTGGGGATGCTGCGCAGATAGGACAGGTCGAAGCTGCCCGCATGCGTGGCACCGTCGGCACCGACCAGGCCACCGCGATCGATGGCCAGCATCACCGGCAGGTCCTGGATGGCGATGTCGTGGATGAGCTGGTCGTAGGCACGTTGCAGGAAAGTGGAATAGATCGCCACCACCGGCTTGTAGCCTTCGCAGGCGAGGCCGGCAGCGAAGGTGAGCGCATGCTGCTCGGCGATGCCGACATCGAAATAGCGCTCCGCATAGCGCTCGGAGAAAGCGACCATGCCGGAGCCTTCGCACATCGCCGGCGTGATGCCGACCAGCTTGTCGTCTGCGGCCGCCATGTCGCACAGCCAGTCGCCGAAGATCTGCGTATAGCTGGGCTTGGCGCCGGGTTTGGTGGTGATGCCGTGATCGGGATCGAATTTGCCCACGCCGTGATACAGCACGCAATCCTCTTCGGCATGGGCATAACCCTTGCCCTTCTGCGTGACGATGTGCAGGAACTGCGGACCTTGCAGCTTGCGGATGTTGCCCAGCGTATCCAGCAACACGTTGATGTCGTGGCCGTCGATGGGGCCGATGTAGTTGAAGCCGAACTCTTCGAACAGCGTCCCCGGCGTCACCATGCCCTTCACATGCTCCTCGGCGCGCTTGGCGAACTCCAGCACCGGCGGCATGCCTTTCAGCACCTTCTCGCTGCCGCGACGCATCGCCGCGTAGAAGCGGCCGGACATCAGCTTGGCCAAGTAGTTGTTGAGCGCGCCGACCGGGCGCGAGATGGACATGTCGTTGTCGTTGAGGATGACCAGCAGGTTGGCATCCATCGCACCGGCGTTGTTCAGCGCCTCGAACGCCATGCCACCGGTCATCGCGCCGTCACCGATGATGGCCACCGCGCGCTCATCCGAGCCGCGCAGTTTGGCCGCCACCGCCATGCCCAGCGCCGCCGAGATGGAAGTGCTGGAATGGCCGGTGCCGAAAGTGTCGTAAGGGCTCTCTTCGCGCTTGGGGAAGCCGGCCAGACCGTCTTTCATGCGCAGGCCGCCCATGCCGGCACGGCGGCCGGTGAGGATCTTGTGCGCATAGGTCTGGTGACCGACGTCCCACACCAGCTTGTCGCGCGGCGTGTCGAACACGGCGTGCAGCGCGATGGTCAGCTCCACCGTCCCCAGATTGGATGAGAGGTGGCCGCCGGTCTTGCTCACCGATTCGATGAGGAAGGCGCGCAATTCCTCGGCCAACTGCGGCAGTTGCTCGCGCGACAGTTGGCGCAGGTCTTCTGGAGCGTTGATGGTATCCAGCAAAGAGGTCATCAATACTTTCTCAATACGATGAAATCGGCGAGCTCGCGCAGACGGCGCGCCGCCTCGCCATGTTCCGCCAGCGTGGCCAAGGCTTCGCCGTGCAGGCGCTGCGCCATCGCGCGCGCGCCGTTCAGGCCCAGCAGGCTGACGTAGGTGGGTTTGTCGTTCTCGGCATCCTTGCCCGCCGTCTTGCCCAGCGTGGCGGTATCCGCTGCGCAATCGAGCACGTCGTCCACCACCTGGAAGGCGAGGCCGATCAGTTTGCCGAAATGGTCGAGACGCTCCAGTTGTGCCGGCGCCATCTTCCCGCAATGCGCACCGAGCAGGATGGCGGCGCGGATCAGCGCACCGGTCTTGTGGATGTGCATCTGCTCCAGCTCCGGCAGTGACAGCTGCTGACCCACGCTGGCCAGGTCGATGGCCTGACCGCCGGCCATGCCGCGCGAACCGCTGGCCACGGCGAGCAGTTTCACCATCTGCAACTGCAGCGCCGCATCGTCGCTGAGCGTGTGGTCGGACAGCAACTGGAAAGCCAGACTTTGCAGCGCATCGCCGACCAGCAACGCGGTCGCTTCGTCATATTCGACATGACAGGTGGGCTTGCCGCGGCGCAGCACGTCATCATCCATGCACGGCATGTCGTCATGCACCAGCGAATAGGCGTGGATCATCTCCACGGCCGCACCGGCCACTTCGACGCGCTCGATCGCCGCACCGGCCAGTTCACCGGCGGCATAAGCCAGCAGAGGACGTACGCGCTTGCCGCCGTCGAGCGTGCTGTAGCGCATCGCCTCATGCAGACGCTGTGGCAGCACTTCGGCCGAGGGCAGCAAACGCTTGAGTGCTTCTTCGAAACGGGATTGGTGGGTGGAGACCCAGGCAGAGAAATCGGACATCGTTCAGTTCGCGTCGCCGGCTGCGTTGAAATCCTTGAGTACGCCTTCTTCAAGTACGCGCACCTGTTGCTGTGCATCGTCCAGGCGTTCGCGACAGAACGCCAGCAACTCCGCGCCGCGCTTGTATGCGCTCAACGATTCCTCCAAGGACAACTGGCCCGACTCCATGTCGGCCACGAGCCGCTCCAGATCCGCCATTGCGGATTCGAAGCTGGGTTTCTTGTCGGTTCTGGTCGCCATTTCGCGCTGCTCTGGTTTTCGATGAACAAGGGCGGCATTTTACCCAAGCGCAAACCGTGGGGGGGGGATTTTTGTTGCCCCGCCCCCCCTTTTCTAGGACAATCCCAAGCCCCGTAAACATCAGGGAATCATCAGGGCGACGCATGCAGGCATCGTCGATTCCCCGTATTCACAAAGGAATTGTGGGTATGTCCGATATCGCCAAGCTGAAACAATTCAATCCCGTCTCCGCGCAACCGCCGTTGCGCTGGTATTTCGATCCCGCCGTGCTGGAGATCGAACAACGCGTGCTGCTCGATGCCGGCCCGAAATATGTCGGCCACGAACTGATGGTGCCCAACATCGGCGACTATCACGTGATCGAGTGGATGGACAAAGCCAAGATGCTGGTACGCAATGAGAACGGCGTGGAGTTGCTGTCCAACATCTGCCGTCATCGCCAAGCCACCATGCTGGAAGGCCGCGGCAGCGCCAAGAAGATCGTGTGCCCACTGCACCGCTGGACCTATGAGAACACCGGCGAGCTGATCGGCGCACCGCATTTCCCGCAGAACCCTTGCCTGCACTTGAACAAGACTCCGCTGCAGAACTGGAACGGCCTGCTGTTCGCCGGTCAACGCGATGTCGCCAAAGACCTCGCCAACATGCCCGCGTTCGAGGAGATCGATTTCAGCGGCTACATGCTGGACCGCGTAGAGATCGACGAATACAACTTCAACTGGAAGACCTTCATCGAGGTGTACCAGGAGGACTACCACGTCGTGCCGTTCCACCCCGGCCTCGGCCAGTTCGTCGATTGCGACGACCTGCAATGGACCTTCGGCGAACACTTCAGCGTGCAGACGGTGGGCATCAATCACGCACTGAAGAAGCCCGGCAGCCCGGTGTATGAGAAATGGACCGAGCAGGTGCTGCGTTACAACAACGGCAAGCTGCCCAGATACGGCGCGATCTGGCTGACCTACTACCCCAACATCACCGTCGAGTGGTATCCCAATACGCTGGTGGTGAGCACCGTGGTGCCGCGCGGCACGGATGCCTGCACCAACATCGTGGAGTTCTACTATCCGGAAGACATCGTGCTGTTCGAGCGCGATTACATCGAAGCGGAGAAGACCGCCTATCGCGAGACGGCGGTAGAAGACGACATCATCTGCCTGCGCATGCACCAAGGGCGCCGCGCCTTGTACAAGCAAGGCATAGAGGAGCAAGGCCCTTATCAGTCGCCGACCGAAGATGGCATGCTGCATTACCACGAGTTCCTGCACCGCATGCTGGGACCGCACGTACAGCATCTGAAGTAAGCCGTGGGTTCATTATGGATGTTGGCGGCAGGCTTGCTGTTCGCCTGCATGGGGACGCTCGTCAAGCTCGGCGCTCCCAGCTTCTCCAGCAGCGAGCTGGTGTTCTACCGATCCTTCTTCGGTCTGCTCATCATCTACTTTATGTTGCAGCGCGCACGCGTCGGCCTGGCCACTCCCCATGGCCGCAGCCACTGGTGGCGCGGACTGTCCGGCACCGTCGCCATGCTGCTGTTCTTCCACTGCCTCACCGTGCTGCCGTTGGCCACCGCCATCACGCTCAACTACACCTCGTCGCTGTTCCTGTCGCTACTCACCGTGGCCGTGCTCAAGGAGAAGTTCCCCCCGCCGCTGAGCAGCGTGCTGATCCTCGGTTTTGTCGGCGTGTTGCTGTTGCTGCACCCAACGCTGGAACAAGAACAACTGTCCGACGGTCTGCTGGGACTGGCCTCAGGCTTGCTTGCCGGGATCGCCCTGATGAACGTGCGCCAGCTCGGCATGCTGGGCGAATCCAGCATACGCGTGGTGTTCTATTTCAATCTCATCGCTACACTGGCGAGTGCCGCCTGGATGCTGACGGACACGCTGCATGCCCCCACCCTGCACGATGTGCCGCTGCTGGTCGCCATCGGCGCTACGGCCACCGTTGCCCAACTGTTCATGACGCGCGCCTAGCGCACCGGCCAGACCCTGGTGGTGGGTAGCCTGGCCTACAGCACGATCGTCTTCTCCGCGTTGTTCGGCTTGCTGTTCTGGCATGAACAGCTCAGCTTGAGCGCCTGGCTGGGCATCGCCTTCATCATCGCAAGCGGTGTGTTAAGCTTGAAACTGTCCCCAAAGCCTCAGGAAAAAACCCCATGATCACCATCGAAGACAAAGAGAATCTGGTCAACATCGCCGTGATGGGCGAGTTCACCCTGGCTGACTTCCAGCAGTTCGAACAACACGCGCTGTACAAGCTCAAAGGCGGCAGTGGCGTGGACTTGGTGTTCGACCTGCGCGGCATGCTGTCCTATACCCCGGACGTTGCCTGGGAAGAGATCAAGTTCTTCAGCCGCGAACACAACCACGATTTCGGCAAGATCGCCGTCGTCACCGACGACCAGTGGCTGACCTGGCAAGCTTGGCTGTCGCGCCTGTTCGTGGATGCCGATATCCGTGCCTTCGCCGATTACCGCGCCGCAGAAGACTGGATCAAGGCCTGACCGCACACCCGGCGGCGAACGACGCTCCATCGTTCGCCCCCTTCCCTCGCCGCCCTCCGATCACTAAATCGAGCGCTCACCAGACTGCACCCAGAATTGATACATGCCCGAGAAGGTGTGGGGATGCTCCGTTTCGAAGAGATGCCAGTTGTGCAGATCGAGGGCTGGCAGGTCTTGCGGGAAACTTTCCCGGTATGCGGCGAGTACATCCAGATCGACCTCCACCCCGATCAATTGCAAGCCCTTGTCCTTGATGTAAGCATCGATCTGCAGCCATGACATACGATGTTCCTGCACATGGAACAGCAGATCGCGACAAGCGCTGATGCTGTAGAAATCAGGTGAGCGCAGAATATCCGCATATCCTTCCCGCTCCCCCGACGCGAGCAGCTCCTGACGGCAGCGACGGATGTCTTGTGCGCTCACCGAATATCCCTTGTCGGCGATGAATTCACGGATGCGTACGACATTGCGCCTCCCCAGTTCGCTATAGAACCCCAGCTTCATGAAGCCACCCGGACGGAGCGCTGACAGCAGCACACTCCAGCCTTGCCACGGATCAGCCAAGTGATGCAATACGCCGGACGACTCGATGACATCGAACCGTCTGGGCACCGTCCCCAGTTGCAGCAGGTCTGCCTGGGCGAATTCGATGTCATCCATGCCGTATTCCTGCGCCTTGCGCTTGGCGTAACACAAGCTTTTGAGGCTCAGATCGATGGCCAGCAGGTGTGAGCCCTGCATGCGCTGGGCCGCATTCAGCGCATGCTGCCCGGTACCGCATCCGGCGACCAGAACCTCGAGTGGCGATGTCGCCTTGTATGGCCGCAGAGGTGCTGCGGGGAATCGCTGCCGCAGATATTCCATGATGCTTCTCGCACCACGAACGTTGGCACGTTTGACCCAGCTTGGGTACGGATGTTCTTCGTATTGCGCCTGCACTTGCCGCGACACCCCATCATCGATAGGTGTCAATTGCGGAATGCTCTCGCCCAACACCCGCTCCACCTCGGGCCCGACCATTTGCACGATCAATAACTCCTGCACTGGGAGCGACCATTCCTGCGCCAGCAGTTTGCTCACCTGCGCAAGCGAGTGCAACGGGAAGTAGCAGGCCGTCGCCAGCAACAGCGGCGTTGCCACCGTTGCACCGTTTTCCAGCGCAGCGATCAGCGCAATGCGCGCAGCCTGCGCCTGCGTCAGTTCCGCCTCATCGCAGTTGAACACATATTCGTTGATGAAACACTGCTGTGCCAGCGCACTGGAAAAACGCAGATCGACCGGCTGCGCGGCAGCCGCCATGGCGGCATGCAGCAAAGTCCGGCGTGCACGCGTCAGGAAGCGTTCCATGCCGGGGTCGCATATCAGCGTGGATTCCAACAAAGCACAGAGCAAGGCATCCCCCGGCAAGGCTGCCGGATCGATGTCGTCCGGCGCATCCATGACCGCAGCCACTTGTGGCGTCAGCTTGAGCAATGCGATCGCGGTATGCGCCAGCTCGGAAGGGTCTGTCCACGGCTCACGCAGCGCCTGCACCAGATCCTCTTGCAAGACCGGATCAAAACAAGTGACGGGAAAGCGCTTCAAACAGGCTGCGAAAGCGCGCTTGCTCTCTTCCGTTGCCGCAAGACGCGATGCTCGTCGTGCCAGCTCAAGCGATGCGCCATGTTGCCCCTGGGCTGCGAGCAACAATGCGAGGTTGCTCAACGCCCGGACATGGTCCGGAACGATAGCCAGTACTTCCCGGTAGCTCGCTTCGGCCTCATCGAGGCGCCCCTGCGCTTGCAGGGTCACGGCAAGATTATGTAGCGCATCCACATGACGAGGTGCTAGATGTATTGCCTTGCGATAACTGGTTTCTGCTTCCGGCAGTCGCCCTTGCGCACCCTGCGCAACCCCCAGGTTGAAATGGAGCTGCGGCTGCCCAGGTGCGATCTCGATCGCGCGTACAAGCGCCGACTCAGCCTCTCCCGCCTGTCCGGAATCCAGCAGCACCGAACCCAGATTGATATGTGCCTGAACATGGGCCGGAGCCATCTCCACCGCCTTGCGATAACAGGCTTCCGCTTCGGCGAAGCGGCCCAAGTCATGCAACACCGATCCCAGATTGCAGCGCATCCCGGCATCTGCAGGCATCAGGCGCACCGCCTCTTGCATGGGGACCAATGCTTCCTCGCTACGCTGCTGTTGTTGCAACGCCGTGCCCAAGACCCCCCAAGCCAACCAGAACCCGGGAAAATCAACGGTCATCGAACGGGCTTGCGCCTCTGCCGCCGCGAACCTGCCACTCGTGAGCAGGCTGACCAACGACTGAACGAGAGAGATATCCGGCTGCCGGGATGAGGGGGGAGGCGAGGTCTTCTTCATGGCAAATCCTTGTGCATAGACCGGCCGATTATCGCCTGAAACGACCGACTCCCAGGCGATAGATACTGCGCTGCACAAAGAAAAAAGCCCGCTCCGAGCGGGCTTTTCACTGGAACCGGATCAGCCGAATCACTTCAGCTTGATTTCCTTGTATGCCACGTGCTTGCGCGCGACCGGGTCGAACTTCATGAATTCGAGCTTTTCCGGAGTGGTGCGCTTGTTCTTGCTGGTGGTGTAGAAGTGACCGGTGCCGGCAGTGGATTCCAGCTTGATCTTCTCGCGTGCGCCTTTGGCTGCCATGTTGTTTCTCCTTTATACCTTCTCGCCACGTGCGCGCATTTCGAACAGCACGGCGTCGATGCCGTTCTTGTCGATGGTGCGCAGGGCAGCATTGGTCAGGCGCAGAGACACCCAACGGTTTTCAGATTCGACCCACAGACGGCGACGTTGCAGATTCGGCAAGAAACGACGCTTGGTTTTGTTGTTCGCGTGGGAAACATTGTTGCCCACTCGCGGGCCCTTTCCCGTTACTTGACAGACGCGTGCCATGACTAAACTCCAACCAGTTCCAAAAATGAGGCGCGGATTCTACCCAAACCCGGGCCGGGACACAACCTAAACTTTTAATTACCTTTTCGGTACAGCGCTGACTGAGCATGCGCCTGCAAACCCTCGCCGAACGCCAGGGTGGACGCGATTGCCCCCAATTTCTGCGCTCCGGCCGGAGATACCATGATCAGGCTGCTGCGTTTCTGGAAGTCATACACGCCCAGCGGCGACGAGAAGCGCGCGGTGCCCGAGGTGGGCAGCACATGGTTGGGGCCGGCGCAATAGTCACCCAGCGACTCGGAGGTATAACGCCCCATGAAGATGGCGCCGGCATGCTTCAGCTTAGGCAACCACGCCTGCGGCTCGGCGACCGACAGCTCCAGATGTTCGGGCGCGATACGGTTGCTGATGCGACAGGCCTCGTCCATGTCCTCGACATGGATCAATGCGCCGCGATTCTCCAGCGCGGTGCGGATGATGTCCTTGCGCGGCATCTGTTCCAGCAGCTTGCTAGCACTCTGTGCGACGCGCTCGATGAAATTGGCATCCGGCGACAGCAGGATGGCTTGCGCCAGTTCGTCGTGCTCGGCCTGCGAAAACAGGTCCATCGCAACCCAATCAGGATCGGTCTTGCCGTCGCAGATCACCAGTATCTCGGATGGGCCGGCGATCATGTCGATGCCGCACACGCCGAACACGCGACGCTTGGCCGAGGCCACATAGGCATTGCCTGGGCCGACGATCTTGTCCACCTTGGGGATGGTGGCGGTGCCATACGCCAGCGCCGCCACGGCCTGCGCTCCGCCGATGGTGAACACGCGATCCACCCCGCACAGGAAAGCCGCCGCCAGCACCAGCTGGTTCTTGCTGCCATCCGGCGTCGGCACCACCATGATGAGCTCGGCCACGCCCGCCACCTTGGCCGGCAATGCATTCATCAACACGGAAGAGGGATAGGCCGCCTTGCCGCCCGGCACATACAGGCCAACGCGATCCAGCGGGGTGACCTGCTGCCCCAGCATGGTGCCGTCCTCGTCCTCGTAGGTCCACGAAGCTTGCAGCTGTTTCTGGTGATAGGACTTCACGCGCTGCGCCGCCTGTTCCAGTGCCGATTTCTGCTCATCGGGCAGGCTGTCGAAAGCCGCCTTCATCTCTGCCTTGGGCAACTCCATGGCGGCCGCATCGGCCAGCGGCAAGCGGTCGAACTTGCGTGTGTATTCGAGCACAGCTTCGTCGCCGCGCTTCTTCACATCGGCAAGGATAGCGGCGACGGTGGCTTCCAGCTTCTCGTCGGCCGTCTCCTCGAACGCGAGCAGCGTGCTCAGACGGCTATCGAAATCGGCTTGTGCGGTAGAGAGTCGGGTGATGTTCATTGGATGGCTCCGGCAAAGGCGTCCAGCATGGGCTGGATCAGGTCGCGCTTGAGTTTCAGCGAGGCCTGGTTCACCACCAGGCGCGAAGAGATCTGCACGATCTCTTCCACCGCCACGAGATTGTTGGCTTTCAGCGTCGCCCCGCTGCTGACCAGGTCGACGATGGCATCGGACAGCCCGACCAGCGGTGCCAATTCCATCGAGCCATACAGCTTGATCAGGTCGACGTGTACGCCCTTGGCAGCGAAATGCTCGCGCGCGGTCTTCACATATTTGGTCGCCACACGCAGGCGCGCGCCTTGCTGCACGGCCGAGGCGTAGTCGAAACCATTCTGCACCGCCACCATCATGCGGCACTTGGCGATATTCAGATCCAGCGGCTGATACAAGCCCTCGCCGCCATGTTCGTTCAACACGTCCTTGCCTGCCACGCCCAGGTCGGCCGCACCATATTGCACATAGGTCGGCACATCGGAAGCACGCACGATGATGAGGCGCACGTCGTCACGGTTGGTCGGCAGGATGAGTTTGCGCGAAGACTCGGGAGCCTCCAGCGGCGTGATGCCTGCCGCTTCCAGCAGCGGCAGTGTCTCTTCGAAGATGCGGCCCTTGGACAGGGCGATGGTGATGGTCATGCTGATAGGCCTGATTTCGCAAAGGAGCGCATTTTACAGGCAAATGCGCGGAAAGATGGCATCCGGTCGCACGGATGCGCATCTGCCGCCCGTTTGGTTTTACTGGATCCGGCGGATGTTGGCGCCCAACTGCCCCAGCTTGGCTTCGATGTGCTCGTAACCGCGATCCAGATGGTAGATGCGGTCGATGACGGTCTCGCCCTGCGCCACCAGTCCGGCGATGACCAGACAGGCGGAAGCGCGCAGATCAGTCGCCATCACGGTCGCGCCTTCGAGATGACCGCAACCCTTGACCACAGCGGTGTTGCCTTCGACATCGATCTGCGCACCCAGGCGGCGCAACTCCTGCACATGCATGAAGCGATTCTCGAAGATGGTCTCCACCACCATGGCGCTGCCTTCGGCGATGCAGTTGAGCGCCATGAACTGCGCCTGCATGTCGGTGGGGAAGGCCGGATGCGGCGCGGTACGCACATTGACCGCCTTGGGGCGCCCCGTCATATCGAGATGGATGGTGTCGCCCGCCACCTTGATCCCGGCGCCGGCTTCGGTGAGCTTCTCCAGCACCGTCTCCAGGATGTCGGCGCGCGTGTGCGTCAATGTGACGCTACCGCCAGTGGCCGCGGCCGCGACGAGGAAAGTACCGCTCTCGATACGATCGGGCATGATGTCGTGCGTCGCACCGTGCAGCTGGTCGACGCCGGTGATGGTGATGGTGTCGGTGCCGTCACCGCTGATCTTTGCCCCCATGGCACGCAGACAGTTGGCCAGATCCACCACTTCGGGTTCGCGTGCGGCGTTCTCCAGCACGGTCACACCGTCCGCCAGCGTCGCCGCCATCATCAGGTTCTCGGTACCGGTGACGCTGACGATATCGAAGAAGATGCGCGCGCCCTTGAGGCGTTTCGCTTGGGCATGGATGTAGCCATGCTCGATGCGGATGTCCGCACCCATCGCCTGCAAACCCTTGATATGCAGATCGACCGGACGCGAGCCGATGGCGCAGCCGCCGGGCAGCGACACCTTGGCATCGCCGAAACGCGCCACCAATGGTCCCAGCACCAGGATGGCCGCCCGCATGGTCTTCACCATGTCGTAGGGAGCTTCCCAATGGGTGACCCGATCACCCTTGAAAGTGATCTCGCCCGGCGCCGGCAAGGCCGTCATTCCCATCTGCTGCAACAGCTTGCGCATGGTGCCGACGTCGTGCAGGTCGGGCAGGTTGGTCAGGCGCAAGCTGTCTGCCGAGAGCAGGCTGGCGCACATGATAGGCAAGGCGGCGTTCTTCGCGCCGGAGATGCGGACTTCGCCGCGCAGAGGGACGCCGCCCTGGATCGCAAGTTTCTGCATGGTTCGTGAATTATATGGGATTAGCTGTCGGTGCCAGTGGCAGCATGACAGCGACGTCGTAGAGATCTGCCAGACTGCGCAGATTCTGCGGCACGTTGATGAAAGAGAGCTGGGCCGAACGCTGCTGCGCCTGGCGCACCCATTGCATGAGCACCCCCAGTGCAGCGGAATCGACGACGCTCACCTCCGCCAGATCGACCACCACATTCACTGCGGCATCCGGCAGTTTGACGGCGAAGGCCGCACGTGCGGTCTCCAGCGTGAGCGGTCCCGAGACTTTCATATGTTCGCCGTCGATAGCGATCAATTGGCTTTTCCTTTGCCGCTGTGCGTGCCCGCCTGCCCGGCATCGACGTTCATGCCGGACAGCTTGGCGATCAGGCCATCGATGCCGCTTTGCTTGATCTCGTCGCCGAACGAGCCGCGATAGCTGGTGACCAGGCTGATGCCCTCCACGGTAACATCGAACGCCTTCCAGCCAGCATCCGTCTTGCGCATCTCGTAATCGACCGCAGCGGTACGGCCATCCACCATGCGGATCACGGTACGCACGGTCGCTTCGCCGTCATCCACCATCTGTGCCGGTTTGACCTCGACCTGCGGATCCGGGTAATTGCTGAACACCTTGGAATAGGTACGCACCAGCATGGCGCGGAACTCGCGCACCAGCGCGTCCTTCTGCTCCGGCGAGGCGGTGCGCCAAGAGCGCCCGACAGCCAGTTGGGTCATGCGGGTGAAATCGAAGTGCGGCAGGATGCGCTCATCCACCAGCGCCAACAGACGCGGCTGGTCGGTGAGGATGGACTTGTCGCGCTTGACCACCGTCAGCACCTCTTGCACGGTGGTGGAGATCAGACCATCCGGCGGGGTCACCTCGCCTGCATACACAGGCAACGCGAACGCCAGTGCCATCATCAATGCCATGAGTCTCTTCATCTTGTCTTGCTCCTCGTTGCCGCCCGCTTACTGTGCACTGCCGGCTTGATTGAACAGGAACTTGCCGATCAGGTCCTCCAGCACCAGCGCTGATTGCGTCTTGCGGAAGGAATCTCCGTTCTTCAGCATCTCCTCATCCCCCCCCGGCACCAGGCCGATATATTGCTCGCCCAGCAGGCCGGAAGTAAGGATGTTGGCAAAAGTGTCCTTGGGGAACTGATAACGCTTGTCGATGCTCACCGTCACTTTCGCTTCGTAGCGGTCGGTATCCAGCGTGATGCTGCTCACTCGCCCCACCAGCACGCCGGCGCTGCGCACCGATGCGGTCGGTTTGAGACCGCCGATGTTGGTGAAATAGGCCTCCAACTGATAGGTCTCCGACACATTGTAGGTGCTCAGGTTGCCGACCTTGAGCGCGAGCACCACCAGCGCGGCGATACCCGCCACGACGAACGCCCCCACCCACAGATCCATAGTCGTCCTTTGCATCGTCAAGCTCCTCTGAACATGAATGCGGTCAAGATGAAATCGAGCATCAAGATCGCCAATGAAGATTCCACCACGGTACGCGTCGTGGCCCCGGAGACGCCCTCCGCCGTCGGCGGCGCGTCGAACCCTTCGAACAGGGCGATCAGCGTGACCGCCACGCCGAACACCACACTCTTGATGACACCATTGATGATGTCGTCACGAAAATCCACCGAGGCCTGCATCTGCGACCAGAACGAGCCCTCGTCCACACCGATCATCACCACGCCGACCACATAACCGCCGAACACGCCCATGGCCGAGAACAATGCGGCCAGCAACGGCATGGAGAACACCCCGGCCCAGAAACGCGGCGCGATCACGCGCGCCACCGGACTCACTGCCATCATCTCCATGGCCGCGATCTGCTCGGTCGCCTTCATCAGGCCGATCTCGGCCGTCATCGCCGAACCCGCACGGCTGGCGAACAACAACGCCGCCAGCACCGGCCCCAGTTCGCGCACCAGCGACAGCGCGACCAGCGAGCCGAGCGCCGATTCAGAACCATAGCGCTTCAGGGTCTCGAAACCCTGCAAACCGAGCACCATGCCCACGAACATGCCGGCCACGCCGATGATGACCAACGACATCACGCCGCTGGCGAACATCTCCCTCACGATCAACTGGAAACGGCGGAAACCCACACCCGATTGCAGCAGCGTCAACGCTAGGAAACGCGACGCCACGCCCAGTCGCCAGATCGAATCCACCGTACGGTGACCGACGGCACGAACCCCCTTGAGTAGCGGCATCAGCTCTTCACTCCCATGTCCTGCGCATAGCTGCTCCCGGCGGCGTAATGGAAGGGGATGGGCCCATCCATCTCGCCGTGCACGAACTGGTGCACGAAGGGATCGGTCGAAGCGCGGATCTCGTCCGGCGTCCCCTCGGCGCGGATCACGCCATCCGAGATGTAATACACATAGTCCACGATCTTCAGCGACTCCTGCACATCGTGCGTCACTACCACCGAGGTGGCGCCCAAGGCATCGTTCAGCTTGCGGATCAACTGCCCGACCACCGACAGCGAGATCGGATCGAGCCCGGCGAACGGCTCGTCGTACAGGATCAGCATCGGATCGAGCGCGATGGTGCGCGCCAGCGCCACACGGCGTGCCATGCCGCCGGAAAGTTCGGCCGGCATCAGATGATGGGTGCCGCGCAGCCCCACCGCATGCAGTTTCATCATGACCAGGTCGCGGATGATCTCTTCCGGCAGGTCGGTATGCTCACGCATCTGGAAAGCCACGTTGTCGAACACCGACATATCGGTGAACAGCGCACCGAACTGGAACAGTACGCCCATCTTGCGGCGCATCTCATATAAGCCCTTGTCATCCAGTTCGTGGATGACCTTGCCATCGATGCTCACTTCGCCGCGCGTGGGGCGCAGCGCACCGCCGATCAGGCGGAACAAGGTGGTCTTGCCGCAACCGCTGCCGCCCATGACGGCGATGACCTTACCCTTGCCGAACGACATATTGATGCCATTGAGCACGGGACGCCCGTCATAAGAGAAGCTCACATCGCGGATATCCACCAGCGCTTGTTCGGACACTTGCACACCTCGAAAATCGACAGGCGCGCATTCTACCATCCCCGCTGCGCATTTCCGCCAGCCCCCCCCCCGCCATCGGCCCATGGCTTGAGCTGATTCCGATTACTGGCTATCCTGCGCAACGTCCCTCAACACCCCATCACGACATTGAATACTGACGCCCGCCCCAGCCTGCTGCTCGTCGATGACGACCCGCTCATCCGCGACTCGCTGCATCTGGCGCTCTCCGACGAGTTCGACATCCTGCTGGCCGAGGACCGCCCGTCTGCCATCCAGCTACTGCGCGACCTCGGCCAGTCACCCGCACTGGCCCTGATCGACCTCGGGCTGCCGCCCACCCCGCACCGTCCGCAAGAAGGCTTCCGCCTGATCTCCGAATTGCTGGCCCATGCGCCCGACATCAAGATCATCACCCTTTCCGGCCAGAGCGACGAAGCCAACGCACGCCATGCGCGCGCGCTGGGCGCCTTCGAGTTCGTGGCCAAGCCCTGTCGCCCCGAGGCGTTGCGCGCCGAACTGCGCGCCGCGCTCAAGGCAGGCCCAGGCACCACGACCAGCGCCCCCACCGGCGACCAGCAACTCGGCATCATCGGCGACAGCCTGCCCGTGCAGGCCATGCGCGACCAGATCCGCCTGTATGCCAACACCCCCTATCCGGTGTTGATCCAGGGCGAATCGGGCAGCGGCAAAGAGCTGGTCGCGAACGCACTGCAACAACTCGGCCGCGACCCGAACGCCCCTTTCATCGCCATCAACTGCGCCGCCATCGCGCCCAACCTGCTGGAATCGACGCTGTTCGGCCACGCCAAGGGCGCTTTCACCGGCGCCACTGCCGCACAGAGCGGCTTCTTCGAGAAAGCACAGGACGGCACGCTGTTCCTCGACGAGATCGGCGAGATGCCGCCGGAATTGCAGGCCAAACTGCTGCGCGTGCTGGAGAACGGCGAATATCAACGCGTCGGCGAGACGGCGACACGTAAGAGCAATGCCCGCATCATCGCCGCCACCAACCAGGTGCTGGCACAGGCGGTACGCAGCGGCAGCTTCCGCAGCGACCTGTACCACCGCCTGAGCGTGTTCACCATCAGCGTGCCGCCCTTGCGCGCGCTCGGTGCGGACAAGGATGTACTGCTGGAGCATTTCCGCCAGCTGTACTCCCGGCAGATGCAGTGCGCCCCGTTCACGCTGGACGAATCGGCGCAAGCCGCGTGGCAGCGCTACACCTTCCCGGGCAATACGCGCGAACTGCGCAACATCGTGATCCGCCTCACCACCAAACACCCGGGCGGGCGGGTGGATGCCGCACAACTGGAGGGCGAGTTCGATCTGCCCCCAGCCGCCAGCGTGGTCACAGCCGTTGCCCCCGAAGCCAGCGCACGCGAACGACTGCAGCAGGGGGACTTCAATCTGGATGACCTGCTGATGGACTATACTCGGACCTACATCGATGCCGCCATGGAGCTGGCGCACGGCAACGTGAGCGAAGCCGCCAAGCTGCTCGGCATGGCGCGCACCACGCTGTACAGCCGCATGGACGCATTACAAAAACACCGGACACAGCAGCGCAACCAATAAGGGGAAAAGATGTATCTGGAGCACTTCGGCCTCAACGAGCCGCCGTTCAAGATCACGCCGGTCACCGACTTCTTCTTCTCCGGCGCCAACCGCGGCGAGATCCTCGATGCCTTGGTCTACGCCATCACCGACGGCGAAGGCATCATCAAGGTGAGCGGCGAGGTCGGTAGCGGCAAGACCATGCTGTGCCGCATGCTGCTGGACAAGCTGCCCACCAACATCAAGGCGATCTACCTCGCCAACCCCAGCATGTCGCGCGACGAGCTGTTGTATGCCATCTCCGACCGCCTGCAACTCGACCTCGAAGGCAAGCGCATCAACGTCATCCTGCAGACCCTGCAGAACCATCTGGAAACCCTGTACGAGCGCGGCGAGCGCGTGGTGGTGCTGGTGGACGAAGCGCATGCCATGCCGCTGGAGACGCTGGAAGAACTGCGTCTGCTCTACAACCTGCAGGTCGGCGCGCACAAACTGTTGCAGATCGTGCTGTTCGGCCAGCCCGAGCTGGACGAGAAACTGACGCAGACCAACATGCGCCAGCTCAAAGACCGCATCGTCCACCACTTCACCATCCTGCCGCTGTCGCCCAAGATCGTGCATGCCTACCTGATGTTCCGCATGCGCGCCGCCGGTTACAAGGGACCGGACATCTTCTCGCCGGAAGCCGAGCGACAGATCGGCAAAGCCTCACAGGGGCTGATGCGCCGCGTCAACATCCTCGCCGACAAAGCGCTGCTGGCCGCCTTCGTGGAGAACACGCACAAGATCGAAGCACGTCATGTGCAAGCTGCGCTGCGCGACAGCGAGATGACCCCGATGCGCAACGGCGGCGGCCGCAAATATCTGGCCGTACTCGGCGGTCTCGTCCTGCTGTCCGCCATCCTCGGCGGCGCGGCATGGTTCATCGAACGGACCGGCACCCCCGATGCGCCGCGCGAAACCCGAACGCAGACCGATACCCCGCGACCGCCGTCCGTCGCACCGACACCCCCCGTCGTTACCACCACGGCCGCCGCCCCCGCAGCGCAAGCCGCGGCGCCGGAGCCCTTACCCCCCAACGCAACCATGCCCGTCGCCGCCCCTTCGCCACCGGCCGTCGCTGTCGCAGCACAACCTCGCATGCAATTCAAACGGCCTGCCGGCATCCCGGCATCCAGCCTGTTGCAACAACGACTGGATGCGACCGAACGCATGCTGAACGAAACCGCTCCCGGCGCAGCCAGTATCCAGCTGTTCTACACCGAACGCGTGCAGCCGGAACGCATGGAAGGCTTCCTGCGCCGTGCGCGCGGCTTGGGCAAGCTGGACGCCATCTACATTCTGCCCATCGAGCTGCAGGGACAGGATGCGTTCCGTGTGCTGTTCGGCATCTACCCGGACAGCAAGGCGGCCAAAGCGGCCATGCCGCAACTGCCGCAACGCTATCTTGATGCATTCGCCCCCACGCTCTACCTGCTGGATAACTCGCAGAGAAGCGAATAAGTCGATGAAAGAAAAAATATATAGTCCTTCAAGGCGGTTGCGATGCGTAATGAATTAGGTTAATTTGCGCGAAAACAAGGGGGGAATGTGGGAATGAGGTCCAGTCACGCGATCATTTGCGCCACCGGCATGTTGCTGGCCGCCTGCGGCACCAAGCCAATCGAACAGTCCACCCTGCACCTCCAGCAAACCCCGGAAAGCACCGCACATAGCGCAGGCGACATCCCGCAGCCAGTCAAGCAGACCGTCGTCCTGCCGCCGCCGCAAAAAGCCAAGAAACTCGAGACCTACAGCGTCGTCGTCACCAGCCTGCCCGCACGCGAGATCCTGTTCGCGCTGGCGCGTGACGCCAAGATCAACATCGACATCTACCCGGGCATAGAAGGCAACGTCACCGTCAACGCGATCAACCAGACCCTGCCGCAGATCCTCGATCGCATCGCCAAACAGATCGACATCCGTTACGAACTGCGCGACGGCCTGCTGACCGTGATGCCGGACACGCCCTACCTGAAGAGCTACAAGATCGACTACGTCAACATGGCGCGCGACGCCACCGGCGGCATCTCCAATTCCACCCAGGTCGGCGGCAGCACCGGCGGCGCGACCACCGCCGCTACCGCAAGCAACAACTCGCAACTCTCCATCAAGAACCAGAGCAGCAACCACTTCTGGGCGACGCTGGAAAAGAACATCAAGGATATCCTGCAAGAGACCGACAAGGAGATCGTGGTCTCGCGTCGCGCCTCTTCACAGCAGGAACAGGCTGCCAAGACCAGCGGCGACAATCCGGAGCAGGCCGCCGCCGAGAAGGCCGCGGCGACTGCCGAGAACACCGACAGATCTAGTGCACAGGAATTCAAGGACTACCAGACCCTGCAAGCCGCCACCGTCATCACCAACCCCGAAGCCGGTCTGATCACCGTGCGTGCCACCGGCAAACAGCATGAGAAGGTGCAGGAGTTCATCGCCCAGGTGATGCGCAACGCACGTCGCCAGGTACTGATCGAAGCCACCATTGCCGAAGTGCGCCTGAGCAGCAACTATCAGCAAGGCATCAACTGGTCGGCCATCGCCGCCGGTGCCAAGGGTTTCACGCTGACCCAACTCGGCTCCGCCGGCCTGCCGTCGACCAACACCGGCAACATGTTCACCCTAAAATACAACAATGCCACCTCGAAGTTCGGCAACCTGAGCGGCGCGGTATCGTTGCTCGATTCGTTCGGCGACGTGAAGGTGCTCTCCAGCCCCAAGCTGAGCGTGATGAACAACCAGACTGCGATGCTGCGCGTGGTGGACAACCTGGTGTATTTCACCATCAAGGCCGACACCACCACCAACCAGACCACCACCACCACCACGTACACCACCACGCCCATCACCGTGCCGACCGGTTTCACCATGAGCGTGACGCCGCAGATCAATGACAGCGACTCCGTGCTGCTCAATCTGCGCCCCTCCATCACGCGTCTGCTGGGTTATGTGAACGACCCCAACCCAGCGCTGGCCGCAGCCGGTGTCGTCAGCCGCATCCCGCAATTGCAGACGCGCGAGATGGAATCGATGCTGAAGATCGAGAACAACCAGATCGCCGTACTGGGTGGCCTGATGCAGGACGATATCAATAACTTGACCGACGGGGTGCCGCTACTGCAAGACATCCCGCTCGCCGGCAATCTGTTCAAGAACCGCAACGACACCAAGACCAAGACCGAGCTGGTGATCTTCCTGCGCCCGATCGTGATCAAGGATGCCAGCCTGGAAGGCGATTATGCCGGCTTCCGCGACAGCCTGCCGGATGCCGACTTCATGGCGACAAGCATTGAGCGCAAGGAGGCACCATGAGCCTGCTGCTGGATGCGATGAAGAAATCCTCGGGCGAGAAAGCCACCGGGCTCTCGCTGGAAGAACCGACCACTCCGCGCAGCAGCGCCCCCGCCGCCGAACCGCCTGCCGCTGAAGCCGCCCGCAACGCCGGGCAAGCCCTGTTCGCCGCCAAGAAGAAAAAGGAAGCGCCGCGCCGCCGCTGGAAACTGGGGCTGGTGCCGACCACCTTCCTGATCTGCAGCACCATCGGCGCCGGTTATGGTTATTACGTGTGGCTGGAGATCCAGCCGCCGGCGCGGCAACCGATCGCACGTCCGCTGCCGCCGCCGACCCCGATCGCACCATCAGTGCCCGCGCCGGCACTGGTCCCCGCCATCCCGCCCGAACCGGTTGCCGTGCAACCGCCGGCACCAGAGCCGGCAGCTGAGGCTGCCGCCCCCACCATCGAGAGCGCGCCGCCCGCGAGAATTTCGACACCGGTCACACCCGCGCCGCGTCGGGTGACCATCAAACGCCAGCCGCAGGTGGATGTGTTGACGCCGACCTTGCAGGATGCCTGGCAAGCCTATCAGCGTGGCGATTACGTCGCAGCCGAGCAGAGCTACCAGCGCGCATTGGAACTGGACCCACGCAATCGCGACGCCCTGCTGGGCCTCGGCGCCGTGGCCCAGCAACAAGGCCAGGACCAGACCGCGCAGCAATACTTCCGTCAGGTGTTGCAACTCGACCCGCGCGATCCGGTGGCGTTGGCTGCGATGTCTGCCTACGCGACCGATAGCGCCGATGCCGAGACGCGCTTGCAGCGCCGTCTGGCGGAGCAGCCGCAGGCCGCCGCGCTGCACTTCGCGCTGGGCAACCTGTATGCCGACCAGTCGCGCTGGGCCGAGGCACAGCAGGCTTATTTCGATGCCCGCGCGCTGGAGCCGAACAATCCCTTGTTCACGTTCAACCTGGCGGTGAGCCTGGACCATCTGGGGCAAGGCCGTCTGGCGGCGGAACATTACCGCCAGGCGCTGCAACAGGATGGCGCCACACGCGCGAGCTTCGACCATGCACAGGCCCAACGGCGCTTGACTGAATTGACCGCACGCTAGGGACGACGATGGCCGTACCGCAACAACAGTTCCAGCAACCGATCGGTCAACTGCTCATCGCGAAAGGCGTCATCAGCGAAGACCAGCTGCGCATCGCCACCCAGGAACAGAGCAAATCACCACAGCCGTTGGGACGGCTGTTGGTGCGTTTGGGCTTCCTGTCCGAAGCCACCATCCGCGATGTGCTCTCCGAGAACCTCGGGCAGGAGAGCGTCGATCTCGCCAATGTGATCGTCGATTCCGCCGCAGTGACCATGATCCCCAAGGAAGTGGCGCGCCGCTATCAACTGGTGCCGATCTCGGTGGATGCCGGCCACAAGACACTGACGCTGGCGGTGGCCGACCCCGACAACATCATCGCACTGGACCAGGTGCGCGCCCTGCTCAAGGATGAATACCGCCTGATCACCCTGCTCGCCAGCGAATCGGACATCCTGCGCGCGATCGACCAGTATTACGGTTTCGAGCTATCCATCGACGGCATCCTGCACGAGATCGAGCCGGGCGAACTGGAACACCAGAGCCTGCAGCAGGGCGTCAACGAATTCAGCCAGCCGGTGGTGCGCCTGATCGACGCGCTGCTCACCGAAGCGGTGCAGCAGAACGCCTCGGACATCCACTTCGAGCCTGAGAACAGCTTCCTGCGCATCCGCTACCGCGTGGATGGCGTGTTGCGTCAGGTGCGCAGCCTGCACAAGAGCTTCTGGCCGGCGATGGTGGTGCGCCTGAAGGTGATGAGCGGCATGAACATCGCCGAGACGCGCGCGCCGCAGGATGGTCGCATCTCGTTGCGCCTGTCCGGTCGCCCCATCGATTTCCGCGTCGCCTCGCACCCGACCAACTACGGCGAGAACCTGGTGCTGCGTATCCTCGACCGCCAGAAAGGCATCGTGCCGGTCAACCAGCTCGGTCTGGACGATAGCGCGCTGTCGATCCTGCTCTCGATCATCGCCAAGCCGGAAGGCATCGTGCTGGTCACCGGCCCCACCGGCTCCGGCAAGACGACCACGCTGTATTCGGTGCTCAACCACGTCAACACCGAGTCGGTGAACATCATGACGTTGGAAGACCCGGTGGAATACCCCATCCCGCTGATCCGCCAGAGTTCGGTGAACGAAGCGGCCAAGCTGGATTTCGCCAGCGGCATCCGTTCCCTGATGCGCCAGGACCCGGACATCATCCTGGTCGGCGAGATCCGCGACCATCCCACGGCCGAGATGGCGTTCCGCGCCGCGATGACCGGCCACCAGGTGTATTCCACGCTGCACACCAACTCCGCCATCGGCGCCATCCCGCGCCTGCTGGACATCGGCATCCTGCCCGACATCCTGGCCGGCAACATCATCGGCATCGTGGCACAGCGTCTGATCCGCATCCTGTGCCGGCATTGCAAATATCCGTATCAGCCCGACCTGTCGGAACGCAAGCTGCTCGGCCTGCACCACAACGAGGACATCACGCTCTATCGTGCGGCCGGCTGCGACATCTGCCGCCACCAGGGCTATACCGGCCGTCAGGCCATCATGGAGATCCTCAAGATGGACTCCGACCTCGACGACTTGGTCGCCCGCCGCGCCAGCATCCGCGATATCAAGCATGCCGCGCTGCACGCCGGCTTCCGCCCGCTGGCGCAGGACGGCATCCGCCGCATCCTGCAAGGCGTCACCTCGGTGGCTGAGGTCTCGCGCGTGGTGGACCTCACCGACAGGCAGCATTGACGACCCATGGCGCTCTATTTCTACAAAGCGATCGATAGCGACGGCAAAACCGCCAAGGGCTTGCAGGATGCGGCCAACCTGATCGACCTGGAGATGCGCCTCAAGCGCGCCGGACTGGACCTGGTGAGCGCCAAGGAAGAAGACAACGCCGCCTCGTTCGGCTCGACCAAGATCAAGCGGACCGACCTCATCACCTTCTTCTTCAATCTGGAACAGCTCACGCGTGCCGGCGTGCCACTGCTGGAGTGCCTGGCCGACCTGCGCGACACGATGGAGGATCCCAACTTCCGCGAGATCATCGCCAGCATGGTGGAGTCGATCGAAAGCGGCAAGAAACTGTCGCAAGCGATGACCGAACATCCCAATGCCTTCGACAAGATCACCGCGAGCCTGACCCGCGCCGGCGAGGACAGCGGCCGCCTCACCGATGTGTTCAAACATCTCACCGACTCGCTCAAGTGGCAGGACGAGATGGCGGCACAGACCAAGACCATGATGATCTATCCGGCCTTCGTCGGCACCGTGGTGCTGGCCATCACCTTCTTCCTGATGATCTATCTGGTGCCCCAGCTGGTCGGCTTCATCAAAGGAATGGGACAGGACATCCCCATCCAGACACGCATCCTGCTCGCCACCTCGGCCTTTTTCGTCGATTATTGGTATGCCTTGCTGCTCGCCCCGTTCGTGCTGTTCGGCGCATACAAACTGGCACTGCGCTTCAACCCCAAACTGCAATACCACGTAGACAACCTCAAGCTGCACATCTGGCCCACCGGCCCCATCCTGCGCAAGATCATCCTGGCGCGTTTCGCCAACACCTTCGCCATGATGTACAGCTCGGGCATCACCATCCTCGACTGCATCGCCAATTCGCGCGACCTGGTGGACAACCAGGTCATCGCCCAGAGCCTGCAGAACGTGATGACCGAGATCGAGGCCGGCAAGAACCTGACTCAAAGCTTCCAGAAGACCGGCATCTTCCCGCCGCTGGTGGTGCGCATGCTGCGCGTGGGCGAGGCCACCGGCCAACTCGACCAGGCACTGCTCAACGTGAGTTATTTCTACGATCGCGATGTGAAAGAGGCGATCAAGAAGGTACAGGTGATGATAGAACCGACCATGACCATCATCCTCGGCGCGCTGCTCGGCTGGGTGATGCTGTCGGTGCTGTCGCCGATCTATGACCTCATCAGCAAGGTGAAGATCTGATGGCCCGCAACCTGCTTTTCCTCAGTGCCGACACCTTCCAGGCCCAGGTCTGGAAAGGCAGCGTGCGCATCGCCTCGCACCTGTTCGACAACGACGCGGACGGCCGCGAGCAGTTCGCCGCCTTCCTGCACCAGCATCAGCATCCCACCTATCTGGTGGTGGATATCATCGAGGAAGACTTCCATATCGAGACGGTGCCGCACCTGATCGGTCCCAGCCGGCGCGCGCTCATCGAGCGCAAGTTCGAGCAGTATTACCGCACCACGCCGTTCCGCCAGGCGACCCTGCTCAAGCGCCAGAGCGAAGGACGCCGCGACGACGAGTTCCTGTTCTCCGCACTGACCAATCCGCAACGCATCACGCCCTGGCTGGAGACGCTGCTGGCCAGCCACACGCCGCTCGCCGGCATCTATTCGGTGCCCAACATTTGCGTACCGTTGCTCAAGGACATCAACGCCGAACACGTGCTGTTGCTGACCTGGGAACGCGAAGCCGGCCTGCGCCAGACCTATTTCCACGACAAGCGCCTGCATTTCTCGCGCCTGATCCCGATCAACGGCAACGGCTCCTTGATCGACACCATCATCAGCGAGACGCCGCGCACCCAGCAGTACCTGAAGAGCCTGTCGCTGCCCCCGCCCGGCGAGACGCTGGAGGTGTTCATCCTGTGTCACGAGCAGGACATCGCTCAGCTCCGCGCCACACTATCTGACGAGAGCGACCTGCATTTCAACTTCCTCGACATCACCGCCTTCGCGGCCAAATTGAAATGCCGCCAGCCGATCGAAGATTCCGACAGCACACCGCTGTTCCTCAACCTGATGGCGCGCAAGGCACCTGTCAGCCATTACGCCAATGCCCACCACACGCACTATTTCATGTTGTGGCAGTTGCGCTTCGTCCTCTATGGCCTGGCGGTCTTCATCGCGCTGCTCGGCCTGCTGTGGGGGGCGCTGTCCTACTGGCAGGCACAACAGTTCGCCCATGAGACGGCCCCGCTGCAACAGCAGAGTGCGCGCCTGAATGCACAGACCCGTGCCATCCAGAGCAATTTCGCCCACACCACGGTGCCAGCTGCCGACATGAAGACAGCGGTGCTGCTGGCACGCAGCCTGAACCAGTATTCGCAACCGCCCCAGATGCTGCTGCAAGGACTGAGCGTAGCGATGGACCGCTACCCGCGCATCGCGCTCAACGAACTGGCCTGGAAGAGCAGTGCGGCGGATGCCGCCCCCTCGCCCTATCCGGCACAGGTCATCACCTTCGAAGGCACGCTCACCGGCTTCGGCAGCGACCACCGCGCGGCTTTGCGCTATCTGCAGGAATTCGAACAGGCGCTGGTTGAGCAAGGATATGCGGTGAGTGCCACGGCGCTGCCGCTGGACATCAGCTCCAAGGGCAGCATCAGCGGACAGTCCGCCGACGCATCGGCCGGGCAGTTCACCCTCAAGATCGTCTGGAGGCAACCCTCATGAGCTTCTCCACGGAAGATCTGGGCCGTATCAAATGGAGCCTGCTGGCCTGCTGCATCAGCATCGGCGTCGCCGTCGCGCTGGTGAAATATTCCGCCAACCTCCAGCAGACGGCCCTGCGCGATCTGCAACAAGCACAGCAACAGCTCAATGCTGCGCGCGAACAGCTCGCCACCGCACAGAGCGACCAGGAGAACATGGCCGCCTACCAGATGGAATATGAAGCGCTGGTGACGCAAAAAGTGATCGGCGACGAACAGCGCCTGGACTGGATCGAAGACCTGGACAACCTGCGCCGCCAGCATCTGGTGCCCGATTTCAAATACACCATCGCCCCACAACAGGGTTATGCACCCAACCCGCCGCTCGCCGCAGGCAATTTCAAGCTCAGCCTCAGCCCCATGGCCATGCAGTTCGACCTGATGCACGAAGGCCAACTGCTCGAGTTCCTGGACGCGCTCAACAAACGCATCCCCGGCTGGTTCCTGCTCGACGGTTGCGCCATGTCGCGCAACACAGGTGCCGGCGAAGGCGGCATCACCCTGCGCGCCGACTGCAACGGCGGCTGGTTCACCATGAAGAACAGGAACGCATCATGATGCCGCGCCTGTCCCTGCTGCTGCTCCTGCTGCTTGTTTCACAGGCCGAGGCCAACGGACTGGGCCGCCTGTTCTACACCCCGGCCGAGCGCCAGCAACTCGACCGTCAATACGTGCCCGAAACCGGTCCGCTGACTGACAACAGCCGCACCCTCATCGTCAACGGTGTGGTGCAACGCGAAGGCGGCAAACGCACCATCTGGGTGAATGGCAAACAACAGCCCGCCGGCAGCGCCGACAGTCATACCCCTGCCTCGGTCCCGGTCGCCGTCCCCGGCCGTCCGAACCCGGTACGCGTGAAAGTCGGCGAACGGTTGGACCTCGATCAAACGGAACCCGCCGCCGAGTGATCTCGTGATGGCCCCCACCTCCCTCTCTCCGACTCTTGCCGCCCGACAACGCGGCGGCGTGATGATGGTGATGCTGGTGATCCTCATCCTCGGCATCACCACCGCCTTCGTCACCTCACTCAGCGGCACCGCCCTGCAGAACAAACGCAACCAGACCACCGCCGAAGCACTGGCGCGCGCCAAGGAGGCGTTGATCGGTTATGCAGTGACTTATGGCGATACACATAACGCGGCTTTCGGCTATCTGCCCTGCCCGGACCTGAACGGCAGCAATGGCGAAGGCAGTAGCGCTTTGACTTGCGGAGCCACCGATGCCAACCAGCTCGGACGCCTGCCCTGGCGCACACTGGACCTGCCCGCCCTGTTCGATGGCACCGGTGAGTGCCTCTGGTATGCGGTGTCAGGGAAATACAAGAACAACCCGCATACCGCGACACCGATGAACTGGGACAACAGTCCGCAACTGTCGGCCTACGCGGAAGACGGCAATCAATTCGACGCTGGAGAGATCGTCGCCGTCGTCATCGCTCCCGGAGCCCCGATCAGCGGAAACGGTGAGCGCACCCCCAGCGGCAATACAACTTGCGGCGGCAACTATACGGCGTCGGCTTATCTGGAGAACGATGCCCCACACCTCATCGACAATCGCGATATCGCCACAGGCAAGTTCATCCTGCCGCATGAACATCGCGATGCGAACGGCAACGTCACCTCAGCGGTGAACGATCAGTTCGTGTTCATCACGCGTCGCGACATCTGGGACACCATCCAGAAACGCGTGGCACGTCAGGCCAAGCGCTGTCTGGATGACTACGCTGCCGATGCTGCGAACCTGTATCACAAATATCCGTGGGCCGCGAAACTGGACGATACGACGGTCGCCCCCAATCGCAGTGGCACACAGAATGTGCGTTTTGGCCGCTTCCCGGACATCCCCAGTGTCGCCACTGCCAGTGGCGGTCTGAGCGGACTCACCCCCGTACAGATCGATGCCCTGCGCAGCAAGATCCAGGCAGTACAGGATGCGCTGAATGCATATGTCGCCGGCACCGGCTACCTCAGCACCCTGCGCAACAAGGGCGACAATCTGAAAGACCTGGCTGCCGGCTGGCCCTACTATCAAAGCACGACCGACCCGGCACGCGCGGCAGGCATCTATGCCGACAACTGCACCGGCCTGTCATGTACCGCCACGTTGCAGAACTTGCTCACCTCAGCGTTCAATTCACTGAATGGCGGGGACAGCACCATGCCGGGCAGCTGGAATACCATCCCTGCATGCCAGCAACTCGTCGACTCGGCCTATTGGCCCGCCTGGCGCGACTGGGTGTTCTTGCAGATCGCGGAGGGCTTCCAGCCCGGCGGCACCGCCACCTGTACGGCAGGAACTACCTGCCTTGCCATCTCTGGCTCCGGCAACCTGAATACCGGTTCCGGCAACTATCGCGCAGTGATCGCCGTCGCCGCGAACGCAATGCCGGGACAGAACAGGGCCGTCACCGGCACTGTAAGCAACTTCCTGGAAGGTGCGAACAAGACCGGCAAGACCGATCTTCCGAGCACGACCACTTTTGAGACCTATCGCAATACCGATCCGGCTTATGCCACCGTCAACGACCTCGCGCTCTGCCTGGACAACAAGAACAAGTGCCCATGACTAAAACGCGCATCTCACAACCTGCCGCTGACGGCTTCACCCTGGTCGAGATGGCCATGGTGCTGGCCATCGTCTCACTGCTACTCGCCGGATTGCTGCCGACGATATCGGGCCAGATCGAGCAACAACGCTTGACCGAGACCAGGAAGCAGCTGAACGACATCCAGCAGGCACTGATCGGCTACGCCATCATCAACGGCCGCTTGCCCTGCCCCGCGACTTCAGCCAGCAAAGGCCTGGAGAACCCCGTCGGCGGCGGCGCATGCAGCAATTTCTACGACGGTTTCATCCCCGGTGCGACCTTGGGGCTGTCGGGGCTGAACGAACAGGGACTGGTCATCGATGGGTGGGGCAATCCCATCCGCTATGCGGTGACCGCATGGGATAGCACCAGCCCGGCGCAGACGGATGTCTACACTTCGGCCAATGGACTGACCAATGTCGGCCTGTCTTCACTCAGCCCCAACCTGCTGGTCTGCAACACCGCGACCGGCATCACCGGCAGCGGCTGTGCTGCCGGTCAGGCCCTGACCGCCGACCCAGGCGTCCCTGCGCTGATCTTTTCCAGCGGGAAAAATGGCGCAAGTGGTGCTGCCGGTGCCGACGAGAGCGAGAATCTGAATGCGGACAGGTTCTTCGTGAGCCATACCATCACCGCCTCTTCAGCGGGTGGTGGTGAATTCGACGATCTGATGATCTGGATATCGAATCAGGTGTTGATCAACCGCATGGTGGCGGCCGGCAAGTTGCCTTAAGCGCGCCGCCAGGTGGTGCCCTGCGCTGAGTCCTCCAGCACGATGCCGGCTTCCAGCAAGGATTTGCGGATACGGTCGGCTTCGGCGTAGTCCTTGCCTTGCTTGGCGGCGATGCGCGCGGCGATCTGCGCCTCGATGGCGGCATCGTCCAAGCCGCCCGCCACGGCACCACCTTGCAGGAACATCTGCGCATCACGTTCCAGCAAACCCAGCGTGGCAGCCAGTGCCTTCAGTTGTCCGGCCAACGCTGGAGACTGCGTCTTGTTGACCTCGTTCGCCAGTTCGAACAGCACGGCGATGGCTTCAGAGGTGCCGAAATCATCGTCCATCGCAATCTTGAAACGTTGCGCATGAGGTTCGTTCCAGTCCACTGCGCTCGCGCCCGCGGGCACCGACTTCAGCGCGGTATAGAGCCGCGTCAGCGCCCCCTTGGCATCGTCGAGATGCGCGTCGGAGTAATTCAACGGACTGCGGTAGTGCGCGCGCAGGATGAAGAAGCGCACCACTTCGGCATCGTATTTCTTCAGCACTTCGCGAATGGTGAAGAAATTGCCGAGCGACTTGGACATCTTCTCGTTGTCCACGCGCACGAAGCCGTTGTGCATCCAGTAGTTCACGTACTGGCAACCATGCGCGCCTTCACTCTGCGCAATCTCATTCTCATGGTGCGGGAACTGCAGGTCCGCGCCACCGCCGTGGATGTCGAAGTGCTTACCCAGCAAGTCGGAACCCATCGCCGAACATTCGATATGCCAGCCGGGACGGCCCTTGCCCCACTTGGAGTCCCACTTCACTTCATCGGCTTCGTTGTCCTTGGCATGCTTCCACAGCACGAAGTCCAGCGGGTCATGCTTGTGGGTGTCCACTTCCACCCGCTCGCCGGCGCGCAGGTCTTCCAGCGATTTTCCGGAGAGCTTGCCGTAGCCGTCGAACTTGCGCACGGCGTAGTTCACATCGCCATCGGCAGCCTTGTAGGCCAGGCCGTTCTGCTCCAGTTGCTCGATCATGGAGAGCATCTGCGGCACGTACTGCGTGGCGCGCGGCTCGTGGTCGGGGCGTTGCACGCCGAGCGCATCGGCATCCTCGTGCATCGCATCGATAAAGCGCTGCGTCAGCGCGTGGATGGATTCCTTGTTCTCCGCCGCGCGCTTGATGATCTTGTCGTCGATGTCGGTGATGTTGCGCACGTAGGTCACGTCATAACCGGAAGCCTTCAGCCAGCGCTGCACCATGTCGAACACCACCATGACGCGGGCATGGCCGAGGTGGCAATAGTCATACACGGTCATGCCGCACACATACATGCGGACTTTGCCGGGTTCGATAGGATTGAAGTCCTGCTTGTCGCGGGCGAGGGTATTGTAGATTTTCAGCATGGTCACTTCGCTTATGCCGTCATACCGGCGCAGGCCAGTATCCAGCGGGTTCAATTCAAAATGCAGTCGGCTTTGTCCGCGCTTTGCGCGGGCTGTTTTCTTTACTGGATACCGGCCTGCGCCGGTATGACGGTGGTATTTCTTACGGCGTTAACAAATCGTTTTGTATAAATCATTCCAGTCAGGGTTGTTCTCTTCGATCAGCCTCAACTTCCACGCTCGCTGCCATTCCTTGAGCGCCTTTTCGCGCCGGATGGCTGATTCCATCGTCTCATGCACTTCATACCAAACCAGATGATCCACACCATGCTGTTTGGTGAAACCATCGGCCACGTGATTCTTGTGTTGCCACACTCGCTTGACCAAATCGGAAGTGACACCAATGTACAAAGTACCGTGGCGTTTGCTGGCCAGCAAATACACACACGGCAGCTTGTTCATCAAGTCACCTCCTGAACTTTCGTCAT
The DNA here is from genome assembly GCA_040754175.1 of Pseudomonadota bacterium. GTDB lineage: Bacteria > Pseudomonadota > Gammaproteobacteria > Burkholderiales > Gallionellaceae > Sideroxyarcus. The sequence continues at coordinate 55,955 of JBFMFN010000017.1, read as the reverse complement.
ACCGGCGCAGGCCGGTATCCAGCGCTTTTATCAAACATGCCGTTTGGTTTTGTCCGTGCTCCGCACGGGCTTTTCAATCAACTGGATACCGGCCTGCGCCGGTATGACGGTCAAGCTTGTTCTTTCGCCCACGAATCCTTCAGCGTCACCGTGCGGTTGAACACCAGCTTCTTGCCCGGCTGGTGGTCGCAGCGGTCGGTGACGAAATAGCCGAGGCGCTCGAACTGGTAGCGCGTCTCCGGTACGGCATCCTGCACGGCAGCCTCGACCCAGCCCTGCACCACGCTCAGCGAGCCGGGGTTCAGGTAGCGGTGGAAATCGATGTCCTTGTCGGCATCCGGCTCGGACACCGTGAACAGGCGGTCGTATAAACGGATCTCCGCCGGCAGCGCATGCTCGCGCGACAGGAAATGGATCACGCCCTTCACCTTACGGCCTTCCGGGTTCTTGCCGAGCGTGTTGTGGTCGATACTGCATTTGAGTTCGATGACTTTGCCAGCCGCATCCTTCACCACTTCGTCGCAACGCATCACATAGCTGTGGCGCAGGCGCACTTCGCCGCCCAGCGTGAGGCGCTTCCAGCCGGCGGGCGGCACTTCGGCGAAGTCTTCCGCTTCAATGAACAGTTCGCTGGAGAACGGCACCACGCGGCTGCCGAACTCGGGATGCTGCGGATGGAAATCCGCTTCGCGCATCTGCGCGCCTTCGGCATTGGTGATGGTGACCTTGAGCGGATCGATGATGGCCATCACGCGCGGCGCGCGGGCTTCCAGGTCTTCACGGATCGCGCCTTCCAGCACGGCCAAGTCCACATTGTTCGCGCTCTTGGAGACGCCGATGCGCTTGGCGAATTCGCGGATGCCCTCCGGCGTATAACCACGACGGCGCATACCCGAAATCGTCGGCATGCGCGGGTCGTCCCAGCCGCTGACTTTATTCTCGGTGACCAACTGCAACAGCTTGCGCTTGCTGGTGATGGTGTATTGCAGTTCCAGGCGCGAGAACTCGTACTGGCGGGGATGGCAGGGGATGGTGATGTTGTCCAGCACCCAGTCGTACAGCGGGCGATGGTCCTCGAATTCCAGCGTGCAGATGGAATGGGTGATGCCTTCCAGCGCGTCGGAGATGCAGTGGGTGTAGTCGTACATCGGATAGATGCACCACTTGTCGCCGGTGCGGATGTGGTGCGCACGGCGGATGCGGTAGATGACCGGATCACGCAGGTTGATGTTGGGCGAGGACATGTCGATCTTGGCGCGCAGGACCATGGCGCCGTCGGCGAATTCGCCCGCCTTCATGCGACGGAACAGGTCGAGGTTATCGGCCGGTGTACGGTCACGGTTGGGGCTGTTCTTGCCCGGCTCGGTCAGCGTGCCGCGATATTCGCGCATCTGCTCCGGCGTCAGGTCGTCCACATAGGCCAGCCCCTTGTTGATGAGCTCTTCCGCAAAACCGTATAGCGCATCGAAATAGTCGGACGCCCAGCGCACTTCGCCGTTCCACTGGAAACCCAGCCAGCGCACGTCGTCCTGGATGGACTGCGCGTACTCTTCGCTCTCCTTCTCCGGGTTGGTGTCGTCGAAACGCAGGTTGCAGGTGCCCTGATAGTCCTGCGCCAACCCAAAGTTCAGGCAGATGGACTTGGCGTGGCCGACATGCAGGTAGCCGTTCGGCTCGGGCGGGAAGCGCGTGGCGATGCTGGAGTGCTTGCCGGAAGCGAGGTCGCCATCGATGATGGTGCGGAGGAAATTGGAAACCGGAGCCGGTGCGGGTGCGTTGCTGCTCATAGCGATACCAAGGTGCAAACGAAAGATGCGCGATTCTACCCGAAACCCGCCCTCGCCCGCCCACACCAGTGCTTGTGTGGGCATTCTGTGTGTGCCGCCCGCTTCTTTGATAGAATCGCGAGCGTTCTGCGACCTTCCCGCACTGTAACCCACTCAAGAAAAAGACCAAATGCAAAGATTCTATCGTTTAGCGACCGGCTCCCTGTTCTGCTTCCTGCTGGCGTTCGCCTCCGCCACGCAGGCAGATGAGATCCAGGATGCCAACAAATTGTTCAAGCAAGGGCAATTGCCGCAAGCCCTGGAAAAGGTCGACGCCGTGCTGGCCAGCAAGCCCAAGGATGCTCAGGCGCGCTTCCTGAAAGGCCTGATCGTAAACGAGCAAGGCAAGACAAAAGAGGCCATCGACATCTTCACCGGACTGACCAACGATTATCCCGAGCTGCCCGAACCCTACAACAATCTGGCAGTACTTTATGCCGGACAAGGGCAATACGAGAAAGCCAAGATCGCGCTGGAGATGGCGATCCGCACCCATCCCAGCTACGCGACCGCGCATGAGAACCTGGGCGACATCTACGCCAAGATGGCGAGCGAAGCCTATGACCGCGCCCTGCAACTGGACAAGAACAACACCGGCACCCAGACCAAGCTGGCCTTGATCCGCGACCTGTTCGGCAAGGGCAACCGCAACAACAGCAAACCGGCAGCGCCGGCCTTAGCCAACGCAGCGCCCGCTACGCAGCCGGCACCGGCCTCCACACCGACCGCAGCGGTAGCACCGGTTACAGCCACACCGGCCGCACCGGCACCGACCGCGACGGCATCCGCTCCTGCCGCCGCCAAGCCTGCGGCACCGGTCGTGGTTGCCAGTACCCCGGCTATCGCCCCCGTGGCCGCACCAGCACCGGTCGCCAGCAAGCCTGCCCCGGATGTCCGCCCCGAACTGCTGCAGGCCACGCATGACTGGGCCGCCGCGTGGTCGACCAAGAACGTGAAACGCTACCTGTCGTTCTATGCGCCGGAATTCAAGACCCCGGGCGGCGAATCGCGTGCAACATGGGAAAAAGTGCGTCGTGAACGTATCAGCAAGCCGAAGTCCATCCAGGTCAAGATCGAAGCGGTCAAGGTCACGCTCACCGATGCCACGCACGCCAGCGTGAGCTTCCGCCAGCACTACACGGCGCCCCATTTCAAGAGCGCCAACGACAAGACGCTGGAATGGGTGAAAACCGGCAAGGGCTGGCAGATCGTCGAAGAACGCAGCAACGATTGATAACAGATGAAACGGCTACACCCCACCCTGCTCTGCCTGCTGACCTGCGTCTCCACCGGAGCCGCGGCCGAGCCTGATTCGCGCGCGATGGAACAGCAGCTCGTGAAGAGCTTGCAAGCGGTCAGCGAGAACCGGCTGGACGTCGCACTGAACGAGGTCGATTCCATCCTCAAGAGCAACCCCAATTTCAAACTCGCCCAATTGGTGAAAGGCGACCTGCTGCTGGCCCGCGCCCGCCCCATCAGCGACTTCGGGGATGCACCGAACGCGCCGCGCGAGCGGGTGCAGGATCTGCGCGACGAAGCACGCGTGCGCCTGCAACGCGCCCAGCAACAGCCGCCGGTCGCCGTGCCGAGCTATCTGTGGCAACTCAATCCGCAGCAGCGTCACGTAATCGTCATCGATACCAGCAAATCGACGCTGTATCTGTACGAGAACGTGAATGGTACGCCGCGCTATGTGAGCGACTTCTATGTCAGCGTGGGCAAGATGGGCGCCGACAAGGTGGTGGAGGGGGACAAGAAGACCCCGCTCGGCGTCTATTTCGTCAGCAGCTACATCCCGCGTGCCAAGCTCTCTGACTTCTACGGCGCCGCCGCCTACCCGCTCAGCTATCCGAACGAATGGGACAAGCGTGCGGGACGCAGCGGTTATGGCATCTGGCTGCACGGTACGCCTTCTGACACCTACAGCCGGCCACCGCGCGCCAGCAGCGGCTGCGTGGTGCTCGCCAACGATGACCTGCTACATCTGGGCAAGGACATCGATATCGGCCACACGCCGGTCGTCATCAGCAATGGCATCGACTGGATGGATCAGAACACACTGAACGAGCGCGATTCGTTGCTGCATGCCATCGAGCAATGGCGCAGCGATTGGGAGAGCCGCGATACCGACCGCTATCTGGCGCATTACGCCGATAGTTTTTCTACCGGCGACGTAGGCCGCGCCGCCTTCGCCGAACAGAAACGCCAGGTCAATGCCGCCAAGCAATGGATCAAAGTGAAGGTCGACAATCTGAGCCTGTTCGCCTACCCGACCCAGCCCGGACTGGTCGTGGTCGATTTCGAGCAGGATTATCAAAGCAACAACCTCTCCAACCGCATGCACAAGCGCCAATACTGGCAGCGTGAGGGCAACGGCTGGAAGATCGTCTACGAGGGAGCCGCCTGATGAGACTCATCCGTCTCGCATTCGCATTCCTGTGTGCGCTGAGCTTCGCTGCCGGCGCACATGCTGCATCCACAACCAAAGGAAAGATGAAAATGGTCAAACTCCATACCAACTTCGGCGTCATCACCCTGCAACTCGACGCAGAGAAAGCCCCCGCCACCGTGCAGAACTTCCTCGATTACGTGAGCAGCGGTTTCTACGATGGCACCATCTTCCATCGCGTGATCGACGGTTTCATGATCCAGGGCGGCGGCTTCGAACCGGGCATGAAGCAGAAGAACACCAAGGCACCGATCAAGAACGAAGCCGACAACGGTCTGGGCAACGAGGCTTACACCATCGCCATGGCGCGCACCAACGATCCGCACTCCGCCACCGCGCAGTTCTTCATCAACGTCAAGAACAACAGTTTCCTCAACCACAGCGCGCCCAATCCGCAAGGATGGGGCTACTGCGTGTTCGGCAAGGTGGTGGAAGGCCAGGACGTGGTGGATGCCATCAAGAAAGTAAAGACCGGCAACAGCGGCTTCCATCAGGACGTACCCAAGGAAGACGTCGTCATCACCAAGGCGGAAGTCGTCCAGTAAGGAGTCAGGATAAGGGATACAGGATTCAGGGGTGCCGCCTCAACCTCCCGTATCCTGCCTCCCGAATCCCGTATCCTGATGCCACATTCCCTCTTCATCTCCGATCTGCATCTCAGCGAAGCGCATCCGCAGACCAGCGCGCAATTCCTGAAATTCCTCAGCGATATCGCCCCGCAGGCCGAAGCGCTCTACATCCTGGGCGATCTGTTCGAATATTGGGCCGGAGACGACGATCTCGACAGCCCTTTCCACCGCAGCATCTGCAGCGCGATGGCGGCACTGGCTGCGCATGGCACGCGTCTCTACCTGATGCATGGCAACCGCGACTTCCTGATGGAACGCGCGCTGGCCGATGCCTGTCATGCCATCTTGCTGCCCGATCCGACGCTGATCGACCTCTACGGCACGCCGACCCTGCTCAGCCACGGCGATGCGTTATGCACCGACGATAGCGCGTATCAGCAATTCCGCGCCATGGTGCGCAGCAACGACTGGCGCACCGCGTTCCTGGCTCGGCCATTGGCCCAGCGCAAGGCACAGATAGAACAGTTGCGCCGACAAAGCGAAGATTCCAAGCGCAGCAAAAGCGCGGAGATAATGGATGTGAATGCACAAGCAGTGCATCAGCTACTGCGCGACCACAACTATCCGCGCCTGATCCACGGCCACACCCATCGCCCTGCGCGTCATGTGCTCCATCTGGATAACCACACCTGCGAACGCTGGGTGCTGGGAGATTGGGATACCCGCGCCAACGCCTTGCGCGCCGACAGCGAACAAATTAGTGCCTTGCACTTCTGACGCGTCACTCGCACCGGCATCACCCCCACCGCGAAACACAATAAAAAAACAGGGGAGACCGAAGTCTCCCCTGTTCCATTGGTTTCGTCGCTTGGCGAAAGGCTGGCGAACCAGCCCTTCGCTTCAGCTTTGAATTACCAAGCTGCTTCCAGCATCATGGTGACCAGATTGTCGCCGCTGGTGCCTTGCACCTTGCTGTACTTGGTGAAGTTCACCACGCCAGCAACGTTCTGTGCCAGGTCATACACTGCGGTAACGGTCGTAGCATTGTCGCTCACGTTTGCAGCCTTGGCGTTACGAATCGCCAGACCCAGGGACAGAGTGTGCGGGATCACAGTGAAGTCGCCTGCGACAGTGAATGCCTTCTTGTCGCCAAACATGCTGGTGGCGTCAGTCTTGGCATAGGTTGCATACAAGCCGGTTTCCATGCCTGCCAGTTCGCCGTGAGCCTGAGCAGTGAAGCCAGTACCCTTGGTCTGTTGCAGAGCCATGTTGGCGTCGTAGCTGGAGCCGGACAGTGCGTCAACGGTGATCACAGTTGCGAAGTCAGCGATGGTCGGAGTGAAGGCCAGTTCAACAGCGGTGGAAGACATCTCGTAGGCGTTCACGAACTGCGGTGCGAAACGGGACACGTTGATGTAGCCCATGTCGGTGTGTGCCACGAAAGCCAGACCGGTGTTGGCGCCGTTACCGATACCAGTGTACTGGTAAGCGGAAATTTCCTTGCGGTGCTCAGCCCAACGGATCGCACGGTTCACGCCAGTGCTGGACTCGGTGTAGCCGTAGAAAGCGCCCAGAGCGTCAGTAGTGAACGGGATCACGGACAGCTTGACGGAATCCATGTCGAACACGACAGGCACGCGCAGACCAGCTGCCAGTGCACCACCGGGGTTCGCCAGGTTGTTTTCCATCATCATGCCGACCTTCATAGCGCCGTTGTCAGCAACGCGGCCGCCGAAGAACAGGGAGAACTCATCCGGGAACTGCCAGTCGCCAGAGTTGGTGTTGTCCAGAGTCGGGGTAGCCGGAGCTGCGCCGTTGCTCTTCTGATAACGAACCTTCAGCAAGGTAGCTGCGTTCAGAGTTGCCGGGATGGACAGATGCTCGCCTTCAACCTTCTCTTGTGCGCCCATCATGGTGAAGCCAGCAGACTTGAATGCGCGGCCGAAACCATTCAGAACCGGGAAGTGCTGAGCGTGGCAAGCAGAGCAAGCCATGCCGGTCTGACGTGCGAATGCCGGGATAGCGGAAGCTTCCGGAGCGAAGGCTGCTGCAGCCAGAACGCCTGCCAGAGAGAGAGCTACTTTCTTCATTAAATTTCTCCTCGTTGGATTTTGAAATTACCCTTTAAATGGCCAAGGCCTTGCTGGCCCGCAACCATTGGGACGCGAAGATAAAGAAAGCGTGAAGATGGTGTCAAAGATTTGTTGTTATGTGTTGCAGTATTGCAACAATCGCCTCAATCCACCCTGCTGAGCCCGAATTCCACACAGCCCGACTCGTTGCGCACCAAACGCAGTTCGAATCCGCTCTGCTGCGCCCAGCGCGCCGCCTGATACAGCCCGACGCCCAGCCCATCCTCGGAAGGCAGGATGGTGTGCAACATCTTCTGCGCGCGCGTTTCCGGTATGGCGCTGCCGCTATCCATCACGCTCACCCCTCCCGTCGCCGCTTCCAGCGTGACGACGATCCGCAGCCCGGCCTCGCGCAGACGTTTGTTGGTGGCATTCTCGATGAGGTTGTCCAGCACGCAATCGAACATGCCTCCCGGAATTCTGATATCCCCCGTTTCGCCGACAGTCCGCCATTCGATACCGCGCAATTGGTAACGCTGCACCAAAGCCTCCCACCACTCCGCCAACCCGACGAGATCCATGTCGGCTTCCTGCGTGGGGGACTTGAGCTTGCCCAGCAAGGTCTCGATACGTTGCGTCAATACCGGCAATTGATGCTGCAACACCGGCTGCGCCTTGGCGATGTCATGCTGGGCGATCGAGGTGAGTGCGAACAAGGATTGCAGCATGTTCTTCAGATCATGCGTCAACCGCGCCCCCGTCTCATAGATCACCTGCTGGCGGGTGATCTCGCGCAGGCGCTGCTCGCGCCGCTTGGCCTGATAGAAATATCCCACCACCTGCACCAGCAGGCGCATGTGCATCATCACCGTCGGCGCGACCGCCTGACGCGTGAACAAAGTGACGGCCAGATCACGCTCATTCAGCTCCACGCGATAAGGCGTGGAATGCCCCAACGTGCCGTGCCCCTCATCCGCCACCCAGGCCATGCCGGCGATCCAGGAGATCTCTACCATATGGTTGCTGGCACTTTCCAGGAACTCGCGCGGCGAACTTTCGCTCTGCGCATCGGCCGCCAACTGTTTGAGCCAGGCCTCCAGCGGCGTGCCGATGGACAGCACATAGCGGGAGAAACTTCCCTGCAACCCGAAGGGGCCGAGATTGGATTGCCACAGCGCGCCAAGGATGAACAGCATGACCGCGATGAGGAACAACGTGCGCAACAGCGCTTCCAGATAATCCACCCGACTCAAGGTCATAAAGGCCAGACTGCCGAGCACCAGCAGCGCCAACAAGGTGAACAGCAACAAGACATAAAAGAAGTCGACTGCTTGCACGGCATCCGGCTTTTCTTTCTTCTCAACTGGCAGCAGCGCCATGAGCAACAGCAGGGAGGGCAAAGCGAAAGCCATCAGGTTGTGCATCACCTCATCGAATGCCGGCAGCCCGAACAAGTGCGGCGTCACATGCAGCAACAACACCGCCAATAGATAGGCCATCACCAGCAGGTGGAATATCCGCTGCCACCGCGCATAGAAAGAGATGGCTCGCGCACCGACCAGCGCAAACAAGCCCCCCAACCAGAACGCCAGGATCCACCAGTTCAACCAGATCAGCGACGCTAAGCTCAGCCCCAACACCACCAGCGTGCTGGACCAGCCCAGGCGCGTCTCGCTGCGCCACAACGGCTGCCAGAGCAAGAACACGCCGAGGTGCGCCAGCAACAAAGGCCGCGCCCACATATGTTCGATCCCCAACCAGAGCGCCATGTGCAACAACGCCAGCATGGTCACGGTGAGCCATCGACTGGAAACCACCCACCGCGCAGGAATTTTTGTCGTCATATCGTCAGCACCTGTCCTTTTTTCGTCACAACACCCCCAAGCACATCCAGCCAGCACCTCGATCCCGAACATCGACAAGGTGCATTTGTATGTTTTTAAAAGATAATTCTATTTATTCAAGAAAATCTCATCAATGGCATGCAATTTGCAAAAACGATGCTGCAACAATGAAGCCGCAGAAGTCTCGGGGCGCGCTTGACGCATACCACCGAGGCCACATTATCGACTTACTGGAGAATATGATGAAGCAAAAACAATCCGGTTTTACCCTGATCGAGATCGCCATCGTGCTGGTGATCATCGGCCTGCTGCTGGGCGGCGTGCTGAAAGGGCAAGAACTGATCAACAGCGCCAAGGTGAAGAACCTGGCGACGGATTTCAAGAACATCCCGATTTATATCTATGGTTACCAGGATAAATACCGTTCCTTGCCTGGTGACGATGCGGCAGCCTCAAGCCACGTAAGCGGTGCGACAAGTGCCACCACCCCCAGCGGCAAACAGAGCAACGGCGTCATTGACGGCAGCTGGGATTCCGTTACCGGAACCGACGAAACTCAACTGTTCTGGCAACATGTACGCTTGGCAGGCTTGGCCACCGGCCCAACTTCCGGCGCCGATCTGCTGCCCACGAACTCCGTTGGCGGCCTAATCGGCATCACTAACGGCGGCACTAACAATCCAGATCCGGCTTATGCCACTACCCCGGCAACGGCTCTGCGCGGCACCTACATCGTCTGCTCCGCTGGCATCTTGGGCAAATACGCCAAACAACTGGACATCCAGATGGACGACGGCAACTTCAAGGGCGGTAGCATGCGCTCCTTTACCACCGACGGGAACCGCCCTTCCACATTGAGCGAACCGACTGGTGCAGCACTGAGCAGCGGCGATCTGGATGATGCACAAAGCTATACGGTGTGCATGGGCGTGTAAACCAAAGAAGCTTAATAATTGAAGCCCGCCGCAAGGCGGGCTTTTTCTTTGTCGTTCCGGAATCCCGACAGGAAGCGACGTCACCTCGTCGCCAGTCAGCGAAAAACGCTCCGGCGCATCTTTTCAATACTTTGATTTTTTAACAATTAACGGCATGGCATGCTTAGTGCATACCTCCTGCACATCAATATCCCTATGCAGGAACGTAGCAATGAGGAACAAACAGTCTGGTTTCACCATGCAGAATGTGGCGATCGGCATCGCGGTCGCCAGCCTTTTGATCACGCTCACCGTCAAAGGTCGCGAGCTGGCAGACGCTTCCAAAACCCAGAGTTTGGCCCACGATTTCCGCGATCTGCAATCGGCGCTGTTCAGCTACGAGAACGGCTTGTATGGGCGACACATCCCTTTGCAACAAGCTGACGCAGGAGCGGAGGCGGTCGTGCGGCCGATCGAGCAAGAATTGGCGGATACGCTGAACAAACCCTTCCTGCTCTGGCAGCAGACAACAGCACCCGACACTGCCGAGGTTGCAACGACCGGCTATGTACCGTTCAGTCCTGCGGCGGACGTGCAAGGGCACACCGCAGCGCCTGCTCCCATCCGCGGCCTCGACAAGCACTTCATCATCTGTACGGACGACATCCCCGGCCGCCTGGTCAGGCAGCTGGATACCATGATGGATGACGGGGATACGGCGAACGGTGCGATGCGCATCGCACGCGGAGACGGCGACAGCAACGCCATCGCCAATCAGGAGATCGATCCGGAAGGGATGTATCTGGCCTGCCTGGGCGTTTAAGGGCAGTCCGGCTCACCCCCGCTGCAAACGCTTCTCGGCAGCCTCGAGCATCATGGGTTGGCCGAACAGCAACAGCACATCGCCAGCACGCAGCAACATGTCGTCCGACGGCTGATTGCCGAGCACATTGTGGCGACGCACGCCATTGACCTCGATGTTCAATTCAGCCAGCTTGAGATCGCCGAGGCGCATGCCGACCGCCTTGTCATGTTCGCCCAACAGCACGCTCTGGAAGCGCGGTTGTACGCTGTCCGTCTCTTCCGGCGCCTCTTCGGGACGTCCGCGCAGGTAACCACTGAACATGCTGTAGCGGCGCGCCCGTGCTTCCTGCACACGACGCACCACACGACTCAACGGTATACCCGCCATCAATAGCGCCTGAGAGGCGAGCATCACACTTCCTTCCAGCACCTCGGCCACCACTTCGGTGGCGCCGGCCTTCTTCAGCACCTCGACGTTGCTGTCATCCGCGGTGCGCACAATGACCGGCAGGTCCGGCCGATCCTGCTGCACATGGCGCAGGATCTTGAGCGCGGAATGTTTGTCGTCATAGGTGATGACCAAGGCCTTGGCCCGCATCAAGCCGGCGGCCTGCAACACCTCATGCTTCGCCGCATCGCCATAGACCACGCGCTCACCTGCCGAGCTGGCTTCGTGCACCCGGCGCGAATCGAGATCGAGCGCGATGAAGCCGACCTTCTCGTTCTTGAGGAAGGCCGCCAGCGCCTGGCCGCTGCGCCCGTAACCGCAGATAATCACGTGCTGGTTGCTGCTCATGCTCTGCACCGCGATCTGGTGCATCAACATGGCACTGTTCATCCATTCGTCCGGCGAGATGCGCCGCACGATGCTTTCCGCATGCTGGATCAGGAAGGGCGCGATGAGCATGGAGACCAGCATGGCCGCCAGCACGTTCTGCATCACATCGTGCGGCAACAGGTTGACGCCGCCGGTCAGGGTCAGCAGCACGAAACCGAACTCGCCCGCCTGCGCCAGGCCGAGACCGGTACGCAAGGAGGCTCCCCAATCCCCGGAGAACGCTTTCACCAGCAATGCCACCACCAGCGCCTTGAACGGAATCAGGATCATCAGCAACAGCAGCACCCAGCCCCACCCGGCGATCAGCGCGTGCACGTCGAGCATCATGCCGATGGTCACGAAGAACAGACCGAGCAGCACATCGCGGAACGGTTTGATGTCTTCTTCCACCTGGTAGCGATATTCGGTCTCCGAGATCAGCATACCCGCCACGAACGCCCCCAGCGCCATGGACAGGCCGGAGAGTTCGGTCAGCCAGGCCAAGCCAAGGGTGAGCAACAGCACGTTGAGCATGAACAGTTCGGAAGATTTCTGGCGCGCCACCACATGGAACCAGGGGCGCAACAGGCGCTGCCCGAAGAACAGCAAGGCGGACAGCACCAGGATAGCCTTCAGCGCCGCATAAGAGAGCGTCGCCGAAAGGTTGTCGTCATGCACTCCCAGCGCCGGGATCAGGATGATCAGCGGCACCACCGCCAGATCCTGGAACAGCAACACCCCCATGATCTTCTGCCCATGCGGCGCATTCAGTTCGGCGCGTTCCACCAGCATCTTGCTGACGATGGCGGTGGACGACATGGCCATGATGCCGCCCAGCGCCAGACCGGCGGCCCACCCCAGATCGAAGAACAGCGAAGCAAGCATCACCAGCAGCATGGTGGCCACCACCTGCGCCGTGCCCAATCCGAACACCAGTCGCTGCATGGCGCGCAAGCGGGCCAGGCTGAATTCCAGCCCGATGCTGAACATCAGGAACACCACACCGAACTCGCCCAGATGGCGCGTCTCCGGAGCATCCGGTATCCAGCCCAGGGCATGCGGCCCGATCAGCACGCCGACGATGAGATAACCCAGCATGGCCGGCAGGTGCAATTGACGGAACAGCACCACCACCAGGACGGCGGCAGCGAGCAGGATGATGAGGAATTGCAGGGAATGGTTCATGCAGCTGATGATGCCTTAACTTGGTTAACTTTCAAAATCGCTCCCGCCGCTGCCGGCAAAGACACGGCAAGGCACTTCCCCTATAATCCGCGCCATGAACAAACCCACCCCCGCAGCCCCGCGCGCCCTCGATCTGGCGCGCCGCGTACTCACCATCGAGGCCGACGCCGTCAAGGCTTTGGCCGACCGCATCGATACCGAATTCCTGGATGCGCTCAATCTGATCCTTGCCTGCAAAGGGCGCGTGATCGTGAGCGGCATGGGCAAATCCGGCCATATCGCGCGCAAGATCGCGGCGACGCTGTCCAGCACCGGCACCCCGGCCTACTTCGTGCATCCGGGCGAAGCCAGCCACGGCGACCTGGGCATGGTCACCAAGGACGACGTATTCATCGGCATCTCCTATTCCGGCGAGAGCGACGAGCTGCTGACCATCGTCCCGGTGCTCAAGCGCCAGGGCGCCAAACTGATCAGCCTCACCGGCAACCCGAACTCCAGCCTCGCCCACGAAGCCGATGTGCATCTGAACGGCGCCGTGGCACAGGAAGCCTGCCCCATGGGCCTCGCCCCTACCGCCAGCACCACGGCGGCACTGGCACTGGGCGATGCGCTGGCAGTGGCACTGCTCGACGCCAAGGGCTTCGGCGAAGCCGATTTCGCCCGCTCCCATCCCGGCGGCAGCCTGGGGCGACGCCTGCTCACCCACGTGCGCGACATCATGCACAGCCATGCCAGCATCCCCGCGGTGCGCGAGGACGCCACGCTGGCCCAGGCCGTGCTGGAGATCACGCGCAAGGGACTGGGCATGACCGGCATCGTGGACGACCATCATCACCTGCTCGGCATCTACACCGATGGCGACCTGCGCCGCACGCTGGAGAAGAACCTGGACTTCAACACCACGCGCGTCAGCGCAGTGATGTCGCGCACCCCGCGCACGGTCGGTCCGGACGCACTGGCGGTGGAGGCGGTGCAATTGATGGAGCAGTACAACATCAACCAGCTGCTGGTCATCGATGCCAACCGCAAACTGGTGGGCGCACTCAACATGCATGACCTGCTGAAGGCCAAGGTCATCTGATGACACTCGCGGCCCGCATCAAACCCCTGCGCCTGATCGCCTTCGATGTCGATGGCGTGCTCACCGACGGCGGCTTGTACCTTTCCGATTCCGGCGAAGAAACCAAACGTTTCAACACGCTCGACGGCCATGGCCTGAAGATGCTGCAGAACAGCGGCGTCGAACTGGCCATCATCACCGGCCGTACCTCGCGCTGCGTCGAGCTGCGCGCGCGCAACCTGGGCATCCAGCACCTTTACCAGGGAGTGGAAGATAAACTCGCTGCCATGCGTGGATTGTTGACCGCGCTCGGCTTGCAACCGGAACAGGCCGCTTTCATGGGCGACGACGTGGTGGACCTGCCGGCGATGCTCAACGTCGGCGTCGCCTTCAGCGTACCGGCTGCGCCGCAATGCGTGCGCGACCGTGCCGATTACGTCAGCCAGCATGCCGGCGGCAGCGGCGCGGTACGCGAGGTATGCGAACTCATCATGTCGGCGCAAGGCACGCTGGATGCGCAACTCGCGCCTTATCTGACCAGATGAACCAGGGCCTGCTGATCGAACGCTTGCGTGGTTGGTTACCGCTGCTGCCGGTGCTGGCCCTGTTGCTCGGCAGCTACTGGCTGAACCTGCAAGTACAACCCTTGCGCCCCGCCACCGGCGCACAGCGCCATGACGTCGATTTCGTGGTGCATGGCCTGCGCTCGACCGCGCTCGACCAGGACGGCCAGCCGCGCTTCACCCTGCAAACCGACAAGATGTGGCACTTCCCCGACGACGACACCACCTATCTGGACAACCCACACCTGACCAGCTTCCTGCGCAATCAGGCGCCGACCGAGATCCAAGCTCGCAGCGGCATGCTCAGCAGCAAAGGCGAGGACGTCTTCCTGCGCGAGGATGTCTCGGTTCTGCGCCCAGGGGTGACACCAGCAAGCGACAAACACTTCCACACCGAATATCTGCACGCCATCCCCGACCGCGACTGGGCGGAGACCGACTTCCCGGTGCTGATGTTCGACCGCTACAACACCATCAATGCCATCGGTATGGAGATGGACAATCAGGCACGCACCGTGAAGCTGCTGAAACAAGTGAGGGCACAGCATGAGAAGAACGATTGAGCTGTTGCTGTTCGTGTCACTTGCGCTGGGCATCGCCCCCTGCCGGGCGGAACAGGCCGACCGCGACAAGCCCATCCATCTGGAAGCGGACAAGGTGCTGATCGATGATGCGCGCCAGGTCAGTCGTTTCGAAGGCCACGTACAGCTGCAGCAAGGCACGTTGCGCATCCAGGCCGACCGCATCGAAGTGCGCGAGGACGCCAACGGCTATCAGCACATGACCGCCTACGGCCAACCCGCCAAGTTCCGCCAGCGTTACCAGGACACCGACCAGTATGCCGAAGGCTATGGCGACCGTATCGAATACGACACCCGCACCGAGGTGGTCGATTTCTACGAACACGCCCGCGTGAAGCGCGGCCAGGACGAGGTACAGGGCGCCTTCATCACCTACAGCACCAAGACCGAAGTCTTCGAAGCGCGGGGCGGCAGCGCCACACCGGACAACGGCGACGGCCGCGTGCGCGCCGTGCTGCAACCCAAGCGCGACAAACCGCCTGCAGCCACCGGCAACCCCGCCCCGCTGGACATCACTCCCAGCGAACGGCTGTCGACGGATGCCAACCGCAGACAGTGAACACCATGAGCGAACTACGCACCGAATCCCTGAAGAAGACCTACCGCGCCCGCACTGTGGTGCGGGATGTCTCGCTACGCGTGAACAGCGGCGAGGTGGTCGGTCTGCTCGGCCCCAACGGGGCCGGCAAGACCACCAGTTTCTACATGATCGTCGGCCTGGTCGCGGCCGACGGCGGCGAGATCAGCATCGATGGCGAACAGGTCACCCACCTGCCCATCCATCGTCGCGCCCGCCTGGGCCTGGCCTACCTGCCGCAGGAAGCCTCCATCTTCCGCCGCATGACGGTGAGCCAGAACATCGAAGCCGTGCTGGAACTGCACGGCTATCCGTTGCAAGAACAGCGCGAGCGCCTGGAGACCCTGCTCAACGAGCTGCACATCACCCACATCCGCAACAACCAGGCGATTAGCCTGTCCGGCGGCGAACGTCGCCGCGTGGAGATCGCGCGCGCCCTGGCCACCGATCCGCGCTTCATCCTGCTGGATGAACCGTTCGCCGGCGTCGACCCCATCGCGGTACTGGACATCCAGAAGATCATCCGCTTCCTCAAGGAGCGCGGCATCGGCGTGCTCATCACCGACCACAACGTGCGCGAGACCCTCGGCATCTGTGACCGCGCCTATATCATCAATGCCGGCTCGGTCATGGCCGAGGGGACGCCAGATGAAATCATCTATAATGAAGGCGTGAGGAAGGTGTACCTGGGCGAGAACTTCAAGTTATAGCTCGTACCGCCCGACGCCAGATATCCAGATGAAACCCGCTCTCCAACTCCGCCAATCGCAACAACTCCTGCTGACGCCACAGCTGCAGCAGGCGATCAAGCTGTTGCAACTCTCCACGCTGGAGATCAACCAGGAAGCCGCGCGCTTGCTGGACGAGAACCCGTTGCTGGAGCGGATGGACGAAGCACCGACGCAACTCTACGAGAATCAGGGCGGCAGCAGCGAAATCGCCACCCCCGACACCAGCGAACGCGACAGCACGACCGCTGACGACCCGCCGGAATGGGGGGAGACCAGCTTCACCCACAGCGCCTCCGGCAACCCGGACGACGAGGACGACGACTTCCCGGAAGTGGCGGCCGAACGCCCCAGTCTGCGCGAACACCTGCTGTGGCAATTGAACATGAGCCAGCTGGACGAGCGCGACAAGAAGCTCATCAGCCTGCTCATCGATGCGCTGGACGAGAACGCCTACTTGGCGCAACCGCTGGACGAGATCGTCGAGCTGCTGCCGGCAGAGCTGGACATCACCCTGGATGACCTGGAGACCGCACTCAAGCAGTTGCAGCATCTGGATGCCCCCGGCATCGGCGCGCGCGATCTGCGCGAGTGCCTGAGCTTGCAGCTGCAAGCCCTGCCGGAGGATGTGCCGGGCCGCGAACTGGCCCTGGCCATCGTAGGCGACCATCTGGACCTGCTCGCCACGCGCGATTTCAATAAACTGAAACGCGCGTTGCGCTGCGACGACGATGCACTGCGTACCGCACAGGATCTGATCGTGCACCTGCAACCCAAACCCGGCTTGGCGTTCGAGCAGCGCGCTGCCGATTATGTGGTACCCGATGTGCTGGTGGAAAAAGTGGGCGGCATCTGGAAGGCACGCCTGAACCCGGAAGCCATGCCGCGTCTGCGCGTCAACCAGGTGTATGCCAACATCCTGCAACAGCGCGGCGATGCCAGCGCCCAGGCGATGGCCACCCAGCTACAGGAGGCGCGCTGGTTCATCAAGAACCTGCAACAACGCTTCGACACCATCCTGCGCGTGGCGCAAGCCATCGTGCAACGCCAGCGCCAGTTCTTCGAACACGGCGACATCGCCATGCGCCCCTTGGTGCTGCGCGAGATCGCCGAACAACTGGAGCTGCACGAATCGACCATCTCGCGCGTGACCACGCAGAAGTACATGCTCACCCCGCGCGGCATCTATGAATTCAAGTATTTCTTCGGCAGCGGACTGGCGACCGACGCAGGCGGCGCCTGCTCGTCGACCGCCATCCGCGCGCTCATCAAGCAGATGGTGAGCGAGGAAGACAGCAAGCAGCCGCTGTCCGACAGCCGCATGGCAGAGATCCTGGCACAGCAGGGCATTATCGTCGCCCGCCGTACCGTGGCAAAATACCGGGAAGCGATGAACATCCTACCGGTGAATCTTCGTAAAACACTCTAACCATAAAGGAGCAGGCTATGAACCTCAATCTCACAGGACGCCACATGGAGATCACTCCCGCGATCCGCGAACATGTGACCGGCAAACTGGACAAGGTCAAACGCCATTTCGACAACGTGATCGACGTCAACGTGATCCTGTCGGTCGACAAGCTGGTACAGAAAGCCGAAGCCAGCGTGCATATCTCCGGCAAGACGCTGTTCGCCGAAGCCAGCGACAGCAACCTGTACGTCGCCATTGACAATCTGGTCGATTCCCTCGATCGTCAGGTACTGAAGCACAAGGAAAAGTTCGAGGCACGCCGCCACGACGATTCCGGCAAACACCCCGCCGCAGAGTGAACCCAAACGAGGCAGCCTCCCAGCTGCCTCGTTTCATTTGGTGAATCAGCATGAGTCTAATCAGCAAGATATTGATGCCGGACTGCGTGATGCTGGACAGCGAATCTGCCAGCAAGAAACGCGTGTTCGAACGTGTAGGACTGCTGTTCGAGAACACGCTGGGCATCGCCCGCAGCCAGGTGTTCGACAGCCTGTTCGCGCGCGAGAAGCTCGGCTCCACCGGACTGGGGCAAGGCGTCGCCATCCCGCATGGCCGCGTCAAGGGGTTGCGCGATGCGGCAGCGGCCTTCGTCAAGATGCAGAACCCCATCGCCTTCGAGGCGCCGGACGGTCTGCCGGTGAAGTTCATCTTCGTGCTGCTGGTGCCTGAGCGCGCCACCGACCTGCACTTGCAGATCCTCGGCGAACTGGCACAGATGTTCAGCGAACCGGCCTTCCGCGAACGCCTGGAGGCGACGGACGATCCGGCCGAACTGCATAAACTGTTCATCGAGTGGAACCCCTGAGCTGCCGTGGCCCACGTCCATATCCGCCAACTGTTCCGCGATAAACAGGAACGCCTCGGCCTGAGTTGGGTGGCCGGCGACGGCTCCGAACGCACGCTGGACAGCGAGACGGTCAACGCCAGCAACTGGGGCCTGATCGGCCACATGAACCTGGTCCACCCCAACTGGATCCAGGTGTTCAGCGGCATGGAGCTGGATTACCTGCACAGCCTGTCGCCGGCCGACCTAGCGACGGCACTGGTCACGCTGGAACAGCAGAAACCGTCCTGCCTGATCGTGGCCGGCGAGACCGACATCCCCAAGGGGCTGATCGATTTCGCCAACCGCACCGAGACCCCGCTGTTCCAGTCGCCGCTGGGCAGCGTGCACCTGATGTGGATGGTGCGCCACTACATGGTCAAGGCGCTGGCCGATTCCGCTGCCCGCCACGGGGTGTTCCTCGACGTGCTCGGCGTCGGCGTGATGATCACCGGCGACAGCGGCGTGGGCAAGAGCGAACTCGCGCTGGAACTGATCACGCGCGGCAACGGCCTGGTCGCCGACGACGTGGTCGACCTCTATCGCATCTCGCCCGAGGCACTGGAAGGTCGTTGCCCGGAGATGCTGCGCGACTTCCTCGAAGTGCGCGGACTGGGTGTGCTCAACATCCGCACCATGTTCGGCGAGACCGCCGTGCGCCGCAAAAAGAGCCTCAAGCTGATCGTACATCTGTACCGGCCGCCGCACGACGACCTGTCCAAGCTGGACCGCCTGCCGCAATCCGGCTTCGAAGACATCCTCGGCGTGGCCGTCAGCAAGGTGGAGATCCCGGTGCTGGCCGGCCGCAACCTTGCCGTGCTGGTGGAGGCCGCCGCACGCAACTTCGTGTTGCAACAGCGCGGCATCGATACCATGCAGGAATTCATCGAGCGTCAGGAACGCCACCTGAGGGAACAATGAGCGCGCAGATCTTCCTCATCAGTGGCCTGTCCGGCTCGGGCAAGAGCGTCGCATTGAAGACGCTGGAGGATGCCGGCTTCTTCTGCGTGGACAACCTGCCGGCCGAATTGCTGCCGGACCTGATCCACAAGCTGCGCCAGGACGGTAACCCCCGCATCGGCATCAGCGTGGACGTGCGCAGCGGTGGCAGCGTGCGTTCGTTGCCGCAACATATCGCCGCGCTCAAACAGCAAGGGCTGGATGTGCACCTGCTGTTCCTCGATGCGCAGATCGACACTCTGGTCAAACGCTTCTCCGAGACGCGCCGCATGCACCCGCTCAACGACGGCGTGCGCACCTTGCCGGAATGCGTGGCGCAGGAACGCGAACTGCTGAGCGAGATCGCCAACATCGGCCATCGCATCGATACCAGCGAGCTCGGCGCCAATGCCTTGCGCGCCTGGGTCAAACAGTTCATCGAGCTCGATCAGGCGCGCCTCACCCTGCTGTTCGAATCCTTCGGTTTCAAGCACGGCATCCCGCTGGATGCCGATCTGGTGTTCGACGTGCGCTGTCTGCCCAATCCGCATTACGACCCGCTGTTGCGCCCGCTCACCGGACGCGACGATGCCGTGGTCGCCTTCCTGCAAGGCACACCGCTGGCCGAAAAGATGTATGCCGACATCGAACATTTCGTACAGGATTGGCTGCCGCATTACATCGCCGACAACCGCAGTTACCTGACCGTCGCCATCGGCTGCACCGGCGGCCAGCATCGTTCGGTCTACCTGGCGGAACGTCTCGCGCGTCACTTCCAGTCCCAGCAACAGGTGCTGGTACGCCACCGTGAACTCTCATGAGGCGCATCGCGCATTCCTGCGCGACCTGCGCCCCGGCGACTGGCTGACCCTGCTGGCCGGCACTGCGCTGCTCGTCCTGCTCACGCTCAAGGTGTGGCATGCCGATGTCGCCGACACCGTCATCATCCGCAGCGGCGGCAAGGTGTTCGACACCCTGCCGCTGTCGCGCGACCGCGAGATCGCCGTGCCCGGCCCGCTGGGCACCAGCATCGTCACCATCGAAAAAGGCCGCGCCCGCATCAGCAGCGACCCCAGCCCGCGCCAGTATTGCGTGCGCCAAGGCTGGTTGCAGAAGTCCGGCGAGATCGCCGTCTGCTTGCCCAACGAAGTCAGCGTGGAACTAAGCGGGGGCGCGAAGAAATATGACAGCCTGAACTACTAGGAGCTGGGATTTTGGAATTAGGATTTAAGAGGTTTGGTGGTGGTATTACAGACAGGTGATCAGCAAAAGGAAGGCGATTCTGCGCAGCTAACAACTCGTAGCGATTCCGCACATACGCAGATCGAACAGCCCACATCCAAAATCCGAAATCCAAAATCCAAAATCCTGCTGAACGCCACCGCCGAGGATCATCACATCGCGCGCATGGCAGCCGTTGCGCTCGGCCTCACCGTGCTGGAGAGCGCCATCCCCTCGCCGCTGCCCGGTGTGAAGCCGGGGCTGGCCAACATCGTCACGCTCATCGTGCTGGCACGTTATGGCTGGCGTGCCGCCGCCTGGGTCTCGCTGCTGCGCGTGGTCGCCGGCAGCCTGCTGTTCGGCAACTTCCTCGCCCCCGGCTTCTTCCTCAGCCTCAGCGGAGCCTTGCTCAGCCTCGCCGTCCTGGCGCTGGCCGTACATCTGCCGCAGCGCCTGTTCGGCCCGGTCACGCACAGCATCCTTGCCGCCTTCGCCCATATCGCCGGGCAGATACTCATCGTCTACCTGTGGCTCATCCCGCACAGCGGCATCGCCTACCTGCTGCCCATCTTCGCCGGTGCGGCCCTGGTGTTCGGCACCGTGAACGGTCTGGTCGCAGCGCGATTCATGGATAATGACGGCGAACCCGCGACGGAGCCACGCTCATGAAAACCATCACTCTCGCTTTCACCGGCGCTTCCGGCCTGCCCTACGGCATGCGCCTGCTCGAATGCCTGCTCAGCGCCGGTCAGCGCGTACACCTGGTGTATTCGCAAGCCGCCCAGATCGTCGCCAAACAAGAGATGGACTTCGTCCTGCCTACACGCCCGCAGGACGCACAGCAGATGCTGCAAGAAAGACTCGGCGCCTTCAGCGGCGAATTGAGAGTGTTCGGCATCCAGGACTGGTACGCCCCCATGGCCTCCGGCTCCAATCCCGGCGACGGCATGGTGGTGTGCCCGTGCACCATGGGTACGCTGGGCAAGATCGCCGCCGGCATCAGCGACGATCTCATCTGTCGCGCCGCCGATGTCATGCTCAAGGAAAAACGCACGCTGATCCTGGCGCCGCGCGAGATGCCGTTCTCGGCCATCCATCTGGAGAACATGCTGAAGTTGTCCCATGCCGGCGCGGTGATCATGCCGCCCAACCCCGGCTTCTATCATCATCCGCAGAGCGTGCAAGAGATGGTGGATTTCGTGGTGGCGCGGATACTGGACCACTTGGGCGTGGGGCAGACCTTGCTGGAGAAGTGGGGCAAGACCTAGCGTTTCAAAGAGCCGCCAACGTCGTTGCCACCGTCGGATAGCGCAGCCGCACCTGCAACTCCCGCTCCATCCGGCGACGGTCCAGGCGCCGCGATTCCGCCATGAACGACCACAGCCCGGCCGACACCACGCGCTGCACCTCGGCGCGCGGCAGGCGCGGCGGACGCGGCAAGCCGCAGGCATCGGCCACGCGATCGAAGTAATCCCCCATCTTCATCTCATCCTCGTCCACCGCGTGATACACGCGATTGGCACCACCGCGCCGCAGCGCGGCGACGATGATGCGCGCCAGATCGTCGGCATGGATGTGGTTGGTGTAGCTGTCCTGGTCCGCCTGGATGGCTGGCGTGCCGGCATGCAAACGCTCCAGCGGCAAGCGCTCGGCGGCGTAGATACCGGGCACGCGCAGGATGCTGGCATGCACGCCGTTGCGCCGCGCCCAGCTACGCACTTGCTGTTCGGCACTCACGCGTAACTGGGCACGCGCGCTCTGCGGCGCGAGCCGATCCGATTCGCGCACCCGCTCACCGCCACGGTCGCCATACACGCCGCTGGTGCTGATGTAGATGAAGCGGCGCGGCAGCTTGCCCTGCGCCAGCGCCGCCAGCAGATGGGCGGTACGTGTATCCACCGCGCCGCCCGGCCGTGGCGGTGCCAGATGGATGACGACCTCGGCCAGACCGGCGATGCGCGCCAGCGTCTGCCGATCATCCAGATCGCCCAGCATGGGGCGCGCGCCGAGCGCACGCCACGCGGCCATCTTTTCTGCATCGCGCAGCAAGGCGTAGGTACGATGGCGACGGACCAACAAAGGCTGCAAACGCCGCGCGATATCCCCACTTCCGACGAGGAGCAAATTAGTCATGTTTCGATTATGCGTTAAAATCGCCGCCTTATTTCACAGGACAACACCCATGAGCTTCAACACCACCATCGTTCCCAGCCAGCACAGCTTCCCCAACGACAAGGATGAGACCATCCTGGAGGCGGCTCTCGCCCATGGTCTGGTGCTGCCCTATAGCTGCCGCAACGGCGCGTGCGGAGTGTGCAAGGGCAAGGTGGTGGAAGGCAAGGTGGATTATGGCGACCATCAGGATTACGCGCTGACCGCGGACGAGAAGGCGGCCGGCATGGCACTGTTCTGCTGCGCCAAACCGCTGTCCGACCTGGTGATCGAGAGCCACGAGGTGACCCGTGCGCAGGACATCCCGGTGAAGACCCTGCCCTGCCGCGTGGAGAAGATGCAGAAACTGGCCGACGACGTGATGGCGATCTTCCTCAAGCTGCCATCCAACGAACGCCTGCAATTCCTCGCCGGCCAGTACATCGACATCCTGATGAAGGACGACAAGCCGCGCAGTTTCTCGCTGGCCAACGCACCGCACGACGACGGCCTGCTGGAACTGCACATCCGCTACATCCCCGGCGGCAGTTTCACCGAACACGTGTTCAAGCAGATGAAGGAACGTGACATCCTGCGCATCAAAGGCCCGCTAGGGACTTTTTACCTGCGCGAGGATTCGGACAAACCCATCGTGTTCGTGGCCAGCGGCACCGGCTTCGCGCCGGTCAAGGCCATCATCGAACACGCACTGAAGATCGGCTTCAAGCGCGAGATGCACTTCTACTGGGGCGTGCGCAAGGCCGCCGACCTCTACATGCTGGACAAGATCAAGGAGTGGGAAGCCCTGGGCATCAAGTTCACCCCGGTAGTGTCGGACGAAGCCTGGGCTGGCCGCAGCGGCTTCGTGCATCAGGCGGTGCTGGAGGATTTCGCTGACCTGTCCAGCTATGCGGTGTATGCCTGTGGTGCACCGGTGGTGGTGGAAGCCGCGCACCGCGACTTCACCTCGCAGCGCGGCCTGCCGGATAACGCGTTCTACTCGGACGCGTTCACTTTTGTGCCGAAGACTCCAGCTGCGTAGCCAGCTGGTAGTACTTGAAAGCATCGTCCGGCTTGCGCTGCTTCTCGGCCAAGTGCGCCAACGCATGATAAGCCTCGCGGCTCGGTTGCAGGCTGATGCTGGCATCCAGATAGCTCTGCGCCTTGCCCCACAGTTCCTGATGCAGGCATAGCTTGCCCAGCGCCAGCATCAGGCCGGCATCGTCATGGTGCTCGTTCAGCCAGCGCTCGGCCTGTTCGATCTGTGCCACCACGCTGCCTTCCAGGCACTCGCCATACAGCGCCACCAGCGTGCTGTCCCAAGCCTCTTCCAGCGTTTCGGCCAGCAGACCGCGCGCCATCGCGCATTCGCCCAGGCGCATGAAGCTGCGCGCCGCTTCGGCGGTGATGCGCGGCTGACGGCGGAATGCGCTGGGCATGCTCTTCCACATGGTACGCAGTGCCTTGCCGTCCTCGGCGCAGGCGCGCAGCTTCTCCAGCCAAGCCTGCTGGCGCATCTGCTCGGCCATGGTGCGATGGGAGCCGTTGCGCTTCTCCAGCTGGTTGGCCACCTCCAGCACCGCATCCCAGTTGCGCGCCTGCTGCTGTGCCTTAAGTTCCAGCGTCAGTGCACCGACATGCTTGCGTTGCAGGTTGCCGGGCAATGCCTTGAGCGCACCCAGCGCCTTCTGCGGCTGGCGCTGTTCCAGATCGAACTGCGCCTGCGCCATCAGGCGCATGGTGTCCTCACCCGGCTCCTTGCCTTTGGCGGCAGTGAGATAGGCATCGCGCTTGTCGAATTCGCGCAGCTCATGCGCGGCGCGCGCCGCGATCACGCCACACAGGGTCGGGCTCTCTTCCAATTCGACCGCGCGCACCGCCGCCTGTTCGGCCACGGCATAACGCCCTTCGAAGTAGGCGGTCAATGCCTCCAGCATGGCGGCACGCCCTTTGCGTTGACGGCGTTCGGCACGGAAGCGACGCACATAGCCAGGCAAAGCATAAGCAACAACGATCACGCGCAACAGCAGGTAGGCAGCGATGACCATGGCGACCTGCAACAGCAGGAACAAGGTGAGCGAGAGTTCGATGCGCCAGGGGGCGTAGACGATCAGCACGTAACCCGGATTGTGTGCCAGCGCAGCGAAACCGGCCGCGATGGCGAACAGCAGCAGCAGCCAAAGCAGGAACCTCATTTCGCGCTCCGCTCATGTGCGGTGCGCAGATTGCGCACCGCCTCCAGCGTGCCGCCGATGTCCGGCATGTCGACCGCGATCTGCGCCTGCGTCAGCCGCTGCACCTCGTCCAGCAACTGCTGCGTGGGCCGCGCCGCAGTATCGCAATAGCGCTTGACCCAGGTGTGTACGGTCTTCAGTTCACGACGGAAACCGGCCTGGTCATGGGTGAGCAAGGCCAGACGAGCGGTGAGCAGGCGCAGCTTGACGTTCTCGCGCATGAAGAAGGATTGCTCGGGGGATAGCAACGGCAATTCCTGCTGGTGGGTGTTCTCGATGCGGATCAACTGGCGCAGCTCCCCCCACAACTCGTGCCAGAAGCGCTGCCAGACGTTGCCGGCTTGCGCCTCGTTGCTGGCTGTCGGCTGCGCCGTCACCGGTGCCGCCTCGTCGCCCAGCGGCAGCTTGTCCACGGCCGCACTCAGCGTCTCCAGCTGCCGCCCCAGTGCCGGCAGGTCCACTTCCGGCACCGCGCGCAGACGTTCGATGTCACGCTCGATGCGTTGGCGCAGATCGGCGAAGCCGGGACGGTCCATACGCTGCAAACGGCCATCCGCATTCTGCAGCGCGATCAGTGCCGCCCGCACGTTGCCGGACAGTTGCAACTGCTGCTCGGCAAGCAGCAGCACCTGCTCGATGTCGGCCAATACTCCGGCATCACGGCTGCTGGACAGGTTCTGGTACAAGGCATCCAGCGCTGCACGCTGCGCCTGCATCTCGCCGAAATGACTTTCCAGCACGCTCAGTTTGCCGCCCAGTTCGCGTACCTGCTCTTGGCTCTGTGCAATCAAGGTCTGGTTGGCTTGGTTGCTGCCCGCCACCTCGCTCAGGCGTTGCGCCACGGTCTCCTGCAACTGGTTAAGCCTCTGATGCGCATCCAGCCATTGCCAGATGAACAATGCGGCCAACACCGCCAGCGTCAGCTGGGTCAGGGTCAAGCGCGCGAACAAGCCGCCGCCGGTTGCGCCACGCACAGGCGCTTCCAGCGCTTCAGGCAAGGATTGCTCGGTCTTCTTTTCGCTCATGCTCGGCTCACTTTCTGTGCTGTGCGGCCCATGCTACCAAACCGTCGCATATCCCGTCATCTCCGCCCGGCGCGATCACCACGCTGCGCCAGCCTTGCGCTTGCGCCGCTTGCGCGATGCGCGGATGGATCACCAGCAGGGTCGTCTGTGCCGCCAGCGCACTGGCCGCAGCCCCCAACCCGTGCCATAGATGTGCCAGCGCTTCGCTGCTGGTGACCAGGATGACATCCGGCCCGATCGCCCGCCAGGCGGCAGCATCCAGCGCGGGCGTGCTGCGCTGATAACTGGTGATGTAGTCGACCCGGGCACCGCGTGCGCGCAAGGTATCGCCCAGCAGTTCGCGCCCGCCATCGCCGCGCACGATAGCGATGTGCCAGCCGGCCACCTGCTGCAACGCGGGTTCGTCCAGTAATCCCTCGCTATCCTGGCGCGCGGCGGGCACGATGATGTCCGTCACCCCGAGGGCGCGCAGCGCCTGGGCACTGCCCTGTCCGACTGCCGCCACACGCACACCCGGCGGGATATGCCGCAAGGCGGCCATGCCATAGCGCACCGCATTGGGACTGATGAAGATGAGTAGCTGATAGATGACGACCTGCTGCGCAAAGACTTGCAGTGCCGCCTGATCGGAGGCAGGCAGAATCTCCAGCAGCGGCAGCAAGTGTGGTCGGGCACCCAGCGCTTGCAGGCGCTGAATCAATCCAGCCGCCTGCTCACGCGGCCGCGTGACGATGATGTCGAGTTCGTCGAGTGGCCGTTCAGCCATTGAGCGCGGCGAGGATCTCGCCCGCACCTTGGGCGAGCAGCTCCTGCGCGATGAGGGTGCCCAGCGCTTCCGGCTGCGCCAGGTCGCCGATACGCTCGGCACGGAGCATGCGGGAACCGTCCGGCATGGCGACGAAGCCGCGCATGCGCAACTTGCCATCCTGCACTTCGGCGAAACCGCCCAGCGGCACCTGACAGCTGCCGTCCAGACGGCGGCTCATGGCACGCTCGGCCAGCACGCAGGCGGCCGTTTCGGCATGATGCAGAGGCGCCAGCAACGTAGCCAGATCGGCACGGTCGGCGCGCGTCTCGATGCCCAGCGCGCCCTGACCCACGGCGGGCAGGCTGTCGTCGCTGGAGATCACGTTGCGGATGCGCGCGCCCAGACCCAGACGCTTGAGACCGGCGGCGGCGAGGATGATGGCGGCATACTGGCCTTCGTCCAGCTTGCGCAGGCGGGTCTGCACGTTGCCGCGCAGCGGTTCGATCTTCAGATGCGGGAAACGGGTGCGCAGCTGGCTCTCGCGGCGCAGGCTGGAGGTGCCCACCACGCTGCCGGACGGCAACGCATGCAGGCTGTCGAAATCGTTGGAGACGAAGGCATCGCGCGGATCCTCGCGCTCGCCGATGCACGGCAAGGCGAAGCCTGCGGGCAGGTTCATCGGCACATCCTTCAGCGAATGCACCGCGATATCGGCTGCGCCGCTCTCCAGCGCCACTTCCAACTCCTTGACGAACAATCCTTTGCCGCCGATCTTGGACAGGGTCTTGTCGAGGATCTGGTCACCCTGGGTCGTCATGCCGAGGATGGTGACCTCGGTTTGCGGGTATAATGCGCGCAGCCGGTCCCGGATGTGTTCTGCCTGCCACATGGCCAATGCGCTCTCGCGCGAGGCGATGACCAAACGGGACGGAGGATTGAACGTAGCCTGATTCATTGGTTTTCCTGGAATTTATTTAGGTCTCTGAGCGCGGCGCATTCTAACAGGTGCGCCGCGCTTTTGCGCCGACGACATGAAATGATGAAGACGAACCTGATCGCCGCCCCCGCCAGCCTTTCCAGCAAAGACGCCCCTTTGCGCGAAGACATCCGCCTGCTCGGCCGCATCCTCGGCGACACCTTGCGCGAGCAGGAAGGTGAAGCGACCTACGAGTTGATCGAGAATATCCGCCGTGCTGCGGTGCGCTTCCGCAAGACTCAAGACGAACGCGACGGCGAGAAGCTGGAACAGATGCTGGATGCCTTGTCGCCGGAAGAGACGCTGCTGGTGGTGCGCGCCTTCAGCTATTTCTCGCAGCTGTCTAACATCGCGGAGGACCTGCACCACAACCGCCGCCGCCGCGCCCACCAGAAGGCCGGCTCCAAACCGCAGGAAGGCAGCCTGCAACTGGTACTCAAGCACATCCAGGACAAGCAGCTGGACACCGCCGAGGTGCAGGCCTTCTTCGACAAGGCATTGATCTCGCCGGTGCTGACCGCGCACCCGACCGAAGTGCAGCGCAAGAGCATCCTCAACTGCCAGCTGGTGATCTCGCACCTGCTGGCCGAGCGCGACCGCCTCGACATGACACCGGAAGAACTGGAAGAGAACGAAGAGACGCTGCACCGCTTCGTGCTCATCCTGTGGAGCACGCGCATGCTGCGCACCACCAAGCTCAAGGTGGAAGACGAGGTGAAGAACGGCCTGTCGTTCTATGACTACACCTTCCTGCGCGAGATTCCCAAGCTGTACGGCGTGGTGGAGAAACAACTGGAGAAGAGTTTCGGCCAACGCTTCGAGCTGCCATCCTTCCTGCGGGTGGGCAGCTGGATCGGCGGCGACCGCGACGGCAACCCTTTCGTCACCCATGACGTGATGCAGGATGCCGCGCAACGTCATTCCGCCACCGCACTGGATTACTATCTGGCCGAGACCAACCTGCTCAGCGCGCGTCTGAGCCTGTCCAGCCGCCTGGTCGATGTCAGTCCGGAACTGGCGGCCTTCGCCGCCAATTCACCGGACCAAGCTGAGAGTCGCGAAGACGAACCCTATCGCCGCGCCCTGCTCGCCATCTATGCACGCCTGGTCGCCACCTCGGAACACCTCGGCCATCACGTGCGCCATCGCCGCCCCGCCGGCAAGAACATCGCGCCGTATGGCAATGCTGCAGAGTTCATCAGCGAACTGGATATCGTCATCCATTCTCTGGAACGCCACGGTGCGTTCTACCTGTCGCGCGGCCGCATGCGCGAACTGCGCCGCGCCGCCGAGGTGTTCGGCTTCCACCTGGCCCCCCTGGACATGCGCCAGCACAGCGGCATCCATGAACAGGTGGTGGGCGAACTGCTGGCCTGCGCCGGCGTGCAGGACTACGCACAACTCGGCGAAGCCGCACGCCGCACTGCCCTGCTCAGCGCACTCCAGGCTGGCAAACTGCTGTCGGCCGAGCTGGATGGTTTCTCGCCCACCGTGCGCGGCGAGCTGCAGATCATGCGCGCCGCCGCCGACATCCATCGCCGCTTCGGCGCGAACGCACTGCCCAACTACATCATCTCCAAGACCGATGCCGTGAGCGACATGCTGGAAGTCGCGCTGATGCTGCAACAGAGCGGCCTGCTGCAGGACAACAACTTGCAGATCAACATCATCCCGCTGTTCGAGACCATCGACGACCTGCGCGGCTGCGGTGTCATCATGGACGAGCTGTTCTCACTGCCCTGGTATCGCGACTTGCTGCGCAGCAGCCGCGGCAACACGCAGGAAGTGATGCTGGGTTACTCCGACAGCAACAAGGACGGCGGCTACCTGACCGCCAACTGGGAGCTGTACAAGGCCGAGCTGGAGCTGGTGCGCGTGTTCGAGAAGCACGGCGTGGAACTGCGCCTGTTCCATGGCCGCGGCGGTACCGTCGGTCGTGGCGGCGGCCCCAGCTTCCAGGCCATCCTGGCGCAACCGCCGGGC
This sequence comes from Pseudomonadota bacterium, assembly GCA_040754175.1. Lineage (GTDB taxonomy): Bacteria > Pseudomonadota > Gammaproteobacteria > Burkholderiales > Gallionellaceae > Sideroxyarcus. Next base: position 26,395 of record JBFMFN010000017.1, on the reverse strand, counting down.
AGCGTGAACGCACAGATCCGCATCACCGAGCAGGGCGAGGTGATCTCCAGCAAGTATTCCGACCCGGAGATCGGCCGCCGCAACCTGGAGATCCTGGTCGCCGCCACCATGGAGGCCACGCTGGTGCACCACCATGGCGACGACTCCACCATGCCCGAGTTCCACCGCATCATGGAGGCGATGAGCCTCGACGCCATCGCGGCCTACCGCAAACTGGTGTACGAGACCGAAGGGTTCACCGACTTCTTCTTCGCCGCCACGCCGATCCGCGAGATCGCCGAACTGAACATCGGCAGCCGCCCGTCCTCGCGCAAGGCGACCAACCGCATCGAGGATCTGCGCGCCATCCCCTGGGTGTTCAGCTGGGGCCTGACGCGCATCCTGCTGCCGGGCTGGTTCGGCTTCGGCAGCGCCGCCAAGCGCTTCGTCGAACGCGAAGGCCAGGCTGGCCTGAAACAATTGCAGGCGATGTACCAACAGTGGGCGTTCTTCCGCGGCATGCTGTCCAACATGGACATGGTGCTGTCCAAGACCGATATGGGTATCGCTTCGCGCTATGCCGAACTGGTGCCCGACCAGGCCCTGAGCGCACAGATCTTCGCCGCGATCGAACGCGAATGGGAAGACACGGTGGAGATGCTGCTCAAGATCACTGGCGCGTCGCATCTGCTGGAGGACAACCCGACCTTCGCCCGCAGCCTGACCACGCGCACACCGTATATCGACCCGCTGAACCACTTGCAGGTGGCATTGCTGCATCGTCACCGCAACGGCGACGATGACGAGAAGGTGAAACGCGCCATCCATCTCACCATCAACGGCATCGCTGCCGGCATGCGCAACAGCGGCTAAAACGAAAAGGCCCGCATCTGCGGGCCTTGTTCATTAGTCATCGCTACCTGATCAGTTACGCGGACGCCACACTACCACCAGCGCGATCAGCGCCAAGGCTATCAGGCTCTGCTCAATGCGGTTGCGCGCCTTGGCGATCTCACGCGCATCGATCAGTTCCTTCTCATGCTGCATCGCGGCGTCCGCCTCCTCCAGCACTTCCAGCAAGGGACGGTCGATACCCTTCACTTCAGCATCCGCCTTGTGCACATTGAAGCCGCTGCGCGCGAACAGATCGGCGCTGGCCTGATAACGCTCGCGGTTCGCCTCATGCCCGTTGAGGAAGGCGCGCAACTTGCCGTTCACCGCCTGCACATCGCTGCCTTGCAAGGCGCTGTTGGCGGCATCCGCCACCTTGCGATACTGCTGATCGTATTCTTTCCAATTATTCTGCAAGCTGGCGGCATCGGTACTGCGCAGCAACAGGTCCTTCCACACCTGCACTTCGATCTTGTATTCGACTTGCAGGTTATGTGCCACCGCGAACTTGTCGGTGCTGGAGCGGAGCTGCGTCTCCAGTTCGAGTGAGGTGGTCCAGATCAGATAGAAGAATCCGAAGAATGCCGCAGTCAGGCCCAGATTGCCGAGCGTGGCCAAGGAAAAGAACGAACGGTTACGCTTCTCATATGCTTCTGACACCATCACATCACCTCATTGAATAATCCAGTGGAACGCAGCTGGCAAGCCTGCGCGCGGAATGGAGTGCGGCTCACCCGCAAAAGTTCCGGGGATATTTGCAACATCCCTTATTTGTTGTTGCTGGCCAGCAGGAAAGCCGGATAGCGGCCGGTCGCTCCCGGCTGGTAGGCCGCCCATTTGCGCGAACTCTCCAGGCTCACCAGCTTGTCTTCGGCACGCACGCCGAACCGGTTGGGGAAGTGACCTTCCAGCCAGCGCAGGATGGGCATGAAATCCTGACGCTCGCCGGCACTCTCCAGTTCGTCCATCTCGAAGATGGATACGCCGCGCTCGGCCGCGTGCAGATACACATCACTATCCCCCAGCGTGGTAAGGAAAGGCAGCTTGAGCGAGTTGAGGAAGCGCTCCAGCGCGGTGTAGTGGTTGCCGCTGCGGTTGCGCACGCGATTGGCGACCACGGCGATGCGTGCATTGGCGGTGCGCGCCCCGCCCACCAGGAACAGGTCCTTGATGAAATCGGCCGAAGCGCGGATGTCGATGGGGGAAGGTGCGACCGGGATGACGATGAACTGCGCCTTGCGCACCAGCTCCTTGAGCAACAAGCCGCTGGCGCCGGCCGGCGCATCGATCACCAGCACTTCGGTATCGGTCGGCACCCAGCTCTGACGGCTGGCCAGATGCGACGCCCCCTTCGACGGCGCACCATTGGCCGAGCGGATCTCCGGCAGGTTGGCCGGCCGCTCCTGCAACCAGTGCAGGCTGGAGGCCTGCGGATCGTAATCGATGATCGCAGTGCGGCAACGACGCTGGGCATAGTAGCCGGCGATGTTGGTCGTCAGCGTGGTCTTGCCGGAGCCGCCCTTGGAATTGATCACCAGTATGGTCAACACCTCATTGATCTCCCTGATCCTGCATGCATTCCAGCACCTTCACGCTGGGCCACTGGCGACGGCTGACCGGCAGTCGTTCCTCCAGACCGTGCAGCCGCAGCAACCAGCCGCTCTCGCCCTCTTCGCCGCCTTTCTCGAAGCCGGCGATGGCCGATTTTGCCACCAGACAGTTGCGGTGTATACGCACGAAGCGCGTCGCATATTCTTTTTCCAGCGCAGTGAGCGACTCCTCGATCAGATATTCACGTTCGGCCGTGCGCACAGTCACGTATTTCATCTCGGCGCGCAGGTACAACACATCCTCGATGGCGATCGGCAACACCTTGCCGCGTTCATGCGCCGACAGATGGGTGCGTGCCTCGGGGATCAGCTCGCGCAACACCTCGGTGCGCAGCGGCACCGCATCGCGCGCGCGCGAGATGGCCTCGAACAGACGCCCGAGACGGATGGGCTTGAGCAGGTAGTCGATGGCGCGCTGCTCGAAGGCCTGCACCGCATAGCTGTCGTAGGCGGTGGTGAAAATGATCACCGGCGGCTTGTCCAGCTTGTTCAGGTGCATGGCCAGTTCCATGCCATCCATGCCCGGCATGCGGATGTCGGTCAGCACCACCTCGGCCGGATGCTGGTTGAGCTTCTCCAACGCCTCGATGCCACTGCCCGCCTCGCCGGTCACTTCGAGCTCGATCTGCGCGCGGCAATCATCGAGCAGATCCTTCAGGCGACTGCGCGCCAGCGGCTCATCGTCCACGATGAACACGCTCAAGGGCAAGGTCACGGTATCGTTCATGGCTGTAGCAGGGGGATGACGATGTGCACATCATAACTGCCATCCTGACGGGTCACGCGATATTCCGCCTCCACATCGAACAGCAGCGACAAACGTTCGCGGATGTTGGACAGCGCCAGATGGTTACCGCCGGTCTGCGCTGCCTTGTCCGTCAGCGGGTTGCGCACGCTCAGGTGCAAACGACGCTCCTCGGCATAGATGGCGATCTCGATGACGCCGCCTTCCGCCAACGGCTCGATGCCGTGGTACACCGCGTTCTCCAATAACGGTTGCAGCAACAACGGCGGGATCAGCGCACCCGGCGGCATGCGTGTCTTGTCCCAGTGTACCTGCAACCGTTCCCCCATGCGCAAGCGTTCCAGCGACAGATAGCGTTCCGCCAGCAGCACCTCATGCTTCAGTGTCACCAGATCATGACCATCCCCCATCGCCATGCGGAACAGGTCGGCCATATCCTCCAGCGCGGTTTCTGCACGCCGCGGTTCGGCGCGCACGATGGCCAGTACCGCGTTGATACTGTTGAACAGAAAGTGCGGCCGGATGCGCGCTTGCAAGGCTTGCAAACGTGCGCCCTGCAATGCCGGCGACATGGCCCGCGCACGCCAGCGGAAATAAGTCAGCAAGACGCCGCTGAGCGATGCGGCCAACAGCATGCGCCGCCACTCGACGAACGCCGACGATCCATGCACCTCGTCGAACAGGCTGCCGCCCAGCCAGGCATAGCCCCAAGTGATGCCAACCGACAACAGCACGATGGCCCCCGCCGCCTGCCAGTAAGGCAAACGCTGCAAGCGCCGATCCAGCAGATACAGGACCAGCAACATGCTCAACAGGATGGGCTGCAACAAGGCGGAGTCGAGCAGCATGCGCTGCCCCAGCTCGGAGAAGGAGGTGACACGCATCAACGCGACGAACAGCGCCAGCAGATTGCCCACCACCAGGATGCGCAGCACCGTGCCCAGATTGCGGAAGTCGGGCAACAGTCGATACGGAATGTTTTGCTTTATACTGCGCGTCCCCGGCATGTATCCCCCGTAAGTGCCGCACATTCTGGACAAGACATGGCAACGATGCAAGACACACAGACCTGGTCGGGTCGCTTCAATGAACCGGTGGCGGAACTGGTGAAACGTTACACCGCATCCGTCGATTTCGATCAGCGCCTCGCGCTGTACGACATCCTGGGCTCGCTTGCCCATGCCCAGATGCTGGCTGAGAACCGTATCATCAGCGAACAGGATCTGCTGGATATCCGCCGCGGTCTGGCGCAGATCGAGAACGAGATCATCGCCGGCGACTTCATCTGGTCGCTCGATCTGGAAGACGTGCACCTCAATATCGAAAAACGTCTCACTACGCTGGTCGGCGATGCCGGCAAGCGCCTGCACACCGGCCGCTCGCGCAACGACCAGGTGGCCACCGACATCCGTCTCTACCTGCGCAGCGAGATCGACACCATCGTCGGCCTGATCAAAAACCTGCAAGGTTCGCTGCTCGATCTGGCACAGCAACACACGCATACCATCATGCCCGGCTTCACCCACCTGCAAGTGGCACAGCCGGTCAGCTTCGCCCATCACCTGCTGGCCTATTTCGAGATGTGCCAACGCGATGCCGAACGTTTCGTGGATGCGCGCCGCCGCGTGAACCGCCTGCCGCTGGGCGCAGCCGCATTGGCTGGCACCAGCTACCCCATCAAGCGCGAGCGCACCGCCGAACTGCTCGGCTTCGAAGCCGTGTGCCAGAACTCGCTGGATGCTGTATCCGACCGTGACTTCGCCATCGAATTCACCGCCGCAGCCGCATTGACCATGACCCACCTGTCGCGCCTGTCGGAAGAACTGATCCTGTGGATGAGCCCGCGCTTCGGTTTCATCGACATCGCCGACCGCTTCTGCACCGGCTCTTCCATCATGCCGCAGAAGAAGAACCCGGACGTACCGGAACTGGTGCGCGGCAAGACCGGACGCGTGAATGGCCACCTGGTGGCACTGCTGACGCTGATGAAGTCGCAGCCGCTGGCCTATAACAAGGACAACCAGGAAGACAAGGAACCGCTGTTCGACACCGTGGACACGCTCACCCAGACCCTGCGCATCTACGCCGACATGATCACCGGCATCAAGGTCAAGCCGGAAGCCATGCGCGCCGCCGCACTGCAAGGCTATGCCACCGCCACCGACCTGGCCGACTACCTGGTGAAGAAGGGCCTGCCTTTCCGCGACGCCCATGAGGCCGTCGCACTCGCCGTGCGTCATGCCGAACGCAAAGGCTGTGACCTGGCCGAACTCGAACTGAGCGAGTTGCAGCAATTCTCACAGCTCATCAGCGACGATGTGTTCCAGGTGTTGACGCTGGAAGGTTCGCTCGCTGCGCGTAACCACACCGGCGGCACCGCGCCGCAGCAGGTCGAGGCGGCCCTGGTACGCGCCCGTAAACTGCTCTCCTGACCCTCCGCCGCGCGACGGGCAAAAAAACGGGCCATCCGAAGACGGCCCAGAATAGGAGGAGAGTATGAAAGATCGAGTTGAAGACAACTCAGAGCTCACAACTCGGTAGCGATTCTAGGTAGACAGCGCGCCGCTGCCTATATGCCGTTTGGCCTATATATCGGCCTATATATCCCTATTTCGAGTCTATACCTGGCGCCCGCCGCTGACACGCTCGATGCCGCCCAGATCGCGCGCCGAGAACACCTCCACGAACCCTGCCGCCTGTAATAACCCCCGCACAGCGAGCGCCTGGTCGTAGCCGTGCTCCAGCAACAACCAGCCGCCGGGCTTAAGGTAAGCGCCCGCTTGCGCCACGATGCGACGGATATCCGCCAAGCCATCCGCGCCCGAGGCCAGCGCCGAGCGCGGCTCGAAGCGCAAGTCGCCCTGGGTCAGGTGCGGATCCGCATCGGGGATATAAGGGGGATTGGAGACGATCAGGTCGAACGCTGTGTCGGGCACGCCTGCGAACCAGTCGCTCAGCAGGCAACGGACATTGGCGAGCGCGAGGCGCTGCGCATTCTCCTGTGCCACCGCCAACGCGGCGGCCGAAGCATCCACCGCCACCACCTCGGCTTGCGGCCGACCATACGCGATGGCCAGCGCGACCGCCCCCGCACCGGTGCCCAGATCCAGCACGCGCACGCCATTGCCGGACGGCAAACGCTGCAAGGCCTGCTCCACCAACGATTCGGTATCGGGACGCGGGATCAAGGTCGCCGGGGTGACCTTGAGGTTCAGGCCATAGAACTCGCGCTCGCCCAGGATATGCGCCATCGGTTCCCCTGCGAGACGGCGCGCCAATAAGGTTTGGTACGCCTTCTCATCGTCGGCACTCATCACATGTTCGGGATGGGCCAGCAGCCAGGCGCGCGGCACTTGCAGCACCGCCTGCAACAGCATGTGCACCTCGATGCGCGCTTCGCTCATCTCCAGCGCCAGCGCCGCGCGCAGCGCAGCGATGTCTTGCTGCATACGCGCCTGCAGGTCTGCCACGGGGATCAGCCTTCCTGCGCCAGCGCGGCGAGTTGCTCCGCCTGATGCTCGGCCATCAAGGCATGGGTGAGTTCGGAGATGTCGCCGTCCATGATCTGGTCCATCTTGTACAGCGTGAGGTTGATGCGGTGGTCGGTGACGCGGCCTTGCGGGAAGTTGTAGGTGCGGATGCGCTCGGAGCGGTCGCCGCTGCCGACCAGCGATTTGCGTTCGGCGGCGATCTTGCTGTGCGCTTCGCTTTCCTGCTTGTCCTTGATGCGTGCAGCGAGCACGCGCATGGCCTGCGCCTTGTTCTGGTGCTGCGAGCGACCATCCTGGCATTCGACCACGGTGCCGGTGGGCAGGTGGGTGATGCGCACGGCGGAGTCAGTCTTGTTGATGTGCTGGCCACCCGCGCCGGAAGCGCGGAAGGTGTCGATGCGCAAGTCGGCGGGGTTCAGTTCCACTTCGCCCACCTCATCTGCTTCGGGCAGGATGGCCACGGTACAGGCCGAGGTGTGGATGCGCCCCTGCGTTTCGGTAGCCGGGACGCGCTGCACGCGATGTGCGCCGGATTCGAATTTGAGCACCGAATAGGCGCCATGACCGACGATACGCGCGATGACTTCCTTGTAGCCGCCGACCTCACCCAGACTCTCCGAGATCAGCTCCACCTGCCAGCGGTTACGCTCGGCGAAACGCGTGTACATGCGGAAGATGTCGCCGGCGAACAAGGCCGCCTCGTCGCCGCCGGTACCGGCGCGCACTTCGAGGATGACGTTGCGTGCGTCGTTGGGATCCTTGGGCAGCAGCTGCTTCTGCAACTCCAGGTCGAGCTGTTCCAGCTGCTGGCGCCCGGCACGTACCTCTTCTTCAGCGAACTCGCGCATGTCGGGATCGGCAGCCATGTCTTCGGCGGCAGCGATATCCGCCACACAGGCCTGATAGGCATGATACAGCTCCACCACCGGCTCCAGCTCCACGCGCTCGCGATTCAGCTTGCGGAAGCCATCCATATCGCGCGTGGCGTCTTCACTGCTCAACAGGCGGGTGACCTCGTCCAGACGCTCGGCGAGACGCGCGAGCTTGTCGGCGATGCTGGGTTTCATTCTGCAGGATGCAGATGGTAGATGCGATGGACGGCATCGAGCAGCGCCTGCCGCTCGCCGTCCTGCGCCTGGTTCAAAGTCTGCGTGGGGGCATGCAGGAACTTGTTGGTGAGCGACGTACTGAGGGCTTCCAGCACCTTCTCCGGTGCGTCGCCCTTGGCCAGCAGCTTCAGCGCCTTTTCCACTTCATGGCGGCGCTGCCGCTCGGCATGGTCGCGCAGGGCACGGATGGTGGGCACCACCTCGCGCGATTCCATCCAGTGGATGAACTCGTGCACGCCGGAATCGATGATGACCTCGGCTTCCTTGACCGCTTCCTGGCGCGCATCAAGTCCGTCGCGCACCACTTCCGCCAGATCGTCCACGGTGTACAGGAACACATCGTCCAGCTCGGCCACTTCCGGTTCCACGTCGCGCGGCACCGCCAGGTCAACGATGAACAGCGGGCGGTGTTTGCGCGCCTTCAGCGCGCGCTCGATCATGCCCTTGCCGAGAATGGGCAACTGGCTGGCGGTACAGGTGACGATGATGTCGTGACGAGCCAGCTGCTCGGGCAATTCGTTCAGTGTCACGGCGTGACCTTCGACGCGACGCGCCACGGTCTGCGCGCGTTCCAGCGTGCGGTTCGCGACAGTGATGGTCTTCGGCTTGCGCGCAGCGAAATGCACGGCATTGAGCTCGATCATCTCGCCGGCGCCGATGAACAGCACGTTCTGCTCGGAGATACTGGGATAGATACGTTCGGCCAATTTCACCGCAGCGGCGGCCATGGACACCAGGTTGGCACCGATCTCGGTCTGCGTACGCACATCCTTGGCCACCGAGAAGGTGCGCTGGAACAGCTTGTGCAGCAGGAAACCCAGCGTACCGGCCTGCTCGGCCTGGCGCACCGCCTGTTTCATCTGCCCCAGGATCTGCGGTTCGCCCAGCACCATGGAATCCAGTCCGCTGGCCACACGGAAGGCATGCTTCACCGCCTGCTCCTGCGGCAAGCGATAGATGTAGGGTTCGATCTCGCCGACGCCGAGCTTGTGATAGTCCGCCAGCCAGCCCACCGCTTGCGCTGGCGCATTGGTGCTGCAATAGACCTCGGTACGGTTGCAGGTGGAGAGGATGGTGGCTTCCTTGGCGGCACCGTTGCCCACCAGGTCGCGCAAGGCGACATCCATGGTCTCGGCATTGAACGCGATCTGCTCGCGCACGGCGAGCGGGGCGGTCTGATGATTAATGCCGAAGGTGAATAACTGCATTGGAAGTTCCGCTATCCGGATGATTCGGGGGCGGAATTATAGGGTCTGGCGCGGCTTTCTGCCAGCCGCGCCAGACACCGCGAGTGCCTTACTGGGCCGCCGGCAGTTCGGCCAGCGCCGCTTCGGCATCCGCACGCAGGCTGCTGGCGGGGAATTTCTGCACGAATTCGGCGAATGCGGTACGTGCCTCGGCCTTCTTGCCGCCATCGACCAGCTCCACCGCTTTCTTGAAGGCGCTCAATTCCTCTTCGTCCACGCTGTTGTTGGCCTCGCCCTTCCAGTAGATATCGTCGGCATCGGCCAGCGAGCCACGCACGCCACCGGCGGCAGTGGTGGTGGTCAGTTTCTTCTTGGGCGTCAGCAGTTCGATCTTCTTGCGCAGTCGCTCCCACAGCGACAGGCCATCCTCGGCCGCCGATGCCTGTAACGGCGCCGCCAGCACGATCCCCAACAAAACGAACATCGCGATCAATCTCTTCATGACAGTCTCCTCGGTTTAGCTAACGGCGTCCGACTCAGAGCGCGTTCAATAGTTCCAGTGCCAGGGCGCGATATTGCTCCTGCACCCCGGGGTCGATCTTGCGCGCTTTGATGAAGGTCTCCTTGGCTTTCTTCACATCGCCCAGCCGCTTGTAGGCTCGCGCCAGGTTGACCAGCACTTGCGCATCCTTGGGGCTGAGCTTGGCTGCCGCATCATACGCCTTGGCCGCCTCCTGGTACTTGTCGTCAATCATCAACAGGTTACCGCGGTTGTTGTAAGCCGCCGCGTTCTTGGCATCCAGGCTGAGTACCTTGTCGAAATATTTGAGTGCTTCCGCACGATCGCCGAGCTTGGCCAGAATGATGCCGACCTGCAGGTGCGCATCGACATCGTTCGGCTTGGCCTTGATGATGTCCAGGTAACGACGCGTCTTGGTCTGCGAACTGATCTTCAACACCGACATGTTGTCACCCGGGAACTTCTTCTCGATGACGGCGCGACTGAGACTGCCGGCCTTCCAGTCGGAATCCGGCAGGCTGGCCGGCTTGAAGGTCTCCCACGAGCTATGCACGTCGAGCATGGAAAGGCCGTTGTCCTTGTACTTGTAATAGGTCTGGCTGCCCTTCTCCCACGCCTTGATGAAGGAACTGCCCACCAGCGTGGTCTCCACCGGCACCCACAGCGTACCGTCATGGATCACATACAATTTATCCATGGTGTAGCCGTCGGCATCAGACGGGATGCGCGTATCGAACATCATCAGCATGTGGCCGGGCACCTCCAGCACACGCGTATTGATGCCCATGCTCTCCAGACCCGCCGAATACACCGCCACCAGATCGTCGCAATCCCCTGACTTGCGCTCCAGCGTCTCGCGCGGGAACTGGATGTAATCGACGGTGTGCTCCTTGCCCGAGGTGACCTGGTAAGGATTGCTCGGATCCTGGATATAGGTCAGGCCGTACACCCCCAGGGCATCGAACAACGCCGCCGCCAGTTGCGTCTCATCCTTGGTCTCACGGTATTCGCCCACGATGGAGCGCGCCAGGTTGAGCACCGGCGGATCCTTGGGCGTGACGAAGGCGGCGAAACGCCCGCGCTCATCCCAGGTCAGGCGATGCTTGTCGTACACATTGACCGTGGCATTGTGCGTATAGCTCATCTTCTTGCCGTTCTCGAAGTAGCTCGCCTCGATCATGGCCTGCACCGAACTGTCTTCGGTCATGGTGAGGATGCTGTTGTTGAACACCGCCTTCAGCGTCAGTTCCTCGCTCTCGCCCGGCATCAGCTTGGCGATCTTGCTCTCGGTGGAGAAATCCATGAAGTTCTTCAGCAGGAAGCTGACGCGGATCTTCTCCATCTTCTTGTCGGTGTTGTTGGTCACGCGGATGGTGCCCACGCCGTCGCGCTCATACAGTTTGTAGGAGTTGGAGAACACATCGTCCAGTTTGACCACCTCGATATCCAGCGGCGGACGACTGAACACCTGGGTGGTGACTTCCACCGGCAGCTTCTCGGATTCGGTCTGGTCCGTGCTCAGCACGCTGACCAGAAAGGAATACTTGCTCTCGGGCTGCAGACCATCCTTGGTGAACTCCGGCGTGTTCACCTCACCCACCTGCGACAGCTTGTCGCCGTCCTTCTGATAGATACGATAGGCAGCGAAATACTGCGGATCGACCGCCGTCCAGCTCAGCTTGGCCTGCCACGGCGTGGTCTCCACATTGACTGCCGCCAGCGCGGGCGGAACGAACTTCTCGGTCTGCGCATTGGCTACGCTGCTGCTCGCCCCTTCGAAGCCATAGTCGGTCACCGGCACCACGCGATAGAAATAACGCACCTCGGCATCCAGCCCCGCATCGTTATAACTATTGTCCTCGCTGGCGCCCACCTTGGCATAACCGCCGTTCTCGCTCTGCGAACGGTAGATATTGAACGATCTCACATACGTGGCCGCCGGTTTGTCCCAGCTCAGGTCCACCGCATGCACATGGCCGTGTGCCGCGAACTTCTGCGGCTGTTGCGGCTTGTACAGGATGGACAAGGCATCCACGCGCTTGCTTTCCCCCTGCGCCACGAACAGCGTGCTGCCACCGCTGCTGGCCAGTGCGACCGGGTCGCTCAATGCCGCCGTACCGGTCGCCGCCGTGCCGAACACACGCAACAACTTGCCCTGCTGGTCGAACGCCTTGACCTGGTTGCCATCCAGCACCAGCACCTCGTCTGCGGTCACCGCCATGTCGAGCGGCTTGCCGAACAGGCCGCCTTCCTTGGGGCGCGCGAACTCGTGCGACAACTCGCCGCTGGGCGAGAACACCAACACGGTGTTGCGGCCGCCATCCAGTACGAACAGGCGATCCTGCGGATCCAGCCCGATGGCGAGGGGATTGGCGATGCCGCCCCCCAGCTTGTTCACATACACGCCATCGCCGCGGAACACCTGCACCGAGCGGTTGCCGCGATCGGCCACGAACACCAGTCCGGTGCTCGCCACCGCCACCGAGCTCGGGTTGCTGAACTGGCCGGCACCGCTGCCACCGCTACCAAACGAGAGCAACTCCTTGCCCGACTCGTCCAGATTCACGCAACGGCGCTGTTTCTTGTCCAGCACCCACAGGCCACCCTTGGCATCCACGGTGACCGCCGCCAGCTCCATGCCGGCCGGCTTGATGGTCGCCGCCACCTTGCCCTCCTGCAGCTTGAGCAGGGCACTGCCGTCCTTGCCCGGCTTGGTGATGGCATACACCACCCCATTGCCATCGCCCGCCAACTGCACCACGTCGGCCGCCAAGGTGTTCAGCCACTTCACCGAAGCGCGGCCCGCCGCACGCGGCACCGGCTCCAGACGCTCGCCAGCCACCGTATCGAACTCGTTGATCAAGCCACGCCCGGCATCGCCCACGAACACATGCTGCCCGGCCTGCACCGCCAGGCCGGACAGTTTCTTGGTCTGCGACTTGCCCTCGCCGCGCGAGCCGAAGGGGAAGGCCAGCTTGCCGTCGAAACCGAACTTGGAGACCGTCTGCGCACGTTCGTCCGCTACATACAGGCCATCCTCGGCCACTGCCAGCGCGCTCGGCACGCCCACACCTTCGATGGCGCGCAGATAGACGCCCTGCGCGTCATAGACCTTGACCAGGTTATCGTCGCTGTCCAGCACATAGATGCGTCCGTCATCGTCCAGCGCCATGTCCGCCGCACGCTTCAAGGCGAACGGCAATTGCTTGCCGTCCGCGCCGGCGCCCTTGGCGCTCAAGGCCAGCGTCTGCAGGAACACCCCGTTCACACCGAACATCTGGATGCGCTTGTTGCCGGTATCCGCCACGTAGACCACGCCCTCGTGCACCGCGATGCCGCGCGGGCCGTCCAGCGCCTGATCGTCGCCGCCGAAGAAACCGCCGGCCTTGGCACCGAAACGGCCCACATACTTGCCACCGGGCAGCGCATACATCACCACCTGGTCGGTATCGCTGTCCACCACGTACAGGGTATCGGCACTGGCCGCCGCCGCTTCCGGACGCTTGAGCAGTTCCGTATCGCCCGCCTTGGCCGCCAGCGTGAATGCCACCTGGCCCTCGGCATCGAGCGCATCCACGCTGCCGTTCTGACGCGCCACGAACAACAGTCCGGCGCCCGCCGTCAGCAGACGCTCCAGCTTGGGTGCCGCGATCTCGCGCTTGAAATCGGCCTTGATGAAGCCATTGGCGTGTCCGTTGCCGTTCTGCGCCTGAGCGGCCGGGAGTCCGACCAAGAGTGACGCGACCAAAGATGCCATGAGCCAGTTACGCATTTCTTCTCCCACCTATCACTTGCAGTTACCACAGGGCGCAGCTCTGTCGGCCGCCTCGATCATTTTTCCGCCCGGTTGAACACGCCATCCCAGTCTTCCGCCGGGGGCTGCGCCAGGAAATAAGCGCAGCGCTCGACATAAAGTTGACACGGCCGGTCTTCCGGCAAAGTTTGCAACAGTTCCGCGAACGCGGCCTGGGCACCCGCCCAGTCGCGCTGCCGGTACAGCGCCGATGCCGCATGGAAGCGCGCCAGATGGTCCGCCGACAAGGCATCCGGACCGATCTGCGGCTCGTAGATTGTAACGGGTAAATGCTTGCCGACCACCCGGATCTTGTCCAGTTCGCGATAGGCGCAGACGTCCGCCGCCAGCGCCTGCGTGGCTTCGCTCACCAGATAGGTGATGCCGTAGTACTTGGCCGTGCCTTCCAGGCGCGAAGCCAGGTTCACGGTATCGCCGATCACGGTGTATTCCATCTTCTTGCCGGCGAAGCCCACGTTGCCGGCCACCACCTCGCCCGAATGCATGCCGCCACGGATGGCGAACGGCGGAACGCCCTCGGCCTGCCATTGCGCACGCAACGAACCCATGCGCTCCGCCATCGCCGCCATGCAAGCCATGGCCAGCCGCGCATGGTCCGGCTGCGCCAGCGGCGCGCCCCAGTAGGCCATCACCGCATCGCCGATGAACTTGTCGATGGTGCCGTCGTGCTGCTCGATGATCTTCACCATCTCGCCCAGGTATTCGTTCAGGCGCGACACCACCACCTGCGGCGCATGCGATTCGCTGAACGAAGTGAACCCCTTGATGTCGGTGAACAACACGGTCACATCCTTGGTGTCGCCGCCGATCTTGGCTGCCTCGGGGTCTTTCTCCAGTCGCGCCACCAGCTTGGGCGACAGATAGCTGGAGAACATGGCGCGCATCTCACGCGCACTACGCTCCAGCACCAGATAACGGTAGCTGCCGCCCACCAGCAAGGAGAGCAACGCCGACAGTGCGGGATAGATGATGTTGATCCAGTGGCCCTCGGCGAACATGGCATAGGCATACCAGATGTAGCCTGCCAGCAGCAGACCGGTGGCCGGCAACGCGACATACAGTTGCAGACGCGTGGTGAGGAAATACGTCAGCAGGCCGAGCAGCACGATGAACACCATATCCTGCAAGGCCTCCAGGCCGCCCTGCTGGATGAAGCGGCCGCTGATGATGTCGTCCGCCACCGTGGCGTGGATCTCCACCCCCGGCGTGTTGCCGTGGAACGGCGTCACCCGCATGTCGTACACGCCCAGCGCGGTGGCACCGACGAACAGCACCTTGCCCTTCAACTGTTCCGCCGGCACGCGCCCATGCATCACATCGGTGAACGAGTAGCGCGGATAGCCGCCCGGCGGGCCGGTGTAATTGACCCACATCACATTGCCGCCATCCACCGGGATATGGCGCTCGCCCAGCTGCACATCGAACGGCTGCACCGTGAATTCCTTCTCGCCCAGTGCCATCATCGCCGCCGTCATGCCCAGCGAGGGATGCCAGGCGCCATCCGCCTCCACCAGCAGCGGCACGCGGCGGATCACGCCATCCTCGTCCGGAAACAGATTGATCTGCCCCACGGCGGCGGCGGCCCGCTCCAGCTCCGGCAGCGAATGGGTCAGCCCGGAGACATTGCCCGCCTTGTCGTATTCATACAAGGAAGCCAGCGCCACGTTGCCGGCCTTGCTCATCGCCGCCGCGAAAGCCTGGTCGCTCACCATATCCTCGCGCTCGGGGAAGAAGGCATCGAACAGCACCGCCTTGGCCTGCGCCGTCTTCAGGCGCGTCAGCAGTTCGGCATACACGCTGCGCGTCCACGGATAGCGTCCCAGTTCGGCGATGCTCTTGTCGTCGATGGTGATGATGCCGATGCTGGGCTGCAGCGGGATGGCGCCGCGCATCTCGCGGAAGCGCAGGTCGTAGGTGCGCGCTTCGAAGGCTTCCAGGAAAGGGTTCTGCGTGTAATAGAGCGTCAGCACGAACAGCGTCGTCAACACGGCCAGCAATGCCGAAAAACCGCGCGTATTCACACGCCGGGACAGGTTTTGCATCAGTTGCGCAGGCAGCATGCGATCACCCTCAAGGGAACGGACGGAGCGCGCCCATTGTAACCGCCTTGCCCGCCCGGCTCGCCGTCATCTTGCCGTAACACGCCGACGCTAACCTGCGCGCCCAATCACAAAAGTCGCGAGGTGAGCCATGTTCTCCGTCCTCCCATCCGAACCGATCATCGCATTCCCGCGCGCACCGCGCGCCCAGTTCCTGGCCGAGCTGCTGGCCATGCAATAGCAGAAGGAGCCCGTCATGACCCCGTTGCAGGAGATCCTCGCCCGGCGCGACCTGAACGCCCTGTTCCAGCCCATCATCGACCTCAAGCGCGGTGATTTCCTCGGCTACGAAGGGCTGATCCGCGGCCCGGCCAACAGCGCGCTGCACTCGCCCGCCAACCTGTTCGGTAGCGCCGAACGCGAGAACCTGTCGCTCGAAGTGGAGATGCTGGCGCGGCAGACCGTGCTGGAAAGCTTCTCGCGCCAGGAACTGCCCGGCCTGCTGTTCCTCAACGTCAGCCCGCAGACGCTGACCCGCCCCAGCTTCCGCAACGGGCAGACGCTGGCTTTCCTCGAACAACTGCACATCGACCCGGCGCGCGTGGTGATCGAGATCACCGAGAACCAGCCCACCTTCGACTTCGCCGCCATGCGCAGCGCGCTGCTGCACTATCGCGGCATGGGCTTCAAGATCGCCATCGACGACCTCGGCGAAGGCTTCTCCAGCCTGCGCCTGTGGTCCGAGCTGCGCCCCGAATACATCAAGATCGACATGCACTTCGTGCAGGGCGTGGACCGCGACCCGATCAAGCTGCAATTCCTCAAATCCATCCAGAGCATCGCCGAGAGCTGCGGCACCAAGGTGATCGCCGAAGGCGTGGAGACCGAGGCCGAACTCAAGGTGGTGAAGGACCTCGGCATCGCGCTCGGCCAGGGCTATTTCGTCGCCCGCCCCAGCCCCACGCCGCCGCTGCTCGCCTCCAGCGAGACCAGCCGCATCCTCAACGCCTCCGACATCGCCATCTTCCCCGATGCCGCCTGCCCCACCTGTCCGCCCTATGCGCAGATCACCGCACACAAGCTGCTCAACTACGTCGAGCCGGTGCAACCGCAGCAGGCCATCGAACACCTGTTCGACCGCTTCAACCGCGAGCCCGCATTGCGCACCATCCCGGTGGTGGACGGCAGCAAGCCGGTCGGCCTGATCAACCGCTACAGCTTCATGGAGCGTTTCGCCAAGCCCTACCAGCGCGAACTGAACGGCAAGAAGCCCTGCCGCGAACTGATCCAGAACGCCCCGTTGCTGGTGGAGAAGAGCATGCCGGTGCAGGAGCTGAGCCACTTCCTCGCCGAAGGCGACGACCGCCACTTCATCGAAGGTTTCATCATCACCGAACAGGAACGTTACATCGGCATCGCCTCCGGGCAGGCGCTGCTGCGCGAACTCACCAAGATGCAGGTGGAAGCCGCGCGCTATGCCAACCCGCTCACCCTGCTGCCCGGCAACGTGCCGATCAACGAACACATCGGCCGCCTGTTGCAGGCCGACACCCCCTTCGTCGCCTGCTATTGCGACCTCGACCACTTCAAGCCGTTCAACGACACCTACGGCTACCGCAAGGGCGACGAGATGATCCAGCTCACCGGCCGCGTGCTGAGCTGGGCCTGCGATCCCAAGCTGGATTTCATCGGCCACGTCGGCGGCGACGACTTCATCCTGCTGTTCCAGAGCCGCGACTGGCAGGTGCGTTGCGAACAGGCATTGCGCTCGTTCGAACAGGCCGCCTCGCTGATGTTCAAGGAAGAACACCTCAGCGCCGGCGGTTATCACGGCGAAGCACGCGACGGCACCATCAAGTTCCACCCGCTCAGCAGCCTGTCCATCGGCGCCATCCGCGTCGCCCCCGGCCAATATCCCACGCACCACGAAGTCTCCGCCGCCATGAGCGATGCCAAGAAGATGGCGAAGAAGATCAACGGCAACAGCCTGTTCGTGGAGCAACGCCAGCCCATCCGCTAATCCGAGAGGAGTGCACCATGAGACGCATCGCACGCAACGAACCCAGCCTCTGTGCCAGACTGCTCAAGCACGGTTACAACGCCACGATCAGCCATTTCTGCACCCTGTTCGTGTTCAGCCTGGATTGAGCATGCCGACCCGCCTCATCGCGCTGTGGCGCGCCCTGCGCGTCGCGCTGCACATCGCTTACGGTCTCACCCTCGCCATCGCTTATCCGCGCCTCGCACCCGCGCTGCGCCAACGTATCCTGCAACGCTGGTCGAGCGGCCTGCTCGGCATCCTCGACGTGCGCATCGAACACGAAGGGCTGGCCGCGCCGCACGACGGCCTCATCGTGTGCAACCACATCTCCTGGCTGGACATCTTCGTGCTCAACGCCGTGGTGCCCATGCGCTTCGTGGCCAAGGCCGACGTGCGCCGCTGGCCGGCGATCGGCTGGCTGTGCGCGCGCGCCGGCACGCTGTTCATCCAGCGCGGCAACGCACGCGCCGCCGCACGCATGAACACCTTGTTGTGCGACCTGCTGCGCCAGCAGCAATGCCTGGCCGTTTTCCCCGAAGGCACCACCACCGATGGCGCGCAGGTCGCACACTTCCACGCCTCGCTGCTGCAACCCGCCATCGATGCCGGCGTCGCACTGCACCCGTTCGCGCTGCGCTATGAGGATACCGATGGCCTGCGCAGCCTGGCCGCCGCCTATCACGCCGACATCTCGTTCGGCCGCTCGCTGTGGACGCTTCTCAACACGCCGCACGTCTATGTGCGCGTGCATGTCGGCGCCGCCATCGCCAGCCAGGGGCAGGAGCGCCGCATCCTCGCGCAGCAGGCCTATACGCGCATCGCCGCCGTGGTCACCGGCGCCGAGTCACACAAACTTCATCCGGCATTAACCGGCACGCAACATACGGAAACTAATCTGCACGCATCGACAACGTAGGAGTACGACGATGCTAGACCTGATCCAGCAGCAAGCCGCGCAAGAAGCCCAACGCCGCCTCACTTTCAACCTCGCACGCAACGTGGCCGAAGTCACCGAAGCCCAACGCATCCGCTTCAAGGTGTTCGGCGAAGAGATGGGCGCCAAGCTGCCCAGCGCCGAACTCGGCCTCGACATCGACCGTTTCGACGCATTCTGCGAACACCTGCTGGTGCGCGACCACGGCAACGACAAAGTGGTGGGCACCTACCGCATCCTGCCGCCCGAGCAGGCCGCCAAGGCTGGCGGCTACTACTCCGAGACCGAGTTCGACATCTCGCGCCTGGAGAACCTGCGCGACCGCATGGTGGAAGTGGGCCGCTCCTGCGTGCACCCCGACTACCGCGACGGCGCCACCATCAGCCAGCTGTGGAGCGGCCTGGCCGACTACATCGGCAAGCACAACCACGAATACATGATCGGCTGCGCCAGCATCAGCATGGCCGACGGCGGCCACTACGCGGCCAGCGTGTACAACAAGGTGAGCAAGCTGCACGGCGCGCCCGCCGAATACCACGTGTTCCCGCACTGCCGCCTGCCGCTAGAAGCGCTGAACGGCAACCTGGAAGTCACCATCCCGCCGCTCATCAAAGGCTACCTGCGCCTGGGCGCCTACATCGCCGGCGAACCGGCCTGGGACCCCGACTTCAACTGCGCCGACCTGTTCATCCTGCTGCCGGTCTCGCGCCTCAACGCACGTTACGCCAAACACTTCATGCGCAAAGCCGCGTGAACCCGCCAGCAATCTTCTCCTCCCTGATACGCGCACTCCTGAGTGCGCGTTTTTTTTAAAGGCATTTGATACCATGCACACCCTCAAGAATCAGGAGTCCCCCTTGCAAAGCCCCTACAAAGGAAAGACCGGCCTGCGCCGTCTGCTGAACGCCTTCGGCTATTCGCTGGCCGGCTTCCGCGCCGCCTACACCCATGAAGACGCCTTCCGCCAGGAAGTGTGGCTCGCCGTCGTACTCATCCCGCTCGCGCTGTGGCTGCCGGTGAGCGTGCTCGGCAAGGCGCTGATGATCGCCAGCGTGCTGCTGGTCATCATCGTAGAACTGCTCAACTCCGCCATCGAAGCCACCGTCGACCGCATCTCGCTGGAAAGCCACGACCTCGCCAAACGCGCCAAGGACATCGGCAGCGCCGCCGTGCTGGTCAGCCTGGTCAACGTCGGCGTGGTGTGGGGCCTGGTGCTACTCGGCTAAACCCTTAAACACATTCAATGTCCGAACAAGAACCCAGCCCCGCCAAACCCGCGCTCTCCGAACAGGAGATGCAAACGCTCGATGACTTCCTGATGTCCGACGCCACGTCCGGCGAAGTGATGATGCTCGACCAGCTCGATGGCTTCCTCACCGCGCTCGCTTCGGGCCCGGCCATGCCCGACCGCGCAAGCTGGATCGCGCGCATCTGGGGGCCGACGCCGGCCGATGCGCCGCGCTTCGCCAGTGCTGCCGAAGCAGCACACATCACCGATCTGCTCACGCGCCACCTCAATACCACCGTGTGGAGCCTGAACCAGGAGCTGGAGAGTTTCGAGCCCATCTTCGACATGAACGTGTACGAAGGCGACGAACATGAATACCTGGACGGCGAGATGTGGGCGCACGGCTACATGACCGGCATCGAGATGCAGCGCAAGAGTTGGCAGAAACTGTTCGATGCCCGCCACGGCGCCGAAGTGCTGCGCCCCATCTACCTGCTCGGCTCGCCGGACATCAGCGTGGAAGAAGAAGCGCTGATCGAAACGCCCGCGCAACGCGAAGCGCTGACCAAGACCATCCCGCACAGCGTGCATGCCATCTACAAATTCTGGGCGCCGCAACGCCGCGCGGCGGAAGAACGGCTGCATGGCAAATCCGAAGGCGCCATGCACAACGTCAGCCGCAATGCGCCCTGCCCATGCGGCAGCGGACGCAAGTTCAAGAAGTGCTGCGGCGCGACAGCGGCCGCGGATTGACCGCGGCCGAGGAGAGGTCAGACGCTCAAGCGAGCGCGGGCGCCTTAAGCAAGACGGCGATCATCAACGTCAGGATCGCCAGCGGGAATGCGGAGCTGGCCAGGCTGAATGTCTTCTCGTACAAGCAGGCAAGACAATCGACCAGCGGATAAGTACTTCTCATTTTCATCACCTTGATAAATGCAATCCGCGCATCCTACTGCCCGCACATTGCACCCGTATTAAGCCGCGCCGCAGAACAACGCCAGCACGGTGCATCCGCCGACAGCATCGAAAGAGTCGGCCGCAACGCCCTCTGCCCGTGCGGCAGCGGACGCAAGTTCAAGAAGTGCTGCGGCAAGGATCAAGGCGAGGAATAAAGCCTGCCGCATGCAACGCACCTTCATCATCGCGTCACACTGACCTTCTATAACGGCAGCCATGCAACGGCTGCCCCTCCACCTACTTGCGCTGTCCCTGATGAGCCTCAGCCTGGCGGCCATCCCGGCCGAGCCGGAAGACACGCTGTTCGCCGGGGTGGAGCGCGAAGGCGATGTATTCCATCTGCATGCCCGCCTCAGCACCTCGCTCAGCCGTTGCCAGGCCTGGCATTACCTCACCGACTATGAAGCCGCGGTCAACCTGCCCGGGGTGATCCGTTCGACCGCCGCGCGTGTGGATGAACGCACCGTGCAAGTAGAACGGGTCGCGGACGAACGCATCCTGTTCCTGCGCATCCGTCTGCGCTCGCTATTGGAATTCACCGAGTTCCCCATGGAGCGGCTGCACTTCACCCAACTCGCCGGCGATTCGCGCGCATTCACCGGTGAATGGCGCATCGTGCAGGACAGCACCGGCAGCACACTTGAATTCAGCGGCGACTGGCAGCCCGACAGCGTGATCCCGCTGTTCATCATCGACTACTTCGCCGCCCACGATCTGGAAACCCGCTTCCGCGAAGTACGCCGTCTCGCCGAAACCTACAAGCAGACGCACGCCCTCGCCTGTTCGGTGTGAACCCCGCTCAATGCGGCCGCTGCGCCGCGCGGCTGGGGAACAGCAGCAGGCACAGCACGATCACCGCCAGCAACGCCGCCGTCGCCCCGTAGCGGCTGAACTCCAGACCGCCCGCCGCCGCCGGCTTGTCCAGCAGATCGCCCACCACCGCCCCCAGCGGACGCGTCAGCACGAAGGCGGCCCAGAACAGCAGCGTGTGCGAGAGCCGACTCCAGCGATAAGCCGCCGCGATCACCAGCAGCATGGCACCGAACACCAGCGCGCCGCCGCCATACCCCAGACCGGCCGTATCCGCCGTCCAGTCGCCCAGCGCAGTGCCCAGCGTCTGCGAGAACATGATGGTCAACCAATAGAACATCTCGGCACGCGGCGAAGCCACCGTGGCCACCGCCACCGTTCCCAGCGTGCGATACCAGGCCAGCAGCGAAGCACCGAGCAAGCCGGCCAACAGCAACGTCCCGCCCGCGTAACCGATGCCGAACGAACGGTCGGCAAGATCGGCCAGCGTCGTGCCAACGGTAGTGGTAGCGATGATGGTCAGCCAATACAGCGCCGGATGGAAACGCGCTGCACGGATCTGCGCGTACACCGCAACGGCGAACACCGCCGCGAACAGCCCGGTGCTGAGCAAATAGCCCAGCCCCATCGACATCGAGAACGCATCGCCGCCGGTCTCGCCCAACGTCGTCGCAAAGATCTTCACCACCCAGAACGCCAGCGTCACTTCCGGCACCTTGCTCAATACTGCTTTGCTTGCATCGTTCATGCTCCCCTCCCGTTACGTGGACACGACCACACAGTAACCCAGACGGCTTAATAGGTGCTTAAGACAGTGCGCCGATGTGCGACGCATTGATTCAACGCAGCGGCGTGCTGAACCCGATGCTGTAGATGAGGTTGCCGGAGAAGGTGGAGCTGTAATAGCGCCGAGCGGAAAGCGTGATGCCGATCCAGCGCGAGTACCAGGCGAGGCCCACCTCGGGATACAGCACCGCGCTGAACTCATGCTTCATATACGTCTCGCCCGGCTCGTCGACTTGGCCGTTGCGGTTGTTGTCCAGATGGTCCTGCGTGGCATCGGCCTGATGGCTCGCCATGCCGAGCAACATGCCCACCCCCGCGAATGGCGACAACGTCTCTCCCACCTGCAAACGCAACGCCCCCGTCACGCCCTTGTACTCGAACTTCTCATCCGCGAAATAAGAAGCCCCCACACGCACCCCGCTGAACCAGTTCGGGCAGGTGCTGTAAGCCGCATCCACCCCCACGATGCGCAAGTCGCGCTCCGCCCAGAAGGCACCTTCGAATTGGGGGTTGCAGGGGGAGGCACTACTCAACGCAGGAATGAGCATCAGCACGAGCAATGTAGTAGCGGATCGGATAGCAGACATGGTCGATGCATCATAAGTCGGATCGATGGAGGTCGCTGACTGTAGCGATGCGCGGCTGAAAGTAAATTCGATGCTGCCCCGTTTAGCTTCGACTCCAATCACTTTTGTTCCTGGAATCAAGAAAACCGTGGTCTGTCCCCTATTACATTAGTCATCAATTAGCTCGTTTACATGGTTCAGCAAAGCATCGTACTTTGCGCGATAGTCACTACGCTTTACCTCTTTGGGGCGGAACACCAACCCTTTTTCAAAAGCGTAAAGATCCTTTCCTTCTCTCTCACACCAAATGAGCTTAGTGAGATCTGCCATCATCGACTTGGCGGCACCAGTATTCATTGGACTGTTTATGCAGTAACGCCATGAACCAAGAACGATGTCCATCGCTGACGTCAGGTGAGACGCGTTAATGCACGTGGATGAAAAAAGCGCGATGCGGTCGAGCTCAAGAGTTTCGCCTTCTTGAAGGGTAAGGCCACCAACGAATTTGCTGGATAGGTAGTCGAATTCGACGCCATCAGGGAGCCTATCCATAGCGACAATTCCGTGGGAATTTTGGCACTGCAAGAAGAAATTGAATTTGCCAATTACATGATCTGCGCCCCACTGGATGGTTTTTTCCAGTGGCGTATTCCGTGCAATTACGTGAAGGATGACGTAGGCAATGAATTTGCAGTCACAGGCGATACAGGCAGCAACTACATCGCGTTTCGCTGCGGTAGCCGCCTCGACAGAGACATGCTTTGGGCGTGCGTTAGTGTCGAACTTCAGGCGATCGGCTGGTAGATAGCCGTTAGCCTCTCTGATCTCCGCGATTCGCGCGTGCAATATCGGCAGTTTCTCCATCGAAACAATAAGCCCGCCATACGAGAAGAATTCAACGTTCTCGCCGGCCTTGAGATTGGTTTCATCGGTGAGTAAGAGATACATGAGTGAAAGCTCTAACGTAAAGTAGAAACCCTAAAAATGCCGTGAAAGGCACCTTCGAGGTGTCTAATTTGGGAAACGATGTGCAATGCCTTGTATTCAAAGATCATCAATTTTTCGCACACCCCAAAAATCCTGACAAGTACACCACTCGTAGCACCTCGATCCAGACATGAGATTTCGAGCGGGACGGGTGTCGGTTTGCTACATACAACGCCGCCGACGCGAACCGTAAATGCCCAGCAGAAGCACGTCAACGACTTCGACGGCCTATATACTTTCCTACCCCCCTCCCCCATCACAAACTCTTCATCCCACCGTCATCAAATATTCACACCCCCGCGCCACGATGCGCGGCATGAATACACCACACGAAACACTCCATGTCGCGCCCGCGCTGAGTATCGCGTTGGTTACCGAAACCTATGTGCCGGAAGTGAACGGCGTGGCCATCACCATCGGCCGCATGGTGCACGGGCTGCTCAAGCGCGGGCACCGCATCCACATGATCCGGCCCCGCCAGGGCAAGCAGGATGCGCCGAAGGCGGAAGGCACTTATTCCGAGACGCTGGTGGCGGGCATGCCCATCCCCGGATATCCGGAATTGAAATCCGGCCTGCCGGCGAAGAATCTGCTGCTCAAGCTGTGGCGCGGGCAGCGGCCGGATGTGGTGCACATCGCCACCGAGGGGCCGCTGGGTTGGTCGGCACTCTCTGCCGCGCGCAAGCTGAAGCTGCCGGTGAGCACGGATTTCCACACCAACTTCCACAATTACACGCAGCACTACGGCATCGGCCTGTTGAAGAAACCGATCGCCGCTTACCTGCGCCACTTCCACAACAAGGCGGCATGCACGCTGGTGCCCACCGCTTCGCTGCAACAGCAACTGGAGCATGAGGGTTACCAGAACGTGCTGGTGGTGTCGCGCGGGGTGGATGCGGAACTGTTCCATCCGGCCAAGCGCGATAGCGCGCTGCGCGCGAGCTGGCATGCGGATGACGATACGCCGGTGGTGATGCTGGTGAGCCGTCTGGCGCCGGAGAAGAACCTGCATGTGGTGGTGCAGGCCTATGAACAGATGCGCAAGCTGAATCCGTTGCTGCGCCTGGTGATGGTGGGCGATGGCCCGGCGCGCGCCGAGCTGGAGCGCCAGCATCCGCACATCATCTTCGCCGGCATGCAGACCGGCGAGGCGCTGGCGCGCCACTATGCTTCCGGCGACATCTTCCTCTACCCCAGCGTGACCGAGACCTACGGCAATGTGACGGTGGAAGCGATGGCGAGCGGACTGGCGACCATCGCCTTCGATTACGCTGCCGCGCAGCAACACATCCAGCACGACGTGAACGGCCTGCTGGCGAGCTTCGCCGACAACGATGCCTTCATCGCCGAGGCGCGCACGCTGGCCGGCGACCTGCCGCGCATCCGCCGCCTGGGCAGCGCGGCACGCGCGACGGTGGAACAACTCACCTGGGATCACATCATGGGCCAGATGGAGGCCGTGTTGTGGGAGACGGCGCGCGCACAAGGAGGAACCGACCATGGCCAACCTCAGCTCTCCGCTGCAGCAGATTAAACAGTTCGACGTCGCGTTGTGCGTATCGTGCAACCGGCTCAGCCGCAGCTTCACGCTGCGCAACTTCTTCCGCCTGGTGAGCCGCCTGGGCGACGGCGTGTTCTGGTATGTGCTGATGGCTTCGCTGCTGATGCAGGATGGCTACGAGGCATTGCCCGCCGTGCTGCACATGCTGCTGGCCGGCGGCTGTGGCACCGTGCTGTACAAACTCATCAAGGGCAAGACCCTGCGTCCGCGCCCGTTCAACGTCTATCCCGCCATCCAGTGCATGGGCAAGACGCTGGACCAGTTCAGCTTCCCTTCCGGCCACACGCTGCACGCCACCGTGTTCTGCATCGTGGCGCTGGCCTACTACCCCGGCCTGTTCTGGCTGGTGACACCGTTCGCGCTGATGGTCGCGTTGTCGCGCCCCATCCTCGGTCTGCACTACCCCAGCGATGTGCTGGCCGGTGCGGCGCTGGGCGCGCTGATCGCCTGGCTGTCGTTCCTGTTCGTCTGAGCGGACAGCTCAATCCGCACGACTTGGCCGCCGGCTTCTGCGGCTGCGCAAAAAAACAGCCTCCGCGTGGAGGCTGCAATAGGGAAGAGAACATGACTTGCACTTCCCGGAGGAGGAGTCGCGATCAAGTCATGTCGCCACTTTACCTTGTCAGTATTACGAGAATATTTAGCTGCCTCCCCGTTTGTCACAATTCGGCAATCCAGTTTGGCTAAAGTCCGCGCGATGTGACCGCTGCCGCGCATCCCGGGCAGGCCGGATGTCACCAGGCGACCAATCATTAGAACGACATAACGGAGGAACCACTGCATGGCCAAAATGAGTAAACCCGAATATGAAGCGCGTGCCCGCGAACTGAGCACGGAAGAGGCCGAGCGTCTGCTCTCGCGCATGAGCGGCAAGCTGCCCAAACGCCTGCACAAGGACAAACTCACTCGCGAGGAAGCGCTGGCGATCCAGCTCGAAGTGGAAGACGAGCAACTGGAAGAATGGCGCCGCAACATGAAAGCCCTGCACCAGCACATCGAAGAGACCGGCAAATTCAAGAAGGCGGAAGAATCGAAATCGAAGAAGTGAACACCGCCCCGGCGCTGAGAAAGCGGCCGTGTGCGCAAGCGCCGGCCGCTTTTTCCTGTGGGATCTCTGATTTAAAGCCTCATTCGTCATTC
>JBFMFN010000016.1:0-4153 GCA_040754175.1 Pseudomonadota bacterium | reverse complement strand
ACGGCGTTGTGCCACTAACAGGTGGGAGCACGCTGGCGGTAGTTACATCCGACACTTTCATCTCGGTAGCACCTTCTCGACTCGAACGTCCCCCAAGAACCGCTCTTGCCTGATCCGGCGAGACGCCTCTTGTTGTTCACCCTTATTTAGCGACCTCACGCGTCTCGCCGAATTCATTCCTCTTTCAATCAGGAGAATTCGATGCGCAAATTTCTATTGCCGCTTGGGTTGGCGGCGCAGCTTTTCAATCCGGTATTTGCACAAACCCTGACAGCAGCACCTGCCGACGCTGTAGGAAACGATAACTCGCCGCCACTATTGGTACATAAAGCTACCGTATGGTCGCTTGCGGACAGTGTGCAACGCATACATGACATAGCACCTGAGCTTCGTACCGCCGAAGCGGAGATTGCCGCACGCGAGGCAGAGCTTGAACAGGCCGATGTCTGGCCGAATCCGACCGTGGATATTCGCGCCGATAACAGGCTTGGTATCGAAGATGGAAGCGGCGGGAGCGGGCTTACCCAGTTCGCACTAAGCCAGCCGCTTCCGCTACGCCGGCTTGTCCGCCAGCGAGCCGTTGCCGAAGCTAATCTTGACAGTGCGCGCGAAAATCTCCGCAACCAGCAGCTATTGCTGGAACGCGAAGTCGCGCGGGCTTTTCATGCGTTGCAACTGGCTGAAGCCAAACGCCAGCTTTCCCTGGAACGGTTGCAACTCGTTGCGGAACCGCCCGGCATCGCGCGCAAGAAAAGCGCAGACGGACTGGTCCGCTACCTCACCCCTCTTGAGCGCCAACGGCTGGCAATCCTGAGCGAGGAGGCAAGCCAGGCCGCTGTGACGGCCGAGCGAGAGCAGCAAAAAGCGCTCATTGATTTCCGCGCTTTACTCGCCTTGCAGGATGGCGCACCAGTCAAGTTGACAAAGATCGCTCCTCCCCAAACACCTGCCAGTCTGGATGTGTATGTGCGCGCGCTGGATACCCATCCGGCACTGGCGGCAGCACGCAAACAGTCCGAGGCGGCGCAGGCTGGAATTGCCGTCGCCGAATCTCAACGTTATGCCGATCCGTCATTGAACCTGTTCCGTGAACGCGATTTCCTAGCGGGCCAGCGACGCGATGTGACCGGCATTGGCGTGAGTGTGCAGATTCCGCTGTGGAACAACAGCAGCGGTCTGGTTGCCAAGGCTGGGGCAGATGCCGGGCGGGCGCAGGCACAACTTGCGACGATGCAACGTAATGCCTACAGCAGTCTTGCACAAGCACATTTTCAACTAGTGCGTTTGCTCGAACAGACCGAACGGTTACGCGTGAATCTGCTTGAACCTGCGCGCGAGGTATATGCGCTCACGCGCCGTGGTTTTGGTGCGGGCGAGTTGAATGTCCTTACGCTGGTTGATGCCTACAACACCTATTTTGATGCCCATACACGTCACCTGCAGCTACAGCAAGAAAGCGCGCTCGCAGCTGCCGACCTGCGCCTTGCAGCCGGCATTTCCGTGATCGATTTCCCGAAGGAGGTTGCGCCATGATCGCCGCTCTGATCCGTTTTGCCCTGATCCAGCGCTTGATGTTGCTGTTGATCGCCGTAGCTGTTGTTGTCGGTGGCCTGTGGGCATTTCGCTCGCTCCCCATCGACGCTTTCCCTGATATTTACACGCCGCAGGTGCAGGTAATTGTGAATGCGCCGGGTATGACACCGGCCGAGGTCGAAAGCCGCATCACCTTCCCGATCGAGATCGAGATGCAGGGTCTGCCGCGCCAGACGGCGCTGCGCTCGCTCAACAAATACGCACTCGGTCTGGTGACTGTCTGGTTCGAGGACGGCACCGACATATATCTGGCGCGCCAGCAGGTGGCCGAGCGTCTGAATCAGGTGCGCGCCAGCCTGCCGCCAGGAGTTGAGCCGGTGCTGGCACCGATCACGACCCCGCTCGGCGAGATTTACATGTATCGCATCGAGGGCGGAGGGTTGAGCAACGCCGAATTGCGCACGCTTCAGGATTGGTCGATCCGGCCGCGCTTGCGCACCGTATCCGGCGTCGCCGACGTGAACTCGCTTGGCGGCGAAGCGCGTGCATTCGAGGTTATCGTGCAACCCGAAAAACTCGCACGTCATGGCCTCGTACTCGACGATGTCGAACTGGCGCTTGCAGCGAGCAACCGCAATGCCGGCGGAGATCGGATCAACCGGCAGGAGCAGACGCTGCTGGTGCGCACAGTAGGCGTACTGCGTGGTCTGGACGACATCGGCAGGGTGGTCATCGCCACGCGTAGCGGTATGCCGGTACTCGTTAAGGATGTGGCGGAAGTGCGCATGGGTTCGCTCACACGCTACGGCGGCGTGACTGCCGATGGCAAGGGTGAAGTGGTCACCGGTCTGGTTCTGTTGCGCAAGGGCGCGAACGGACGCACTACGGTCGAGGGCGTGAAGCGCGAACTTGCCGCACTTTCCTCTACATTGCCGGAAGGCGTCAGGATCGTGCCATTTTACGACCGCACCGAACTGATAGATGAGGCCGTATGGACGGTTGAGAAGGCACTTGGCGAAGCCGTGTTGCTGGTGTTGATCGTGCTCATCGTGCTGCTCGGCAACCTGCGCGCTGCCCTCACGGTGGCATTTATTCTGCCCTTATCGGTACTGTTCACTTTCCTGATGATGCGATTGTTCGATGTTTCCGCCAACCTCATGTCGCTCGGAGGGCTGGCGGTCGCGATCGGCATACTGGTGGATGCCGCCGTGGTGATCGTGGAGAACATCCACGCCCAGCTTGCTCAGTCGCCGAAAGGGGTGAGCCGCTTGCATCTGGTATACCGCGCCACTACCGAGGTCGGCATGCCGGTACTGTCCGGCGTGCTCATCATCGTCATCGTGTTCCTGCCGCTGTTCACGCTGTCCGGACTGGAAGGCAAGATGTTCGCACCGCTCGCACTGACTATTTGTTTCGCGCTTGCGGGTTCGCTGCTGCTGTCACTCACCGTCATCCCGGTACTTGCCAGCCTGTTCATGCGCAGCGGTGCGCACGGCGATGAACGATTGCTGGCGGCGGTCAAGCGTTTGTATCTGCCGGTGATGCGTTGGGCCATCACATACCGCAAGACCGCAGTGAGCGGCGCTCTTGTTGCGCTGATCGCCACAGCGATGCTGGTCCCCCTCATAGGCAGCGAATTCATGCCGGCGATGGATGAGGGATCGACCGTGGTGATTATCGAGAAGAAGCCCGACATCACGCTTGAAGCCTCGCTGGCAGCGGATGCGCAGTACCATCGTGCGATGATGGAATTGCCGGAGGTCATCGGTGTTGTGTCACGCACCGGAGCGGACGAACTGCGGCTTGATCCGATGGGACTGTATCAGACCGACAACTTCGTGCTTACCAAACCCCGTAGCGAGTGGACACGCAGCCTAGGCGAATTCCAAGAGGCGCTGCGCCATAAACTCGAACAGTTCGAAGATATTGAGGTCGCTTTCACCCAACCTATCGACATGCGCGTATCGGAGATGCTCTCCGGCGTGCGCGCCGCACTGGCGATCAAGATATACGGTGATGACCTCGCGGTGTTAGAGGAAAAATCGCAGCAGATAGAGGAACTGGCGGCAAAGATACCCGGCGCAGTGGACATCGTTCGATCACCCGTTCTCGGGCAGCAGTACCTGCAAATCGAGATACATGCCGAGCGAATCGCGCGCTATGGGATCCGGGTTGAAGACATCAACAAGTTGATCGAAACTGCTGTCGGCGGCAAGGTGGTCACGGATGTGATCGAGGCTAATCGACGCACCGGAGTACTGATGCGATTCCCGGAAGCCGCGCGTACCACGCCGCAAGCGCTTGCGCATCTGCTGATCGGAACGCCGGGTGGTGCCAAGGTTCCGCTTTCCTTGCTGGCCGATATCCGCGAGGTAGAAGGGCCGGTGCAAATCACCCGCGAGGCAGGCAAGCGTCTTGCCGTGGTGCAGGTGAATGTGGCGGGTCGCGATGTGGTTAGTCTGGTAGAGGAAGTACGCACCGCAATCGAACGGGAAATCAAACTTCCGCAGGGCTATTACATCGACTACGGCGGGCAGTTCGAGAATCAGCAGCGTGCGGCACAGCGGCTGGGGATAGTCGTTCCCGTGTCGGTCGCACTAATCTTCTTTATGCTGTTCTC
>JBFMFN010000015.1:0-3305 GCA_040754175.1 Pseudomonadota bacterium | reverse complement strand
AATGTCACCGATGCGCTGTCGCGCGTGACGGGTGTGCAGATACTGCGTGACCGGGGCGAGGGCAGCGGTGTCGCCATACGCGGTCTCACGCAGATGGAAACCTTGCTGAACGGTCGCGAAGTCTTTACCGCGGGCAACGGGCGCGTACTCGACTTTGCCGACATCCCATCCGAGATGGTCGCCGGGATCGATGTCTACAAGACCGCCTCTGCCGATCATCTCGAAGGCGGCGTAGGCGGCAGCATCGATCTGCGCACGCACCGTCCTTTCGATTTCAAGGACAACCAGCTCGGCGGTTCGCTGCGCTATATCTACGGCGATCTGGTGAAGAAGGCAGAACCGCAATATTCCATGCTGGCGAGCAGTCGCTGGAAAACGGAGGGCCTCGGCGAGTTCGGCATGTTGGTCAATGCCGCCTACCAGAAGCGCGCATGGCGTGAAGATCAAATAGGTGCAGGTTCGCCGACCGCGCGCACCAACCTGATCGCCGGTCAGACCGTCGTCACCCCGAACGGGATCAACGAATCAAACAGCGTCGGGCAGCGCGAGCGGACATCGGCCAGCGTGGTATTGGAGTGGGCGCCACAGGAAACCCTGCAACTGTATGCCGAAGGTCATTACGCGGAATTCCTGACGAAACAGGATACCTACCAGATCTACGGCAATGCGCCGACGACTTTTGTACCGGGCAGCCTGGTGTTGTTTCCCGGCACGAACAATTTGCAAAGCATCACCTGGAACAACGCGACGCTCACGACCGTGGGTGCTGCGCGCGACACGCAGGACAGGACGACGCAGTTGGCCGTGGGCGGAACCTGGACCGGCGAGGCGCTGACACTGAACAGCGACCTGAGCTATACCCGGAGCCACAACAATCTGGCGTACTCCACCATCACTCTGACGGGCACCGCCGCCACGCTGACGCAAGATCTATCCTCTGGCGCACCAGCGGCTAGCATAGGGGGAAGCAATCTGACCAGCCTGGCCGGATTCTCTTCGGCGGGCATGTGGTATGCCGCGCGGCCATTCGATGGCGAGTTGAAAGCAGCCAGAGTGGATGGTGAATATCAGCTTTACGGCGGTGCCATAGAGTCCCTGCTGGCGGGTGTGCGTGTAGCCCAACGACATGCAACTGACGCACCCGGACAAGTCGTCAATTTTCCGAGTGCGCCTGCGGTGGGCAATGCTGCAGGGCTGGTCATCCTGAATCCGTATGGCAACTACCTGGTGGGTGATCCGGCAGCGGCACGCAATGTCGCCGCTGCGCGATCCACGCTGGGCATCACCGGTGCGCTGCCCACGAGCAATCCGCTGGGTACCTGGGACATCGTGGAAGACACGCAGTCCGGCTATTTCATGGCGAAGTTCAGCACGCCTGACTTGCCGCTGGAAGGTAATGCCGGTATTCGTATGGTACATACGCAAGAGACCGTCAGCGGCAACCGCGGACCATCGGCCGGGCCCTACACGCCGGTCAATCTGGATACCGCCTATAACGATTATCTGCCCAGTGCCAACCTGCGCTATACGCTGGCCGAAGGACTGTACCTGCGCGGTGCCGCATCGAAGACCATCACCCGTCAGGACTTCAATCTGATGTCCCCGTCGTTGACGCTCAATCCTGTGCAACTGAACGGCACGGCAGGCAATCCCGAGCTCAAGCCGATACGCGCCGATAATTTCGATCTGGCGCTGGAGCGCTATTTCAGCGAGACGACCTCCGCCTACCTCACCGGCTTTTACAAAAAGGTCGACGGTTTCGTGACGACCGTGAGTAATACCGAAGGAAACACTGAATAAGTCCCCCGTCATTTAAAATCCGAGCACCTAGACAACCATCTGGAAGAGACATGAAGCAGAGCACACTGGCGGCATCGGGATTCGAGGTACATCGCAAGGCGACGCGCAAGGCAGAGTTTCTATCGCGCATGGACAAGCTGGTTCCTTGGACCGAGTTCTGCAGGGTGATCGAACCCTTCTATCCCAAGGCAGGCAATGGCAGGCCGCCGATCGGGCTGGAGCGCATGTTGCGGATGTACTTCATTGCCCACTGGTTCAACCTGGCGGACGAAGCCTGCGAGGATGCGCTCTACGATGTGGAAGCCTTCCGGAACTTCTGTCATGTGGACTTGGGGCGCGAGCGCGTGCCGGACGCCACCAGCCTGCTCAACTTCCGGCATCTGCTGGAGAAGCATGATCTCGGTTCCGCACTATTTGCCATCGTGGGGGAATTGCTGCAGCAGAATGGACTGAAGCTCTCGGGCGGCACCATCGTGGATGCCACCATCATTGCTGCGCCGAGTTCCACCAAGAATGCAGACGGGCAGCGTGATCCGGAGATGCACCAGACCAAGAAGGGCAACCAGTGGCACTTCGGCATGAAGGTACATATCGGCGTGGACAGCCGAAGCGGTCTGGTGCACAGCGCGAGCGTGACATCCGCCAACGTGCACGACAGTCGGGAACTGCCGAACTTGCTGCATGGCAACGAGACCCGACTGTATGGCGACAGCGCCTATACCGGACAGAAGAATGTGCTGAAGGAGATCGCGCCTAAAGCAAAAGACTTCACCAACAAGCGCGCCGCCCGCAACAGACCGCTAACGGATGCGGACAAGGAAACCAACCGTCTGAAGTCGCAGGTACGCGCCAAGGTCGAGCATCCGTTCCGCCCATTCAAGAACCTCTTTGGCTTTGCCAAGGCACGCTACCGTGGTCTGATGAAGAACGCGAACCGCGCCTTTGCACTGCTGGCGCTGATCAATATCGAGAAATGGGGACGACCTCTGACGGGGGAGGTCCGTCCTGCGTAAGCAGGATGGGGGAGAAATCCCCCGAAAACACCCCGGTAGCGGGGTGTAGAGAAAGAAATCGGGCAATGTCGCCCATGAAAAAACAGATGTGCCTGACTGGCTTGGAAAATCAGGGCTTGTTCAGCGCATCCCGAAACCTATGGTGGCGTGGCCTATCAGGTGAGCCGTCCGCAAAACAGTTCGCTCGCATATATCAAGGGGCTCGAGCTGGGCTACCAGCAGTTCTACGATTTCCTGCCGGGTTGGCTCAACGGATTGGGCTTGCAGGCGAACTATACCTACGTCGATAGCCGGACGCCCAGCAGTGTGCTGGGCACGGACGCCCCCTTGGCGAACCTTTCCAAAAACAGCTACAACATCGTCGGCATGTACGAGAAAGGCGCAGTCTCCGCGCGTATCGCTTACAACTGGCGCAGTGCATTCATGAGCAGCGTGGCCAACATCGCGAACGTCGGTGCCTTCCCCATCTATACCAAGGCCTACGGCTGGCTC
>JBFMFN010000014.1:0-6033 GCA_040754175.1 Pseudomonadota bacterium | reverse complement strand
TTGGTGTTGTAGCGCTTTCCTGCCACGGTGATGAATGCACGTCCGAATACGTGTGCCATGTCGGTCTCTCCTTACAGAATGTATTGAACGGATGCCGCGAACACATCGAACTGGTTGACCACGTTCGGCGACAAGATGGAATTGATGCGGCAGGTATCGGCCGTCGATCGCACCACGATCAGATCTGCCTTGAACTGCTCCAGGTCTTCCAGCAGGCCGACCTTTTCAGCCTTGGCCGCTGCACCGATCAAGGTGTTGCGGATCAGCTTCGGAGTGGCGATTGCCTGCCCTGGCTGAATGCGTTCCAGCACATCGTCGCCAGCCAGCTTGTGGCGCGGGTAGTCGGTAGCGATCGCATAGCGGAACAGGAAGCGCAGGTAGTCCACCGTCCACTTCGTATTCAGCTTCAGCAAGCTCGTATCGTCCATGCCGAAACTGTTGGTCTGGTAGGTCGTCACCACCTGCTCGATGCTGGCCGCGCCGGACTGGTCGAACACGATTGTGCTGATGCCATCGTGCAGCAACAGGTTGCGCTCGGTATCGGTGAAGCGGTCCGCCTCGGCCGGAGCCATCACGTCCGGCAGCGCCAATGTGCGGAACGGCAGCGCCGGATCGTTAGCGCCGGAAAATTCGCACACCGCACCGAACTGCGCGGAGATCACCCAGGGAAGCGTCGGCGACTTATTCAGTCCGGTGAACGTGCTGTGGCCGCTGTTACGCGCACTACCAAAGGTGGACAACGCGCTGTAGCTGCCATTCTTGTGACCGAAGACGTGACCGGCACGCATATCCATGCCACCCCAGCGAGACTGCAGCTCAGTCTCCATCAGCGTCACGTTCGCAGCATCCGTCCAGGCCATGAAGATCGAGTAGGCAGACAGCGATGCCATCGCGGTGATCGCGGTCGTCACATCCGGATTGCCGCTGCCGCCAGACATGGCAGTAATCGCCAGCGCCAGACCGGCTGGGGTGAACTCTCCCTGGTAGTAGTTGACGCGCATATCGATGCCGTTGCCTTCCTCGCCCTTATGGCGCGAAGTGACGGTCACCACACCCAGATTGGCGGTCGCCGTCACCGCGCCATCCAGATCTGCATTGATCGCTGCGGCTACCGCCGTGGCGACCTGCGCATTCGTCTGGCCGCTGGTGATTCCAACAGTCAGGCGACGACCACCGATATACAGATACAGCGTGCCGCTCGCGGCAGGCGAGCCGGTGAATTCCAGCGTTCCGGTTGCTGCCACACCTGCCGCGTTATCGTCCAGTGCCAACACATAGCACTCGGTGTATGGATTGACCTTCATCACAGCGGCGATCTGCTGTGCCAGCATCGAACCGCGACCGAAGTAGTCCACGCCGTCTTCCTTGCGGGTGACTTTGCTCAGCACACCGGCAGCCACGGTGCCTGTTGCCAGGCGCTGGCCCAGCACCAGCATTTTGTGCGCCATTTGCGGCAGGCCGCGCACTGCTTTAGTGTGGTCGATCTCGATGAACTGGCCCGGCACGCGCCAATCGACGGGAATGGTGTTGAAAGTGATGTTGTCCGGCATGGTGGTCTCCTGTTAGATACCTTGAAGTTTTAACGGTGTTACGCGCTCTTTTTCGGCTTGGGCAGTTCGCTCAGCGTCACGTCGCCATCCTTCTCGCGGCGTGCCCAATAGCTGCTGTGGGTGACGGTATCGCCAGCCTCCGACAGCCAGGTGCCGTCTTCCTTGCGCACACGCAGACCTTTTGCGGGCTTGGCGATGATGGGTTGTCCGAATTGCATGGTTGCTCTCCTTATTGGATTTGTTGCGAATCCTGAAGCTCAGGCTTAGTGGTCGAATAATCAGGCGGATCGACCTTCCACTTGTCATGCTCCGCTGCCGAGACATGGGGCGAGATATCGAAGTCGGCTCGCACGTTCGTAAAGTCGGACAGCAACGACTCATCAATGCCGGACGGCATCGCGGCGTTCGTCTCGACCATCACTACAGCGACCGTCAGTCCGTTAGCGGTCAACTTGTCGTCGTTCATGTAGTTGACGCCGGTCGCACGCCAGCAGAACTCACCGCCACGGCCGCCATCTGCCACTCCGAGTACTGCCTCCAGCATCTGATACAGGCCGACCGTTCTTCCATCACCGCGCCGCGCCTCTTCGTGGCCGCTGGCATTGCGCGCCACACAGGCCAGCCCGAATGGAACAGCCATCGTTCCATCGGAGATCCTGAACGACGTGCCTGCCACCACATAGACAGCAGGCGCTTCGACCGCCAAGCGCTTCACCAGGTTGTCTCCGTCCAGATCAGGCAATGTGCCGACCAGCTTCAGCTTGGCCTTCAGCGCGCTGCCATCGAGCATCGCCACCAAACCGGCTTCCATCTCGGCCAACATCAGCGCGCCCCATCGATACGGTCAGCGAGCAGATCCATGATGTCGGCCGCGTTCTCTTCGTTGACGCCCAGGTAAGGCCGCGCCACGATCTTCTGGCGCAGGCTGTAAGCTCTGACAGAGACAGTCACCCCCGACTTCAACTTCCGACCGAATGCAGAAGTGATCTCCCGGGTATGCGCAGGTACGTTCACCGTGCCGTCGAATCCAAGCTGCATGGCAGGGCCATACACTCGGTTCGTCCCCCATTCGGCAAAAGTGCGTCCAGAGCGGCGGCTGATCGATCCGGATAGATGCCCATCCTTCGTCAGTGTCTTGCCGCCGCGTAGCTGCACACGCAGACTCGGCTTCCAGCGATTGCCATCCGGCCCGATCTGCATGCGGAAACGCTCCCGCGTAGAGTTCTCTCCGTAGGTGGCGATGTCGCGCAGCGCTTCGGAAGGATCTTGCCCAAGCGAGATCAGTTCATGCAGCTTCGCGCGGATGCTGCGCGAATCGACCTCTGCGCGAATGAGGATGCCGCCGATAGCCATCAGACCCTCCCTTCGCGGGAGAACACTTTTCCGCCAGAAACCATCTGCGCGCCACCAGCGCCGGTCGGCTTGTTGCCAAGCGTATCGACCCCGATATTGATCTTCCCGCTGCCGATCGCCTCCAGCGTCTTGATCGCGGTCTTGTAACGATCCTTGATCAGGTCGGTGGCAATATCGTCATACAGGTCATAGCGCGCCAGATCGCATGCCGTCGTCATGATCAGGCGCGGCACGGAACTGAGCGGCACCTGGTATCTGGATGAGAGATAACCATTGATCATGCTGTCGGCGTCCAGCAGTTTCTCGTTCAGCAACGCCAGGGCAGTCGCTGTGGCAGCCTGCTCATCCGCCGTATAGCCGCTCATGTCGCCACCTGCCGCAGCGGTTTTCAGCATGGCAGCCGAAACCAATCGCGGGATCGCTTGATCAGTACGCTGCACGATCTCTTCGGCAGCGAACTGGGTCAGCATGTTGGTGGCGGTGGCGTAGGTCATCGTTTACTCAGCCGCGACTTCTTCATCGATCTCGACTTCGGTGACCTTCAGCAGGGACTCGCCCTTAATCTGGGCGATCTGTTCCTTGCTCAGCTCGGAGAGCTTCACTGTTGTCTCGGCGACGCTCCAGGCGCGACCGCCACGGCGGAAGCCTTCTCGGGTCGAGGTAACGAGCAGGGCGGGCACCTTGATGGTCTTGGACGCTGCCTGTTTCGCATCAGCGCCAGCTGCGGCGGCGGATGCTTTCTTGTTGCTGTTTGCTGTAGCCATGATTCACTCCTTGATCGTTTATCCGGTGCGCCCCGGCCAGCACTCAAGGCTGGCCGGTTAGCGTGTTGCCGCTCGGGTGGTGTATTCCTTAAGCGCCGGTGGAGCCGTAGCAGAGCTGCCAGAATCCGTAGCCGCCAGCCGCACGCGCCTCTGCGCCATATCGGTATTTCTTGCGCATGAACACGTTGTCACTGTTCATGTCGGTCTGCTCGACGAACACCGGGGCTTTGCGCTCCTGGTAGATGAACGGCTTGATGGCCTTGGTGGTATCCAGCAGGAACCATGCGGTGTCGCTGGTCAGGCGGGCATCCACCACCACTTCGATCGTGCCCTTGTAGGGGTTCTGCTTGCCGTCTTCCAAGCGCTCGTTGTTGGCCAGCACCAGGGCGGTATCTTCCAGCGCAGGCGGCACCAGCAGCACGTTCGGGCGGATGTTCAACGGACGGCCTTCATCGTCGGTGAACTTGCGCATCGCGGTGCGGGCAGCGCCCAGACTGGCCTGTGCAGCAGCCAGCGTGGCGCAGGACAACACAGCTGCGCCCTTGTTGGAGACGGACGCGCCTTTCACGACGTGATCGGTATCGCAGAAGAACTGGCCGTCGAAGCAGGTGTTGGTGAACGCACCATTGACCAGCGCCATCACGATCTCGTCGGGCAGCTGCGCGGAAGATTCACCGGCCATCTGCGCCTGCGGGCCGTAGATGCCCAGGTTGTCGTCCTCGATGTCGTTGCGGTCCACCTCGACGGTGGCCTCGTAGTCATCGTTTTGGATGGTGTACTTCGATGCTTCCAGCGCCTTCACGTTCTTGTCGCCGATCCACTTGCGCATCATCGGGAACTTGGACAGCCAGGCGTAATCGTTCTGGCCGGTGGTGCTGGGCACCTTCATGGCGATCTTCTGCCACACCGACTCGGCATTGCCCAACGCATTGTTGAACGTCGTCTTCAGGCTGATGAACAGGTTGGTGAGGTTCTCGCGGTTGACCAGCATGCCGCCCAGCGCAATGCCGAAGCCGGTATCACCCAGCGCCAGCACATCGCCGGATTGAGGCTGCCAGCCGACCAGCGCCGAGAACACGGCGAACGCGATGGCGACCAGGAACAGGCCGACCATCCACAGATTGTTTTTAACGAGTTTCATGCGAGTCTCCTTGTTGGTGAGATGGGGTTACTGCACCCAGACGCCGTCGGATTCGACACCGACAACGGTGCCTGCAGCGGAGCGGGTGTTGGTGCCGTTGGTGGCGGATACGGTCTGGTCGTCCTCGATGTAGCAGACCTTGCCCAGGCTGGCCTGCGTCACCGCGTCGGTACCGCTGTTGGCGAACTTGAACGCCTTGCCACGGCGCACCAGCACGCTCACCGCGCCGTCCGCGCCTGCGCTGTTGTCCACCGTTTCTTCCGCGCGGCCCAGATAGGTCAGCGTGGTGGCGACAGCGCCGGGTGTTGCGTAGCCGGTGGCGTTGGCGGCCACCAGCGAACCGGCGAAGATCTTCTTGGTCGTGGCGACGGGAACCGCGATCAGCTCGCCGTCTTTCATTTGGGTGTTGCGATCAGCAGTCAAAGCCATGTCGTTCTCCTGTTGGTTGAGTGGTTGCCGTTACGCTTGCGCGGCGGCCTTGGTCTTACGGAAGTCTTCCTCCGACACGCCCAGCGCGGAACACATCGCCAGCTCGGCATCGGTCAGTGCGCCTTCCGGCTTACCAGCAGGCGCTGCACCTTTGGTTTGGGTGCCAGCCAGCGCAGCGACCGGCTGCACGGACTCAAGGTACTGGTTCAGCGCAGCCATGTTGGTTTTGCCCAGTTCGCGCGCCCACTTCTCCTGGGGCGGCAGGATCTTGCCGCTGGCCAGCGCGGCCGTGACCACGCCATCCACCTCGCGGTCGATCTTCTCGGCGGTCAGCGCGGCCACCTGCGTCTGCAGGGCAGCCATCGCATCGACGGAGACGAACTTTGCGGGGTCGGGCGTAGCAGCGGAGAGCGCAGCCATCTGTGTCTGCAATTCGGCGATGTAGCCGGTGAGACTGAAACCGGCGGCGGCAGCAGCGGGTGCTTCCTTGATCTTGGCGACCGCCTTCTGCAGCTCGGCAGAGATCTCTTCCGCAGTGGCCAGCGTGGGCAGATTGAGCAGCCAGCGCAGCTGCTCCAGCAGTTCTTCGATATTCATGGTCAGGCTCTCCTGTGTGGTGGTTGCTTCTTCGAGGGAAAAACTTGCAGCAGCCAGCGACAGCAGGTCATCCATGCCGTCGATGCAGGCCGTGTTGGTGAGCGCAGCGGAATGCAGGCCGACGATGCGGCCGCTGCCTTTCTTGTAGAGGATCACTGGCGAGATGAACTTGTATTCACCCGCCGCGACATATTCCTGG
>JBFMFN010000013.1:0-98515 GCA_040754175.1 Pseudomonadota bacterium | reverse complement strand
AGGTGTGGCTGGGCACGGCCAGCATCGTGCTGGGGTTGGCCTTGCATCAGTTCGGGGGGCGTCTGCTACGCCTCAGATAGCCGGATAAGCCCTGTCGGCAGCGGGGCTAAAGGGCGCGCGATTCCCTCTAGAATCGCGCGCCTTTTTTCATTCGCGGTCATGCCATGCAGCGTTTGCTCCTGACTTTCCTCGCCACCTTCGTCCTCGCCTTCCCCGTCTTCGCCCATCCCGGCGACTTCGCACAATGCCAGCAGATATTCGCCGACCAGCAACCGCCGGTGATGGCCCAGCAGGAAGAGCTGAAGGCGCGTTCGCTCTGCTTCAATGCATTCGCCATCCTGCACTCTGGCAAGAGCCGCACGCCGCTGTATGTGGCAGAGCGGCTGAATCGCCAGACGCTGGCGGCGGCGCATCAAAAACGCAAGGACAAATTCTTCGCCGATGCGCGCCTGCCGCGTGCGGAGCGCGCCGAGCTGGATGACTACAAGGATTCCGGCTATGACCGCGGCCATATGGCGCCCGCTGCCGACATGGCGACGCCGGAAGCCATGGCACAGAGCTTCTCGCTCGCCAACATGGTGCCGCAGGCACCGCAGAACAATCGTAAGGTCTGGGCCAAGATCGAGAAAGCCACGCGCCAGTATGTGCTGCGTGCGCAAGGCGATGTGTATGTCATCAGCGGGCCGGTGTTCGATGCTGCCCCCGCCACCATCGGCCCCAACCGCGTGTGGGTGCCCAAGCACCTGTTCAAGCTGGTGTACGACCCCGTAGCGAACAAGGCCTGGGCACACTGGGTGGACAATCAGGACATGGCGAAAACCAGCAAACCGATCAGCTATCGCGAGCTGGTGCGTCGCACCGGCATCGAGTTCCTGCCGCACTACAAGGGCAGCTAGGCCGCCAGCGCCGACATTGACCCTGACCTTAGCAAGGGTTAACGTGCGCCACCGCCCACGGCCTTGGAGGCCTTATGTCCCGCACTTTGCGTTCCTTCTTCGCGTGCCTGCTGCTGATCGCCCTCCCCGCCCTGGCAGCCCCCATCTGTCCGCCGCCACCCACCCAGCCCTCGCCAGCAGCCGTGCAGGAAGCGATGCAACACGCACGCGACCGCGGCTTTTTGTGGCGCATCAGCAAGGATGGGCGTGATTCCTGGCTGTACGGCACGATCCATGTGGCTAAATTCGACTGGATGTTCCCCGGTCCGCAAGTGATGCAGGCGGTGCAAGACAGCGGCGTGCTCGCACTGGAGCTGGACATGCTCGATCCCGACATCCGCCAGCGCATGGCCGCCGGCATGCGTGCAGTGGATGCTGCGCCGGCACTGCCGCCCGAGCTGGTGCGCCGCTTGCGCGAACAAGCGCAGGCAACTTGCCTGCCGTATGAGGCCATCGCCCGCTATCCCGCCGAGATACAGCTCACCACACTCACGCTGATGAAGGCCAGACTGGACGGGCTGGAAGCGGCCTATGCCGTCGATGCCGTACTCGCCGGCATGGGGCATGGGGCACAGAAACAGGTGGTATCGCTGGAGACGCCGGAGTCGCAGTTTGCCACGCTGAAGATCGACGACCCGCAGGAGCTGCTGCAATTGATGGATGAATCATTGGCCGAGATGGAGCACGGCAAGGACCGCAAGCAGCTGCGCCACATCGCACAAGTGTGGGCGTCGTCGGATTACGACGAACTCGCGCGCTACGAAGAGTGGTGCGAATGCATGGAAAGCCCGACGCAGCGCCGCTTCATGCACAAGCTGCTGGACGAACGCAACCCGGCACTGGCGGAGCGCATCGATGCCCTGCACCAGCAGGGGAATCAGGTGTTCGCCGCAGTCGGCAGTCTGCACATGTTCGGCGAACGTGCGCTCCCTCGTCTGCTGGAGCAACGCGGTTACCGCGTCGAACGCATCGACTTCCCGCAATGACCGCTGCGCTTCACGCTGCCTTCCAGATCTCCCACCACTTGCGCGATTCGGAAATGCGCGCGAACGCCGCGTCCGCATCCCGCGCCCATGCCTCGGTGGAAAATCCGGCGCGACGCAGATCCTCGCCATACAAGGTATCGACGCCCTGGATGTGCTCGCGCAGCCAGCGCTTGAGGAAACTCAGCATCTCGAAATAGATGGGCTTTTCTTCCTGCAGATGTTTCTTGCATAGCTGCTCGAGCTGATCGAGCAACTTGCGATGCTCTTCCTTGTGCGCAGCAAGATCCTTGTACTTCGCCTGCTGTAGCAAACGCTCCTCCAATGCGAAGTGCGTTTGCGTGTAAACCATCAATGCGTCCAGGATACCCGCGATCACCTTGTCGCCCTCACGTTGCGATACCGCGATGAACAGGCGGTTGAGGATGCTCACCAGCTCTTGATGCTGTTGATCGATGGTGGCGATGCCCACGCTGTAATCGGCCGACCATTTAAAGAAGACTTCTGTGTCAAACATAGCTTTCCCTGATAGTTGCTAATACGAGTCATCACGACTGTCTGTTCTCGCTCACAGCCGGCGCGCAAGGATGCGACTGTGCCGCCGCTCCGCTTCACGCAACGCCTGTTCCAGCCGCTCCGGCAACATGCCGCGCGCGAGCGTATAACGCTCATCCGTCTCGCCGAGAAACAGTGCCTCCAGCCAGGAAACGCGCAACGCATCGTAAAGCCCCTTGTCGGCGCGCCCCATGAGGCCACTCGCCCAGATCAGGTGACGGCGCCAGGTTTCCAGATCGCCGCGCCCGATGGCGGCGCGACTGGCCAGCTTGAACACGCCGATCTCCAGATGGAGGTGCCCGAAATCGCTTTCATCCACATGCTCCGCCACCTCCGACAGATGCAGGGTGAGCTGCGGCATGAAATCGGCACTGCCGAGCGCCCATTGCGAACGCTGCTTGGCCACCATGCGCCGCAACGAGCAGAAGGTGTGGAAATCGAAGCGCGGCCGCGCCACAAGCGCTTGTCGTGGCACGCGCGAGGTATCGAAAGGGATTGCGACGGATATTTCCATGACGGCCTCCATTCCATGAGAGTGGTCGCCAAACTATCCCATGCCGATGACAGGGATATGACAATCCCTGGCCCCAGCGAGAAAGACCTGGAACTTTTCTCAAGTATCGCCGTCACAGGGCACGTCCGCCCCGTGCGGACGCTATCGCGTTAACCAAGTGAGGTAAACAAATGAAGCAAGCATATGAAGGTGTATCCAAGTTCGTTCGCATGATCGTCACCGGCGTGGTCTCGTTCATCGTCGCGCTGCCGACTTTCACATCCATCAGCGCTTCCCTCTGACGCTACGAACGACGACGCCCCGGTGCCTGTGCGCCGGGGCGTTTTTATTTGTCGCGGTAGAATCGCGGTTCACATCCACAGGCAAGGCGACATGAAACGCATCGGCATCCTCACCAGCGGCGGCGACGCTCCCGGCATGAACGCAGCGATACGCGCGGTGGTTCGCGCAGCGAGCTATCACGGATTGGAGGTGTACGGTATTGAGCACGGCTACCAGGGCATGATGGCCGGCGCGATCCGTCCGCTCGGGCCGCGCGACGTGAGCGGCATCATCAACCGTGGCGGCACTATCCTGCATACCGCACGCAGTCAGGATTTCATGCAGCCGGAAGGTCGCGCACAGGCGGCTGCCCATCTGCGCCAATCCGGCATCGAAGCCATCGTGGTGATTGGCGGCGACGGTTCCTATCGTGGTGCGGAAGCCTTGCAGCGCGAATTCGGCATCCGCTGCATCGGCCTGCCCGGCACCATCGACAACGATATCGGCGGCACCGATGCCACCATCGGCTTCGACACGGCAATCAACACCGCGATGGAAGCCATCGACCGCATCCGCGACACGGCGAACTCGCACGACCGCATCTTCTTCGTCGAAGTGATGGGGCGCCTGAACGGCTATGTGGCGATGATGAGCGGATTGGCCGGTGGTGCCGAGGACATCATGCTGCCGGAGGCGGGCAGCAGCGTGGAAGGGTTGATCGAACGGCTGCGCGACGGCCAGCGGCGTGGCAAGAAATCGTCCATCGTGGTGGTGGCGGAAGGCTGCCAGCAGGGCGGTGCGGCGGCACTCGCCAAGCGGGTGAGCGAACGTTCGGAATACTCCGACAATCGCGTGACGGTGATCGGCCACCTGCAGCGCGGCGGTTCGCCCACCGCATTCGACCGGGTGCTGGCCAGCCGCATGGGCGTGCGCGCCGTGGAAGCGCTGCGTGCCGGCGAGTCGGGGCAGATGGTGGCGCTCGCGGGACGCGACCTGCTGTTGCGCCCGCTCAGCGATTCGTGGACCCA
The DNA here is from genome assembly GCA_040754175.1 of Pseudomonadota bacterium. Taxonomy (GTDB): domain Bacteria; phylum Pseudomonadota; class Gammaproteobacteria; order Burkholderiales; family Gallionellaceae; genus Sideroxyarcus. The sequence continues at coordinate 94,239 of JBFMFN010000013.1, read as the reverse complement.
GCGCTCGCGCTTCGACGATGAGCTGCTGCATGTGTCGGAGGTATTGAGCGTCTGACAAAACGGTTGACCAAAGAACGAACGTTCTTTACGATGCACAGAACGTTCGTTCTTGATTGATCAGCCATGCACCAGTCTGCTTTCCATTTTGCCGCGCGCACCCGCCTGCCGCACCAGGCCACCCTGCTTTCGTTGATGCACCCCAACCGCACCTTGTTCGAGAAACAGCGCGCCCTGTTGCGCAAGGCGGTCCCTGCCGGCTTCCCTTCGCCGGCGGATGATCATGTCGAGCGCCGTCTGAGCCTGGACGAGCATCTGATCCAGCACAAGGAATCCACCTTTTTCATGCGCGTGGCCGGTCATTCGATGCGCGGCCTGGGCATCTACGACGGCGATCTGCTGATCGTCGACCGCGCCCTGCCCGCACGCGACGGCTGCGTGGTGGTGGCGGTGATCGATGGCGAATTCACGCTCAAGCAACTGTGCTACACCGCACACGGCCGCGTGTTGCGCGCCGCCCATCCCGACTACCCCGACGTCCCCATCGCGGAAGGTACCGATTTCGCCATCTGGGGCGTGGTGCAATGGAACGTGCACAAGGTGTGATGCCGCGCGCGATCGCACTGGTCGATTGCAACAATTTCTATGTCTCCTGCGAACGCCTGTTCCAGCCCCGGCTGGAAGGGCGGCCAGTGGTGGTGCTCTCCAACAATGACGGCTGCGTAGTATCGCGTTCGCCGGAAGCCAAGGCGCTCGGCGTAAAGATGGCCGCTCCCTGGCACTTGATGCGCGAAATGGCCAAACGCCACGGCATCATCGCCTGCTCTTCCAACTATGCACTGTATGCAGATATCTCGAATCGCGTGATGCGACTGCTCGCACGTTTCAGCCCACACCAGGAGGTCTATTCCATCGACGAATCCTTCCTGGAACTGAGCGGCTTGCCGGGTGACCATATCGAATATGCATGCCACATCCGCCAGACCGTGCAGCGTGATATCGGCATCCCGGTCTGCGTCGGCATCGGCCCCAACAAAACGCTGGCGAAGCTGGCCAACCATGTTGCCAAGCAAGAGATCAGCCGTGGCGGTACATGCGACTTCAATCGCCTGTCGGCCAGCGAACTGGATGATTTGTTCGCTACGCTGGAAGCCAGCGAGGTATGGGGTGTAGGCCGCCGCACTGCCGACACGCTGAAGGAGCTCGGCATCCACAGCGTGCTCGATCTCAAGCACGCATCGCTACACATGCTGCGCACACGCTGCGGAGTGACTCTGGCACGCACGGTGCATGAGTTGCTCGGCCGAACCAGTCTGGAATTGGAAGACGTGACCCGCTCACGTCAACAGATCATCTGCTCGCGCTCCTTTGGCCGACTGACTGCAAGCCTGACGGAGCTGGAACAAGCCGCCATCGCATACACCACGCGCGCAGTCGAGAAACTGCGGCAACAGGGCGCGCTAGCCGATACGTTGCATCTCTATCTACGGACCGACCCACATCGCGGCGAAGCACAGCACGAGCAAGCGTCGATGGTGCCGCTGAGCAGTGCGAGCGACGATACGCGCCGCTTCTGCAAGGCCGCCTTGTACGCATTGCGGCGGATCTATCGCCACGGTTTCTCTTATCAGAAGGTCGGCGTCGCCCTGGGCGGCATCCGTCCGTTGCAGGCACATACCGTCTCGTTGTTCACAGACGACGAAACGGAGCGCAGGTCGCGCATGCTGATGAAGACCATGGATACGATCAACCAGCGCATGGGCAGCGGCACGCTCAAGTTGCTGGGAGAAGGCTTGGAACAGGCGTGGGCGATGCGCAGCGACAACCGCTCGCCGCGCTACACCACAGAGTGGTCTGAGCTGCAAACCTGCCGCAGCTGATCGTGGCGATCAGGCGCACCACAGTCTCGGAGGGAATCACGGTATGCAGGTTGTTGCTGGCCAGCAGTTGGCCACGTATCCGGCCCGCGCTTGCAGCGCCAGGATAGCTAAAAATCACGTGGGTTGAATGGAGTTCCGACCAGGAATGGTCGGAGTGAGAGGATTCGAACCTCCGGCCCCTGCGTCCCGAACGCAGTGCTCTACCAGGCTGAGCTACACTCCGATGCTGCTTGTGAAACTAAAATTGCCGCGTGGCGGCAAAGTTTGCTAATTCTACCAGAGCGCGTTTGAAATGAGTATCAGCAAATGAAGAAATCGCTGCGCATGCGGCTTCCGTCTCACGCAGGGCTTGCTGACGCGTGAAATCCAGCGCGCCGGTGGCCTGGATGATGGCCTGCACTTCCGGCAAACGCGCCACATCCCCGTCCTCGATGGCGGCGCGCACCACGGCGGCCTGCTCGGCCGTGCCGGTCTGCATGGCATGGATCAATGGCAAGGTCGGTTTGCCTTCGGCCAGATCGTCGCCCAGATGCTTGCCGGTCTGCGCCTCGTCGGCGGAATAATCCAGCACGTCGTCGATCAACTGGAAAGCAGTACCCAGATGCATGCCGTACTGAGCCGCTGCTTTTTCGTCTGCCGCGCTCGCCTTGCCCAGGATCGCCCCCAGCCGCATCGCAGCTTCGAACAGTTTGGCCGTCTTGCAGTGGATCACGCGCATATAGTTGGCCACATCGACATCGGCGTCGTGGCAATTGAGCAGTTGCAACACCTCGCCTTCGGCGATGACGTTGGTGGCGTCGGCCAGCACCTGCATCACGCGCATCTCGCCGGTCTCCACCATCATCTGGAACGCGCGCGAATAGAGGAAGTCGCCCACCAGCACGCTGGCCGCATTGCCGAACAGCGCATTGGCGGTCTCGCGCCCGCGGCGCAGTTCGGACTCGTCCACCACGTCGTCGTGCAACAAGGTTGCGGTGTGGATGAACTCCACCACGGCCGCCAGGTTGTGATGTTGCGCCCCCTGATAGCCGAAGGCCTGCGCGGACAACAGCACCAGCGCCGGACGCAGACGCTTGCCGCCGCTGTTCACGATGTATTCGCCGATCTGGTTGACCAGCACCACTTCGGAATGCAGGCGCGCGCGGATCACCGCATCGACCGCCGCCATGTCCGGCGCGAGCAACTGTTTCAGATCATCCAAGGACTTCCTCCCGTTCCCGGCGCATTCCGCGCTCTTGTGAAGGCGCGCATTCTCTCATAATTCCGCCGCCTTCCCGCGCCCCAGATACAGGCCGATACCCACCCCCACCAAGCACAGGGCCATCACATAGCCAGCCGGCACCTGCGCCCCGGCCAGCGGCAGCAACGAGCTGACCAGCACCGGCGTCAGGCCGCCGAACACGGCATAGGCCATGTTGTAGGAGAAGGACAGACCGGAGAAACGCACCGCCGAGGGGAACTGCACCACCGCCGCACTGGGCACCACGCCGATCACGCCGACGAAGAACCCGTTCAGCGCATACAAGACATACAGATGCTGCGCACCTGCCGCCAGGTCGTGATACAGCCACCAGGAGGTGAATCCCAGCGCCACGCAGCCGAAGGTGAGCACCCGCCCCGCGCCATAGCGGTCGGCCAGCGCACCGAACACGATGCAGCCGATAGTGAGCGCCAGCGTGGCGAAACTGTTGGCGGTGAGCGCCGTAGCGCCGGGGATGGCGAACAACTTCTGCATCAAGGTTGGCGTCATCAGGATCATCACCACCACGGCGGCGGACAGCAGCCAGGTCATCAGCATGGTGAGCACAACCGCCGGACGGTGCGCGCGCACCACTTTCTTCAGCGGCAACTCGTCGGCCAGTTGCTGGCGCGCCTGCATCTCCTTGAACACCGGCGTCTCGTGCAGGTACTGGCGCAGCCACACCGCCAGCAGGCCGAACACGCCGCCCAGGATGAAGGGCACGCGCCAGCCTTCGGCCAGCAGGCCGGCCGGGTCATAGCTGCGGTTCACCGCCGTGGCCACCAAAGAGCCGAGCAGGATGCCGCCGGTAAGTCCCGCAGTGAGCGTGCCGCAGGCGAAACCGACGTGGCGCGGCGGCACATGCTCGGCCACGAACACCCAAGCGCCGGGGACTTCGCCACCGATGGCCGCCCCCTGCAGCACGCGCAAAGCGAGCAACAGCAACGGCGCGGCGATGCCGATACTGGCATAGGTGGGCAACAGGCCGATGAACAAGGTCGGCACCGCCATCAGCAGGATGCTCAGCATGAACATGCGCTTGCGGCCGAACAGGTCGCCGAAGTGCGCCATGATGATGCCGCCCAGCGGGCGCGCCAGATAACCCGCGGCGAAGATGCCGAAGGTCTGCACTTGTCGCAGCCAGTCCGGCATGTCGGGCGGGAAGAACAGTTGCGAGATGGTCGCCGCAAAGAACACGAAGATCACGAAGTCATAGAACTCCAGTGCACCGCCCAGCGCGGCCAGGCTCAAAGTACGATAGTCATTGCGTGTCAGGCTAGGCACGATCCCTCCGCAAGGCATACAGCAGGGAAGCCTTGAGCGTGACCCACAGCGAATAGATCGCCAGCGGTGCATCGATCAGGTAATCCCACAGGTTGGTCGATTCCAGCAGATTGAAATTCCAGCCCAGTGCCGCCAGCGCCAGCACCGCAGACAGCAGATAGAACGCGCGGCGCATCGTCCACAAAGCGAGCAAGGCCAGCATCAGCACCAAGCCCACGCTGCCATAGCCCGCACGATACGGATCCAGCTTACCGAGGCCGAGGGCGAACGGATACAGCAGCAATGCCAATACCGCGATGAATCCCAGCAGCGCCGTGCGTTCGCGCAGCGACCACCAGGGGTGTGCCTGTGGCCGCAGGCGCAGATGCAACGCGTTCGCCAGCAACAGCAGGCTGGTGAGGCTGAGGTCGCCCACCATGCCGCGCAGCCAGCCGGCCAGCGACCAACCGCCTAGCGGGAACATCACCACCACATAACCCAGCCCGATGAACAGTGCACGCTGTTTGCCCGGCAAGGCTTGCACCTGCGGCAAGCGGAAGGCCAGCAGCAGCCACACCGCCGCCAGGCCGGAAAGCCCGATCCAGTCACTGCCATGCATCATCGTTCACTCCCGTTCTGCAGCCGATGTTTGAGCCACTGCGCATCGATGCGCACATGCTTGATGAAGGTGCGGTTCCAGGTATAGGCGAGATGGATATCACCGTTGCGCGTGCGAATCATGTAGGGGTAGGAGAACTCGAAATGGCAACTGCCGCCGCCCACGGTCTTGGACCGCGCCGATTCCACATACGGCGCGAGGATGGCTTCATCCGCCTGGCGCAACAGCGGATCGCTGCTGCGCAACAGGTTCTCCACCACCTCCAGGCAAGCGCCTTCCGACATGGACACATCGTGTACCACGTTCATCTCTTCCAGCCGGTGCAGTTCGCGCCAGGTCTGGCCGCCATCCTCGGACAGTTGCAGGCTGAGCGATTCGCGCCCCTGCGTCTCGTTGTTCAGCACCGCCAGCATCCGCCCGTCCTCCAGCACCAGGCCGGTGAGGGCGGCATCCGGATTGAACAAGGTCATCTTCTGCGGCGCCGACCAGTGGCGGCCGCCATCCTCGCTGCGCATGGCGAGCACGCGCTTGTCCGCATCCTTGCCCGAGTAGCGGTTGAGCACCAGCGCATGCTGCGCATCCTGCGCCAACAGCACCGGCTGCAAGGTGCCCTGCCCGCCGGCCGCTAGCCGCTGCTTGTCGATGACCTTGCCGGTCTGGTCCAGGCGCAGGATCTCGGAGAACTTGGTGATGAACTCGTGATACACCGGCAGCCCCAACGTACCGTCGGCATAGAAGAACGGCGCCCCCTTAACCAGCGTGCTGATGTTGATGAACGGCGAAGTCACCAGCCGACGCGGCTGGCTCCAGGTCTCCCCCTCGTCGGCCGAGGTGACCAGCGTGATGGAACTGCCGGCCCAGCCGCCCAGCGACACCGTGACATAGAACAGCCACAGCTCGCCGTTGGGCGCGCGTACCACCACCGGATTGCCCACCTTGGCGATGCTGCGATGCAGGCCGCGTTGCGTCGCGCTGCGCCCTACCACCTCGCGCTCACGCCACCAGGTATCGGCCTGCGGATCGAACACGGCGCTGTTGATGGTGACATCGGGCGCACCTTCGCGGCTGCCGGAGAACCAGAAGGCGCGCACGCGGCCATCCTGCAACTCCACCAGCGAGGCCGCATGCGTGGAGATGTGCTGGCGGCTGGAAGCCAGATGTGCCTCCAGCTTGCCCAGCACCACGCGCGGCTGCGGCGGCTCATTGCGCCGTCCGCGGCGTTTCTGTTTCACCACTGGCGCCGGCGCTGCGGCCTGCTCCACCACCGGCTCCGGCAAACGGAAACCGAAGCCGAAGCTCCAGCTCGCCGCCTTGGCCAGGGCGAGCGCGAACGCGCCCAGCACGAACGCCAACAAGGCGAGGCGCTTGTACTTACCCATCAACGACATTCCCCCTCGTGATTCTCTTGCTCGCCATCGGTCGGCGGTGCGCGCAACAACCATTCGCGCACGAACAGTTGCTGCATCACCTCACCGGCCAACATGGCCTTGATTTCCGCTTCGCTATGCCGCCCGCGTATCTCCAGACGCTGCCCCAGCACCTCGCAGCCGGCACAAGGTTTGGCGTCCAGCGGCAGGCGTTGCGCGAACAGCGCATAGTGCGACTGCGGCTCAATCTCAGTACGCTCGACGTAGCCGTGCAGATACGCGCCCGGCAACAGGAAGCGATAGTCTTCCCAACTGGCGCGGAAATCGCACGGCACCCACACATCCTGCCCGCGCACCGCCTGTTGCGCCGCCGCATCGTAACGCCCGGCCGCTCCGTCGAACGGCCGCAGGAACATGGCCAGCAGCAGCAAGGTGAGCAGTGCCGACACCAGCGCCAGGCCGCGCGTCCAGCGAGCCATCCCCAGCGCCAGCACGGCGCACAGCGCCGCCACCGCCAGCACCAACCAGAACGCGGCATCGTACAGACCCGGCATCTGCTGCATCAGATTGAATGCCAGCCAGCCGAACAGCCCGCTCACCGCTGCAGCGGCCAGCACGCTGGCGATGAAGGCCGCGCGCGGGATGCGCTGCCAGTTCAAGGCGAGCAGCAAGGCGACGCCGGGCATGGCATCCAGCAGATAGCGCGCCGAACGCTGGCTGGGCAAGGCGAACACCGCGAACAACACGATCATCCACATCCACAGCATGCGCTCGTCTTCATGCAGACGGTAACGCCGCTGCCAGGCCACGAAGAACAGCGCCGCCACCGGAAACGCCAGCAATCCGGCATTCAGCGGATAGCCCAGCAGCAACACCCACACGCTGCTGCCGCCCCACAACAGCTTGGCCCAGTAACTGCCGCCATGCGGGTCGAACTTGCCGGCGTTCTCGCCCAGCACGAACTCCTGCCACACCGCCTGCGGATCGGGATCGAGCAGGAACCACAGGGCAAACACGGCCAGCGCCAGAGCGCCGATCAGCAGCAACTTATAAGTATCCTGGGTCAGGAAGGCATGCCAGCGATAGCGGCGCTGATGCAGATACCACCAGGCCAGCGCCAGCCCCACCGGGGCCAGCAGGGCGAACGATTTATACAGCAGGCCGATGCCGGTGACCAGCCCGAGCAACAACGGCAGCGCCAGGCGCGACGCGAATGCGCGCTCGCGCCAATACAGCAGGATGAAGAACGGCAACGACAACCAGAAGGTCTCCGCCGGATTGACCAGATAAGGACGGCCGAAGCGATAGGTGCTGAAGAACGCCAGGAACACCAGCGCCGCCGTCGCCCCGGTGGCCCATGTCCCGGACAGGCGCCAGCCGAGCAGATACACCAGCAAGGCGGTGAGCAAGGTATAGATCACGCTGGGATAGCGCAGATGCCACTGGTCCCACTGCGCGCCCATATCGGTGGACAGCATGCCCTGCCAGAACAGCAGCGGCGGCTTGGTGTTGCGCATGTGATCGAGATCGGATCGCAGCGGCAGCCACGCGCCGGACTGCGCGGTCTGGTAAGTGATGTGTGCATACACGTTCTCGTCGCCGTTGCGCGGGATGTGCAGCCCATCCAGGCCGTACCAGTAGACGAACACCGCCAGCAGCACGGCAGCGAGGTAACGCAACGGGCGCGATCCGGCGGTGTCTCGCATAGGGTCGCGCAACATGTCAGTCCTGTTTCGCGCGCGCAACCGGACGCGAGAACCGGAGACGGCCGAAGGTCCAGATGTCGTTGAGCAGGAAGTTCAACACGCTGGTCACGCCGATGGCGATGAAATTGGCGATCAGATAATAGACATGCGGCGCCAGCAGGTTGGTGAACACGAACTGCAACGCGATGCTCACGCCGCACGACACAGTGTACTGGCCGAACTGCGCCAGCCAGGGGCGATGGTGCAGCTCGACACGATCCTTCCAGGTCCACAGGCGGTTCCAGTAGAAGTTGTTCAGCGTCGCCAGCAGGATGGCCACCGCGAGCGAGACATTGAGTTGCAGCCAGTCCACCTGCCCGGCCACGTTGGCCACATGGAAGACATGCTCCTGCATGACGTAGAGCGCGCCCTGGTTGACCACGATGCCGGACACGCCGACCGTGCCGAACTTGAGGAAGCGCAGGGAGAAGATACGCCGCAGCAGCGACGCCAGATGCATGCGTATCTTGAACGGCGTCATGCGGCGGCCGGCTCCTGCAACAGTTCGCGCGCGCGCGCCAGCACCTGCTCCGGCTGGATGCGCTTGAGGCACTGGTTATCGCCATCGCACGGCGAGTTGCGGTGGTTATAGGCGGTCAGGCAGGGCGAACAGGACAGCGCCGTGTACAGGCAATGGATGTTGGGCGCATGCGGGCTGTACAGCGCCGGCGTCTCCGGGCCGAAGAACACCAGCACCGGCAAACGGGTGAGCGCCGCGAACTGGCCGGGACCGCCATCGTTGGTGACCAGCAGCGCGGCGCGCTGGAACACCGCCAGCAGATGGCGCACCGAGCGGGTATAGCCCGCGAGGTCGATGCAGTGCTCGTGCCGGCAATGCGCCACGATGCGCTGCGCCAGCGGCTTGGCATCGGGCAGGCCGATCAGACCCACCACATAACCGTCGCACAACAAGGCGTCGCACAACTGCTCGTAATACTCGGGCGGCCAGGCACGGATCGGCAGGATGCCGCCGTCGGGATACACCAGCACCAGTTTCTTGCCCTGCACCACCGGGAAGTCGGCTTCCAGTTGCGCGATCTCGCGCGCCACCTCCCCCGGTTCGAACTGCAAGGCGGGCGGCGGCGCCACGTCCTGCGGCAGACGCTTGGCCAGCGGCCGGCCGGAGGATTCGATGGCCTCGACCATGGTGAGGAACTGTTGCGACAGGTGATGGTAGGGGTTGTACATCACCTTGCGATTCATGAAGCTGCCGCGATACAGACCTTCCTGCGTGTGAGGTTCGAAGCCGACCTGCACGCGCGCACCGGACAGATAGGACAAGATGCTGCTGACGCGCGAGAACAGTTCGCAATCGATCACCACATCGAAGTCCAGCGCACGCATGCGGCGGATGGCCTTGAGGATGTCCGGCACGAACTCGGACATCTTCTTGTCGTTCAGCGTGATGACGTTTTCTTTCGGCATCACCCCCAGCAGGTCGAGCACCTCGCGGTTCTTGCGGAACATCAGCATGTGCAGTTCCGCACCGGGATAACGCCGCTTGAGTTCGGCGAACATCGGCTGCGCCAGCACCAGGCTGCCCATCTCGGACAGCAGCACGATGAGGATGCGGCGTGGCTGCCGCACGGTCGGCGGCGCCACCAAGAGACGCTTGAGACGTTCGAACAGGGACAGGGCGGCACAGATCGGCACCCCGGCCCAGCGGTCCACAGCTCTCTGGAAATCGATGTTCAAATGGTCTTCCGGTTCGATTGAAAAAAGCCGAATGCGGTAGGACCGTCATTCGGCACCCGGGGATTATCGGCGAAAGCGCCACCCCGGACAAGCCGCGCCCCCCGGCTGGCTGCCCATGCGCTCTTGGTGTAAATTCCCGGCCATGGATCAAGCCGCCACCGCCACCGCCGCAACCACCGTCCCCGCCTTCCTCGGCCAATACCGCATCCTGCGTCAGCTGGGGCATGGTGCGACCAGCGAGGTGTATCTGGGCTTCGACCCGTTCAACAAGCGCGAGGTGGCGCTCAAGGTCATCAAGCAAAGCTTCCTCAAAGATGAACGCAACGGCCGCCAGAACCGCAAGCACCTGGAGAACGAGGTCGCGCTCACCGGCAAACTGCACCACCCGCACATCGTCTCCACCTTCGAGGCGGAGATCGGCGACGAGATCAGCTACATCGTGATGGAGTACGTGCCGGGCGGCACGCTGGAACAACACATCCGCTCCGACAACCTGCTGCCGCTGGACGCGGTGGTCGAACGCATGTACGAATGCTGCCGCGCACTCAACTATGCGCAATACAACGGCGTCATCCACCGCGACATCAAACCCGCCAACCTGCTGCTGGACGCCGAAAGCAAGATCAAGATCTCCGACCTGGGCGCCGCGGTACGCATGGACATCGAGCAAACGCAGAGCAACGTCGGCTCGCCAAACTATATGTCGCCCGAGCAGGTACGCGGCGAATCGCTGTCGCACCTGACCGACATCTATTCGCTGGGCGTGGTGATGTACCGCCTGCTCACCGGCCACTCGCCCTACAGCCCGAAGAACCTGGCGCATCTGTACCAGCAGATCATGAACGAGATGCCGCCGCCGCCCTCCTCGCTGCGCAAGGACCTGCCGCCGCAGCTGGAACGCATCGTGATGCGCGCGCTGCAGAAGAAACCGGAAGACCGCTACAGCAGCTGGCGCGAGTTCGGCGACGACCTGGCCGGCCTCGGCCATTTCGAGAAGAGCGGACTGGAAGTGGCCGAGAACCAGAAGTTCGGCATCCTGCGCAAGATGACCTTCTTCGACGACTTCAGCGACCTCGAACTGTGGGAGGTGCTGCGCATCGCCGAATGGCACAAACAGCCGGAGAAGACCGTGCTGATGCGCGAGAACGAGATGAGCGACGCCATCTACTTCATCATCGACGGCAGTGTCAGCGTGACGCGCGGCGCACGCCTGCTGCTGGCGCTGCGCAACGGCGACTGCTGCGGCGAGATGGCCTACATCCGCGGCAAACAGATGCCGCGCTCGGCCACCGTCACCGCCAACACCGAGATCGCGGTGATGAAGCTCGATCCCTTGCAGATCGCCCAACTTTCGGACAGCTGCCAGAACCATTTCAACCAGGCCTTCCTCTATGTCCTGGCGGAACGCCTGCGTCTGGCGGACGAGCGCATCGCCCGACTCGGTTAGAATCCGCGCCTTTTTCGCACAGGAGGAAACATCACATGGCACAGAAGACCATCATCCAGACCCCGGACGCCCCCGCCGCCATCGGCACCTACTCGCAGGCAGTGCGCGTGGACGACACCGTCTACCTGTCCGGCCAGATCGGCCTCGATCCGATCACCATGCAGATGGTGGACGGCATCGAAGCGCAGGTACATCGCGTATTCCAGAACCTGCGCGCGGTCACCCAGGCCGCCGGCGGCAGCCTGAGCGACGTGGTCAAACTCAATATCTTCCTGACCGACCTCGGCCACTTCGCCAAGGTCAACGAGATCATGGCCGGCTATTTCCCGCAGCCCTATCCGGCACGCGCCGCGGTCGGCGTGGCGGAACTGCCGCGCGGCGCCCTGGTGGAAGCCGACGGCGTGATGGTCATCAGCGACTGAGCGCGAGGACCGGCACACAGTGGACGCACCCAAGGCGATCGGCAAATACCTGATCAAGGGCGTGCTCGGTCAGGGCACCACCAGCACCGTCTATCACGGCTACGACCACTTCGCCGAGCGCGAAGTGGCGATCAAGGTGCTCAAGCAGGAGATCCTCAACGACGCGCGCATGGGCAAAGTGTTCCGGCGCCAGCTGGATAACGAGGCCTCGCTCGCCGGCCGTTTGTCGCACCCGCACATCGTGGCCATCTACGACGCGCTGATCGGCGACGACGAGAGCTACATCGTGATGGAATACGTCAGCGGCGGCACGCTGGAGAAACACGTCGAACCGGACAATCTGCTGCCGCTGGAACGGGTGGTGGAATACATGTTCAAGTGCTGTCGCGCGCTGAACTACGCGCAATTCAACGGCGTCATCCACCGCGACATCAAACCGGCCAACATGATGCTGACCGAAGAGGGCGACATCAAGATCTCCGACATGGGCGCCGCACTGCTGCTCGACCTGGAACAGACTCAGGTGAGCAACCTCGGCTCGCCCAGCTACATGTCGCCGGAACAGCTGAGTGCGGAACCGCTCACCCACCAGACCGACATCTATTCGCTGGGCGTGGTGATGTACCGCCTGCTCACCGGCCATGCGCCATACAAGGCGCAGAACCTGGCCAGCCTGTGCCACCAGATCCTCAACATGCCGCCCACGCCGATCACCACCTACCGCCCCGACCTGCCGCGCGAACTGGTGCGCATCGTGGAGCGCGCCATGCACAAGGACAAGACACAGCGCTATCAGAACTGGCGCGACTTCGGCAACGACCTGTCGCTGCTCGGCAGCTACCAGAACTCCGACAGCACCAGCAACCAGACCGAGAAGTTCACCACCCTGCGCGGCATGAAACTGTTCGCCGATTTCTCCGACACCGAGCTGTGGGAGATCCTGCGCATCGGCGACTGGCAGAAGCTACCGGCGCAGAGCGTGATCATGCGCGAGGACGAGATGGGCGACGACTTCTACGTGATGATCGCCGGCACGGTGAACATCACCAAGAACGGCTACCTGCTCAACCTGATCAGCCGCGATGACTGCTTTGGCGAGATGTCCTACATCAGCGGCCGCGTCGTGCCGCGCTCCGCCACCGTCACCGCCGGTACCGAAGTCACCGTGATGAGGATCGCCCCGCGCCTGCTGGCCGGCCTGTCCGACCACTGCCAGCTGCATTTCAACCAGGCCTTCCTGCGCGTGATGGCGGACCGGCTGCGCATGGCCGACATGCGCGTCGCCAAGCTGGTCAGTTGAAGCGACAGCGGGCAGCGATGTGATGGCGCGCGCACCGGCCAAATCCCCTGCCGCCACGGCAGCCAAACTCGCCAAACTGGGCATCCACCAGCGTTTCGACCTGGTGTTGCACCTGCCGCTGCGCTACGAGGACGAGACCCGGCTCACCCCCATCGCCGACCTGCTGCCGGGCGAGACGGCACAGGTGGAAGGCGAGATCGTGCAGGCCGAAGTGATGTACCGCCCGCGCCGTTCGCTGGTCTGCCAGTTGCAGGACGCCAGCGGCACGCTCACCCTGCGCTTCCTCAACTTCTATCCCAGCCAGCAGAAACAGCTCGCCATCGGCAAGACCATCCGCGCGCTGGGCGAAGTGCGCGGCGGCTTCTTCGGCCTGGAGATGGTGCATCCCAAATGCCGCAGCGGCGGCGAAGACACGCCACTGAAGCAGGCGCTCACGCCGGTCTATCCCACTACCGCCGGGCTGCCGCAAGCCACTTTGCACAAGCAGATCCAGGCGGCACTGGCCGAACTGGAACTGGCCGACACCCTGCCGCCGGAGCTGCTGCGCAGCCTGCGCCTGCCGGATTTCGCCAGCAGCGTGCAGCACCTGCACAACCCGCCACCCGGCTTGGATGAGCAAGCACTGACGCGCCACCTGCAACCCTATTTCCGCCGCATCAAGTTCGACGAACTGCTGGCGCAGCAACTGTCCATGCGCACGCATTACCGCAAGCGCCGCTCGCGCAACGCACCGCCGCTGCCGCCGGATAAGCGTCTGGCGCCGCAACTGCTGGCGCGCCTGCCGTTCCAGCTCACCGCCGCCCAGCAAAAGGTGCTGGCCGAGATCGACCACGACCTGCAACAGGCGCACCCCATGCAACGCCTGCTGCAAGGCGACGTGGGCAGCGGCAAGACCATCGTCGCCGCGCTCGCCGCCTTGCAGGCCATCGCCGCCGGCCACCAGGTGGCCTTCATGGCGCCCACCGAGATCCTCGCCGAACAGCATTACCTCAAGCTGCACGAATGGCTGACGCCGTTGGGCATCACGCCGGTATGGCTGTCCGGCAGCCTGAAGAAGAAAGCCAAGAGCGAAGCCGCCGTGCGCATCGCCGCCGGTGACACGCCGCTCGCCGTCGGCACCCATGCGCTGTTCCAGAAGGAAGTCGAATTCGCTCGATTGGGCCTGGTCATCGTGGACGAGCAACACAAGTTCGGCGTGCAGCAGCGCCTGGCCTTGCGCAACAAGGGCGGCGAGCCGCATCAATTGATGATGAGCGCCACCCCCATCCCGCGCACCCTGGCGATGAGCTATTACGCCGACCTCGACGTGTCGGTGATCGACCAGTTGCCGCCCGGCCGCACGCCGGTGGTCACCAAGCTGGTAAGCGATGCGCGGCGCGAGGAAGTGTTCGAGCGCGTGCGCCACGCCTGCCTGGGCGGACGTCAGGCTTACTGGGTGTGCCCGCTGATCGACGAATCGGAAGCGTTGCAGTTGCAGACCGCGCTGGAGACGCACGCCACGCTGACGCAGATCTTCCCCGACCTGCGCGTGGGGCTGGTGCACGGCAAGCTGGCCAACGAGGAGAAGGCCGCCACCATGGCCGCGTTCAAGGCGGGCGAACTGCAGTTGCTGGTGGCCACCACGGTGATCGAGGTCGGCGTCGATGTGCCCAATGCCAGCATGATGGTGATCGACCATGCCGAACGCATGGGGCTGGCGCAGTTGCACCAGTTGCGCGGCCGCGTCGGACGCGGCGCGGCGGAGAGCCTGTGCGTGCTGCTCTATGCGCAGCCGCTGTCCGAGCTGGCGCGCGAACGCCTGCGCGTGATCTTCGAACACACCGACGGTTTTGCCATCGCCCAGCACGACCTCAAGCTGCGCGGCCCCGGCGAACTGCTGGGCGCACGCCAGAGCGGGGTGCCCATGCTGCGCTTCGCCGACCTGGAGGAGGATGCCGACCTGCTCGATGCCGCGCGCGCGCTGGCCGAACGCCTGCTGCAAAGTTTCCCTGACGCGGCACAGGCGCACCTGCTACGCTGGATGGCGAACCGACATGACTACCTGCACACCTGACACCTTCTGGAGCACGGCCACCATCGGCTGCCCGCCCGAGCTGCTCCCCTGGTTGCACGATCACGGCTCGCTCACCCAGCGCATCCAGCGACACTGCCATCATTTCGCGGTCGATCCGCTGCGCAGCGGACTGTCCGCCATCGCCCACGACGAAGCTGCCTTGCTCGGCGTGCGCCCGCAACAGCTCGCCTTCTCGCGCGAAGTGTTCCTGCTGGCCGACAGCGTGCCGGTGGTGTTCGCCCACTCCGCCTGCGCGCAACAACACCTGCAAGGGGACTGGGCAGCGCTGGCCGGGCTCGGCAACACCCCCTTGGGCGCGATGCTGTTCTCGCACCCGCAAGTCACGCGCCAGCCTTTGCATTTCAAAGCCTTGCGCGAGCACCATCCGCTGCACCGACGTATCGCCGAGTTGCACGCCATCCCCGAACTGCTGTGGGCACGCCGCTCCTTGTTCACCCTGCACGGTGCGCCGCTGCTGGTCACCGAAGTATTCCTGCCTGCTATCCAGCCGCTAACGCGCTGACCCCACCCTCGCAATTATCAGATTTATCATTTCTTGCGCACTCCGCAGCGCGAGGTAAGCGCCGCCAATTCATCACTACATCATGAATTAATGATGATTATCAGAAATTTGACAATATGATAAATTTGATAATAATGCAATCCCGTCGCCATCCAGCGACCTGTCGCAACCATTGAGAACGAGAGCTGCCGCCATGTCAGAACAAGAGGTCTGCACCACCCAGGACGCCGCCAAACTATTGGGCGTATCGCTGCGCACCATCCAGCTGTGGGTGGAGAACGGCAGCCTGCGCGCCTGGAAGACACCGGGCGGCCACCGGCGCGTACTCATGGACTCGGTGCAAGCCATGCTCGACCGGCAACACCCCCCGATCCAGACGCCCGCGGTAGTGGCGACTGCTCGTCCTGCCGCGCTCAGCATCCTGGTGGTGGAAGACAACCTCGCGCTGTGCAAGCTGTACCAGGCCACCTTCAAGAGCTGGGGACTGCCCATCGACCTGAAGATCGTGCATGACGGCTTCGCCGCGCTGGTGGCTATCGGCGCGCACGCGCCCGACATCCTCATCACCGACATCGACATGCCCGGCCTGGACGGCATCATGATGCTGCGCAAACTGCGCGAGGAACACGCCTGCGACGACAGCGAGATCATCGTGGTGACCGGCATGGATGCCACGCGCCTGGCTGAACTGGGCGGCGTACCGGAAGGAGTGTCGGTGTTCATGAAGCCGGTGCCGTTCGGCCTGATCCAGGCGCGCGTGCAGATGATCGCCGACGACCTCATGCAACTGGGCGGCGAGGAGCACTGAGCATGCCGTTCTCAGGCAACACCCTGCCGCGCTCCACCGCACTGCTCACCCTGCTGGGCGGCACCGGGCTCAGCCTGCTGGCCGGCTATCTGATCTATGACAACCGCTTGAAGCAGGCCGAGCGCGAGTTCGCCGGCTATTGCGACGAGATCGTGCTCAAGGCCGAAGCCCGCCTGGAGGCACACAAACAGGTGCTGCTCGGTGGCGCCGCGCTGTTCGACGCCTCGGCCAACGTGACGCGCGACGATTGGCGGCGTTATGCCGAACGCCTGCGCCTGGACGAGCACTTCAAGGGCATCTTGGGCTTCGGTTTCGCGCGCAAGCTGACGTCCAACGAACTGGCGGCACATGAGGCGAGCATGCGTCGCGAGGGCTTCCCCCACTATGCGGTGTGGCCGCCCGGCAAGCGCGAACTGTACGGCGCCATCGTCTACATCGAACCGTTCAGCGGACGCAACCTGCGCGCCTTCGGTTACGACATGTATTCCGAACAGGTGCGTCGCCAGGCCATGGCGCGCGCCATGAACGACAACACCCCGGCGCTGTCCGGCAAGGTGCATCTGGTGCAGGAGACCAGCGAGGATGTGCAGGCCGGCACCCTGATGTACGTCCCGGTCTATCGCAGGGACGCACCCATCGACACCCTGGCGCAACGGCAGGCCGCCCTGCAAGGCTGGGTCTACAGCCCGTTCCGCATGAAGGACATGCTGCAAGGCACCGTGTTCTCCACCGGAAACTTCCCCTCGGACACGGTGCGCATGCGGGTGTATGACGGCGCACTCAGCGATACCCAGGCGCTGTTGTACGACAGCCAGCCGGGCGCCGAGCTGCGCGACCCGGTGCACCTGTCGCGCAGCGTGCTGTTCAACGGCAGCACCTGGACGCTGGACTTCGACCAGTCCGCCCGGGACATGCATGCACACGCGCGCCAGAACGGCATCGCCACCACCCTGGTCGGCCTGCTGCTCACGTTGCTGCTGTACTCACTGATCCGTTCGATGCAGAACACCCAGCAGAACGCGCGCCGCATCGCCGACACCCTGACCCAGGAGTTGCAGGAGAAGAGCGCCAGCCTCGCCGCCAGCGAGGAGCGTCTCGGTTTCGCCCTGTCGGCCACCGGCGAAGGTCTGTGGGACTGGGACATCGCCAATGGCAAGGTGATGCACAACGCCAAATGGAGCGAACTGCTGGGCATCACGCCGCCCACCCTGGAGAGCGACTTCGAGCTGTTCGCCCAGCATCTGCACGAAGACGACCGCGCGCAGGTCAAGCAGCGTCTGGCCGACCATCTCGGTCGCGGCCTGCCCTATGTCAGCGAACATCGCATGCGCAAGGAGAACGGCGACGTGATCTGGGTGCAGGACCGCGGCCAACTGGTGAAGCGTGGCGCCGACGGCACACCGCTGCGCATGATCGGCAGCATCGCCGACGTCACCGAGCGCAAACTGGCACAGCTCGCGCTCAGCGCCAGCGAGGACAACCTGCGCCGCATCTTCGCCAACAGCCCGGAAGGCGTGCTGGCGCTGTCGCTGTCGCAGCAGATCACCTTCTGCAACGACCGCCTGCTCGACCTGTTCGCGCTGGAGCGCAAGCCGGACGGCAAGCTGACCATCGACACCTTCATCCAGGCGCTGGGCAGTCTGCTCGACCTGAAGGACACACGCGCACTGCGCCACGCGCTGGACAACCAGTCGCAGGAAGGCAGCTTCCGCCTGCGCGATCCCAAACGGGTCATCCGCTGGGAATCGCGGCAGCTGGATTCGGACGAATTGCACACGGTGATCTTCTTCCGCGATATCACGCGCGAAGTGGAGATCGACGAGATGAAGAGCGACTTCCTGGCCACCGCCGCGCACGAGCTGCGCGCGCCGATGTCCAGCATCTACGGCTTCGTCGAGCTGATGCTCACCCGCCCGCTGGCGGAAGAGGACCGCAAGGAATACCTGCAGATCGTCTACGAGCAGACGCGCGGCCTGATCCGCATGGTGAACGAACTGCTCGACCTGACGCGCATCGAGGCCCGCGCCGGACGCGATTTCCGCTTCGAGCCGCAACAGACCGCCAAGGTGATGCGCAAGGCCTTGCAGGAACTCAACCTGCCGCAGGACACCCACCCGGTGCGCTTCGCCGCCGGCGAGGACGGCATGCCCGATGTGCGCATCGACGCAGACAAGATCAAGCAGGTGTTCGTCAACGTGCTGAGCAATGCCTGGAAATATTCGCCGCACGGCGGCGCCATCGAGATCCGCCAGAAACTGGAGCAGCGCGAGCACGGCGACATGCTGGCGGTTACCGTCACCGACCACGGCATCGGCATGAGCAAGGAACACCAGCTCAAGGCGTTCGACCGCTTCTTCCGCGCCGACACCTCGGGCGTCATCCCCGGCACCGGCCTCGGCCTGTCACTGGTGAAGGAGATCATGCAGATCCACGGCGGCAGCGTGACGCTCGACAGCCGTCCTGGCGCCGGCACTTCGCTCACCTTGCGTTTCCCCATAGACCCGTCAGACCAGAAAGGCGATGCTTGAAATGGATACGACCCCCACCACCCACGAGAACCTGTTGATCGTCGATGACGAGGGCAACCTGCGCAAACTGCTGTCGGTGACCCTGGGTTACGGCTTGTACAAGCAATACTTCGCCGGTAACGGCAGCGAGGCGTTGAAGCTGGCGCAGGAGATCCGCCCGGACGTGATCCTGCTCGACATCATGATGCCGGGCGAACTGAACGGGCTGGACGTGTGCCGCCGCATCAAACAGGACCCGGCGCTGAAACACGCCTACATCGTGCTGCTCACCGCGCTCGGACAGCAGGCGGATCGCGCAGCGGGCCTCGCCGCCGGTGCCGATGCCTATATGGTGAAGCCGTTCTCGCCCATCGAACTGATCGAACTGATCGAGACCCGGCCGGGTCATCTGGAGCACAGGAGCGAGTGATGCCGGACCCCCATCGCGACAACAGCGGGCGGCCCTTCCTGCTCGCCTACATCGATCTGCTCAAGAGCGAGAAGGCCAGCCTGCAACAGCAGCTGGACCGCTACGCCGAAGACTTCCGCGCCCTGCTGACAGCCGACGATGCGCCGGCGCGTCTCCGCGCCGCGCGGCCGGCGCCGGAAACCAGCAAACCGCGCCGTTATACACGGGCCTATATCGCTGCCGTATCCGGCCTGTGCCAGCAGATCGCCGCACGCCTCGGCCAATCGGCGGGATACCAGACCGCGCTGGCGGAAGCGGTACGCACTGCGCTCACCGCACGCCGCGACGAAAAACATGCCGCCTCCGAAGCGGTACAACAGATGGCGCTGGAGATCGCACTGTTCTGCGGCCCCGGCGCCATGCCCGGTGCCGCCGGCAGCGACCTGCCGCTGGCCTCGCGCATCTTCGCGCTGGCCGAATACGCCGCCTCACTCACCGAGGCACTGTACCCGGATCAGGCAGTGGCGCCGCTGGCCCATGCCGAGCTGGCCGATTTGTTGCGGCACGAGAGCGGCCGCCTGTTCGATCGCGAACTGGTGGATGTGCTGTTGCAACTGATCGCCGAAAGAGAAGGGGGCAAGCCGTGAAAGGGATACTGCTCATCGGGGGCGACGACGCACTGTATAACGACCTGCTGGAATACGGCGAGCGCCTGGGCGGCTGCCGGGTCACCCGGCATAGCGCGGACATGCCGCTCGATGATGCGCACGATCTCATCATCATGGATACGCTGGCGCACGGCGTGACGCCGATCGAGACCATCAAGCAGATCGCGCGCATGGAGCCGGCGCCGATACTCGGCCTGCTGATGAACAAGGACGCCAGTGGCAAGCGGGTGCAGGAAGCGTTTTTCCAGTATGCGCGCGCCAGGGGCATCCGCCAGGCGGTCAAACTGAACGTGCCGGTGTTCTTCGGCGACATCCAGGCCATGGCCCATCGCCAGCAGCATCCGGTCGGCCACCACCGCGCAGCGAGTCCGCTGGAGATCACCGGCGAGATGTTGCGCACGGCGATCGAGCAACACCAGTTCACCACCCATTTCCAGCCCAAGATCGCCCTCAAGGCGGGGCACATCATCGGCGCCGAAGCGCTGGTGCGCTGGCAGCATCCCGAACACGGCCTGATCACGCCGGACACCTTCATCCCGCTGATCGAAGAGTTCCAGTTGATGCCCGACATGACTTGGCTGGTGCTGGAGGATGCGCTGCGCCAGACCTGGGAATGGCGACGCCTGGGCTACGATTTCAAGGTAGCGGTCAATTTCTCCGCCAGCACTTTCAGCCTGCCCGGTGTCGCCGCCAACGTGCTGGCGATGATCGATGCCGCGCACCTCGACCCCGAGTGCCTGTCCATCGAACTCACCGAGAGCGCCATGGTGCAGAACCTGGACATGCTGCTGGAGACCATCCTCGAGCTGTATCGCTTCGGCATCGAGATCGCCATCGACGACTACGGCACCGGCTATTCCTCGCTGCACCAGGTATCGGTGATCCCGGCCAGCGAGATCAAGGTGGACCAATCCTTCGTGCGCGACATGCTGGACAACCCGGTCGACCATCTGATCGTGCGCAACACGGTGCGCATGGCACACAGCCTGGGCATGCGCGCACTGGCCGAAGGGGTGGAGAGCAAGCGTCAGGCCTTGGCACTGGCACGCAGCGGCTGCGACGAGGCGCAAGGCTACTTCTTCAGCCGCCCGGTGGATGCCGGCGCCTTCCTCGCCTATGCCGGCAGCAACCCGTCGCGCGAAGTGTCGCGCCACTTCAGCCTGCAACGACCATGATCCGCCTGCTCCCTGCCCGTCTGCTGCGCGTGCGCAACCTGATGCTGCTGTCAGGTCTGGTGATCTGTGCCAGCGTGGTGCTGGGCGCGATGTTCACCCGTCATGCCCTGACTTCGTTGTCGCAGCACATCGTTGCCGACAATGCACAACAGGCCTTGCAAAACACGCTCGCCGCCGACCTCAAAGCCGCGCTGCACGAACTGTCCGGCCTCACCCACGACACAGCGGCCTATGACGCGCTGCCGACGCTGACCGGGCAGATCCTCGACCTGTGGCAGGAATACCGGCAACAGTTGGATGCGGAACTGCGTGAGGAGCATCGCGCCTACCGGCAGCTGGATGCCTTGATGACCCAGCTGGCGAGCCTGCGCCAGACACCGCCCACGCCTGCGGCGGTGAGCGCCTATCGCCGCCATGTGGAAGAAGCTTTCATCCTGCTCGACACGCTGGGCGGCGAACAGGCGCGCCGCCAGCACCAGGCCAACCACGATGCGGCAGTCGATCTGGCCCGCCACGAACAGCAGCTCAACTGGCTGAGCAGCGCCTTGGCCGTGCTGGTCGCGCTCATCCTGTGGCTGGTGTTCCACCTGCTGGTCAGGCCGCTGCGCAACATGGGACGCATCGCCCAGCGCATCGGGCGCGGCGAGGTCTCGGCCGAGACCTTGTCGGAATGCGAGGTGCACCTGGATGAACTGCTGGAACTGCGCGAACTGATGCGCCAGATGGTCAAGGACCTGACCGCCACGCACGCGCTGATCGCCGACAACGCGCACACGCTGCTCGGCCTGACCAAGATCGCCGCCGATATCTCATCCCAAGTGCGCAAGGGGGTGATCGAAGAGACCGCGATCAGCAAGGACATCTTCGAAGACCTGCGCGAGATGCGCGAAGGCAAGGCGCAGATGCAACAGGCACTTTCGGAAGCGCTGCACATCGTCAACGCGCTGCGCAGCGGCGACCATGCGCCCCCGGAACAGATGGTCGAATTGCGCAACCACCTGCTGCTGATCGCCGACATCGCCAACAGCTGGAAATCGCTGCGCGACGACATGAGCCGCCTGCTGGACGGCTTCGACGACATGGTGCGCGACCGCATGACGCTGGCCAACGAGCTGGAGAAATTGACCAAGGAGATGACCAACTCCGCCAAGGAGATGGCAGTCAGGGCGGCGCGATGAAACGACTCAAACGCCTGTTGCGCTTACTGCGCCTGCAACGTTCGACCGCGCGCCTGCAGCGCAGCCAGCAGCAGAACCTGCGCATGGCAGAAGACCTGGCCAAGCTGCACGCGAACTACCGCTCGCTGCTCAAGATGAACAAGGAAGGCCAGCTCGGCATCACCTCGCTGGCGGTGATCCGCCACATGACGGTACTGCTGCAACTGCGCGACCCCGCGAGCCACCAGCATGGCCTGCGCGTGGCGCGCCTGGCGGCCTTGCTGGCGCACCGCATGGAGATCGATCGATCCTATTGCGCCATGCTGGAACTGGCCGCCCCGCTGCACGACATCGGCATGCTGGCGCTGTCGAGCCAAAGCTATAGCGACGGCAGCGACGCGCATGCGTTCCAGCGGCACACCGAACTCGGCGCCGCCATCCTCGCCTCCGACGATCACATCCTGTCCATCGCCGCCATGATCGCGCGTGCGCACCACGAACACTTCGACGGCAGCGGCTATCCCGACGGACTGGTCGGCGAGAACATCCCGCTGGAAGCACGCATCGTGGCGGTGGCCGACCACTTCGACGACCTGCTGCACGGACTGCACGGCCATCCCAGGATGAGCGCGCAGGAAGCGTTCAACGAAGTGTTCCAGCATTACGGCACGCGCTACGATCCCAAGGTGGTGCGTGCACTCAACCTGGCCATGGACGAGTTCATGGACGGCTTGCGCACCGCGCCGGCGCAGCCAGAGAAACTGATGGAGGCGGGCTAGATGGTCAGCATCCCACACCCGCCGCCGACGCATGGCATCCCGCTCATCCGCTGGATCTGGCGCGCCTATTTCCGCACCTCGCTGATCCCGCTGCTGCTGGTCGAAGTGGGACTGATCGCCATCTATTTCGCCAGCAACGCCATCTCCACCCAGGCCAACATCGAAGCGGTGCGCGAGCAGGCCGAACACGAACTGGCGCAGCTCGCCAGCCGTGAGGCGCGTGGCATCAACCAGCAACTGAAAGGCATCACCCAAGCCACCGAGTTCCTGCGCCGCGAGACCCAGCGGGTGATGGTGCAAGGCGGCAGTGCCATGCGCGACGATCCGGCACGCTACGCCTACTCCAAGGACGGCGCGTACTACACCACGCGCGACAACGGCGGCAGTGCGCTGTTCTACAGCGGCCATCAGCCGGTGGGCGCGGCGGAACGCACCAAGGCCATGCGCTCGGCCGGCCTCGACCCCGCGTTCAAGGGCATCCAGCAGGCGTTCCCGCTGATCGTGCAGGTCTATTACAACACCCACGATTCGCTCAACCGCATCTATCCCTACTTCGATGTCATCGCGCAGTACGCGCCGCACATGGACATCCCTTCGTTCAATTTCTATTACGAAGCCGACCTGGCACACAACCCGCAGCGCAGCGTGGTATGGACCGACGTCTATGTCGACCCGGCCGGTCAGGGCTGGATGGCTTCGTGTATCGCGCCGGTATATCGCGGCGATTTCCTGGAAGGGGTGATCGGCTCCGACATCACGGTGAACGCGATGGTGTCGGACGTGCTCAACCTGAGCATCCCGTGGGCCGGTTACGGCATGCTGCTCAGCCGCGAGGGCGCCATCATCGCCATGCCGCAGGCGGGCGATGCGGACTGGGGCAAGGAGAGCACCACCAGTCACGAGTATGACGCCGCCATCCGCCAGGACACCTTCCGCGCCGACAGCGCCAACCTGTTCAAGCGCACCGGTTACGGCGAGCTGCCGCAGCACATCCGCGCCCAGGCCACCGGGCTGGAGCATGTGCATCTGTCGCAAGACAGCTTGGTGGCTTGGGCCACCATCCCCGAGACCGGCTGGAAGCTGGTGGTGGTGGCACCGGAGCGCAACATCTATCTGCCGGCGCAAACGCTGGCGGCACGCCTCAACCACATCGCGCTATTGATGGTTCTGGGCATGGTGCTGTTCTATGTGGTGTTCTTCCTGCTGCTGTATCGCCGCGCGCGCGCCATGAGCCGCTTCCTGTCCGAACCGTTGCAGCGCATCGACGACATGGTGGCCGACATCGGCAACGGTCGCTATCGCCCACAGCTGCAAGCGCTCCCGGTGACCGAACTGGACCGCACCGCGCGCGGCATCGCGCACATGGCAGAGCAACTGGACAGCGCCTGGCAACAGCGCGACCGCGCCGAGACCGAACTGTCCAGCCAGAAACAACGCCTGCAATCGGTGTTCGACCTCAGCCCGGACGCCTTCATCGCCACCGACGCCGAAGCGCGCATCGTGCTGGTCAACCCCGCCTTCCTCGCCTGGACCGGCAGCATGGCAGACACCTGGCTGGGCATGCACAAGGACAAGCTATGGCAGCGCCTGCTGGCCGACGGCGATGCGCGCAATGTACCGGGCGACGGCGAGGTACTGCGTCTCGAGCTGCAACAGCCCGAGGCGCGCCAGTTGCTGTGCGCCACCCGCGCCATCCATCTCGCCGAGGGTGAAGGGGAGCGTTATGCGGGCAGCGTGATCTACATGCGCGACATCACCCGCGAAGAGGAACTGGTGCGCATGAAGAGCGAGTTCCTCGCGCTGGCCGCGCATGAGTTGCGCACGCCGCTGACCAGCGTGCTGGGTTACGCAGAACTGTTGCTGCAAGGGCGCGTGGAAGGTGCGATGCGCGAAGAGGCGTTGCAGATCATCCACGGCCAGGCGAAGTGGCTGGTACGCATCATCAACGACCTGGTGGATCTCAGCCGCATCGAGGCGCGCGGCAAGGGCCTGCTGCAGCCGGTCACCCTGGATTGCGCGGAGCTGGTGCAGGCGACCCTCGGTCTGCATGCGCCGGTGGCCGGCCGGCCGGCACCGCGTCTTGCCCTCATCCCGCAGATGATGGTCCATGTGGACCCCGGCAAGCTGCAGCAGGCACTGTTGAACGTGATCGACAATGCCTATAAATATTCCGCGGCCGGCGAGGTTGCCATCGAGATGATCGAGGATGCGCAAGGGGGGCGCATCGGCATCCGCGTCAGCGATCATGGCATCGGCATGTCGCCGGCAGAGCTGAGCCGCATTTTCGAGCGCTTCTGGCGCGGCGACAAATCCGGCAGCACGCCGGGCACCGGCCTCGGCATGTGCCTGACGCACGAGATCGTCACGCTGCACGGGGGCAGCATCGACATCACCAGCGCACCCGGCAGCGGCACCCAGGTCACCCTGTGGCTGCCGCGCATACAGAACAATAATCAGGAGAGGGAAGCGTGAAGAACAACCAGCCAGTCACCCAGCACGAGATCGAATATGCGGAAGAGTGCGTCTTCATCACCAAGACGGACCCCAAGGGCATCATCACCTATGCCAATGACTGCTTCGTGCAGATCAGCGGTTTCGAGCGCGCGGAACTGCTGGGCAGCAACCATAACATCGTGCGTCATCCGGACATGCCGGAATGGGCGTTCGCCGATCTGTGGAAGACGGTGAAGGCTGGCTATCCGTGGACCGGCATCGTGAAGAACCGCGCGCAGAACGGCGACTACTACTGGGTCAAGGCGTCGGTCTCGCCCATCAGCGAAGGCGGCAACATCCTCGGCTACATCTCGCTGCGCAAGAAACCCACGCGCCAGGAAGTGGCCGCCGCCGAGGCGCTATATCGCATGCGCCAGTTGCCTCGGCATGCCGGCTGGCGCCGCCGCTTCAACGACCTGTCGCTGGGGGTGAAACTGCAATGGCTGATCCAGCCGATGCTGTTCGTGTTCCTCATCCTGTCGGCGCTGACCACCGCCGTGAACATGGACGAGCAACTGCACCACAACGCACGCCACAGCGTGGAAGCCATCGCCAACGAGATGCTGGACAGCGCCAACCTGCTGATGGTCACCGGCCAGATCAGCGACCCGGAGAACCGCAAACTGCTGCGCCAGAAACTGTCCGAGGGCGAAGGCATCCTGTCGCTGCACATGCTGCGCGCGGACAAGGTAACGGCACTGTATGGCCCCGGCCTGCCGGAAGAGCAGGTGCAGAACGACATCCAGCGTCAGGCACTGGCTACGCGCGAGCCCTATCTGGCGCTCGAGCATGCCAACGGCAAGCCGGTGTTCCACGCGGTGATCCCCTTCGTCGGCAGCAACAACCATCGCGGCACCGACTGTCTGGGCTGCCATCAGGCGGCCGAGGGCGATGTACTGGGCGCAGCCGACATCACCATCGACCTGAGCGAGGATTACCGCGACTTCAACCTGTTCATCGCCAAGCTCATCGGCGGCCAGATCTTCGCCCAGGTGTTCCTGTTCTTCTTCATCCGCTGGATCGTGCGCCGCTTCGTCAACCGCCCGGTACAGCAGATCACCGGTCATCTGGAACGTCTGGTCAACGGCAACAGCGACATGAGCAACCATGCCGACATCCGCGGCCGCGACGAGATGGGCAAGATCCTGTGCTCGGTGCAATCGACCAAAGTGATGATGGGCTCGGTGATCGACCAGATCACCGGTGCGGCACGCCATGTCGACGAGCGCTCGCAGCGCCTGACGCAGGCGGTGACCAAGCTCACCGCGTCGTCCAGCGCGCAGTCCGATTCCGCCAGCAACATGGCCGCCGCCGTGGAGCAGATGAGCGTGAGCGTGGATCAGATCACCACCAACGCCCAGCAGGTGAAGGACATCTCCGACCAATCCAAACACCTGTCCGACGAAGGACGCGAAGTGGTGGAGAAAGCCGCGCGCACCATCAGCGAGACCAACGAGGCCATCAAGCAGGTGGCCGGCACCATCGCCGAGCTGGGCGAGCGCACGCAGCAGGTGCAGCAGATCGTCGGCATGATCAACGAGATCGCCTCGCAGACCAATCTGCTGGCGCTCAATGCGGCGATCGAGGCGGCACGCGCCGGCGAACAGGGACGCGGTTTCTCGGTGGTGGCGGACGAGGTGCACAAGCTGGCGGAGAAGACTGCGAATGCGACGCAGGAGATCCAGCAGGTGATCTCCGGCATCAGCGGCACCACGCAGCATGCCGTGGCGCAGATGCAGACGGCGATGCAGCAGATGGCACAAGGGGCAGCGCATGCCGAACAGGCGGGACGCGCCATCGTGGGTATCAACGAGGGAGCGGACAAGGTGCTGCACGGCATCAACGACATCCTGTCCTCGTTGCAGGAACAGACGCAGACCGGCCATGAGATCGCCAGCAACGTGGAGAAGGTGGCACAGATGACCGAAGCCAATCGCGTGGCGGTGGAGAGTGTGGACCGCACCGCACACAAGTTGCAGGAATTCGCACACGAGCTGCAAGGCTCGGTACGCCATTTCCGCATCTGAACGCAGCACGTTAAAGTGGCGCCAGACGCCACAGGGGGGGGACGATGAACAAGCTGTTGCGCTACATCCCGCTGTTCGAGGCGCAAGCCGGCATGCGCCTGGCTGCGCCCATCCAGCTGATCCGCCATGGTCGGCTGACACTGTCCTTCGCCGCCGGCCATGAGTTGACGCAGGGCTCGATCGAACAGCTGATCGCGCATGGTGCCGAATACATCGCCATCCACCAGCCCGACCTGCGCACGCCGGAACAGAAGAAGGCCGACCGCGAAGCGGCCATGCAACGCGTGAACGCCATCTTCGCAGGCGCACCGCTGCAAGATCCCACACTGGGCGCGTTGTACACCCAGCTGCTGCTCTACCGGAGTGCACCATGACCATCGCCCCCATCAGCCGTGAGCAGGTGTTGCAGAGCAGCCACGAGTTGCCGGGCCTGCCCACTATCATCTTCCGCATCCTGGAGAGCATCGACGATCCGGAAGCCAATCTGGCGGCACTCGCTGAAGAGATCCGCCTCGATCCGCTGATCACCAGCCGCGTGGTGTCCATGGCCAATGCGGCGGCACTGCATGCGCGCCACCAGCGCCCCATCGAGGACCTGCATACCGCCATCTCGATGATCGGCCTGGAGTCGGTACGCAGCATCGCCATCACCTGCTGCTTCCCCAAGCTGTGCGGGGATGACGCCGCGACGGTGCATCGCGATTTCATCCGCCACAGCATCGCGGTCTCCGCCTGTTGCCGTGAACTGGCGCAATTCGTCGATGCCCCGGTGCCACCCGAGACGGCGGCCATCACCGGCTTGCTGCACGACATCGGGCGCTTGTGGCTGTTGCGTTTCGAAAGCGAACGCTTCATGCAGGCGCTGGACAGCGCGGCGCGCCTCAAGCGCGACATCACCCAAATGGAACAGGAACTGCTGGGCTGCGACCACGCCACCATCGGCCTGTGGCTGGCCGAACACTGGCGCCTGCCGCAATGGGCCTGTCTGGCGATCCATCGCCACCACACCCCGGAGCTAGCCGATGACGATGCACTGACCGCGCTGGTACATGTCGCGGAAGTACTCAGCCACGCGCTGGAACTGCCCGGCTACCGGCACAACCAGGTGACCCACCTGTCCGCCGCTGCCTGCCGTCGCCTCGACCTGGTGTGGGACAACGGCAGCCAGGAGCTGTTCAGCCGCATCGAGGCACAGAGCCGCTATGCCAACCGGCTGCTCGACTGAGCACTGCGCGTGGTGCGCGCGACAGGTAGAATCGCGTCCATGAGGATCCGCGAACGTCTCCAGCTCTACATCCAGCTCACCCGCCTGCACCGCCCGATCGGCATCCTGCTGTTGCTATGGCCCACCTTGTGGGGGGTGTGGATCGCGGGTGCCGGCCGGCCGGACTGGCTCATCGTGGCCATCTTCACACTGGGCACGGTGCTGATGCGCTCCGCCGGTTGCGCCATCAACGACTATGCCGACCGCCATATCGACAAGCATGTGCAGCGCACCAGGGAACGCCCGCTCACCAGCGGCAAGGTGAGCGAACGCGAGACGGTGTGGCTGGCGGTGGTGCTGGCGCTGCTTGCCTTCGCATTGATCGTGCCGCTGCATCCGCTGACCTGGGTGCTGGCCTTCCCGGCTGCCTTCCTGGCCGCCAGTTACCCGTTCACCAAACGCTTCTTCGCCATCCCGCAGGCCTATCTCGGCATCGCCTTCGGCTTCGGCATCCCCATGGCCTTCGCCGCACAGCTGGGCCACGTGCCGCCGGTGGCCTGGGTGCTGCTCGCCGCCAATGTGTGCTGGTCCATCGCCTACGACACCGAATACGCCATGGTGGACCGCGACGACGATATCCATCTCGGCATCCATTCCTCGGCGCTGTTGTTCGGGCGTTTCGACGTGGCCGCCGTGATGGCCTGCTACGCCGCCACGCTGGGGCTACTGGCGCTGGCCGGAGCGATGGCGGGCTTGGGAGTCGTGTTCTATCTGGGGTTGTTGGCCGCCGCCGGTGTGGCGCTGCACCACTACACCCTGATCAAGGACCGGCAGCGTGAGCGTTGCTTCGCCGCCTTCCTGCACAACAACTGGTTCGGGGCGGCCGTGTTCACGGGGCTGGTGGGCGATTATCTGCCGTACTGAAGCATATCGCCCATTTCACCCAACCAAAACCATTTGCTCACGGTGATTTCACCAGATAGCCCCTACAATCACGCCAGATCGGAGTAGCCATGTTCAATCTCGACGCATTCATCAGCTGGTATCACACCTTCCAAAGCGACATCCTGTGTTTCCTGGCCTCGGTGGCGATACTCACGCTGTACCACATCTACCTGCGCCACAAGGTACGCAAGGACCCGCACTACACGGTACAGGCGGTCAACCGCACCGCACGCCGACTGTGGGTGAAGACGCTGATGGAGCTGGGCAAGCCGGACGTGATCTCGGTGCAGACCCTGCGCAACTCGACCATGGCCGCCACCCTGCTCGCCTCCACCGCCGTGCTGTTCATCATGGGCGTGCTCACGTTGAGCGGACAGCACCAGGGCGGCGCCTGGCAGGTGCTGAACAGCTCCGGCTCCAACCATCCCGATCTGTGGCTGTTCAAGCTGCTGCTGCTGCTCATCAACCTGTTCGTGGCTTTCTTCAGCTTCTCGATGGCGATCCGCATCTACAACCACGTCGGTTTCCTCATCAACGTGCCGCTCAGCCTGAACCACCGTTCGCTCACCGCCAACCACGTGGCAGCCCACCTCAACTCCGCCGGCAAGTACTACAGCATCGGCATGCGCACCTACTACTATTGCGTACCGCTGGTGTTCTGGCTGTTCGGGCCCGGACTGATGCTGCTGGCCACGCTCGGCCTGGTGCCGCTGCTGTACAAACACGACCGTGCCCCCAAGGTGCCTCCGGAGTCGAACAGCGATAACGACGACATCGACTGAACTATTTCGCGTCCTGCGCATCCATGACCTGCGACGGGCGCCTCGCGCGCCGGCACAAGAACCCAGAACCAGGAAAGGGATGCCATGAAACTAGCCAAGATACTGCCCACCGCCGCCGGGGTGATCGCCCTGACCGCCACCGTAGCTTTCGCCCAGGAAGACCGCGAACGCGAAGAGGATTTGTTCAGCCGCACCGTCATCACGGTGAGCCAGTTGAAGGGGGCGCCCGCCGGCACACTGGCCGCCACGCCCGCCGTGGCCACCGATGCCTGCTATCAGGTGCACATCCGGCGTGGCGAGACCACGCATCAGGTATTGATCGACGCCTATACCGGCAAGGTCATCACCAAACATCATGTGGCCTGAGCGCGCTGGCCGCCGTTACCGGGATCTTTCCGGGAAGATGATGTGACCGCCGATGCAGGGAAACCGCAACCCAGTGACGATGCGCCGGACAGACCCGGTGTGCTGTTCACCTGGCCCAATGCGCTGCTGGTACTCACCCTCATTGCAGGCTGCGCTGTCCTGGTCAGCCACAATACCAACGGGCTGCCGCGCTACATCCAGGTGATCCAGGCGCTGGGACATTGCATATGGCTGATGCCGTTCGCCCTGTTCTACAACGTCGAAGGCACCCGCCTCGCACGGCGGCTGTATATCGCAGCCAACCTGCTGTTCCTGGCGCTGGTCTACCTGTTCAGCGCATAGCACTGCACCGGCGACGCAGGAAGCTCGTTCCGGATTGCTGAGCCGCCACCTTTTGGCTCCGGCATAACGTCGCATGAACCGCGACGTTAGCCTTCACCGAAAGAACACGTGAGCACAGCAGTACTCATGATTCCGGTTACTCTTCCAACAGACTGCGTAACATCCACGCGTTTTTTTCATGCACTTCCATGCGGGCGGAGAGCAGGTCGAC
The DNA here is from genome assembly GCA_040754175.1 of Pseudomonadota bacterium. Lineage (GTDB taxonomy): Bacteria > Pseudomonadota > Gammaproteobacteria > Burkholderiales > Gallionellaceae > Sideroxyarcus. The sequence continues at coordinate 62,815 of JBFMFN010000013.1, read as the reverse complement.
AGTCGGCTGGTCGCCTGCCTTCTCGGCGATGGGCAGCACTTCGCGCGCGGTGCGCACCACGGTCTCCTGCCCTTCCACCAATTGCCTGATCATCTCCTTGGCCGGGATGGTGCCCGCGCTGTCCTTGATGCGGGTCAAGGCGGCGAACTCCTGGTAACTGCCCGGAGCGGGATGGCCCAACGCACGGATGCGTTCGGCCACCAGATCCACCGCGTTCCAGATTTCGGTGTACTGCGTCATGAACATCAGGTGCAAGGTCTGGAACATGGGACCGGTGACGTTCCAATGGAAGTTATGCGTCTTGAGGTAGAGGGTGTAGGTATCGGCCAGCATGCGCGACAGGCCTTCCGCGACTTTCTTGCGGTCCTTGTCGCTGATGCCGATATTGATGGCGGATGTCTTGCTCATGATCGTGCTCCTTTCATTGAATGAAGTGGTGAACCATGTGGCGATAACGGATGCCGGGCTTTCATGTTACCGCGCTTGGCAGCCGCTGTCCGACATGCCGCGTCATTTCCACCCGCGCGCTGGCATGCCGTCCGCTCAACACGAAGCCGCGCAACACATCGTCGGCATCGAAGAAACCCATCTTCACGCCGCCGTCGTCCTCCAGCACGCGCCATGCCCCGTGAACTTCCCGCGCCACCGGCATCGTCACCAGCGGGTGTGCCGGCGTCTTCACCACCACCGGCATGGCGGGCAAATCCACACGCATCTCGCGACCGCACAAGGTCTGCGCCAAGGCGCGTGCGGCATGCAGGATCGGCTGCACGAATGGCAGCACCCGCCCCTGCAGTTCGGCACAATCGCCCAGTGCATACACGTCCGCGACACTGCTGCGCCAGGCCGCATCCACCTGGATGCCGCGCCCCACCGCCAGCCCGGCGGCCTGTGCCAGGGCGATGCGTGGCCGCAAGCCGACCGCGGACAACACCAGCCCGGTATGCAAATGCGAGCCGTCGGTCAATGTCAGCCGATAGCCCGCGGGCGCATGCTCGACCTGGCTGACCGCGCGACCGAAACGCCAGTCCACCCCGAGCTGCGCCAGCGGCGCGAGCAATTGCGCGCCGGCACGCTCCGGCATCAGGCTGGCGAGCGGATAGGCGCCGGGATCGATGACGCTGACAGCGTAGCCTGCCGCAGCCCAATCGTTGGCGAACTCGCACCCGATCAACCCACCGCCCAGGATGGTGATGTGCCGCACACCGCGCATCGCCTGGTGCAGCCGCGCATAGTCGTCGATATCGTTGACCGACATCACCGCCTCCGCCGCATCGCCCAGCAACGGCAGGCGTATCGGATCGGCTCCCAGCGCCAACACCAGACGACTGTAGGCCAGCTCTCCCTGCGTGGTCGATATGCGCTTGCCGACGGTATCGATGGCCTCCACGCGGCATTGCTTGCGCAAGGTGAAGTTCCATTGCGCGGCCATCTCCGCCGCCGGGGTCAACACCAGACCGGCGGCATCCTTGCCTTGCGCCAGTGCGTTGGACAGCATGGGCTTGGAGTAATAGTCCCCGTTATCGCACGTCACCAAGGTCAGCGGGAGGTCGCGCTCCAGTTTGCGTAATTCACGGATCACGCTGTAGGCGGCCAGGCCGCTGCCGATAACAACGACGGGTGCCATGATCATGCCCTCCGCTCAGACCTCGACCATCTCGAAATCGGCCTTGGCCACGCCGCAGTCCGGACACGCCCAGTCTTCCGGGATATCCACCCAGCGGGTACCGGCAGCGATGCCTTCCTCGGGCAATCCCGCCGCTTCGTCATAGATGAAACCACACACTACACATTGCCATACTTTCATGATGTCCTCCTGTAGCGACTGTCGGGTTAAACCGTGACCTTGGCCAAAGCGGCGCGGTACTGGTTGGCATGACGTTCTTCCACCTTGGCCAGTGCGGCGAAACGCTTGGCAGCTTTCTCCAGCGTGGCCTTGAACATCTCGGCATGTTCCTGCGATTCCGCGATCTGTTCCTTGATCTCCGTTGCGGCCGCAGCTTGCCCTTCCTGCTGCGCGGTCTTGAGGAAGCCCGGATACATCTCGGTGTATTCGTAGGTCTCGCCCGCGATCGCCATCTGCAAGCAGCGCTCGGTGGTCATCTCGCTCTTCGGATACAGCAGATCGAGATGGCCCAACGCATGCTGCACTTCCTGTGCCGCGGTCTCCTCGAACACACGCGCCACTTCCTCGTTGCCTTCGGCGCGGGCGATCGCGGCAAAGTAGCGGTATTTGGTATGCGCCATGGATTCGCCGGCCAGGGCGGCTTCCAGGTTGGCGCGTGTCTTGATCTCCGGTCGTGACATGATGCTCTCCTTGGTTGGTTGACGGTGGCCTCACAGCCACGGTTGCCAATCTAGTGATGCGCACGACATCAATCCAATTGATTGTTCTTGCAATGGTGATTTATTATCCAAATCACAAGGAGGAAACCATGACCCTCAATGAACTGCGCTTCATCGTCGCCGTCGCCCAGGAACGCAATTTCCGTCGCGCCGCCGAGCGATGCTTCATCAGCCAACCCGCGCTCTCGCTGGCCATCCAGAAACTGGAAGACGAGCTCGGCGTGAAGATCTTCGAGCGCAGCAAGACCGAAGTGAGTGCCACGCCGGTGGGGGCGGCCATCGTGGAACAGGCGCAGCGCGTACTGGAAGAAGCGGCGCGCATCGGCACCATCGCCGCTGCGGGCAGCGACCAGCTGGCGGCGCCGCTGCGTCTCGGCGTCATCCACAGCGTCGGCCCTTATCTACTGCCCGACCTCATCCCGGCACTGAAGAAACTCGCGCCCGGCATGGCGCTGGAAGTGGAAGAGAACATCACCGCCAACCTCGACACGCTGCTGCGCAACGGCAAGCTGGATGCCATCCTCATCGCGCTGCCCTACGGCGACGGCAAGCTGCTCACCCGCTCGCTGTACGACGAACCGTTCCAGGTGGTGGTGGGTAACGAGCACCGGCTGGCCAAACGGCGCAGCATCCGCCCCGCCGAACTGGCGCAGGAGAAAGTACTGCTGCTGGATTCCGGCCATTGCTACAGCAACCAGGTGGCCGAGGCCTGCCCGGACAGCCGCAAGCGCGACGACATCCAGCACGGCACCTCGCTGGAGACCCTGCGCAACATGGTGGCTTCCGGTCTCGGTATCACGGTGTTGCCGGCCTCGGCCAACAGTGCGCGCTATCGCAGCAAGCTGCTCAGCGTGGTGCCGTTCACCCAGCCGGCCCCCTCGCGCCGCATCGCGCTGGCCTGGCGCAAGAGCTTTGCCCGGCCGCAAGCCATCGAGGTGCTGGCCGAAGCGGTGCGGATGGCCAAGATCCCCGGCATCCGCCCCCTTTAAGTGAAGGTTGGCGCACGCCGGACGGCGTCGTAGAATGCACCCCGTACCCGCAATCGCAAGGAGCGCACCATGGCCACCATCCCCGGTCTTTCCGCCAACAGCCTGAACAGCTATTCGCAAAGCGCACAGCTCAGCGACGCCAACGCGACCGCCGCCGCACAGCAGAAACAGAACACCCAGGAACAGGCCGCCAATGCGCAGAGTTCCGTCATCGCCACGCTGACCAGCAACGACCGCAATGCTTCCAGCTCCGCGCTCACCTATAACGCGTCCGGCCTGCTCACCCAGTTCCAGCAAGCCGTGCCGCAATCCGGCAGCAGCGACACCGAACAGGCCGCGCGCGATGCGGTGAGGAGCGCACAGGATGCCATCACCCAGGAACAAGGCACGCTGAACACCGACGCGGCACAGAACGGCAGTTCGCCCGCCGACACGCTGACCCAGTTCGGCCAGACGCCGCAAGCCAGCGCCAGCAGCCAGAACGCCCAGGCTGCGCTGATGCAGGCGCAGTACCAGAAGAACCAGCAACTCAACAGCAGCAACGATAGCAACCAGAGCGCGGCCATCGCCGTCGCCTGATCGTCCAGGCCGGGCATCCAGCGGATGCCCGCCCTACGCGGGCACCTCCCATGACCACCCCGCACACACCCCACCGCCAGAACCCGCTGCTGCGCCTGAGCTATAGCCTCATCGCACCGCTGTACGACTATGTCATCGAACGTCCGATGCGCAGTGCACGGTGCGACTCGCTCACCGCCCTGCCCGACGACGGCACGAAACATGTGCTCATCAGCGGCGCCGGCACCGGTCTCGACCTGCCGCACCTGCCGGCACACCATCGCTACACGGCGCTGGATTTCAACGCCGGCATGCTGGCCCGCGCGCGGGCGCGCAAGACGGAAGTGGCCGTGGATTTCGTCCTGGGCGACAGCATGGCGCTGCCGTTCGCCGATGCGCAGTTCGACCATGTGGTGCTGCATCTGATCGTGGCCGTGGTGCCGGAGCCGCAACGCGTGCTGAGCGAGGCGGCGCGCGTGCTCAAACCCGGCGGCACCATCCTGCTGTTCGACAAATTCCTGCAACCCGGTCAGCGCGCCCCGTTGCGCCGCCTGCTCAACCCGCTGTCGCGCCGGCTGGCGACGCGCATGGATGTGGTGTTCGAGGAGGTGCTGCGCGCCGCACCGGAACTGCACGTGGTATGCGACGAAGCCGCGCTGGCCGGCGGCTGGTTCCGCCGCATCCTGCTACAGAAGTGAGCGACCGCGGTCAGCTCTCGGCGCGCCGGCAATAACAATAGACGAACTGCTGCACCTTGCCGGCCGGCGTTTGGTGCGCTTCCTTCTGGTGCTTCAGCAAGGTGAACGCCGCGCCGAACTCATCATGCAATTCATCCGGCCGGTAACGCATCACCGGCAAGCCGCTGCACTGCTCCGGGCCATCCTCGGCGAAGGTGGCGACGATCACATGGCCACCCGGCTTCACTGCCTGGAACACCGTCTGCACATACGCCTCGCGTTGCTCGGGCGTGGTGAGGAAATGGAACACCGCACGGTCATGCCATACGTCGTAACGCTTGCGTGGCAACTCCACTTCGGTGATGTCCGCCTCGATCCAGCGCACCATGCGTTCCTGTGCGCCCAGCCGGCGTCGGGCGGTCGCCAACGCAGCGCGCGACAGGTCGAGTACGGTGAGATCGAGATAGCCATCGGCCAGCAGGTCGTCCACCAGCGTGGAAGCACCGCCACCCACATCGATGATGCCCGCCTGTTTGCCGACCCCGGTGTTGCGGATCAGATCCAGCGACAGTTCGGCATGCGGCTGGAACCAGCTCACCGTGTCGGTCGCCTTGCTGTGGTACACACTTTCCCAATGTTGCTTGCGCTGCATCGCTTCCCCCTGTTGACTGACTTTCCCCGGGCGCTATTGGAACATCACCCACCGCCCCGCCGGCAATCCCCCGATTGGCGTAGGCGTATAGGGGGCCAATGTTTGCCCTGGGCATCCGGTTGGCAAGATAATGCGCGCCCTTGCCGGCCGCGCGGTCTTTATCGCAGCCCGATGCCGGCCCGCTTCACCATCGACAAGGAGTGTCTCCCATGCAACACGCGCAAGCCGCACAGGCGCCCGGTTTCCTCGACCGCGCCCGCATCATCGCCCGCCCGGGCTTCAACCGCTGGCTGGTGCCGCCCGCCGCGCTGGCCATCCACCTGTGCATCGGCATGGCCTATGGCTTCTCGGTATTCTGGCTGCCGCTGTCCAAGGCGGTGGGCATCGACGAATCCATCGCCTGCGGCGCCGACATGGGCTTCTTCGCACAGATGTTGAGCACCTCCTGCGACTGGAAGATCTCCATGCTGGGCTGGATGTACACACTGTTCTTCGTGTTCCTCGGCCTCTCGGCCGCCCTCTGGGGCGGCTGGCTGGAGCGCGTGGGACCGCGCCGCGCCGGCGTGGTGGCGACCTTCTGCTGGAGCGGCGGCCTGCTGATCTCCGCGCTGGGCGTGTACCTGCACCAGATCTGGATGCTGTGGCTGGGTTCCGGCGTGATCGGCGGCATCGGCCTCGGCCTGGGCTACATCTCGCCCGTGTCCACGCTGATGAAGTGGTTCCCCGACCGGCGCGGCATGGCCACCGGCATGGCCATCATGGGCTTCGGCGGCGGCGCGATGATCGGCGCCCCGCTGGCCGACAAGCTGATGAAGTATTTCGCCACCCCCGTTTCCGTCGGCGTGTGGGAGACCTTCGTGGTGATGGCGCTGATCTATTTCGTGTTCATGATGGCGGGCGCGCTGGGCTACCGCATCCCGGCCGACAACTGGAAACCCGCCGGCTGGACACCGCCGCAGGAAGCCAGGAAGAAAAGCATGGTCACCGACCGCAACGTGCATCTGGACGTGGCATGGAAGACGCCGCAGTTCTGGCTGGTGTGGAGCGTGCTGTGCCTGAACGTGACCGCCGGCATCGGCATCATCGGCATGGCCTCGCCGCTGTTGCAGGAAGTGTTCGCCGGCAAGCTGATCGGCCTCGACCTCACCTTCAATGAACTGGACGCCGCGCAGAAGGGCCAGATCGCCGCCATCGCCGCCGGCTTCACCGGCCTGCTGTCGCTGTTCAACATCGGCGGCCGTTTCTTCTGGGCCTCGCTGTCGGACAAGCTGGGCCGCAAGATGACCTATTCCATCTTCTTCCTGCTGGGCTGCGCGCTGTATGCCTCCATCCCCAGCATGGCCGCCGGCAACCATCTGGCGCTGTACGTGGCGTTCTTCTGCATCATCCTGTCCATGTATGGCGGCGCCTTCGCCACCGTGCCCGCCTATCTGGCCGACCTGTTCGGCACCAGGATGGTCGGCGCCATCCACGGCCGCCTGCTCACCGCCTGGGCGGCGGCCGGCATCTTCGGCCCGCTGCTGGTGAACTACATCCGCGAATACCAGCTCGACCACGGCGTGGCACGCGCGGATGCCTACACCGTCACCATGTACATTCTGGCCGGCCTGCTGGTGGCCGGTTTCATCTGCAACTGGATGATCCAGGCGGTGCACGAGCGTCACCACATGAGCGAAGAGGAACAAGCCGAAGAGAAGAAACAGGCGAACGACACCCACGAGCACTTCCTGGCCGATGCGCAAGCCGTGGCGCACGAAGCCGCGCACAACTGGAAGGTGGCGCTGGCCTGGCTGGCCGTGGGCCTGCCGCTGGCGTGGGGACTGTGGATCACGCTACAGAAAGCCGCGCTGCTGTTCCGTTGAACAGAACGGCTGCCCATAGCACAAGACCCGCCGATGGCGGGTCTTGTCATTTCTGGCCCCGATACAGCTGAGGCGTCACATCAAGCAATAATCCACCGGCTTGAGCGGTTCCAGTCCGTGCTGCTCGCCGACCGCTTCGCGCAGGTTGATCTCGATGCCACGACAGATCGCATCCAGGGCCAGATCGTTGGGCAGATTGCCGAACGGCTCCTCGATCTCGTCACCCAGCGCATCCAGCCCGAAGAAGGTATAGGCCACGATGCCCACCACGAACGGCGTCATGAAACCGATGGTGTCGACCAGCCCGAAAGGCAGCAGGAAGCAATACATATAGGCGGTGCGGTGCAACATCAGCGTGTAGGAGAACGGGATCGGCGTGCTCTTGATGCGCTCGCACGCGGCGGCGGCCGCCGTCATGGCCGACATGGTCCCTTCCACGGTCGCGGCGAGACAGCCATCGATGCGCTGCTCAGCCAGACACTGGCGCAGATCGTCGCCCATCCGGTGCATCAGATAGTCCGGGATGTTGGACACCTGGCCGAGTTGCTGCCACTCGCGCTCGACCAGCAGCGGCTTGAGCTGATCACGCGCCGGGGTGTCGCGCAACAAGTGGCGCAACGCATGAGAAAAGGCGATGGTGCGATAGATCATCCGCTTGCGCACATCGTCCAGTCCGGCATCCGGCGTGAGCGGTGCGGCATGCTCGATCAAGGTCAGACACTGGCGCGCGAAGTTGCGTGCCTGCAATACGATCTCGCCCCACAGCTGGCGCCCTTCGCAATAACGGTCATAGGCCGCGTTGTTGCGGAAGCCGAGGAAGATGGCCAGCGCCAGACCGATCAGCGTGAACGGGATCGCGGTGAGGGTGATCTTGTGCGAGAACAGCGCGCCATGGCTCACGGTCACCAAGGTGGCGAGCACGATGTTGACCAGCAGGACCTTCCATATCTGGTGCAACACGGAACCGCGCAGCACCAGGAACAACCTGAGGCCGGACGGCCTACCTCTTACGATCATCGGTCACTTTCCAGTGGTTGGGGATGGCTGCGTGTTACACCCAGTCCTTGAGCACCAGATACTTGTCGTACAACTCGGCTTCCGGCGTGCCCTTCTCCGGATGCCAGTCGTAGCGCCATTTCACCAGCGGCGGCATGGACAGCAGGATGGATTCGGTGCGGCCGTTCGACTGCAAGCCGAAGATGGTGCCGCGGTCGATCACCAGGTTGAACTCCACATAGCGGCCGCGACGATACAACTGGAAGTCGCGCTCGCGCTCGCCGTAGGGCATGTCCTTGCGCTGCTCCAGCAACGGCGCATACGCCTTCAGGTAATGGTCGCCCACGCTGCGCTGCACGGCGAAGCAGGTGTCGAAGTCCGGCGCGTTCAGATCGTCGAAGAAGATGCCGCCCACACCGCGCGGTTCGTTGCGATGCTTGAGGAAGAAGTATTCGTCGCACCACTTCTTGAAACGCGGATGCAGCGACGGATCGAACGGCGCCAGCGAATCCTTGCACACCTGATGGAAGTGCTTGGCATCTTCCTCGAAACCGTAATACGGCGTGAGGTCCATGCCGCCGCCGAACCAGAACACCTTGTCGCCGTCCGGCTTGTGCGCCATGAACATGCGCACGTTGGCATGCGAGGTCGGGGCATACGGGTTGCGCGGATGCATCACCAGCGAAACACCCATCGCCTCCCACGAACAACCGGCCAGCTCGGGGCGGTGCGCCGTGGCCGAAGCCGGCATCTTGTCGCCCTGCACATGCGAGAACGCCACGCCGCCGCGCTCCAGCACATTGCCTTCCTCGATGATGCAACTGATACCCTCGCCCTTGCCGATGCCGCCGGAACCGGTGGCGCGCGTCCACTTGTCGCGCAGGAAAGATTTGCCGTCGATGGCTTCCAGGCCTTTGACGATGCGGTCTTGCAGATCCAGCAGATAGGTTTTGACGGCGTTGGGATCGACGTTGCTCATACTCTCTCCAGATGACTTGGTCATGCCCTGCGCTGCAGGGACGACAGGTTATTGAAATTATCGGCGCACGATTCTATCACCGCCCCACGCCTTGATCGTGGAGGGACGCTTGCGTTTGCCCACGCGTCCGCGCAATACCCACACAGAGCGACCGAACATACGCCGGCACTCGGCCCAGGTCTTGGCCGCGCGCATACCGCTGCGGTTGGCGCTGGTGGAGACCAGTGCGCTATCCACGCTGCGGCACAGTCCCTGCGCAAACGGATGCGCGGTCATGCGCACCGCCAGCGTGGCGTGCATACCGCGCAACCAGCGCGGGCAGGAAGGCTTCACCGGCATCAGGTAAGTGATGGCGCGCGCACCATCGGCTTGCAGCGTGTGCTGCTCGGCCGCGGTGAGCGGCTGGATATAGGGGGCGACCTGGCGATAGGCGGAGGCGATCAGGATCAGCCCCTTCTTCTGCGGTCGCTGCTTCAGTCGCAGGATGCGCCGCACCGCGCGCCGGTTGCGCGGATCGCAGCCGAGACCGTAGCAGGACTCGGTGGGATACGCGATCACGCCGCCCCGTCTGAGATGGGCGGCGATGGCGCGGGCAGAGCGATTCAACGCAACGGGCATGATGGACAGTTATCAGGGTCGTTCGACAGCCGCGCCATGATACCGAAAATGCCGCCGCCCCGGCCGCGCTACAATGCGCCCCCGGCCCACCTGCCCCGCACACACCATGAACGAAAAACGACTCACCGACCTGGAAACCAAGATCAGCTTCCACGAAGACCAGCTCGAAGAACTGAACAAGACCGTCTACCAGCAACAGCAGCAGATCGAACGCCTGGAAGCCATCTGCGAAGCGCTGGCACGCCAACTGCGCGCGATGAACGAAGCCGGGGAAGGCGGCGCGCCCGCCAACGAGCGCCCGCCGCACTATTAACAGATAGATACGCGGCGCCATCCTCTGCGACAAACTGTCAACCGCGAGTAACACCATGCTGAACAAACTGAACGAATTCTTCTCGACGCTGATCGCGCCCGCAAACGATGCGCAGCGCCCCGAACACACCCTGCAACTCGCCACCGCCGTACTGATGGTGGAAGTGATGCGCGCCGATGCCGAAAGCAGCGAGGTCGAACGCGACACCGTGCTGCGCATCCTCAAGGAACGCTTCCAGCTCAACGACGACGAAGTGCGCAAGCTCACCACGCAGGGCCAGCAGACCGCGCAGCAAGCCACCGACCTGCACCAGTTCACCTCGCTGCTCAACCGCGAACTGTCGCGCGAAGAAAAGATCCGCATCGTCGAATACATGTGGCAAGTCGCCTACGCCGACGGCCACCTCAGCGCCCACGAGAACCACCTGATGCGCCGCATGACCGACCTGCTGCACATCGCTCAGGGCGACTACATCAACGCCAAACTGCGCGCCCAGCAGGCCATGCAGAAATAATCCACACGCCTGCCCGTATCGCCTCGAATATGAGCGAAACGCTCAGTTGAAAAAGACCGCGCGAGAGGTGTATAAAGAAACCGAAGGCAGTGCACCGCCTTCACCGGTCAACAAGCAGAAGGGAGGCCGCTATCGATCCCCTGAAGGTTCACCAAAACTGAGTTGCACACTTGATCAGCCGGACCGGCTGAACGCATCGGCACCCCAGCAGCCGACAAAAAGATAACGCCGCAGTGATGCGGCGTTTGCTTTTCATAATCATTCTTCAATCTATCGCAACAATCCCTCGGCACTGCGGGTAATTGCTGCAACCCCAGAAACTCTTACCCGCATTCGCACCCTGCTTGGCAGTACGCATCACCATCAGGCTGCCGCACTTCGGACACTGCTGGCCCGTCATCGACAAGATCTTCTGCTCATGAGTCGTTGCAGGCCGAACGCGTTTAATAATCTCGTGCAACTCGGTGCCATCGATCAAATCAATGTTGCGCCCTGACGCAAACTCTTTTGCGTCCGGCGAGAACGTACCCGAGGTCACCACAAAACCGCCCACAGCGCCTGAAGCGGCCATCACGCCATACAACTCACGGACTACCGATACGCCAACCTTGAAAGCTTTCCACTGCTTGCACTGAACCAGATATTTTTCACCATCCTTATTCAATACAAGGTCTACCCCGCCATCGGCGCCACCACCGCCTGTTTCGATCACACTAAATCCGCCCTGACGGAATGCTTCACCCACCAGCATCTCGAATTCCTGCCACGATATTTCGTTCAACACGGCTGCGGAATCACTCGCCCCCGCATCCAGCAGCAACTGTTGCCGTTGCCACCGTCTCCATGCAGATACCAGCGCTCCTACCCCACAAACAAGCGGCACTAAATACTGCCCGGCACTGGCAAAAGCTTTAAACACACTTTGCGTCAGCATTTGCCCCATCTGACCCGGCACTGCCTGATACTGCTGCATGGGTGCTGTTGCCACGGAATGCAGCCAAAGATAGGAAACGATGGCTAGCGCGACACCTACCCACCATGGCAACAACGCAACTAGATCAACCCAATATTCAAATGCGCCTTGGCTGCGTTTTCTCGCCATAATGGTTTCTCCGAATCAATTTATGTACGATCTTGATGCCTATTCCAGCGCCGCTGCCACCGCCCTGAAACTATCCAGCCCAGCCTCTAGATTCTGAATGATCTCGTCCGCCAACTCATCAGGCTCGGGCAGGTTATCCAGATCGGCAAGGCTCTTGTCCTTCAACCAGAAAATATCCAGGCTGGTCTTGTCGCGCGCGATGATTTGTTCGTAAGTAAATTTGCGCCAGCGTCCTTCCGGATTGCTTTGCTCGTGCCATGTTTCTTTGCGCTGATGACGATTCGCCGGGTGGTAGCAATCAATGAACTCTTGCAAATCCTCAAAGCGCAGCGGCTTCTTTTTCAGCGTGTGGTGGATGTTGGTGCGGTAATCGTAGATCCACACCTCTTTCGTCCACGGCTCTTTGCTGGCGGCGCGGTTGTCGAAGAACAGCACATTCGCCTTCACGCCGTTGGCGTAGAAGATGCCGGTGGGCAGACGCAGGATGGTGTGCAGCTCGGTTGTCTCCAGCAGCTTCTTGCGCACCGTTTCGCCGGCGCCGCCTTCAAACAGCACGTTGTCCGGCACCACCACGGCGGCGCGCCCGGTGCTCTTGAGCATGGTGCGGATGTGCTGCACGAAGTTGAGCTGCTTGTTAGAGGTGGTCGCCCAGAAATCCTGGCGGTTGTAGGTCAGGTCGTCTTTCTCCTGCTCGCCTTCCTCATTGGTGAAGCTCATTGAGCTCTTCTTGCCGAAAGGCGGATTCGCCAGCACGTAGTCGTAGGTCTGCGGCGACGAAGCCACCAAGGCATCGTTGCTTGATATCGAACCCTCGCCATCGATCTCGCCAATGTTGTGCAGAAACATATTCATCAGCGCGAGGCGGCGCGTTCCCGCCACGATCTCGTTGCCGAAAAATGTGCTGTGCTTGAGGAAGTCCTTCTGCGTCTTGTCCAGCTTGTGCGCATCCACCAGAAAATCGTATGCCGCCAGAAAGAAGCCGCCCGTACCGCAAGCCGGGTCGGCAATGGTCTTCAGCGGCTCGGGGCGCACACACTCCACCATGGCGCGAATCAAGGCGCGCGGCGTGAAGTACTGCCCCGCGCCGGACTTGGTGTCTTCCGCGTTGCGCTCCAGCAAGCCCTCGTAGATGTCGCCCTTCACATCCGCGCCCATGGTGACCCACTGCGTTTCGTTCACCATCTCGATCAGGCGATACAGCTTGGCCGGGTCCTGAATCTTGTTCTGCGCCTTGGTAAATATCTGCCCCAGCATGCCCGGCTTGTTGCCCAGCTCGCGCAGTAGCGTCACGTAATGCACCTCCAGCTCCGCGCCACGTTTGGCGCGCAGGCTTTGCCAGTTGTATTCGGTGGGGATGCCCACCTTTCTGTTGTAGGGCGCTTGGCTGTACTCGTCCGCCATCTTCAAAAAGATCAGGTAGGTGAGTTGCTCCAGATAGTCGCCGTAACCCACCCCGTCGTCGCGCAACGTGGTGCAGAAACTCCAGACTTTGGAAACGATGGTGGCGGTTGCGTTCATTGATTTCTATTTCCTTGGAACCAGTTGGTTGCTCAAATTAGCGGCAGGCATTGATGCATAAATTGAGGCATAAATGAGGCATAAACGCATCAAAGCGTACCCTTACATATCGTCGGACGACTCCAAGTTCTGTTGCAGTCCCGCCTCGATCTCCTCGATGCTCGGCAGGTTGCTTTGCAGTTCCGGCGGCAGGGATTCAAGCAATTTGTATTCGGCAATGCCCATGGGTTGCGACTTATCGCCCAAGGCATATTCGGCCACGATCTTGTTCTTGCTCCTGCACAGCAAAAGGCCGATGGTTGGATTGTCGTGCTTGTCTTTGACCTGGCGATCCAAGGCAGTCAGGTAAAAGCCCAGTTGCCCCAGATGCTCGGGCCTGAACTGGCCAGCCTTGAGTTCGATCACCACATAACAGCGCAGCTTCAGGTGATAGAACAGCAGGTCGATGAAAAACTCATCGCCGCCCACATCCAGCAACACCTGCCTCCCGACGAACGCAAAGCCCGCGCCCAGTTCCAGCAGAAACTGGGTGACATGCTTTACCAGCGCATTTTCGATTTCACGCTCTTGCGCTTCTTCGGACAGGCCCAAAAAGTCGAAACGATAAGGATCTTTCAGCGACTCGCGCGCCAGATCCGACTGCGGCTTGGGCAGGCAGGCCTCGAAGTTGGTGACCGCCGTTCCGCTCCGTTCCAGCAGACGAGTTTCGATTTGCATCACCAGAATGTTGCGCGACCAGTTGTTCTCTATGGCCTTGGCAGCGTACCAGCGCCGGGATTCCGAATCGGCCAGCTTGTCCAGCAACGCCAACTGGTGATACCAGGGCAATTGTGCAAGCACCCCTTGCACAAATTCCGCCTCCGGCCACGCCTCAGCAAAAGCGCGCATGTACTTGAGATTGCGCGGCGAAAACCCCTTCATCTCGGGAAAGGCCGCGCGCAAATCCTGCGCCAGCCGATCAATCACCTTCGCGCCCCACCCCTGGTGGGCTTGCCGGGCAAGAATGTCGCGCCCGATTTGCCAGTACAACAACACCAGCTCCCGGTTGACCGCCAGCGTGGCGCGCTGCTGCGCGGTATGGATACGGCCTTTAAGATCGGCCAGCCAATCGGCATAGCCCTCGGGAATTGTCGGGACAGCTTTGCTGGTCATGCTTTGCCCTTTCCTGATTTGCGAGGTTGCGCGGATTGTGCATCCTTTTCAGCCCGGATGCGCGCCAGCAACACGGCAGCGGGTTCGTCGTGCGGGTCTTGCGTGACCAATTGGCCGGAGAACGCGCGCTTCAGGATGGACTGGCGCAGGGCTTCGGATTGTTGCAGGGAGGCGGTGAGGGTTAGGTCGAGCTGTGCAATCTCTGTAATCCGCTCTTCAAGTGCCATGATTAGAGCTTGCTGTTCCTCTGTTGATGCTAGAGGAATATGTGCCAAGCGAAGATCTTCCAAGTGATAGTTTTTCAGCAGCCCGCCTTTGATGTCCTGATCAATATTCAAGCTCATTAGGTGATACTCGAAGGCATAAAGAAACCACTTAGGCAATACCAACTGACGCATGGTCTGCGTCTTAACAAGAGCAACGCTAACGAACAAACTAAAGTCGATTTCTGGAACTAAAGCCAGGCGGCCAATAGTTCCGCTTTTGGTAATCAGCAAATCATCTGCTTCTGGTTTACATCTTGAGCACAGCTCCGCATGTTCTTCCTCAGAAATGTATTTGCACTCACTAAAACTTACGACACCATCGCGAATGTCCTTCACTGAAATAAAGGGCACTCCGTTTGGAACATAAGTTGGGGTATGGTGTGTTCCATCAGTGATCTGATCTGAGACATCCATCAATCGGACCCACCCCCACCCCTCCGGCAATTCAGGCAATTCCGCCAGTTCTTCGGTGGTAAGCGGCGGCAGGGGTTTGGGTGCTTTGGGTTTACTGCCGCCGGTGGTTTGCCATTGCTGGAGTTGTTGCTGGTAGCGCTGTTCGCGTTCGGTCTGGATGCGCGCGAGCAAAACGGCGGCGGGTTCGAGTTTGTCCGGGTTGGCGTCACGCCACGCGGCGGTGAGCTTGCCTTCGAAAGCGTGTTTCAGCAGCGCCTGCCGATACACCTTGAGCTGCTCGCGGGCGGTCTTGAGGACTTCGATGCCCTTGTCCAGTTCGGAAAACAGTTCTTCGATTTTAGCGACGATGCGGTGTTGTTCGTTGAGTGGAGGCAGAAGTAATTCAAGGTGCTTTAAGTCGTCCAGTGAAACATTATTCATTGCACCGCCACGGGCCTTCTCTTTCGTCTTTTGTGAAACAAATGAGCGCAATTGAAATTCCAAATACTTTGGCAGTAACAACTCAGAGAAACCGGAAATGATTGCGAATGCTTGGTTCGTATTTGCTGGGAGATGCTGCTGCTTAACGATAGACGTTTCCCCGATTGTTCCAGCAATAGAAAAAAGTACGTCATCAACTTTTAGAATGGATTTTTTCTGGTTCTGATGTGCGTCCTCAGAAATGAAATCCGTGATGGATGCCAAGTCGATAGCACCAGCAAAGACATTCTGAATTTTTATGAAATTTATCCCTGATCGTTGAAACTCATACCCATAGGTAGTTGGCGTAGCGCCCTTAGTAATTTTTTCAGCAAGATTTCCAAGTTCCTCTCTAATCCAGCCACTTGGAATGTGGCGATGCATTACACCTTCTTGTCTCATCACGCCACCAACACTTCATTCAATTCATCCAGCAGCGCATCCATGCGCCCGCCGAACAGTGCATACATTTTGCCCAGCCCGCCCTGACCATCGAACGGGGCCATTTCCAAATCGTCGCGTTCCATGTGGATGGAGACGGCGACGTGGTCGCGGATCATGCGCAGCCAGTTCATTTGTTCTTCGTTGAATTTTTCACCGCCGCCGCTGTGGTGCTTGAGCACCCAGTTCTGGAAGTTGCGGCGCACCAGGGTGTCGTAGTTGGTGAGCGTTTCATCCAGCCCGCACACGCGGCGGATCAGCGCGACCAGCGCGGTGAGCTCGTTGATGGGCTGGCCTTTGTAGTCGTCGAGCTGGGCATAGGCTTGCCACACGCGCACCGGGGCGAGTTTGGGTTTGTCGGTTTTCAGTTTGTCCAGCACGGTGCGGATCATGGCGTAGGTGACTTCGCGCCGCCGCTGCGGCTGATCGAAGAAGATGGCGAGGGCTTCGATCTCGTTGCGGTGCGTCTTGAGGTAATCGGCAAATTCGTCGGTCAGCGCCTGTGCATTATTCGCGGCATCCTTGTCCCACTCGGCGCGCAGCAGGGTGTCGAGGTTGTCGTGGTCGATGGTTTGTTCCTTGTCGCGGTGAATGCTATCGATGAGGTCGATCAACTCGCCGTTCAGCACCTTGGCCGCTTCGCCCACCAGTTGCTGTTGCGCTTCGGCGCGCTTGCTGTCGCCGGGGTCGGTGCCGATGGGTTGCTTTGCCAGCTCCAGCGCGCGGGCTTCGATGTTGTCGGCGTCGATGGCGCCGAACAGTTGGCTCACCAGCTGCGAGAGTTCCAGTCCCCCGGCCTTTTCTCTGATGCGGCGCTGTTCGTCCACATCCAGTTGCTTGTTGAGCCGCGCCAGCCTGCCTGCCAATGACGATACGGTGTCTTCGTCGCAAGCGCCCAGCATCACGCCCATGGCGAGGTCTTTGAGCGGCACGGTGGGTTTGGTGATGAGCGGCTGGCTGGAAGTCTTGAGCGATTTGGTGACACCCACGGCATCCACAATCACGTAATGCGTCTTGGCGCTTTTGGCGGAGGGAGTGACTTTCTTCAGCTCGTCGAGGTCGTAGGTGCGCGTGCCGCGCCCTTTCATCTGCTCGAAGTAGTTGCGGCTTTTTACGTCGCGCATGAACAGCAGGCATTCCAGCGGCTTCACATCGGTGCCGGTGGCGATCATGTCCACGGTGACGGCGATGCGCGGGTAGAAGGTGTTGCGGAAGGCGGAGAGCACCGACTTGGGGTCTTCGTCGATCTTGTAGGTGAGCTTTTTGCAGAAAGCGTTGCCCTCGCCGAACTCCTCGCGCACGATGTTGATGATGTCGTCGGCGTGGCTGTCGGTCTTGGCGAAGATGAGGGTCTTGGGCACTTCTTCACGGCCGGGGAAAATCTCGGGCAGCTTGTCGCGGAAGGTGCGGATGATGGTGCGTATCTGGTCCGGGTTGACCACGCTGCGGTCGAGCTGCTTGGCATCGTAGGCTTCGTCTACACCGTGCTGCTCCCAGCGTTTTTTGCGGGTGAGCTTTTCGCGGCGCTCGACTTGCTGCTGCGCCTTGATGATTTCGCCCTGTTTGCTGATCTGGGTTTCGATAACGTACACCTCGTTGCCCACGTTCACGCCATCGGCCACGGCTTTTTCGTGGGGGTATTCGCTGACCACGTTTTTCTTGAAGAAGCCGTAGGTGCGGTTATCCGGCGTGGCGGTGAGGCCGATGAGGCTGGCATCAAAGTAATCCAGCACCTGCTGCCACAGGTTGTAGATGGATTCATGGCATTCGTCGATGAAGATGAAGTCGAAAAATTCCGGCGGGATTTTTTCGCTGTAGACCACGGGCATGGGCTGCTTGGGCTGCACCAGTTCGTTCGGGTCGATTTCCTCGGCGGCTTCGTCCAGCGGCTTGTCCTTGAGAATGGAATACAGGCGCTGGATGGTGCTGATACAGACCTGACTATCCTTGGCGATGAAGGAATTTTTCAGGCGCTGCACGTTGTAGAGCTCGGTGAATTTGCGGTTATCGTCGAGCGGGGTGTAGGACATCATCTCCTGCTCGGCCTGCTCGCCCAGGTTTTTGGTGTTGACCAGAAACAGCACGCGCTTGCCGTGGGCAAACTTGAGCAGGCGGTAGATGGAGGTGATGGCAGTGTAGGTCTTGCCCGCGCCGGTGGCCATCTGGATCAGGGCGCGCGGGCGGTCGGCACGGAAGGACTCTTCCAGATTGGCGATGGCGGAATACTGGCAGTCACGCAGGCGCTTGTCCGGTTGCAGTTTGGGGATATGGTGCAGCCGAGCGCGCAGGCTATCGCTCTGGCTCAGCCATTCCTTGAGCGTTTCCGGACGGTGGAAGTTGAACACCTCGCGCGAACGCGGCTTGGGATCGCGGCCATCGGTGAAGCGGGTGATAATGCCGGTGCTTTCATACAGGAAGGGCAACGGCTCCTTGTTGTTGACCCATTTCAGCTTGGCAGCGGCGTAGCCACCTGTCTGTTCTTCGACCTCAGTGATCTTGAAGCCCAGCTCCTCTTTCTTGGCTTCGATCACGCCGCAGGCTTTGCGATCCACAAACAGCACGTAATCGGCGGGGCCGATGTCGGTCTGGTACTCGCGCACCGCAATACCCAGCCCCGCGCTCGGGTCGAATTTGTTTTTCGACTGCACGACCCAGCCCGCCTGCTCCAGCAGCGCGTCGATGGTGTCGCGGGCTTTTTGTTCGGGGTTCTGGTTTTCGGTCATGGCCGGTTCGATCTCGATTCTTCGTTTGCGGACATCATTTATTTTTCGATGTCTTGCCTGTGTGCTTTTCTATTTCTTCCAGTGCCCGAATATCCTCGGCATCAGCCGCAACAGCTTCCTCGTTCCGACGATTGGCATCGAAGGTTTCATAGCGCTCGTGGGCAATACTTTTCATTTGCTCGGCGCTAATGCTACCCGCGTTGCGCAACACGGGACGCTCGCTGAATTCGAGCAGGCGATCCACGTTCTGCCGCCAGTAATCCAGCGTGAGTTGTTTGCGTTCCTGGGCGCGCAGTTCGGCGGTTTCCAGAAAGATGACGACCAGCCGGTTTAGGGTGTCCACTTCGTCGGCGTTCAAATAATTCTTGGCGACGATGACGTCGTGCTTGCGCACCCGCGAGCCGCTCCAGGTGGTCAGCGCCATGTTGGGAGCGCTGGCATCGGCACGCGCAACGATAAGTTCGGCGGCGGTTTGCCTGGTGACGGCGTAGAGCAGCTTGTTTTGCACTTCGGCAAAGAACAGTTGGGCGGCGCTGTCGTCGGCGCGGTAATCGGCGCTGAGGGCAAACAGGTCGCGCACCTTCTGGTAGAAGCGTTTTTCCGAGGCGCGGATCTCGCGGATGCGCGCCAGCAGTTCGTCGAAGTAGTCCCAGCCGCCGGGGTTCTTGAGGCGCTCGTCGTCCATGACGAAGCCCTTGGTGAGGTATTCGGCGAGGTGGGCGGTGGCCCATTGGCGGAATTGGGTGCCACGGGAACCTTTTACCCGATAGCCCACGGCAAGGATCATTTCGAGGCGGTAGAGTTTGGTTCGGTAGTTCTTGCCGTCGGCGGCAGTTGTCAAGGATTCCTTGACAACTGATTCCTCGGCCAGCTCGCCTTCTTTCAATATGTTGGCCGCATGCAGGCTGACATTCTGCTTGGTGGTCGCGAACAGTTCGGCGATTTCTCCCTGAGTAAGCCAGACGCTGCCGTCTTCGGCGCGCAGGCGCACTTCGGCTTTTCCGTCTTCAGTCTGGTAGAGAATCAATTCGCTCATTCGGTCTGTTCTTTCTGTGGCGAGCCGAATAGTACCGACCCAGCTACCTATCTCCAAGCGTGAAGAATATATAGACCCTAAAAAACAAAGCGGGGAAGTGTTGCCACTTCCCCGTTGTCACCGTGCTCGACGACTCTCCACTCGTAATGATTATCTATCGGGTGCAAGTTCGGTTGCTCATAGCGCTTCGCCGCCCTCGTTCAGAATTGCGATGTAGGCTTCATACACGAATACTCGGTTGCGGCGTTGGCCGGTGAGTTCGCGCGCGATGCCGTGTTCGATCAGTGTTTGCATGGCTTTGCCTGCGGTTGGAAAGCTGATGCCCGCCTCTGCGCTTAGCGACTTGAGCGTTGATACCGGGTGACTGCGCAGGGCAGACAACAGACGCTGGGCATTGGTCGCGCCCCGCCCGCTTTGCTGCATGCGCAGGTTGTCTTGTTCGAACAGCGAGGCTAGACGCTGCGCGGTTTGCACGGCACTTTGCGCGGTCTGTTCGACGCCTTCGAGAAAGAAGTCCACCCACGCTTCCCAATCGCCATCCGTGCGTACTTTGTCGAGCAGTTCGTAATACACGGCACGGTGCTGTTTGAAATACAGACTGAGGTAGAGCAGCGGCTGTGAGAGCAGGCCGCCCTGATGCAGCATCAGGGCGATTAGCAGCCGCCCCAATCTGCCGTTTCCATCGAGAAAGGGGTGAATGGTTTCAAACTGCACGTGCGCCAGCGCCGCTTTGATCAGTACGGGTGCCGCTTCGCCTGGCAGATTGATGAATTGTTCGAGCGCAGCCATGCAGGCTTCCACTTCTTGCGGCGGCGGGGGTACGAAGCGGGCGTTGCCGGGACGCGTGCCGCCGATCCAGTTCTGGCTGCGGCGAAATTCTCCCGGTGCTTTGTCGCCACCACGTCCACGCGCTATCAGATGGGTGTGCATCTCGCGCAGCAGGCGGTTACATAGTGGAAAGGGTTCGCGCAACCGGGCCATGCCGTACTCGAGCGCAGCGACGTAGTTGAAGACCTCGACCACGTCATCGAATGGCACACCGGGCGCTTCGTCCAGCTCGAACAGCAGCAGGTCGGACAGCGAGGATTGCGTACCTTCTATCTGCGAAGACAACACGGCCTCGCGGCGCACATAGGCATACAGGAAGCGGTGCGGGTCGGGCAGCAGCGTGCTTACGCTATCGAGGCGCCCAACGGCGAGCGTGGCGCGCTCCAGCAGGCGCTGGCGCGCTTCGTCGATCTCCAGCGCAGGGACCGGCGGCAACGGACTTGGCACAAAAGCGCGCACCGTTTCGCCGCCTGCAACGCTGGAAAGGTATTGCCCGGTGATGTCTCTAAGCATGAAGCCCACCTTTAATAAGAAATCGAGCTGTTTAAATATTAGCTCATTTCTTTAATAATGGCGGTACTTAGTGCTGGGTACATGGGTTAGCTGGTCTCAAAATGTGACCAGCTTCCTGCGCCCCCTCTCCCTGCCGCCGAGGGAGTGTGAGTTGATTACTTCCGCCCGATGGCCCGATAACCAATATCGCGGCGCATCTGGCAGCCGTCGAACTTGATGGTGTCGGCGATCTCGTAGGCGCGGTTTTGCGCGTGTTTGACCATGTCGCCGAGGGCGACGACGCAGAGGACGCGGCCGCCGCTGGTGACGACTTTGCCGTCTTGCATGGTGGTGCCGGCGTGGAAGACGTGGGCGTCTTCGAGTTTCTTGGGCAGACCAGTAATGACGTCACCCTTGCGCGGGGTGTCGGGGTAGTTGGCGGCGGCCATGACGACGCCGAGGGCGGTGCGGTGATCCCATTCGGCTTCGACCTTATCCAGCGTGCCGTTGATGCCGTGTTCGATCAGCACGGCGAAGTCGCTCTTGAGGCGCAGCATGATGGGTTGCGTTTCGGGGTCGCCGAAGCGGCAGTTGAATTCCAGCACTTTGAGGCCGCCGTCCGGCGAGATCATCAGACCTGCGTAAAGGAAGCCGGTGTAGGTGATGCCTTCTTTTTCCATGCCGCGCACCACGGGCATGATGACTTCGCGCAACGCCTTGGCGTGGATGGTGGGGGTGACCACCGGTGCGGGCGAATACGCGCCCATGCCGCCGGTGTTGGGGCCCTGGTCGCCATCCTTGAGGCGCTTGTGGTCCTGGCTGGATGCCATGGCCAGCACGTTCTTGCCGTCCACCATGACAATGAAGCTGGCTTCTTCGCCTTCGAGGAACTCTTCGATCACCACGCGCGCACCAGCATCGCCCAGTTTGTTGTCGGACAGCATCATGTCGATGGCTTCGAACGCTTCCTGTTTGCTCATCGCCACGACCACGCCCTTGCCTGCGGCGAGACCATCGGCCTTGATGACGATGGGTGCGCCGTGCTTTTCGACGTAGGCCTTGGCAGGTGCGATCTCGCTGAAGGTCTCGAAGAAGGCGGTGGGGATGTTGTGGCGCGTCATGAAGCGCTTGGCGAAATCCTTGGAGGATTCGAGTTGCGCGGCGGCCTTGGTGGGGCCGAAGATCTTCAGGCCTGCGGCGCGGAAGGCATCCACCACGCCTGCGGCCAGCGGCGCTTCGGGGCCGACCACCGTCATGTAGATGTCGTTGGCCTTGGCGAACTCAAGCAGTTCGGGAATGGCCGTGATGGCGACGTTCTCCACGCCTTCTTCCAATGCCGTACCCGCATTGCCCGGTGCGACGTAGACCTTTTGCACCTTTGCGCCTTGCGCCAGACGCCAGGCGAGTGCGTGTTCGCGACCGCCGTTACCGATGACTAGAATCTTCATATTCACACCTTGTTGTCATTCCCGCGCAAGCGGGAATCCAGATGATTGAAAAACCCCGCAGCGCGGGGCATAACCTTGTTGTCTGCTGCGCAGGGCCTTCATCTTCGCTGGATTCCCGCTTGCGCGGGAATGACGAGACTGCGGCCCGGGCGCGGCGGGCTTAGTGACGGAAGTGACGGTAGCCGGTGAACACCATGGCCAGGCCGTGTTCGTCTGCTGCCTTGATGACTTCTTCATCGCGCATGGAACCGCCCGGCTGGATGACGGCCTTGGCGCCGGCTTCGGCCAGCACATCCACGCCATCGCGGAACGGGAAGAAGGCGTCCGAGGCGACCACGGAGCCGGCCAGGCTGAGGCCGGCGTTCTGCGCCTTGATGCTGGCGATGCGGGTGGAGTCGACGCGGCTCATCTGGCCGGCGCCCACGCCCAGGGTCTGGCCGCCCTTGCAGAACACGATGGCGTTGGACTTCACGTACTTGGCCACGCGCCAGGCGAACAGCAGGTCGGTGAGTTGTTCCTTGGTGGGCTGCACCTTGGTGACGACCTTGAGCTGATCCAACTGCACGTTGAGTGCATCCGGGGTCTGCACCAGCAGGCCGCCGACCACGCGCTTCACGTCCCACTGGTTGTGCGCGTTGGACAGCGGCACGGTGAGCACGCGCACGTTCTGCTTGGCGCCGGTGACCTTCAGCGCGGCCTCGGTAGCGCTCGGGGCGATGATGACCTCGACGAACTGGTTGGCGACGATCTGCGCGGCAGTGGCTTCATCCAGCTCGCGGTTGAAAGCGATGATGCCGCCGAACGCGGAGGTGGTGTCGGTCGCATAGGCCAGCTTGTAGGCGTTCAGCGGCGTGTCGGCGATGGCGACGCCGCAGGGGTTGGCATGCTTGACGATGACGCAGGCGGGCTGTTCGAAGGTCTTCACACATTCCCAAGCGGCATCGGAGTCGCCGATGTTGTTGTAGCTGAGTTCCTTGCCCTGCAACTGGGTGTAATCGGCGATGCCGCCACTCACGCCATTGAGGTCGCGATAGAACGCGGCGCTCTGGTGCGAATTCTCGCCGTAGCGCATGTCCTGCACCTTGGCGAAGTTGAAGTTGATCTGCGCCGGGTACTCGCTCTTGTTGCCGTCGGCATCGATCGCGGTGAGGTAGTTGCTGATCATGCTGTCGTAGGCGGCAGTGTGCGAGAAGGCTTTCTTGGCCAGCTCGAAACGGGTGGCGTCGGACACGGTACATTTATTGGTCTGCATCTCGGCCAGCACATCGGCGTAGTCGGCCGGGTCGGTGATGATGGCGACATGCGCGTGGTTCTTGGCGGCAGAACGCACCATGGTCGGGCCGCCGATGTCGATGTTCTCGATGGCATCGGCCAGCGTGCAGCCGGGCTTGGCGATGGTGGCCGCGAACGGGTAGAGGTTGACCACCACCAGGTCGATGGTGGGGATGTCGTGCTTCTTCAGCGTGGCAATGTGCTCGGGCAGGTCGCGGCGCGCCAGGATGCCGGCGTGCACTTTGGGTTGCAGCGTCTTCACACGGCCATCCAGCATCTCGGGGAAGCCGGTGTAATCGGCGACTTCGGTGCAGGGCACGCCGTTGTCGGCGAGCAGCTTGGCGGTGCCGCCGGTGGAGAGCAGCTTCACGCCGAGGGCGTGCAGACCTTTGGCGAATTCGAGGACGCCGGATTTATCCGACACGCTGATGAGAGCTTGGGTGATGGCCATGGTTGGGTTCCTTGATTATTGAATCTTGTGCAGCTGCATCTTCTTGCGCAGCGTGTTGCGATTGATGCCGAGCAACTCGGCGGCACGTGTCTGGTTGCCGCCCGCGTGGGTCAACACGGTCTCGATCAGCGGTTTCTCGGCGCAGTGGATCACCATGTCGTAGATGCCGCAGGACGGGTCTTCTCCGCCAAGGTCCTTGAAGTAGTCGTTCAGCGCCTTGCGTACGTGCCTGGCGATGTCATTCTCGTTGATGACGCACTCGTCACTGCTCATGCTCCCCCCTTTGTTACCAATATCCGCCCCGGTCGCGCGACATCCTGACGGTCTTTATGCCGCCAGCTCCCCGATGTCGTCGTACCGCAATGTTGCACTGGCAGCCTTCTGCTCTTCAAAAAAATCGTTCACTGCGCGCACCTGTTCGTCCAGGCTCTCCAGCTGGTTCATGCGATGGCGGAACATCGCGGAACCGGGCAAGCCCTTGGTGTACCAGGAGATGTGTTTGCGCGCGACGCGCAAGCCGGTGTATTCGCCGTAGAAGGCATACAGGTCTTGCAGGTGTTCGGTCAGCACTTGCTGGATCTCGCCGACGTTGGGCGACAGCAGATGGGTGCCGGTGTTCAGGTAATGCTCGATCTCGCGGAACAGCCAGGGGCGTCCCTGCGCGGCGCGGCCGATCATCACGGCATCGGCGCCGGTGTGGTCGAGCACGAACTTGGCCTTCTCGGGCGTGGTGATGTCGCCGTTGGCGATGATGGGGATGTTCACTTCCGCCTTCACGGCGGCGATGGTGTCGTATTCGGCATCGCCGGTGTACGCGCAAGCACGGGTGCGGCCATGGATGGCCAGTGCCTGGATGCCACTGGCTTCGGCGATGCGCGCGATGTTGATGGCGTTGCGGTGGGCCTTGTCCCAGCCGGTGCGCGTCTTGAGGGTGACCGGCACGTCCACCGCCTTGACCACGGCTTCGAGGATGTCGGCCACCAGCGCTTCGTTCTGCATCAGCGCCGAGCCGGCCATCACGTTGCAGATCTTCTTGGCCGGGCAGCCCATGTTGATGTCGATGATCTGGGCGCCGTTGGCGACGTTGTAACGCGCGGCTTCGGCCAGCATCTTGGGATCGGCACCGACGATCTGCACCGAGATGGGATCGACCTCGCCGGCATGGTTGGCGCGGCGCTTGGTCTTCTCGGAGCCGTACAGCAGCGAGTTGGAGGCCACCATCTCGGACACCGCCATGCCGGCGCCCATGCGTTTGCACAGCATGCGGAACGGCCGATCGGTGACACCCGCCATGGGGGCGACGATCAGGTTGTTCTTCAGTTTGTACTTGCCGATCTGCATGGGGTCATTTCCGTAGGGGGCGGCGATTATAAATTAAGCAGCCGCCCCATGCTATGATGGCCGCCGATTTTTTGTGCGGGGTTTTCCGACCATGGAATTCGACATTGTCATCATCGGCGGCGGTCTGGTGGGCGCGAGCCTGGCGGCCTCCTTGCGCCATAGCGGGCTGAAGCTGGCATTGCTTGAAAGTGGTCCCTCACCTCAGGCCAGCCAAGCCGAAGATGACTGGGATGCGCGCATCTACGCCTTCACCCCGGGCAATGCGGAATTCCTGCGCGAATGCGGCGCCTGGCAGCGCCTGGATATGAGCCGCGTGCAGCAAGTGGAAGAGATGCGCGTGTTCGGCGACACCGGCGCCAAGCTGAATTTCAGCGCCTATCAGTTGGGCGTGCCGGAGATGGCGTTCATCCTGGAGAGCCGCTTGTTGCAGGATGCCCTGTGGCAAGGCCTGCGCGAGCAAGACAACCTGACGCTGCTGCACCCCGCGCAATGCGCCGCCTTGCAGGTGCATGAACAGGCCGCGCATCTCACGCTGAAAGACGGCCGCGAAGTGCGCGCCAAACTGATCGTGGGCGCGGACGGCCGCGATTCCTGGGTGCGCCAGCAAGCCGGCATGCCGGAAGTGCCGACGCCCTACAACCAGCATGGTCTGGTCGCCAATTTCAAATGCAGCAAGGCCCATCGCGGCATCGCCTATCAATGGTTCACCGAAGATGGCATCCTGGCGCTGCTGCCGCTGCCGGGCCGACGTATCTCCATCGTGTGGTCGGTGACGCCGGAGAAATCGGCCGAGCTGCTGGCACTGTCACATGAGCAACTGGCGGCGCGCGTGACGCAGGCGTCGCAGCGCACGCTGGGCGAACTGGAAGTCATCACCGCGCCCGCCGCCTTCGCCCTGCGCGTGCTGAACCTGGCGCACCTGGCCAAACCGCGACTCGCGCTGATCGGCGATGCCGCACACAACGTGCATCCGCTGGCGGGTCAGGGCGTGAACCTGGGCCTGCGCGATGCGCGCGAACTGGCGCACACCATCATGCAGCGCGGCGCACTGGATTGCGGCGACCTGCGCCTGCTGCAACGCTACGAGCATGCACGGCGCGACGACATCCTGTCCATGCAGCTCACCACCGATGCGCTGAAACACCTGTTCGTGAATCCCAATCCGGTGTTGCGCCTGCTGCGCAACGTCGGCATGGCCACCACCAATGCCGTCACGCCGCTGAAGAAGCTGCTGGCGCGGCATGCACTCAACTGATCCCATCACAAGGAAGTCTCACATGTTCAGAACCCTGCTGTTGCTGTTGCTCACCACCACCCTGGCCCATGCCGCCGATGACAAGGCGTCCGTCGTCAAAGACACCTTGCAGAAGAACTATCAGCAGTTGATCGGCACGGTGAACCAGGTGAACACGTCGCCCATCCCCGGCCTGTTCGAAGTGGTGACCGAAGACCACATCTTCTATACCGATGAGAAAGGCCAATACCTGATCGACGGCCAGATGTTCGACCTGCAAGCACGCAAGAACCTGACCGAAGCGCGCGCACGCAAGCTGTTCGCCATCGAGTTCGACAAGCTGCCACTGAACCTGGCGGTGAAGAAGGTGAAGGGCGACGGCAGCCGCAAGATGGCTTATTTCACCGATCCTAACTGCGGCTACTGCAAGAAGCTGGAGCAGGAACTGAAGGATGTGACCAACGTGACGCTGTACCTGTTCATGTATCCGATCTTCAACGGCTCGGCTGAGAAGGTGCAAGCGATCCGTTGCAGCAAGGACCCGGTGAAGGCCTGGGACGATCTGATGCTGAATGGCGTGCAGCCCAAGCCCGGCAACTGCAAGGTGCCCACGGACGAGATCCTGGCATTGGGCCACAAGCTGCGCGTGAACGGCACACCGGCGCTGATCTTCGCCAACGGCGTGATGAACCCGGGTTATCTGCCGGCGGACCGTCTGGAACAGGCGCTCACTGAAAATAGTAAATAACCAAAGCAGCAAATAAAAAACGCGGGGTCCAGCCCCGCGTCTTTTATTGCCTCTTGCTCGTCTCTTTGATCGGCACCGCCGCATGCAGCGGCGGGAAGGCCGGCGGCTCTTTCTGGAAGTACCCGCGATAGCGGCGCACGAACGCTTCCGGCGGCATCTGCTTGGTGTCTTCCACCAGATTGGGCGTGAAGCCCTTCACGAAATACAACTCCATCTTGTGTGACACCTTGGCGTGGGTCTTCACGCGCTTCTCGCATTCGAAGAAATCCTTGATGCGCGCATAGGTCTGCGCGGACAACGCGATGCGGTTGGGTTCGCCGCTGGATTCCACGCGCGAGGCATAGTTCACCGATTCGCCCCAGATGTCGTAGGCGAACTTCTGCTGGCCGACCATACCGGCGATGACATGGCCGGTGTGGATGCCGATACGGATGGACCAGTTGGCGTGACGATGGCTGCGCTCGCTGACCGCCTGCACGATCTCCATGGCGGCCATCACGGCATCCACCGGATGCGACGGGTTGCGTTCGGGCAGACCGGCGGCACACATATAGCTGTCGCCGATGGTCTTCAGTTTCTCCAGTCCGTAGCGCGCACTGATCTCGTCGAAGGCACTGAAGTAATCGTCCAGCATGTACACCAGGTCTTCCGCCGCCAGATTCTCGGTGGAGGCAGAGAAACCGACGAAATCGGTGAACAGGATGGTGACATCTTCCAGGTATTTGGGTTGCACCGCCCCCTTCTCGCGGAACTCCTGCGCGACCTTGGCCGGCAGGATGTTGCGCAACAGCGATTGCGCTTCCTCGCGCTCGCGTTCGATCTCTTCGTTGCGCCGGGTCAGCGTCTCGCTCAGCTCGTGGCATTGCGTTTGAGCACGCTGCAAGTCATCGCTCACTGTGTCGAAAGCGGCAGCGATCCCGCCCAGCTCGTCCTTGGATTCCAGCCCGACGCGCGCCGCACCGCCGGCCAACACCGTGGCCACCGCCGGCGCGAAAGCCTGCATGCCGTTCGCCAGACGCCGATAGGCACGCATCGCCAGCACGATGCCGATCAGCAGCGACGACAGGAACACCGCCAGTGCAGTGCGCTCGGACCACCATTCGGTCTGCTCCAGTTGCGCATGCGCAGCAGCAATCAGTTCGCGCTCCTGCGCTTCCAGCGCGGGCAATTCCAGATACAGCAATTGCTGGCTCAGCGGTTCCGCGTGCAGGGCGTATTCGGTCATCGCCTGCGCCGGGTCCTTGCCGAAATTACCGTAGAACAGATGCCACGAGGCCGCCAGCTCGGCATAGTGCGTCTGCATGCTGGTGACTTTCTCCAGCAACGAACCTTGTGCCAGTTCCTTGAGTTGGGTCACTTGCGTCGCCACGCGCGCGGATTGCGCTTCGACCTTGTCCTTCTCTTCCGCGCTCAGCACGGGCACCGCATCCTGCGGCAGGCGACCGAGCCGCACGACCTGCTTCTGGATCTCTTCGATCCCCTGGCGGATGGAAGTGGTGATGGAGAGTTGTGCGTTGTCGTGTTGCAACTGTTCCAGGGCATCACGCTGGCGATAGGCATTCCAGAAATTCAGCGCGAAGTTCACTGCGAACAGACACAGGATGGCGATCAAAGAAAACTGGATATGGCTTCTCAATCTCATGGTTGTGGCTTTCTATCCTTTTCCATGTGCAGCACGCCCTCCCTTGTGTACGTGCCGCCGTTTTCGGTGAAGCTGGCCGATAAGCCGGGTTCTGTCGTGGACAGTCATTCCTCTAGGCGTTTCGTTACCTGACGCTCAAGCGACCTACCCACAGGCGACGCGAGCCACGTCATTGCCTGCCTATTTGGTCTTGCTCCGGATGGGGTTTACCGTGCCGTCCGTGTTGCCACGTCCGCGGTGAGCTCTTACCTCGCCGTTTCACCCTTGCCGTTCCCCGAAGGGACTTGGGCGGTCTGTTCTCTGTGGCACTTTCCATCGCCTCGCGGCGTCCGGCCGTTAGCCGGCATCCTGCTCTGCGGAGCCCGGACTTTCCTCTACGCACACAAGGCGCGCAGCGACTGCCTGGCCAGCTTCGCGCGCAGTGTAGCATGGGGGCATCCGCAACGTCCGCGCAGCCAGCGGGTGAGGCCTCAGGCGGCCTCGATCTGCAGGCTGAGACCGAGCGCCTTCCATTGCCGCGCTTCGTCGCGTAACGCGGTCTCGGTCAGCGGGTTCTGCGCCAGCCAGTCGGCATTCAGGTTGAGGTTGAATTTGCTGCCGCTGAAACGCGCCTGCATCGCCGGCAAGGCAACCTCGGTGCGGTTGCGATAGAACAGCACGGCCAGGCGCAGCGCCATCACCTTGGCCGCGACCTGCCACTCGTCGAGCTGCGTGCCGACCTTGTCCAGCTTGCCACGATGGGCCAGTGCCAGCAGGCTCAGGCGCTGCTGCACCTTGCGCGAGAAACCGGGCATGTCGGCGTTGGCAAGGATGTAGGCGGAATGCTTGTGGTAACCGCTGTGCGCGACGCTGATGCCGATCTCGTGCAGGTCGGCAGCCCAGGTCAGCAACTGTTCGTTCTCTTCGTCCAGATGGCCGTCGAAGAACTGCTGCGCCAGCAACACCGTGAGACCTCGCACGCGCTGCGCCTGCGCATGGTCGACGTGATAGCGGCGCATGAATTGCTGCACCGTGGCCTCGCGCATGTCGTTGTGCGTGAAACGCCCCAGCAGGTCATACAGCACGCCTTCGCGCAAAGCGCCCAGCGCGGGACGCATCTGCTCGATACCGAGTTCGCAGAAGGCGGCATACATGATGGCGAAGCCGCCGGCGAACACCGGCACGCGGTCCGCCTTCATGCCGGGCAGGTCGAGCTTGGCGACATCGCCGACCTCGAGCAGCCTGGCACGCAACTGTTCCAGTCCGTCGCGCGTGATGCCGGAGGCACTGTAGCCGTTCTGCTCCAGCACGTCACAGATCACGCGCGCGGTTCCCGAGGAACCGAGCGCCACGCTCCAGTGGCCCTTGGCATATTCGGCGATGATGGCTTGCAACTCGTTGCGGGCGGCGAGCTCGGCCTGTTTGAGGTTGCCCTTGTTGATCTTGCCATCCGGAAAGAAGCGCGCGCTGTAGCTGACACAGCCCATGTACAGGCTCTCCAGGTGCAGCGGCTGCAAGCCCTGGCCGATGATGAACTCGGTGGAGCCGCCGCCGATGTCCATCACCAGGCGAAGCTCCTCGCTCTGCGGCAAACCTTGCGCCACGCCGAGATAGATCAGGCGCGCCTCTTCACGGCCGGCGATGACTTCGATAGGAAAGCCGAGTGCGGCTTCGGCTTGCTGCAGGAATTCCGGTGCGTTCTTGGCCACGCGCAGCGAATTGGTGCCGACCGCGCGCACCGCCTCCTGCGGCAGGTCGCGCAAGCGCTCACCGAAGCGCTGCAGGCATTCGAGTGCGCGTTGCTGCGAGGCTTGATCCAGCTGGCGATCAGGGGTGATGCCGGCGGCCAGGCGCACCGCCTCGCGCAGGCCATCGAGCATGTAGAGCTGGTCGTTCTCGACGCGTGCGACCTGTAATCGGAAGCTGTTGGAACCGAGGTCGACGGCGGCTAGGAGTGGCTGTTGTTGCAAAACACTGCGGCAGCTTATTGCTGCACTTCCCGCTCGATCTCTTCGACGGTGACGTGGCGCACATCGCGTCCCTTGACCATATAGACCACGTATTCCGACATGTTCTTGGCATGGTCGCCGATGCGCTCGATGGCCTTGGCCACGAACAGGATCTCCAGCGAGGTGGAGATGGTGCGCGGGTCTTCCATCATGAAGGTGATGAGGTAACGCATGATGGCGCGGAATTCCTCGTCCACCTGCTCGTCCTGACGCACGACCTGGGCAGCGGCGCTGAGATTGAGGCGGGCGAAGGCATCCAGCGACTTGCGCAACATGTCCAGTGCCAGCTCGGCGGCATGCTTGATCTCGTTGTAGCGCGGCAGGTGCAGACGCTCCTTCTGCGACAGCAGTTTGGCCATGCGCGCGATCTTCTCGGCCTCGTCGCCGATGCGCTCCAGATCGGTGATGGTCTTGATGACGGTCATCACCATGCGCAGGTCGCCGGCGGCCGGCTGGCGGCGCACCAGAATGTGGTTGCAGCTCTCGTCGATCTCGACTTCCATCGCGTTGACGCGATGATCGTCCTCGATCACCTGGGTCATCAGGGCGACATCACCGGAGACCAGGGATTCGACGGCCAGCTTGATCTGGTTCTCGACCAGCCCTCCCATCTGCAGCACGCGCGCGCGCACCGCTTCCAGTTCCGCGTCGAATTGTTTCGAGGTGTGTTCGGTGCCGACCATGATGCATCCTTTCCGGAGAGTTTCGAACCGCAGAGCCTAGCGGTTTTCGGTTACGTTTCTGTTACGCGGCAGTCATCGTCTTCACGCCGTCGGGAGTGCCCAGCAGCAGCACGTCCGCACCACGGCATGCGAACAGACCGTTGGTCACCACACCGGGCAACTGGTTCAGTTTGGTCTCCAGTTCCACCGGGTTCATGATGGACAGTCCGTGCACGTCGAGGATGACGTTGCCGTTATCGGTGGTGAAACCTTCGCGCAGCTTGGGCTGCCCGCCCAGCTTGACCATCTCGCGCGCGATGTAGCTGCGTGCCATGGGAATGACCTCGACCGGCAGCGGGAACTTGCCTAACACGTCGACCAGCTTGCTCTGGTCGCACACGCAGATGAACTTCTTGCTGGCTGCCGCCACGATCTTCTCGCGCGTCAGCGCGCCGCCGCCGCCCTTGACCATGTGCATATGGCGCGTGATCTCGTCGGCGCCGTCGACGTATACAGGCAAATCGCCAGCATCGTTCAGCGACAACACTTCGATGCCATGACCTTGCAAGCGCTTGGCCGAAGCTTCCGAGCTGGCGACCGCGCCGCGGATCTTGCCTTTGATCTTGGCCAGCTCATCGATGAAAAAGTTGGCAGTGGAGCCGGTGCCCACGCCCACGATGCAGTCGTTCGGGACATAAGCAATCGCCGCCTGGGCGACCGCGCGTTTCAGATCGTCTTGAGTCATTGCCATTTTTCTCTCTCCATTTCAGTGGGGCGATTATTGCAGGAATTACCGGAATTAGGAAACGCAGCGACATGCGCATACGCTTTTCAAAACTTCGGTTTGCATTTAGGATTCGCCTGCCGTGGGGGTGTAGCTCAGTTGGGAGAGCGTCTGGTTCGCAATCAGAAGGTCGTCAGTTCGATCCTGATCACCTCCACCACTCCAACCTCATTCGTTCCTGTCTTCCACGCCATACATCGCTCGCAGACGTATGCACTCCGGGTTCATGCTGCCATCCGCCATCTGGGCCGGGAATTCACGGCATACCGAGGGACGTTTGTCATAGATCCCGCACAAGCCGTCCGCACCCAGCGCGATGCAACGGCCGGGCGCCGCTTCGGTACCTTTCATGCAGGCGCGGAACGGAGTGAGCTGGACCACCAGGTCGGCCGGTACATAGCCGCCCGGCTGGGTATCCAGCTCGCCCTGGTAGAACGAGACACGGTAATGCATGCAGCAGACGGCGCAGCCCAGACAGGGATTGTCGTCTCCGCTCATGTCGTAGAACACCCGACCGTCGTCGGTCGTTATCTCGTGCTGGCTCATGGTCTCAACCTCGGGGATGGTGCTGGGCGTGCAACTGTTTAAGGCGCTCGCGCGCCACGTGGGTATAGATCTGCGTGGTCGAGATGTCGGAATGGCCGAGCAGCATCTGCACCACGCGCAGATCGGCACCGTGATTGAGCAAGTGGGTGGCGAACGCATGGCGCAAGGTATGCGGCGAGAGCGGCTTGTGCACCCCGCCCTGCCGCGCATGCTTCTTGATCAGGTGCCAGAACATCTGGCGCGTCATCGCAACGCCCTGCTGGGTGACGAACATCGCATCGCTGACTTTGCCGGCGAGCAACACCGGTCGCGCCTCCAGCTGATAACGCTTCAACCACTCCATGGCCTCCTCGCCGAACGGCACCAGCCGCTCCTTGCTACCTTTGCCCAGCACGCGCACCACGCCTTCGTTCATGCTGACCTGTACCAGTTTCAGACCGACCAGCTCCGAGACGCGCAATCCGCTGGCATACAGTACTTCCAGCATGGCGCGATCGCGCAGACCGAGCGGGGTTCGCACGTCGGGGGCTGCGAGCAATTGCTCCACATCCGCTTCAGTCAGGCTCTTGGGTAAGGCCCGCGGCAATTTCGGCGTAGCGATCTGCAAAGTGGGATCCACCTTGATCTGGTTCTGGCGCAACAGATAGCGATACAAGCGTTTCAGACTGGAGATGGCGCGCGAGGTAGTGGTGGGGCGCGCCTTCTCCTGCCCCACCAGATGCGCCAGGAAACCCTGGATGTCGGCTGCCGTAGCAGTCAGCAGCCCGCCTTCCCCACGTGCATGCAGCCAGGCCGCGAACTTGTCCAGGTCGCGACGATAGCTTTCGAGGGTGTTGCGCGCCAGTCCGTCTTCCAGCCACAGCGCGTCCCCGAACTCATCCAGCAGTTCAGCTTCGCTCATGCGCCAGCAACCAACGCTTGATCGTCATCGCCTCGTCATCCGCACGATGCATGAAGCCACCCAGTCCATGCTTGCCCACCACGCGGTGGCAAGGGATAACCACTGGCAAGGGGTTGTTGCCGCAGGCTTGCCCGACGGCACGCGCGCTGGAACCCAGCGCGACGGCAAGATCGCCATAGCTGCGCGTCTCGCCGACCGGGATCTCCAGCATCGCCAGCCAAACATCGCATTGATGGTGGGTGCCGCTCAATTCGAACGGCAGGTCGATGACAAAACCGGGGTCTTGCAGATAGGCGTGTAATTGTCGGCAGGCTTCTTGCGCCAGTCCGCCTGACGCAACCTGCTCGCGGTGCGTGGCTGGCAGGAAATCGATGCCCAGCAGATCCGTGTCTGAACAACGGATGCCGAGCTTGCCGAAAGGGGCGGGGATGACGGCCTGGAATTCCATGGGCGCATCATATCCGAAACGCAAGTCCATGCTTCGGTAGCGGTGCATGCAGGCGAGGTGGTTGAGGTTGGCCCAAGGCAAGGACTGAAAATGAAACGGGAGCCGAAGCTCCCGTTGCAGATACAGCGTGATCCGTCGATCAGGATTCTGCGCTGTCCTTGCGGGCAGACAGCTTTTCCTTGATACGTGCGGACTTGCCGGAACGCTCGCGCAGGTAGTACAGCTTGGCGCGACGCACATCGCCACGACGCTTGACTTCGATGCTGGCGATCAGCGGCGAGTAGGTCTGGAAGGTACGCTCCACGCCTTCACCGGAAGACACCTTGCGCACGATGAAGCTGGAGTTCAGACCGCGGTTACGCTTGGCGATGACCACGCCTTCGAACAGCTGGACGCGCTTGCGCTCGCCTTCGATCACGTTCACGCCGACCACCAAGGTGTCGCCAGGCGCGAAATCGGGGACGTTCTTGCCCAGACGGGCGATCTCTTCTTGTTCCAGTTGTGCGATCAGATTCATTTCGTTTCCTTTTCTTGTGCGGAGGCTTGTTCCTGCTGATATTCAGCCAGCAGCCGAGCCTCCTGTTTAGTCAACTGGCGTTGTGCCAGCAAATCCGGGCGACGTTCGGCAGTCCTGCCCAATGCCTGTTTCAATCGCCACTTCTCTATCTCGGCGTGGTTGCCCGACAACAACACTTGCGGGACCGCCTCGCCTTGATAAACCTCCGGCCGCGTGTAGTGCGGACAATCCAGCAACCCTTGCACGAAGGAATCCTGCTGTGCCGATGCATCATCCCCCAGCACCCCGGGGATCTGCCGCACCACGCTGTCCATCACCACCATCGCCGCCAACTCGCCACCGGACAACACATAGTCACCGATCGAGAGCTCTTCATCCACCTGGCGCCGCAACAGGCGTTCATCCACGCCTTCATAGCGGCTCGCCAACAGGATCACCCCCTCATCGCACGCCAGCAGTTCCATCACCACATCATGGGTGAGCGTCCTGCCCTGCGGCGAAAGGTGGATCACCTTGCTTTTCGCCTTGCCGTTGGCCGCTTGCGCCGCCCTGGCTGCGCTTATCGCCTTCTCCAGCGGCTCGGCCAACATCACCATCCCGGGACCGCCGCCATAGGGACGGTCATCGATGGTGCGGTAGTTGTCGGTCGTGAAATCGCGCGGGTTCCACGTCTGCAACTCGAAACGCCCCTGCTCCACTGCGCGTCGTGTCACCCCATATCGGGTGAGTGCGTCGAACATCTCCGGGAACAGCGTGACGACATCGAACCTCATTTGAGGTAGTCCGCCTGCCAATCCACCTGGATCTGGCGTGCCTCGCGGTCGACCTGCTGCACCACGTTGTCGATGAAGGGGATCAGCAGTTCGCCATACCCCCCGTTGACCATCAACACGTCATTGGCGCCGGTCTCCATCAGGTTATCCACGATGCCGAGTTCCTCGCCTTGCAGGTTCCGCACCGACATACCGATCAGATCGGCCCAGTAATACTCGTCTTCGTCCTGCTCGGGCAGCTCCGCGCGCGGTATCGCGATCAGCTTGCCCTTCAGTCTCTCTGCCGCCGTGCGGTCAGCGATCCCTTGCAGTTTGGCGATGAGTACCTTGCCATGCACCTTGGCATCCAGCACTTCCACCGGCTGCCATGCTGACTCGTCCCCGATGTACCAGGTATCGTAGTCGAACAGACTATCCAGATATTCGGTGAAGGTCTGCACCTTCACCCATCCCTGGATGCCCTGCGCCGCAACGATCTTCCCCATGACCACCATGGGGCTGCTCACAGCAGGCTTATGCTGCAGCACCGGCCTTCTTGACCAGACGGCTGACGGTCTCGCTCAGCTGAGCGCCACGATCCTGCCAATGAGCGATGCGATCCAGCTGGATGCGCAGACCTTCGGCGCCCTCGACGGCGACCGGGTTGTAGAAACCGACGCGCTCGATGAAACGGCCATCGCGACGGTTGCGCGAATCGGCCACGACCACGTTGTAGAACGGACGGCTCTTGGAACCGCCGCGAGCAAGACGAATGACTACCATAATGTTTCCCGATATAAAAAGATTGTTTGGCCCCTGCCAAAGGGCGCGAATTCTACGACACCTTACCGGAATCTGGCAAGGTGGTAATTTTTCAGGGGAAATCAGCGCTGCAGGATGACCTGCAGGACGAACTGGCTACCAAGGTAGGCCAGCAGCAGGAAGGCGAAGCCGCTCAAGGTCCAGCGCACGGCGGTATGGCCGCGCCAGCCGTAATGGTGATGTCCCACCAGCAAACCGCCGAACACCCCCCAAGAGATGAAGCCCAGCAGGATCTTGTGGGTGAACTGGAACGGTTGGCCGAACACCTGCTCCGAGAACAGGATGCCAGACAACAGGGTGACCGTGAGGATCACGAAACCGATGCCGATGACGCGGAACAGCAGCGACTCCATGGTCATCAGCGGCGGCAGGCTCTTCAACACCTGCGGCAGCCGGGCATGGTGCAAGCGCTTCTCCACCAGCGCGATCAAACCCGCGTGCAATGCCGCAATGGTGAACAGGCTGTACGCCAGCATGGCCATGAACACGTGGGTGTCGAACAGACCGGAAGGCGGACGCGCCAGGATGTGCCCGACCGGGAACAGTTGCGGCAACACTGCCGCCACCGCCGCCAGCGGCAGCACCAGCACCAGCAGGCCGGATAAGGGATAGAACAGGCGCGCCAGCCAGTACACCAACACCGTCAACCACAGGATCAGCGAGATGGCATAGGTGAAACCGAGATTCAGCGCCCCCCAGGCGAACAAACCCTGTGATAGCAGCCAACCATGCAGCAGCAAGGGCACCCCCACCAGCAGACCGAGCATGCCCCGATTCTGCTGCTCGGCCGTCCCGGCTGCCTGTGCGCGCCAGAACAAGGCGGACAGGGCGATATAAAACAGGAAGGTCAACAGGGAGATAGCCGTGTTCGACATGGCAGGCAATGATGTTTTAGACTGCGGGGATTCTACACCAAGTCACTCAGGCATCATGCTCGACAATCTCACCCAACGCTTCTCCGGCATCATCAAGAACCTGCGCGGCCAGGCGCGCCTGACCGAAAGCAATATTCAGGAGGCGCTGCGCGAAGTGCGCCTCGCCCTGCTCGAAGCCGACGTCGCCCTGCCAGTGGTCAAGGAATTCATCGCTAAGGTGAAGGAAGCTGCGCTCGGCCAGGAAGTCATCGGCAGCCTCTCTCCCGGCCAGGCGCTGGTCGGCGTGGTCGATCGCGAACTCACCCGACTGATGGGCGAAGCCAATGTCGGCATCGACCTTGCCACCGTGCCGCCCGCCGTGATCCTGATGGCCGGTCTGCAAGGCGCAGGCAAGACCACCAGCAGCGGCAAGCTGGCCAAGCTGCTGACCGAGCAGAACAAGAAGAAGGTGTTGCTGGTGAGCTGCGACGTCTACCGCCCCGCCGCCATCGAACAACTGCGCACGCTGGCCCTGCAACTCAGCGTAGATTTCTTCCCGTCTGATGTCTCGCAGAAACCACGCGACATCGCCTTGGCCGCCCACGACTGGGCGAAGAAACATCACCACGACATCCTGATCGTCGACACCGCCGGCCGTCTGGCCGTGGACGAAGCCATGATGGGCGAGATCAAGGAACTGCATGCCGCACTGAAACCGATCGAGACCCTGTTCGTGGTCGACGCGATGACTGGACAGGACGCGGTCAACACGGCCAAGGCCTTCGGCGAGGCACTGCCGCTGACCGGCGTCATCCTGACCAAGCTGGATGGCGATGCGCGCGGCGGTGCCGCGCTGTCGGTGCGCCAGGTGACCGGCAAGCCGATCAAGTTCGTCGGCATCAGCGAGAAGCCCAACGGCCTCGAAGCCTTCCATCCGCAACGCATGGCGCAACGCATCCTCGGCATGGGCGATGTGCTGTCGCTGATCGAGGAAGCGCAACGCAATGTGGACATGGCTGAAGCCGAGAAGCTGGCGAAGAAGGTACAGAGCGGCAAGGGCTTCGACCTGAACGACTTCAAGATGCAGATCGTGCAGATGAAGAAGATGGGCGGCCTCTCCGCGCTGATGGACAAGCTGCCGGCACAACTGGCGCAAGCAGCAGCCGGTGCCAAGGTGGACGAACGCCAGATCAACCGCACCGAAGGCATCATCAATTCCATGACACCATGGGAGCGCGCGCACCCGGAACAGATCAAGGCTTCGCGCAAGAAGCGCATCGCTGCCGGTGCCGGGGTGCAGGTGATGCACGTGAACCAGCTGCTGAACCAGTTCGAGCAGTCGCAGAAGATGATGAAGATGTTCAGCAACAAAGGCATGATGGCCAAGATGATGAAAGGCATGGCCGGCAAGATGCCCGGCATGCGCTGACAATAAATAATCGAAGGAGGATGCAATGACGATCAAGGCGATCATTTTCGACGTCGATGGCACGCTGGCCGACACCGAGGACGGCCACCGCAAATCGTTCAACAAGGCGTTCGCCGAGAACGGCCTGGACTGGCATTGGGACGTCCCGCTGTATGACAAGCTGCTGAAGGTGACCGGCGGCAAGGAGCGCATCAAATATTTCGTCTCCGATTTCCTGACCAGCTATCAGAAGCCGTCCGATTTCGACGAATTCGTGAAGCACCTGCACAAGGTCAAGACCGGCCATTACACCGCCATGCTGCGCGAAGGTGCGATCCCGTTGCGCCCCGGCATCAAGCAGCTGATCCAGGATGCCCATCTGGCCGGCATAAAACTTGCCATCGCCACCACCACCACGGCGGAGAACGTGACTGCGCTGCTGGAAGTGGGACTGGGAACGGATTGGGAGAAGTATTTCGACGCCAACGGTTGCGGTGACATCGTGCCGCACAAGAAGCCGGCCCCGGACATCTATCTGTGGGTGCTGGACAGACTCGGCCTCAAGGCGGCGGACTGCATCGCCCTGGAGGACTCCAACAACGGATTGCGCTCCGCGCTGGCGGCCGGCATCAAGACCTACGTCACCACCAACCCGTACACGCACCGCCAGGATTTCGCCGCAGCCGCCGCAGTGTTCGATGACCTGAGCGACCTGCAGAACTTCTATCAAGTGACCGGCCTGCGCATCTAGGTCGGTTTCCTGCTACTCTTGCGGGCAAGCGATTGCCCGCCATCCATCATGCAAAGTTACCTGAAGAAGATCCTCACCGCGCGCGTCTATGACGTAGCCGTCGAAACGCCGCTGGAAGCCGCACCCAACCTGTCGGCGCGCAGCGGCAACAGAATCCTGCTCAAGCGCGAGGACATGCAACCGGTGTTCTCATTCAAGCTGCGTGGCGCCTACAACAAGATGGCACACCTCACACAGGAACAGCTGAAACACGGCGTGATCGCCGCCTCAGCCGGCAACCACGCACAAGGCGTGGCGCTGTCGGCCAATCGCATGGGCTGCAAAGCCACCATCGTGATGCCGACCACCACTCCCCAGGTGAAGATCGACGCGGTCAAGCATTTCGGCCAGCGCGCAGTGGAGATCGTGCTGCACGGCAACAGCTATAGCGACGCCTGCGCACGGGCGTATGAATTGGAGAAAGAGCGCAAGCTGACCTTCGTCCATCCTTTCGACGATCCCTATGTGATCGCCGGCCAGGGCACCATCGCCATGGAAGTGCTGCGCCAGCATCAGTCGCCCATCCACGCCATCTTCTGCGCCATCGGCGGCGGCGGCCTGATCGCCGGCGTGGCGGCATATGTCAAACAGGTACGCCCGGATATCAAGGTGATCGGCGTGCAGACCGTGGATTCCGACGCCATGGCGCGCTCGCTCAAGGCGAAGAAACGCGTCACCTTGAACGACGTCGGCCTGTTCTCCGACGGCACTGCCGTCAAACTCGCCGGTGAAGAGACCTTCCGCCTGTGCAAACAGTTCGTGGATGAAGTGGTGCTGGTGGACACCGATGCCGTGTGCGCTGCCATCAAGGATGTGTTCCAGGACACCCGCTCCATCCTCGAGCCGGCCGGCGCGCTCGCCATCGCCGGCGCCAAGCAATATGCCGCGCACGAAAAGCTGAAAGGCGAGACGCTGGTCAGCGTGTGCAGCGGCGCGAACATGAATTTCGACCGCCTGCGTTTCGTCGCCGAACGCGCCGAGATCGGCGAGAAGCGCGAAGCCATCCTGGCCGTCACCATCCCTGAGGAACCGGGCAGTTTCCGCAAGTTCTGCTCGCTGATCGGCAACCGCAACATCACCGAGTTCAACTACCGCTATGCCGATCCGACGGCAGCGCGCGTGTTCGTCGGCATACAAATCAAGGATGCCGGTGAAACCGCCAAGCTCATCGCCACGCTGGAAAAGAACCGGCTCAGCACGCTGGACCTGACCGACAACGAGATGGCCAAGCTGCACCTGCGCCACCTGGTGGGCGGCCATGCGCCCGCGGCCAAGGACGAGATCCTGTTCCGCTTCGAATTCCCGGAACGTCCCGGCGCCCTGATGAACTTCCTCAACAGCATGAGCCATAACTGGAACATCTCCCTGTTCCATTACCGCAACCATGGCGCGGACTACGGCCGCGTGCTGGTCGGCATGCAGGTGCCCAAGCGCGATAAGAAAGCGCTCAAGACCTTCCTCGACACCCTGGGTTACCGCTACTGGGATGAAAGCACCAACCCAGCCTATCAGTTGTTCCTGGGCTGACCGGAAAATCCCCCGGTCAGCGCCTGTTTTTTGTGCAAAGCAGTGCCCGATCGACCACTTCAAAGT
Source organism: Pseudomonadota bacterium (assembly GCA_040754175.1). Classification (GTDB taxonomy): domain Bacteria; phylum Pseudomonadota; class Gammaproteobacteria; order Burkholderiales; family Gallionellaceae; genus Sideroxyarcus. Next base: position 21,679 of record JBFMFN010000013.1, on the reverse strand, counting down.
CTTTTATTGCCCCCTGCAATAATAATTATTGATTGACGTTAGCGAAACTTGGTTTTAATCCGCCGCAATTTGGCGGCGGATTAAGCAATCTTAAGCAAAACGCAAAGTACACATGGATATTCCAGCTAGGAAACAGGCACTGCGGCAACGTATAATCGCCGCCCGCGAAAAACTGGGGGCAGTCGAACGACTACGCCTGAGCCGCGACATCCTCGACGCGATCCGCGCAATGCCGGCGTATCGCCAAGCCAAATGTGTGCTGGCTTACTTGGACTTCGGGACGGAGCTAGAGACCGGACACTGGGTGGCGCAGGCGCTGCGCGACGGCAAACGCGTGCTGCTGCCCCGCGTCAACCGCGCCAGCCAACATCTGGACCTGTATCCGGTCAGCGATCTGGAGCAGGATGTGGCGCCCGGCACCTGGGGCATACGCGAACCGCTGCCGGAGCGGTGCAATAAAGAAGAAGCACTGGGCACGATAGACTTCGTCCTGCTGCCCGGCGTGGCGTTCGACCGAGAGGGGGGGCGCTTGGGGTATGGCGGCGGGTTCTACGACAAGCTGCTGGCGCGCCTGCCGCACCAGCCGCTACTGGTAGCTGGAGCGTTCGCGCTGCAGGTAGTCGATGACATCCCGCTGGAGCCCACCGACCGCAAGGTGGACTGGCTGGTGACGGAACACGAAACGATACGTTGTAATCAAGAGAGAGAGTGAAAGATGGCGACACCGCAGAACGATTACGATCCGCAAGAGACCCACGAATGGCTGGAAGCCCTCCAGTCCGTGCTGGAGAACGAAGGCGCCGAACGCGCCCACTATCTGCTGGATCAGCTGATCAACCACGCACGCCTGGCCGGCGACGACATGCCGATCAGCGCCACCACCCCTTATGTGAACACCATCCCGGTCGACAAGGAAGAACGCTCGCCCGGCAACCATGAGCTGGAACACCGCATCCGCGCGCTGACGCGCTGGAACGCGATGGCCATCATCCTGAACGCGAACAAGGAATCGTCCGAGTTGGGCGGTCACATCGCCAGCTTCGCCTCGGCCGCTACGCTGTACGACGTCGGCTTCAACCATTTCTTCCGCGGCCACACCAAGGACCACGGCGGCGACCTGCTGTACATCCAGGGCCACTCCGCTCCCGGCATCTATGCGCGCGCCTTCATCGAAGGCCGCTTGAGCGAAGACCAGCTGCGCAAGTTCCGCCAGGAAGTGGACGGCGATGGCCTGTCCTCCTATCCGCACCCGTGGCTGATGCCCAGCTTCTGGCAGTTCCCCACCGTCTCCATGGGCCTCGGCCCGTTGATGGCGATCTACCAGGCGCGCTTCATGCGCTACCTGCAACACCGCGGTCTGGCGCAGACCGACGGCCGCAAGGTATGGGCTTTCCTCGGCGACGGCGAGACCGACGAGCCGGAATCGCTGGGCGCGATCTCCATGGCCGGCCGCGAAGGGCTGGACAACCTGATCTTCGTGATCAACTGCAACCTGCAACGCCTGGACGGCCCGGTGCGCGGCAACGGCAAGATCATCCAGGAACTGGAAGGCGTGTTCCGCGGCGCCGGCTGGAACGTGATCAAGGTAGTGTGGGGCCGCTGGTGGGACCGTCTGCTGGCCAAGGACAAGAGCGGCCTGCTGCTGCAGCGCATGATGGAAGTGGTCGACGGCGAGTACCAGACCTACAAATCCAAGGACGGTGCCTATGTGCGCCAGCACTTCTTCGGCAAGTATCCCGAGCTGCTGGAACTGGTGGCCGACATGTCGGACGACGAGATCTGGCGCCTGAACCGTGGCGGCCACGACCCGTTCAAGGTGTTCGCCGCCTACGCCGCTGCGGTCAAGCACAAGGGCCAGCCCACCGTGATCCTGGCCAAGACCGTGAAAGGCTACGGCATGGGTTCCTCGGGCGAAGCACAGAACCCGACCCACCAGCAGAAGAAGATGGACGAAGGTTCGCTGCGCAAATTCCGCGACCGTTTCAACATCCCGGTAAGCGATGCCGATCTGCCCAAGCTGCCGTTCGTGCGCCCGGCGCCGGACAGCCAGGAAGCCAAATACCTGAAGGAGCGCGCCGCTGCGATGGGCCACCTGCCCGCACGCGAACCGCTGGCACACCCGCTCAACACGCCGGCGCTGGATGCCTTCGATGCGCTGCTGAAATCCAGCGAGGACCGCGAGTTCTCCACCACCATGGCCTTCGTGCGCCTGCTCGGCATCCTGGTCAAGGACAAGAGCATCGGCAAACAGATCGTGCCCATCGTGCCGGACGAATCGCGTACCTTCGGCATGGAAGGCATGTTCCGCCAGCTCGGCATCTTCTCGCAGGTGGGCCAGCTGTACACCCCGCAGGATGCCGACCAGCTGATGTACTACAAGGAATCCGAGACCGGCCAGATCCTGCAGGAAGGCATCAACGAGGCCGGCGGCATGGCCGACTGGATCGCCGCGGCGACTTCCTACGCCAACCACGGCACCGCGATGATCCCGTTCTACATCTATTACTCGATGTTCGGTTTCCAGCGCATCGGCGACCTGGCCTGGGCGGCGGGCGACCTGCGCGCGCGCGGCTTCCTGGTCGGCGGCACCGCCGGCCGCACCACGCTGAACGGCGAAGGATTGCAGCACCAGGACGGCCACAGCCACCTGCAAGCGGCCATGATCCCCAACTGCGTGTCGTACGATCCGACCTTCGCCTATGAACTGGCGGTGATCGTGCAGCACGGCATGGAGCGCATGTACAACAAGCAGGAAGACGTGTTCTATTACCTCACGGTGATGAACGAGAACTACACGCATCCCGCCATGCCCAAGGGCGCCGAAGAAGGCATCATCAAGGGCATGTACAAGTTCAGCAGCACCAAGGGCAAATCCAAGGCCAAGGTGCAACTGCTGGGCAGCGGCACCATCCTGCGCGAGGTCATCGCGGCCGCCGAACTGCTGGAGCGCGATTTCGACATCTCCTCCGACGTGTGGAGCGTCACCAGCTTCAACGAGCTGCGCCGCGAAGGCATCGACTGCGAACGCTGGAACATGCTGCATCCGGAAGCCAAGCCGCGCACCAGCTACGTCGAGCAGTGCCTGGATGCCAAGCTCCCGGTGGTGGCCGCGACCGACTACATCCGCGCCTACCCGGACCAGATCCGCTCCTATGTGAAGGCGCCGTACAAGACGCTGGGCACCGACGGTTTCGGTCGTTCCGACTTCCGCAAGAAGCTGCGCCAGTTCTTCGAGGTGGACCGCTACTACGTGACCGTCGCCGCGTTGAAGTCGCTGGCCGATGCCGGCGCGATCGAGGCGAGCGTGGTCAGCAAGGCGATTAAGCAATACCAGATCAACCCCGACAAACCGAACCCGGTGACGGTTTAAGCCGGAGAACAAGACATGGCAGAGATCAAGAATGTAGTGGTGCCGGACATCGGCAGCTTCAAGGATGTGGAGATCATCGAGATCGCCGTGCAAGCCGGCGACAGCGTGCAGGCGGAACAGACGCTGATCACGCTGGAGACCGACAAGGCCACCATGGACGTGCCCGCGCCGTTCGCCGGCAAGGTCACCGAACTCAAGGTCAAGGTCGGCGACAAGGTATCCGAGGGTGACCTGATCGCCCTGCTGGAAGCCAGCGGCGCCGCTTCCGCCCCTGCGGCGATCACCGCAGCCCCGGCGCCCAGTGCTCCGGCCCCCACCCCGGTCGCCGCACCCGCAGCAACAGCAGCCCCGGCAGCAGTGGCGACACCCGCTGTGGCAACGACGACTGGCGGCAAGGCGCATGCCAGCCCCTCCATCCGCCGCTTCGCGCGCGAACTGGGCGTGGACCTTGCCCGCGTGAAAGGCAGTGCCGCCAAAGGCCGCATCACCAAGGAAGACGTGCAGGGCTTCGTCAAGCAAGCGCTGGCCAGCGGCGGCTCCGGCAACACCGGCGGCGGCGCGCTGCCCGGCCTGCTGCCGTGGCCGGAAGTGGACTTCGCCAAGTTCGGCGCGATCGAGGCCAAGCCACTGTCGCGCATCAAGAAGATCTCCGGCGCCAACCTGCATCGCAACTGGGTGATGATCCCGCACGTGACGCAGTTCGAGGAAGCCGACATCAGCGAACTGGAAGCCTTCCGCAAGCAACTCAACGACGAGTATGCCAAGCAGGGCGTCAAGATCACCCCGCTCGCCTTCATGCTCAAGGCCGTGGCCGTCACGCTGAAGCATTTCCCCGACTTCAGCGCTTCGCTGGACGCCAGCGGCGAGACCCTGATCATGAAGAAGTACATCCACATCGGCGTCGCCGTGGACACGCCGGATGGTCTGGTGGTGCCGGTGATCCGCGACGTGGACCAGAAAGGCATCGTGCAACTGGCCAAGGAACTGGGCGAGGTCAGCGCACGTGCGCGCGACAAGAAGATCACTGCGGCCGACATGCAGGGCGGTTGCTTCACCATCTCCAGCCTGGGCGGCATCGGCGGCACCTCGTTCACGCCGATCATCAACGCGCCGGAAGTGGCCATCCTCGGCGTGTCGCGCTCCAGCATGAAGCCGGTATGGAAGGACGGCGAATTCGTGCCGCGCCTGATGCTGCCGCTGTCGCTGTCCTACGACCACCGCGTGATCGACGGCGCCGCCGGCGCACGCTTCACTACCTACCTGTCGCACGTGCTGTCCGACGTGCGCCGCATGGCGGTATGACCCCCCGCCCGACGACCGCCGCGCGATGCGGCGGCCGGGCGGGATTTCGGGTAAACTCAGCCCCCCTTCCGTGGCTGACTGCGATCTCCTGACAACATGAGCACCGCCCCCATCGGTGTCCTCGGCGGCACCTTCGACCCCATCCATCATGGGCATCTGCGTCTGGCGCAAGAAGCGCTGGAGCAATGCCGCATGACGCAGGTGCGCTTCATCCCGAGCGGCACGCCGCCGCATCGTGCGGCGCCGCAAGCGACAGCCCGCACCCGCTGGGAGATGGTGCGCCTGGCGGTGAACGGCAACCCGGATTTCCTGGTGGACGTACGCGAAGTGTTCCGCACCGATCCCTGCTACACCGTGGATACGCTGACCGCGATGCGCGTCGAGGTCGGCCCGCAACAGCCGCTGTGCCTGATCCTGGGCGGCGATGCCTTCCTGCAATTGCACACTTGGCACGATTGGCAGCGCCTGTTCGAGCTGACCCACCTCGTGGTGTTGCAACGCGCCGGCGGGCTACCGCTGGGCAATGCCATGGCGGAGGCCGACCCCGCCTTGCAACAGGAATACCGCAACCGCTTGGCACCCGGCGCACAGGCCCTGCACGAAACCGCGGCCGGCGCCATCTTCGTGGCCGACATGCCGGCACTGGAGATCTCGGCCACCGACATCCGCCGCCGCTGCGCGGAAGGGCGCAGCATCCGCTACCTGGTACCGGATGCCGTAGCCCATCACATCCAAACCAATCAGACCTATTCGACATGAACGTGAAAGAAAAGACCGCTGCCGTCGTGGCGGCACTGGAAGACATCAAGGCGCAGGACATCCAAGTGATCGACACACGTAACTACAACTCGCTGTTCGAGAGCATGGTGATCGCCAGCGCACAATCCACGCGCCAGACCAAGGCACTGGCCGACCACGTGGAAGAGAAGCTGAAGGAACTCGGCGCCGATGTGCTCGGCGTGGAAGGCGGCCAGAGCGGTGAGTGGGTGCTGGTGGACCTGGGCGATGTGGTGGTGCACGTCATGCAGCCGGCGGTGCGTGCCTACTACAACCTAGAAGAACTGTGGGGCGTGCAACCCAAACTGCGCGCCCAGCCGGGCAAATGAAGCTGCTGATCCTCGCGGTGGGCAACAAGATGCCCGCGTGGATCATCGAAGGCTACAACGAATATGCCAAGCGCATGCCGCGCGAGGCGAAGATCGAATTGATCGAGATCAAGCCGGAAGCGCGCAACAGCGGCAAGACGGCGGCACAGATCATGGAAGCCGAGGCGCAGCGCATCAAGGCCGCGCTGCCGGCCGGCGCCCTGTGCATCGCCTTGGACGAGCGCGGTGCGACGCCCACCACCAAACAGCTCTCGCAGCAGATGCAGGACTGGATGCAGCAGGGCCGCGATGTGGCGTTCGTCATCGGCGGCGCCGACGGACTGCACGAATCGGTCAAACACCAGGCCCAGCATCTGATGGCGCTCTCCGCGCTGACCCTGCCGCACGGCATGGTACGTGTGCTGCTGGCGGAACAGCTTTATCGTGCGCATTCGCTGCTGCACAATCATCCTTATCACCGAGAATGAAGCGACGCAACACATGAACATCGGCAATCCTCGCATCTACCTCGCCTCGCAAAGTCCGCGCCGCCGCGAACTGCTGAAACAGATCGGCGTGCATTTCGATCCCCTGTTGCTGCGCAACGATCCGCGCCGTGAAGTCATGGTGGACGAGACCCCGCTGCCGGACGAAGAGCCGGTGGCCTACGTGCAGCGGGTCTGCGAAGCCAAGGCCCGTGCCGGCTGGGAAGCGCTGCTGCTGCGCAAACTGCGCGCCTATCCGGTGCTGGCGGCCGATACCACGGTCACCCTGAACGGCAAGATCATCGGCAAGCCGGAGAACAACGAGCATGCCTGCGCAATCCTCCAGGAGCTGTCCGGCTCGCGTCATCAGGTGCTGACGGCGGTGGCGGTCGCCTTCGAAGAGCGCCTGGAGATGCGCCTGTCCACCACCACCATCACCTTCGCCGAGCTGAACGAGGCGCGCATCCGTCGCTACCTGCTCACCGGCGAAGCCCACGACAAGGCCGGCGCCTACGGCATCCAGGGGCATGCCGGCGCCTTCGTCAAACATATCGACGGCAGCTATACCGGCGTGATGGGCCTGCCGCTGTGCGAGACGGTAGAATTACTGCAATCTTTCGGCATCCCGACCCTATGAGCGAAGAGATCCTCATCAACGTCACCCCGCAGGAGACCCGCGTCGCGGTGATGCAGCAAGGCGTGGCGCAGGAACTGCACATCGAGCGCGGCAGCCAGCGTGGCCTGGTCGGCAACGTCTACGTCGGCAAAGTGAAACGCGTACTGCCCGGCATGCAGTCCGCCTTCATCGATATCGGCCTCGAACGCTCCGCCTTCCTGCATGTGGCCGACATCTGGGAAAACCGCATCAATGGCGATGCGGCCAAGCCGATCGAGAAAGTGCTGTTCGAAGGCCAGAACGTGCTGGTGCAGGTGATCAAGGATCCCATCGGCAGCAAGGGCGCGCGCCTGTCCACCCAGCTCAGCTTCGCCGGTCGTCTGCTGGTCTACCTGCCGCAGGAAGGCCATATCGGCGTCTCGCAGCGCATCGAGGCCGAAGCCGAACGCGAGGTGTTGCGCAGCAAATTGCAGCAGGTGCTGCCGGCCGAACACAAGGGTGGTTACATCATCCGCACCATGGCGGAAGGTGCCAGCGAAGAAGAGATGCGTGCCGACATCACCTATCTCGACAAGCTGTGGAGCAAGCTGCAGCAACGCGCCCAATCGCTCAGCGCGCCGGCCCTGCTGTATCAGGAGCTGGACATCAGTCTGCGCGTGCTGCGCGATTTCGTCGGCCCTGATACCTCGCGCATCCTGGTGGATTCGCGCGACACACATCAGCGCATGCAGGCGTTCGCCGGGGATTTCTGCCAAGGCGCACTGGGCAAGCTGAACCATTACATCGGTGTGCGTCCGCTGTTCGACCTGTACGGTATCGAGGAGGAGATCGAACGCGCGCTGTCGCGCCGCGTCGACCTCAAGTCCGGCGGCTACCTGATCATCGACCAGACCGAAGCACTCACCACCATCGACGTCAACACCGGCGGTTTCGTCGGCGGCCGCAGCTTCGATGACACCATCTTCAAGACCAACCTGGAAGCGGCGCAGGCCATCGCACGCCAGCTTCGTCTGCGCAATCTGGGCGGCATCATCATCTGCGACTTCATCGACATGGACAGCCAGGAGCACCGCGACGGCGTGCTGGAGGAGTTCCGCAAGATGCTGGCGCTGGACCGCGCGCGCATCAGCGTGAGCGGTTTCTCCGCGCTGGGACTGGTGGAGATGACGCGTAAGCGTACGCGCGAAAGCCTGGCGCATGTGCTGTGCGAACCCTGCCCCACCTGCCTGGGCCGCGGCGAGGTGAAGACCGCACAGACCGTGTGCTACCAGATCCTGCGCGAGATCGTGCGCGAAGCGCGCCAGTTCAATGCGCGCGAATACCGCATCCTGGCCTCGCAGCAGGTCATCGACCTGTTCCTGGAAGAGGAATCGCAGACACTGGCCCAGCTCTCCGACTTCATCGGCAAGCCGGTCTCGCTACAGGTCGAATCGCTGTACAACCAGGAACAATATGATGTCATCCTGATGTGAGGGTCGCGCGTTACTGTCCTTGCCTACCGGCCCGATGCCCGTCATCAGGTCTTGCGGCAACAGCAACAGAGCGATTCAAGCCGGCGCGAGCCGGCTTTTTTTTATGTGTATCATCCGCCCCATGCGCATCGCTCCCGTCCCCTTCCTGCTGCTGGCCGGCTGCCTCTCCACCCCCTCCGCGACGGCCGGCACCGGCGAGCTGGCCAACCCGCTGCCCGTGCTGCTCGATCAAGGCTCGTCCGAAGTGGATGCCACGCACGATTTCGTATCACAGCATTTCCTCGATCTCGTGCAAGGCATAGACCGTTTCTTCGGCGACGAACGCAATTTCCAGGAGAGCAACCGCAGTGTGCTGCAACTGGACGTGAACGAGCTGATGCAGCCGGATGGCCAACGCAAGGCCAGCCTGAAAGGCCGCGCCAAATTGCATTTACCGGCGACCGAGCAACGCTTCCACCTGCTGCTGGAAAGCGATCCGGAACAGAACACCACCGGCAACACCGCCACCCAGCCGCAACGCCTGGGCGACATCAACACCCCTGGCGAATACGGTTTCGCCGTGCGTCAGGAACGCAGCCGGGAAGAGGTCTGGCACATCAGCAACGACATCGGGGTGAAACTGCATGCGCCGCTGGAGCCGTTCGCCCGTACCCGGGCCAGCATGACGGTGCCGCTGGGGGACTGGCGCATGAAACCGGCACAATCGCTGTTCTGGTTCAGCCAGTCCGGCCTCGGTGAGACCAGCCAGCTCGACTTCGAACGCCAACTCGCCCCGCGCACCCTGTTCCGTGCCACCAGCGTGGTCACATGGCTGCATCAACCGCAACGCTTCGACCTGAACCAGAGCTTCACGGTCTACCATACGCTGAACGAGCAACGCGCCCTGCAATACCAGCTCAGCCTGATCGGCGTGAGCGCGCCACAATCGCGGCTGGACGATGCGGTACTGTCGATGTTGTACCGGCGCCAGCTGCACCGGCGCTGGTTGTTCTTCGAGATGAACCCGCAATTGCACTTCCCGCACAGCCACAGTTACCAGCGCCAGGCGCTGTTATGGTTGCGCCTGCAGATCCTGTTCGACGAGGAATAGGCCGCATATCGCAGCGCTGTTCGACGGATTGCCGGTCAGCGACAGCGCCTATCATGCAGGCTCGTATCAATGTCGAGGCCCATCATGCAATATCGTTCCCTGCTGTTCGCCGCCCTGTTCGCCGGTTTCCTGCTGCCCGCCCAGGCGCAACCGGCCACGGCCGCCCATGACCAGACCGCCGCCGTCGCCGACCTGCTCGGCACGCTGCAAGCCAACAACGGCGTGTATATGGCCACGCACCGCATCGAGTTCTTCTCGGAACTGGCCAAAGGCCAACAGCCGCTGGCGACCGTGGTCACCTGCTCCGATTCGCGTGTGCAGACCAACATGTTCTCGCGCGCCCCGGAAGGTCAGCTGTTCATGATCCGCAACATCGGCAACCAGCTCGCCACGGCGGAAGGTTCGGTGGAATACGGCGTGCATCACCTGCATACCCCGCTGCTGATGTTCATCGGCCACTCGCGTTGTGGCGCCATCGCTGCGGTGAGCGGCAACTATTCCAAGGAATCGGAAGCCATCCGCCGCGAACTGGATACCATCACCATCTCGCCCTATCTGAGCAATCCGGACGGCGTGGTCGCCAACGTGCATAACCAGGTGAGCACGGCCATGCTCAAGTTCTCGGAAGAGATCAACAAAGGGGAACTGGTGGTGGTCGGTGCGGTGATGGATTTCGCCGATGACCTGCACAACGGTGCTGGCAAGTTGCACATCATCAACGTCAACGGCGAGACCGATCACACCAAGCTGCAAGACATCCGCAAGATCCTGGCGGAGAAGCGCCTGCATGTCGGCAGTCGCAAGCACTGAAACGTCGTCAGGCCAGACAGCGCTCCGGATCGACACGACTGCCGCTCACCGCCACCACCTTGTGGCGTGATTGCGCCCCTTGGCGCAATTCCACCTGACGCAGCGGCACCTCGAACGTCTCGGCGATGAAGCGGCACAACGCCTCGTTGGCACGCCCTTCGATGGGCGGCGCCGCCAGACGGATCTTCAGTGCCTCGCCGTGCAGCCCCGCCACTTCACTGCGCTTGGCGCCGGGCTGGATATGCAAGGTCAGCGTCAGTTCATCGCCATTGCGGCGATACCAGCTGCTCACAACAACCTCACCGCCATCTGTTCCAGCGCACCGACCGGTACGATCAACAACAGCTGGCAAACCAGCAGCAGCAACAGGATGGACAGGTCGATGCCGCCCAGCGGCGGCACATGACGGCGGATGGGCCGCACGAAGGGTTGGTTCACCGCCGCCAGCAAGGGCGCCAGCGGTGTATGCGGATTCACCCAGGACAGCACGGCTTCGATGACCAGGCTGGCCATCAACAGGTACAGACTCAACTTGAGCAGCTTGACCAGCGTCCACGCCAGCAATGCGAGCAACGGGAAGTCTTGGAAAGCATAGCCTTGCAAAGCCAGCATGAGCAGCAGGTACAAGAACTCGAACCCAGCAGCCAGCAGCAAGGTGGCGCTGTCCAGCCCGGCGATGGCCGGCAAGCGCCGGCGCAAGGGCAGCACGATGAAATCGGTGATGGCCAATACGAACTCGCCCAGCGGGTTGCGCATCGGCACGCGCAACCACACCGCATGGAAGCGGAACAGCAATACCGCCGCGAACGGCTGCACCAGCGCATCCACCAGGAACAAAAGGGCTTCAGCCAGCATCAGGCATCCTTTCCTAATTCATCACCCAGTTCGCGCGAACGCGCGGCCGCGGCATGCGCCGCAGCGATGATGTGCTGCTGCACGCGGTTCGCCTCCATGCTGAGCAGGGCACGTTCGGTGGTGCCGTTCTTGGAGGTGACGCGCGCTCGCAAGGTGGCGACATCCTCGCGGCTGTCGTCGGCCAGTTTGGCCGCGCCGATGAAGGTGTCCAGCACCAGCTGGCGCGCCTGCAGTTCATCAAGCCCCAGCTCGCGGGCTGCCTGCTGCATGGCTTCGATGAAATAGAAGACATAGGCCGGGCCGCTGCCCGAGATCGCGGTGACCCCGTCCAGCAGCGCTTCCTCTTCCACCCACAGCGTGCTACCTACCGCTTCGAGGATGGCCTCGGCCTGCTCGCGGGCATGTTCGTCCACCGCCGGCATGGCATACAGCCCGGTCACCCCGCGCCGGATCAGCGCGGGCGTATTGGGCATGGCACGCACCATCTTTTGCGTGCCCAGCCAGCGCGCGATGTCGCTGGCACGGATACCGGCGGCGATGGAGATCACCAGCTGGCCTTGCAGCATCGGCTGCAATTGTCCGCACACTGCGCGCAACTGCTGCGGCTTCACCGCCAGCAACACGATCTCGCAATAACTCACCGCGTCGGCCATGTCGGTGGTGGCACGCACCACGAACTCGTCATGCACCGCCATGCAGCGCTCCTGGTCGACCTCGACCACGCGTATCTTGGACGGTGCGAAACCGCGCTTGAGCATGCCGCCGATCAAGGCCTTCGCCATGTTGCCGCCGCCGATGAAACAGATGTTCATGTCAGCCTCCGAAGAAAAACAGGGGCGAAGAGTAACGCAAATCGCGGTGGGCGAACATGCATGCCCCGCTCGCGGTGCTCAACGCGCAGCCCAGGCGCGGATCATGCGCCCCGCCAGGGTGGACGCATGCGGCAGGCCAGGCAAGGCATCGCGGCGGAACCAGCGCGCATCCTCGATCTCCTCCGCTTGCAGCACCAGCTCGCCGCCGGCGTAGTCGGCGGTGAAGCCCAGCATCATGGCGTTGGACAGCGCCCACGACTGACTGCCGAACCAGCGCAGGTTATCGATACGCAGACCGACCTCTTCCTGCACCTCGCGCGCAATACAGGCCTCGACCGACTCGCCCGCTTCCACATAACCGGCCAGCGCGCTATACACCCCGGGCTGGAAATGCGGCGCGCGCGCCAGCAACACCTCATCGCCGCGTCCGATCAACACCATGCCCACCGGCGACAGACGCGGATAGGCCACGAAGCCACAGGCCGGACACCTGCGCACAGCGGCCACAGCATCGGTCTGCATAGCCTCCCCGCAGGCACCGCAATAACGCGTTTCCGCCAGCCACACCGCCAACTGGCGTGCACGCCCCAGTGCCGGCTGCATCTCTTGCGGCAACCCCACCCAGGCCTTGCGGAAATCCGCCTTGCACCAGCCGGTCGGCAAGGCAAGATCAGCCGGCCAGACTTGCAGTCGATAGCGCAACTCGCCGCAACGTCCGATCACATGTTCATGCTGTGGCGCGCCCAGGTCAGCGACTGCCGCAACGTCCGGCAAGCGCCCCGCCGCATCGAGCAGCAGGTCCTTGCCACTGAAACAGAAGGTGAGGCCGTCCGCAACGCGTGCCGCTTCGAACAGGGCGACGAATCCACTCATGGCTGGGGTTTGCTGCGGGCGCCGAAGATGGCGGTGCCGATGCGCACGATGGTCGCGCCTTCGGCGATGGCCGCGGGGAAGTCGTGCGACATGCCCATGGACAGGGTATCAAGGCGCAACCCTTGGGCATTCAGTCGTTCGAACAACTCGCGCATCAGCGCGAAGGGACGGCGTTGGGCGGCAACATCGTCGGCTGGTGCCGGGATGGCCATCAGGCCGCGCAAGCGCAAGTTGGGCAGCTGCCCCACCTGCAAGGCCAAAGCCTCCACTTCCGCCGGTGCCACGCCACTCTTGCTGGCTTCACCGCTCACATTCACTTGCAAACAGATATTGAGCGGCGGCAGCTCGGCAGGGCGCTGCGCGGACAGCCGCTCGGCCACCTTCAGCCGGTCCACGCCGTGCACCCAGGCGAAGTGCTCGGCGATGGGACGCGTCTTGTTGCTCTGGATGGGGCCGATGAAATGCCACTCCAGCGGCAGGTCGGGCAAAGCCGCCATCTTGTCCAACGCTTCCTGCAGATAGTTCTCGCCGAACGCGCGTTGTCCGGCCGCGGCAGCCTCACGTACCGCCGCCGCGGGAAAGGTCTTGCTGACGGCCAGCAGACTGACGCTGTCGGGCGCCCGGCCGGCGGCCGTCGCAGCGGCGGAAACGGCCTGCCTCACGGCTTGCAAGGTGGAAAGGATTGCCCTCATAATCCGGCGGACTGCGCGACCCCAGCGGTTGTTCAATGACTCGAGGATTATAAATGGATATCACCGAACTGCTCGCCTTCGGCGTGAAGAACAAAGCTTCCGACCTGCACCTCTCCGCCGGTCTGCCGCCGATGATCCGCGTGCATGGCGATGTCCGCCGCATCAACCTGCCGCCCATGGAGCACAAGGAAGTGCATGCCATGGTGTACGACATCATGAACGACGGGCAGCGCAAGCACTATGAAGAGAACAAGGAGATCGACTTCTCCTTCGAAGTGCCCAACCTGGCCCGTTTCCGTGTCAACGCCTTCATCCAGCAGCGCGGTGCCGGCGCGGTGTTGCGTACCATTCCGTCCAAGGTGCTGACGCTGGAAGACCTGAAGTGCCCGCCCATCTTCAAGGACATCTCCGAATATCCGCGCGGCATCGTGCTGGTCACCGGCCCCACCGGTTCCGGTAAATCGACCACGCTGGCGGCGATGATCAACCACATCAACGAGAACGAGATGGGCCACATCCTGACCGTGGAAGACCCCATCGAATTCGTGCATGAATCGAAGAAGTGCCTGATCAACCAGCGCGAAGTCGGTCCGCATACGCTGTCGTTCAACAACGCGCTGCGCTCCGCACTGCGCGAAGACCCGGACGTGATCCTGGTGGGCGAAATGCGCGACCTGGAGACCATCCGCCTCGCGTTGTCCGCCGCCGAGACCGGCCACTTGGTGTTCGGCACGCTGCACACCAGCTCTGCCGCCAAGACCATCGACCGCATCATCGACGTGTTCCCCGCCGACGAGAAGGAGATGGTGCGCGCGATGCTGTCCGAATCGCTGCGCGCGGTGATCTCGCAGACGCTGCTCAAGACCAAGGACGGTAGCGGCCGTGTCGCCGCGCACGAGATCATGATCTGTACCCCGGCCATCCGTAACCTGATCCGCGAAGCGAAAGTGCCGCAGATGTATTCCGCCATCCAGACCGGCGGCAGCATCGGCATGCAGACATTGGACCAGTGCCTCACCAACCTGGTCAAAGCCGGCGCGGTGGCACCCGCCGAGGCGCGCTCCAAGGCCGCCAACAAAGACCTGTTCCCCGGTTAACCCTCAGCGTGCGGCACCACCGCACCTGCGCATCGTCAGGAGTCCATCATGGAACGCAACCAAGCCACCGAACTCGTCCATAACCTGCTGCGCGGCATGGTCTCGCAGAAAGCGTCCGACCTGTTCATCACCGCCGGCTTCCCGCCCGCCTTCAAGGTGGACGGCAAGATGACGCCGGTCTCCAACCAGGCGCTGAGCTCGCAACACACCCAGGAGTTGGCGCGCGCCATCATGAATGACCGCCAGGCCGCCGAGTTCGAATCCACACACGAATGCAACTTCGCCATCAGCCCGCCCGGCATCGGCCGCTTCCGCGTGAACGTGTTCATGCAGCAGCAGAAAGTGGGCATGGTGCTGCGTACCATCACCACCAAGATCCCCACCTTCGAGGAGCTGCGCCTGCCGCAAGTGTTGAAGGACGTCACGCTGACCAAGCGCGGCCTGGTGATCCTGGTCGGCGGCACCGGCTCCGGCAAATCGTCCACGCTGGCGGCGATGATCGGCTACCGCAACCACAACAGCTTCGGCCACATCATCACCATCGAGGACCCGGTGGAATACGTGCACGAGCACGTGAAGTGCATCATCACCCACCGCGAGGTCGGCGTGGACACCGACAACTGGCACAACGCGCTGAAGAACACCCTGCGCCAGGCGCCAGACGTGATCCTGATCGGCGAGATCCGCGACCGCGAGACCATGGAATACGCCGTCTCGTTCGCCGAGACCGGCCACCTGTGCATGGCCACGCTGCATGCCAACAGCGCCAACCAGGCGCTGGACCGCATCATCAACTTCTTCCCGGAAGAGCGGCGCGAACAACTGCTGATGGACCTGTCGCTGAACGTGAAGGCGCTCATCTCGCAGCGCCTGATCCCGAAGAAGGACGGCAAGGGCCGCTCCGCCGCGTTCGAAGTGCTACTCAACTCGCCGCTGATCTCCGACCTGATCTTCAAGGGCGAGGTGCACCAGATCAAGGAAGTGATGGCCAAATCGCGCGAACTGGGCATGCAGACCTTCGACCAGGCATTGTTCGATCTGTATGAGGACGGCCAGATCAGTTACGAAGAGGCACTGAAGAACGCCGACTCGGTGAACGACCTGCGCCTGCGCATCAAGCTGGAAAGCCAGGAGACCAAAGACCGCGACATGCTGAGTGAAGCTTCACAAGGCCTGAAACTGACCTGAGTCCAAACGTTGTGAGATCGGGAAGAGCCGCACGCCGTGCGGCTTTTTTATTTGCGGTTGCTGCCGCTGACGATCTTGTATTCGAACAGCCGGCACTCGATGGCGCCGTTGTACAGCGGCGTGCGCTTGGAAGGACTGAGGCGCATCAGCTTGGCGATGCGCAGATCGCCGGTGAACAGATAGGCGCTCCAGCCGCCGAACTTCTGCTTGAGCGCATCGCCCAGCTGCGGATACAAGGCAGCCAGCTCGTCCTCATCGCCCATGCGTTCGCCGTACGGCAGATTGGCCACCAGGATGCCCGTATGCTCCGGCGGCGACGCTTCCAGTGCATTGCACTGCTTCAAGTCCACGGTCTGGCGGATGCCGGCTTCTTCCAGGTTCATGTGCGCCGCCTTGAGCGCATCGCCATACAGGTCGCTGCCGTGTATCGGCAATTCGCACACCGGCTTCTGCGCCGCGATGGCCGCCTCGCGCATGCTGTGCCACAGCTTGGCATCGAAGTTCTTCAGCTTCTCGAACGCGAAATGGCGCGCGATGCCAGGCATGATGTTGAGCGAGATCTGCGCCGCCTCGATGAGGAAGGTACCGCTGCCGCACATCGGATCGAGCAAAGGAATGCCGGGTTGCCAGCCGGTCATCTTGAGGATGCCGGCAGCCAGGTTCTCGCGCAACGGCGCGATGTTGGTGTGCAGGCGCACGCCGCGCTTGTACAGCGCCTCGCCCGAGGTATCCAGATATAGGCTGAACTGGTCGCCCTTGAAGAAGGCATGGATGCGCATGTCCGGCTCCAGCTTGGCGACACTGGGGCGTTCCTTCTTCTCGGCGCGGAACTTGTCGCACACCGCATCCTTGATCTTGAGCGTGATGAATTCCAGGCTAGTCAGCGGACTCTTGATCGCCGTGACCTTGACCAGGATGGTGTGCTTCACATCGAACCAGCGCGTCCACGGCAGATCGTAGACGGCCTGGTACACCTCCTGTTCGTTGCGATAAGTCATCGGCGCTTTCACGCGCCACAGCACACGCGAAGCCAGCCGGCTTTGCAGATTGACGCGATAGCAGGTGGGCCAGTCGCCGCTGAAACCGACACCGCCTTCGGTGCCTTGCACATCGGCCGCACCACAGGTGATCAGTTCATCCGCCAGCAGTTTTTCCAGTCCGCGCGGACAGGTGGCAAAGAAATCAGGCATCTCAGAACGGCTTCACGACGACAAGGATGACAACGGACAACAACACCAGCACCGGCACTTCATTGAAGAAGCGGAACCAGACATGGCTCTTGGTGTTGCGGTCTTCCGCGAACACCTTCACCAGATGACCGCAATACAGGTGATAGCCGACCAGGCCGGCGACCAGCGTGGTCTTGGCATGCAGCCAGCCACCGGTGAAACCATAACCGAACCACAGCCACAGACCGGTGACGACCGCCAGCGCACCGATGGGGGTGACGAACTTGTACAGCTTGCGCTCCATCAGTTTCAGGCGCTCCTTCACTGCGGCCTCTTGCGCCATCGCATGATTGACGAAGATGCGCGGCAGATAGAATAGGCCGGCGAACCAGCTCACGACGAAGAAGATATGGAAGGCTTTCAACCAGAGCATGTTCACCTCGACAAACGACGCCGGAACAACACCAGCGCGACATAGAAACCACCCAGCGTATAGGCAGCCAGCACCGCCACATGCAGCCAGGCCTGCGGCGGCACGCTACCGGTCATCAACGGCCGCGCCAGATCCACCGCGTGGGTCAGCGGCAGTGCGGCGGCCACGTGTTGCATCGTTTCCGGCAGCTGCGACACCGGGAAAAAGACGCCGCATAGTAGCATCATCGGCGTGATGACCAGCGTGAAGTAATACATGAAGAAATCATAGGCCGGGGCCAGCGCGGTCATGATCAGGCCGATGGCCGCGAACGCGAGACCGATGAGCAAGGCCAGCGGGATCATCCACAGCGACATCGGCGAGTGCGACAGGCCGAGCAGCCAGATCACCACCAGCACGGCGGCGCCGGACATCAGGCTCTTGGTGGCCGCCCAAAGGATCTCCGACAGCACCACATCGTCCAGCGACACCGGCGTGTTGAGGATCGCCTCCCAGGTGCGCTGCTCATGCATGCGCGCGAAGCCGGAATACAAGGCCTCGAAGCTGGCACTGTTCATCGTGCTGTAGCACACGGTACCGGCGGCCAGGAACGCCATGTACGACATGCCACCCATCTCCGGCAACAGGCTGCCCAGGCCATAGCCCAGACCCAGCATGTAGATCACTGGATCAGCCAGGTGGCCTAGGATGGACGGTGCCGCCACCTTGCGCCACACCAGCCAGTGGCGGCGCCAGATGGGGAAGAAACGCAGACTCAAACGGGGTAATGCGAAGTGGTTCATGCTCATTCCCTCATCTCGCGACCGGTCAGTTTGAGGAACACGTCCTCCAGGTTGGCCGGGCGATGCAGATAGCGCAGTTCGCTCTGCGCTTGCAGATGTTCTACCAGCGGCTGCGCATCCTGCACATAGCAGAACACCGTCTCGCCGCTCACTTCGGCGCGCTGTGCGTAGCGCACGGCATGCTCCGCCGCCCATTGTTCCGCACGCTCGCCGAACACCTCCACCACCTGCGGCTCGATGTTGCGTTCGATCAGCTCGCGCGGCGTGCCGTGGCTGATCACGCGACCGTTGTCCATCACCGCCAGGCGATGGCACAGGCGCTCGGCCTCATCCATGAAGTGCGTGGTCAGCAACAAGGTCTTGCCCTGGCTGGTCAGTTCGCGCAGCCGCTGCCAGATCAGATGACGCGCCTGCGGATCGAGGCCGGTGGTCGGCTCGTCGAGGAACACCACATCCGGATCGTTCACCAGCGCGCGCGCCAGCGTCAGGCGGCGCTTCATGCCGCCGGACAAGGTCGGCACCTTGGCGTCCTTCTTGTGGGTGAGGCTGGCGAATTCCAGCAGATCGGGGATGCGTGCCTCGATCTCATGGTCCTGCATGCCGAAATAGCGCCCATACACCAGCAGGTTCTCGGCCACGGTGAAGTCCGGATCGAGGTTGTCCATCTGCGGCACCACGCCCACCTTGATGCGCGCCTCGCGCGCAGCCTGCGGCACCGGCAGATCGAGCAAGGTCGCACTCCCGGCATCGGGCGCGACCAGCCCCAGCAACATGCGCAGCGTGGTGGTCTTGCCGGCACCGTTGGGACCGAGCAGTCCGAAACATTCGCCCTTGTTGATGGACAGAGCGAGACCATCCACCACTCGGTGGTTGCCATACGATTTCTGCAATCCGCTGGCGCGGATGACTGCATTCATAAACCGACTCCATTGAAATGTCGTTTCACCAGATCACGCAGTTGCGTGAGCCGGCCGTGGAAATAATGTTCCGCCCCCGGCAGCACGGTGATGGGCAAGTGTTGCGGCCGCGCCCATGCCAAGGCATCGCTCAGCGGCACCACATCGTCCTGCTCGCCATGCACCACCAGTGTGTACGGCGGCACCTCGGGCATGGCGAAGCGTCCTACTGCGGGCGCAGCCAGCACCAGATGGCGGGGTGACACGCGCTGCGCGGTACGTGCCGCCACATAGCCGCCGAACGAGAACCCGGCCAGCACCAACGGCAACTCCTCGCCGAACTGTTCGCCGGCGTAGTTCACCACATCCACCATGTCCTGCTCTTCGCCATCGCCACCGGTGTATTCGCCCTCGCTGGAACCGACGCCGCGAAAATTGAAACGCAGCACCACGCACCCCAGTTCGGCCAAGGTCTTGGCCAGGGTGACCGCCACCTTGTTGTCCATGTTGCCGCCCATGGTGGGCAGCGGATGCGCCACCACCGAGATGGCGCGCGGCGCATGGTCCGGCACATGGGCGATGCCTTCCAGTCGCCCGGCCGAACCATGCACGGTATAGCTTTGCAGGGCGATGCGCCCTGCGGGATGCGGCGTGTGTGTCATTCGAGTCTCAGGCGCTCCACCACGCGGCCGTTCTTCAGATGCTCTTCGATGATCTCGTCCAGGTCGGTCTCGTCGACGAAGGTGTACCAGACGCCCTCGGGATAGACCACCAGCACCGGGCCATCGTCGCAACGGTCCAGGCAGCCGGCCGAGTTGATGCGGATCTTGTTGTGGCGGTCCGAGATGCCGAGCGCCTTCACCTTGTCCTTCACGTAATCGCGCGCCTTCTGTGCACCGTAGTTGTTGCAGCAATCGCTGCCGTCCTCGCGCTGGTTGGTACAGAAGAACACATGCTTGTCGAAATATTGCTTCATCGCTTACTCCTCACGGTGACCCAGGATGCGCTGGCGCGACCACAACAGATACACGCCGAGCAACAGGGGGAACATGGCCGAGGCGATCTGCGACATGTCGTTGAAATTGCGCAGATGCCCGTAATGCCAATGATACAGGCGCATGACGGCACTCGGCGCGGCACTGTCCAGCGCCACTGCCGACAACGCCAGATAAGCCAGCCCGGTCGCCCCGGCCAGCCACCACAGCATGGGCCGCGCCAGCCCGAAGCTGGCCCCGGTCAACGCCAGGCCGGCCAGCAGCCCCAGCATCGATTCACCGTTCAGCCACAGCATCAGCGCCCACGATTTCAGCAACACCGCCGCCGCCACGAACTTGCCCAGCGCCACCACGCTCAACATCAACAACAAGGCGACCACCACGTGCCGGCGCACACGGAACAAGGTCTGCAACAGCAAGCCGATCAGCAACTGGTTCACCATCACCGCCGCGCTCGCCCACGGACTGAACGGCAATGCCGGCGCCTCGGCGATACGGTTGGCTGCATCGGTGAGGAACACATTGCCCAGCATCGGCAGCGAAGGGTTGATCTGCGCGAACATCCACAGCATCACCAGTGCCAGGCCGAAATCCACGCCCGGCCCGGCATCGAACAGCGCGATGCGCCACTGCGTGATGCGCGCGAACCACGCCTGCGGCGCCGCCCACCAGGCCAGCAACGCGCCGCACAGGCCGCCGCTGACGTTGGCCAACACATCGGCGCCGGTACTGGCGCGCGCCGGCAGGTAGGTTTGCAGGAACTCCATCAGCAACGACAACAGCAAGCTGGCCGCCGTCGCCAGCAGCACGCTCTGTAGCGGCGGCCGGCGCATCTGCCAGGTGAGTGCCGCCAGCAACCCCAGCGGCACATAGGCCAGCCAGTTGGCGGCGACGTCGAAAGCGGTGTAATTGTGTGCACCGCTGGCATCCAGCCCGGCCAGGAAACCGTGCCCATCGGCCTGCCAACCCACGAACGGCGACAGGCTGGCATACACGATCATCAGCACATAACCCGCCAGCAGATAGCGGCGTAACAGGGAACGTGCGGTCACGATCCACCTGCAGCCGGAACGGGCAAGCCCATGCAATTGCTCAGACTCATTTTTAGTTGACTCGCCAGTAGGGCTAGTGAAAAATGCGGCCTCGATTTTCGGGACCCCAGAACGATAAACAGAGTCCCACAGGAGGAGATTATGGCACACCTGCACTGGTCCAATGACCTGGACACCGGCATCGAAGTCATCGACAAACAGCACCGTCGCATCGTCGATCTCATCAATGAATTGGACACCGCCAACGAGTCCGGCGATCCTCAGGTCATCAACCACGTCCTGAGCGAACTGGTGGACTACACCCTGTCGCATTTCAGCTTCGAGGAAGAGCTGCAGGAAAAGGCCAACTACCCCTTCTTCAAGGCGCACAAGCGCGTGCATGACATCTTCACCAAGCGCGTCAGCGAGTTCCAGAAACGTGCCGCCGGCGGCGAGAACGTCGCGCCCGAGATGCTTTCCATGCTGAAGATCTGGCTGGTCAACCACATCAAAGGCGACGATGCCGATTACGTCGAAGCCGTGGTCAACTCGCTCGGCGTCGAACTGAAGAAGCCGGAGGCCACCGGCGGCTGGCTGGGCCGCGCCCAGAACAAGTTCTTCGGCGG
>JBFMFN010000012.1:21674-122142 GCA_040754175.1 Pseudomonadota bacterium | reverse complement strand
GCCGATTTCTCCGCCAGTTTGCGCACCTCGTCGGCCACCACCGCGAAACCACGACCTTGTTCACCGGCACGTGCCGCCTCGATGGCCGCATTCAGTGCCAGCAGATTGGTCTGTTCGGCGATGTCGCGCACCTGTTGCGTCATGCTGGTAATGCTCTGCGTATTGGCCACGAACTGATTGACCGAACTGGCGATCTGCTGCACTGCATGCTCGACGTTGTTCAATTCCTCGACCATCTCCTGCAAGCTTTCCTGACCACGATTGGCACGCTCCAGACTTTCATGCGACAGCTTCGCCACCCGATCGGTGTTCTCCGCCACCTGACTGATGCTGCTGCTGACCTGGGAGACGGCAGCGGACACCGCCTGCGCTGCGTCGCTCTGCTTCTGCACGCTGGAAGCCAAGGTGGCCGCATCGTTGGCCAGCGCGTTGAAGGCCTGCACGGTCTGACCGACCTCGTCCTCGGTGGTCACCGGGGCTCGCTTGGACAGATCGCCGGTCGCCTGCATCGACAGCATCGCCTGCTGCAGGCTGCGTGTCGGTCGGGTCACGAAACCGATCAGCCAGCCGATCATGAAGTACAGGAACACCTGCACCACGATCTGCAGACCCCACAACACCGCATTGGCCTGCGTCATCAGGTCGAACTCTTCAGAAACGTCGAGCGTGATGCTGGCTGCACCGTTGACCGAGCCTTCCGGCACGATGTGGCACATCAGACAGTTGGTACCACGAAAATCCTTCTGCGCGATGAACGGCACTACCACGCGCAGGGTGTGCTTGTCGCCGACCTCGGCCACTTGCACCTGCTGTTTTGCGCTGGCGAGTGCCGCCTTGTCCATGTCATCCTGCGCTTGCTCGGAGGGCATGCCCGGACCGAACTGTTCGATCACCGGCGTATTGCGCATCACGCGCAATTCCACGACCTTATGCGAGGCCCCCATCTTCTCGACGTACAGTTTGCGCTGGTCAGCATCGCTGATGATGCCGTTGAGCATCAACATGTTGAGGCCGTTCAACACGCCATCGGCGGAGACCTCGGCCTTCTGCCGCGCCTCTTCCAGCACACGCTCCTCGAATGTGCTCAATGCCGCACGCTGTGCGAGCACCATGATAGCCAGCAAGATGAGCTGGATCGGAATCTGCAGTTTGCTCTTCAGCGAAAGCTTGCTCCACCATTTCTTCATGTCGTTCTCCCCCAAACTGTGGGTATCGTTATCCCATTATTGCTAACGGCTGTTCATCACACTTCTTTAATGCACCGCCGGTGGCGCCCCTTCTTGAGCTGCCCCGACCACCGGAACATCAGGTAGCGGTGCCACTTCCACCGCGGAAGCTGCCGCCACCCCGGATGCCCCCAACGTAGCGGCCGCATCACCATTCTCGGCATCGATCTGCACCGTACCACCATCCTGCTGTGCCGCCTCTTCCGCCTTCTTGTTCATGACGATGATGCTGATCCGTCGATTGATCGGGTTCAGCGGATGCTCCTTGTCGAACAGCACCGCCGAAGACAGACCGACCACCCGCACCACCTTGTCCTTCGATAGACCGCCTGCGATCAATTCGCGCCGCGAGGCATTCGCCCGGTCGGCCGACAACTCCCAGTTGCTGTAATGCCCGCCCGGTGTCGCATAGGCTTGAGCATCGGTATGTCCGGACAGGCTGACCTTGTTCGGCATATCGTTCAGCGTCCTGCCGATCTCGCGCAATATCTCCTGCGTATACGGCTCCAGCCTGGCGCTACCACTCTGGAACATCGGCCGGTTCTTTTCGTCCACGATCTGGATGCGCAAGCCTTCGGTAGTCAGGTCAAGCAATATCTGGCTCTTGAACTGCTCCAGGCGCTTGTTGTTCTCGATCGCCAGTTCGATGTTCTTCTTCAACTGCTTGAGCTGCTCGATCTCTTTCTGCGCCTCGAGCCTGATCTGTTCTTCCTTCGCCGCCTTCAGGTTGATGACTTTCTTATCCGGCTGGACCTCGCCCGACTTCACCTGTCCTTCGCTGCGCGTCAGATCCTTGCCACCGCCCTTCAGAATGCTGGAACTGTCGCCACTCGTCGTGCCGCCCATCAGCGCCACCTTGAGCGGCGTCTTGAAGTATTCCGCAATCCCTTCCAGATCGCCTTTGGCGGTCGAGCCGAGCAGCCACATCAGCAGGAAGAACGCCATCATCGCCGTCACGAAGTCAGCATAGGCGATCTTCCAGGCCCCCCCGTGATGGCCGCCCGCCACCTTCTTGATGCGCTTGATGACGATGGGGCGTTTGTTCTTGTCCTCGGCCATGTGATCAGTCTCGCATCAGCGCTTCTGCTTGACGTGTTCTTCCAGCTCGGCGAACCCCGGTCGATCGGTGGAATTCAGCACCTTGCGGCCGAACTCGACCGCCATCGCCGGTGCATAGCCGTTGAGGTTGGCCAGCAACACCACCTTCGCAGCCTGATAGATCTTGCCTTCCTCATCGGCTTTCTGCTCCAGCAAGCCAGCCAGAGGGCCGACGAAACCATATGCCAGCAAGATACCGAGGAAGGTACCGACCAGCGCGTGTGCGATCAAAATACCCAGTTCTGCCGGCGGGATACCCACCGATTCCATGGTATGCACCACCCCCATCACCGCCGCCACGATACCGAAAGCCGGCATGCCATCGCCCAGTTTGGCGATCACATGCGAAGGTACCAGCGCTTCGTGGTGGTGGGTCTCGATCTCGACATCCATCAGGTTCTCGATCTCCATCGCATTCAGGTTACCGCTGACCATGATGCGCAGATAATCGGTGATGAATTCGACCACATGGTGGTCGGCCACGATCTTGGGATATTTACTGAAGATGGCGCTCTCATGAGGATTCTCGACATCCCCCTCGATCGACATCATGCCTTCCTTGCGCACCTTGCCGAGCAACTCGTACATGAGCGCCATCAGCTCCATGTAGGTCTCTTTGTTGTACTTGGATCCTTTGAACAGGGTCGGAATGGACTTGAAGGTCGCCTTGATGGCAGTCATGCTGTTGCCGACGAAGAACGCCCCCAGCGCGCCACCACCGATCATCAACAATTCAAGGGGTTGCCAGAGTCCGCCCAGATGGCCGCCTGCCAACGCATAGCCACCGAAGATACAACCCAGCACCACCACATATCCCACAATGATCAGCATATCTACCCCTACATTGAGCCTGATTAGCCCGTCATCGTATCTTAGCAAGCCGTTTTTTGCTGCATAACGTAAAAAAACGGGCTTATCTGCAGCTATTCGCGCATTCGAGCCCGTTCTTCATCATCACGCCCTTGCCTGGCTCGTCAAACCACAGCAGATTCCACCCCTGCCGCCTTCTTGGTCTTCCCGGCACGGGAAGGTGGGCGGCAAATCCCGCAACGGTAGTCTTCACACAGCTCATGCGTGTGCACCACGAACTGACCGCCACATTCCTTGCAGCGCGTCAGTTGCATCATGCCCGCCTCGAAAAAACGTACCAGGAACCATGCTCGCGTGATGCTCAGGGTAGGCTCGCCTTCGGTCGGAATCTCGGCCTGTTCCAGATACAGGCGATAGCTCTTGATGAGCGCCTCGACACCGGAGATTCCGGCGTTCTTCTGCATGAATTGGTAGATCCCCATGAACAGGGAAGAATGGATGTTGGGCAGCCAGCTCATGAACCAGTCCGTGGAATACGGCAGCATGCCCTTGGACGGCGATTCGCCTTTGACTTCCTTGTATAACTTGAGCAAGCGCTCGCGGCTGAGACTGGTCTCTTCCTGCAACAACTGGAGGCGCGCCCCCAGGTTGATCAAATCGATCGCGATCTGGATATCGCGCGCCTCGTTCACCACACTCTTGTTACGCATGGCCGACCCCTCAGGCAGCCAAAGCTTCGACCGGCTGGCCGGCCATCAGGATGGCTGCATGGGTCTGCGACATCATGCGATCCTTGTTGTAATCGGTCACCAGATTGAGCAACAGCTGCTCATCGAAGCGGAAACGGCACAGCAGCATGTTGCCCCCAGCCATCTTCAACATCTGCGCCGGAGACAAGCCATCGATCAAGTCGGCCAGTTCATCGCTGATGCCCAGACGGAAGATCGCGCTCGCCTTATCGCTGCGGATCATCTGCTGTGCCAGCATCATGTAGGAAAGATTGATCTCCCTGACTTCGTCTTGGATCTGATTGATGTTCATCGCCTGCTCCTCGCAAAAGACCGTGAAAGTGGTGCTTCATTCGACGGTTGCATTTTGCGAGGGATGGCGGGGAAAAAAAATCGGAGGTTTTCCGATTTTCAGGTAAGAAAAATTCCTACAAAAGAGGGAGCGATACCAGCACCGAGCCCATGCGACAAAAGGTAGCTGGCATATTGATCACAGATGACAAACATCGAAAGCAACAGCCCCAGCCCCCGAAACCGTGCAATCCCAAGTAACATTTCCGCCTGCCACTGCTGGTGCAGTAGGCTTCAACGTCACCGTAATACCTCCCGACACGGCGGACAAAATGCCCGCGCCGGTGCAATTAGGAATCGCCATGCCCTGATCATCAGTACAAGTCAGAGCGCCATTTTCATCGAACCCCATGCTCACCTTGAATCGCAAACCGATCAACGACTCAAGTGCTGCGGCACCATTAGACCTTGCCGTGTAATCACGATAAGAAGGGAGTGCTATGGCCATAATAACGCCAAGGATAGCCACCACGATCATCAGCTCAATAAGTGTGACACCTTGCTGAACTCGTCTCATTTTATTCTCCCGCCGTTAAGCACGGTGCTCAGCTTAGGCCAACCGACAATAGACTGGCCCACTTATCCGCCATGCTTGCGTTTCTTACAAAATGAAAATGCCGTTCACTCAAATTAGTGAACGGCATCCAAGTTGACCCAACTACTGTCAAACCAACGGTGAATTACTTGTTCTTGGTACAAGCACCAGTGTCGTAATGGCAAGTGATAGTAGCATCGCCAGGAGCCTTAGCATTGACAGTCCAAGTACCAGGGGCAGCAGCCAATGCAGCCAATGCAGTCTCATCTGCCGGTTTTGCAGAGAATGTATTAGTTTCCGTATCACAAGAGCCTGGAGTATACGAGGGGTAAATAGTCAAATCGGCAGTTTGAACGGAAGTCGCTGCAGCGCGTGTCACACCGGCAGCTTCATCCAAGCAAGCATTGTTCGCGGATTTGATGGTGTAATTCTTGTACTGAGGCAGTGCCACAGCAGCCAGAATACCGATGATCGCGACCACGATCATCAGTTCGATCAGGGTGAAACCTTTTTGAGCTTGTTTCATTGTTTACCTCCTATAGATTGAACGGGCTTACACACGAGGTGTGCGCAGGGATATTAGCAGTTAATGTGCCAGCCATGGAACCCTTGTTTTCAAAGCACACGGCAGGATCGCACTCGCCACTTGTCACCGATTTCGTCACCCAGGTGACGAAAAACGTCACCTCATGGCTCGAATCCCGGTATCTGGCGCTCATCCACCTCATCGATCTGCTCCGATGACAGATACTGCCGGGCGTATTCCAGATAGACCTTTTGCCTGATGAAGACATCGAACAGGTCGGCATCGATATGCCCGTTCAGCTTGAAGTTGCCCAGGATGTGCAAAGACTCGGTGAGGGTCTTGCCCGGTTTGTAGGGGCGATCCTTGGCAGTCAAGGCCTCGAAGATGTCAGCGATACCCATAAGGCGCGCCTGGATCGACATCTGCTCGCGTACCAACCCACGCGGGTAACCTTTGCCGTCCATACGTTCATGGTGCCCTCCGGCATATTCCGGTACACGCTTGAGGTGCTTGGGCCACGGCAGGGATTCCAGCATCTTGATGGTGACCACGATGTGGTGATTGATGATCTCGCGTTCGGCCGGGGTCAATGTGCCCGCGCGGATGGTAAGGTTCTCGACCTCGTCTTCGGACAGGAATGCAGCGTGCTCGCCTGCCTCGTTGCGCCATGAATAGGCAGCGATGTTGAAGACACGCTCAATGTCCTCATCGGACATCTTCTCCCCGCCGATGTTGCTGTGCCGCAAGAACTCGCGATCCGCATCGAGTTGCCGGATGCGCGCTTCATAGGCCGCCTGCGACAAGGTACCGCGCAACATCTCGATCTCCGCATCGCGCTTAAGCACTTCGAAACGCGTATCGATGAGATGGATGCGGTCGAACAAGGTATGCAGCTTGGTCGCCTTATCCACCACGTGCACTGGCGTGGTGATCTTGCCACAATCATGCAGCAGGCCAGCCATCTTGAGTTCGTAGCGATCCTGGTCGGTCAAGGTGAAATCCTTGAGCGGCCCGCTGTCTGTGCGGCTGGCCGCCTCGGCCAGCATCATGGTCAACACCGGCACCCGCGCACAATGCCCGCCGGTATAAGGTGATTTGTCGTCGATGGCGGTATTGATGAGCTCGATGAAGGACTCGAACAGTGCCTCCATCTGCAGGATCAGGCGACGGTTGCTGATCGCCACTGCCGCTTGCGAAGCCAGCGATTCCAACAGTTTCTGATCGTCCAGGGTGAACTGCATGCGCTGCCCGTGCTCATCAAGGGCATTGATGAGCTGCAACACGCCAATGACTTCGTGCTCATGGTCACGCATGGGCACGGCAAGGAAGGAACGGGACTGATAACCGGTCTTGGCATCGAATTTCTTGGTACCGGAGAAATCGAAACCTTCCGCGATATAGGCATCGGGGATGTTGACCGTCTCGCCGGTCAATGCGGCATGACTCACCACCATGGCATGGTTGGGCTGTCCATCGATCTGCATGTGGATGGGATAGAACGGGATCTTCTCACCCGAAGTCCCGCCCAGATGGATGCCCAGGGAGTGGTTGTGCAGAATCTCGAAGGTCAGCACCTGCTTTTCGGCATCGACCAGATACAGCGTACCGGCATCGGCATTGGTGATCTTCATCGCCGCGCTCAGGATGCCCTCGAGCAACTTGTCTATGTTGCGCTCGCTGGAAAGCGAGGCGCCGATGTTATTCAGATCGTTCAGGCGATTGAGCAGGTTCTCCAGCATGGCACGCTGGGTCTGCTCCTGAGCCATGAAGGCCTTGAGCTTGGTGGTATCCACACCTGTCCCTTACTTGATGCACACTGCGCGCACCTGATGGATGTCGGTGATGCCCAGCAACACCTTCTCGATGCCATCCTGTTTCAGGGTACGCATCCCCTCCTCCAGTGCGATAGCGAACAGCTCGGCCACACGGGCATGCCCCTGAATGGCCTTCTTCACCGGATCGGTACCGATCAGCAACTCGTGCAGACCGACACGTCCACCATAACCGGTACCGGCACATTTCTCACAACCGACTTTCTCGTACAGGGTGATCTGCCCCTTGTCGTCACCGAACAGCTTCAGCCATTCCGCATACAAGGCCTTGCTCGCACCGGCCGCATCCTTCTTCCAGGTCTCGGTATTGCGCAGCTCTTCGGCGTATTCGGCGAGCAGCGACTTGATGTCATCCTGGGTGGCGACATGCGGCTTTTTGCAATGCTTGCACAGACGTTTGGCCAGGCGTTGCGCCAGGATGCCGAGCAGCGCATCGGCAAAGTTGAAGGGATCCATCCCCATATCCAGCAGGCGTATGATGGATTCCGGCGCACTGTTGGTGTGCAGGGTAGCGAACACCAAGTGACCCGTAAGCGAGGCTTCGATGCCGATGGAGACGGTTTCCTTGTCACGCATTTCACCGACCATGATCACATCCGGGTCGGCACGCAGGAAAGCACGCATCACGGCAGCAAAATCCAGTCCGGCCTTCTTGTTGATCTGTACCTGGCGCAACCCCTTCTGGGTGATTTCCACCGGATCTTCCGCAGTCCAGATCTTGGTCTCAGGCGTATTGATGTATTTGAGGATGGAATGCAGCGTGGTGGTCTTACCGGAACCGGTCGGACCGCAGACGAAGAACAGGCCGTATGGTTTGCTGACCGTCGCCTTGATCAGCTCCAGGTTCCGCTTGGAGAATCCCATGTTATCCAGCGGGATCGGCTCACCGGACGCCAGGATACGCATCACCACGTCCTCCACGCCGCCCTGCGATGGGATGGTAGCCACACGCAGTTCGATGTCCAGCGGACCGAACTTCTTGAACTTGATCTTGCCGTCCTGCGGCTTACGCTTCTCGGAGATGTCCAGGTCACACATGATCTTGAGGCGGGTGACCAGGGCGTTACGGTAAGTGGACGGGATCTCGATGTAGTTCATCAAGGAACCATCCTTGCGCACGCGGATCTGCGTCTTCATCTTGCCCGGGCCCGGTTCGATATGGATATCGGAAGCACCCATCTTGTAGGCATCGATGATGATCTTGTTGACCAGCTTGACCAGCTCGTTGTCCGCTGCGGCATTCAGGTCCTCCTGATTGACGCCGCCGCTCTCCTCGTCCTCCTCACCGCCCAGCGAAGTCAGCAGGTCGTCGACCGAGGAATCATCCATGGAGGAGAAAGCGCCGGTACCTTCGATCGAACTGCCACCGCCATAGAACTGATCCAGCGTCATCTTGAATTCACGCTGCGAACAGACCTTATAGATCAGGCGATTCTTGGGGAAGATGTTGTTGACCACACGCGAGGCCTGGATCCGCTCCGGATCGGTGGTGAGGATGACCAGGCCCTCCGGCGTATCATCCACCGGCACCCAGTGACTGCTCTCCACATATTCGCGCCGCAAATTGCGCAACAGGTCGGACGGTTTGACGCGATCGGCCTTGAACGGCTCATACGGTACTCCGAAGAATTTCGACAGTGCCTCACCCAGCGCATCGAGTTTGATCTGGAACTCATCGATCAGCACGTTCTCGACATCGATGCCTTTGCGGCGTGCGGTGCGCGTGGCAAGTTCGAATTCCGCTGCAGACATGACCGCATCCGCCACCAGATAGTCGTACTTGGTCTTGATCGCGTTGTTCTGTTGTTGGCGTTGACGCAAGGCTACCGCCAGGGTCTGCGCCAGTTCCTTCACGCCCTCTTCGACCATGGCCGGGAACGGCATGCCCGCCTTGTTGTTGATGACCTGCATCACCCCGACCAGTTCGCCGCCCTCATCCACGACGGGCGCCACCAGCATCTGCTTGGTGCGATATCCGGTGCGTTTATCCACATCCTGCAGGAAACGCAACGTGCTGCTGTGCGCAGCCAGCTCCTGCTGGTCATACACATCCTTGATGTTCAGCAACTTCTTGTGCACCGCGCTGTAGCCGGCGATGCTCTGCTCGGCGATGGGCAGCTTGAGGTCCTTGAACGAATTCAACCCGGTCTTCACCTTGGAGACCAGCGATGCCTTGTCGTCACCGACGACGTAGATGGTGAGTCGATCGGCATTGAACAGCGAGCAGATATCCTTGCTCACATCCAGCATGATCTCATCGATATTGCTGGTCGCATGGATCTTGTTGGTGACGTGATTGAGGTTCTTGGTGAACTCCAGGCGCACGCTCATTTCGTTCGGATTACCCTGCATCGGACTATTCATGCTTGTTTTCCCCTGTTACTGCTGAAGCGCTTTCGGCACGGACCACAGGCCGTTCTCCAGCACATACACGTCGTATCCGGCTTGCGCCAGGATGAATGCGGCAGCCGCACTACGGCGACCGCTCTGACAATAAGCGATGTAAGGCGTCACCTTGCTCAGCACTCCGATCGCATTGCGGATATCGTTCAACGGCACATTGATTGCGCCCGGCAACTTGTCGTAGCGATACTCCGGCGGATGGCGCACATCCAGCCACACTGCCCCCTGCTCCACCTTCTGCTTGGCTTCCTCGAACGAGATTCGATGCAGCAACGGCTCCTGCATCAGTTCAAGGAAGTCCTGCTTCTTCAAGCGCAACAGCACGCCATTGGTCTTCATGGTGACGGTCGCATTGCGCTTGCTGTCGGAGATCAGTGCCTCCTCGCCGAACACATCGCCGGCCTTCAGTTCGGCCAGCACGAGGTTGGCGCCGCCGACCAGCCGCGTCACCTGCGCACGCCCGCTCTCGATCAGATAGTAATAATCGCCTTCCTCGCCTTCGCGGATGATCACATCCTTCTCCCACACCGCGATGGCTTCCACCCGGTTCAACAGCTTGCCGATGTTGGCCGGCGGCAGGTGCGCGAAAGGGCCGTGGTTGAGATTCTCCGCGCTGAACATGCCGGAGTTGAGCAAGCGACGCACCGCCGCATCGGTACCGCCCTTGTCGATCTTGGGTTTGATGTCGTCGTGGCTGGCGAACTGGTCCCAGGTCACCATGCGATCGAGAAGATCGTCATCCACGCGCAGCAACTGCACTGTGGTCAGAGCGCTTGCCTTGACGATATCGGGCTGCCGCTTGCCGATGGGATGACGCGCCCATTCGGAATCGGCGCGTATCGTCACCTTGTTGCCATCGGCATAGTTCAGCTCCAGCTCACCCCGCAACAGATACACCGACTGGCCGAGCAGCGGCCGTTTCTGGAATGGATCATCCCCCGGCGCGACGCTCTCGACATGACAGTAGTCCAGCAACTCGCGCAAGCGGGCCGGGCTGAAGGAAGAGATGGGTTCCAGCGCAGCGAGGACTCGGATATCCAGGATCTCGTTCATGGTTTCCTCGCTCAGAACTCGAACGTCTGCCCGTTCTGCAGTATGCGTGGCCGCAGCCAGTGCACACGTTCGGCGATCTCGCGCATGGTCAACTCCACCTCACCCGGCTTGAGATGGGTGATGTAGATCTCCGGCTCGCCTCGCAGCTTGCGCAACTCGTCGGCCAGCATGCTCGGACACAGATGTTTGGAGAGCACGGCCAGCTCACGCTCGGCATCCGAGAACGCCGTTTCCACGATCAGGTAACGCAGGTCGGGGATGCGGTTGACGGCTTCCCACAAAGCGTCACAGGTGGTGGTATCGCCGCTGAATACCAGGCTGGCATGACCGCTGTCCAGCCAGAAACCGACTGCAGGCACCACATGGTTGACCGGCAAGGGGGTCAGCTTGCGCCCGCCGATGTCGACAGTCTCGCCCAAGCGGATCTCTTCATAACGCATCACCGGCTGGTGCAGATTGGGGATCTCCGCGAAATCCGGCCAGATCTCCCAATTGAAGACGTGCTGCTGCAAGATATCCAGCGTCTCCGCCGTGGCATGGATGACGATGGGCTTGTCGCGCATGAAACCGACACTATCCACCAGCAACGGCAGACTGGCGATGTGATCCAGATGGGAGTGGGTGACGAATACATGATCGATCACGCTCATCTCGGCCAGGCTGAGATCGCCCAGTCCGGTGCCCGCATCTATCAGCACATCATGGTCGAGCAGCAACGAGGTGGTACGGAAGTTCCCCCCTATCCCGCCGCTGCATCCCAGCACTCTCAGTTTCATCGTCCGTCAGCTCATTTCGTCTTGAAGGTGAACACGCCATCCCACTCCGCACCAGGCGGGTTGCTGCGGTAATACGCCACGCGCTCGGCATATACCTGATACAACTTGCAGTCCGGCGCCATGTTGCGCAGGCTCAGCAGCTCGAGTTCGGCCTTGTCCCAATCCTGCTCACGGTAGGCATGCTGCGCATGATGGAACAGCTTGACCTGTTCCAAAACATCCTTGTCGACCTCGCCGACCAGTCCCAGCGGCTCGAAGATGGCGACCGGCCGCTCCTTGCCCTTGACGCGCACCATATCGACCTCGCGGTAGACGAACTGCGGTGCCGCCAGCCTGGTCTCCTCGCCGACCATCACCTGCGCGCCGTACTCCTTGGTAATCCCTTCCAGGCGCGAAGCGAGATTCACCGCATCGCCCATCACCGTATAAGCCACGCGCACCTCGGATCCCATGTTACCCACGCTGACGCGGCCGGTGTTGATGCCGACACCGATATGTATCTCGGGCCAGCCACGCGCCTTGAAATGCGGTTGCAATTCGGCGAGCGCACGCTGCATCTCCAGCCCGGCCAGCACCGCATGATAGGCATGCTCGGTATCGGGCAGCGGAGCCCCCCAGAAGGCCATGATACAGTCGCCCATGTATTTGTCTATGGTGCCTCGCTGCTTGTAGATCACGCGCGACAGCGGGGTGAGAAACTCGTTCATCAGCTGCGCCAGATCCTTGGGTTCCAGCCTTTCCGAGATGGTCGTGAAGCTGCGCACGTCGGAGAACAGGATGGTCATCTCGCGGCTGTCGCCTGCCATCGAGACACTTTCCGGATGTTTCGCCATCTCATCCACCAGCTCACTCGGTACATACTGCCCGAACAGTCCGGTGATCTGCCGTTTGGCGCGCGATTCGACGAAGTAGCCGAAGCTCATGTTCAGCGCGAACAGCGTGAAGATCAGCAGCAGTCCACCGGCCAGCGGCATAGCCAAGTCGGCATAGTCCCACAACGCGAGATTCAAACCGATATCCCCGGCCAGGAAGGCAAAAGAAAGCAGCATGCCACGCACCGGACTCAGCAGCGGCAGCAACAAGCTCAGACTGACGCCGATGAACAGCAACAACAATACGTTGGCTCCCAACATGTAGGGCGGATGCTGCTTGATGTCCTGATTGAGGATGCCGCTGATCATGCTGGCATGCACTTCCACCCCGGGATAGACCTCACCTACCGGCGTGCTCCGCATATCCATCAGGCCGGGTGCCGAGGTGCCCACCAGCACGATCTTGTTGCGTAGCGCTTCCGGCACGACCTGCCCGCTCAGTACATCGACCACCGGAATATATTGGAAGGCACCACGCTTGCCACGATATGGCACCAATGCACTGACCTCGGCATCAACCGGAATGACCAGCCCTCCATCCAGCGCCAACCATTCCAGCCCGCCATAGTCCTGGCTCTGCTCCGCAGCAAAGCCAGGCAACAGAGCCGGCTTGTCCAGCACGGCACGCACCAGCGCTAACGACAACGCTTCGTAATACTGTCCGTCA
Source organism: Pseudomonadota bacterium (assembly GCA_040754175.1). Classification (GTDB taxonomy): domain Bacteria; phylum Pseudomonadota; class Gammaproteobacteria; order Burkholderiales; family Gallionellaceae; genus Sideroxyarcus. Next base: position 109,265 of record JBFMFN010000012.1, on the reverse strand, counting down.
TGTTCGACCAGCATGGGGATGCGCCTGACGACGCCATCGAAATCGACGAGCGGATTGAAATGTCCGGCCGAAGCTGCGCTGGCCTGCAATTGAGGCAGGTTAGCGCCATAGCTGTCCCAGTGCGTGAACGCGATGGGGCGCCCACCGAACGCGTTGGCGGCAAAGACCGGCGGCGGCAAGGCCCCTGACTTGCTGACCGCAGCACCGTTCTCGCTGTTGCTGAAGTAATACCCCAGCACCACCTTGCGCCCCTTCATCTTCTCGGCGAACAGTGCGTCGTATTCCAGCGAGGGGCTGATCTGGTCGAGCACCGCATGGTATTGCGGCACGTCGCGGAACTGCCGCTTGCCCAGTGCCTGCAGCACGCCCAAGCCGGAACTGTTGTCCGGCTCAGCAAACACCACGTCGAAGCCGACCGCCGCCACACCATAGCGGTCGAACAGCTGGTCCATCAGCCGCGCCAGCTTGTCGCGGCTCCACGGCCAGCGGCCTTCCTGCTTCAGGCTTTTTTCGTCGATATCGAGGATAACGATGCGCTCGTCACCGCTGTTGGGCATTGACAGGCGCAATCGATAGTCATACAACTTGGCATCGGTGTGCTGGACGAACCCTAGCTGGTAGAAACCGGCTGCATCGCCCAGAAACAGCAACACAGAGAACAGCCCCAGCAAAATCAGCAGGGCATGTCTCTTCATGGTCCGCGCACAATATCCGCTTGATTTCCGGGGACCGGCGACAAGGTCATCTCCTTCTCGCTCAACCCTTGAAGTAGAACTCCATCTTGATGCCGGCAAGTTCGATCACATCATGATCGTTCAGCTGGTGCGGCTGCTCGCCGATGGAGGAACCATTGACCAGCGGGAAACTGCCACCTTCGACATGGGTGATGAAATAACCATGCGGACGGCGCGCCAGCACGGCAACCTGCACCCCGGGCTTGCCGAGCGTGGTCAGGTTCTTGATCAGCTCCAGTTCCTTGCCCAGGTTCGGCCCGTTCAGGATCTGGATAGCTGCGACCGCAGGCTGCGCAGCCGCAGCCTGCGGCGCGGACGTCGCGGTAGTCGACAAGCGCGGCGAAGTCGCATTGAACTGGGTGGTCGATTCGAATTTGGCACCGGCATCGGCCACCGCCACGGTCGGACCGGCAGCGGGTTTCACCGGCGCACGCAACACCATGGTCTTCTCGAAGTCGGCGGCCGTGGTCTGCGTCGGCTGGTCGTTCAGGTACTTCAGCTTGTACTTGCCGATCTCGATCACATCGTTGTTCTGCAGGAAGTGCTTCTGCGTGGGCGTGCCGTTCACCATGGAACCGTTGGTGCTGTTCAGGTCCTCGAAGAACGAATCGTTGAGGATGGTGATCACGGCCGCATGCTCGCTGCTCACCGCCAGGTTATCGATGACGATGTCGTTGTGCGGCTTGCGCCCGATGGTAGTCCGCTCATTGGTCAGCGGATATTCCTTGAGCACCGTGCCTTCCATGCTGAGTATCAATTTTGCCGGCATATCGTTCCCCGTAATCACTTCCTAAAATTCATCTACCGAACCAGGCGCCCAGTCGCTGCCACAGGCTGCGCGGCGCCGCGTAACTACCCTTCACCTTGACCAGGATGACCGAGACATTATCACGCCCGCCATTATCGTTGGCCTGCTCGATCAACTGGCTGACGGCCAGCTTCAGATTGTTCTGCAACATCTGTACCGTCGCGCCGATGTCTTCATCCTGCACCATGTCGTTCAGTCCGTCGGAGCAGAACAGATAGATATCCCCGATCTCGACCGCATGCACATGGACTTCCGGCAACACTTCGGCATCGATGCCGACCGCACGCGTCACCAGGTTCTTGTTCTTGGACAGGCGCGCCATCTCCTTGCTGATGACGCCGCTGTCGATCTGCTCCTGCAACAAGGAGTGATCGCGCGTGATCGGCTCGAATACCTCGCCGCGCAAGCGATACATGCGCGAATCGCCGACATGCGCCACTGCCACGCGATCGTCGTAGAACAAGCCGGCCACGATGGTGGTACCCATCCCGGCATACTGCGGCTGGCTCTGCGCGGCATTGTAAATGGAGAGGTTGGCCTTCTTCACGTTGTCGCGCAACATGATGACGCCGGCCTCTTCCGCGCCATCGCCCGCTTTGTGCTCGGGGTGCGTCTGCTCCAGCTGGTGACGAATCTCGCTCGACATGACCGACACCGCGATACCACTGGCCACCTCGCCGGCGTTATAACCACCCATGCCATCGGCCAATACCACCAGCCCGCTGGCGGCGTCGAACGTGATGCTGTCCTCGTTATGGGAACGCACCATACCGGGATCGGTCTGCCCGACGATCTCCAGTGCCTGGTTAAGCTCCAATCCCCTCTCCCTGTTCCATCATTGCATTGATGCGGCGCAGCGACGCAAAGCCTCGGCCATGGTCGCACCGTCCGCGAAACGCGCCTCCACCTTCTTCGTCAGCGCCTGATTGATGATGGCGACGACGCAAGGCGGGATGTCCGGCCGGATGGACATAATGTCCCGCGGCGCCTCATTGGCGATCCTGTACATCAGCTGCGCCATGGAATCCCCTTCGAAAGGAAGCTTACCACAGGCCAGTTGATACAGGCTCACTCCCAGCGAGAACAGGTCGGAGTGCCCGTCGATCTTCGCCCCGGAAAGTTGTTCCGGCGACATGTATGAAGGCGTCCCGAGCACCATCCCGGTCTTGGTCTTGGAAGAATCGGTGATGCGGGCGATCCCGAAATCGGTGACTTTCACCGTATCGGAGGTCGGGTCGTACATGATGTTGGCCGGCTTGATGTCGCGATGCACCACGTTCTGCGCATGGGCGTAGGCCAAGGCATCCGCCACCCGCGCAACGATGGACAGCACCTGCGGCAGCGGCAGCAGCTTATCGGCCTTGGTGTACGGGATGAGATCCTGTCCTTTGAGGAATTCCATGGCGATATAGGCCAGATCGTGTTCCTCGCCGGCATCGTACATGGTCACGATATTGGGATGGTTCAGACGGCCGGCCGTCTCTGCCTCGCGGAAGAAACGCGCCTTCACTTCTTCCAGTTCATCCGGTTCGAACTCCTGCGACAAGGCCATGGTCTTGATCGCCACGATCCGGCCGATCTTCGGGTCCTTGCCCAGATACACCACCCCCATGGCGCCCTTGCCCAACTCCTTCTCGATCTCATAGCGCCCCAGCATAGGCTTGGACAGATTGGATCTATCCAGCTTCATCGTGCTCTCATTGCTGCGCCCGGTCGTCCCGCCGAGGATGATGGTCTCCGCCATGGCATGCGATTGCGAGATGCGCGTCTCCAGATCACGGAACTTGGGGTTATGTTGGGCGATGTACTTGAAAACCGCCTCCGCCTTGTTGAACTGGCGCTTGCGCTCGAAATCCAGCCCCAGGTTGTACAGCACATCCATCAGGCCGTCGTCCATCGGCACCTTGCGCAGCTTGTCGAATGCCATGTCCAGTTGCCCCTGCCCCTGGAAAGCCAGGCCGAGCATGCGATTGCTCTCGGCCGATTCGGCCTCGGAACGCTCCTTGCCACGCTCGGTGACCAGAAAGCGTTTGGTGGTGACCAGCAGATGGCCGACCAACAACAAGGCGGCAGGCAACATCAACTGCAGCCACAGCGCCTGGGTGGTCATCAGCACGAAGTGGATGGACAGCAAGGCAATGAACAGCAGCGCGGTCACGCCCGCGGCTGCTCCGGCGCCCAGCCTGGGCAGCACGAACAGCAAATACAGCGCGATCAGCGCGAACACCCCCATGCGGGCCTGCATCGCCCACGGCGGCACCACGAAGAAATCCTGCTGGAGGATGCTGGAGACCGCATGCGCCAGTGTCACCACGGGCGGCGTGACTGCCGACACAGGGGTCACCTGCATGGAACCCACCCCCGCCGCCGTCGCGCCGATCAACACGATCTTGTCGCGATATTTCGCCGGCGGGATCTTGCCGCTCAGCACATCGAAGAAAGAATCTACCTGGAATGCCGGACGCCCCGCCTGATCGGTATAGAAATAGGTATTCATGCGCAACGCGGCATCGGTTGCGATGCGCAGATTGCCGAGCGCCACGCCCGCGCCCGGGCGCACCTGGATATCCTGCACCCCCAGGTTGAGACTGCGCGCGGCCAACATCAACGACAGCGATGGATACAAGCGGTCGTAATAGCGCACCAGCAAGGGCTCGGTGCGTACCCCGCCATCGATGTCCGGCAATGCATTCAGGTGCCCCAGCGCAGCGGCCTGCAGCCCCAGCAAAGGGATAGGCGCCAACACATCAAGTGCTGGCAACGGGGTATAACCGGCGGCCGCCGTGACATCCGCGAGACTGCTGTGCGTCACATAGTCCGGCAAAGGGGCGTCCGGATTGCCTTGTGGCTCGCCCACCTCGAAGTACAGCCCCAACAGGACATTGTGGATGCGCCCCATGCTATCTGCGAGCTTCTGGTCGTTGTCCAGATGCTGCAAGGCCTCGCTCAGCAAGCCTTGCAACTCTTGCCACTGTTCGGGATGGGTCTGCGCCAGATCGGTCTGTTGCAGCAGCGTGGCGATGTTGACGATGTAGTCCAGCCCGGCATCAACCTGAGGCTCGAAGAAGAAGATGGTCTGACCGACCACCTTGGGCTGCCCCTCTGCCAGGATATCCAACAACTTGGCCTGGATCTCGCGCGGCCACGGCCAACGCCCCAGATTGGCGATACTCTCGTCGTCGATAGCGATGATGGCGATGCGGTCACTCGGCTGGCGAGAGGATTCTCGCACCCCCCAGTCATAGGCTTTGCGTTCCAGGCTCTGGATCAGGTCGGTAGGTGCGAGCGCCAGGAAAACCACCACCACCGCCAGGGCGGTGAACCAGTCCGTTTTCCAGAATGCCGTTTTCCTCATGTTCGCCCTGAGCATCATCGCGTGTTGAAAGTAAGCCGGGCGGATACTAATGCAAATTCCAGCATCAATCCATACTTGATTGATTTATCAGCGCTTTGAGGTCAGCGAACGAAGGTCACCGGCATCGTTGCCGTTTCCGCCACTTGCTGTGCAACCGAACCCAGCAGGCGCTTGGCGAGGCCGCCCGCCCCGTGAGTGCCGAGCACCAGCAACGCGACCTGCTCCGTTTGCGCGAACTGCACGATAGCTGCGGCAGGTGCGCCGACACTCAGATGATAACGATAGGATAGCCCCGCCTCATCGAGCAGACGGCGTGCATCCTGCAAAGCGGCCATACCGCGCTCGACCTCGTAATCCTCGATAGTGCCGGGATCGATGAACAGCTTCACATTGCCGGTCGCCACATTGGGCTGCACATTGAGTAGCAACAGTTCTGGCGGCTGGCGCAGCTCGGCGGCCAACTGCAGCACATGGCGCACCGCCTGCAAGGAGTGAGAGGAACCATCGATCGCCATCAATATCTTCATCTTTCGTTCCTTTCTTCATGTCCGGCAGGTGCTTGCACCCTGCCATCCGCCAGATCGTATATGCCTGCTGGCTTGCGCTGCAGGGCTAGCCACCTGCCGACCGCCAACACCAGCACAGCCCCCAGCGCCGGCACCAGCCAGTGCAGATAATGATGCTCCACGATCAGTGGCTGCAGCGCGGCCTCGGTCACCAGCATCTCGCCCGCCACATAACCCAGCAATGCGCCGCCGCCATAGATGATCACTGGATAACGATCGATCAGCTTGAGGACGAACTGGCTGCTCCAGGCGATCATCGGGATGCTGATGATGAGGCCGAAGGCCAGCAACCAGCCATTGCCCTTGGCCGCCGCCGCCACGCCCAAGACGTTGTCCAGGCTCATCACAAAATCGGCGACGATGATGGTCTTCACCGCCCCCCACAGATTTGCCTCAGCCTTGATGCTACCCTCGCCATGCTCCTCGTCCTCCGGCAGGATCAACTTGATGCCGATCCACAACAGCAACAATGCCCCGATCAGCTTCAGATACGGCAGCGCCAACAGGCCAACCGCAAAGAAAGTCAGCACCACGCGCAGACCGATCGCCCCGCCCACACCGTACAGGATGCCCTTGCGGCGTTGCGCTTCCGGCAGGTTGCGACAGGCCAGTGCGATCACCACCGCGTTGTCGCCCGACAACAGCAGGTCGATCATGATGATCTTGAACACATCCAACCAGAACTGGCTGGTCTGCACCATCTCAAACATCGTTTAGCCTTTCAGTATCTTCTGCATCGTGCGCCCCATCTCCGCCGGATTGCGCGTGATATGGATACCACACGCCTCCATCACGGCGAGCTTGTCGTTGGCGCCCCCCTGACCGCCGGAGATGATCGCTCCGGCATGCCCCATACGCTTACCTTCCGGCGCAGTAACTCCTGCGATGAAACCGACCACCGGCTTCTGCATGTTGGCCTTGATCCAGCGCGCGCACTCCTCCTCGTCGCTGCCGCCGATCTCACCCACCATGATCACTGCATCGGTGTCCGGATCGTCGTTGAACAGACGCATGACATCGATATGCTTGAGCCCGTTGATCGGGTCGCCGCCGATACCGACGCAGGACGACTGACCGTAGCCCAGCGCAGTCAATTGCCCCACGGCCTCGTAGGTCAGGGTGCCGGAGCGCGACACCACGCCGATGCGACCCTTCTTGTGGATGTGGCCGGGCATGATGCCGATCTTGATCTCGTCGGGCGTGATCAGACCCGGACAGTTCGGTCCGATAAGCAAGGTCTTCTTGCCCTGCATCTTGTAGCGCGTCCTGATCATGTCGTGCACCGGGATGCCCTCGGTGATACAGATGACCAGATCGAGATCGGCCTCGACCGCCTCGTCGATGGCCGCCGCTGCGCCCGCCGGTGGCACATAGATCACCGACACCGTTGCACCGGTCGCCGCTTTCGCATCGCGCACCGTGGCGTACACCGGGATGCCCTCGAAATCCTCGCCCGCCTTCTTGGGATTCACGCCCGCTACGAAACAATTGGCGCCGTTCGCATAGGCCTTGCACTGCTGGGTGTGGAACTGGCCGACCTTGCCGGTCATGCCCTGGGTGATGACTTTGGTGTCTTTATTGATGAGTATGGACATGATTAACCTTTCGCCGCCGCGACGACCTTCTGCGCCGCATCCGCCATGTCGTTGCCGGAGATGATGGGCAAGCCGGAGTCGGCCAGTATCTTCTTGCCGAGATCGACGTTGGTGCCTTCCAGCCGCACCACCAGCGGCACGGCCAGATGCACCTCGCGCGCTGCCGCCACCACGCCTTCCGCGATCACGTCGCACTTCATGATGCCGCCGAAGATGTTCACCAGGATCGCCTTCAAGTGCGGATTCTTCAGCATCAGCTTGAATGCTTCCGTGACCTTTTCTTTCGAGGCACCACCGCCCACATCGAGGAAGTTGGCCGGACTGCCGCCGTACAGCTTGATGATGTCCATGGTCGCCATGGCCAGTCCGGCGCCGTTCACCAGACAGCCGATGTCGCCATCGAGCGAGATGTAGGACAGATCGAACTTCGATGCTTCGATCTCCGCCGGATCCTCCTCGTCGAGGTCGCGCATGGCGACGATCTCGGGATGACGGTACAGCGCGTTGGAATCGAAATTGAACTTGGCATCCAGTGCCACGACCTTGTTGTCTGCGGTCAGGATCAGCGGGTTGATCTCGGCCAGCATCGCATCCTTCTCGACAAACGCGCGATATAGCCCCTGCAGCACCTTTACTGCCTCGGCCGCCGCAACGGCAGGGATGCCGATCTTGTGCGCCGTACTCGCAGCATCCGCCTCCGTCAGACCGGACACCGGATCGATACGCACGGTATGGATCTTGTCAGGAGAATGTTTGGCGACCTCCTCGATCTCCATGCCGCCTTCGCTGGAGGCCAGCAAAGCCACGCGCTGGGCGGCGCGATCCACGACCATGCCGACGTAGAATTCCTTGACGATGGCCGCTCCTTCCTCGACCAGCAGGCGGCGTACTGGCTGTCCTTGCGGACCGGTCTGGTGCGTGACCAGCTGCATGCCCAGGATCTGGCTGGCGTACTGGCGCACCTCGTCCAGCGACTTCGCCACTTTCACGCCGCCGCCCTTGCCGCGCCCACCGGCATGGATCTGCGCCTTCACCACCCAGACCTTGCCGCCCAGTTCCTGTGCGGCGGCAACCGCCTCATCGACGCTGAAACACGCTTTGCCGCGCGGCGTCGGCACGCCGTACTCGCGCAGTATCTCTTTACCTTGGTATTCGTGGATCTTCATGTCGAACTCATCGAGAAAACACAGGATGGCAATTTACCAGAGCATCATGCTTTCTGCTCTCGCACAAAACAGAAAGGGCCGCCGAACTGCCATCGGCGGCCCTCCCATCAGACTGCCCGCCGGATCAGAAGTCCCAGCGCAGACCGGCAGAACCAAAGATGCGGGTGATCTTGGTCGTCACCTGCGAACCTTGGTTCTTGGTGCTTTCCAGACCGAGGTCGGCATCGAAGGTCAACTGATCGCCCAGACGATAGGTGCCGCGCACCATGGGCGAGATGCGTGTCGTCACCGCATTGAATTGATCGGTCTGTTTGTACAGCTGCAACGAGCTGTCCAGCCCCCAGCCGCCGCGCACGTCAACATGGTTATACACATAGAGCGTGTTGCCCTTGACGGTGCTGCTGGTGTTCAACGCTGCGCTGAACGTCCAGATGTCGCCCGCCATCAACAGCCCGGTACCAATCAACTGGCCGGAGACGCTCTTCTCAGCACCGCGCCCCGGATTGGCAGCAAGATAACCTTGCGCGGTATTCAGCGTACCGCTGGCGGCAGTCCCGGTGATGTTGGAGACACGAAAATCACCACCGACCTGCCATTTGCTGTTCAACGGCTTGGTGATACCGACCTGGCCCATGTTGGAGGTGGCGGTACGCGCCAATGCCAGATCGCGCAAAGCCGTGGCCGACATCGCCTGCTGCAATACCGCGATGGAAGAATTGGTCGCACCGTACAGTGCATTGCGGATGCTCAGCGACGGGGTCTTGCGGTGGTCGACCATGAAGTTGATGGAAGCATCGAAGGCATTGATGTTGCCCATCAACTGCGCAGCATTCAGCGCCTTGAAATTGATGTCGTAATCCACCAAAGCATAAGCCGAAGTCTTGTCCTCATAATAGCGCCACTCGGCACCGACCGCGCGACGATCCAGCACACCTTCCGCCGTCTGGTTGATGCCATACAGCGAATAATTGCCACTATCCACACTGGCGCCGAAGAACGAAGGCGCCTTGCTGTCGCTGTAATCCGCAATCCTGCCGGCAACCGCATTGGCACGCAGATACGCGGCATCGCCATAGGAGGCAGCAATACCATCGAAATATCCGAGCACGCCGCCGCCATTGGAAGACTGGCGACCGAAGCGCATCAGGTAATCCTGCTTGCGCCCCTTGATCTCGCCATACAGCGAACTGACACGCGACTGACTGGGTTTGCCAGACAGGAAGTTCTTGGTCTCGTTGCCACGGAACACCAGACGGCCATCCATCTCATCGCTGGTATAACGCATCGAAGCGTCTTCGGTCGCGATCATCATCGACTGGTCGGTGAGCGTCACAGACTGCGTTTCGCTCGCCTGGTTGAAGGTAGTGGTCGAATTGATCTTGCTCTTACCGAAGTAGTAACGCGCCGAGACACTGCCGAAATTGCTCCAACGTGCCGCCTGCTTGCGCTCACCCGCCTCCACGATGCCGGGGCCGCTCGCCTTGCCAGACAAACCGGCCAGACGCTGCACCACGCGCGGCACGCCTTCACCTTGAGGATACAGGTTCAGGTACAGGTCATATTCGGTCTTCGCCTTGTCATACTGACCGGCCCGCTCACGCGCCACACCGACCCATTCCTGGGCATCTTCGGTGTAATCGTTGGGCGGTAAGGACAACAACTTATTGAAGGCCGAGACCGCGGTATCGTTATCCTGCTGCGCCAAAGCTTCGCGCGCTTGTTTCATCAGCTCGAAGCCCTGCTTGTTGTTCTCGGCCAGATTGGCATCGGCCGGCGTCGCGCGCAATGGCCTCACGGCAGGCAAAGCCGGCAAAGCGACCTGCGCCACGGCACGGTCCGGCTTGATGGTGATCAACAAGCTGCGTTGATCGCTGCCCGGTGCGACGGAATACTGCGCTTCACGTGCGAACTCGATCACCATCTTGGGGCGTGTCGTTTGATCGCGCGTGGTCACGGTGAAAGACGGGATCAATCCGGACGGCGGTGAATTGCGTGTCTCATTGTCCGCCCATTTCTCATTGACATCGCCGCCCGGGGCACGTTCGTAGAAGATCTCCAGCGTCTTGCCGCTATTGGCCGGGAAATGGCGTACATAGCGGATAGGCGAGGTCGTCCGGATCGTAGCCACGATACCGTCGGTCTTGTACTCCAGCGTCACATCGTCCAGTGGCTGCGCCATGGCCGCGGTCGCAGCCAGCCCCAAGGACAGTGCCGCAACAAAGGAAATCCGATTGATGAATGAAGACATGCTCTTCTCCCGACTAACTTGATTTGTTGTTATGCGACTCGAACAGGGTGCCGTGCCACTACTCTTGGACACGGCCCCCGTTCAGGGTTGGCTTACCAGCCGCCGTAAGTTGCCGCTCGGCTGTGCTCATGGCAGGCGGTAGTGCAGTTATTGCCACTACTTCCCTCATGCGACTTCTTGGTTTTTTGATTGTTGCCCGCATAGGGTGTCGGGCTGATGTGGCAAGTTTCACAGGTATAGGAAGCTGTACTGTAGTTGTGCAGCACCGTCACGTTGACCAAGCCAGTCGCTGCGGTGTGACAAGCGGTACATGCAACACCCGCGTTATACGGGATATGGTTGGACGGTTTCGCCCCCAAGGCAGGAGTCCACGAACGAGTGGTATTGATATGGCATTCGCTGCAATCCGCACCATTGATAGCAACGTGTCCTGCCGGGGTCGTGATGGCCACCGTGCCGTTGTGGCAGCTATCGCAACGGCCTGTTGCGCCGACGTGATCATAAGGCGCCGGATTCCATCTGACGTAGTTGTGGCACCGCTGACAAGCATAGGTAGCCATGCCAGTGCGGGTATGCGCAGTGCTCACGCCCTTGTACCAGATGTTCTGGCCCGCGATATGACACCCAGCCTGATCGCAACTGCCGACTGAGTTATTGTGGTTCCAGCTTGCCGGATTCCAGGCAAAGGTGCGGTGACACTGGTCACAGGACTTCTGCGCTTTGTTCACATTACTGTTGTGGCTTGCCGGACGGCCTGCCGCCTGACGTCCGTTATGGCAGGACGCGCACTGCCCGACCATCGCGGAACCATGGTTATAGCGAGCCCCCAGCCAGGTCGAGGTATTGAAATGGCAGGACTCGCAAGGCGCATCGGTCACGATGTGCCTGTCGTTCTTGGGCGTCGCCACCACACGCTTGCCGACGGCGTGACAGCCATCACAGTTTCGCGGTGTGCCCTTGAATACACCGCCGATGTGGCAGGACTCACAGGCGGCCGCCGCATGGCCCCCGGTCAGCGTGAAGCCGGTCGTAGCGTGATTGAAATCACGCCCCACCTGCTGTGCGGCTTGTGCCTGCAGTGTGGCCGTCGCCAGCATGACGGCGAACAACGCGCCGAAATATCGTCCCAGTCTCTCCATGTCACACCTCCTCGATAGATCATTCACTACCCGACGCGACTCCCCTGCCGCTCAGGCCGACACTCTCCCAATCCTCTACTTCTTCGGCACGATGACGCCCATCTTTACCGTTTTCCAGTCATTGCCTTCATGACAACGGTCGCAGCGGTCGCCGAAATTGCCGTTATGTACATCATCCCGTTCATGACAGCTGCCGCAGGCGGTCGACGCTACGACCTTCTTGGCCATGGGCTTGGCGTGGCAAGCATAGCACTTGTTCGCGGTCTTCTTGTGCGGGCCATCCAGCTTGAAGTTGGTCTTGTTGTGATCAAAGTCCCAAGCGCCCCACGAACGCGTGGAGTGGCAAACCTGGCATTCGGTTCCCAGACGGCGACGATGCACCTTGTCGTCGTCCTTCTCATGACAGGACCAGCAATCGGACTTGGTGTCCTTGAAGGTGGTTTCTTCATGACACTTCTTGCAGGCGACCAAGGCATGGCGCCCCAGCAACGGGAAGGTTGACATACGGTTATGGTTGAATTTATCCACCTGCTTCCAGTCATCCTCGACGTGGCAGCTCTCGCACTTCTTGCCTTCCTGGCCCTTATGCGCTTTGTCGTCGTCCTTCTGGTGACAGCTCACACAAGCCTGTTGCAGCTTGTCCTTGTACAGGTCGCCCTTGTGACAAGCGCTACATTTCGCCTTCTTGTGCTTGCCCAACAACGGGTACTTGGTCTGCTTGTCGTGGTCGAACTTGATGTCCTTCCAGTCGTCCGCCACGTGGCAGGTCTCGCACTTCACGCCGAAGTTGCCCTTGTGCGCCTTGTCGTCATCCTTCTTGTGGCAGGACACACAGGTCATCTGCAATTTATCCTTGTACAGATCGCCCTTATGGCAAGCGGTACATTTCAGCGGCGGTGATTTGTGCTTGCCGACCAGGTCGAATTTGGTCTGCTTGTTGTGGTCGAATTTGATCTCTTTCCAGTCCTTCTCGACGTGACAGGTCTCGCACTTGGCGCCGAACTTGCCCTTGTGCGCCTTGTCGTCGTCCTTCTTGTGACACTCGTTACACTTCTTGGGCGTGCCCTTGTATTTCTTGTCGATGTGGCACTTGTCGCACTTCACATCGACGTGCTTGCCCAACAAGGGGAACTCGGTCTTGTCGTGATCGAACTTGGTTTGCTTCCAGTCTTTGTCGGTGTGGCAACTCTCGCACTTCTTGCCCAACTTGCCCTTGTGCGCCTTGTCATCATCCTTCTGGTGACAGGACACACAGGCCATCGGCGTGTCCTTGAACTTGTTGTCGATGTGACATTTCACGCATTTCACATCGACGTGTTTGCCGCGCAGCTTGAACTTGGTCTTGTCGTGATCGAACTCGGTGGTCTTCCAGTCCTTCTCGACATGGCACTTGCCGCAATCCTGCCCCAGGCCACCTTTATGTTTGTCATCCTTCTTGTGGCAGCTATAGCAAAGCTGCGGCGCTTCGCGGAACTTCAAACCCGGCTTGTGGCAGCTCTCGCATTTCACCTTGGAATCGAGGTGCCCGCCCCTCAGCTCGAAATCGGTCTGCTTGTGGTCGAACTTGGCATGATCGAACTCGGCCGCCTTGAAGTCACGTCCCTTGTGCTCGGAGTGGCACTCCTTACATTCCTTGTCCGCATCCAGACGACCGTGATAACCGGCCTTCTCCGCCACATCCTTGCCCACATCCTTGTGGCAATCCATGCACAGACGGTTCTGCGCCTTCTTGTCGAACTTCTTGTGACAGAGTTCGCACTTCTCCTCATCCTTGGCATGCCCCTTGATGACATCACCGGGCATCAGCAATTTATTGGCGTGCGCCTGCAACGGCAGGGCGAACAGGAACAAGATCAGTGTGAGCGTGCGAAGTACCATCATTCGAACCATTAGTAAGCGTGGACAGCGTAGACGTGATAGATGGCGCTGAACACCATCATGAACACCAGCGGGATATGGAAGATGTGCCACCAGGAGAACAGCCGCTCATAGGTATGGAATTGGCCCGCATCGCGCACCGCATGCAGATAGGCCACGATCTTCTCGCGATAATCCTCGAACATCGCCTCCATCCCCTTGACCTGATCGGCGGAGAAATTCTTCTCCTTCGCCTGCGCCTCCATCACCTGACGCAACTCGGCCGGCAACTGGCGGGAAAGGACGGCAGAACGCCAGCCGATGCGGGCGAAGCTGATGAAGCCATAGCCTTTCTCCTTGGCATACAGCTCGGCTTGGGCATGGAACGCTTCCAGCTTCTGTTCGACCTGCGGCGCGAAACCGAACATGGTCTTGATGTCACCAGTCTGCTCCATCTGGGCACGCAGTTCATTCACCGTCGCCTGGCGGCCATACAGGCCGTGGTGGATCTTGGTATAGAAAAAACGGCCGAAGGTGCCGCTACCGGACACCAGCAGCATGCAGTACATCGCCACCGCCGCATTGATGGAGCCGGTCGGGTGGATGAAGGGGATGTAAACGTGATAGGTGGAATGGAAGATGATGAACAGGGGGCCAAGGATACCCAGCACCATGTGCCACTTGAACCAGGTCGGCAGAAAACCGACGTTCTCCAGCAACTTCCAGCGCTTGCGCAAGGGATAGAGCAGCAACAAGGCCATCATCAGGCCGCCGGTCAGACCCAAGTTATAGCCGAAATCGAACAACTCCTCGCCCGGCTTGTAATAAGTCTGCGGATAGACGACGAAGTAGCCGGCAAACGTGATGATGCCGACGATGGAGATAAAGACCATCCAGTAAAGGTGTTCAGATTGTTTCTTCGTTCTTTTCATGATGACTGACGGAATCTGGGCACAAACGCGCGAAATTTTAACCGCGAATACGGCTGCTGTCTTAATAAATTTGTCTTAATCCACACAGCCCCCTAGAATGCGGCGCTTGCGACAGTGGCGAATATGACAAAGTTCAATATCGACACACCATAGCCAGACCGCGACAACGGCCAAATCGCCAGCGGCCCTATCCTTTCAATCACTTAAATCGCGAAATGACATGGATATCCTCGACCTTTCCGTCTACCTGATCCCCCTCATCGTCATCATGCTGTTCTATCTCGGCCGCCGCAAGAAGACCGAACAGAGCTCCGTGGAACAGATGAAAGAAGCCATCGCGCAGGGTCTGACCGAGCCGGCCTCTCTGCATCCGGTGATCGACCCGCGCCTGTGCCTCGGTTCCGGCAGCTGCATCAAGGCCTGTCCCGAGGGCGCCCTGGGCATGATCAAAGGCAAGGCCGTGCTCATCAATCCGACTTATTGCATCGGCCACGGCGCCTGCGCCGCCGCCTGCCCGCACGATGCCATCACACTGGTGTTCGGCACCGAGAAACGCGGCATGGACATCCCGCAGGTCGACCCCAACTTCGAGACCAACATCAAAGGCATCTATATCGCCGGCGAACTGGGCGGCATGGGCCTGATCCGCAAGGCCGCCAGCCAAGGCTCACAGGCAATCAATTCCATCGCCAAGCTCAAAGGCACCCACCATTTCGACTACGACGTGGTGATCGTGGGTGCCGGTCCCGCCGGCCTCGGTGCCGCATTGGGCGCCATTGAGCACAAGCTGAAATACCTGGTGGTCGAACAGGAAGTCTCGCTCGGCGGCGCCATCTTCCAGTATCCGCGTAACAAGATCGCCATGACCGCCCCGGTCAAACTCCCGGTCATTGGCGAGATGCAATTCAAGGAAGTCAGCAAGGAGAAACTGCTGGAATGGTGGCTGGGCATCATCGAGAAGACCGGCATCAAGCTCAACTACAACGAACGCATGGACAACATCACCCCCGAAGGTGATGGCTTCGTCGTGAAGACCGCCAAGGGCGAGTACAAGACGCGCACCGTATTGCTCGCCATCGGCCGCCGCGGCACGCCACGCAAACTGGGCGTGCCCGGCGAAGAGCTGCCCAAGGTGGTGTATCGCCTGATCGACCCGGAACAATACCGCAACATGCACGTGGCTGTGGTCGGCGGCGGCGACAGCGCGGTGGAAGCGGCCATGTCCATCGCCGAAGAACCGGGCACCACCGTCTCGCTGCTGGCCCGTGGCGAAGATTTCGGCAAGGCATTCGGCGGTGCAAAACCGAAGAACCGCGACAAGCTGAAAGCGATGTCCGACGCCGGTAAAGTGAAGATCTATTTGAAGTCCAGCATCAAACAGATCCACAAGGACACGGTCGACATACGCTTCGGCGATGAAGAAGCCAACATCCCCAACGACGGCGTCATCGTCTGCGCAGGCGGCACCTTGCCGACTCCGTTCCTGAAACAGATCGGCGTGATGGTGGAGACCAAATTCGGCACTGCTTGAAATTCTTGCCTTCGAATGAAAAACGGCCTGCGATGTGCAGGCCGTTTTTATTTGGTGCCGCTTGTCGGATTCGAACTGACGACCTACCGCTTACAAGGCGGTTGCTCTACCAACTGAGCTAAAGCGGCTAGGTTGAAACTGGTGGGTCGGGCGAGATTCGAACTCGCGACCAACGGATTAAAAGTCCGCTGCTCTACCGGCTGAGCTACCGACCCGAAAAAGAGCGCGCATTATACGGGTTTGACCTTCGGAGTCAAACCAAAATGTGCGCTCTCAGGCCTTGTAGTGCGTGGGGTCTGGCACATTCGCTGCGATGAATCCGGCATGCCGCAAACGACAGGAATCGCAACGCCCGCAAGCGAGTCCCTGCTCGTCTGCTTGATAGCAGGAAACCGTCAAGCCGTAATCGACCCCCAGCTCGACACCGGCACGGATAATCTCAGCTTTGGTGAGATGTTGCAGCGGCGCATGCACGGTGAGCGCATGACCTTCCACACCCGCCTTGGTCGCCAGATTCGCCATGTGCTCGAAGGCACTCACGAACTCGGGGCGGCAATCCGGATAGCCGGAATAGTCCACCGCGTTCACACCGATGAAGATGTCCTGCGCCCGCAACACCTCAGCCCAGGCCAAGGCAAGGGACAGCATGATGGTATTGCGTGCCGGCACATAGGTGAGCGGGATACCGCTGGTCGCGACTTCCGGCACCGCGATGTTCGCATCGGTCAGCGCAGAACCGCCGAATGCGGCCAGGTCGATATGTATGACCTTGTGCTCGCAGGCGTCCAACGCTTGCGCCACGCGCTGCGCCGCAGCCAGCTCTGCATGATGCCGCTGTCCATAGTCGACGCTCAAGGCATGACACTGAAAACCCTGCTTGCGCGCCATGGCCAGCACCGTGGCCGAATCCAGTCCTCCGGACAACAACACCACCGCTCGCTTCACGCTCAACGCCCCACCTCGTTCCCCCACAATATCTTGTGCAACTGCACCTGCATGCGCACCGGCAGACGATCGCGCAAGATCCATTCCGCCAGGTCGCGCGGTGCCAGTAAATCCTGCACCGGCGAGAACAGCACCGCACAGCGTTGCGACAGACCATGTTCGAGCAACACCTGCTTCGCCCATTGGTAATCAACCTCATCCGCCAGCACGAACTTGATCTCGTCCGTCGGCGCCAGATGAGCCAGATTGCTCCACAGGTTCTTCCCCACCTCGCGCGAACCCGGCGTCTTGATATCGACCACCTTCAACACCCGCGCGTCGACACCGCTCACATCCAGCGCACCGCTGGTCTCAAGCGACACGGCATAACCGGCGTCGCACAACGCACGCAACAGGACGAGGCAGGCTTTCTGCGCCAGCGGTTCGCCACCGGTGACAGTGACGTAATGCGCGCCGTATTGCGCAACGGTGGTCAGCACCTCGGCCACCGACATGGCATTGCCGCCGGTGAACGCATGCGCACTGTCGCAATAGGAACAACGCAAAGGGCAACCGGTCAGACGCACAAACACCGTAGGCAGACCGATACGCGAACTCTCGCCTTGCAGCGAAAAAAAGATCTCGCTGATACGCAATGCGCCCTCGGCACGGGAAGACATGGCGGAGGAAATCACTTCAGCGTCGCCAGACGCTTTTTGGCTTTATCCGATGCATCGCTGCCGGGGAATTGCGAGATCAGCTTCTTCAGGGTCGCCTTGGCATCAGCCTTCTTCTTCAGCGCCAGCTGGCATTCGGCCAGGTTGAGCATGGCCTCAGAGGCACGCGGATGATCGGGATATTTGGTCAGCAGATTACGGTAGGCATCGATGCCGCCCGCATACTCGCGCGACAGGAAATCGGCGTTCCCCAACCAGTAGTAGACATTCGCTTCATGTGCGGATTGCGGGAAACGGCGCAAGAAATCGCCGAATGCACGCGCCGCCTCGCGATAGCTCTCGGCACGATAGAAACCATATGCCGCCTCGAACGCGCGGTCCTCGCCCAGTTGGCCACCAGCATCGCCGGCAGCCGGTGCACGTGCGCCGGTATTATTGCCTGCTTCCAGTTGCTTCAGGCGAGAATCCAAGTCGACATAGAAATCCTTCTGGCGCTTCTCGGCATCCTGCTGCACGTGGGTGAATTCTTCGAACAGACCGCGCTGCTTGCGTGCTTCGCTCGCCTGCATCTCCATCTGCATTTGCAGATCGAGCAGTGAACGCACCGTCAATTTGTTCTGCAACTCGACTTCCGCCAGCCGTTTCTCCAGGGTGGCGATGTGCGCCTCCAGCTGCTTGACCTGCTTGCGCGCGTCCTCATCAGCGAACAGCCCCGCATGAGCGGGGCTGGACACCAACAACAGACCACCCAACAGGGAGGCTGCGTACTTCATGATGCTTTACTGCGCGCTGTAGTTGATATCGGCGCGGCGGTTCTGAGCCCAGCAGGATTCATTGTGCTCAGAGCAGCGTGGCTTTTCTTCGCCATAGCTGACGGTCTCGATCTGGGACGGCTGCGCACCGCCCAGCACCAGTGCCTTCTTGGTATTGTTGGCACGACGCTGGCCCAGGCCCAGGTTGTATTCGCTGCTGCCACGCTCGTCGGCGTTACCCTCGATGCGTACCTTCAGCTCAGGGTGCTTGGCCAGATAGGCACCATTGTTCATGATGGTCTCGCGATCGGCATCCTGGATCGCATCGACGTCGAACGGGAAAAATACGCTGGTGGCTGCAGGGGCGACATCCGCTGCCGCCTGCACATCAGTGGCGGCCTGATTGGCAGCCTGTGCGTTTGCGTCGGCCGCAGTGGTCTCGCTGGTCGTTGCCGCAGTGGTCGGCGCTGCAGCCTCTTCCTTCGGCGGATTGCTGCTACAGGCAGCCAACAGATTCAACAACAATACACTGATAATCAGTTTTTTCATCACGCATACTCCTTTGATTGATCTATTTCAGGTAAGGGCCCCACATCGGCTCATGGATATCTCCATGCTGGGCGACCATCTTCTGCTTCACTCGGCCATCGCTTGAAACGGTCGCCAATATACCACGACCCTGCCCCTCGGTTGCAAACAGGATCATCTTGCCATTGGGTGCGAAGCTGGGTTTCTTCTCCCAACCGCCGGCCGTAAGTATCTGTGTCTGCCGGGTACCGATGTCATATACCGCGATGTGGAACATGCCATCGGAGAACTGGGTAAACACGAAGCTGTTGCCATCCGGACTGTAACGCGGCGAGAAGGCGTTGCCGCTGTCGAAAGTCATGCGTTCGGCCGCGCCGCCCGCCACCGGGATGCGATAGATCTGCGGACTGCCGCCGCGATCCGAAGTGAACAGCAACCACTGCCCGTCGGGTGAGAAGGATGGCTCGGTATCGATCGCATCGCTGTAGGTCAGGCGACGCAAATGTTTGCCGTTGCTGTCGGCAAGATAGAGCTGCGATTGATCGTCACGCGTCAGTACCAGCGCGAGCTGCTTGCCATCCGGCGACCAGACCGGCGCACTGTTGCTGCCCGGGAAGTCCGCGATCAGTTTGCGTTGCGACGAGGTCAGCGACTGCACGAACACCATCGCCCGCTTGCGTTCGAAGCTGACATAGGCGATCTGCTTGCCATCCGGCGACCAGGCGGGAGACATCAGCGGCTCGCGCGAGGTCAGCAAAGCCTGCTCATTGAAACCGTCGCTGTCCGCCACCATCAGACGATGCTCGCCATCCTCGCGACTCACATAAGCGATGCGCGTACTGAACACGCCCGGCACGCCGGTCATGCGCTCATAGACCATATCGGCGATACGGTGCGCGATCGCACGCAGCTGCGCCGGTTGCGCGCTCACCACCTGCGACATCAACTCGGCATTGCGCACCAGATCCATCAAACGGAACTCCACCGCCAGCGCGCCATCCGGCCGCGTCTCCAGCGAACCGATCAACAAGGCTTCCACGCCCGGCCACTCGTAAGGACGCACTTCGCGCGGTGTATGCGGCACACGACCCGCGGCATCGACCAGCTTGAACAAGCCGGTGCGCGCCAGATCGCTCCCCACCACATCGACGATCTCCTGGGCGACCTTCTCATCCCCGGCGAAGCGCACCAGCGACACTGGCGTCTGGTGCTCACCCGCACCGGTGATCTCGATGTTCAGTACCGCATGTGCGGGCAACGCACATAACGCCAACCACAAACAGATAACACGCATCATGTCCTACTCATCCTCCGGCCTGATGGTCAGGCGCAATTCGCGAAAACGTTTCTTCAACACCGGGTCGGTCGGCATCGGCAAGGGCTGCGCCTTGTAGATCGCCCGCTCGGTCGCCTCGTCATACGCAGTGTTGCCGCTGCTCTTCAAACGCACCGCATCCAGCACCGACCCATCCGGCAACAGGGTCACCTTGAACTCCACCGAGATGCCCGATGCGACATTGGGCGGCATCACGATATTGTGACGGATCTTGCTGCGGATCATGTCCTGGTAGCGCCCCACCTCGGCCGCCGTCGCTGCCGCCACCTCGGCGCGCACGCGCGCACGCGCCGCCTCGCGCTGCTGTTCCGCATAAGCCTCCAGCACGCGCTGCTCTTCGAGCAATTTGCGCTGGCGCAGTTCCTTGACTGTCGGTTGCGGTTTGACCGGCTTCTTCACTTTCTTGTCACGCAGCTCGATATCCGCCTTCTGCGTCACCGGCGCCGGTTGCACGACCTCCTGCGGCGGCGCAACCGGCTTGGGCGGCTCGACCACGTCATGCTGTTCCACCGGCTCCGGCAAAGCCTGCCACAACTCGACCGCGTATTGCCCCGCATCATGCGGCTGCCAGCGCACGCCGAACATCAGGAACGCAGCGAATGCCGCATGCACACCAAGCGCCAGCAGTGCCGACTGCCAGCGGTAGGGATCGCGATAGACCTGGACTGCGCTCATCGCCCCTTGGTGAGCAACCCCACCTTCTTCACATTCTGCTGCTGCAACATATCCATCACGTTGATGACCTCTTCATAGCGCACCTTCTTGTCCGCCGAGATCACCACCGCCTGCTCGGGACGCTGCGCCAGCTTCTCCTTCAGCAAAGCCACCAGCTCCTCGCGCGACACCGGACGTTCCACGCCACCCAGGGCATGGTCGCGCAACACCAGCGTACTATCCTTGCTGATCATCACTTCCAGCGGCTGCACCGACACGCTGGCGGCTTTGCCCACACTGGGCAGATCGATCTGGCCGGGATTCATCAGCGGCGCCGTCACCATGAAGATCACCAGCAGCACCAGCATCACGTCGATGTACGGCACCACGTTGATCTGGCTCATCGGCCGATGCGAATTACGCCGCGACGAGATCATGGCTGCCCCTCCTCATGGTTCTGAGCATGGGCAATCTTCAGCCGCAGTCGGTGCAACGCAGCCATTGGTTCCGGCATAACGTGATTCGCACGTGAGCCTGCACCGTAGCTTCGCTGTCCCGCACCCATCGCTTGCGCGCACCGCGTCATGGCTGCCTCTGCAATACGTTGGAGAATTCCTCGATGAAGCTCTCGAAGCGCGTGGCCAGACGCGACACGTCGTGCACATACCGGTTATAGGCCACCACCGCCGGAATCGCGGCGAACAGGCCCATGGCCGTCGCCACCAAAGCTTCTGCGATACCCGGTGCGACCAACGCCAAAGTCGCCTGCCCCACGCCGGCGAGGCCGCGGAACGCATTCATGATGCCCCATACCGTGCCCAGCAGGCCGACATACGGGCTGACCGAGCCCACCGTCGCCAGGAAGGAGAGGTTGGATTCCAGGTCGTCCATCTCGCGCTGATAGCGCGCGCGCATGGCACGGCGCGTACCCTCCATCACCGCGGCGCTATCCACGCCCTGCGTCTTCTTCAGCTTGACGAACTCGGCGAACCCGGCCGCGAAGATACGTTCCATCGCCCCCTGGTCATGGCGCAAGCGGCTACCCGCCTGCTGGTAGAGCGCCACCAGGTTGGGATTGCCCCAGAACGCGTCTTCGAACTCGCGCGTCTGGCGCACCGCCGCGCGCACCGCGAACAGTTTGCGGAAGATGTACCACCACGACAGCAGCGAAGCGGCGAGCAGCAGGCCCATCACCAGTTGCACCAGCAGGCTGGCATTGCCGACCATCTGTACCAGCGTCAAATCATGTATCAGATCCATCTATCAACCCCATTGTTTGCGCAAGATCTCCGGCACGCTGACCGGCTTGAAAGTTTCCACGGCGACGCACACCAGATGCACCTCGCCCTCCGTCAACAACTGCTCGCCGCGCCGTATCGTCTGTTTCAGTGTCAGGCGACTGCGCCCGATCTCCTTGATCTGCGCGGTGACCATCAGCAGATCGTCCAGCACAGCCGGCTTCAGGTAATCCACCTTGATCGAGCGCACCACGAACATCACGCCGAGTTGTTTCATCAAGCCGGCGTTGCTGTAGCCGAAAGTACGCAGCCACTCGGTGCGCGCACGTTCCATGAAGTTCACATAGTTGGCGTGATAGGCAACGCCCCCGGCATCGGTATCCTGGTAATACACGCGCACCGCGAGTTCGAACAGCGGATGCTCACTCATCCCACAACTCCCGGTTGTTGCCGCTGCGCGGCTGCGCCAGCCCGAAATGCTGATAGGCGTTCGCCGTGGCGATACGCCCGCGCGGCGTGCGTTGCAGGTAGCCCTGCTGGATGAGATATGGCTCGAGCACATCCTCGATGGTGTCGCGCTCTTCGCCGATGGCGGCCGCCAGATTGTCCACACCGACCGGCCCGCCCATGAATTTCTCGATCACCGTCTGCAACAGCTTGCGGTCCATCACATCCAGGCCACGCGCATCCACATCGAGCATGGTGAGTGCCGCATCGGCCACCTCGCGCGTGGCCTCACCGGCCGCTTTCACGTCGGCATAGTCGCGCACGCGGCGCAACAAACGGTTGGCGATACGCGGCGTGCCGCGCGAACGGTGGGCGATCTCCAGCGCGCCAGCTTCCGACAGGTTCATCTCCAGCAAGCGCGCCGAACGCAGCACGATGCGCTGCAACTCCTGTGGCGTGTAGAACTCCAGCCGCGCCACGATACCGAAACGGTCGCGCAGCGGATTGGTCAGCATGCCGGCGCGCGTGGTGGCGCCCACCAGCGTGAACGGCGGCAGGTCGATCTTCACCGAACGTGCCGCCGGGCCTTCGCCGATCATGATGTCGATCTGGTAATCCTCCAGCGCCGGATAGAGGATCTCCTCCACCACCGGCGACAGACGATGGATCTCGTCGATGAACAGCACATCGTGCGGTTCCAGGTTGGTGAGCAGCGCCGCCAGGTCGCCCGCGCGTTCCAGCACCGGGCCCGAGGTGTGGCGGATATTGACCCCCATCTCGCGCGCAATGATCTGTGCCAGCGTGGTCTTGCCCAAGCCCGGCGGGCCGAACAGCAGCACATGATCGAGTGGCTCGTTACGCTTCTTCGCGGCATGGATGAAGATCTCCAGTTGCCCGCGGATCTTCTCCTGCCCGACATACTCTTCGAGCTGCTTGGGACGCAGCGCACGCTCCAGCGCCTCTTCCTGCGGCGAGGCAGCGGCAGCTGAGATGATGCGTTCGGCGGTGAGGTCGTCGTTATGGATCATGTTTTGGATAGTAACTTAAGCGCCTGGCGGATACCGTCCGATATCCCGACCTCGGCGGGCAATTGTTTGGCCGCCCACTCCGCCTCTTTATCCTTGTAGCCCAGCGCCAGCAAGGCATTGACGATGTCACTACCGGCAGCTTCCATGGCCACGGGCGCAACGCCGCCGGCGCTCACCGAGAACTTGCCTTGCAGCTCCAGCAACAGCCGCTCGGCCGTCTTCTTGCCCACGCCCGGCACCTTGATCAGACGTGACGCATCCTTGTTGGCGACGGCGGCCGCCAGATCGGTGATGCTCAGGCCGGACAGCACCGACAAGGCCAGTTTGGGGCCGACCCCGCTGATCTTCAGCAACTGGCGGAAGGTGACACGCTCTTCCTGCGTGAGGAAACCGAACAGCAGGTGCGCATCCTCGCGCACGATGAATTCGGTATGCAACACGACTTTCGCATTGATCTCGGGCAGGTTGTAGAACGTGCTCATCGGCACATCCACTTCATAGCCCACACCCTGCACATCGAGCAGGATCTGCGGCGGGTTCTTTTCCAGCAAGGTTCCAGACAGACGACCGATCATGCTCACCCCAATATCATTCCTATGGACAACATCGCCCCATGCACCATCGCGGCGGCGATGGTCAACTTGATCGCGCCCGCCAATTGCTGCGGGCGATGCGCATGCCGCATCAATTGATGCGCCGCTTCAAAGCTCAAGGGCAACGACAACGTTCCCAACAAGGCCCACTGCGGCAACAGTCCGACCACCACCGCCGCGAGCAGCCAGGCATAGGCCGACAGCGCGATCAGCAGGTAACCCCAGCGCGCCCGCTGCACCTCCAGCCGCGCCACCCAGTGCAGCTTGCCAGCGGCCGTATCCGCCGTCCGGTCCGGGAACTGGTTGATGTACAGCAGATCGGCCACCAGCAAGGCATAGGGCATCCCCGCGATGAGCGGCAGCCAGTCGAAGGCCGCATATTGCACCATCGTCGCGCCGACCACGATGGCGAGGAAACTCGCGGCGATGCACAACTCGCCCAGTCCGCGGCTGTTCAGACGGAACGGCGGCGCCGAATAGGCCCAGCCGATGAACAGCCCAGCCAGGCCGACGCCCAGCAGTTGCGGCGTGGAGCGC
This sequence comes from Pseudomonadota bacterium, assembly GCA_040754175.1. GTDB lineage: Bacteria > Pseudomonadota > Gammaproteobacteria > Burkholderiales > Gallionellaceae > Sideroxyarcus. The sequence continues at coordinate 84,620 of JBFMFN010000012.1, read as the reverse complement.
ACCATCAGCCACCAGCCGGCCGCTGCCACGCAGGCCATCAACATGAAACCGAAGTTGCGCGTCTGCGCCTCGGTCAACACGCCGTTCTGGATGAAACGACTACCTCCGGTGAACGGGAAGATGCGCTGCGTATTGCGCGCATCGGTGCCGTTCAGCGCATCGTAATAGTCATTCAGCACATTGGCGCCAGCATGTGCCAGTACGGCGAACAGCACGGTAACGACAGCCAACCCAGGGGCGACCCCATCCGCGCCATGCCAGGCCACCGCCAAGCCCAACATGGCCGCCATCAGGCTGGCGCTCAGAAAAGCCGGACGCGTCGCAGCGAAATAACGCGCCAGCGGATTGGCATACAGCTCCAGCGTCGGCTCCAGCGGTGCACTCATACCAGCCTGCCTCCCTTCATGCGCAACCCTTGGGTCGAGAACGCGCCCAAGCCCAGGCCGCCATTCGCATGACAGATCGCACAGGCCAGTGCATCCGCCGCATCCGGGCTGGGCGTGCCGGACAGTTTCAGCAAACGCTGCACCATGGCCTGCACCTGCTCCTTGTTCGCACGGCCGGTACCGACCACCGATTGTTTCACCTGCAAGGCGGTGTACTCCGCCACCGGCAACCCCGCCTGCACTGCGGCACAGATCGCCGCCCCGCGCGCCTGGCCCAGCAACAAGGTAGAGTGCGGATTGACGTTCACGAACACCTTTTCCACCACCGCCTGCTGCGGCAGGTACTGCGCGATCACCTCGCCCAATGAAGACAGGATCACCTTCAGGCGTGGCGCCAAATCGCTTTCCTGCGGCGTCTTGATGCAACCGCTGGCGATGTACTGCAACCTCTGCCCCTGCTTCTCAATGACACCGAAGCCGGTCACTCTCAGGCCGGGATCGATCCCCAAAATTCTTATTGTCATGCGCCGCACCTCAAACTGAGATGCCGGTGACGGGTTTCAATGCAGACTAACTTGCGCATGCCAGTTATGTCGGAACTGAAACCGGTGATATGAATTCCGGGATCGATGCCGAGGATGCGCATCAATCCTCGATGACCGCATTGGTATAGACCTCCTGCACATCGTCCAGGTCTTCCAGCGCATCCAGCAACTTCTGCATCTTCACGGCATCGTCGCCAGTGAAGCTGACCTCGTTCTGCGGCTTCATGGTGACCTCGGCCATCTCCGGTTTGAAACCGGCCGCTTCCAGACGCTGCTTCACCGTGACGAAATCGTTGTTCGGCGCGGTGATGACTTCGATGCTGCCGTCATCGTTGTTGATGATGTCCTCGGCACCGGCATCCAGCGCCACTTCCATCAGCGCGTTCTCATCGGTACCCGGGGCGAACAGCATCTGGCCGCAATGCTTGAACAGGAAGGACACCGAGCCGTCGGTACCGAGGTTGCCGCCATATTTGGTGAAGGCATGGCGCACGTCGGCCACGGTACGCGTCTTGTTGTCGGTCATGCAATCGACCATCACCGCCGCACCGTTGATGCCGTAGCCTTCGTAGCGCAGTTCCAGGTAATCCACGCCCTCCAGCTCGCCGGCGCCGCGCTTGATCGCGCGCTCGACGTTGTCCTTGGGCATGTTGTTGTCATAGGCCTTCTCCATCGCCAGGCGCAAACGCGGGTTACTGTCCGGATCGCTGCCGCCCAGCTTGGCCGCGACGGTGATCTCCTTGATCAGTCGCGTGAAGATCTTGCCGCGTTTCGCATCCTGACGTCCCTTGCGGTGCTGGATGTTCGCCCATTTGCTGTGTCCTGCCATCGCCTTTCCTCAAGCCTGAAATGAACCGCGCGCATGGTAACACTTGCCCCTTGCCCGACCCAAATGCTGTGCCATTCACGGTGCGCTATCCGCAGAAAAATTTTCGGGAGTAGAATGGCCGCAGCGTTCTCGTTAACCAAACTGAAGGAGTCCAAAATGAAAGTCCAACACGCCCTGATGCTTTCCGCAGGTCTGCTGCTGTCCGCTCCGGCCATGGCCGCCGACGGTGCCGCCCTGATGAAGCAGCACAACTGCACGACCTGCCATCAGGTGGACAAGAAGACTGTCGGCCCCGCACTGCAGGCCATCGCAGCCAAGTATGCCGGCGACGCCGGAGCGGCCGCCAAGCTGGAGAAGAAAGTGCGCAGCGGCGGTGCTGGCAGCTTCGGCACCATGCCGATGCCGGCCACACCGGCCAAGGTCAGCGATGGCGACATCGAGGTCATGGTGAAGCACATCCTGGCCACCAAGTAACAGGTCTCGCCCAAACGAAACGGGCCGGTGGAAACCGGCCCGTTTTTCATTCTGCCGCCCCGCTCAGGGGTTGCCGCGCATCATGCCTTGACCACGCGGCGGACGCGGATCGCTCATGATCTCGTCCTTGCTGATCTTGCCGTCCTTGTTGGCATCGTTCTCGTCGAAACGGTCAAACAGGATAGGCATGCCGTCCTTGGCTTCTTCCCTGGACAGGAAACCGTCGTGGTTGGTATCTGCCGCATCGAAATGCTGTTCGAAGCTCATCTGCATCCCGCCGCGCAGCATGCCATGCATGGGCGGATGCATCGGCGTCAATTCGTCCGCGCTCAACTTGCCGTCCTTGTTCGTGTCCAGTTCCTGGAAACGCTCGGCGTGGTAAGCATCGAATTCCTTGCGACTGACCACGCCGTCGCCGTTCTTGTCCATCAGTTGCGTCATGCCGCCGCCGACCGGACACGGTGCGCCTGCGCCATGCTGTCCGCCGGGACACGCGACCGCCTGTTGCGCCAGCACGAGCAGGCCGCCCGTGGCGATGGATACGATGATTGCCTTCATATGCTATCTCCTTGTCTGGATTGATGTTGAAGCCTGCGACACAGGCGCCGAGCGGATGGACAGCGGCGCAGGATGGAAGTTCGACGGACTAGCGGCAGGTTATAATCCGCCGCATTCCTTTGCGTATCTCCTCATGAACATATTCTACGAAGAAGACGGCGGTTTCAAGGTCGGCAGCATCATGACCGATAACACCACCTCGCTGCAGATCGAAAACCCCCACGGCAAGCGCAGCAAGATCAAGGCCGCCAATGTGATGATCCGTTTCGCCCAGCCCGGCCTGGTCGAATTCATGAACCAGGCGGAAGCAGCCGCCAACGACATCGACCTGGATTTCCTGTGGGAGGCCTCGCCGCCGGAAGAGTTCGGCTTCGAGGAATTGGCGCAGGACTACTACGGTCATACCCCGACTCCGATCGAATCTGCCGCCGCGCTGATGCGGCTGCACGGTTCGCCCATGCATTTCTACAAGAAGGGCAAGGGCCGCTACAAGGCCGCGCCCGCCGACGCCTTGAAGGCCGCGCTCGCCAGCGTGGAGAAGAAACGCCTGCAAGCCGAACTGCAAGCACGCTATCAGGAAGAGCTGACGCAGTTCAGGCTGCCAGCCGAATTCGCCGACAAGTTGCAGATGATCCTGTACAAACCGGACCGCAACACGCTGGAGGTCAAGGCACTGGAGGCCGCCTGCGTCACCACCCACCTGTCCGCCGCCCACCTGCTACAACGCTGCGGCGCGCTGCCTTCGTCACGCGACTATCACCTGCACAAGTTCCTGGTCGAACACTTCCCCCGCGGCACCGGCTTCCCCGCCGTGACGGTGGAGCCGCACCCGGAACTGCCGCTGGCCGCGGTCAATGCCTTCAGCATCGACGATGCCCACACCACCGAAATCGACGACGCCTTCTCGCTGGAAACGCTGGCCGATGGCAAGCATCGCATCGGCATCCACATCGCGGCGCCCGCGCTATGCATCACGCCCGGTTCCGACATCGATGCCATCGCCGCGCAGCGCATGTCCACCGTGTACATGCCGGGCGACAAGATCACCATGCTGCCGGACAACGTGGTGGCCGCCTTCACGCTCAGCGCCGACCGCGTCTGCCCGGCACTGTCGCTGTATGTGGAAGTCGATGCCGACCTGCAGATCGTGCACAGCGAGAGCCGCATCGAACGCCTGCACATCGCCGCCAACCTGCGCCACGATACGCTGGAACCGCTGTTCAACGATGAGACGGTGGCTGCGCGCCAGTTCGACTTCCCCTATGGCCGCGAGCTGGAACTGCTGTGGGACTTCGCCAACAAGCTGGAAGCCCTGCGCGGAAAATCCGCCGACAACAGCACACAGCAGATCGACTACACCTTCCACGTGGAGGATGACCGCATCACCATCGGCCATCGCCTGCGCGGCTCGCCCATCGACAAGGTGGTGTCGGAACTGATGATCCTGGCCAACAGCAGCTGGGGCAAACTGCTGGACGAGCACGGCGTGGCCGGCCTCTACCGCACGCAGAACAACGGCAAGGTGAAGATGAGTACCGTCGCCGCACCGCACCAGGGGCTGGGTGTTTCGCATTACGCCTGGTCCAGCTCGCCGCTGCGCCGCTATGTGGATCTGGTCAACCAGCGCCAGATCATGAGCGTGCTGCGCGACGAAGCGCCGGCCTATGCCAGGAATGACACCGCGCTCTACGCCATCCTGCGCGATTTCGACGCCGCCTACACCGCCTATAACGACTTCCAGCGCGAGATGGAACGCTACTGGTGCCTGCGCTGGCTGCAACAGGAACAGGTGACGCAGGTGGCAGTGACTGTGCTGCGCGAGAACCTGGTCAAACTGAACGACATCCCGCTGGTCGGACGCATCCACGCCCTGCCCGAGACCCCGGCCGGCACCCAACTGATGCTGGAGATCGTCGGCATCGACCTGTTGACCCTGGACTTCGACGCGCGTCCGCTGGCGGAAGCGCACACGGTGGCATGAGGCATTACCTGACCTTCGCCCTGCTGCGCGAACGCGTGTCGTTCGCCACCGGCGTTTCGCTGTTGTTGCACGGCGTGCTGCTGTTCGGCATCACCTTCACGGTGCCGGATGCGCAGAAGCTGGCCAAGCAATTGCAGCCGCTGGAAGTCACCCTGGTCAACAGCCGCAGCAAGAGCAAACCGAGCAAGGCCGATGCCTACGCGCAGAACAACCTGGACGGCGGTGGCAACACGCAGGACGACGTGCATGCCGGCACGCCGTTCCCGGTGCTCGGCAACGACAGCCGCTATACCCCGGAACAGGCGAGCAAACGCGTCAAGGCACTGGAACAGGAAGTGCAATCGCTGCTCACGCGCAACAAGGGCGACTATCGCGTGGCGCAGGAACAGAAACAGAAAGCCGCGCGCCCCACTGACGACTCACCGAGCGGCGAAGACCTGGTGCAGCGTGCGCGCGAGATCGCCCGCCTGGAAGCCGAGATCAGCAAGAACATCTCGACCTACGAGAAGATGCCCAAGCGCAAATTCATCGGCGCACGCACCCAGGAATACCGCTATGCCCAATATGTGGAAGACTGGCGTGCCAAGGTGGAGCGCATCGGCAACCTTAACTATCCCGAAGCCGCACGCCGCCAGCAACTGCACGGCAGCCTGACGCTGACCGTGAACATCCGCGCCGACGGCAGCGTGGAGAGCATCGAGATCAACCGCCCCTCGGGCGAACGCATCCTGGATGCCGCCGCGCAACGCATCGTGCGCCTGGCCGCACCCTATTCCCCCTTCCCGCCGGACATCCGCAAGGAGGTCGACGTGCTGAGCATCACCCGCACCTGGACCTTCACCACCAGCGACCGGCTTGAGTCGCAATGAGGCATTGGCTAGGATGAACGCCATGTCTCGCCGCCTGCTGTTCTCGCTGCTGCTCGCCTTCTCCCTGCTGTTCGTACAACAGGGTGCTGCCTTGCACAGCCTGTCGCACCTGCTGGCGGAACAGCAGCAAGACCACTCGCTACCGCACGATCCGCAATGCGAACTGTGCGCCGCCTATGCGCAGATCGGCAGCGCCATCGGCAGCACCGCCATCGCTTTCGACCTGACGGATGCGCCGAGCGCCCCCCGCGTCGCGTCGCTCCACTCTCTCCCGACTACCCTCTGCGCCGCCTTCGCCGCGCGCGCCCCGCCCCGCTCCGCCTGATGCCTGCCAGCGCTGCCGCGCGACGCGGCAGCGACCATCCATTTTGCAAGGAGTCATCGATGTTCGATATCAAACGTTTGTGCGCGCTCGTCCTGCTCGGACTCGCCAGCCACGCCCAGGCCGCGAATGAAGCGGCCTTCAACCCGGCCTTCTCGCTGATCCTGTCCGGCACCTATGCCAGCCTGCGACAAGACCCGGCGACGCCCGCCACCGGCTTCGCCATGAACCCCAACCCCGGCCATGAACAAGGCTTCAACATCGGCGAATCGGAGATGGGCATCTCCGCCAACGTCGATCCGCAGTTCCGCGGCGTCGCCACCCTCGCGCTCGCCGCTGCCGGCGGCGTCAGCGTGGAGAATGCCTATGTGCAGAGCACGTCGCTGGGCGACGGCCTCAACCTCAAGTTCGGCCGCTTCTTCTCCGGTCTCGGTTACCTCAACGAGCAGCACGCGCATGCCTGGGACTTCGTCGACCAGCCGCTGGTGTATGCCGCGTTGTGGGAGAACCAGCTGGGCGAGGACGGCGTGCAACTCAAATGGCTGGCGCCGACCGAACTGTTCGTCGAACTCGGCGGCGAGATGGGCAAGGGACGCGGCTTCCCCGGCACGGATCGCGCCAAGAACGGCAGCGGCGCGGGCGTGTTGTTCCTGCACGTGGGCGATGACATCGGTAGCGAGCAGAGCTGGCGCGCCGGTCTTTCCCTGCATCGCACGCGCGCCGTGGCACGCGAGAGCAGCAAGGTGCCCGACCTGCACGGCAACACCGTCACCGATCAGTTCACCGGCGACAGCCGCACCGCCGGGCTGGACCTGGTGTGGAAATATGCGCCCAACGGCAACATCAAGGAGCGTTACCTGAAACTGCAAGGCGAGTATTTCCGCCGCAACGAGAACGGCGATCTGAGCTACGACACGGGTAGCGGTGGCACTAATGTCACCGACAGCTATGCCGTCACGCAACGCGGCTGGTATATGCAAGGCGTGTATCAGTTCATGCCGCGCTGGCGCACCGCGCTGCGCATCGACCGGCTCGATCCCGGCAGCGCCAGCGTCGGCACCGCCAATGCCACCAACGTGATCGCCAACTATGCCTTCAAACCGAGCCGCACGACCTTGATGCTGGACTACAGCCCGAGCGAGTTTTCGCGCATCCGCGTACAACTGGCCAACGACCAGTCACGCCAGAACCTGAGCGACAAGCAGCTCTTCGTGCAATACATCATGAGTCTGGGCGCGCACGGCGCACACAGCTACTAGGAGTCCGACATGAACAAGATCATCAGCGCACTTTGTCTGCTGTTGCTCAGCAACGCAGCCCACGCCGCCATCAACCTGTTCGCCTGCGAACCCGAATGGGCCGCGCTCGCCCGCCAACTGGCACCGGATGCCGACATCTACACCGCCACCGGCGCCCTGCAAGACCCGCATCGCATCGAGGCACGCCCCAGCCTGATCGCCAGGGCGCGCCGCGCCGACCTGGTGGTGTGCACCGGCGCCGAACTGGAGATGGCCTGGCTGCCGGTGGTGCTGCGCGAATCCAGCAATGGCAAAGTACAACCCGGCAGCGACGGCTATTTCGAAGCAGCGGATGCCGTCACCATGCTGGAAGTGCCGAGCCGCCTCGACCGCGCCGACGGTGATGTGCATGCACGCGGCAATCCGCACATCCAGACCGATGCGCGCAACTTCCTGCCCATCGCCGCCGCACTGAGCGCACGCCTGGCCCAGCTCGATCCCGCCCATGCCGGCGCATACCGGCAACATCTGGCCGCGTTCGAGCATGACTGGCGCGCCGCCATCGCCAAGTGGGAACAACAGGCCGCGCCGCTCAAAGGCGTACCGGTGGTGGTGCAACACCAGGGCTTCCCTTACCTCGCCGCCTGGCTGGGGCTGCGCCAGGTCGCCGTGCTGGAACCCAAGCCCGGCATGGATCCCAGCGCCGCCTGGCTGGCGCAGGTGCTGGCGACCTTGCAACGACAACCGGCCAAGATGGTGCTGCGCGCGGCCTATCAGGACGGCCGTCCGTCAGAATGGATCGCCCAACGCGCCGGCATCGCCGCCGTCGAATTGCCGTATACCGTGGGCGGCAACGATGAAGCAAAAGACCTGTACCGCCTGTTCGACGACACCGTGGCGCGCCTGCTGAAAGGCCTGCAATGAACATCGAACTAAGCATCCTGCTGCCCGCTTTCCTCGCCGGCTTGCTGGTGTTATCCACGCACATCCCGTTCGGCATGCGTGTGCTGCAACGCGGCGTGATCTTCGCCGACCTCGCCGTCGCGCAGATCGCCGGGCTGGGCGTGGTCGGCGCCGGCCTGCTCGGGCTGCAAGAGAATCCGCTGCTGGTGCAAGGCATCGCCGCCGGCAGCGCGCTGTGCGGCGCGGCCCTGCTGGCCTGGATCGAACGCCGCACGCCGGCGGTGAAGGAAGCCGCCATCGGCCTCACCTTCGTGCTCGCCGCCACCGCCGGCATCTTGCTGATGAGCCGCGACGTGCATGCGGGCGAGCACCTGAAGGACTTGCTGGTCGGCCAGATCCTGTGGGTGTCGGATAGCCAGCTCATCGCCACCGCTGTGCTCTCCGCCGTGTTGCTCACCCTGTGGCGACTGCTGCGCGACAGGCTCGGACACTTCGGCTTCTACGCCCTGTTCGCCCTCGCCATCACCGCCTCGGTGCAACTGGTCGGCGTCTACCTAGTGTTCGCCAGCCTCATCCTGCCCGCGCTCGCCACCCATCGCTGCACAACCCGACGCTACCCTTGGGCCTTCACCATCGGTATCGCCGGCTATGCCACAGGGTTGTTGCTGTCGGTGTGGTTCGACCTGCCTGCGGGGGCGGCAATCGTGTGGGCGATGGCCCTGTGCGGTACGTTGATGTCCATCGGCCAGCAGCGCGAATGAAGCTATAATCCGCGCCGTCCAGAACGCAACATTCCACCAGCATGACCGACCGTTACGCCGTCCTCGGCAACCCCATCGCCCACAGTAAATCGCCGCTGATCCACCGCCTGTTTGCGGAACAGACCGGGCAGGACCTCAGCTATGAAGCCATCGAAGCACCGCTGGAGGGTTTTGCTGATACGGTGCGCCGTCTGCGCGACGAGGGCTACCGGGGCTGCAACGTCACGGTGCCGTTCAAGTTCGAGGCCTATCAGTTGTGCGATGAACTGGGACAGCGGGCGCAGGATGCGAAGGCGGTCAATACGCTGATCTTCCGCGACGGCAAGATACTCGGCACCAATACCGACGGGCCGGGCCTGGTGCTCGACATCCAGCAGAACCTGGGCGTGGACATGATGTGGAAGGATGTGCTGCTGTTGGGCGCGGGAGGTGCGGCGGCCGGCGTGATGTGGCCGCTGTTCAATGCCGGCGTCAGCATCGAGGTCGCCAACCGCAACATGGAGAAGGCGCAGGCGCTGGTGAAGGAGTTCGAAGGGCCGTGCTCGGTGCGTACGCGACGTTACGAAGACCTGCCCGGACGCAGTTACGACATCGTCATCAACGCCACCTCCAGCGGATTGCGCGATGAGCTGCCGCCGCTGCCGCCCGGCCTGTTCAAGCCGGGTGCGCTGGCCTACGACATGATGTACGGGCGCGAGACGCCGTTCATGGCCTACGCCCGCCAACATGGCGCCGCCATCGTCGCCGACGGCCTGGGCATGCTGGTAGAACAGGCGGCCGTGGCGTTCGACCTGTGGCGTGGCGTCAAACCCGATACCCGAGTCGTCCTGCAACAGCTGCGTTCATGAAACGTGTGAAGGGCTTGCTCTGGCGCGTGCTGCTGGGGCTGTTGGCACTGCTGGTGCTCTACCAGTTGTGGCTGTTCGCGCATATCGTATGGTGGAACTGGTTCGATCCGTCCAGCAGCGCTTTCATGAGCGACCGCCTGGAAGCCATGCAGGACAAGAACCCCAAGGCCGCCCTGCAACACAAATGGGTGCCATACGAGAAGATCTCGCCCAACCTGAAGCGCGCATTGATCGCCGCCGAGGACGCCAAGTTCGTTGACCACGAGGGCTTCGACTGGGATGGCATCCAGAAGGCGTATGAGAAGAACCTGAAGAAAGGCAAGATCGTCGCTGGCGGCTCCACCATCAGCCAGCAACTGGCCAAGAACCTGTTCCTGTCCACCCGGCGCACGCCCTGGCGCAAGCTGGAAGAAGCCTTCATCACGCTGATGCTGGAGGCGGTAATGGACAAGCGACGCATCTTCGAGATCTACCTGAACGTGATCGAATGGGGCGACGGCGTGTTCGGCGCCGAGGCGGCCGCGCGCCACTACTTTGGCGTGAGCGCCGCCCGCCTGTCGACAGAACAAGCGGCGCGGCTGGCCGCCATGGTGCCCAACCCCCGTTATTACGACCGCCATCGCCAGGCACCCGGCATGCTGCGCAAGACGCTGATCATCCTCGATCGCATGCCGTACGCCGAGATTCCCTGACACCGCGCGTCCGTTTTCCTTAAAATAGCGCCCATTCTGCGAGGCGCGCGATGACTGAGATCCACGAACATCACCACACGGACAACGTGCAGGACCACCTGCACGAGATCCAGCACCTGTTGGAAAAACAGGCGCTGGTGGAGTCGGTCGTGCATAACCAGGAGCTGCCGCGCGACGAACGCCACGACCTGCTGGACAAGATGCTGCACAAGCGCCACCTGGCCGAACTCAGCGATAAGCTGAACGAGCTGCATCCGGCCGATATCGCCTACATCCTGGAAGCGTTGCCGATCGAGCAGCGCCTCATCGTGTGGAACCTGGTCAAGGCCGAACGCGACGGCGAGATCCTGATCGAAGTGTCCGATGCCGTGCGCGAATCGCTGATAGCCAGCATGAGCCGCGACGAATTGCGCGAAGCCGCCGAGCAGCTGGACACCGACGAGATCGCCGACCTCGCCCCCGACCTGCCGCAGCACGTGATCCGCGATGTGTTCAAGGCGCTGCCCATCGAGGAGCGCGAACAGCTGCGTGCCGCGATGTCCTACCCGGAGGGATCGGTCGGTGCGTTGATGGACTTCAACATGGTGCATGTGCGCGAGGACGTGACGCTCGAGACCGTGTCGCGCTATCTGCGCCGCTTCGACGAACTGCCCGACCATACCGACCAGGTGTTCGTGGTCGACCGTGAAGAGCGCTTCAAGGGAGTGCTGCCGATCAACCTGATCGTGGTCAACGAACCGGAGACAGAGGTCGGCCAGCTGATGATCACCGATGTCGTCCAGTTGCATCCGGACGACAAGGCAGAAAATGCCGCGCAAGCTTTCGAGCGCTATGACCTGGTGTCCGCACCAGTGGTGGACGAGGATGGCAAGCTGTTCGGCCGCGTCACGGTGAACGTGGTGCTCGATTACATCCGCGAAGAATCCGATACCGAGTTGCTGAACCAGGCCGGTCTGCGCGAAGAGGAAGACCTGTTCGCCTCGGTGTGGAAATCGGCACAGAACCGCTGGGCCTGGTTGGCACTCAACCTCGCCACCGCCTTCTTCGCTTCGCGCGTGATCGGCGAATTCGAAGCCACCATCGCCCAGATGGTCGCACTCGCCGCATTGATGCCTATCGTCGCCGGTATCGCCGGCAACTCCGCCAATCAGACCACCACGCTGATGGTGCGCGCGCTGGCGCTGGGACAAGTCACCTCAGGCAATGCGCGCCGCCTGATGCTGAAGGAGCTCGCCATCAGCAGCCTGAACGGCTTGGTGTGGGGAGGTTTCGCCGGACTGTTCGCCTATTTCCTGTATCACAACGTGGCACTCGGCATCGTCATGACCTCGGCCATGCTGCTCAATCTGACACTGGGAGCATTGGTCGGTATCGGCATCCCGCTGATGATGCATCGCATGGGGCGCGATCCCGCCATCGGTACCAGTGTCATGCTCACCGCCATCACCGACAGCGGTGGCTTCTTCATCTTCCTCGGCCTGGCGACGCTGATCCTGCTGTGAACAGCGGACAGCCAGCACCTTAGACGCGACTTCGGCATCCTGCCAAATAAACCGAGAGAGTAACCTGACGGCACGCAGCCTTCAGGCAAACGGATTTTTCAAGGAAAGACCGGGCAGATGCGGCAGCACCTGCCCGGCGTAAGGAGATACTATCAGGCAGTCTTCTTGACCGTAGCGCGCTTGGCTGCCGGCTTCTTGGCGGCGACCTTCTTCACAGCCGGCTTCTTGGCAGCGACAGCTTTCTTGGCTGCGGGCTTCTTCGCTGCAACAGCCTTCTTCACGGCTGGCTTCTTCGCGGCCACCACTTTCTTCGCGGCCGGCTTCTTGGCCGCTACGGCTTTCTTGGCGGCGACTTTCTTCACAGCCGGTTTCTTCGCGACGACAGCTTTCTTGACTGCGGGCTTCTTCGCTGCAACGGCCTTCTTCACGGCTGGCTTCTTCGCGGCCACCACTTTCTTCGCGGCCGGCTTCTTGACTGCTACAGCCTTTTTCGCTGCGGGCTTCTTGGCCGCGACTTTCTTGGCTGCGGGCTTCTTCGCTGCAGCCGCCTTCTTCACAACAGGCTTCTTGGCGACAGCTTTCTTCGCTGCCGGCTTCTTGGCGGCCGTCTTCTTGGTCGAGGCGCTCTTCGCTTTGGTATCTGCAGTTGCCATTTTCATTCCTTATCAAAGTTTGATGGACTAATCAGGTACTACGTTTACTACGTGCAACATCGCACTCCCGATGCGTCATTGACAATCTGCAACCTCCCAAAACGCACTGGTGGCGGCATTCTATGCGCGAATATTTTTTTTTCGCAACAGATTTATGGCGACACGTGCAAAAAAATCACGCGACGAGATGCTCAGCTGCATACAGTTGAGCGACCGATTCACGCTCACGAATCAGATGTAGTCGCGCACCGTCGACCATCACTTCCGCGACGCGCGGACGCGTGTTGTAGTTGGAACTCATGCTCATGCCATAGGCACCGGCCGACATCACCGCCAGCAGATCGCCTTGTGCCACGGCCAATTCGCGCGCATGGCCGAGGAAATCCCCGGTCTCGCATACCGGCCCCACCACCTCGTATACCTGCTGCGGCGCGCCGCCCTGCACGACCGGCCGGATGGCGTGGTAAGCGTCATACAACGCAGGCCGCATCAGGTCGTTCATCGCGGCGTCGACGATGGCGAAATGCTTCTCTTCGCCAGGCTTCAGATATTCGATGCGCGTCAGCAACACGCCCGCATTGCCGACCAGCACACGCCCCGGTTCGACGATGAGCTTCTCGCTGCGCCCCTGCAAGACCGCCAGCAAGGCTTGCGCGTAGTCGGCGATGGCGGGCGGCGTCTCGGCATCGTAACGGATACCCAGTCCACCGCCGAGATCGATATGTTCGAGCACGATGCCGTCGGCGCGCAGTTGATCCACCAGCGCCAGGATCTTTTCCGCCGCTGCGATGAACGGGCTGACCTCGGTCAACTGCGAACCGATGTGGCAATCGATGCCGCTGACGTGCAGATGCGGCAGCGCAGCGGCCTTGCGATACAAGGCGCGCGCCTCATCGTAGGCGACGCCGAACTTGTTCTGTTTGAGGCCGGTGGAGATATAGGGGTGCGTCTTGGCATCGACATCGGGATTCACGCGCAGACTCACTGGCGCGACTTTGCCCATGCTGCCGGCCACTTCGTTGAGGCGGTCCAGCTCGGCCGCGGACTCCACATTGAAGCACAGGATGCCCGCTTCCAATGCCAGGCGCATCTCGTCCCCACGCTTGCCCACGCCGGAGAACACCACCTTGCCGGCATCGCCACCGGCCGCCAGCACACGTTGCAGCTCACCGCCGGAGACGATGTCGAAACCGGCCCCCATCTGCGCGAACAGGTTGAGGATGGCAAGATTGGGGTTGGATTTCACCGCGAAGCACACCAGATGGTCACGCCCCAGCAAAGCTTGCGTGAACTGGCGGAAGCCGGCGCTCAGCGCAGCGCGCGAATACACATAGCACGGCGTGCCGTACTGTTCGGCGATGGCAGTCAATGCCACATCTTCGGCATGCAGCACACCGTTTCGGAAATGGAAATGTTCAGTCATGTCTGGGTTCCAGCAGTTGGATAGTAGCGGTGGCCGAGGAGAAATTCGCCTGTGCGGGCGGAAGATAGAGCGGCCCCTTGCGTCCGCATCCTTGCAAGGCCGTGAGCAACAGCAACATAATGCAGACCGTGCGCATGCGCATCCTCTCTCACCTGAATTCAAAACGGCCGCGATTATATGACGGAAAGCTCCCGCGAAGCTGTAAACACCGCGCTCTTCGCGCGTATCCGGCAATTGGTCGAAGCGCGCCAGGTGGACATCGAGATGCAGCAGGATGCGCGCAGTCTGCATCTGCGTTTCGCCGACGGGCAACGCATGGTGATCACTCTGGATCCGCACAACGGCCACGTCTGGCTGGCCACACCTGGCGGCGGCAACGATTTCCTGCCGCGGGGCGATAGCTGGTATGCGGAACAGCACGGCGAACTGTTCGCCTATCTGCGACAGACCATGGAACGCATCATCGCCAGCGACCCGCGCAATGCCTGCCCCCCCTCCGCCAGAGTTCAGACAGCACCACCGATCATCCTGCACGCAGCGCCCAAGCGTTCCTCGTTGCGCCCATGGCTGCTGCTGGCGGTACTGCTCGGCGGCGCCTACTGGATGTTCTCCCGTCCGACTGCGCTACCCAGCGCAGCCCCCACCGCCGCCCCCTTGCCGGCAGCCGTCACGACAGCGACCTCGGCGGCCCCCTGCGAGAGCCGACTACCCGACAACGGCAGCATCGCCCTGCTGGAGAACGGCATGCGCCTGGACAACAACGGTGCGGAACTGACGCTGCAGAACGAACACGCCTATCCGCTCCTGTTCTACCTGACCCGCCCGCACACGGTGCAGCCCGTGCTGTCGATGATGGTGCAGGCACGCCAGCAAGCCATGCTGCGCATACCCCCCGGGCAATACGACATGATGTTCAGTGCCGGCATGCGCTGGTGCGATGCACGGCGCGGCTTCAGCGACGGCCGCCTGCTCAAGTTCGGAGAGACGCTGACATTGCTGAACGAGCAACCGGTGCGCATCAGCCTGCAATCCTCGGGGGCGACGCCGGAGGCGTTCCAGGCGCTGGTCGCCACACGCGTCGCGGTCACCCCGCCGCCCGCCCCCAGCTTCAGCGGCGATGGCAGCATGCTGGTGAAACGTCACGTCAACGGTCATTTCTATCTGCCCGGCAGCGTCGCCGGGGTGCCGGTCACCTTCATGCTGGACACCGGTGCTTCGGTCACCTCGGTATCGTCCGCCATCGCGCGCGCCGCCGGCCTCGGCAACTGCAAGCCGGTGGAATTCCAGACGGCGAACGGTGCCACGACCGGCTGCCTCACCCTGGTCCCCGAGATGACGCTGGGCAATTTCACGCTGAAGAACGTCACTGTGGCGGTGATGCCCAACATGGAGACCAACCTGCTGGGTGCCAACGTGCTACGCAATTTCCACATCGGCCAGGATGCAGACACCTTGCTGATCGGACCTAACTGAGACACTGGAGAACAAGATGGACGAGAAGGAATTCAACACCCGCGCCGACGAGGCGTTCGCCCGTATCGAACAGGCGCTGGATGCGCACGGTATCGACTACGACAGCAACGGCATGGTGATGGAGATCGAGTTCGACGACGGCAGCAAGCTCATCGTCAATCGCCACGCGCCCAATCGCGAGATCTGGCTGGCCGCGAAATCCGGCGGCTTCCACTTCCGCTGGCAGGACGGACGCTGGTACAGCGCGCGCGAAGACGCCGAGCTGTTCGCTCGCCTGGCTGCACTGTTGCAGAACGGATCAGGGATGGCAGTGTCGCTGTAAGAGATGTCGGGCGCCCGGCGGAATCTTCCGCGAGGAGGGGGCCTGTGTACGGACGCCCGACGCCGCACACTGTAACCGCAAGAGGCCGCACTTTGAATGCGGCAAATTGCCGCACCTGCCGGGTCACGCTTCCAGCGCAAGACCGCGCAACTGCGCACGGCTCTCCGCATAGTCCGGCAGCACCGTTGCGACCACACGCCAGAATGCCGGCGAATGGTTCATCTCGACCAGATGCGCCAGTTCATGTACCACCACGTAGTCGATCAGCGGCAACGGCAGTTTGACCAGCTGCCAGTTCAAGTGCAGCACGCCACGCGCGTTGCAGCTGCCCCACTGGGTACGCGCCGTCGACAAGCGCAATTCGCGCGGCGCGACCCCCATCAGCGGCGCGAAATGGTCCACGCACTCCTTGAACACCAGCAGCGCCTGTTCGCGGTACCACTGCCGCACCTGCCGCTCGATATGCTGCGGCAGGTGCGATGCAGGCAGGCTCAGCAGCAACTGTTCGCGCTCCAAGCGCGGCGGTGCACCGAACAGGTCCGGCACCACGTGCAAGGTCAGCGCTTCACCACGGAATGGGATGCGCGCACCATCCTGCCAGACGATGGGCGGCGCCTGGCGCGCGCGCCAACTGTGCAACTTGCCAACCACCCAGTCTGCACGCTCCTGCAATACGCTGTGCAGCCAGCGCTCGGACGCCCGCAGGGGCATGCTTACCGTCAGCCCGCGCTCGTCGATGCGCAGGCCGATGCTGCGCCGCTTGCCGCTACGTTTCAGGGTGTAGGGGATCTCCTGGCCGGAGAGGCGGATGCTGCGCTGTTCGACAGCGGGCGGTTGCTGCAACGACGGAATGATGCCGAACATCAAAGATGCGTCATCTCGTTCTCGATCCACGCCTCGACGCGCTGATTGATCTCATCCGCCTTGAGGCCCGTGGTATCGATCGGTTCGCCGATCACCATGACCACGGTGCCCGGCTTCTTGATGAAAGCGTTGCGCCCCCAGAACTTGCCTGCGTTGTGCGCTACCGGCAGCACCGGCACCGCGGCATGCGAAGCCAGCAAAGCGCCGCCGATCTTGTATTGGCCGCGCTGGCCATAAGGAACACGCGTACCTTCCGGGAACAGCACGATGCTGAATCCCTGCGCCAGCTTGGCCTTGCCCTTGTGCAGCAGTTCCTTCATCGCCGCCTTGCTCTTGCCACGGTTCAGCGCGATGGGACTGGACAGGGCCAGCAGCCAGCCGAAGAACGGGATCCACAGCAGTTCGCGCTTGGCCACCCAGACATGCGGCGGCAACACCAATTGCAACGCCAGCGTCTCCCAGGCCGATTGATGCTTGCTCAGCACCACGCAAGGCTGCTGCGGGATGTGCTCCAGGCCGCGCACTTCCATACGGATGCCGCAGATCACCTTGAGCAGCCACAACATGCCCGGCGCGAAGCCGGACAGCAGGCGATGACGGATATGCTGGTTGAACGGGAAGATCAACGGCGACATCAGCGCATAGGCCAGCGTATAGGCCGCCTGTGCGATGGAGAACAGGATGGAGCGGATCAGGTTCATAACAGGCTGGCAGCCACGGCGGCGAGATCGGGGAACACTTGCGTGCCTTCCGGCAGACCGCCCTTCTCCTGCGTACGTATCCCCTTGCCGGTCAGCACCAGATAGGGGCTGGCACCGAGACGCGCGGCGGATTCCAGGTCGCGCAGGGAATCGCCCACCGCCGGCACGCCGAGCAGACCGATGCCGTAGCGCGCGGAGATCTCCAGCATCATGCCGCTCTTCGGCTTGCGGCAACCGCAATCCGCCTCGTTGGTATGCGGACAGAAGAAGATCGCATCGATGCGCCCACCCACCTGCGCCAGCGACTTGTGCATCTTGTCGTGGATCGCGTTCAGCGTGGGCATATCGAACAGGCCGCGCCCGATACCCGACTGGTTGGTCGCCACCACCACGCGGTAACCGGCCTGGTTCAGGCGCGCGATGGCTTCCAGGCTGCCGGGGATGGGCTTCCACTCCTCCGGACTCTTGATGAACTGGTCGGAGTCGTAATTGATGACGCCGTCGCGGTCGAGGATGATGAGTTTCATGCCGGGCATGCCTTATACCGCCAGTCTGGCGATGTCCGCCGACTGGTTCATCAAGCGGCCCAGCTGCTGCAACAGCAAGGCTCGGTTGATGCGCAGCGCACGGTCGTCGCACATCACCATCACCTTGTCGAAGAAGTCGTCGACGAACGGCTTCAACGTGACCAGCGTCTTCAGGTTGTTGCTGTAATCGCCGCGCTCGAAATAACCGCGCGCCATCGGCGTGATGTCCTGCATGGCCTGATACAGCTCGCGCTCGGCGGCATCCTGGAACAGCGCCGCATCGATGCGCTGCTGCGCCAGATCGCCCAGTTCCTCACCATTCTTGCGCATGATGTTCTGTACGCGCTTGTTGGCGGCCGCCAGATCCTTGGCCGCCTCCAGCCCGGCGAAGGCACGCACGCCTTGCAAGCGCGGCAGCGTCTCGTGTAGACGTCCGCCCAGCACCGCCAGCACGGCATCGACATGGGTCGCATCGAAACCCTGGTCGCGCAGATAGCCGCGCAGACGATCCTGCATGAAGCCTTCTACGTCGGCGGCTACGGTGGCGCTCAGCATGCCGGCGGGGAAATTGTCAGCCGTCGCCTTGAGCAGGGCCGGCAGCGACAGGTCGAGCGGCGTCTCGATCAGGATGCGCAGGATGCCCAATGCCTGGCGACGCAGGCCGAACGGATCCTTGTCGCCGGTGGGCACCTGGCCGATGCCGTAGATGCCGACCAGCGTCTCCAGCTTGTCGGCCAGCGCCACGGCACAGGCCAGCGCGCCTTGCGGCAGCGTATCGCCGGCGAAGCGCGGGTGGTAGTGCGCTTCGATGGCGCTCGCCACTTCCGCTTTCTCACCGTCATGCAACGCGTAGTAATGTCCGATGATGCCCTGCAACTCGGGGAACTCGCCCACCATGTCGGTGATCAGGTCGGCCTTGGCCAGACGCGCGGCCAGCTCGGCATCCGCCTTGTCGGCACCGAGCAGGCGCGCGATGGTGCCAGCCAGCGTGGTGATGCGTTCGACGCGCTGCAACTGGGTGCCCAGCTTGTTGTGGTAGACCACATTGCCCAGTTTATCCACGCGCGATTCCAGCTTTTGCTTGCGATCCTGGTTGAAGAAGAAGCGCGCATCAGCCAGGCGCGGACGCACCACACGCTGGTTGCCCTCGATGATGTGATGCGGATCGGCGATTTGCATGTTGGACACGATGAGGAACTTATTCAGTAGCTTGCCCGACTTGGCATCCAGCAGCGGGAAATATTTCTGGTTCTGCTGCATGGTGAGGATCAGGCACTCCTGCGGCACTTCGAGGAACTCCGCCTCGAACTCGCCCACGTACACCTCGGGCCATTCCACCAGCGCGGTCACCTCGTCCAGCAGGTTGGAGAGCAGACTGCGCTCCTCGTTGGACATGGTCATCAGGCGTGAATGGTCGAAATTGGCATGACCGATCCAGAGCGCCCGGTTCTGCTCCGCCAGCTGGTCCAGACGCGCGGCGATGCTCTCGCGCCGGCTGGCATAGCTCGCCACCACGCGCCCGTCGCGCGCCAGCGTGGCTTCGTAGTCGTCGGCATGCGCGATGGTCACGCGCTCGTGGCACAGGAAGCGGTGGCCGCTGGTCACGTTGCCGCTCTCCAGCCCGAGCACCGAAGCCGGCACGATGCGCTTGCCATGCAGCACGGTGAGTCCATGCACCGGACGCACGAACTGGTGTTCCTGATCGCCCCAGCGCATCAGCTTGGGCACCGGCAACTTCTTCAGTCCCTGCATGATGATGTCGGACAGATAGTCCTCCAGCGGCTTGCCCGGCTGTTCGATGCGCGCCACGAAGTATTCCGCCTTGCCGTCCAGTACGCGCTGCAATTGTTCGAACGCGACACCGGCGGAACGCATGAAGCCTTCCAGCGCCTTGGTCGGCTTGCCCTCGGCGTCCAGACCGGAAGCGACGGCCGGGCCTTTGCGCTCGACGATGCGGTCCGGCTGCTGCGCCTCGACGGCGGTGATGCTCAATGCCAGACGGCGTGGCGTGCAATACGGCGTGCAGACGCTGTCGTCGCCCAGCAAGGCCTGCGCCTTGAGCGCGGCACACACCTCATCGGCGAAGGTGGTGGACAGGCGCTCCAGCACCTTGGGTGGCAACTCTTCGGTCAGCAGTTCGATGAGTAAGGTCTGTTTCATTTATTTGCCCTCCCCGGCCTTGCACATGGGGAAGCCCAGCGCTTCGCGCGAATCGTAATAGGCCTGCGCCACCTGGCGCGCCAGTGCGCGCACGCGGCCGATGTAAGCGGCACGCTCGGTCACCGAGATCGCACCGCGCGCATCCAGCAGGTTGAAGGTATGCGAACACTTCATCACCATCTCGAAACCGGGCAACGCCAGGCCAGCTTCCATCAGGCGCTTGGCCTCGCCCTCGTATTCGTTGAAATGGCGGAACAGCATCTCGACGTTGGAGTGCTCGAAGTTGTACGTCGATTGCTCCACTTCGTTCTGGTGATAGACGTCGCCATAGGTGACCACGCTGTCGCCGTTCTTCGCCCACACCAGGTCGTACACGTTCTCCACGCCTTGCAGATACATGGCCAGACGCTCCAGACCGTAGGTGATCTCACCCAGTACCGGCTTGCAGGTGAGCGAACCGACTTCCTGGAAATAGGTGAACTGGGTGACTTCCATGCCGTCCAGCCACACTTCCCAACCCAGGCCCCAGGCGCCCAGCGTGGGCGATTCCCAGTCGTCTTCGACGAAGCGGATGTCGTGTTCGCCGGTGTCGATACCCAGCGCGCGCAGACTGTCCAGATAAAGTTCCTGGATGTTGTCCGGCGACGGCTTCAGCACCACCTGATACTGGTAGTAGTGCTGCAAACGGTTGGGGTTCTCGCCGTAGCGGCCATCCTTGGGACGGCGCGA
This sequence comes from Pseudomonadota bacterium, assembly GCA_040754175.1. GTDB lineage: Bacteria > Pseudomonadota > Gammaproteobacteria > Burkholderiales > Gallionellaceae > Sideroxyarcus. The sequence continues at coordinate 63,860 of JBFMFN010000012.1, read as the reverse complement.
CGGTTGCACATAGGCGGCGCGCCACGGCTCCGGACCGATCGCGCGCAGGAAGGTGGCGGTGTGGAAGGTACCTGCACCGACCTCGATGTCGTAGGGTTGCAGCAGCGCGCACCCCTGCTTGTCCCAGAAGTTCTGCAGGGTCAGGATGATCTGCTGGAAGGTTGGCCCTTGCCCGTTGGCGGACATGGCGTCGGAACCGGATGTTTGCATATGCGGATTCAGCGGCTATTTTCGAAAGGAGCGCATTTTACGGGTTTTCCGGTGACCGCGTCACGCGCAAGGCGCGGCGCATGCGCCCGGCGCCGCTCAGGCCGCCGCGATCAGCGCCAGCTTGCCGGCGCGCGGCAGCGACTTGATCGCCCGCTCGCGGCGCGAGGCGGCGGCGCGGTCGGCCTGCGCCTCGCGATACACCAGCCGCACCGGCAAGCGGCTGCGCGTGTATTTCGCCCCGGTCCCCGCATTATGCGCGGCCAGGCGCCTGTCCAGATCGTTGGTGATGCCGCAATAGAAGCTGCCATCTGCACATTCCAGCAGATAGCAATACCAGCTCATCGCTGGCGCCATGCCCAGGCCAGTCCCAGCAGCACAGCCAGCAACGCGACGACCGCCGCATTCCCCCAGCGGACGTAGGGCGTACTTCCGACATAACCTTGCACCTCGGCGACCAGCACGCCCTCTTCATGTTGCGGCAAGGCGGCATGCCTCCGCCCATCCACCCCGATCACGGCGGTGAGCCCGGTATTGGTGGCGCGCAACATCATGCGCCCGCTCTCCAGTGCGCGCATCTGCGACATCTGGCTGTGCTGCGCGGCGGCATGCGAATCGCCGTACCAGGCATCGTTGGTCACGTTCACCAGTAAGGTAGCCTGCGGCAAGGCGCGGATGATATCTTCGCCGAAGGCATCCTCGTAGCAGATGTCCACCGCCACCTGCTGCCCGGCCACGGCCAGCGGCGGCTGGTATTTACCGCCGCGCGCCAGATCGCCCATGGGGATCTGCAACACTTCGTTGACCAGCCAGCCGAACACGCTGCGCAGCGGGATGAATTCGCCGAACGGCACCAGATGTTCCTTGCGGTATTGCTGACTCGGCGCACTGCCGATGCTGTACACGCTGTTGTAATACCGGCCATCCACCTTCTCGAAGGCGCCGATCAGCAGGTCGCCGCCGTTGCGCCTCATCTGTTCGCCCAGCACGGCCTGGTAATACTCCGGAACGTTGTTGCGCAACATGGGCAACGCCGTCTCCGGCATCACCACCAGCCGCGCAGCGCTGAACTGCACCAGTCGTCGATAGGTCTCCAGCGTACGCACCAGGTTTTCCTGCGAGAACTTCTCGTCCTGCGCGATATTGCCTTGCAGCAGCGCCACCTGTAGCGGCTCGCCCTGCGGCTGCGTCCAGGCAACCTGCCGCAGCCCGGCTCCGGCCAGCCACAACAGACACAATGCCGCCAAGGCCAGCTTGCCGGCACGCGAACGCCCCTCGCGCAACAGCCACCACAGGAGACCGGCACTCAGCGCCAGCGCCAGCGAGACACCGTAGACGCCCAACAGCGGCGCATAGCCGGCCAGCGGACTGTCCGCCACTTGGGAATAACCGCCGACCAGCCACGGGAAGCCGGTGAACATCTGCCCACGCAGCCATTCCGCCGTCACCCAGGCGGCCGGCAGCAGCAGCAGCAAGCGCACGCGTGGCGACACCGACAAGCGTGCTTGCAGGTAGCCAGCCAATGCTGCCGGCAGAGAGATCAAGGCAGCGAACAACAAGGTGGCGACGATGGCCAGCAGCGGATGCATGTAGCCGTAATCGTGCAAAGCCACATACACCCAGCCGACGCCGAAACTGAACAAGCCCATGCCGAAGGCGAAGCCGGCGCGCGCCGCCTGCATGGGCGAGCTGCAGCCCAGCCACACACGGAACAGCACCAGCAAGGCGAATACGAACAGCGGGTACAGGCCGAACGGGGCGAAGGCGAACACCGCCAGCACACCGGCCAGCAGGGATTGCAGCATGGGGGAAGCGAAGTAGCGATACACGGCGATGCGGCGCAAAGTTGATTCGTCGGATTATACGGTGTAACTTGCGCCGCACTTCAAACTCACCATCCGCCATGCCCGCCCCTTCCGCCTTGAATGACGAGATCAGCGCCATGCTGCTCGACACCGACCTGTTCCGCCATTTGCCGCAAACGGAGCTGCGTATCGCCGCGCAGTATTTCGGCCTCACCCGCGCGGTACGCAACGAGATCATCTTCAGCGAAGGCGAGTCCGGCACCTTCATGTGCATCGTACATGAGGGCAGCGTGAAGGTGGTCAAGAGCAACCAGCGCGAAGAAGCAGTCGCCGTGGTCAGATTGGGACAAGGGCGCGCCTTCGGCGAGATGGCCATACTGGATGGCGAGCGCCGCTCGGCCACCTGTCAGGCCGCCGAGGATTGCCAGCTGCTGACCCTGTCCAGAGAGGCGCTGGCGCGCATGGAAGAAGAACATCCGCGCCTGGCCGCCCACATCATCCGCGCCATCGCGGTCAGCCTGTCCCGCCGCCTGCGCCTGGCGGTGGGCAAACTGGTGGATTACATCGACTAAGGACACCCATGCTCGATTTCACCGAATACACCAAGATCTTCATCAGCCTGTTCGCGATCATCGATCCGATCGGCATCATCCCCATCATCATCGCGTTCACCGCCGGCATGTCCGACCGCAAGCGTGAGCGCGTGGGACGTGTCGCTTCGCTGTCGGTGTTCGGCATCCTGCTCGCAGCATTGTTGCTGGGCGAGGCCATCCTGTCCTTCTTCGGCATCAGCATCCATTCGTTCCGCACTGCGGGCGGCATCCTGCTGCTGCTGATGGCGATCAACATGCTGATCGGCCACAAGACACCGCCTACTCCAGACGACAACGCGGATACCGAGTCCACGCAATCCATCGCCATCGTGCCGCTCTCCACGCCGTTGCTGGCCGGTCCCGGCGCCATCAGCACCGTCATCGTGGATGCACACAAGGCGAACGGCTTCGGCCATTACGGTGCCATGGGGCTGGTGCTCGTCGCGCTCAGCCTCAGCGTGTGGCTGACCTTCCGCATCGCACCCTGGGTGTCGCAACGCCTCGGGCATATCGGCAGCACCATCGTCACCCGCTTGATGGGCCTGCTGCTGGCCGCCATCGCGGTCGAATTCATCGCCGCCGGCCTGCGTGGCCTGTTCCCGGCTTTAGGTTGAACATGGAAAAGATACGACTCTCGAAACTGATGTCTGAGCAGGGACTATGCTCGCGTCGCGAAGCGGACGATTACATCGCCAAAGGCTGGGTACTGGTGGACGGTGAAGTGGTCAGCGAACTCGGCACGAAGATCTTGCCGACACAAAAGATCGCGCTGAAAAAAGCCGCCCAGTCACGCCAGCAGGAACAAGTGACGGTGATCCTGCACAAACCGGTGGGCTATGTCTCGGGACAGGCGGAAGACGGCTACCAGCCGGCCGTGGTGTTGGTGCGACCGGAGAAACACTGGAAGCTCGACACCTCGCCGCAACGTTTCGATCCGCGCCACCTGAAGAGCCTGGTCCCCGCCGGACGGCTGGACATCGACTCCACCGGACTGCTGGTGCTCACGCAGGACGGCCGCATCGCCAAACAACTCATCGGCGAAGATTCAGAGATCGAAAAGGAATACCTGGTACGCGTATCGGGCCGCATCGCGGCGGACGGCCTAGAAAAACTCAATTTCGGCCTGTCGCTCGACGGCAAGCAGCTGAAGCCGGCCAAAGTCAGCTGGCAGAACGAAGACCAGTTGAAGTTCATCCTCAAGGAAGGCAAGAAACGCCAGATCCGCCGCATGTGCGAACTGGTCGGCCTGAAAGTCACCGGCCTCAAGCGCGTGCGCATCGGCAACGTGAAGCTGGAAAAGTTGCCGCTGGGCCAGTGGCGCTATCTGCGCGCGGATGAACGCTTCTAGGCGGTAGCGGACGGCGGACTGATGTCAGCCAAGCGCTCTACCGCCAGCGCATGCAAACGGCGACTGTCCGCGCGCAGCACCGTAAAGCGCCAACCGTCGACCAGGAAGCTCTCACCGCGTTTAGGCAGATGACCGGCTGCCTTGAGCACCAGCCCGCCCACCGTGTCACACTCCTCGTCGCTGAACGTGGCGCCGGCAGCCTCATTGAAATCGGAGATCTCGGTATCCGCCTTCACGCGCCAATGCATATCGTCCTGGCGGATGATGTTGTCCTCGTCCTCGTCGAAGTCGTACTCGTCGGCGATATCACCCACGATCTGTTCCAGCACGTCTTCGATGGTGACCATGCCGCACACGCCACCGTATTCGTCCACCACCAAGGCGAGATGATTGTGGTTGCTGCGGAAATCGCGCAGCAGCACATTGAGGCGTTTCGATTCCGGCACGAACACGGCGGGACGCAGCATGTCGCGCACGTCGAATTCCTCGCCTGCGTAGTAGCGCAGCAGATCCTTGGCCAGCAGGATGCCGATGATGTTGTCCTTGTCGCCGTCGATGACCGGGAAGCGCGAATGTGCGCGTTCGATCACGAAGGGGATGAAGGTCTCGGGGGATTGGCTGATGTCGATGACATCCATCTGCGCGCGCGGAATCATGATCTCGCGCACCTGGCGCTCGGATACCTGGATCACACCTTCCATCATGGAGAGGGCATCGGCATCGAGAAGATTGCGCTGATAGGCGCTATATAGCAAGGCGATGAGTTGTTCGCGGTCTTCCGGCTCCCGCAACAACATCATGGAGAGCCGCTCCAGCAAGGTGGGTTTGCTACTGCTACTACTGTCTGAACCGTCCATCACAGAACTACTGACTAACAAGATAGGGAGCAGGATACCGCAATTTGAGCATCAACGCAGTCTCGCGCGCCTCCATGCGCTCGGCATCCTTGTGCTTCTCATGGTCGTAACCTTGCAGATGCAGCACCGCATGCAACGTGAGATGTGCGTAATGCGCGAGCAGATCCTTGCCCTGCTCCTTCGCTTCGCGCGCCACCACCGGCGCACAGATCACCACGTCGCCATACAGCGGATCGCTGTCGTCGTAGACGAAAGTCAGCACGTTGGTGGCGTAATCCCTGCCGCGATAGCTCTGGTTCAACGCACGCCCCTCGATCTCGTCCACGATGCGCAGCACCATCTGCACATCCTGCTCCAGCGCCGCCTTCACCCAGCGACGGAACTGTTGTCGCGTCGGCAGTTGCTTGGCATTGCTCGCGTACTGCACAGACAGAGATATCTTGTGTGCTTCAGTCATGGTCTTTGCGTTCATGTCGTTCATAGGCCGAGACGATCTTCTGCACCAGCGGATGGCGCACCACGTCCTCGGCACGAAAATCCTGGAAGGCTATGCCGCGTACATCTTTCAACACACCGCGTGCATCATTGAGGCCGCTCTTCTGTCCGCGCGCCAGATCGATCTGTGTCACGTCGCCGGTGATCACCGCCTTGCTGCCGAAACCGATGCGCGTGAGGAACATCTTCATCTGCTCCGGCGTGGTATTTTGCGCCTCGTCGAGAATGATGAAGGCATGGTTCAGCGTGCGGCCGCGCATGTAGGCCAGCGGCGCGATCTCGATGGCGCCGCGCTCGAACGCCTTGCTCACCTTGTCCAGGCCCATCAGGTCATACAACGCGTCATACAAGGGGCGCAGATAGGGGTCAACCTTCTGCGCCAGGTCACCCGGCAGGAAGCCCAGGCGCTCGCCTGCCTCTACCGCCGGGCGCACCAGCACTAGGCGCTTCACGCTCTCGCGCTGCAAGGCATCCACCGCCGACGCCACCGCCAGATAGGTCTTGCCGGTGCCGGCCGGGCCGATGCCGAAGGTGATGTCGTGCTCCTGGATGGCTTGCAGGTATTCGTTCTGGCGCACCGTGCGCCCGCGCACCTCGGCCTTGCGCGTCATCAGCAAGGGCACCGATTCGCTGTCGGCGTCCGGCAGGTCGTGCTTCATCGCTTCGATCAGGCCCAGTTGCAGACGCTCCAGCGAAATGTCGTGCTTCGCTTCGAGGTAGAAACGCTCCAGCACGTTGCGCGCCAGTGCGGCCTGTTCGCCACTGATGCTGAAGCGCTCGCCGCGCCGTGCGATGTTCACTTCCAGTGCATTCTCGATCTGGCGCAGGTTCTCGTCGAACGCGCCGCACAGCTTGGCCAGACGTTCGTTATCCACCGGCTCGAAGGAGAGGTTCACCTGTCCGCTCATGGCACACCCACCACCTCGCCGCGCAAGGTATGGTTGGACACCGCCGTGATGCGCACGTCGAGGAAGCGCCCCAGCATGCCGGGCGATCCGGCGAAGTTCACGATGCGGTTGTTCTCGGTACGTCCGGCCAGATCGCCCGCAGTCTTGCGCGACACGTTCTCCACCACCACGCGCTGCACCGTGCCCACCATGCGCTCGCTGTACACCTGCTCCAGCTCGTTGATGCGCGCCTGCAGACGATGCAGGCGCGCCAGCTTGACCTCGTCCGGCGTGTCATCAGCCATCTCCGCCGCCGGTGTGCCGGGGCGTGAGCTGAACACGAAGCTGTAGCTGGCGTCGAATTGCACATCCTCGATCAGCTTCATCGTCGCCTCGAAATCGGCCTCGGTCTCGCCGGGGAAACCGACGATGAAATCCGAGGCGATGGCAATGTCAGGACGCGCCGCGCGCAACTTGCGTACCACCGACTTGTATTCCAGCGCGGTGTAGCCGCGCTTCATCGCCGCCAGTACGCGATCCGAACCGGATTGCACCGGCAGGTGCAGATGGCTCACCAGCTTGGGCGTGTCCGCATAGACATCGATCAGGCGCTGCGACATCTCGCGCGGGTGCGAGGTGGTGAAGCGCAAGCGCTGCACCCCCTCCAGTGCCGCGATGGCGCGCAACAGGAAAGCGAAATCCACGGTGTCGCCATCGTCCGTCGCGCCCTGATAGGCATTCACGTTCTGCCCCAGCAAGGTGATCTCGCCGACACCCTGTGCCACCAGCCGCTCGACCTCGCGCATCACATCCTCGAAAGGACGCGACACCTCTTCACCGCGCGTGAACGGCACCACGCAGAAGGTGCAGTATTTGCTGCACCCCTCCATGACGGAGACGAAGGCCGTGCCATGCGTGGTCTGCGCAGTCGGCAGATGGTCGAACTTCTCGATTTCCGGAAAACTGACATCGACCTGCGGCTTGCCGCTGGCGCGACGCGCCTCGATCAACTGCGGCAGGCGATGCAACGTCTGCGGCCCGAACACCACATCGACATACGGCGCACGCTTGATGATGGCCTCGCCTTCCTGGCTCGCCACACAACCGCCCACGCCGATCAACAGATCAGGGTTGGCCTGCTTCAAGGCACGCGCACGGCCCAGATCGGAGAACACCTTATTCTCCGCCTTCTCGCGGATGGAGCAGGTATTGAATAGGATGATGTCCGCCTCTTCCTGTCGTTCCGTCTGTTCCAGCGCCGCACCGACACGCATCACATCCGCCATCTTGTCCGAGTCGTACTCGTTCATCTGGCAACCATAAGTCTTGATATAGATCTTCTTCATCACTTCAGTTTCTTCAGCCGTTCACACCGCACCGGCGGCAATAACCCGAAAAATAACAGCCTTTTAATAAAGGGGATATTCCTGAGTATTTCACTAATATAATCGTTCCGCCTCGCTGCCATGCAGGTTTCGTATCGAGGCCATCATTATTAATCAGGGAAAGGTAAATCAAATGTCCTTCGTTGCAGATTTTTCTTCCATCGGCGTTGCACTCTTCTCCGTCGGTTTCTCTATCTGGATGGTGATGCAACTGTTCGGCACCAAGGAGTAACTCCCTTGTTCCCCGGCCGGTGCTGACCGGGCCGGCCGGATTTTTCAAAAGCAGTCTGAAAGACTTCATGCTTGTGTGCTTGAGCGCCAGGCAGGGTTAATGCCGTCCAATCGCTTGCCACACGCGGGGTTTATCGCTAGCATTGTCCCCGCAGTTCTTAGGGCAATGTCTCAATCATCAAAGGAGGGTACACCATGTCTTTCATCGCTGATATTTCTTCCATCGGTACCGCAATCCTGGCCGTCGGTTTCTCGCTGTGGATGCTGAAGCAACTCCTGTCCAGCAACGACCAGTAAACCACTCTGAACCCGGAAAAGAAAAAACTCCAGCCTCGGCTGGAGTTTTTTTATGTGGTGGTGATAGGTGGACTTGAACCACCGACCCCAGCATTATGAGTGCTGTGCTCTAACCAACTGAGCTATATCACCGCTAACCTGCCGCACCGCACAAAACAGCCGTCGGCGCGAAAGAGGCGGCATTTTCCTTATTTCACCGTCAGCTGTCAATTACAGTCTGCCATTTTCAGTTCGCTGTCCGGAAAATCCTTCCTGTAGGCTTGTAGCTTCGCCGCCAGCCCGTCATCCGCATCGGCAATGACGAACAGCGTGAATCGCAGCCGGCTCTTACGCTCACTCACTTTGGCCGTGCGCACACCCTGCTTGCGCAGCGTCTCCAGATAGCTCTCCGCCGCCTGCTGGGTACGGAACACGCCGAGAGAGATGGCATGCTGCCATTCACCCGCCTCCTGTACCACGAAGTAATCCTGCACACCCAACTTCTTCAATTGATCGATCTTGCGCTGAACCATGCTCATATTGCGTTGCGGCGGCATATAGACCCAGAACCCGCTGTTATGCTCGATGATGCGCATCTGCAAACGCTCGCCCAGTTCCAACTTGTCGAGCTCTGTACGCACCTGTTGCAAACCGCTACCGGAGAATTCGCCCCAGTACAGGCAACGCCGTGCCGCCGCCAATTCCGTACTGAGGTGCGGTGCCACCGCCTGCGTTTCAGCGACAGCTGAGCTGGCGGCAGCAGCCGGCGCGGACGCCGACTCATCCAGCAAGACGATGCGCTCCGCATGCAATGGCGGCTGCGTCAAAGTCGCTTCAGGTTCCGTGGTCAACTCCGCTCCCCAGCGCATCGCCGCGAAGAACAGCACATTGACCAGCAACAATCCCCAGAACCATCCTTTGCTCATATACCTTGCTCTCCCCATCGCTGCACACCATGCAGCACCATATGTTCGAAATGCTCGGCCGGCAGTTCCAGCTCCGTCAACACCGCAGTAGCCGCTCCGCCCCCCAACAGACAACGCACCTCACCAGCCTGCCGTCGCAAAATCTCATACTGATGGCGGATGGCGCCATGGGTGGCGCGCAACGCGCCACTCCACATGGCATCGCTGGTCTGACGCGGATAGTCGCACAGCACTCCGCTGGCGGCGGACAATTGCGCGGTGTTCCCTTGCAAACTGTGCAACATCAGCGACACCCCCGGCAGGATCAGGCCGCCCAGGAACTCCCCCTCCGCCGACAGCGCATCCACCGTGGTCGCGGTGCCGCAATTCACCACCAGACAGGCCCCATCGACTTGTGCCCGCGCAGCGATCAGCGCTGCCCAGCGGTCACTGCCGAGGCTGGCCGGCACCTGATAGCGATTGCGCACCCCGCAACATTCGGCGCTCGCCTGCAGATAGTGCGGCGTCAGCTGCCATAGCGTGCGACAACATTCGTCCAACCGCGCCGCGACTGCGTCTCCCGCGACATTGGCAACCAGCACCCGTTGCGGCACTGGCAGCCTCGCCAGCAGCGCCGGCAATGCTTGCAGACGGTCGTTATCGAGCACGCCCTGATGGACCCAGTGCCCTGCCTGCACACGCACCCATTTGCAACGACTGTTACCGATATCGAACAGCAGCATCTCACCTCCCGCGCAGGCTGACTTCGCCGGAATGGAACAGCCGCACCGCGCCCGCCGTCTCCACGCGCAAGGCGCCCTCGTCGTCCACGCCCAAGGCGACGCCATCGATGCGCGTGCCATCCGGCATCAGCAAGGATACCGGGCGCTGCGCATATTGATGCGCAGCCTCCCATTCCTCGCGCAACGCGGCGAACCCCTGCGCCTCGAACGTGGTGAGCACCTGCACAAGATGACGCAGCAAGCCCCCCAGCACCTGGCTACGCTGCTGCAACGACACCCCACAGGTGAGCAAATCGCCCGCCGGCTGATCCAGGGCGGCAGCGGGTGGCGCCAGATTGAGTCCGATGCCGATCACTACCGCACTTGGCCCCAGCACATCCCCTTGCGCCTCCAGCAGGATGCCGGCCAGTTTTCCCTGCGGCAGCAACACATCGTTCGGCCATTTGAGGCGTGCCTCATGCACACCGAGTTCTCGCAGCGTGCGTATCACGGCAACCCCTACCGCAAGGCTCAACCCGGACAATCCCGCCAGCCCGCAGCCGAAACGCCACAACAGGGAGAACGCCAGTGCATCACCCAGGCCAGCATGCCAACGACGCCCCAGGCGCCCGCGTCCCGCCGTCTGCCACTCCACGGCCAATACGCTGCCGCCAGGGGCACCTTGCGCGGCGTGCTGCATCAGCAAGGCGTTGCTGGAAGTCGCCTGATCCAGGATCTCCAACTGCAAACGCTCATGCACTTCGCCAGCAGCTGCAGCGATCGCCGTGGCATCCAACCAATACAACGGCCGCGCCAGACGATAGCCGCGACCACGCACGCTCTGCAGCACGACACCGAACTCCTCGGACACCGAGTGCAGGGCATTGTGTACGCTGGCACGAGTGATGCCGCAACGCTGGGCCATATCCTCGCCGGAATGGAAAGCACCATCGGCCAGCATGCGCAACAAGGTGAAGGTCAATGGCCGCGGAGCGGCTGCAGGAACTGCGCTCATTGCACCAGATCGCGACAAGGAGCCGCGCCGCCTTGTTCCAGAAACGCCACGATCTCCTCGCGCCGCCTCAAGGCATCCTGATAACCGAGATCGATGAGGGCACGACAGTAACGGCGGTCGAACAGCAGATAGCTGACCAGATTGGCCCCGCTGCCGCGCATCACGCCGGCCAGGCGCAGCAACAGGCGGATCGGCCATGGCAGATAACGTATATAACGCTCGGCGATCTTCTCCAGCGGCTGGCTGGGCGAGACCACCAGCGCTTCCACGTGACGCAGGTTGAGCGTGGCACGCAACTCCGGCGACACCGCCTTGATGGTCTCGTTGATGCGGTACAGACGTTCCAGATCGACCTCCAATCCATCGATGAAGATACTGTCCAGCGCATGGCCGGCGATCTCAGCCAGGCTGGGATAGTGCTCGATCTTGGTGCGTTTCTCCTCCTCATCGCTCGGGCCATGGCCCACCCCCACCACCAGCACGCGCTCGGCACCGAGGTGCAAGGCGGAACTGATCGGCGCGATCTGGCGCATCGAACCATCGCCGAAGAACTCGCGATTAACATGAACCGCGGGGAACATGAAGGGAATCGCCGAGGAGGCCATCAGATGCTGTACATCGATCTGCGTGGGCACTCCCACACGGCGGGTGCGTTTCCACGGCACGATGTCCGGATTGCCCTGATAGAAGGTCACCGAATGACCGCTGCCATAGCCGGAAGCCGTGATGCTGACCGCATGGATCAGACCATCATCGACATGGCGCTGGATCAGTTCGCACGGCAAGGTGCGTTCGAGGAAGGTACGCAGCGGTGAATTATCCAGCAGCGACACGCGGTTCAACCAGTTGCTGCCCAATACACTGAGCAGCAAACCGAGCACCCAACGCGCGCTGTTGCTCAACACGCCCAGAAAATCGGCACGATAGATGTCGGTCACGCGCGCGTTGTTCCAGATGTTGAGCAAGTAGCGTACGCCCTTGCGGAAATGGCGCGCATTCACCGCCAGCGTGACCGCATTCAGCGCACCGGCGGAAGTGCCGCACACCACCTGGAACGGGATGCGTGCGCGGTAAGGCTGAAACTCGGCGATGGCTTTCAGCACGCCCACCTGATACGCGGCGCGCGCGCCGCCGCCGGTCAGGATCAGGCCGATCTTTTCCTTCTTCATGTTGCTCAAGAGGCTGAGTGCGCCTTCACCGATTCCAGCGCGTCCTGCAAGGTCTCCTCAGGCAAGGCATTAAGCATCTCGGACAACACCTCGGCGGCGGCTACCGCCTGTGGCTGCAGTTTGCCGGCATCGGCATTGCTCACCAGCACCGCTGCGGCGCCCACCACCTTGAGCAGGCGCGCACGCTCCGCCATCAACAACTCGACCTCCTTGCTCAACAGCGCCACTTCCTGTCTGTTCATGCCTCACTCCTGGTTTTCACCCCCGCCACGGCGAGGGCACTCATGTTCACGATACGGCGCACGGTGGCCGTCGCCGTCAGTATATGCGCGGACTTCGCCGCCCCCAACAGTATGCCGCCGATGGTAATGCCGTCGGCCGCCGTCATCTTGAGCAGATTGTAGGCGATATTCGCCGCATCCAGATTGGGCATCACCAACAGGTTGGCCTGCCCCTTGAGGGCGGAGTCGGGGAACAGATGCGAGCGGATCGCTTCCGACAGCGCGGTATCGCCATGCATCTCGCCATCCACTTCCAGTTCCGGGGCCTGTTGCGCCAGCAGTTCGCGCGCGTGCGCCATCTTGCGTGCCGAGACATCGTCGTGGCTGCCGAAGTTGGAGTGCGACAACAAGGCGACCTTGGGCGTAAGGCCGAAATAGCGAACCTCTTCCGCCGCCAGCAAGGTCAGCTCGGCCAGTTGCTCGGCCGTGGGGTCGAGGTTCACATGGGTGTCGCAAATGAACAAGGTGTGCCGCGGCAACAGCAGGATGTTCATCGCGCCATACACACTGCTGCCCGCGCGATGTCCGATCACCTCATCGATGAAACGCAGGTGATACAAGGGCTGGTCCACCGTACCGCACAGCATGGCATCGGCATCCCCCATATGCACCAGCATCGCCGCGATCAGCGTGCTGCGCCGGTGCATCTCGCGCTTGGCGACCTGCGGCGTCACGCCGCGCCGCGCACACAGACGGTGATATTCCTGCCAGTAATCGCGATAACGCGGATCGTCGTTGGGATCGACCAGTTCGAAATCGTGCCCAGCCTTGATGCGCAACCCCAGACGGCAGATGCGCGCCTCCACTACCTCCGGCCGCCCCACCAGGATCGGCGATGCCAACCCCTCGTCCACCACGGTCTGCACCGCATGCAGTACGCGCTCGTCCTCGCCTTCGGCATACACCAGCCGGCGCGGCACACGCTTCGCCAGGTCGAACACCGGTTTCATCAACAAGGTAGAGTGATAGACAAAGGCCGACAGCCGTTCCACATAAGCGGCCATGTCGGTGATGGGGCGCGTCGCCACGCCGCTGTCCATCGCGGCTTGCGCCACCGCCGGCGCCACCTTGCGGATCAGACGCGAATCGAAAGGCTTGGGGATCAGGTAGTGCGCGCCGAAGGTCTGTGCCTCGTCACCATAGACCGCTGCCACCTCGTCCGATTGTTCCGCCTGCGCCAGCTCGGCGATGGCATGCACCGCCGCCAGCTTCATCGCCTCATTGATGGTGGTCGCTCCCACATCAAGCGCGCCGCGGAACATGTAAGGGAAGCACAACACATTGTTGACCTGGTTGGCATAGTCGGAGCGCCCGGTGGCGAGGATGGCATCCGGCCGCGCCTGCAACGCCATCTCGGGCAAGATCTCCGGCGTCGGATTGGCCAGCGCGAAGATCAGCGGCTGGTCCGCCATGCGCTGCACCATGTCCGGCTTCAACACGCCGCCGGCGGACAGACCGAGGAACACATCCGCGCCACCGATCACCTCGGCCAGCGTGCGCGCCGAGGTATCCACCGCATAGCGCACCTTGTTGGCGTCCATCTCTTCCGCACGGCCGCGATAGACCACGCCCTTGATGTCGGTGACGACAATGTTCTCCATGCGCACGCCCAGACTCACCAGCATGTCCAGACATGCCAGTGCGGCGGCCCCCGCGCCGCTCGCCACCAGCTTGATGTCTTCGATCCGCTTGCCGACCACCTTGAGGCCGTTGAGCAGCGCCGCGCCAACGATGATGGCAGTGCCATGCTGATCGTCGTGGAACACCGGGATATGCATGCGCTCGCGCAGCTTGCGCTCGATGTAGAAACACTCAGGGGCCTTGATGTCTTCCAGATTGATGCCGCCGAAGGTCGGCTCCAGCGCAGCGATGATGTCGACCAGCTTGTCCGGATCGCGCTCGGCGATCTCGATATCGAACACATCGATGCCGGCGAACTTCTTGAACAGCACGCCCTTGCCTTCCATCACCGGCTTGGCCGCCAGTGGGCCGATATCGCCCAGACCGAGTACCGCCGTGCCGTTGCTGATGACCGCCACCAGGTTGCCGCGCGCAGTGAGGGTGCGCACCTCGTTCGGATCGCGCACGATCTCTTCGCAGGCCGCCGCCACACCGGGGGAATAGGCCAGTGCCAGGTCGCGCGCGGTCTGCAAGGGTTTGCTCGCCTGCACCGTGACTTTGCCGGCCGGCGACTGGCGATGGTATTTCAAGGCCGCTGCGCGTATCTGCTCGTCCATGCTGCCCTCCTCTTTTTGCGCGGACCGCCGCGCGGCGTGGCACCGTTACCCGGCAGCGCGATCCAGATGCAAGGTACGCAGCGTACGCTTGCGCACCGCATGCAGCAACGCCGCATCGTCATCCAGCGACTGCCCGTAGGACGGAACCATCTCGCGCATCTTGCGTTGCCATTCCGCGCCCTGCATGCGTGCGCCGAAACAACGTTCGATGACCTCGACCATCGCCTGCACCGAGGTCGAGGCGCCGGGCGAAGCGCCGAGCAACGTCGCCAGCGTGCCATCGCGCGAAGTGACGATCTCGGTGCCGAATTCCAGCTTGCCGCCCTTCTGGTCGCAGCCCTTGATGATCTGCACGCGCTGCCCGGCGGAAGCCAGCTCCCAGCCGTTCTCGCGCGCAGCGCCGAAGAATTCGCGCAGCACCGCCACGCGATCCTTGTGCGATTTCATCGCCTCGCCGATCAGGTAGCGCATCAACGGCAGGTTGTCGCGCGCCACTGCCAGCATGGGTTTGAGGTTGCCGGATTTGAGCGAACCGAACAGGTCGAACACCGAGCCTTCCTTGAGGAACTTGGTGGTGATGCTGGCGAACGGACCGAACAGCAACACCGATTCGCCGCCGAGGATGCGCGCATCCAGATGCGGCACCGACATCGGCGGCGCACCGACCGCCGCCTTGCCGTACACCTTGGTGGTGTGCTGGCGCACGATCTTTGGATCGTGGCAGATCAGCCACTGCCCGCTGACAGGAAAACCGCCGTAGCCCTTGGCCTCCGGGATGCCGGATTTCTGCAACAGCGGCAACGCGCCGCCGCCGGCACCGAGGAACACGAACCCGGCATCGACCGTGCGCGTCTGGTCGCTATGGTCGTCATGCACGCGCACATGCCAGCGCCCGTCGCCATGTTGCTTCAACCCGGTGATGGTGTGGTTCAACTGCAATTCGAAGTTCGGCAGCTTGAGCAGCGCCTTGACCAGCTTGCGCGTGAGGAAACCGAAATCCACATCGGTACCGTGTTTCACCTGCGTCGCTGCCACCGGCTCCTTGCCCTCGCGCCCCTGCATCACCAGCGGCATCCACTCGCGCAGCACCGCCGGATCGTCGCTGAATTCCATCTCCTCGAACAGATGATGCTGGTGCAGCGCCTCGTAGCGCTTGCGCAGGAAAGCCACATCGCTCGCGCCACGCACGAAACTCTGGTGATACACGGGATTGATGAACTTCTCCGGCGCCGGCAGCAACCCTTGCTCAACCAGCCAGGACCAGAACTGCAACGACACCTCGAACGCGGCATTGATCTGCAAGGCGCGCTCGATCTTCACGCTGCCGTCAGCTTGCTGCGGGGTGTAGTTCAGCTCGCAATAACCGGCGTGTCCGGTGCCCGCATTGTTCAGTCCGTGCGAACTCTCGTTGGCCACCTTGGACAGGCGTTCCACCATCATGATCTTGAGCGACGGATCGAGCTGCGCCAGCAGCTTGCCCAGCGTCGCGCTCATCACGCCCGCCCCGACCAGCAACACATCCACTTTCCTGTTCGACATCGCTCGACTTTCCCGCACCCGGATGGCGCGCATTCTACCCGTTCAGGCTCTCCAGCACCTTCTGCAAACGTTTCACCGACACGATCACCGGCGTCTTCAGTTCCTGCGCGAACAGCGACACGCGCAGTTCCTGCAACAGCCACTGGAAATCCTCCAGCCGTTCGTCCGGCGTACCCTGTTGCGCCTGCAGGCGGCGCTGCCATTGTTGCAGCAACGGTTGCAGTTGCGACATGTTGGTCGCGTCGCGCGCCGGGTTGGCACGCAGTTTCTCCAACCGCACGTTGATGGCTTTGAGATAGCGCGGCAGGTGTTGCAGGCGCTCGTACGGCGTGGCCGCGATCCACTCCTTGTGCAGCAGCCCTTCCAGCTGGCTGCGGATGTCCTGCGTCGCCTGCCCGTGCGCCTTGAAGCCCGGCAGCGCCTTCTGCACCGCCTGATGCTCGACCAGCACCGCGCCCACCAGCCGCGCGATCTCCTGCCCCACCAGATTCAGGCGCGACTTGCCGTCCCTGCAGCGCGCGCTGAAGTCCTTCTCCCTTTCCGGCCACGGTTCGTTGAGGCAGCAGCGGTCGAAGGTCAGGCTCAATATCTGGCGCACCAGGTCCTGCTGGCTGCCGAAGGGCAGGAACAGCATGGCGCTCTTCTGCAGGTCGGGCAGGTTCTTCTCCAGGTATTTCACCTGTTCTTTCAGCGCCAGCATGAACAGGCGACGCAGGCCGCCGCGATGCACGGCGCGCGCTTCGTCGCACGTGTCGTACTGGCGCAGCGTGACCGCCTCGCCCTCGTCATGCAGCGCGTTGAACACGGTGATGGTCTGTCCTGCGCGCGCCACTTGCGATGTCTCGGAGAAATCGCCGAAATCCCAGGCGACATGACGCGTCTGCGTGGCCGGGGCGGCAGCCTGTTTTTGCGGTACCGGCGCCCTGCCCGCCGCCGTCACCTTGGGCGCCCACTCGCTGCGCAGCACAGTGAAGTTACGCCCCATGCCGAGTTGCCGCCCATGCTCGTCGATGACGCGGAAGTTCATCAGCAGGTGCTGCGGCAACTGCTCCAGCCGGAACGCATCCAGCGGCACGTCGAGCTGCTTCTGCTCGCGGATGTAGCGAGCGATGGCTTGCAGCAGCGGCATGTCGGATGGCTTCACCTCGTTGCAGAACGCCGCCGCAAACTCCGGCACCGGCACCAGATGACGGCGCAGACGCTGCGGCAGCGACTTCAGCAGTTGCGCGACCTTCTCCGCCAGCAGGCCGGGCACCAGCCATTCGCAGCGCGCGACGGACACCTGGTTGATCAGCGCCTGCGGCACGGTCAGCGTCACGCCGTCGTCGTTCCTGCCCGGTGCGAAGTTGTAGGCCAGCGCGTAACTCACGTTGTTCATCAGCAACTGCGGCGGGAACTGCTCCGTGGTGATACCCGCCGCCTCGTGGCGCATCAGGTCGTCCTTTTTCAGGAACAGCAGCTTAGGGTTCTCGCGCTCGGCTTCCTTGCGCCACTTGTCGAAATCCGCGCCGTTATGCATGCCGGGCGGGATGCGCTGGTCGTAGAAGGCGAAGATCAGTTCATCGTCCACCAGCACATCGGGACGGCGCGCCTTGTGCTCCAGCGCCTCGATGTCGGCGATCAGCTTCCGGTTGTGCGCGAAAAATGGCGCCTGGGTGTTGAACTCGCCTTCCACCAGCGCGGTGCGGATGAAAACCTGGCGCGACGCTTGCGGATCCATCGGCCCGTAGTGCACGCGCTTCTTCGGGTTGATGAGCAGGCCGAACAGGGTGCTGCGCTCCCACGCCGCCACTTGCGCCGCCTTCTTCTCCCAGTGCGGGTCGTAATAGCTGCGCTTGATCAGGTGTCCGCCGACCTCCTCCAGCCATTCCGGTTCGATGCGCGCCACGCAGCGCGCGAACAGGCGCGTGGTCTCCACCAGCTCGGCGGCCAGCACCCACTTCGCGCCCTTCTTCGCCAGCACCGAATTGGGCGCGATGAAGAACTTCGTCTCGCGCGCACCGAGGTAATGCGGCTCGTTCACCGCGCGCGTGCCGATGTTGCCGATCAGGCCGCACAGCAACGCCTTGTGGATCTGCTCGTAGCTCGCCGGCTGCTCGTTGAAGCGCACATTGCTCTCGGCGAGTTGCGCATGCAGTTGCTGGTGCAGCTCATGCCATTCGCGCAGGCGCAGCGGCGACAGGAAATGGTCGCGGCATTCGGTCGCCCACTGCTTGTTGCTCTTCTTGTGTTTCACCCCGTTCTGGAACCAGGCCCACAGCTTGGGGTAGGCGAGGAAATCCGAGCGCTCGTCATTGAAGCGCTGGTGCGCGGCATCAGCCGCCTCGCGCCGCTCCGCCGGGCGGTCGCGCGGGTCCTGCAACGACAGAGCGCTGGCGATGATGACGATCTCGGTCAGGCACTGGTACTGCTTGCCCGCCAGCAACAGGCGCGCAATCTTGGGATCGAGCGGCAGCTTGGCCAGTTCGTGACCGAGCCGCGTCAGCCGGCGCTGCTCGTCGATGGCGTTCAGTTCATGCAGCAACTGGTAACCGTCGGCGATGGCGCGCGAACCCGGCGGCTCGATGAAGGGGAACTCGCCGACTTCGCCGAGTCCCAGCGCGCTCATGCGCAGAATGACCGTCGCCAGCGAGACACGGAATATCTCCGGGTCGGTGAACTCGGGACGTTGCAGGAACTCCTCTTCGTCGTACAGCCGGATGCACACGCCGCTCATCACGCGCCCGCAACGGCCGGCACGCTGGTTGGCCGCCGCGCGCGAGATCTTCTCGATGTGCAGCTGCTCCACCTTCTGGCGGATGCTGTAACGGTTGATACGCGCCAGTCCGGTGTCGATGACATAGCCGATATTGGGCACGGTGAGCGAGGTCTCCGCCACGTTGGTCGCCAGCACCACGCGGCGCTGGTTGCCCGGCTTGAACACGCGGTCCTGCTCGGCGGTGGACAGGCGCGAGAACAGCGGCAATATCTCGATGCCCTTGTGCTGGTGCTTGCGCAGCGCCTCGGCCGCCTCGCGGATCTCGCGCTCGCCCGGCAGGAACACCAGCACATCGCCTTTCAGGCCGCCGATGGACAGTTCATCCAGCGCCGCGCAGATCGCCTGCGGCATGTCCTGCATCTCGCCTTCCTCATCCTGCTGCGGCGGGCGATGGCGCACCTCCACCGGATAGCTGCGGCCGGAGACCTGCAGCACCGGCGCGCCGCTGAAATGCCTGGAGAAGCGTTCCGCATCCAGCGTGGCCGAGGTGATGATGAGCTTGAGGTCGGGCCGCTTCGGCAACAGTTGCTTGAAATAGCCGAGCAGGAAATCGATGTTCAGCGAGCGCTCGTGCGCCTCGTCGATGATCAGCGTGTCGTATTGGCGCAACAGCGGGTCGCTGTGGATCTCGGCCAGCAGGATGCCGTCGGTCATCAGCTTGATGGCGGAATCGGGCGCCACCTGGTCGTTGAAGCGCACCTTGTAACCGACCAGTCCGCCCAGTTCGGATTTCAGTTCAGAGGCGATGCGCGCCGCGACCGAGCGCGCCGCGACCCGTCTGGGCTGGGTGTGGCCGATGACACCCGACACACCGCGCCCGATGGACAGGCAGATCTTGGGCAGTTGCGTGGTCTTGCCGGAGCCGGTCTCGCCACAGACGATGACCACCTGATGCTTCTGGATAGCCTGCGCGATGTCCTCGCGCCGCGCCACCACCGGCAGATCGGCCGGATATTCGATGGCGGTGAGTTGCCGGATGCGCGCCAGGCGACGCTCGGTAATTTTGACGGTCGGTGCGTTCATGACTGATCCGCCTGCACCCGCTCGCGCCGGGCCTCAGGCCGGGTGGCACGGATGCTCATAACAGGATGCTTTTGACCAGCGCCAGACAGAACAGGGTGTAACCCGCGGCCAGCAGGTCGTCGAACATGACGCCCAGCCCACCGTGCCAATGGCTGTCGAAATAGCGGATGGGCGGCGGCTTGAGGATATCGAAGAAACGGAACAGCGAGAATGCCAGCAACTGCCAGATTACCCCTTCCGGCGTGAAGAACAGCACCAGCAGGAAAGCGACCACCTCGTCCCACACGATGCCGCCATAGTCCGCCTCGCCCAGCGCCTTGCCGGTGAGCTCGCACACCCACACGCCGATGGCGAACATCCAGATCAGCACCAGGATGAACATGGCGTCGCTGAGGCGCGGCGACAGGTACCAGAAGAACGGAAATGCCAACAGGGTACCGGCGGTGCCAGGCGAACGCGGCGTCAGCCCCAGCCCCAGGCCGAAGGCCAGCATGTGCCCGGGATGGCTCAGCAGGAAGCGCCAGTCCGGCTTCACTTTGAGGTTGTCATGCAAAATGGTCATAGCCCACCTTTTCGGTATGGATCACGTGACCGTCGGCCGCTCGCACCTTGCAACCGGTACCGGACACGATCTGGCCGACGCGCGTCAGCGGCAGATGCAAACGCTCGGCCAGCGCGGCGATGTTTTCGCGCTGTGCGAGCGGCACGGTGAAACACAGTTCATAGTCATCGCCGCCGGACAGCACGCATTCCTGCGCCAGCGCATCGTGACTGTCGTCGGTGGAAGCGAAGAACGACGGTTTGGGCAAGCGGTCGTAACGCAACTCGGCGGCCACGCCGGAAGCCTGCAGGATGTGGCCAAGATCGGCCAGCAGGCCGTCCGACACGTCGATCGCGCTATGCGCGATGCCGCGCAAGGCCAGCCCCAGCGCGACGCGCGGTTGCGGTTGCTGCAAAGCGGCCAGCGCCGACTGACGCGCACCTTCCGGTAATTCCACGCGGCTCTGCAGATGCGCCAGCCCGAGTGCCGCTTCGCCCAGCGTACCGGACACCCAGATATCGTCGCCCACCTGCGCGCCACTGCGCCGCAGCGCCTGCCCCTGCGGCACTTCGCCCAGGATGGTCACGTTCAGGTTGAGCGGGCCGCGCGTGGTATCACCGCCCACCAGTTCCACGCCATGCGCGTCGGCCAGCGCGAAGAAGCCCTCGCTGAAGGCGCGCAGCCAATCTTCATGGGCTTGGGGCAAGGCCAGCGACAGCGTGGCCCAGCGCGGTTGCGCGCCCATGGCGGCCAGGTCGGACAGGTTCACCGCCAACGCCTTGTGACCGAGCAGACGCGGATCGGCATCCAGATAGAAATGCGTGCCGCCCACCAGCATGTCGGTGGAGACCGCCAGCTCCATCCCCGGTGCCACGCGCAACAAGGCGGCATCGTCGCCCACGCCCAATACCGCACCTGGCGTCGGGCGTTTGAAATAACGGTCGATGAGGTCGAACTCGGACATGCGTCCAGCCTAACGTGCCGCCACTTCCGTCGCGCGCGCCACCGCGGCCACCTTGTCCAGCACGCCGTTGACGAACTTGTGGCCGTCGCTGCCACCGAAGGTCTTGGCCAGTTCCACCGCTTCGTTGATCACCACGCGGTAGGGCACCTCGGGTTGCTGGAACAGTTCGAAGGTGCCCAGCAACAGCACGGAATATTCGATCGGGCTGAGTTCGTTCAAGGCGCGGTCCAGATGTGGCGCGATCTGCTCGGCCAACGCTTCGTGCTGGGCGATCACGCCGCGCAGCAGCAGGTCATACAGTTCGGCGTCGTAACGCCCTAGGCTCTTGTCGCTGCGCGTGGTCTTGCCGATCTGCGCGGCGCTGCTGCCCGACAGCTTCCATTCGTAGATGCCTTGCAGCGCCAGTTCGCGCGCGCGGTGGCGCGGACTGACCGCGGCTTTCTTCGCTTCCGTCATGCCAGCTCCCGCATCAGGTTGACCATCTCGATGGCGACCTGCGCCGCTTCCGCACCCTTCACGCTCATGCGCACCTCGGCCTGCTCATCGGTGTCGGTGGTGAGGATGGCGTTGGCGATGGGGATGCCGGTGGCGAGTTGCACCTCGCCCACGCCGCGCGCGGATTCGTTGGACACCACTTCGAAATGGTAGGTGTCGCCGCGGATCACCGCGCCCAGGGCGATCAAGGCATCGAAATCGTGGCTCTCGGCCATCTGCCACAGCGTCAGCGGGATCTCCAGCGCACCCGGCACGGTGGCCAGCACGATGTTGTCATCCGCCACGCCGCACTTCAGCAGCTCGGCGCGACAGGCAGCCAGCAGGCCCTCGCACACCGTGGTATTGAAACGGCTCTGCACGATACCGATGCGCATGCCCGCACCGTTCAGGTTCTTCTCGATCTCTTTCATTTTTCTTCCTTTGCAGAACAGTAACCGACGATCTCCAGGCCGAAACCGGCCATGCTCGGCATCTTGCGCGCGGTGCCCAGCAGGCACATCTTGCCCACGCCGATGTCGCGCAGGATCTGCGCGCCGATGCCGTAGCTCTTGGGATCCCATTTATGCGGGTGATGCTGCGTCTGCTCTTCCAGCGCACGGCCCAGCAGCTCCGCCGCCGTCTCGCTCTGATGCATCAGCACCAGCACGCCGCTCTCCGCCGCCGCGATGCGGCGCAGCGCGTCATGCACGCTGGTGCTCTTGTCGAAGCTGGCCTGCTCGAGGAAATCCATCACCGACAACGGCTCATGCACGCGCACCAAGGTCTCGCGCTCGCGCTCGATCCGCCCCTTGACCAGGGCCAGATGGGTGCGCTGCGTGCTGTTGTCGCGATAGGCGCGCAACTCGAACTCGCCATAGGCGGTCTGCACCTTGCGCTGGCCCACGCGCTCGACCAGGGTCTCGTTGTGGGCGCGGTATTCGATCAGGTCGGCGATGGTGCCGATCTTCAGCCCATGCTGTTGGGCGAACGGAATCAGGTCGGGCAGACGCGCCATCTCGCCGTCTTCTTTGAGGATCTCGCAGATCACCGCGGCCGGCGTCAGTCCGGCCAGTTGTGCCAGGTCGCAGCCGGCTTCGGTATGGCCGGCGCGCACCAGCACACCGCCGTCGCGCGCCATCAGCGGGAAGATATGCCCCGGCTGCACGATGTCAGCCGGCTTGGCATCCTTGTTCGCCGCGGCGAGGATGGTACGCGCGCGATCGGCGGCGGAGATGCCGGTGGTGACGCCGCTGGCCGCCTCGATGCTCAAGGTGAAGTTGGTCGCCAGCGGCAAGCCGTTCTCGCGCACCATCAGCGGCAGGTCGAGTTGCTTGCAATGCGCCTGGGTCAGCGTCAGGCAGATCAGCCCGCGCCCGTGCTTGGCCATGAAATTGACCATCTCCGGCGTGGCGAATTCGGCGGCGAACACCAGGTCGCCTTCGTTCTCGCGGTCCTCTTCGTCCACCAGCACGACCATGCGGCCGGCGCGGATCTCTTCGATGATCTCGTGGATCGGTGCGACGTCGGTCATGCGTTCAGTTCTTTCTCTGCGTTCATCATGCGTTCCACATAGCGCGCGATCAGGTCGATCTCCAGATTCACGCGCGTGCCCTTTGCCAATTCATCCAAGGTGGTCACTTCAAGCGTATGCGGGATCAGGTTCACCTCGAACGCGTCACCCGCGACATGGTTCACCGTCAGGCTCACGCCATTGATGGTGATGGACCCCTTCACCGCGATGTACTTGGCCAACGCGCTCGGCGCTTTCACCACCAGGCGCCAGCTCTCGCCGATGTCGTTGAAGGCCACCACTTCGCCCACGCCGTCCACATGGCCGCTGACCAGATGGCCGCCAAGACGGTCGGACAGACGCAACGCCTTCTCCAGATTCACATGCTTGCCCTGCACTTCCAGCCCGGTGGTGCAATTCAAGGTCTCGCGCGAGACGTCCACGGTGAAATCGTTGCCGTCCTTGGCGACCACGGTCAGGCAGACGCCGTTCACCGCGATGCTGTCGCCCAGCTTCACATCGTCCATCCCCAGCAGTTCCGTGGCGATGGTCAGGCGCAGACCGCCTTCGCGGTCGGCTACCTTCTTGATCAATCCTGCGTCTGCGACGATGCCGCTAAACATGTTTCACCTCCGCCAATATCCGAATGTCCTCGCCGACCCGGCGCACGTCGCGCCAGGCCAGCGTCACTTTCTGTTCCAGCCGCGTCAGCTCGCCCAGGTCGGCGATGCCGCGCGCTGCATCGCCCAGCATCTGCGGCGCCAGATACAACAACAATTCATCCACCAGACCGGCGCGCAGCAATGCCCCGTTCAGGGTGGGGCCGGCCTCCACCAGCACCTCATTGATGCCGCGCTGCGCCAGCTCCTCCAGCAACGCCGGCAGATCGACCCGGCCGTGCGCATCCGCCAACAACAGCACTTGTGCACCACGCGCTTCGAGCGCGGCACGCTTGTCTGCATCCTGCACTGCGGTGGCGATCAGCACCTTGCCGCCATGCAACAAGCGCGCCTCGGGCGGCGTGCGCAACGTGCTGTCCACCACCACGCGCCAAGGCTGGCGCTCGGTGTCGATGCGCACATTCATCTGCGGATCGTCGGCCAGCACCGTGCCGCTACCGGTCAACACCGCGCAGGAGCGCGCCCGCCACTGTTGCACATCCTGCCGCGCCGCCGGCCCGGTGATCCACTGGCTGACGCCATTGTGCAATGCGGTACGACCATCCAGGCTGGCGCCCACCTTGCTGCGCAGCCAGGGCCGACCGCGCGTCATGCGCGCCACGAAACCGACGTTCAAGCGCTGCGCCGCCTCTTGCATCAAACCGCATTCAACGGCAATCCCGGCGGCGCGCAAACGGGCCAGCCCATTGCCCGCCACCTGCGGATTGGGGTCCTGCATGGCGCACACCACGCGTGCCACGCCGGCCGCTACCAGCGCCTCCGCACAAGGCGGCGTGCGACCGTGATGGCTGCACGGCTCCAAGGTGACATAGGCCGTGGCACCGCGCGCTGCCGCGCCCGCCATGCGCAGCGCATGCACCTCGGCATGCGGCTCGCCGGCACGTTCATGCCAGCCTTCGCCGACCGCCACATCATCCTTCACCAGCACGCAACCGACGCGCGGATTGGGGCTGGTGGAATACAGACCGCGCTGCGCCAGTTGCAGCGCCCGCGCCATCCACTGACTGTCGGTCGCCTGCAACATGCTCAATCGGTCTTGCGCCGCCGCGGCTTGCGCATCGCATCCACCGCGTCGGTGAAATCGTCTACATCCTGGAAGCTCTTGTACACCGAGGCGAAGCGGATATAGGCCACCTTGTCCAGCTTGAGCAGCTCCTTCATCACCAGTTCGCCGATCTGGCGCGAAGGGATCTCGCGCTCGCCGAACGCGAACAGCTTCTGCGTGACATGCTCGATCGCCGCATCCACCAGCTCGGTGGGTACCGGCCGTTTATGCAGCGCGCGGGTGAAGCTGGTACGCAGCCGCTCCTCGTCGAATTCGCTGCGCATGCCGTTCTGCTTCACCACCTGCGGCATGCGCAGCTCCACCACCTCATGCGTGGTGAAGCGGCGATCGCAGGCCAGACAGCGACGCCGACGACGGATGCTGTCACCTTCCTCGCTCAGGCGCGTGTCGACGACCTGGGTCTCGGGGTGCTTACAGAACGGGCATTTCATAGGATTTAGGAATTCGGATTTGGGATTTAAGCCGGGTTTCCCCTAATTCCTAAATCCCAGTTCCAAAATCCTAGCCATATACCGGGAACGCAGCGGTCAGTTTCTTCACTTCGCCGGCCACGCGCGCGATCACTGCGTCGTCGTTCGGCGCGTCCAGCACGTCGGCGATCAGGTGCGCCAGCTTCTCCGCTTCCAGCTCCTTGAAGCCGCGCGTGGTCATGGCGGGCGAACCGATGCGGATGCCGGAGGTGACGAAGGGCTTCTCGGGATCGTTGGGGATGGCGTTCTTGTTGACGGTGATGTGGGCGCGGCCCAGTGCGGCTTCGGCATCCTTGCCAGTCAGCTTCTTGGCACGCAGGTCGACCAGGAACACGTGGCTGTCGGTACGGCCGGAGACGATGCGCACGCCGCGCTCGGTCAGCACCTTGGCCATCACGCGCGCGTTGTCGATCACCTGCTTCTGGTAGTCCTTGAACTCCTTGCTCGCCGCCTCCTTGAACGCCACCGCCTTGGCAGCGATCACGTGCATCAGCGGGCCGCCCTGCAGCTGCGGGAAGATCGCCGAGTTCAGCGCCTTCTCATGCTCGGCCGTGGAAAGGATCAGGCCGCCACGCGGACCGCGCAGGGTCTTGTGCGTGGTGGTGGTGACGAAGTCGGCGATGCCGACCGGGTTCGGGTAGTGACCGGCCGCGACCAGACCGGCGTAGTGTGCCATGTCCACGAACAGATAAGCGCCGACGCTATCCGCGATCTGGCGGAAACGCTTCCAGTCGATCACCAGCGCGAAAGCGGAAGCTCCGGCCACGATCATCTTGGGCTTGTGCTCGTTGGCCAAGCGCTGCACCTCGTCGTAATCGATATCCTCGGCAGCGTTCAGGCCGTACTGCACGGAGTGGTACAGCTTGCCGCTGATATTCACGGTGGCGCCGTGGGTCAGGTGGCCGCCGTGCGCCAAGCTCATGCCGAGGATGGTGTCGCCCGGCTTGAGCACGGCGGCGTACACCGCCTGGTTGGCCTGCGAGCCGGAGTGCGGCTGCACGTTGGCGTATTCGGCACCGAACAGCGCCTTGGCACGATCGATGGCCAGTTGCTCGACCACGTCCACGTATTCGCAACCGCCGTAGTAACGCTTGCCGGGATAGCCCTCGGCGTACTTGTTGGTGAGCTGGCTGCCCTGCGCCTCCATCACCGCCGGGCTGGTGTAGTTCTCCGAAGCGATGAGTTCGATATGGTCTTCCTGGCGGGTGACCTCCTGCTGCATGGCGGCCCACAGATCGGGATCGACGACGGAGAGGGTGTTTTTACGCGAGAACATGGCTAACCTTCCAAAATTAAGGGGAAATCGGGAAAGGCGCGCATTTTATCACGCCGCCGCCAACAAAACGCCGCCCGCAGGCGGCGTCGAACCGGAGCAGGGTCCAGCTACTGCCCGGCCACCGCCATGCGCCCCACCAGCACCGAACCGCACTGGCGCGAACCCTGCACCAGCACGTCATTGCCGATGGCGACGATGTCGCGATACATATCCTTGAGATTGCCGGCGATGGTGATCTCTTCCACCGGATAGGCGATCTCGCCATCCTCCACCCAGAAACCGGCGGCACCGCGCGAATAGTCACCGGTCACCGCATTCACGCCATGGCCGAGCAACTCGGTCACCACCAGGCCGCGGCGCATGGTGCGCAACAAGCCGGCGAAATCCTCCGCACCGGGGCGGATGATCAGGTTGTGCGTGCCGCCGGCATTGCCGGTGGTCTGCATGCCCAATTTGCGTGCGCTGTAGCTGGACAGGAAATAACCGTGCAGCACGCCGTCCTCGACGATGGTGCGCCGACGCGTGCGCACGCCTTCGTTGTCGAACGGGCTGCTGGCCAGGCCGCGCGGGATATCCGGCACATCCTCGACATGCACCACGTCGGAGAACACCGGCTGTCCCAGTTGGTCCAGCAGGAAGGAGGATTTGCGATACAGCGCCCCGCCACTCACCGCCTGCACGAAATGGCCGAACAGGCTGGCCGCCACCGGCGCCTCGAACAGCACCGGGCATTGCAAGGTGGACAGCTTGCGCGCCTTGAGGCGGCGCACGGTGCGCTCGGCCGCGAGCCGGCCCACCTCTTCCACCTTGAGGATCTGCGCCGCATTGCGGGCCACGCTGTACCAGTAGTCGCGCTGCATGCCATCGCCCTTGCCGGCGATCACCGAGCAGCTCACGCTATGGCGCGAGGAGGCATAGCCGCCGACGAAACCAAGGCTGTTGGCCTGCACGAAGCAGCCCTGGTTGGCATTGACCGAAGCCCCCTCGGAATTGACCACGCGCTTGTCGGCGGCGAAGGCGGCACGCTCGCAGTCGCGCGCCAGTTCCACCGCCTGCTCCACCGAAATATCCCACGGGTGATAGAGGTCTAGATCGGCATAGCTGCGCGCCAACTGCTCGGCGTCAGGCAACCCGGCACAAACATCCTCGGCGGTGAAGCGCGCGATGTTGAGCGCGGCATCCACCGTGTCGCGCACCGCTTGCGCCGAGAAATCTGAGGTGCTGGCGTGGCCGCGCCGCTGGCCGAGATAGACGGTCACGCCCAGCCCCTTGTCGCGCGTGTATTCGATGGTCTCGATCTCGCCCTGGCGCACGTTCACCGCGTGGCCGCTGCCTTGCGACACTTCGGCCACACTGTCGCTCGCGCCTTGCTTGCGCGCATAGGCGACGATATCGGCAGCGAGTTGGCGCAGGTCGTCGAGGGAGGGGGCGAAGCGGTCAGCGGGTGCTTGCATAAAATTTATGATCGGGTGCGAACTTCAGGGGCGCTATCATAACAACATCCCCATCTTCACAGACACACCACGATGAAAGCGCACGACACCCCCGACGACGACCTGGAAGAGCTGCCCCCCAGCAAGACCAAGATCAAGAAACAGATGCATGACCTGCAAGACCTGGGCAAGCAGTTGACCGAACTGAACAAGGAGAAATGGCAGGAGCTGGATCTGCCCGAGAAGCTGTTCGAGGCGCTGGTCGAGTACAAGCGCATCAACAAGTTCGGCGCGCAGAAGCGCCAGTTGCAATACATCGGCAAGCTGATGCGCGAGGTGGAGACCGCGCCCATCCTGGCCAAGCTGGAGGTCTGGAGCGGCAATTCGCGCCTGCACACCGCATGGCTGCATCAGGTGGAGAACTGGCGCGACCGCCTGCTGGAAGACCATGATGCTTTGACCGCACTGCTGGCCGAGCACCCGGAGGCCGACGCGCAACGCCTGCGCACGCTGATCCGTAACGCGCACAAGGAGAAGGAGCTGAACAAGCCGCCCAAGTCCTATCGCGAGATCTTCCAGTTGCTGCGCGAGATCATCACGCAACCGTGAGGCTCCAGCGGCAGCGTCCGGGCGGCTGGCGCCCCTCCCCGCACCTGAGGGCTACGCCCTGCCGTGTCCGGGTCGCCCCGCCCAAATCCTGCCGCGACACCTTCCCATTCCCGCACGAGACCATCCCGCAACCATGAGCAAACTACTGCCGCATATCGCGTTCGACAGCGGACGCGCTCCGAGTTACAGCATGATCTGGCTGCATGGCCTGGGCGCCAGCGGCGACGATTTCGTGCCGGTGGCCGAAGCGTTGAACCTGCCGCATGCGGTACGCCATATCTTCCCGCACGCCCCGCGCCGCCCGGTCACCCTGAACGGCGGTTTCGTGATGCCGGCGTGGTACGACATCTACGATATCGATCCCGCCACCTGGAACCGCACCGGCAGCGCGGCACGCCAGGATGCGGCCGGCATCCGCGCCTCGCAGCAGGCCATCGATGCCATCATCGAACAGGAGATTGCACGCGGCATCGCGCCGTCGCACATCTTTCTGGCCGGCTTCTCGCAGGGCGGCGCCATCGCCTTGCAATGCGGCTTGCGCCGCGCGCAAGCTCTGGGGGGATTGCTGGCGCTGTCCACCTACCTGCCGCTGGCCGATACGCTCGCGCAAGAGGCCACACCGCAAGGCATCCGCACCCCGCTGTTCATGGCGCATGGACGCCAGGACCCGGTGGTGCCGTACAGTTTGGGCGCGCATTCGGCAGAACAGTTACGCCAAGCGGGTGGCGCACCCGTTTGGCACGAATACGACATGCCGCATTCGGTATGCATGGAAGAGATCGATGACATGGCGCGCTGGCTGACTGCGCGCATGCAGGCTTAATCGCCGGCGCTGTCCTGCGCCATCATGCGATAGCGCGCCAGGTCGTAGTCCTCGCCGCGTTCCACCAGGCCCAATGGCAGCAGCAGGTATTCCCGGTCGTCCAGCTCCATCTTGAGGCTGCGGCTGCTGGCATAGCTATCGGCCTTCATCAGCAGCCAGGCTTCGCCGCTACCGTCGTTGGGACGATTGAGGTACATGCCCAGATGGCCGCCCTCCATCCCATCCTCGTCCGCCTTGTCGTACAGCGGCACGCCGACGATGCGCGGACTCAACACCTCGACGCCGATATGCAGGTTGCCCTCCTGATCGCGGCGCAGGCGGCGCACCACGCCGGCGCCCCAGTGATTGACGCTCTCCGGGCGGCTGCCGATCAGCGCACCGATCTTTACGCCGTCGGCGCGCGCCACCGGCAGGATGCAACGGAAACCGGAGGCGCTGATGTCCTCCACATCCCAGACGTCACTCTCTTCCACGCCGAAACTGAGGCCGACATCGCTGTGCTCCAGCATCTTGAGGAAACCGCTGGCGACTTTGAGACTGACCTTGATCCGGCGCCGCGGATTGCGCCGCGTGGGCGGCGGCAGGCTGAGGTTCTGCGCCACCCGGCGTGCCACATCCAGCACCAGCTCGGCCTCGAATTTGGCGCCATACAGGTTGAGACCTTCGGGCAGGATGCCCTTGTCCAGCGTGCGCATGAGATCTTCCATCTGCTTGCGCATGCCGTCGGCGACGATGAAGCGCAGTGCCGCATGCAAGGTGCCCTCCGCCGTCGCACGCATGGGCGGCGTGGGCTGTGCCAGATCGAACACGAACAGCGCCGCCGCATGATAGTTGTCGAAGATCTCCACGCCCTTGCCGAGCGCGCTCAGCAGTCGCTCGGCGATATGTTCCTGCACCGGATTCAGGTTGCCCGCGCTACAGCCGTACCACAGCACCAGCACGCCAAACGCCTCCGCGACACTCTGATTGCAGCCGGGATAGACGGTCACGCTGGTGCGTGCGAAGCCATGCGTCTCGGCCAGGCGGTAATAGGCCGCAAGGCGTCGCCACATGGCCGGATCGACCATGGCATAACGTGCCGCTGCCATCTTGAGCAGGCCGGAGAGGGCAGCGATGCCGCGCGTGCACAGCAAGGGCAGATCGTCCTTGATCGCTGCTGCACCCTTGGCGCCAGACTGATAGCGCTGCAACACATCGGCGTGCGCCAGGTCGCTTTGCGTGAGGTAGTTGTCGAGCAGGGTCCACAGCCGGTTCTCCTGGAACTGGGACAGCGGCTGCAAGGTGAAGTAATCATGGAACAGCTTGCGCACATGGCCCTGGGCGGCCAGATCAAACATGCGCAGTACGGCCCAGTGATGGTCCAGCTTCAAGGCATCGGCCTGTTCGCGCAAGGCTTCCAGCCAATCGGTCAGCTCGGGCAAGGCCTTGAGTGCGTCGTGCTTGGGAATGTCGTCGAGCAGTGTCTGCGCCGACTTGATGTCCGCCAACGGATGGTCCGATTTCTTGCCGAATAGCCCGAGCACCACTGCGCGTCCCCCCTCTCTTCCCCCAAAGCGGCCTGCAATATAAACAATTTCCGACACGCTGCACATATGCCGAAAGGCATATATCCCCCGCCCCCGGCGATTTGCAATATGCTCTCATCATGCTCCCGCTCCTGCACCACGACACCCCGTTCCCGCCGGTCGCACGCGCCCTCGCCGAACCCAACGGCCTGCTGGCCGTGGGCGGCGACCTGTCCCCATCGCGTCTGCTGGAGGCCTATCGCCACGGCATCTTCCCCTGGTTCTCACCCGGCGAGCCCATCCTGTGGTGGAGTCCGGACCCGCGCATGGTGCTGGTCCCGCACGATTTCCGTGTGTCGCACTCCTTGCGCAAGACGCTGCGCCGTGGCGCCTACGAACTGCGCGTCGATAGCGCCTTCGAGCAAGTGATGCGCGCCTGTGCCGCGCCGCGCGAAGGCGCCAACGGCACCTGGATCGTGGAACAGATGGTGGCCGCCTATTGCGCGCTGCATCGCCTGGGCTACACGCATTCGGTGGAAGTATGGATGGAAGGTGAACTGGCGGGCGGGTTGTATGGCGTGGCGCTGGGGCGCATGTTCTATGGCGAATCCATGTTCAGCCGCCGCACCGACGCCTCCAAGATCGCCCTGGCCCATCTCAGCCGGCAACTGGCTGCTTGGGACTTCGCCCTGATTGACTGCCAGATGTACACGCCCCATCTGGCCTCTCTGGGCGCGCATACGATGCCACGTGCGACTTTCGTGGCCACGGTGGCGCAAGCTGTGGCCGCACCTGACCGCCCCTCGCCCTGGCACTTCTCAGCGCCTGCCTGGTAGCGCACTTGTCCGTGCGTGCGCCATGGTTTTCGCGGTGCGCGCGGAACTTGATACACTCGCATCCCGAACCGCGACCGCCTGCCCGCATGAGCCTGCTCAACGACATCCCGCTCTCCTCGCTCCAGCTGTATCTCACGGCGCCGTATCCGTGTAGCTACCTGGCGGGCTGCGAGGCGCGCTCGCAGGTGGCCACACCTTCCTTCCTGATCAACACCGCGGTGTATTCCGAACTGGTGCGCCAGGGCTTCCGCCGCAGCGGCACCTTCACCTACCGCCCGCGTTGCGACTCCTGCCGCCAATGCATCCCGGTGCGCGTGGACGTGGCGAGCTTCGCGCCGAACCGCTCGCAACGCCGCAGCTGGAAAAAGCATGGCGCATTGCAGGTGGAGTTGCTGCCGCTGCACGACCAGCCGGAATATTTCGCGCTCTACCACCGTTACCAACAGGCGCGCCATGCCGACGGCGGCATGGCCGATGACGACCCCGAGCAGTACCGCAACTTCCTGCTGCAAAGCCATGTGGACAGCATGCTGGTGGCATTCCGCGAAGAGGGGGTATTGCGCATGGTGAGCATCGTGGACGTACTACAGGACGGCCTGTCAGCGGTGTACACCTTCTACGATCCCGATGTGCCTGGCGCGAGCTACGGCACCTATAACGTGCTGTGGCAGATCGAACTGTGCCGCAAGCTGGGACTGCCCTGGCTCTATCTCGGCTACTGGATCGCCGCATCACCCAAGATGGCCTACAAGGCCGGCTTCCAGCCGTTGCAGGGACTGCACGACGGACGCTGGCAGGCCTTACCCGAGGAGAACCTGCCATGCTGACCCGTGCCGCCCTGTTCGTGACTGCCCTGCTCATCCTGCCGCCGTTATCGCTGACGGTGGCCGAACTGGAATGGCTGCCTCCGCCGGTGCTGAGCGGAGCGGTCTGGCTGCCCGCAGCGATCACGCTGGGCATGCTGGCCATGGCCATGCTGATGTTCGACGCCCTCGCCGCGCGCCGCAGCGGCGTCCGCCTGCTGCACAGCCAGCGCGGCTATCTGGCCTGGTGCGCCGTGGCCGGCGCCCTGCTGGGCGCGCTGTCCGGCTGGCTCAACCTGTTCGCCGGGTTATGGGTCAGCGCCGCC
This sequence comes from Pseudomonadota bacterium, assembly GCA_040754175.1. Lineage (GTDB taxonomy): Bacteria > Pseudomonadota > Gammaproteobacteria > Burkholderiales > Gallionellaceae > Sideroxyarcus. The sequence continues at coordinate 30,811 of JBFMFN010000012.1, read as the reverse complement.
GCCACGCCGGGTGCAGCCATCCTGCTCGCCGCCCTTTGTGGCGCGCTGGCCTTGCCCACCGTACTGCTGGCGCGCCTGTGGTTGGCCGGCCTGCCGGGCTTGGCGCGCCTCAACCGTGTGGGGCTGACACTGCCTGCGCTACCCGGCGAAGCCACGGCGCGCGTGCTGTTGCTGCTGGCGCTGGGCAGCCTGTCCGCCGGCGTGGCATGGCCGGGATTCCCGGCCGCGCTGTTCTGGTCGGCCCCGTTATGGCTGCTGGTGGCGCTGCAACTGCTGTGGCATGAAGGCACGCTGTTCGCCGGCCTGCCGCGCGGCGACTGGAGCCGCGTGCTGCACGGCATGCTGGCCGGCTTGCTGGTGGGCGGCCTCCTGCTCAGCGCCTGGCGCCTGGCGTCCGGCGCACTGCATCTGAACGGCGCCCCCTGGCAGATCGCGCTCGCTTGCGCGCTGTACGGCCTGACCGCATTGCAACTGGGCGACCTCGTCGCCGAACACTGGCGCGGCAAACCGCGCAGCGAAGTGTTCAAACGCAAACCCTTCCCCATTCCCGTCGTTTCCAAGAAAGACCAGTGATGTCCTTGTTCCAGCTGTTCCGCCCCGCCCTGTTCGCACTCGATGCCGAGACCGCTCACCACGCCACCATCGACGGCCTGAAGACCGCGCAATGCCTCGGCCTCACATCGCTGATGTTCAAGCGCCCCCCCGATGATCCGCGCGCGGTGATGGGCCTCACTTTCCCCAACCCGGTGGGGCTCGCCGCCGGACTGGACAAGAACGGCGAAGTGATCGACGCGCTGGCCGCCTTCGGTTTCGGCTTCATCGAGATCGGCACCGTCACCCCGCGCGCCCAGCCGGGCAATCCCAAACCACGCATGTTCCGCATCCCCGCAGCGCAGGGCGTGATCAATCGCATGGGTTTCAACAACGCGGGCGTGGATGCGCTGATCGCCAACGTGCAGCGCGCCAAATTCAAGGGCATCCTCGGCATCAATATCGGCAAGAACGCCGACACGCCGATAGAGAAAGCGGCCGACGATTACCTCATCGGGTTGCGCAAGGTATACGCACATGCCAGCTACGTGACGGTCAACATCTCCTCGCCCAACACCAAGAACCTGCGCCAGCTGCAAGGCGGCGACGAACTCGATGCACTACTGGCGCAACTCAAGGCCGAGCAACTCAAACTGGCTGAAGCGCACGAGAGATACGTACCGCTGGCAGTGAAGATCGCGCCCGACCTGGATGGCGAGCAGATCAAACAGATCGCCACGCTGCTGATCAAGCACAAGATCGACGGCGTCATCGCCACCAACACCACTTTGTCGCGCGACGGCGTGCAAGGACTGCCGCATGGCGAGGAGAGCGGCGGCCTGAGCGGCGCTCCGGTACGCGACAGATCCACCGCCGTGATCCGCCAGCTCGCCGCCGAGCTGCAAGGCGCACTGCCCATCATCGGCGTAGGTGGCATCCTGAACGGGCAAGATGCAGTGGAGAAGATGCAGGCCGGCGCGTCTCTGGTGCAGGTATACAGCGGCCTCGTCTATCGCGGGCAGGAACTGGTGACCGAAAGCGCCGCCGCGATCCGCAACGCCCGCGCCTAAGCGGCTACGACACTGCGCGCGACCTAGCTGCCGAGTACGGTGCGGTTACGCCCACCGCTCTTGGCGGCATACAGGTTGCGGTCGGCCTCGGCCAGCAGGTCAGGCAGCGCGGCATGGCGCGCGACTTTCTCCGCCACGCCGGCGCTGAGCGTAAGGCGCAGTTTGCCGCCCGGCACCTCCAGCAGCAATTCGCTCACCGCCTGGCGCATGCGTTCGGCGCATTGCCAGGCATCGGCCGCCGCGCTGTCGGGGCAGATCACCAGGAATTCCTCGCCCCCGTAACGGCACACCACATCCTGCGTGCGTGCCGTGCGGCGCAAGGTTTCGGCCACCCGTTGCAGGGCTTCGTCGCCCACGTGATGGCCGAAGCGGTCGTTCACCGACTTGAAGTGGTCGATGTCCACCATCAGGCAGGACAGGCGACGCGCACCGCGCTGCGCCAGTGCCCATTCCTGCTCCAGCCGTTCCATGGCATAGCGTCGGTTGGGCAGGTCGGTCAGCGCATCGGTCAAGGCCTGCTGCTGCAAACGTTCGTTGGCGGCAGACAGGTCGGAGGCATAACGCAGCATGCGCTCACGATCGAACGCCAGCTCGGCTTGCAGGCGCACCACGCGCTGTGCGGCACGCAGCCGGGCGAAGAAGATGCGCGGTGTCACCGGTTTCAGCAGATGGTCGTCGGCACCGGCCTCGAAAGCCTCGACCAGCTTGTCCGGGGTGTTATCCGCCGTGACCACCATCAGGTACAGGTCGCCGTTCTGCGCCCGTTCGCGCAAGGCGCGGCACAGTGCAACGCCGCCCGGCACCGGCAGCGAATCGTCGATGATGACAAGTTGCGGTCGCTGTACGCCGAACTGGCACAGCGCCTCTTCCCCACTGGCAGCGACATGCACCTGATGTCCGGCGCTGACCAGCAACTGTTGCAGCAGATTGCGCATGGAGCGGTCATCCTCGACCACCAGCACGCGCATCTTGAAATCGTCTGCCGCAGCATCCGGCACCGCCACCAGTGGCGGCGCGCCCTCGTGCGCGGCCAGCAAGCGCCCCATGTCAGGCAACTGCTGACTGCCGAGACCGAACAAAACCGCCCATTCATGCCAGTCGTGCGCACAGGTCTCGGCGACACGCAACAGATCGCCTTCTTCGATCGCCAGGCGCGTCGCCACGTCACGCAAACGGCCGGCCGCCAGCACTCGTTCCGCATCGGACATGGTCCACACGTCGGCCATCAGCCCCGCCAGATGCAGCAGGTGCAGCAGGCGCCATTCGCGCGATCCTTCGGCGGCGTTACTCTCCTGCGGCCGGCGGAAATGCTGTACCAGCGCCTGGAACAACGGAGGAAAGTTCATGTCGGCCAGCATCGCCACGCTGACGTCGGCCTGGTCGAAACCGAATGCGGCGCGCTCGGCACCGAGACGTGCGACGTCGTCAGCGACGGCGTCCTTTTCCAGCAAGCCGGCGTACTCGGACGGGAACACGGTGGCCATGGCCAGTTGACCGACCTGACCGAGCAGGCCGAGCACGAAGAACTCTTCCGCCGCCACCAGCCGCTGCCGCTCGACCAGATGCCGGGCCGCGATGGCGGTGAGCAGCGAATGCAGCCAGAAATGACGGTAATCGAAATTGGCACACGGACCGTGCCGGTAATCGACCACCAGCGCGATGCCCAACACCAGCTGGCGCAAGGCGCGCATGCCGAGCACGGTGACCGCGTCCTCGACGGTGATGACGGGGCGCGACGGCGCACCCAGCAGGACATTGGCGGCCTTGATGACGCGCTGGCTGAGGCCCGGGTCGCCGGCGATGAGATGACCGATCTCGTGACCGGAGACATCATCGCGCTGCGACAGGTTGATGACCTCCAGCGCCACGCCCTTGGGGGTGGGCAGGCGCCCGCTGACGCTGAGGCGGTCGAGTATCTGTTGGTGGGTGAGTGGCAAGCTATCCTCCTGCAATGCCCCGATTCTAGCGCAAACACCGGGCCCTGACCGTCGCGCCGGTTATATGCATATAGCGCCTTCGTGGTTGAAGCGCCCCCTGTTCCGGCGCATAATCCGCCCCTGTTTTTTCGCGCCTTGCGTGCTTCCACGATGACTGAATATCTGTTGATACTGGTCGGCACGGTGTTCGTGAACAACATCGTGATGGTCAAGATCCTCGGGCTGTGCCCGTTCATGGGCGTCTCCAAGAAACTGGAGACGTCGCTTAGCATGGGCGCCGCCACCACCTTCGTGCTGACCATCGCTTCCGGCTTGAGTTATCTGGTGAGCCATTACCTGCTCGGCCCCGATCTGGCTTACCTGACCACGCTGGCTTTCATCGTGGTGATCGCCGCCACCGTGCAGTTCACCGAGATGGCGATCAAGAAGACCAGCCCGGTGCTGTACCAAGCACTGGGCATCTACCTGCCGCTGATCACCACCAACTGCGCGGTGCTCGGCATCCCGCTACTCAACGTGCAGGCCAAACACGACTTCATCGAATCGCTACTGTTCGGCTTTGGCGGCGCGGTCGGCTTCACGCTGGTGATGGTGCTGTTCGCCGGCATCCGCGAACGCATGGAAGGTGCGGACGTACCGGTGGTGTTCCGCGGCACCGCCATCGCCATGGTCACCGCCGGCTTGATGAGTCTGGCCTTCATGGGTTTCTCGGGGCTGGTCAAATGATCCAGGCGCTATGGATCATGGTCGCTATAGCGACGTTACTGGGCGTGATCCTCGGCTATGCCGCCATCCGCTTCCGCGTCGAGGGCAACCCGCTGGCGGAGAAGATCGATGCGGTGCTGCCGCAGACACAATGCGGCCAGTGCGGCTATCCCGGCTGCAAACCCTATGCTGAAGCCATTGCCAAGGGCGAGGCGGATATCAACCTGTGCCCTCCCGGCGGCGAGGAAGGCATCCACAAACTGGCGGAGCTGCTGGGGGTCGAGTTCAAGCCCTTCGGCGAGGACGCCCAGCCCAAACCCAAGGCCGTGGCCTTCATCGATGAACAGACCTGCATCGGCTGCACGCTATGCATCCAGGCCTGCCCGGTGGATGCCATCGTCGGCGCCGCCAAACAGATGCACACCATCATTGCCGCGGAATGCACCGGCTGCGAGCTGTGCGTAGCACCGTGTCCAGTCGATTGCATCAGCATGCTGCCCCTCGAGGAGAAGCTGGATAACTGGAAATGGAAATATCCAGTGTATGAGATGAGGCGCGCCGCATGAGGCAACTGCACCGTTTCCATGGCGGCGTGCACCCGCCCACGCACAAGGCCGAGTCCACGCGCACCCCGATCGCCTTGGCCGCACTGCCGTCGCGCCTGGTCATCCCCTTGCATCAGCATGTGGGCAACGGTGCGATACCGGTGGTGCAGGTGGGCGAGCACGTGCTCAAGGGCCAGGTCATCGGTCGCCCCGAAGGACGCCAGTCCAGCGCGGTGCATGCCTCCACCTCGGGCATGGTGACCGCCATCGACATGCAGGTGGTGGCGCATCCGTCCGGCGAACCGGACCTGTGCGTGACCATCGTGCCGGATGGCAAGGACGAATGGATCCAACATGAGGGCGTCGATCCCACGCAGACCTCGCACACCGATCTGCGCCACCTGTTGCGCCGTGCCGGCGTGGTCGGTCTCGGTGGCGCGGTGTTCCCCAGCGACCTCAAGGCTTATTCGCGCCACCACAAGATCACCACGCTGGTGATCAACGGCGCCGAGTGCGAGCCCTACATCACCTGCGACGACATGCTGATGCGCGAGCGGCCCGGCGACATCCTGCGCGGCGCGGAACTGCTGCGCGAACTGTTGCATGCGGAGGAGGTGCTGATCGGCATCGAGGACAACAAGCCGCAGGCCATCGCTGCCATGCAGCGTGCCATAGAACAGGACGGTCATCAGCACATGGAGGTGATCGCCGTCCCCACGCTCTATCCGGGCGGAGGTGCCAAGCAACTGATCCGCGTGCTGACCGGCATCGAGGTCGCCGCCGGCGTGCGCTCCACCGAGCTGGGTGTGCAATGCTTCAACGTCGCCACCGCCTATTGCGCCTGGCGCGCCGTAGCGCATGGCGAACCACTGTTGTCGCGCATCGTCACTGTCACCGGCAACGTGGCCGCGGCACAGAACTTCGAAGTACTGCTGGGCACCCCGGTCGATGAACTGCTGGCGCAGGCCGGCGTCAAACCGGACACCGACCGCTACATCATGGGCGGCCCGATGATGGGCGTGGACCTGCCGTCCGCCGCCGTGGGCGTGACCAAGGCCACCAACTGCATCATCGCCGCCTCGTCCACGCTGTTCCCGCCGCCGCCGCCGCCCATGCCATGCATCCGCTGCACGCGCTGTGCCGATGCCTGCCCGGCCGAGCTACAACCGCAGGAACTGTACTGGTTCGCCCAATCCAACAACTTCGGCAAGGCACAGGAATATCACCTGTTCGACTGCATCGAGTGCGGCGCCTGCGCCTATGTGTGCCCCAGCAACATCCCGCTGGTGCACTACTATCGCTACGCGAAGAGCGAGATCCGCGTGCGCGACCACGACAAACGCGCCGCCGACCAGGCGCGCGAACGCCACGAGTTCCGCCAGTTCCGCCTCGAGCGCGAAAAGCAGGAGAAGGCCGAACGCCTGGCGCAGAAGGAACGCGAAGCCGCGGCGGCCAAGGCGGCAGTCGCCCCGGTCGCTACACCGGTTGGCGCCTCCAGCGATCCGGACGACACCTTGCAGATGCGCATTGATGCGGCGGTGGAACGCGCCAAGGTACAGGCAGCAGCCGCACATCCGAAGAACACCGAGGCGCTCACCCCTGAGCAGCAGGCTGAGATCGCCGCCGTCGAAGCACGACGCGCCAAGATCCGCGAACTGGCCTCCGATGCCGGTGCCGAAGACGAGCCTCCCAAACAACAGTAAGGATCGCGCACATCATGTGGAGCTCCCCCTTCATCACCCAACCCACCAGCGTCAGCCAGATCATGCTGCGCGTGCTGTTCGCGCTGATCCCGGGCATCGCGCTCTACGTCTGGTATTTCGGGCCGGCCATCCTGGTCTCGCTCACGCTCGCTTCGATCACCGCGCTGGCGACCGAAGCGCTGATGCTCAAACTGCGCGATCGTCCGCTCAAGCCATTCCTGAGCGACAACAGCGCGCTCATCACCGCCTGGCTGCTGGCGCTGTCCATCCCGCCGCTGGCGCCCTGGTGGCTGGTGGTGGTGGGCACTGCCTTCGGCATCGCCGTGGCCAAGCACCTGTATGGCGGCTTGGGCAACAATCCTTTCAATCCGGCGATGATCGGCTACGCCGTGCTCATCATCTCCTTCCCGGCACACATGACGCACTGGTTGACGCCGGCCATGCTGAGCGAGCACACATTGACCTTCGCCGAGCAGCTGCACTACATCTTCGGCGGCCTGTTGCCGCCGGATGCCACGCTGGATGCACTGACCATGGCGACGCCGCTGGACACCTTGAAGACCGAGTTGCATCGCGGCCTGTCAGTGGACGAGATCCGCAACATGCCGATCTATGGCCACCTCGGCGGCAAGGGCAGCGAGATGGTCGCCCTCGGTTTCGCCATCGGCGGCGTGTACATGATCGCCACGCGCCTGATCAACTGGGTGATCCCCGCCATCTACCTCGCCTCGCTGTTCACCATCGCCGGCTTCTTCCATCTGTACGACCCGGCGCATTACGTGGCACCGAGCTTCCACCTGTTCTCCGGTGCGGCGATGCTGGGAGCGTTCTTCATCTATACCGATCCGGTGGGCGGCCCGACCACCTACAAGGGACGCCTGATCTATGCCTTCGGTGCCGCATTGCTGACCTGGCTGATCCGCACCTACGGCGGTTTCCCGGATGGCGTGGCGTTCGCCGCCCTGCTGATGAACCTGTGCGTGCCGCTGATCGATGCCTGGACACAGCCGCGCATCTTCGGCAAGAAGGGAGACGGCCAATGAAGCGCATCGTCCGCTCGACCCTGCAGACCGCCCTCAATCTGGCATTCTTCGCCATCCTCGGCACCGCCATCCTGTCCGCCACCTACTACCTGACGCACGCCGCCATCGTGCATAGCGAGCAACAGGAAAAGCTCAAGCTGATCACACAGATCGTGCCCACCGAGCTGTTCGACAACGATATCATCCAGGACACGTTGCCCATCGCAGCGGATCCATTGCTCGGCACGACCGAAACCACCACCGCCTATCGTGCACGCCTCAAAGGGGTACCTTCCACCGTGGTGCTGGAAGCCATCGCACCCGATGGCTACAGCGGCAAAATCGCGCTGGTCTTGGCTGTACGCAGTAACGGTCAACTGGCCGGCGTGCGCGTGGTGGCACACAAGGAAACGCCAGGACTGGGCGATTACATCGAACTCGGGAAAAGCCCGTGGATCAAGGGCTTCGATGACAAGTCACGCACCGAGTACAGCGCAGAGGATTGGCAGGTGCAAAAGGACGGCGGCAAGTTCAGCTACATGACCGGCGCCACCATCACACCGCGCGCAGTCATCAAGGCAGTGCACCATGCCTTGCAATATTTCGATGCCCACCGCGACGAACTGTTCGCCCCCCAAGGAGGCCGGTCATGAATCTGCACGAGATGAAGGACATCGCCTATAACGGCTTGTGGAAACAGAATCCGGGCCTGGTACAACTGCTCGGCCTGTGCCCGCTGCTGGCGGTGAGCAATACCCTGGTCAATGCGGTGAGCTTGGGACTAGCCACCACCTTGGTGATGAGTTTGAGCAGTGCCGCCATCGCGCCCATCCGCAGCTATGTCCCGAATGAGATCCGCATCCCGGTGTTCATTCTCATCATCGCGGTGCTGGTGACCGTGGTGCAATACATCATGAATGCCTACATGTATGGGCTGTATGTGGTGCTGGGCATCTTCATCCCACTGATCGTGACCAACTGCATCGTACTGGCACGCGCCGAGTCGTTCGCCTCCAAGAACCCCATGCTGCCGTCCGCCTTCGACGGCATGATGATGGGGCTGGGGCTGACCGCCGTGCTGGCGTCGCTGGGTGCGCTGCGCGAGGTCATCGGCAAAGGCACACTGCTGTCCGGCATCGACCTGGTGTTCGGCGAATCGGCCAAAGCCTGGGTGATCCACGTGATCCCCGATTACCACGGTTTCCTGCTGGCCATCCTGCCGCCCGGCGCCTTCATCGGTCTCGGCCTGCTCATCGCCGGAAAGAACTGGCTGGACCTGCGTGCCGCCGCCAAGCCGCGCAAACAGCCGGCAGCGAACGTGCAGCCTGAGGCCGCGCAGGGATGAATGCTGCCAAACGGCGCGAGATCTTCCTGCGCCTGCAAGCCGCCAATCCACACCCCACCACCGAACTGGAACACCGGTCGGCGTTCGAGCTGCTGGTCGCGGTGATCCTGTCGGCCCAGGCCACCGACAAGAGCGTGAACCTGGCCACACGCGAACTGTTCCCGGTGGCGCACACACCGCAACAGATCCTCGACCTGGGCGAAGACAACCTGCGCCAATACGTGCAACGCATCGGCCTGTACCAGACCAAGAGCAAGCACATCATCCAGATGTGCCGCA
>JBFMFN010000012.1:0-21574 GCA_040754175.1 Pseudomonadota bacterium | reverse complement strand
GTGCCGCAGACGCGCGCAGCGCTGGAGGCGCTGCCCGGCGTCGGCCGCAAGACCGCCAACGTGATCCTCAACACCGCCTTCGGCCAGCCCACCATCGCCGTGGACACCCACATCTTCCGCATCAGCAACCGCATCGGCCTGGCGCCGGGCAAGGATGTGCTGGCAGTGGAGAAGAAGCTGATGAAAGTAGTGCCGGACGAATTCAAGCAGGACGCGCATCACTGGCTGATCCTGCATGGGCGTTATGTATGCGTGGCGCGAAAACCGAAATGCCGCGAGTGCTGCCTGCTCGATCTGTGCGAATTCAAGGAAAAGGTGCTGTGATGTTCAATCCCACGCGCGACGAAGCGCGCAACTTCCTGTTCGAAAGCTGGCGCAAACGGCGTGCCGGCGAACTGCTGTCGCCACTGGAAGACCTGACTGCGCAGCTGATCGACAAGCACCCCGAATACCATGCCCTGTTCAGTGATCCGGAGAAATTCGCCACCAGGGACTACGCCCCCGATGGTGACGTGGTCAATCCGTTCCTGCATCTGATGATGCACCTGACCATCGAGGAACAGATCAGCATCGGCCAGCCACATGGCATCCGTGAGCAGTTTGCCCGCCTGAGTGAGAAATACCAGTCGGAGCACGAGGCGCAGCATGCCATGATGGATTGTCTGGGCGAGATGATCTGGCAGGCGCAACGCAACCGCAGCGCGCCCGACGCAGCCGTCTATCTCGACTGTCTGGCCCGGCAGTGAGCCTGTTACCGGCCGTTTCGTGCCGCTGACGAAAAACGGACTAACCGCTATAATCGCCGGCGCACTGCAATAACAACCAATCTGCATGAAGGAGAGTTCCATGCCGCATCGCCAGCAGCAACCGCACTTCGAACTGAAGACGACCAGCCATGTCCAGGAGATCCTGGAGCCGCACAACGAACCGTGGCAAGTCGAGCTGAATGCACCCGCCACTTCCGTGATGACGGACTTCCGCGTGCGCGGCATGTTCAAGGTCGGCCCGGACGAGACCATCGACCAAGCCCTGCATGAGATGAAGGTGGCCGGTCTGCGTATCGCCTTCGTGAAGGAGAAAGGCTCCGAGAAACTGCTGGGTTCCATCACCTCCTACGACATCATGGGTGAGAAACCGATGCGTTATCTGCAAAGCGTGGGCTTCGCCGACCGTGGCGTGACACACAAGGACATACGCGTGGGTGACATCATGGAGCACACCAAGGACTGGGTGGTCGCCGAGATGCACGATGTGGAGAAGGCGACCGTGAAGGACGTGCTGGAAGCCTTGCAAAAGGCCGGCAAGACCCACATGCCGGTGCTGGATGTGGAGAACGGTGCGCAGCCGCGTCTGCGCGGTCTGTTCTCCGCAGCCAAGATCCTGCGCCTGACCGAAGTCAGCCGTCAGAAGGCCGCCGCCAAGTAAGCGAAGCGGACGCAAGGCCCAACAAAAAGGCGCATCCTTGGATGCGCCTTTTTCATTCGCCTGCGATCGGCCTCAACCGGCGTTCGGTCGCTTGCGCAGATCGAGCGCGGCCATCACGTAGCCGGACAGACAGTAAGCGAAGAACAGCAGAAACAGATGCAGTGGCGGATTTTGCGCCACGAAGATGAAGAACAGCGCGAACAGGAAGATCACGAAGAACGGCACGCTCTTGCGCATGTTGATCGACTTGAAACTGTAATACTTGAAGTTGCTCACCATGGACAGGCCGGCGAACACGGTCAGTGCCGCCGCATACCAGCGCAGGTCGTAACCGGTGAACTTGTTGTCCAGCATCACCCATACGAAACCGGCCACCAGCGCCGCCGCCGCCGGGCTGGGCAGCCCCTGGAAGTAACGCTTGTCGACCACATCGATATTGGTGTTGAAGCGCGCCAGACGCAGCGCCGCACCGGTGCAATAGATGAAGGCGGCGAACCAGCCCCACTTGCCCAAGTCGCGGAATGCCCATTCATACATCAGGATGGAGGGGGCGACACCGAAGGAGACCATATCGGACAGGCTGTCATACTCGGCGCCGAACTCGCTCTGGGTATGCGTCAGCCGCGCCACGCGGCCATCCAGTCCATCCAGCACCATGGCGATGAAGATGGCGACCGCCGCAATCTCGTAACGACCGTTCATCGACTGCACGATGGCATAGAAGCCGGCGAACAGCGCAGCTGTGGTGAACAGGTTGGGCAGCAGGTAGATGCTGCGCCGGCGCAAGTTCATTTTGCTGCGGGGGTTCATCGGCTCCATGGGTCAGTTCAGTTGTGCAAGGATGGTCTCGGTGGCGCGCACTTTATCACCGATGCTCACCTTGACGGTAGCATCCAGCGGCAGATACACATCCACGCGCGAGCCGAAGCGGATGAAGCCGTAACGCTGGCCGCGAGCAAGCGTGTCGCCTGCTTTCACGTAGCACAGAATGCGGCGCGCGATCAGGCCGGCCACCTGCACGAAGGTGACGGTCTGCCCCGCGTCGGTCTTCAACACGATGGCGTTACGCTCGTTCTCGCTCGATGCCTTGTCCAGATCCGCATTGACGAACTTGCCGGGGAAATATTGCACCTTCTGAATGACGCCATCCACCGGGCTGCGGTTGGAATGCACGTTGAACACGTTCATGAACACGCTGACCAGCAGCGCCTCGCGCTGACCATAAGGGTCCTGCGTGCGCTCGACCTTGATCACGCGACCATCGGCCGGGGACAGCACGGCTCCGGCCTGCTGCGGGATGACACGCGCCGGATCGCGGAAGAACTGCAGCACGAACACGAAGATGATCCACAGCGGGATGGACCAAGCTGCGCACCACGTGGTGGCGGCAATTGCCAAGACCAAAGAGATCGCCAGGAACGGCCAGCCCTCGCGGGCGATGAGGGGATGGGGATAGTTTTTCATTGGGATACAGGATACGGGATTCGGGATACAGGGCTGCGAGACACAGGATACAGGGGAGTCCCCCGTATCCTGTATCCCGTATCCTGAATCCTAGTTCTTGGACTGGTCGACCAGCTTGTTCTTGCTGATCCACGGCATCATCGCGCGCAGCTTGCCGCCGACCTGTTCGATCTGGTGCTCCGCATTCAGGCGACGACGGGCAGTCATCTCCGGATAGTTGGTGCGACCTTCCAGGATGAACTGCTTGGCGTAGGAGCCGTTCTGGATGTTGGCCAGGCACTCCTTCATCGCGGCGCGGGCTTCGCCGGCGATCACGCGCGGGCCGGTGACATACTCACCGTACTCGGCGTTGTTGGAGATGGAGTAGTTCATGTTGGCGATGCCGCCTTCGTACATCAGGTCGACGATCAGCTTCAGCTCGTGCAGGCACTCGAAGTAGGCCATCTCAGGTGCATAGCCAGCTTCCACCAGCGTCTCGAAACCGGCCTTCACCAGTTCCACCGCGCCGCCGCACAGCACGGCCTGCTCGCCGAACAGGTCGGTCTCGGTCTCTTCGCGGAAGTTGGTCTCGATCACGCCGCCCTTGGTGCCGCCGTTGGCAGCAGCATAGGACAGCGCGATGTCCTTGGCCTTGCCGGTCTTATCCTGATACACGGCGATCAAGGTCGGCACGCCGCCACCCTTCAGGTATTCGGAACGCACGGTGTGGCCGGGCCCCTTCGGCGCGATCATGATGACGTCCACGTCAGCGGGCGGCACGATCTGGTTGTAGTGGATGTTGAAACCGTGCGCGAAAGCCAGCGCAGCGCCGGACTTCAGGTTCTTCGCGACATCGGCGTGGTAGACCTCGGGCATGGTCTCGTCCGGCAGCAGGATCATCACCAGATCGGCGCCCTTCACGGCGTCGGCGATTTCGGCGACCTTGTGGCCGGCCTTCTCGGCCTTGGCCCAGGAAGCGCCACCCTTGCGCAGCGCGACGGTCACGTTCACGCCGGAATCCTTCAGGTTCTGCGCATGGGCGTGGCCCTGCGAACCGTAACCCACGATGGTCACTTGCTTACCCTTGATCAGGGACAGGTCTGCGTCTTTGTCGTAATAAACTTTCATGTTGGCCTCTTCGAAAAAATGAATGGTTGTGGATCAGAGTTTGAGGATGCGTTCGCCGCGCCCGATGCCCGAGGCACCGGTGCGCACCGTCTCCAGGATCAGACCGCGCTCGATCGCCAGCAGGAACTTGTCCAGCTTGGAACCGGCACCGGTCAGTTCGATGGTGTAGGTCTTGTCGGACACGTCGATGATGCGCCCGCGGAAGATGTCGGTCATGCGCTTCAGCTCTTCGCGGTCGGCGCCTTCGGCGCGCACCTTGACCAGCATCAGTTCACGCTCGAGATGGTCGCCGTCGGACAGGTCCATCACCGACACCACGTCCACCAGCTTGTTCAATTGCTTGTTGATCTGCTCGATGATCGCGTCGGAACCACTGGTGACGATGGTCATGCGTGACAGCGTGGGATCCTCGGTAGGCGCCACAGTGAGCGACTCGATGTTGTAGCCGCGCGCGGAGAACAAGCCGGCCACGCGCGACAGCGCGCCCGCTTCGTTGGCCATCAGCAGGGAGATGATATGGCGCATGTTACAGGTCCTCCGCCAGAATGATCTCGGACAGGCCCTTACCGCCGGGCACCATGGGATACACGTTCTCGGTGGAATCGGTGCGGAAGTCGAGGAACACCAGTTCGTCCTTGCGCGCAAAGGCTTCCTGCAGGGCACCTTCCACATCCGCAGGGTTCTCCACCTTGATGCCGACGTGACCGTAGGCTTCCGCCACCTTCACGAAATCGGGCAGCGCATCCATATACGACTGCGAATAACGGTTGCCGTGGAAGAACTCCTGCCACTGACGCACCATGCCCAGATAGCGGTTGTTCAGCGCGATGATCTTGATCGGCAGGTTGAACTGCTTGCAGGTGGACAGCTCCTGGATGTTCATCTGGATACTGCCCTCGCCCGTCACGCAGGCCACCTGCGCGCCAGGATGGGCCAGCTGCACGCCCATCGCCGCCGGCAGACCGAAGCCCATGGTGCCAAGGCCGCCGGAGTTGATCCAGCGACGCGGTTCGTTGAACTTGTAATACTGCGCCGCCCACATCTGATGCTGACCGACGTCGGAAGTCACGAAGGCATCGCCGCGCGTGACCTTGTGCAACATCTCGATCACGTATTGCGGCTTGATGAGTTCGGACGAGTTCTTGTAAGACAAGGAATTGGCAGCACGCCATTCCTCGATTTGCGTCCACCAGGCCTTGAGTGCCGCGGCATCCGGTTTCTGTTTGCTGCTCTTCAGCACTTGCAGCAGGTCGCCCAGCACATTGGCGACGTCGCCGACCAGCGGTACATCCACCTTGACGCGCTTGGAGATGGAGGCGGGATCGATATCCAGATGGATGATCTTGCGTGGCACTTCGGCGAAGTGCGCGACGTTGCCGATCACGCGGTCATCGAAGCGCGCGCCCACCGCCAGCAGCACGTCGCAGTTCTGCATGGCCAGGTTGGCTTCCAGTGTGCCGTGCATACCCAGCATGCCGAGGAACTGTTTATCGCTGGCAGGATAGCCGCCCAGCCCCATCAGGGTATTGGTGCAAGGAAACCCGAGCTGACGCACCAGTTCGGTCAGGTGCTTGGCCGCGTCGGACAGGATCACACCGCCGCCGGCGTAAACCATGGGGCGCTTGGCTTCGAGCAGCATCTGCGCAGCTTGCTTGACCAGCGCCGGATCGCCCTTGACCTGGGGATTGTAGGAACGGATGCTGACCTGCTCCGGATAAACGAATTCGGTCTTGTGGTTGGACACGTCCTTGGGGATGTCCACCAGCACCGGACCGGGACGACCACTCTTGGCCAGATAGAATGCCTTCTTCAGCGTGCTGGCCAAGTCCCTGACATCCTTCACCAGGAAGTTGTGCTTCACGCAGGGACGGGTGATGCCGACCGCATCCACCTCCTGGAACGCATCCTCGCCGATGAAACCGGTCGGCACCTGGCCGCTGATCACCACCATCGGGATGGAGTCCATATAGGCGGTGGCGATGCCGGTGACGGCATTGGTCACACCGGGACCGGAAGTCACCAGCGCCACACCGACCTTGTCGGTCGAGCGGGAATAGCCATCCGCAGCATGCACAGCCGCCTGCTCATGGCGCACCAGCACATGCTTGACCTTGTCCTGCTTGAACAGCTCGTCATAAATGAACAACACTGCCCCGCCGGGGTAGCCGAAGACGTATTCGACCCCCTCCTCCTGCAGGCAGCGGATGGTTATCTCTGCGCCGGTCAATTCCATGGGCAAACTACCTATTCGTCCAGTCAATGAAAGACCGTGCAAGATACTGGCTGCGGTCTTTTTGGTCAACCCCGCAGCCCCCATGGACCCGGGAAAACCATTGGCACAACAGGAATTTGCTATCATCCGCCGCCCGCAACCCGCATTTCGTCGACCTTGTCCACCCGCGCCGAGCTTTCCGACTTCCTCGCCAGCATAGAGCGCCGCGCCTACAAGCACGCGCTCTACGCGACACGTGACGAGGATGCCGCGCTGGACATCGTGCAAGACGCCATGATCAAACTGGCCGAGCGCTATGGCGACAAGCCGCCCGCCGAATTGCCTCTGTTGTTCCAGCGCATCCTGCAGACCACCATCCTCGACCATTTCCGTCGCCAGAAGGTGCGCAACCTGCACTTCAGCCTGTTCTCCTCCTTCGCCCCGAAACAGGAGGACGATGACTTTGAGGTGCTCGATCTGCTGCAGGACGAAGGCAATGCCAGCCAGCCAGCCGCCCCGCATACGGCGCTGGCCCAGAGCGAACTGCTGAGCATCATCGAACATGCCCTGCAGCGCCTGCCGCCCCGTCAACGGGAAGCCTTCATATTGCGT
The DNA here is from genome assembly GCA_040754175.1 of Pseudomonadota bacterium. GTDB lineage: Bacteria > Pseudomonadota > Gammaproteobacteria > Burkholderiales > Gallionellaceae > Sideroxyarcus. Next base: position 14,754 of record JBFMFN010000012.1, on the reverse strand, counting down.
TACTGGGAGCAACTGGATACGGCCCAGACGGCCGCCGCCATGGGCTGTACCGAGGGTAGCGTCAAGACACATTGTTCGCGCGCCACGCACACGCTGGCGGGCATACTCAAAGCCAAAGGGATAGACCTGTCATGGGAAACAGAGTGAACATCGAAGAACTGAAGGAGCTGCTCGACCAGGCGGCCGCGGCACCGCTCCCCCCGGCAATCGCGCAACGCCTGCAACTGGCGCGGCAGTCCGCATTGGCGCATCAGCGCCGACCGCACGCATGGCTGGCGCGTCTGCAGCATCTTCTCCGCCCGCACGATCATGAGTCGCACCGCACCCTGCACTGGGTGGGTGCGCTGTTGCTGCTCGCCGCAGTGCTGGCCGGCGGCTGGCAGTGGAAACAGGTCGCGCTGCATGACCATGCCGCCCTCGATCTGGCCATCCTCACCGACGATCTGCCGGTGCGCATGTATGTGGAGTAACAGAACCGCGATGCGCAATCCCCTGCTATTGCCCCTGATCACCCTGTTGCTGTGTCCACTCGCCGCCAGTGCCGAAAAATGGAGCGAACTGAGCACCACCGCACGCCAGATCCTGTCCCCTCTGGAACAGAGTTGGGACACGCTACCGCGCAGCGAACAGAAGAGCTTCATCGGGGTGGCCGATGCCTACCCCACCCTGCCGCCCGAGAAACAGCAACGCTTGGTGTCGCAGATACAGGAATGGGCAGGACTGACCCACGAACAGCGCGAACGAGCACGCGAGAAGTTCTCGGCCTTCAGCAAGGTGCCGGAAGAGAAGCGTGAAGCCGTGAAACGCATGGTGCGCGAACAGGAAGGCCTGCAACGCTGAACCAGGCACTCAACGGCGCTCGGTACGCCACAGCAGCGATAGCGCCACGCCGAGGAAGAGCCAGCTCACCGCCGTAGCGCTGAACGCCGCCGGCCACTCGTTCAGCGTCCCCAGATTAGCGAACAGGCGGCTGGCGAAATGGAAGGCCAGTCCCAACACCACGCCGAGAAAGATCTTGCCGCCGACGCCGCCCTCGCGCCGCTGGTAGGAAGAGAACGGCAACGCCAGCAACATCATCACGAACACTGCGAACGGATACACCAGCTTGTTCCACAGCGCGATCTCGTAACGCAGGGTGCTTTGCTTGTTATCTGCCAGATGGCGCGTGTATTGGTACAAGTTCCATGCCGACATCTGTTCCGGCATCACCATCAAGACGTTCAGCAGGCTGGGATTGAGTGCGGTATGCCACTCCATCGTGGGCAGGCTCTCGGCACGTGCACCGACGCCGTCGAACAAGGTGCGCTGCACATCTTCCAGCTGCCAGCGCCGCTCCTCCAGGAAGGTCGCGCGTTTTGCTGCGGTCACACTGACCAGATGATAGTCGTCATCGAATTGATAGATGCTGACATTGAGCAACGAGGTATCCGGCAATACGCTGCGCACATTGACGAAACTGCCCTCGTCCTTGACCCACACGCCGGAGCGGAACTCGCGCACATTGACTTGCGCGTTCTGTGCCTTGAGCTTGATCTGCTGCGCCAGCTTGTCGCTCGGCGGCGCAACGAATTCGCCGATCACGAAGCAGGCCAGCAGCAAGGGAGTCCCGATGCGCAGTAGTGTCTGGATCAGCTGTTTCAACGACACGCCCGAAGCACGATACACCGTCAGTTCCGAACTCGCCGCCAGTTGCACCAGCGCCACGATGGTCCCGATCAGCACCGCGACCGGGAACAGTTCATAGATATGTCCCGGCAGGATGAGCGCGACATACAGCAGCATGAACCCCAACCGATAATCGCCGCGCCCCATCTCGTTGAGCTGGTTGATCAGGTCGATCAGCGCGAACAGCATGAGCAGGGCGGCGAACACCAGGAATACGCTGGCATAGATCTCACGGGCGAGGTAGCGCGACAGCAGCTTCATCGTTTCCAGCGCCCCCACGGCCGCAGCGTGCTGCGTTGATAGAACAGCAGCAGCACGACGGCGAACATGCCGGTATGCAGCATCCACATGCCACTCACGGCGTCGATCTTGCCTTGTGCCACCCAGGAGTTGGTCACGCTGATCATGTTGTTGTAGAAGATATAGACCACGAACGCGATGATCAGATTGAAGGAACGCCCTGAGCGCGGATCGACGCGGCTCATCGGCACGGCCAGCAAAGCCATGATCAATGCGCTCAACGGCAAGCCGATACGCCATTCCAGTTCGGCCAGGTTCCACGAATCGGCATGCTGGATCAGATACCAGGTGCTCAGCGTCTTCACCCCCGGCTGAGACTGGCGCAACTCGGCTGGCTCGATGCGCATGGCATAGCGTTCGAACTGCGCAATGCGGAAATCCGCCTGCCCCGGCGTACCCTCATAGCGGGTACCGTTCAGCAACACCAGGAAACGATCACCGTTCTCGGCCGTCTCCTGATAGCCCTCCTTGGCCACCATGGTGCCTTCGCGCCCATGCTGGATGGAACGCACGAAGATGTTGCCGACGCGCTTGTTCTCGGTATCCACGCCTTCCAGGAAGAACACGCGGTCCGCCTGCTTGGATTCGCGGAACGCCCCCGGCGAAGCGGCCGACACATCATCCCGGCTATCCAGCCGACGCTTGTACTCCTCGGCCTTGGACAAGGCCCAGGGCGACAGCACCAGGCTGGTCATGGCGATGACCGCGACCACCGGCACGGCATAACCCAGGACGGGACGTATCCAGCGCGTCAGACCGATGCCGGAAGCGAACCACACCACCATCTCGCTGTCGCGATAGCAGCGCGTCAGCGTGATGAGGATGGACAGGAACAGGCTGATGGACAGCAGCACCGGCAGGTAGTTGATGGCATTGAAGCCGAGGATCACCAGCACGCCATCCACCGCCAGCAGCCCGCTCACCGATTCGCCCAACAGGCGGATCAACTGGGTGAACACCACGATGCCGATGAGGATGGAGAACACCAGCATGCCGACCGAAGCGAACTCGCGGATCAGCGTGCGCTGGAAGATGCCGCGCATCCGTCCCGCAGGGGGCTGCTTTGACTTTTGCGGCGTGGATTGCGGATAATCCGGCATCTTGGGATTTCTGGGATTCATCTGAGGAGAGGCGCGTGGAATTTAGCATAAAACAAGGCAGTCCGGAGAAGCTGAAGAGCGGTTGCGTGGTGGTCGGCGTACATGAGGGCGGCAAGCTGTCCAAGGCGGCACAGGCGCTGGACAAGGCATGCGCACACGCACTCAGCGATGTCATCGCGCATGGCGACATGAACGGCAAGGCCGCCTCCACGCTGCTGTTGCACAAGGTCGCCGGCATCGCCGCCAGCCGCGTGCTGCTGGTCGGCCTGGGCAAGCCCGCCGAGCTGGACAACCGCACGCGCGTGGACATCCTTCGCAGCGCATTCAAGGCGTTGCATGCCACCGCCAGCAAGGACGCCGCGCTGTTCATCGGCGACGATGCACTGGGCAAGGAATCCGCCTGGCTGCTGCAACAAGCAGTGATTGCCGCGGCCGAAGGTGCCTTCCGCAGCGACGGCATGAAGAGCAAGCCGGCCAAGGCGGCGACCTTGAAACAGGTCACCTTCGCCACGCTGGACAAACCGGCGGCGCCGCTCAAGCAAGCCGTCGAACAAGCGGCGGCCATCGCCAACGGCATGGCGCTGACCAAGGAACTCGGCAACCTGCCCAGCAACATCTGCACCCCCAGCTATCTCGCGGCCAAGGCGCTGGCGCTGGCCAAGGCGCACAAACACTTCAAGACCACCGTGCTGGAAAAGAAGGATATGGAACAGCTCGGCATGGGATCCTTCCTCTCCGTCACGCGCGGCAGCGCGCAGCCGCCCAAGCTCATCACGCTGGAATACCACGGCGGCGCCAAGACGCAGAAGCCCATCGTGCTGGTCGGCAAGGGCATCACCTTCGACACCGGCGGCATCTCGCTGAAACCCGGTGCCGACATGGACGAGATGAAGTACGACATGAGCGGTGCAGGCACCGTGCTGGGCACGCTGCAAGCCATCGCCGAGATGGAGCTGCCGCTCAACGTGGTCGGCGTGATCCCCACCTGCGAGAACATGCCCAGCGGCACCGCCACCAAACCGGGCGACATCGTCACCTCCATGTCCGGCCAGACCATCGAGATCCTCAACACCGATGCGGAAGGCCGCCTGATCCTGTGCGACGCGCTGACCTACTCGGCCAAATTCAAGCCGGATACAGTGATCGACATCGCCACCCTCACCGGCGCCTGCGTGATCGCGCTGGGCAATGTCGCCAGCGGTATGTTCGCCAACGACGACAAGCTGGCGCAGGAACTGATCGCTGCCGGCGAACAGTCGCATGACCGCGTCTGGCAACTGCCACTGTGGGACGACTACCAGCCGCTGCTGGACAGCAACTTCGCCGACATGGCCAACATCGGTGGCCGCGCCGGCGGCACCATCACCGCCGCCTGCTTCCTGGCCCGCTTCACCAAGGATTACCGCTGGGCCCACCTGGACATCGCCGGCACCGCCAACAAGTCCGGCAAGGACAAGGGTGCGACCGGCCGGCCGGTGCCGCTGCTCGCGCAATACCTGATCAACCGCGCCGCCAAGTGACCCGCGTCGACTTCTACACCGGTAGCGAGGACAAGCTCAGGACCGCCTGCCAGCTGAGTCACAAGGCCATGCAGCATGGACTGCGCGTCCTGCTGCATGTGCCCGACGACGCCACCGCAGACAAGCTCGATCGCCTGCTGTGGCATTACCCGCCCACCGCCTTCATGCCGCATTGCCACAGCGGTCAGGCGGAAGCGGCGGACATGCCGGTGGTGATCGCACGCGACGAACAGTTCCCGCATGCCGAACTGCTGATCAGCCTGCACGACGAATGCCTGCCCTTCTTCAGCCGCTTCGAGCGCGTGATCGAGATCGTCGGCCACGACGATCTCGATGCGGCTCGCGGACGCGACCGCTTCAAGTTCTACCGCGACCGTGGCTACGAACTGAGCCATACCGACCTCAGGAAGCCGCGCGTATGAACGACGACCAGACCAGAGTGCCGCAGGACCTGCCGGTGCTGACCGAAGTGGTGGATGGCGACGAGCTGCCGGTACTCACCGAGGTGGTGGAAGAAGACTGGCTCACCTTGCCACCGACGGATGCGCCGCCAGTCGACGAGGCGACACCGCAGCACGCTCCCGCCATGCCGCCGGAAATGCAAACCCAGCTAGAAGCCCTGTTCATGGAGCGGCTGCTGCCGCGCCTGGAAGCCGCCCGACGCGAAGCCATAGCACGCACGCTGACCGAGTTCAGACAGGAACTGCCGCAACTGCTGCGCGATGCGCAAGACAGCCGGCCGCCCACGGACTGAAGCCACCGCAAGCCGCGCCCCGGCTTGATATAATCGCGCCCCTCTTCAGCCCGCCGGCTGATCCCACTTCGCCGCACGAACATGACTCAGCAAAAAGAACTCGCCAAAAGTTTCGATCCCAAAGACATTGAATCCCGCTGGTATCCCACCTGGGAGAACGCCGGCTACTTCAAGGCCGGCCTCGACACCTCGAAGCAAGACAATTTCTGCATCCAGCTGCCGCCGCCCAACGTCACCGGCACGCTGCACATGGGCCACGGTTTCAACCAGACGCTGATGGATGCGCTGACCCGCTACCACCGCATGAAGGGCGATAACACGCTGTGGCAACCGGGCACCGACCACGCGGGCATCGCCACACAGATCGTGGTGGAACGCCAGCTCGATGCGCAGAAGGTCTCGCGCCATGACCTCGGCCGCGAGAAGTTCATCGAGAAAGTGTGGGAGTGGAAAGAATATTCCGGCGGCACCATCACCAAGCAGATGCGCCGCCTCGGCACTTCGCCCGACTGGTCGCGCGAGCGCTTCACCATGGACGAGGGTTTGTCCAAGTCCGTCACCGAGACTTTCGTGCGCCTGTACAACGAAGGCCTGATCTACCGCGGCAAGCGCCTGGTGAACTGGGACCCGAAACTGCACACCGCCGTCTCCGACCTGGAAGTTGTGCAGGAAGAAGAAGACGGTTTCATGTACCACATCCAGTATCCGCTGGCGGACGGCTCGGGACATCTGGTGGTCGCCACCACCCGCCCCGAGACCATGCTGGGCGACGTGGCGGTGATGGTGCATCCCGAGGACGAACGATACAAGCACCTCATCGGCAAACAAGTCACGCTGCCGCTGTGCGACCGCACCATCCCGGTCATCGCCGACGAATACGTGGACAAGGAGTTCGGCACCGGCGTGGTGAAGGTCACGCCTGCCCATGACTTCAACGACTATGCCGTGGGCCAGCGCCACAAGCTGGAGATGATCTCCATCCTCACGCTGGATGCGAAGATCAATGAACATGCCCCCAAGCAATATCAGGGCATGGATCGCTTCGCCGCGCGCAAGCAGATCTGCGCCGACCTCGAAGCCGCCGGCCTGTTCATCAAGGCCGACAAGCACAAGCTCAAGGTGCCGCGCGGCGATCGCACCGGCGTGGTGATCGAGCCGATGCTGACCGACCAGTGGTTCGTAGCGATGAGCAAAGCAGGTCCAGAGGGCAAGAGCATCACCGAGCAGGCGCTGGAATGCGTGAGCTCCGGCGAGATCAAGTTCCATCCCGAAGACTGGGTCAACACCTACAACCAGTGGCTGAACAACATCCAGGACTGGTGCATCTCGCGCCAACTGTGGTGGGGCCACCAGATCCCGGCGTGGTACGGCGTGAACGGCGAAGTGTTCGTCGCGCGCGACGAGGCCGAGGCGCGCCATCTCGCCGATCAGGCGGGCTATGCCGGCCAGCTCGACCGTGACGCCGACGTGCTCGACACCTGGTTCTCCTCCGCGCTGTGGCCGTTCTCCACGCTGGATTGGGAGATGGGCAAGCCGTTCGATGCGCAGAACCAGTTCGTCAAACAATACCTGCCGTCGTCGGTGCTGGTGACCGGCTTCGACATCATCTTCTTCTGGGTGGCGCGCATGGTGATGATGACCAAGCACATCACCGGCAAGATTCCGTTCAAGGACGTCTACGTGCACGGCCTGATCCGCGATGCGGAAGGTCAGAAGATGTCCAAGTCCAAGGGTAACGTGCTCGACCCCATCGACCTCATCGACGGCATCGACCTTGACTCGCTGGTAAAGAAACGCACCACCGGCCTGATGAATCCCAAGGACGCAGAGAAGATCGAGAAACGCACACGCAAGGAATTCCCCGAGGGCATCACCGCCTTCGGCACCGATGCGCTGCGCTTCACTTTCGCCTCGCTGGCCTCGCCCGGCCGCGACATCAAGTTCGACATGCAGCGCTGCGAAGGCTATCGCAACTTCTGCAACAAGCTGTGGAACGCCACGCGCTTCGTGCTGATGAATTGCGACGGCAAGGATGTGGGGCTCGATGAGAGCCTGCCGCTGGAATTCTCGGCTGCCGACAAGTGGATGATCAGCGAATTGCAGAAGGCCGAAACCGAGATGGCGACGCACTTTGCCGACTACCGTTTCGACCTCGCCGCGCGCGCCATCTATGTGCTGGTGTGGGACATCTATTGCGACTGGTATGTGGAGCTGGCCAAGGTACAGATGAACGGCAGCGAAGCCCAGCAGCGCGGGACTCGCCGCACGCTGGTGCGCGTGCTGGAGACCATCCTGCGCCTCGCCCACCCCGTCATCCCGTTCATCACCGAAGAGTTGTGGCACTCGGTCGCGCCGCTGGCAAATCGGTCTGGTGCCAGCATCATGTTGCAAACTTACCCGCAGGCTGACAGCAGCAAGATCGACGACACAGCCTGCGCACAGGTCGGCGTGCTGCAGCAGCTAATCGCCGCCTGCCGCAGTCTGCGCAGCGAGATGAATCTGTCGCCGGCACAGCGCGTACCGCTCATCGCCGCCGGCGATGCCGCACAACTGCGCAGCTTCGCGCCTTATCTGCAAGCGCTGGCCAAACTCAGCGAAGTCGAGATCGTGGCGGAACTACCGGCAGGCGACGCGCCGGTTTCCATCGTCGGCAACGTCAAGCTGATGCTGAAAGTGGAGATCGATGTGGCGGCGGAACGCGAGCGTCTGGACAAGGAGATCGCCCGCCTGACCAGCGAGATCGCCAAAGCCAACGGCAAGCTGTCCAACGAGAGCTTCGTGGCACGCGCACCGGCTGCCGTGGTGGAACAGGAGAAGCAGCGCCTGGCCGATTTCGGCGCCACGCTGGAACAGTTGCAGACGCAACGCAAGAAGTTGGGCTGACGACGCTCAGCGACGACGGATTAGGAAGGTGAATCCGTCGTCCTCGGTGCTGCTGGACAACAGCTCGTTGCCGGTCTTGCTACAGAACTCGCTGAAGTCTTTGGGCGCCCCCTTGTCGGTCGCCTGCACCTTGAGCACCTGCCCTGCCGCCATGGTCGACAGCGACTTCTTGGCACGAAGAATAGGCAAAGGGCAAGCCAAGCCGCGCACATCCAGTTCCTGATCGAAATTCATCTTGCTTCCTTATTGCTCTTCTTGATGATCGCTCAACAGACGCGCGATGCGCGTATTGGCGACCGCCAGCCGCTTGACCACGATGCGCAAGAAAGCCTCATCGAATTTATAGCGGCAGTTGGATGAGGCCTGCACCAATACAGCGGGATCGATCTCGATCAGCTTGACCTCGGTACGCGCCAGCACATCGGTGGTGCGGCGTGCACCGGGCTCCGAGAGATGCGCCATCTCGCCGAAGCAATCACCCTTGTGCAACAAGCTGAGCAAACGCCCTTGCTTCACCACGCGCACTGAACCGCTGGCGATGATGAAGAAATTCTGCCCTTCCTCGCCTTCGCGCAAGATCTGCGCGCCCTTATGCACCTTGCGCCATTCGCTGATGTGCAGCACTTCCCACAGTTCGACATCGGTGAACTGGCGGAAGAACGGCAGTTCGCGCACGGTATCGAACTTCTCGGTGTCATAGATGTTCTCCTGTTGCGGGACGTAGTCGCTGATGAACGAGACCAGCGCGCGCGCCATCTCGTCCCAGGTCGGATAGCGACGAGCGACATCCTTGCTCATGGCGCGCAGCACGATGGCATCCAATGCCGGCGGGATCTCGGGGCGAAAGGTGCTGGGTGCCGGCGGTTCGATGTTCATGATCTGATAGATCATGCTGTAGTTGTTCGCTGCGTCGTAAGGCAGCTTGCCGGTGAGCAGGCGATACAAAGTCACGCCGAGGGAATAGATATCGGTCTGGTGCGTCAACGGCTGCTCGCGGATCTGTTCCGGCGACATGTAGGCCGGCGAACCGACCCCGGTGACCTGGGTGGTCTGCTGGCTCTCGATGACGGCGGCGCCGAAATCGGAGATCTTGATATCGGTCTCGCCGCATAACAGGATATTGGCTGGCTTGATGTCGCGATGGATGACGCCCTGGTATTGCGCATATTCCAGCGCCTTGCAGCATTTGTAGCCGATCTCGGCGATACGCCCAAGCGGCAACAGATGGTCAACCTCGGCATGGCGCTCCAGCGTCTCGCCCTCGACATATTCCATCACCATGTAGTTGGTGTCGCCTTCCATGATGGCATCGTGGATCTTCACGATATGCGGATGCGAGAGTTTGCCGGCGAGCGAAGCCTCGTTCAGCAGCAGCTTGCGGAACGCCTTGCCGCTGGTGCTGTTGTTGAGCACGCTGGCATTGAACACTTTGAGCGCGACCTGTTGCTCATTGAATGGGTCCACCGCCAGATACACGGTGCTGGTCGCACCATGCCCAAGCTCTCTGACGATGTGATATTTGCCTATGGATTCCATATGTTGCAAGCCCTCCCCGGGGCACGCATTCTGCGGTCTGGGCCGCGCCCTGTCCAGCACGGGAACCGAATGGGGCGGGTGCTATCATACGCACCATGAAAAAACTGCTGATCTGTCTGCTGGCCCTGCTTCACCTCCCACTCTATGCAGAAGGCCTGCCCGACCTGGGCGACGAGTCGCAAGCCACCATGACCCCGCAACAAGAACGCCTGATCGGCGAGCAGACCATGTTGCAGATCCGCTCCAGCGACCAGTATCTGGATGATCCCGAGGTCACTGATTATCTGAATCGGCTCGGCCATCGTCTGGTGGCCAACAGCAGCGAACCCAGCCAACCGTTCGAATTCTTCGTCGTCCATGACGAAACGATCAATGCCTTCGCCATGCCCGGCGGCTTCATCGGCGTGAACACCGGTCTGATACAACTCTCCCAGAGCGAATCGGAACTGGCTTCGGTACTGGCACACGAAATCTCGCACGTCACGCAGCACCATCTGGCGCGCATGGTGTCCGGCAGGAAATACGATTCGATGGCGGCCATGGCGGCCATGGCAGTGGCCATCCTGGCTGCGCGCAACAGCCCACAGGCAGCGCAAGCCACCATGATCGGCGCGCAAGGCGGCTTGGTGCAGCGCCAGCTCGATTTCACGCGTGAGCATGAGAAAGAAGCGGACCGCATCGGCATCGATCTGCTGCAACAGTCCGGTTTTGATCCGCACGCCATGCCGCTGTTCTTCGAGCGGCTACAGAAGGCCACCCAACTCCAGGAGGGAGACGCACCGAGTTATCTGCGCACCCACCCGCTGACCATCGAGCGTATCGCCGATGTGGACAACCGCGTGGCACAGATCCCGTTCAAGCTGGTCGCGGACAGCCTGGATTTCCAGCTGATCCGCGCCCGCCTCATCGCCTTGCAGAAGCCGCCGCGCGAAGCCGTTGCCTATTTCCAGTCGGCGCTGGGCAGCAAGCGCTTCGGCAATCCGGTGGCCCAGCGCTATGGCCTGGTGCTCGCGCTATTGCGTGATGGCCAGGACAGTCGCGCCGCGCAGGAATTCAAGGTGTTGCACAACGCAGCACCACGTAACGCCACGCTTGAGACGCTGGCGGGACGCATCCGACAGCTGGATCGCAAGGACGAGGGCGTGCAGGCATTCTATGAGACGACACTCAAGCAATATCCGACCCATCGGGCATTGATCTACGACTACGCGCTGCTGCTGTTACAGAAGCAGCGCTATTCGCAAGCCTTGAAGCTGCTCGACGAACAGATCAACCGCGACGGCAACGATGCCACGCTGTATGAGTTGCAGGCGCGCGCCTATACCGCTTTGGGACGTCATCAGGAGGCGCATCACGTGTTGTCTTACTACCAGATCCTGCATGGCAACCTGCGCGGCGCGATCGAGCAACTGGAGCTCGCCAAACTTGCCGGCAACGATTATTACCAGCTATCGGTGATCGAGACCGAATTGCGGCAGTACCGCGAGTTCCTCAACGCGCAGCAGCGCAAACAGCAGTAACCGCATCACCCAGTGCGCAGTGCCAACAACACACGGCGCAATGGTGTGGGGATGGCCGCTGCCAGCGCTTGTTCGATCCCCAGCCACATCATGCCCGGCTCGGCACAGCTCACCGATGCATCACCGATCTCCAGCAACAAGGGCTGGATGTGCAGACGGAAATGAGTGAAGGTGTGGCTGAACGGCGGCAGTGTGTGCTGTGCAACGACCGTCATGCCCTGTCGCGCGACATAGCCTGCGACCGCGGCGGACTCCTCCAGCTGCGGCACACACCACAATCCGCCCCAGATGCCGATGGCCGGCCGTCGCTCCAGCCACAGCTCGGTACCGCGCCGCAACAACAGGAAGATGGTGTGCCGTTCCGGCAGTGTCTTGCGCGGACGCGCTGCTGGCAACTGCGCCACCCGCTCGCTGTGCCAGGCGACGCAGCCATCGCGCACCGGGCACGTGCCACATTGTGGCTTGCTACGGGTGCAGATCGTTGCCCCCATGTCCATCAGCGCTTGCGTATAGGTGGCGACTTCGGTGCGCGGCAATAAAGCTTCGGCCTCGGCCCACAAGCGCTGCTCGACGAGTCGCTCCCCGGGCCAGCCGTCGATCCCGAGATAGCGCGTGAGCACACGTTTCACGTTGCCATCGAGGATGGCACGCGGCTCATGCCAGGCCAGCGCCGAGATCGCCGCCGCTGTAGAACGTCCTACACCGGGCAATGCCAGCAAGTGCTCAAAATCGCGCGGGAACACGCCGCCATGCTGCGCCATGATCTGGCGTGCGGCCTTGTGCAGGTTGCGTCCGCGTGCGTAATAACCGAGTCCGCTCCAGTGCGCGAGCACCTGCTCCTCACTGGCTGCGGCCAATGCCGCGATATGCGGGAACGTCTGCATGAAGCGCAGATAGTATGGAACGACTGTGGCGACCTGGGTCTGCTGCAGCATGATTTCGGACAGCCAGACGCCGTAGGCATCGGCCCCCTGCCACGGCAGGTCGTGACGACCATGTTGCTTTTGCCAGCGGATCAGCCGGCTTGCGAAACTATCCACCATGCATCCTACTTGAACAGGTTCTTGATCCCCTGCTTGAGTTTCTCCTCGGCTTTGGCCTTGGCAGCAGTCTTCTCGGCTTCCAGCTTGGCTTTGACTGCCGCTTGGGTGGCGGCCTTCTCATCATCCAGCTTGCGCTTCAAGGCAGCTTTTTCTTCTTCCAGGCGCTGACGTGCGATATCGGCGAACAAAGCCGCGTAGTCGACCTTGATCTTGAGTGCATCGAATGGACCTTGCACATTCACCGGCAAAGTTCCGGTATGCCCTTGTTCCGTCTTGGCCATGATGACCTTGGCGTTGTAGTCCATACGGTCATGTCCGATATCGATATCTCCGTTACCGTTCAAACGCAGCACCGTAGAGCGGACGGACAGGTCATCGTTATGAGCGACACCATCCTTGATGTCCAGGCTGGCCTTGAACTCGCTGAAGGCGGTGCGCTCGCTCTGATTCACGCCCAAGGTCTCGACTTGGGAGTCCTTGTTCAAGCGCTGGATGCCTTGCACCAGCTTACCCAAGTCGACGCCGCGTATCGCCCCGTCGGAAAGATCAATGGCCACCTTGCCGTTCAAGGCGCGCTTCAGCGCGGTGAGCGTATTCCCTTGCGAGTGCAACGCAAGTTGGACATTGCCTTTACCTTCGGCGACCTCCACCCCCGCAGCATCCTTCAACAAGGGCGCTATCTGCACGCCATTGAGTTTCTGCGTCAGCTCTAAACTGGAAGTGTTCGCATCGATCCGCAATCGGCCCTCCAGATTGCCCTGATACAGCACAGCCGACAACGGTGAGATGGTCGCGATGCCATCCTTCGTTTTCAAATCGATACGTAATTTGGTGACCTGCACGTTGGCCGCTTTCAGCGCGCCAAAGCGCACGCTACCTTCTACATCCAGCCCCTTCAACGCCGACAGATCGAAAGGTTGTTCAGGCGTCGCGGTCTTGGCCTGTTGCGGTGCAGGCGCCTTGGGGGGCAGATACGGGTCGGCATCGAAATGGTCGACTTCCAGGTCATAACGGATGACCGGAGCGTTGAAGCCGTTCACCGCAGCCTTGGCGCGGATCTGACTCTGCAGCACACCGCCGGCCAGGTTGGCCTGGATACTCTCGCGTTGCAGATCGACCTGCACACTACCTTTCAGAGTGCTCTCGATCACCTTGCCCGGCAATTGCTCGCCATTCGCCTTCAGCTTAATCTGCATATCCTTTAGGTTGAACTGCTGCGTTTTCAGTCCGGCGATCAATTCCGCTTCCATACGCGCACTCAGCAATTGCCTCGGTTGCTCCAGACCGACATCCACCGCCAGACCTCTCAGTGCGATCTGTTCCAGGCTTCCACTGACGCGCGGCAAAGATAGTGTGGCTGCGAGCTTACCGATCGCGGCATCCAGATTGGCGCGCAGTGCAAGATTCTCGGCTGAGAAGTCTTGCTGCTTCAACGCAACTGCGGGCAGGGTCATATGCACATCGAACGTGCCAGACTGTTTGCCTTGTATATCGAGCATCAGGTCGCGCATTTGGAAAGCCTGGCTAGCTAGGTCGGCATCGGCTGCGGCGCTCAACCGGACTTTCAAGTTCTGGATGTCGAGCGCCTGACCACTCACACTCAGGTCGAGTCCACTGAGCGCATAATGAGCCTTGTCCAGATCGAAGCGCACTTTTCCTGCCATCTCCACAGCCACATCGACCTTAGGCTGTCTCATCTGGAGATGCGTGGTCAGCGTCACATCGGTAGGGAGCCCGGGCATCAAACGCCCGGTGCGCAGACTAAGCTGAGATAAGCGGAGTTGATTGCCCGTCGCCTGATCGTCATAACTCAACGCACAATTCTCAACAGTCACGCCGGCGATGTCGAATGCGATTGGCGCGGTGTTCGACGCCGGCTTTTCTGCCGCCTGCGCTGGAGTCGCGCCTTTAGCCCACAGGTCATCCAGCGTGGTAGAGCCATCCGCACGCTTGATGACCGCCACCTTGGCGCCAGAAATCGAGATCTGGTTGACCACTAGTTGCTTGCGCAACAAAGGCCAGACTGCCAATGAGACACTGGCATCCTCCACGGCCGCGAATTCGCGCTCACTCTGGTATTCGGACAGTGAGATCTTGCCTAGATGTACCCCGATGCTGGGGAAGAACATCAATTTGATGTCCCCATCGAGTTTGAGCGTGCGCTGCGTCTGCGCCTGCACGGCATCAATGATCTGTGGCTTATAAGCGTTCGGATCAAAAGTCAGCGCCAGATACGCTCCCAGCGTCGCTCCCACGGAAGCCAGCCCTGCCAATATCCAGAGCGCAGATTTAAGGAATTGTAACCATCCCGTAAAATCGGACCATGCATAACTAGAGGTCTTCCGGCAAACTACGATGCCAAGGAGGGCCAGATGCGCAAGAGCAGATTCAGCGAGAGCCAGATTGTCGGGATATTGAAGGAAGTTGAAGCGG
>JBFMFN010000011.1:0-69282 GCA_040754175.1 Pseudomonadota bacterium | reverse complement strand
ATGGCGGCGCAAGCCTCCAAGCAGGCCACCGAAGGCGGCAAGGCGGTGGGCCAGACCGTGATCGCGATGAAGACCATCGCCGACAAGATCGGCATCGTGGACGACATCGCCTACCAGACCAACCTGCTGGCCTTGAACGCGGCCATCGAAGCGGCGCGTGCCGGCGAACACGGCAAGGGCTTCGCCGTGGTGGCGGCGGAAGTGCGCAAGTTGGCCGAGCGCAGCCAGGTGGCCGCGCAGGAGATCGGCGAAGTGGCCAAGAACAGCGTGGGCCTGGCCGAGAACGCCGGCAAGCTGCTGGACGAGATGGTGCCGGCGATCAACAAGACCAGCGACCTGGTGCAGGAGATCACCGCCGCCTCGGAAGAGCAAAGCTCCGGTGCCGCGCAGATCAACACCGCGATGAGCCAGTTGAACCAGATCACCCAGCAGAACGCTAGTGCCACGGAAGAGCTGGCCGCCACGGCGGAAGAGATGAGCTCACAGGCCGAGCAACTGCAACAGTTGATGCAGTTCTTCAAGGTCAACGGCGGCGCTGCGGTGAAGCACACCAGCTTCCATCCCGAAGCGCACAAGCCGGTCGCGACCAAGCCTGCCGCCAAACCGGTGAAGAAGCCGGCCCCGGCGATGAGCGCGGTGGACGAGACCGAGTTCGTGAAGTTCTGAGGAGTGTGGCATGAATGCACTCGTCAAAGCGGAACAGAAGCTGCCGGTCGCAGCTACGCCGGTCGCAGCCGGCATGACCGGTGAGGAGCAGAACCAGTACCTCACCTTCATGCTGGGCGGCGAAGTGTTCGCCATCGGCATCCTGGCGATCAAGGAGATCATCGAATACGGGCAGCTGACCGAGGTGCCACGCATGCCGTCGTTCATCCGCGGGGTGATCAACCTGCGCGGTGCGGTGGTGCCGGTGATCGACCTCGGCGCGCGTTTCGGCAAGAAGAGCACCGACATCGGCCGCCGTACCTGCGTGGTGATCATCGAGATCGCGCACGAAGGCGAGCAGCAGGTGGTGGGGGTGATGGTGGATGCGGTGAACGAAGTGCTGGACATCGCGGCGAGCGAGATCGAACCGCCGCCGTCGTTCGGCGCCAAGATCCGCGCCGACTTCATCCGTGGCATGGGCAAGGTGGACGGCAAGTTCGTCATCATCCTCGACGTCGCCCATGTGCTGTCGGTGGATGAGATGGCGGAGCTGGCGGGTAACGCTTAGTCTGTTGTCAGCCCTGTTCGGGAATGGCCGGTGCGTGCTGCGCAACGACCGTTTTTTTGATCAGGCGCGCTTGGGGGTGAGTGCCGCGCCCTCGAACTGGATCCCTTCCCAGCCGCTTTGCATGAAGTTGCGGATGTTGGCATGGTCGGTCCCGGCTGGATTGCCGAGCACGTCCTTGCGGTAGTAGTCGCCGAAGCAGGCCAGCGTCTGTGCTTGCGTCAGACCTTGCAGTCTGGCGAACGAGAACAGCTTGCACGAGCCGTTGTTCTGGCCGGCCTCGTTGCGCGTGGTGCCGTTGCGGAAGGCGGTGGGGGTGAAATCGTACAGGGCCTCGATCACGGCCATGGTGTCTGTGAAGGCGATGCTGTCGGGTCGGGTGTTCAGACGTTGCAGGAAAGCAGCCAGATCCATCTCATATCTCCATGTGCTAAAAGAAAAGGCGGCCTTGCGGCCGCCTTGGTGTTGGTGGGCAAGCGTCAGTCGCGCTGGCCGGCGAAGGCCATCAACAGGTTCAGCAGGTTGATGAACAGGTTGTAGATGTCCAGGTAAAGCGCGAGGGTTGCCATCACGTAGTTGGTCTCGCCGCCGTGCACGATCTGGCTCACGTCGAACAGGATGTAAGCGGAGAAGATCAGCACCGCGATGGCGGAGATGGTCAGGCTCAGGGCCGGAATCTGGAAGAAGATGTTCGCCAGCGAAGCCACGATGAGCAGGATCAGTCCGATGAACAGGAACTTGCCCATGAAGCTGAAATCCTTCTTGGTCACGGTGGCGATGGTGGCCAGCGAGAAGAAGATGAGGCCGGTGCCGGCAGCGGCCATGCCTACCAGTTGCGCGCCGTTCTTCAGCTGCAGGGCGACTTGCAGGATGGGACCGAGGAACACGCCGGCGACGAAGGTGAAGCCGAGCAGGGCGGCGATGCCCCACACGCTGTTGCGCAGTGCGGTGACGGCGAACAGCATGGCCATCATCACGCCGAACATCACCAGCGAGGAGATGATGGGACTGCTGGCCATGAACGACAGATCGAGCGAGGTGCCGATGAAGGCGCCGATCACGGTGGGGATCATGGTCAGCGACAGCATCATGTAGGTGTTGCGCAGGACTTTGTTCTGTTCCTGGCTGAATACGCCGCTGGGGGCGGTCTGTGTCGGGAAGGCCATTTTCAACTCCATTCAGGTTAAGTGCGTCATCGCACGGCGAGCGTGAGACTAACCAAGGCGGGTAAAAGTTTCAACCGTATCGCCGACCTTGGGGCGCGGTGGTGAATTCGGGTATCATGCGCGCCGTTGTCTGCGGGAGCAGGGCAGGCCGCAGTGGCTGGAACTAAACCGCTCTGCGGTGGCCTCAGGGCAGTCTGTCAGACGGGCAAGTGTTTGAAGTGAAATTCTGGAAGCGTGGCCGAGTGGTTGAAGGCACCGGTCTTGAAAACCGGCAACGATGTGAGTCGTTCGTGAGTTCGAATCTCACCGCTTCCGCCAATCATCGATAAAGGAGTCTCTAAATGATGCGTCGTTTCATGGCAGCCGCGCTGATCGTGGCGGGTTCTTCGGCTTATGCCGATACGCTGGATATCCATCTGAGCAACAGCACCGCTCAGTTCAAATATGCCGTGCCCAGCGGCATCGCCGGCAAGTCCGACCTGTTCGCGGCGGTGACCTATAACGACCTCAACGATATCCTCGGCGAAGCCGGCCTGATGGCGGTGAACGAGGAAGGCAGCGTGCCGGGCCTGTCGCTGGGTATCGGTGCCAAGGCGGTGGTCGGCTCCCTGGGCAAGGTGGCGCCTTCGCGCAAACTGGTGTCCGGCGTGGCGCTGGGTGTACAGGTGCGCTTCGAGATCCCGGCGGACCGTCGTTTCGCCGTGGTCGGTGAATACAACTACGCACCGCGCATCATCAGCTTCGGCGATGCCGATCACTTCAGCCAGGCGGCGGCGCGTTTCGAGTTCGCCATCTCGCCGCTGACCCAGGTTTACCTCGGTTATCGCAACAGCAAGTTCTACATGAAGAACGCGATGCCGAACGGCGTGATCGACAACGGTGGCCATATCGGCGTGCGTATCTCGTTCTGATCGATACGCAAGTCAGATGAAAACGCCCCGGCAACGGGGCGTTTTCGTTGGTGCGGACGGATTCAGTAACCGAGTGCGCGGGCGGTCTGGTAGAACAGCAGGCTGACCGTCCAGGCCAGCAGCAGCGACCAGCCAAGGGAGAACAGGGTATAGCGCCAGTCTTTGCCTTCGCTGTGCAGGGTGGCCACGGTGGACAGGCAGGGGGAATAGATCAGGGTGAACAGCATGAAACTGTATGCCTGTACCCAATCCAGCTGCTGGGCCAGTGCGCCGCTCAGGGCGTCGCCGGACAGACCGTAGATCACCGCCAGCGCGCCGATGACGATCTCTTTGGCGACGAAGCCGAAGATGAGGGCGATGGTGAGTTGTTCGTTGATGCCCACCGGGGCGAACAGCGGATGCAGCAGGGCGCCCAGCATGCCGGCGAAGGTGTCTGCGCTGCCCGGCGCGGCGGAAGCGGGCAGGTTGGTGAGCAGCCAGACCAGCACCACGCCGGCGACGATGAATTGGGTGGCGCGGCTCAGGAAGTGGCGCACCTCCAGCCAGCCGCGCAAGGCCATCTGGCGCAGGGTGGGGAAACGGTAGGGCGGCAATTCCAGCACGAAGGGTTCGTTGTTGTGGAACTGCTTGCGGAACAGCAGTGCGGTGACGATGGCGGCGGCGAAGCTGAACAGATAGAGGCTGAACAGCACCAGCGGGGCATGTTGCGGCGAGAACAGCGCGGCGGTGATGAACACGAACACCTGCAAACGCGCCGAGCACAGCGAGAACGGGATCACCAGCATGGTCAGCAGGCGCAGACTGCGTGAACGCATCACGCGGGTGCCCATCAGTGCCGGCACGTTGCAGCCGAACCCCAATAGCAGCATGACGAAGCCGCGCCCGTCCAGGCCCATCCTGGCCATCAGCGCATCCATCAGGAAGGCGGCGCGTGACAGATAGCCGCTGTCTTCCACCAGGGCCATGAACAGGAAGAACAGCACGATGATGGGCACAAAGGTGGCGACGGTGGCGACGCCGTTGTAGATGCCGTCCAGCAGCAATCCGGACAGCCAGGTCGGGGTACCGGCGACGGCCGGCTCCATGACCGTGGTGCGCAGCCATTCGAGGGCATCGCCGACCCAGCCTTGCAAGGGTTGTCCGAGCAGGAAGATCGATTGGAACAGCAGATACATGATGGCGAAGAACAGCGGCAGCCCCAGCCAGGGGTGCAGCATCACGCGATCCAGTTTGTCGGACAGGTGTTCCGGCATCTGCTTCGGTACCTGCACCGATTGTGCCAGCACGCGGGTCATCTCGGCGGCGATGTGTTCGTCCTCCTCTAGCTGCGAACGCAGTTGTTCCGCCATGCCGGGCGTGGGATAGCGCAGGGCCTTGGTCACCGCCTGCAGGGCATCCTGGTAACCGGCGCCATATTTGCCGCTCAGCAGGTAGATGGGCAGGCCCAGCATGTCGGACATCTTCTGGCTGTCGATGGTGATGCCGTATTTCTTGGCTTCGTCCGCCATGTTGAGCAGCACCACCATGTTCAGGTTGAGCTGTTTCAGTTGCAGCAACAGGCTCATCTGGCGTTCGATCTGCGTGGCATTGAGGATCACCAGCGCGAGGTCGGGCACATTGTCGTGCAGGAAGTGGCGCACCACCTGTTCGTCGTCGGAGAAACCGTGCAGGTCATAGATGCCGGGCAGGTCGATGATCTCCACCATGTCGCCGCCCAGCAGGATCTTGCCCGCCAGCAGGTCCACGGTGATGCCGGGCCAGTTGCCGACGCGCGCGGCGCCGCCGGTCATGCGGTTGAACAGGGTGGATTTGCCGGTGTTCGGCATGCCCAGCAGGGCGATACGTTTCATGCGCAGCCGGCTCCCCTGCACACTTCGATCTTGCTGGCTTCGCTGCGGCGCAGTACCACATCGGTGGTGCCCAGGCGGACCTGCAAAGGGCCGGCGAAGGCGGCGAGGCGGATCAGCTCGATCTGTTTGCCGACGCGGAAGCCCAGCGCGAGCAGGCGCTGATGCAGCGATTGCTCGGCGTGGATGGCGACGATGGTGGCGGTTTCGCCCTGTCGCAGGGAGGCTAGCGTGGAGGCCGACATGGTGCAGGCATTATTCCACAGGCGCGGCTGCGGTGTCGCGCAAGCACGCGTGATTAGGTAGAATGCGCGCTCGTTTTCTGCGGGTAACCATCATGATCAAGGGCAGTATCGTAGCAATCGTCACCCCGATGCAGGAGGACGGCAGCCTGGACCTGGCTGCGTTCCGCGCATTGATCGATTTCCATATCGCCGAAGGCACCGATGGCATCGTGGTGGTCGGCACCACCGGCGAATCCCCTACCGTCGACGTGGAAGAGCATGAGCTGCTCATCGCCGAAGCGGTGAAGTATGCGGCCAAGCGCGTGCCCATCATCGCCGGTACCGGTGCGAATTCGACCAAGGAAGCCATCGAGCTGGCGACCTTTGCCAAGAAGGTGGGGGCGGATGCTTCGCTGACCGTGGTGCCCTATTACAACAAGCCGACGCAGGAAGGCTTGTATCTGCATTTCAAGGCCATCGCCGAAGCGGTGGACATGCCGCACATCCTGTACAACGTGCCGGGGCGTACCGGTGCCGACATGAGCAACGACACCGTGCTGCGTCTGGCACAGATCCCCAACATCGTGGGCATCAAGGACGCCACCGGCGGCATCGAGCGCGGCAGCGATCTGTTGCAACGTGCGCCGGCGGATTTCGCGATCTACAGCGGCGACGATGCCACCACCCTGGCGCTGATGCTGCTGGGAGCGCACGGTACCATCTCGGTCACCGCCAACGTCGCGCCGCGCCTGATGCATGAGATGTGCGCCGCCGCGCTGGCCGGCGATGTCGCTAGAGCACGTGCCATCAACTTCCAGTTGCTCGGTCTGCACCGCAAGCTGTTCATCGAAGCCAACCCGATCCCGGTGAAGTGGGCCGTGGCGCGTCTGGGCATGATGAAGAACGTGCTGCGTTTGCCGCTCACCCCGCTGACCACCGCTGCGCAACCTGCGGTGGAAGAAGCCATGCGCCAGGCCGGCGTGATCTGACAGGTATCCAACATGCAAATGCGTAACCTTTTCCTCGCTTCACTGATCTTCTCCTTGCTGGCTGGATGCAGCCTGTTGCCTGGCAAGGAACCGGTGGATTACAAGAACGGTTCAGCGTCGGCGCCGGCGCTGGAAGTGCCGCCCGATCTGACCATGCCGGCCAACGGTCAGCGTTATGCCATCCCGGAACAGGAGGGTACCCAGGTCGCCAGTTATTCCGCCTACACACGTGCGGTTGCGGCGGAGCCGGCTGCGCCTTGTGCGGCTGCCGAGACTGCCGCCACGGCGACCACAGCCACGTCCCAAGGTGTGCGCATGATGTCGGTGGAAGGGCGCGACTTCCTGTTGCTGGATGATCCGTTCGACCGTGCCTGGCGCAAGGTCAAGCTGGCGCTGGAGCGTGCCAAACTGGCGACCAGCGATGTCGATCGCAGCAAGGGGCTGTTCTTCCTCAAGCCGAACGGTGAACCGCCGCGCGAGATGCGTGTGCAGGTGCGTGAGAGCGGCGGTGCCAGCGTGGTGACGGTGCAAACCGCCGAGGCTGCCGATAGCGCACGCGTGCTGGAGACCCTCTACCGCCAGATGGGCAACTGAACCCGGTGATGCGCTTCGCATCGCTGGGCAGCGGCAGCGAAGGCAATGCGCTGCTGGTCCAGGCCGGCGACACCTTGCTGATGCTGGACTGCGGTTTTTCTCTCAGCGAGACGCAGACACGCCTGGCCCGTCTCGGCGTACAAGCAGAACAGATCAGCGGCATCCTTGTCACCCATGAACACAGCGACCACATCGGCGGCGTAGCGCGGCTGGCGCGCCGTTTCGACATCCCGGTGTGGATGACGCATGGCACCTGGATCGCCCAGCAGGCAGCCTTCGCCGAGGTACAGGTCAACGGCATCAATCCTCATCTGGCATTTGGCATCGGCGCGCTCGAGGTGCATCCTTTCCTGGTGCCGCATGATGCGCGCGAGCCGGTGCAATACGTGTTCAGCGATGGCCGCCATCGTCTGGGCGTGTTGACCGATACCGGGCATATCACGCCGCACATCCGCCAGTCGCTCGAGGGCTGCCATGCGCTGGTGCTGGAGTGCAACCATGACGAAGAGATGTTGCGCACCGGGCGTTATCCGGCCAGTCTCAAGCAGCGCGTCGGCGGCCGCTATGGCCATCTCAACAACCGTCAGGCCGCAGAACTGTTGGCCGGACTCGATGGCAGCCGTTTACGCCATATCGTTGCGGCACATCTGAGTGAACATAACAACTTGCCCGAACTGGCAGTGACGGCCTTGAGTGCTGCCTTGCAGTGCGCTGCAGACAGGATCGTCGTCGCCACGCAGGCGCACGGACTGGACTGGATGGAGTTGTAGCGTGTTTGGAAATGAAGAAGCCGGCTTGCGCCGGCTTCTTCATTTAGACTTGCAGGTATTACTTGGCGGCCGGAGCGGCTGCTTCGGTAGCCGATGCTGCAGCCGGAGCAGCTGCCTCGGTTGCGGAGGCAGCGGCCGGAGCGGCGGCTTCGGTTGCCGGAGCGGCGACAGGAGCTGCGGTCTCAGCGGCCTTCTCGCCGCAAGCGGACAGGGACAGAGCCAACAGGGCTGCGATCAAAGCAGAGTGTTTCATGTTCAGTTTTCCAATCGAAAAAGGTATTACAGACAATAAGTGAAGGTTTGTGGTGACGCGCTCTTTCTGCAACCTTCCCAAAGAAAAAGCGGCTGGCATTCTAGCTAGCCCTATGGAAAATACAAGGGGGACGTGAAAAGGAAAAACCTTTTTATTTCAGCGAGAAACTGGCTTGATTATCGTGCTGTCAACGGTTGGCAACCGGGGGTGAATGGCTGGCAATTCCGGATCCTTGAAAAAGGCGATATCCGCCGTCCCGGGCGGGACGGCGGAGCGGAGGATTTTATTTGTTGACAGCGTCTGCGGCCTTGTTCACGGCCTGCTTCGCTGCATCCTTGGCAGCAGCGGCCGCATCGTTAGCCACTTCCTGAGCTTTGTCGGCGGCAGTCTTGGCTGCGTCATCGGCGGCATCCTTGGCCGCATTGCCGATGTCCTGGGCGGCTTCCTGTGCCTTGTCAGCGGCCTGGCTGGCTGCTTTCTTGGCGGCCTCGATCGATTCGGCGGCTTGTTCGCCGCAGGCGGTCAAGGTGAGTGCGAGCAGCGCGGCGATCAGTACGGAGTGTTTCATGGTGTCCTTCCTTCGATTTGATTCAGGTTGCAGACGACACAGCAGGGGGCTGTGTCGTGGCGCATTCTAACGGCGTGCCGGCTCACAAGCCAAGGCGGGTAGCCGAAGCGCCGGGGTGCGAAGACTGCCACATCTCGTGGAACTGCGCAGCGAGCTCGCGTGCACCATGCGGATCGTTCCACGCGAGCAGGCCGCGCGCGTCGTCGAAATGGTAGCGGCGCACATAGTGGCGCTCGTCCGCCACGGCGAACGGCTCGGTGATGCTGTGCAGGTGCGGCGGGGTCTGGTGGATCGACATGCTGTGACCGAAGTCACGCAACAGCATCATCATGCGCGGGCTGTAGCGCACCAGGTGTTGCGTGTCATGAGCGAGGATCTGCAAACGGTTGGTGGTGCTTTGCAGCAGGAAATGGCGCAAGGCATCGTAGCGCGCTTCGCTGTTGAAGCCGATGTCGGCGTAGTCATTTTCGAAGATGCACAGGCTGCGTTGGGCCGCCGTGCAGAGTTTGTCCAGCGCTTCGATATAGTCGGCGACGCCGTCGAAGGTGATGTGCTGCAATGCGTCTTCGCTCATTTCTTGCGCCTCTTCGTAGCGGGGGTCAGGTAACCGTCCAGGTACCATTCGTGCAGTAATGCGAGTACATGCGTGGACAGTTTTGCGGCGGGCGGCAAGCGGCGCGTGTCGGCCAGTTCGCGTAGCGCGCGATAGTCCGTTTTTCGCACCGATTGCGCCTCGCCGTTCATGAACACCGTGCCGCCCTGGCACAGCATCTGCGTCTTCAGGTCGAGCACCACACCATGCTGGGCCACCGCATCGGCGAAGCGCGTTGCGGAGAGCGGACGCGACGGTGCATCGAAGAAGATGTGCGGCTTGGGTTCGGACAGGTAGCAGCCGAGGAAGTTGGCGACGTCCTCGTCGTCCCAGCGGATCTTGCGGATGGCTGCACCCACTTGCTGCAGCATGGCCGGGCCGATCTCGGAAGGATGTTTCTGCAACGCCAGATCGGGATCGGCATAGGTGCCTTCGATCTCGATGCGGTCTTGCAGGTAGACCAGGAACTGTTCCGCCAGCTCGTGATACCAGGGCGTGCGGAAGCCGATGGAATAGGTCATGCAGTCATCTTCGGCGATGCCGTTGTGTGCGCATTGCGGCGGCAGGTAGAGCATGTCGCCGGGTTCCAGCACCCATTCCTGTTCCACCTTGAAGTCCTTGAGGATGCGCAGTGGTGCGCCTTCGATCAGTGTCTGGTCCTCCTGAGTGGAAATCTGCCAGCGGCGATGGCCATGGCCTTGCAGCAGGAACACATCGTAGGCGTCGAAGTGCGGACCGACGCCGCCGCCTTTGGGCGCATAGCTCACCATCAGGTCGTCGAGGCGTGCGTGCGGGATGAAATCGAAGCGCTGCAACAACTCCGTGGCTTGCGGCAGGAAGTGGTTCACGCCCTGCACCAGTACGGTCCACCGGCCTTTCTTCGACAGACCGGTGAAATCCTTGGCCGCGAACGGTGCATGGCGCAGATCGAAGCGGCCGCGCTGCTGCGTGACCAGGCGTGCCTGGGCATCTTCGTGGCAGGCGAGGTCGAGCAACTGTTGCGGTGTCAGCAGTCCCTTGAAGCCGGGCACGGCCTGACGGATCAGCAGCGGTTTCTTCTGCCAGTAGTCACGCAGGAATTGTTGCGGAGTGAGTCCGCCGAGCAGGGGGTTTTTCATGCGCGGGATTATAGCCCTGCCGACTGTGTTGCAAAGCGTGCGCACAGAAAATTACGGCGTGCGTCAGACGTGAATTTGGATAGAATGCAGACAGGAGGACGCCATGCCAACACAAGCTGAACCACTCAAAGCTGGAATGGAGGCACCGCACTTCGAGTTGCCGGATGCCGACATGGGAACGTTCAAACTGGCTGCATACCAGGGGCAGAAGAATATCGTGCTGTACTTCTATCCCAAGGATGACACGCCGGGCTGCACGATGGAGGCGAACGAATTCAGCGACTTGGAAGAATCGTTCGCCAAGCTCGATACGCTGGTGGTGGGGGTGAGTCGTGACGACTGCATCAGCCACGCCAGTTTCCGCGACAAGTATGGTCTGGCGGTGACCTTGCTCTCCGATGCGGAAGCGCGGGTTTGCCGCAAATACGGCGTGTTGTATGAGAAGGAAGTCGATGGCCACAAGAAACTCGCCATCCAGCGCTCCACCTTCGTCATCGACAAGGCCGGCCGGTTGCGTCACGTCCTCTATGCGGTACATGCCCACGGGCATGCACAAGAGATACTCACATTGATAAAGGAAATGAAATGAAGATCGCCAAAGACTCCGTCGTATCGCTGACTTACAAGCTCACCGATGCCGACGGCGCGCTGGTCGAACAGACCGGCGAACCCATCAGCTACCTGCACGGCGGCTACGACGGCATCTTCCCGCTGGTCGAAGAGGCCCTGCATGGCAAGGACGTGGGCGACAGCTTCTCCGTCACCATGACGCCGGACGAGGCCTTCGGCGAATACGAGCATGAATTGGTGCGCGTCGAGCCACGCAACCTGTTCCCCAAGGAAGTCGCGGTCGGCATGCAGTTCGAAGGCGGCGCCGAGGATGATGCCGATGAAGACTACATGCTGTACACCGTGACCGAAGTCACCGCCGATGAAGTGACAGTGGATGGCAACCATCCGCTGGCCGGCAAGACGCTGACCTTCTCCGGCAGCGTCACCGGCGTGCGTGCAGCCACGGCCGAGGAGCTTGAGCACGGCCATGTGCACGGCGAAGGCGGCCATCACCACTGATCGCGGTAGCGATGCATGATGAAAAAAGCCCGCATAAGCGGGCTTTTTTCATGCGTGTAACGCGGCTCAGGAGGAGTGTTGCTGGGCTTTCTGTTCGGCCAGGATGTGGCACAGGTGTTCGTCCGCCGGTTCCAGCGTATAGCGCGCCACCTCGTTCAGCAGTTCGCGGATTTCGTCCAGCGTGAAATGCGTCATCAGGCGGTTGGCCAGGTGCGGTGCCAGCGGCAGCAGCCGCGCTTCGCCGTTCGGCAACTGGAAACCGAAACCGGCCAGGCGATGCAGCTCGCCGTTCTCTTCGCTGAGATGTTCCTGCTCCGCCTCCAGCGTCTCATAGTAGGCCTCGATCTCGTCCGCCAGGCTGTCGTCGATGTCTTCGGCGATGGCGACCACCATGCCCAGCGGGTCTTCGCTGACGGTGCAGGGCAAGCCGTGTTGTTCGATGAAGGCGACGAAACGGTCGCGCAGGGCGGCGGAGAAGAAGATGTATTCGATCATGGTCAGGGGGGTGATGCGGATGGCAACGCTGCCCATGCTGCCCACAAGCGCGGCCGGCGACAATCACCCGAACGGGCGGGAAGGCGCGGTTTATTGGTAGAATCCACCGCACCGCATGCCAATCGGATTCGACACCATGGACAAAACCGTCAAGATTCGCGCCTATGTTGAGCCAGCCGCCCAACCGGCCGGCGCTGCCCCGCTGAGCAAGGAGCAGGCGCTGGAATTCACCGTCTTGCAGGAGCGCCTGCAGGAAGAGCGCGACAAATCACTGGAGCAGTTGAAGACCATCGTGCAGTTGCGCGAGGCGGTGAAGCAGGAGCAGGCCAAGGCGGCCGAGGCCGAGCAGCGGGCGAACCAGGCGCAGGCGGCCATGCAGCAAGCGCAGAGTGCGGTCAGCGAAGCACAACGCCGTGCGCAGGAACGTGTCGATGGCGAGATGAAGAAGACGGTCGAAGCCGAGTCGCGCAACCAGCAATTGCAGGCGCAACTGGCCCAGTTGCAAGCCAAGCTGGACAGCCTGGCCAATCAGGCCGCTGCGATGCAGGCCAAGGACAAGGAAGTGGCCGAGCTGCGCGCCAGGCTGCAAGAACTGGTCGGTGTATTGAGCAAGGTCGGCAGCATCATCGACGCGGCCCGCCTCGCCAGCAAGTCCTGACCCCCGCGCTCAGATCGGGCAACTCTCCGTTCCGCGCAGGAACAACAGATATTCCTCCATCCGCTGGTGCAGCTGTTGCGGTTCGTTGACGACGTCGCGCGCCAATGAGAACAGCGGGTAGGCCCGCCAGTCGAACACCGCGAACTTCTCCACCATGTGCAAGGTATGCACGCCTTCGCCGGAGATGTCGTTCCATTCCCCGCGTACCAGTTGGCGTCCCAGCGTGTGGTGGTGCGAATCCTCGCTGGTGCCGGTGGTCATCAGGTCGCCCAGGCCGGCATAGCTATAGGGCGTATGCGCCTGGCCGCCGAATGCCTGCACGATGCCGGAGAGTTCGGCGATGGCGGCACTCATCAGATGGCCGCGCATGTTCTTGCCCAGCTTCAGTTCGTCGGCCACGCCGAACAGGATGGCATAGACGTTCTTCAGGATCACCGACCAGCTGCGGCCATGCAGGTCGCTCGCCTGCTGGCATACCAGCGTGCTGCCGCGGAACAACTGGCGCACCACTTCGAAATCTTCGGCATGCGACAGCACGGCGTCGGCAAAGCCCAGTTGGCCGGCGCGCAGCTCTTCGGAGATCATCGGTCCGTAGATCACGCCGTAGCGATGCCTGCCGGCGAACACCTGCTCGAAGGCTTGTGCCGCAGTGCGGCCGGATTCGTCCAGCCCCTTGGCGATGGTGAGGCACACGCAGTCCGCCGCCAGATGCGGGGCGATGCGTTGCGCCAGTTCCCGATGCGGGTTCACCGGCAGGCAGAACAGCACCGCTTGTGCCCAGGCGGCCGCCTGTTCCAGCGTCTGCGGCGTACCGCGCTCGATGCGCCCGATGTTCCAGATGCACAGCTCATGGCGCTCCGCCAGCAGGTACTCCATGGCATGTCCCATCTCGCCATGCCCCAGGATCAATACGCGCAGCTTCATCTCTCGGTCCCATGCAGTAAAGGCGCACATCATAAATCCAAGTCGGGCGCGCGTTGGTTCTTGCTATCATGCGCCGGGCTAGAAGCAGGCAGGGGATTAGACATGTTGCATGACATCGACCGGATGGACATCCCGGACCGTCACAGACTATTGGGTGAGATGACCCGTAAGCACACGCACTGGACCGACATCGGCGAGGCCGAGGTCAGGGACTCCCTGTTCGGCCGCGCCAAGGTACGTATCCATCGTCGCCGCGACGATGTGTTGCGCGCCGTGCGCTGGATCGCGGTGAGCGGCGTGCTGATCGCTGCCCTGGTATGGGTGCTCGAGCAGTGGGCCGTACAGCCGCAAGCGCTGGCCACACCGGTAGTGCCGGCGCAGGATACGGCGCCCATGCTGACGCCCATCGTTGTGCCGCCGGCGCCGGTGGTGCGCGTCATCGAGCCGCAGGTGCGCAGTGCCGTCGCGCCGATACCCGCCGCCCCTGTGCAGCCGCCGGTCAAGCCGCCCGTGCAGCGAGTGCCAGTACCCGTCGCCGCGCAGCCTGTCGCAACACAGCCCGTGGCAGCGGCGCCCGTCCCTGCGGTCAGACCGGCTCCGCCTGCGGCCAAGGTGGTGGCGCCGCAATCCGCTTCT
Source organism: Pseudomonadota bacterium (assembly GCA_040754175.1). GTDB lineage: Bacteria > Pseudomonadota > Gammaproteobacteria > Burkholderiales > Gallionellaceae > Sideroxyarcus. Next base: position 55,256 of record JBFMFN010000011.1, on the reverse strand, counting down.
GCGGTACCGGCCGTGCCACCGCTACCGCAATCCGCGGTGGCAGCAGACCACTGACTCGTTCAGCGCATCACTTCCGCCAGGAACTGCTGCAACTGCGCCCAGGAATCCTGGTCCGCCGCGGCGTCATAGGCCAGCGGCAGGTTGAAGCGACGGCCATATTCATCGGCATCCGGGTTGGTGAAACTGTGCATCGCACCCGGATAGACCACGGTGCGGTAGTTCACTCCGGCGTTCTGCATCTCCATCTCGAACGCAGCCACCTGGGCCGCCGGGATCATCTTGTCTTGCGCGCCGGTGAAGGAGAGCACCTTGGCTTTGACCTTGCCCGGTTGCGCCGGCGTGTCGGTGGACAGTCCGCCGTGGAAACTCGCCACGCCACGCAGCGGCTCTCCTTCGCGCGCCATGTTCAACACCACTGAGCCGCCGAAGCAGTAGCCGATGGCGGCCAGGCGCTGGGCATCGACATGCGGGTTGTTGCGCAACAGTTTCAGCGCGGCCTCGAAGCGGGCTTTGGCCAGGGGACGGTTGCTGGCCACCTCGGCGGCGAACTTGCCCGCATCGTCCGGGTGTGCGGCCTGTTTGCCATCGCCGTACATATCCACTGCCAGGGCGACATAGCCCAGTTCGGCCAGCATCTTGGCGCGACGACGCGCGTAGTCGTTGTGCCCCCACCATTCATGCACCACCAGCACGGCCGGGCGGCGTCCCTTGTAGCTGTCGTTCCAGGCGAGCCAGCCTTTCAGCACGGTGCCGTCGGCGCGGTATTCGACAGGTTTGCCCCACACCTCGGCGCCGGCCGAGGCACACAGGCATAACAGGGACAGGGTCAACAGCAAGCGTTTCATCTCGATCTCCTTTCGATTGCGGTGAGGTTCAGAAGGGTAGTTCCAGTGCCTGGCACAGGAAGCGCATCAGCGGTGCGGCGCTGCGGAAATGTTCCACCAGATGGATGCGCAGGCGAGGCGAGGTTACCACCGACTGCGACAAGGGCGACAGCGCGATGAAATCCTTGCGCTTGAGGTCTTCCAGTAGCGGGTGGTCCTTGGCGAAACCACGTGGCGCATTGCTCAGGCTATCGCCGCTCAGCGTGAAGCGCTGGCGGAAACCGGCATCGTCGCGCGCCGCCAGCCAGGCTTGTGGTTTCTCCACCAGCGCCGTGCGGATCTTGAACAACGCATCCGCTTCCGGATGCCACAGCCCCACGCCGAGGAAGCATTCCCCGGGTTCGATATGCAGGTAGTAGCCCGGTGCATGCACATCCTTGCCCACCGCATGGCGGAACTGGATGCCGATGTTGGTCTTGTACGGGGTCTTGTCGCGGCTGAAGCGTGTGTCGCGATAGACGCGCATCAGTGAACCGCCCACCTTCTTCGGTTGCGCCAGGAAGTGGCGTGAGATGGCCGGCAGCTCGTGCGACATGTCGGCGATCAGGTCCAGTGCCGGCCCGCGCACATGCTCTTCGTAGGCCTGCTGGTTGGCTTCGAACCAGTCGCGTTCGTTGTGCTCGGCCAGTTCGGCGAGGAAGAGGAAGGTGGCGCGGGAGAAGTAGGGGGCGGTCATGCCAGTCGTTCCATGACGATGGGGGCAGCATGATAATCCGCATGTGTTCCGGCGGGGAGGCAAGACCGTCCCGGCATCAAGGGTAAAGCCCTGTGCCGCGGGACAGCCGCTATACTTCCCGCCGTTCATCACTGAAGGAGGCGGTGGTATGTCGAGTTATCTCATCAACCTGCATGAGGCCATCTATTCGCTGTCGGATGCGCTCGACCTGGTTGGCGTCACGCACATCCATCACGGCAAACGCGTCGCTTTCATGGCCGCCGAATGCGGCAAGCGACTGGGCTGGGACCAGAAGCAACTGGACGAACTGTTCCAGGCCGCCATCCTGCATGACAGCGGCGTCTCCAAGACCACGGTGCACACCAAGCTGGCCCAGCTGCAATGGGAGGAAGAAGGGGAGCATTGCCGGCTCGGCGCCGAGTTGATGCGCTCTTCGCCGCTGCTGGCACACTTCGCCCCCATCATCCTGCATCACCATACCCACTGGAGCCAGCTGGAGCTGCTGGAGCTGCCGGAAGCGGTGAAGCTGAACGCCAATTGCATCTACATGGTCGACCGCGTCGATATCCTCACGCTGAAGCATCTGGCGGAAGGTGCCGACATCCTGCTGGGCAAGGAGAAGATCCGCGACACCATCGCCAGCAAGCGTGGCGACTGGTTCCACCCCGAACTGGTGGATGCCTTCCTCGATATCTCGCGCTCGGAAGCGTTCTGGTTCTCGCTGGAGATGGACAACATCAACGGTTACGTGTCGACCTGGGTCACCGAGACGCGCCCCGAGAGCATGAGCTTCGAGTCCTTGCGCAGCCTGGTCTATGTGTTCTCGCGTATCGTCGATGCCAAGAGCGTGTTCACGCGCGAGCATTCCGAAGGCGTGGCCCGCCTGGCGCGTTACCTGGGCGAACGCGCCGGTCTGAGCCGGGAGAGCTGCGAGATGATCGAGCTGGCCGGTCTGCTGCACGACATCGGCAAACTGCGCATCCCGGACGAACTGCTGGAGAAGCCGGGCAAGCTGGACGACAAGGAAGTCATCCTCATGCGCCGTCACAGCTTCGACACCTACAACATCCTGAAAAAGATCAGCGGGCTGGAGCAGGTCACGCAATGGGCCGCGCAACACCACGAGCGGGTGGACGGCAGCGGCTATCCCTATCATCTCGGCAAGGATGCGCTGGCCATCGAAGCGCGCATCATCGAAGTCGCCGATGTGTTCCAGGCGTTGGCCCAACGCCGTCCCTATCGCGATTCGCTGCCTCCCGAGACCATCCTCGCCATGCTGCAGGAACAGGTCGCCAGCGGCAAACTGGACGGTGACGTGGTCGCGCTGGTGGCAGGCGATCTGCATCGTTGCTGGGAAATGGCGATGCGTGGTGGGGATTGAAAACCAGTCTGTGTCTTTCGATACCCATCCATACCCGGACAATATTCATCGAGGATCGTGATCATGCGTAAACCCATCCCCATCCCCGTCGTGGCCGCCGCTGCCGAGCAGGTGCCGCCGGCCAGCAATTGCGACGGCAACGAGATCGTGGCGCTCATGGTGCTGGGCGACAGCATGGCGCCGGAATTCAGCGAGGGCGAGATCATCGTCATCCAGATGGGGCTGCCTGCGCGCGAGGGTGCTTTCGTGATCGGCACACTGGACGATGAGCCTATCCTGCGCCAGCTCCAGCGCGATGCGCACGGCGGCTGGCTGCTGCATCCGCTCAATCCGGCCTATGCCGATGCGCCTATCGCCGACCTGTCCGGCATCCGTGGCGTGATCATGCAGAAGCGCAAGCCCGGCTCGCGCAAGTCGGTCAAACGTTACGACACGCAAGCTGCGTGAGGCGCGGTTCAGTCGTCGTTTAACGCGGCGGCGCGGCCGCGCGCCACATCCACGCCGCGCAGGATGAGCAGGCCGAGCAGGAAGAAACCGCCGGTGCACAGGATCGCCAGTCTATGGTCGCCGGCACTGAGCCAGCTCACCAGCCCGTAGGTCACCGGCCCGAGGATGGCCGACAGCTTCACCGCCAATCCCCACAAGCCGAAGAATTCCGCGCGTCGCGCTTGCGGCGCGAGATAGCCCACCAGCGCGCGTCCCGCCGACTGGCTGGCGCCCATGCACAGGCCGGCCAGGTTGGCGGCCGCCCAGAACAGGCCCGGTCCCTCGGCCGACCACGCCATCAGCACCATCGTCAGCCAGCCCACCAGCGTGAGCGCGATGGCCGGGATATGCCCGATGCGGTCTTGCACATAACCGAAGGCGAACGCGCCGACTGCCGCCGTGATGTTCACCACGAAGATCAGGCCCAGCGTCTGCTGCATGGAGAAATTCATGGCCTGCTGCGCATAGATGGCCGCCAACGTGATCACCGTCTGGATGCCGGCCTGGTAACTCACCGTGCACAGCAGGAAGCGGCGCAGGTCGCGGTAATGCTGCGCCTGGTGCAGCGTCTGCATCAGGCGGGCGAAGGATTCGCGCAACAGGGGATTGCCCGCCAGGTGCGGTTGCGGCGTGGCGCGTTCGCGCAGGATGAGGAAAGTCGGCAGGCAGGACAAGGTGAACAGCGCGGCGGTGATCAGCATGGTCACCGGCACGAAATCCGCCGCCGTGTCGCCGCGCGCCTGCGCCCAGCTCACATAGGCGAGGCACAGCCCCAAGCTGGTCAGCCCGCCCATATAGCCCAGGCTCCAGCCCCAGCCGGATACCTTGCCCAGCGCTTCTTCGCGCGCCAGCTCAGGCAGGAAGGCAGCGATCAGGTTCTCGCCCGTGGCATAGAAGAAGTTGGACAGCACGATGAGCGGCACCGCCAGCCACAGCATGCCCGGCCCGGCAAAGGACAAGGCGGCGGTGAACAGCACGCAGCCGGCCGTGCTCAGCAGCAACAGGCGCTTCTTCGCCGCATAGGCATCGGCATAGGCGCCGAGCAGCGGCGCGCTCAGCATCACCATCAGGTAAGACAGCGCCAGAGATAGCGTCCACGCCAGCGTCGCCCAGGCGGCACTGCCGGCCACCACCGACACGAAATAGGCATTGAAGATCGCCGTGATGACGATGGTGGTATAGCCGGAATTGGCGAAGTCATACATCGCCCAGGCCCAGGCTTCGCGGCGTTGCACATCGGGAGCCAGGCTGTGGCGCATGGGGCAGGTCAGGCGAACATGGCGCGCGCAGACGCCAGCTCGTGTTCGAAACGTTCGAAGAACTCGCGATACAGCTCCGGTGCCAGACCGAGGCGTTGCACCGCCGACAGCTTCTCCCAATCCACCACCTTGGCACTGGCGCGGGTCAGCATGTTGGCCACGGTCACGATGTCGGTATAGCTCGCCATCTTAGCGTCCGCGGTGCGGAACAGGTCTTCGTGCGATACCGGTATCTCCACCAGCTCGGGCGGAAACTCCCACGACTGGAGCAGGCGTTCGCCCAGTACTGCACTGCATTTGTTGAGCAACATGCTCATCACCGCTTCCTCCATCTGTAGCCCCTTGTGCTCGATATACAGCAACAGCGGCAGGCGGCCGATGTCATGGATCAGGCCAGCCAGCAAGGCATGGTCGGGGCTCAGGTGTTTCTGGCTCTTGGCCAGCACATAACTGGTCGCCGCCACCTCGCGGCTATGCAGCCAGAACTCATCCAGCAGACGCCGTAGCGGCGGCTGCTTGGGCATGGCCAGTTGCGACAGCGCGGCGCTCACCACCAGATTGCGCAGCATCTTGTAGCCCAGGCGCGAGACCGCCGCATTCACGTTGTCCACCTTGGGCTTGCCGGCATAGAGGGCGCTGTTCGCGGTGCGGATCAATTGCGCCACGAAAGCCGGATCGCGCGCCAGTGCCGCCACGATCTGCGCCGCCGAGACATTGATGTCGTCCAGCATGCGTTGCACTTTGCTGGCCCAGGCGGGCATCACCGGCAATTCAAGTTCGTTGCGTGCGACCGCCTGTGAAAGTTCTTCGGCTACCGGGCAGGCAGGGACAGTGCTCATAGGGATGGTGTTCGATCGTGTAGGGATTGGCGGGCGGCATTATCCAGAGTTGCGGCGGGTGCCGCAATGCGCGGCCGGCCCTGGTCTTAATGGCGCGGCACGCCGCATCGGATGACCGGCCTGCGTGGGCGGATGAGCGGTGGCGGGGCGCGGGGAAGCCGCTGCTAGAATGCCGCTCCCTCATACGACAAGCAGGTCGGCAATGGCACTCACGGATCAGCAGGCATACGAATACATCATCAAACTCCTCACCGCGATGAGCCGCGCCGGCGGTTCCGACCTGTTCATCTCCAACGATTTTCCGCCCAGCATGAAGACGCACGGCGAGATGACGCCGATGACCTCGCAGAAACTCACCGGCGAGATCACGCGCCAGCTGGCCTATTCGCTGATGAACGAGGACCAGCGCGCCGAATTCGAGCAGGAGATGGAATGCAACTTCGCCATCTCGGTGCCGGGTGTGTCGCGCTTCCGCGTCAACGTGTTCGTGCAGCAGCGCAACGTCGGCATGGTCATCCGCACCATCGCCGCCGAGATCCCCAACTTCGAAAAACTGGGCCTGCCCGAGGTGCTGAAAGAGATCATCATGCACAAGCGCGGCCTGGTGCTGGTGGTCGGCGGCACCGGCTCCGGCAAGTCCACCTCGCTGGCCGCGATGATCGACCACCGCAACCGCACTTCCAAGGGGCACATCATCACCGTGGAAGACCCGGTGGAATACGTGCACCAATCCAAGCAATCGCTGATCACCCACCGCGAAGTGGGCGTGGATACGCACAGCTGGCACCATGCGCTGAAGAACACCCTGCGTCAGGCGCCGGACGTGATCCTGATCGGCGAGATCCGCGATGCCGAGACCATGGAGCACGCCATCGCCTTCGCCGAGACCGGCCACCTCTGTCTGGGCACGCTGCACGCGAACAGCGCCAACCAGACCATAGACCGCATCATCAACTTCTTCCCCGAAGAGCGGCGCAACCAGCTGCTGATGGACCTTTCCGCCAACATGCGCGCCATCATCTCGCAGCGCCTTATCCGCACCGAAGACGGCAAGGGGCGCAAGGCTGCCATCGAGATCCTGCTCAACACGCCGCTGGTGGCCGACAAGATCTTCAAGGGCGAATTCAACGAGCTCAAACCCATCATGGAAAAGTCGCGCGAGCTGGGCATGCGCACCTTCGACTGGTCGCTGTTCGAGCTCTACAACGACGGCTTCATCTCCTACGAAGAAGCCATCCGCAACGCCGACTCCGCCAACGAACTGCGCCTGAACATCAAACTCAAGAGCAAGCGCGGTGAACCGGTGTCAGACTCGACCATGTCGCTCACCCTGCACGAGCACAAATCGGAAGAGGAAGTGGAAGCCGAACGCGCGCAGGAACTGGCCGCGCAGGAAGCGCGCAAGAAAGAATTCGAAGCCGAACAACTCGCCAAACAGCAACAGGAGAAACTGTTGCGCGAACAGCAGGCGCAAGCGCAGGCACAAGAACAAGCGCCCGCAGCGCCGAAGATGGACGTGCCGCCGCTTTCGTTGCAGTAAGTTGCGTCAGGGTGGAGTGCGGGTTACGGGAAGGCCTGAAATCGTGGTTTGTCCCCGATTATTGCTGACCCCGTTAGCTATGCTCTTCTCGCACCCCATAGGTGCTATCGAGGCGCGGTAGCAACTCTGGTAGCACGACCGAAATTGCTTGGTCGTATCGTTGGTCGCGCAGAAAACGTGGTTCACCGGCATCAATGGATTGCTTAACGTCCTCGCCGTGCTTGTCAATTTTTTTCTGATGATCGGCACTAAGGGGAGGGCGATACTGCTTTACGGCCATGAGGTAGAGAATGTCGTATGGCCTGGCCGACTTGCTAGGAATCAGCAGAGCCGCATTCAAGACTTCCCAAACCGTTTTGTAGTTGTATCCAACGGGACGGCCTCGTTTTATTGAGAGGAGCCTCGGAAGCTGTTCGCATAAGAAGTCGGTTTCGGAGAAATATTCCGGCCACACCTTGGTCGCTGTGCTCTCAAGAGCTCGCCATGCAGCTACTACCCGAGCGAAAGCTTCATCAACATCGCCACCTCGTTTTTTTCGAGTTCGCCCCCACCGCATGACTGATCGAATGAGAGACAGCCGCAACAAGTGTAGCCGGGCATTGTCGAAATCGCGGTAGTAAGGCCGATACTCCGGTATCGGGTAATTTAACTCGTTAAGATGAACGTACCTGGTTCCCCACCTTTCCGAGATTGATTCTCCAGTAAGTGTGGGTGTTTGGTAGTAACACTTGAGCGTCAAGCGCCCCCGCTTGATTGTCTCCTGCTCCGAGTCAGCATCAAGAACGAAGATATTCCTCCTGTTGTGGAAGAACTCGTCCCGTACCACTTCTCGGTGGGGTTGAAAATCACGGAATATCCAAAGGATATGGATCTGCTCTTGTTGATAGAAAGCGTCGCGACGTAGAACTTCTGAAAGAAATGTATAGGAGAGTTGGATTTCGAAAACAATCTCCCGTCCGCCAATGACAGCCCGCACATCTGGGCGCTTCCATTCTCCTCGTTTCAGGTCTGAGGGCCGAACTTTGTCTCGCCATACAGAATCTGGATTTATATCCGGCTCTCTCTCGACCCAGTCAGCAATGAAGTGCTTCAGATACTTGTGTTCCGAACCTTCCTGCTGTCCTTGGTACTGCCAAGCGAACAGCTCATCAGGTGACATCCTTCGGTCGGTGCGGTACGGACAAATCGTTACCTTGCCATGATGAGCGAACCAGCGATTTCCAGCCTCAGTCCTTCGCATTGAAACGTGAACTGGGCCTTCGCAGAGGGCGCAGCGTAATCGGGGAGTGCCCTCAGTCAAAGATGACCGCCGCAAAGACCGAAGGGATTCTTCATCCATAACAAGAAGTGCGCGACTTTCGATGAGCTTGCCGCTGTCGGTATCCAGCGCAAGCAGTACAGATTGTTGACTATTGCCTGCTTTATTCTTCATTGGCTTTCAAGAGCTACAGGCTAGAATTACTTGCGCAGCTTCCACGCCGCTGGATTGCGCGCGCTGTGAAACAAAGCCAGCACGACGATGTGCTGATTCCGCTCGCGGAAATAGATGCAGTAGGGGAAGCGCCGTGCAACTGCCTTGCGCACATCGCGGTACAGCATTGGGAATTGCTCCGGGGTGGTTGCGATGCGCTGGGTGAGAAGCTGGATTTCGGTCATGAATTCGCTCCCGAGCCCGGGGCGTTCCTTCTCGTACCAGTCGCCCGCTTCGTCAAACTCGATTCGAGCTTGCCTGCGGAAAATGACCGGGCGCATTATCGCTGCCAGCGTGCTTGAGCTTCAGCTTTGATTGTTTCCCAAGAGATTGCGTCGTCAGGGTTTACGTCGTCTTCGGCGAGGCGACGATCCAGTTCGGCCTTTTCGGCTGTGCTGGGGGGGAGCAGCCCCGCTTCAATGGCAACCGAATCCCAGATGTCTTTGACGAGTGCGATGCGATCGTCGACACTCATGCTGTCTATGCCTAATGCGTGCATTGCTTGTCCCATGGTTGCCTCCTTTGCGGGCTATGCTACACCAGCTTCTTCAACTGATAAATCTTCTCCAGCGCCGCCTTCGGACTCAAATCATCCGGCTGCACATCGCGCATCGCCGATACCAGCGGATGTTCTTCCGGCTCCGGCGCTTCGGGTGCGGCGGCGAACAAATCTCCCTGCGGGATTTGCGCGGCGCTTTGCTGTTCCAGTCTCACCAGTTGTTTCTTCGCATTGCGGATGACGCCGTTCGGCACGCCTGCGAGTGCGGCGACCTGCAGGCCATAGCTCTGGCTGGCGGCGCCTTCGTTCACCGAGTGCAGGAACACGATGGTGTGCTGGTGTTCGACGGCGGCGAGGTGGACGTTGGCGAGTTGTTTGAACTCTTCGGCCAGCCGTGTGAGTTCGAAATAGTGGGTGGCGAACAGCGTGTAGCTGCGGTTGAGCTCCAGCAGGTGGCGCGCGATGGACCAGGCCAGCGCGAGGCCGTCGAAGGTGCTGGTGCCGCGGCCGATCTCGTCCACCAGCACCAGGCTCTTCTCGGTGGCGTTGTGCAGGATGTTGGCGGCTTCGGTCATCTCGACCATGAAAGTGGAACGGCCTGAAGCCAGATCGTCCGATGCGCCGATGCGCGTGAAGATCTGGTCGATCTCACCCAGCACGGCTTGCTGTGCGGGCACGAAGCAGCCGACATGCGCGAGCAACGCGATGATGGCGGTCTGCCGCATGTAGGTCGATTTACCGCCCATGTTGGGGCCGGTGATCAGCAGCATGCGGCGCACTTCGTGCAGCGTGCAGTCGTTGGGTGTGAATTGCTCCACTTGTGCCTGCACCACCGGATGGCGGCCTTGTTTGATCTCGATGCGTGCGTCGTCGCTGAACTGCGGGGCGCAGAAATTCAATGTCGCGGCGCGTTCGGCGAAGGTGGCGAGCACGTCCAGTTCGGCGATGGCGGCGGCGATGTTCTGTAGTTGCGGGATGGAGGGTGCGAGCGCGTCCAGCAACTGGTCGTACAGCCATTTCTCGCGCGCCAGTGCGCGGTCGTTGGCGGACAGCGCTTTGTCTTCGAAGGCCTTGAGTTCGGGCGTGATGTAGCGCTCGACGTTCTTCAGCGTCTGGCGACGGCGGTAGTCGTCCGGCACCTTGTCGGCATTGGCGACGCTGACTTCGATGTAGAAGCCATGCACGCGGTTGTATTCCACCTTGAGCTTGTCGATGCCGGTGCGTTCGCGCTCGCGTTTCTCCAGTGCCAGCAGGAAGTCGCCGCAGTTGTTCTGAATCCCGCGCAATTCATCCAGTTCCGCATCGTAGCCGTCGGCGATCACGCCGCCTTCGCGCAGCACGGAGGCGGGCTCGTCCTTCAGAGTGTTCTGCAGCAGTTCGACCAGTGCGGTGTCGGCTTGCAGATTGGTCGTCAGTTGTTGGATGCGCGGTGCCGATACATTCGCCAGCAGCGCATGCAGTTGTGGCAGTTGCTTGAGCGTGTCGCGCAGGCCGGAAAGGTCGCGCGGGCGTGCCGACTTCAGCGCGACGCGGGCGGTGATGCGTTCCACGTCCACACTGGGTTTGAGCAGGCTGTGCACTTCGCCGTATTTCGCATCCAGTTCGTCCACCGCATCCAGCCTGGCGCGCAACACCTCGCGGTCGCGCAGCGGGTGATGCAGCCAGTGCGCCAGCAGACGGCTGCCCATATTGGTGGCGCAGGTGTCGAGCAGCGAGAGCAAAGTGGGTGCGGGTTCGCCGCGCAGGGTCTGGGTGATCTCCAGGTTGCGGCGAGTGGCGGCATCCATGCGCACATATCTGTCTGCGCTGTACACCTGCGCGCCGCGGATGTGGGCGATGCTCTGGCCCTGGGTGAGTTTGGCGTAGCCGAGCAGGGCACCGGCGGCACTCAGACCGAGCGTGAATTCCTCGCAGCCGAAGCCGGCCAGGTCACGCGTACCGAACTGTTGGCACAGCGCGCGGTGCGCGGTGTCGCGTTCGAAGTGCCAGTCGGGCAGCGATTTGCAGGCGGCGTTCTTGAACGATGGGGCGCCCGCGCTCTCGGCATACAGGATCTCGGGCGGTTGCAGGCGTTCCAGTTCGGCGGGCAACTGGCTGGCCGACACTTCCGCCAGCGTGAGCTGGCCGGAGGCGAGGTTGAGCCAAGCCAAGCCGATCTCGTTACGGTTCTGGTGCAGCGCGAGCAGCAGGTTGTCGCGCTTCTCTTCCAGCAGTGCGGAGTCGGTAACGGTGCCGGGGGTGACGATGCGCACCACCTTGCGTTCGACCGGGCCTTTGCTGGTGGCGGGATCGCCGATCTGTTCGCAGATGGCGACCGACTCGCCCATCTTCACCAGTCGCGCCAGGTATTGCTCGGCGGCGTGATAGGGCACGCCGGCCATCTTGATCGGCGCGCCGCCGGAGGCGCCGCGCTGGGTCAGCGTGATGTCGAGCAGCTTGGCGACGCGCACTGCATCGTCGTGGAACAGCTCGTAGAAATCGCCCATGCGGTAGAACAGCAGCTTGTCCTGATGCTCGGCCTTGAGCCGCAGGTATTGCTGCATCATGGGGGTGTGTTTCGCGGTGTCGGGAGATGTGTTCTGGTCAGTCAATTGCGCGGCCTGCAAGGTGGTTTCGGTGCGCCCGAATGATGCCACAGCAGGGCTGCCGATGGGGCATGGCGTGTGCTTTGCACACTATGGTTGCTTCAGTGCTTTACGCAGTTGCGGTATGTTGCGCCGCTTTGGCGGGAAGGCGCAGGCAGCGCCGCCGCTCGTACCGTGATACCGGCATGCAGGAGGCCGTTTTGGAACAGGACAAAGAAGACGCAAAACAGGAAGTAGAGGGCCAGGCGGGCGAACCCGAGGGCGAGCAGACCGAGGGCGACGGCGGGAAGGAGTCGCCACCGCCGCCCGCGCGCCCAATGACCGAGATCGAATTCTTCCGCAAACTCTTCTTCAGGAAATAAGGGGCTCAGGGCGGAGCCGGGGCGGACTGCGGTCCACCCTTTTCTATTCGGCGCTCAATCGTGCGCGACGTAGCGGCCGCTGAATTCGACGGCGGTCTGGCCCTGCTGGCGGATGGCGACGTTCAGCGTGATGCGCGCGCGGCCGCGTTGTTGCAGCGTGTCGAGGAAGGTCTGGCTGTCTTCTGCGCTGACGCGGCATTCTGCGTGCAGTTCGCCGGTGACCGGCAGCAGGTAACGCGTGGTGGCTTCGTGGATGACCAGGTTCTTTTTGATTCCGGCCGCTTCCAGCTTGAGGTGCAGCAGGCTCCAGCCGCACAGCACGGCCAGGTTGTACAGGCTGCCGCCGAAGGCGGTGCCCTTGTCGTTGACGTTGGGCGCGAGCGGTGCACTGAGCAGCAGGCGTTCGTCGTCCCAGGCCGCGGCACGCAGTTGCATCATCGCGCTGAGCGGGATGTGTTGATGCAGGAAACGGGTGAGTTCGTCTGGCTGTTGCATCGTGCGTCTCAGCTGATCTTCACCACGATGTCGTGCAGCGTGTTGGCGCATTGCGCCATGTGGTGCGCGGCATTGGTGAGGTGGCGGTAGATCTCGCGCCGTTTGAACATGTTCACGTAATCGTCGCCTTCGAACAGCGTGGAGAGCGCGATGCGGTATTGCTTCTCGGCGCGGCGTTCGGCCTTGCGCGCGGTGTCGGCGAAATCGGCGGCCTCGGCCGGTCGCTTGGCGAGCAGGGCGTAGCCTTGCGACAAGGCGTCCATGCCGTCCTTGATGTGTTGCGAGATGTCCTTCATGAAGCGGTCGGGCTTCACGCCCAGCACGTCCATCTCGTGCACCGTGGTCTTGCAGTACATCACCACGTCGTCCATCGCCATGATGGCGCGGTAGATGTCTTCGCGGTCGATGGGGGTGGAGAAGGCATCGTTCAGTTCGTGCAGGTTGCGTACCTTGATCAGGTCGGCCTCGTGCACGTCCAGCTTGAGCGCGTCGGCCACTTCCGGGCCGTCGTGCTCCATGTATTCCACCAGCAGGTCCACGGTGCGCGCGACCATCAGGTTCTGCTCGGTCAGCATCTGGAAGAAATCCGGCACCTTGGGGAAGACCCGGTCCAGGATGCGTGCCAGCAGGGTGTGCGAGGCTTTGAACGCTGCGTTCATGAGGCTCCTCTACAGGAAGATGTTGACGAGAAGATAACATCCGGTGGCCATCAGTGCGGCACCGGGGATGGTGATGATCCAGGTGGCGACGATCTCCAGCGCCTTGCCCCAGCGTACCGCCTTGGGGCGCTCGGAAGCGCCGATGCCCATGATGGACGAGGCGACCACATGCGTGGTGGAGACCGGCGCGCCGAACAGCGAGGAGCCGAAGATCACGCCGGCGGCAGTCATCTGCGAATCGAGCGCGTGCAGCGGGCGAATCTTGTAGATGGCGAAGCCCAGCGTGCGCACGATCTGCCAGCCGCCGGACAGGATGCCCAGCGTGATGGCGAGCGAGCAGGCCAGCATCACCCAGAACGGTACCTCGAAGGTGTCGATGAAACCGCCCAGCAGCAACACCAGGGTGAGGATGCCCATGCTCTTCTGCGCATCGTTGGCTCCGTGCGAGAAGGCCAGGCCGGCCGAGGTGACGAATTGCAGGTGGCGCAGGTCGCGGTTGATGGCCGGGCGCGCGCCGCGCAGCAGCATGAGCATGATGCGGTGCAGCACATAACCGATCCAGAAGCCGATGATGGGCGACAGGATGAGCGCGGCCAGCACCTTGGTCACGCCGGTCAGCTCGCCATGCAGCAGTTGCTGGAAGCCCCAGCTCACATGGTCGGCCCCGGCCGCCATCATCACCACGCCGGCCAGCCCGCCCACCAGTGCATGCGAGGAGGAAGAGGGGATGCCGAACATCCAGGTGAGCAGGTTCCAGCCGATGGCGCCGAGCAGGCCGCACAGCACCACCATCAGCGCGTTCACGTGGTCGAGGTCGTCCAGCGTGACGAAGGTGCCGATGGTGTTGGCGACGGCGGTGCCGCCCAGCAGCGGGCCGAGGAATTCGAAGAAGGAGACCAGCAGCACCGCCTGCACCGGCGTCATCGCGCGCGAGGCGATGACGGTGGCGATGATGTTGGCGGCGTCGTGGAAACCGTTGGTGTACTCGAACAGGAGCACGATGACGATGGTGCAGATCGTCAGGATGAGCAGGGTGGTGTCCATCGTGCTGCCGTTGCGGGGATCAGCCCTTCAGTGCGGGCGTCAGGTGCGGGGCGATGACCTTCAACAGTTGTTCGTGGATGTTCGGATTGCCCGCGCATACATGGCCGCTCTCCAGATGCTTGGCGCTGCCGGCGAGGTCGCTCACGATGCCGCCCGCTTCGGTGATCAGCAGGCAACCGGCGGCGATGTCCCACGGCTTGAGGCCGGTCTCGTAGAAGCCGTCGTAACGGCCGGCGGCGGTCCAGGCCAGGTCGAGCGAGGCGGCACCGGGGCGACGCAGGCCGGCGCTGTTCTGCATGATGTCCTTGAAGATCGCCATGTAGGCGTCCATGTGCTCGAACCGGGTGTAGGGGAAACCGGTGCCGATCAGGCTGTCGATCAACTGCTTGCGCTTGCTGACGCGGATGCGCTTGTCGTTGAGGAAAGCGCCGCGACCGCGCGTGGCGGTGAACAGGTCGTTCTTGGTCGGATCGTACACCACGGCCTGGGTCAGCACGCCGTTGTGTTGCAGCGCGATGGAGACCGCGTATTGCGGCACGCCATGCAGGAAATTGGTGGTGCCGTCGAGCGGATCGATGATCCACACGTATTCCGACTCGCCTTGGGCGCCGCCTTCCTCTGCTAGAATCGCGTGCGTCGGATAGGCTTCCAGCAAGGTCTCGACGATGATGCGCTCGGCGGCGCGATCCACTTCACTGACGTAATCCGCATGGGATTTCTTGGTCACGGTGAGATGGTCGATGTTGTCGGCGGCACGATGGATCAGATTGCCGGCGCGACGCGCGGCCTTCACCGCGATGTTGAGCATGGGGTGCATATGTCGAAGAACCTTTTAATGAGCACGAAACCTTGAATCTGTCTGCTGCACGGTTATTCAAGGTCTCAAAAATGAAATAACCGGCGCGCATTTTAAATTGAATCGGCCAATCCTCAAAGGCGCTCCGCGCCGGTCGCACAACTAAGGTCTGAATTCCATGCTAGATAACCTCCGTGTGGTGATGAGCCATACCACCCATCCCGGCAACATCGGCGCTGCGGCGCGCGCGATGAAAGTGATGGGCCTGCGTCACCTCTATCTGGTCAACCCGAGACACTTCCCCGATGCCCAGGCCAGCGCCATGGCGGCCGGGGCGGACGACATCCTGGATCACGCGGTGGTGTGCGGCAGCCTGGACGAGGCCTTGCACGATGTGGTGTTCACTGTGGCGATGACGGCCCGCCTGCGCGACATCTCCATCGAGGTACAGACGCCGCGCGCTGCCATGCCGCAGGTGTTGCAGCAGGCGCAGGCAGGGCCGGTGGCGCTGCTGTTCGGCACCGAGATGTCCGGCCTGAGCAACGAGGAGATGGGGCGGGCGCAACTGGGCGTGAACATCCCCACCCACCCGGACTTCTCGTCATTGAACGTGGCGGCGGCGGTGCAGGTGATGGCCTATGAGGCGAACGTGGCGGCTGCGGCGTTCCAGCCGGCATTGCCGGAATCGGTGCCCGCCAGCCATGAGCGGCTGGAAGGTTTCTATGCGCATCTGGAGCGTACCTTGCACGAGATCGGCTTCTTCACCTCGCACAATCCCGAGCGCTTGATGCAGCGTCTGCGCCGCCTGTATGCGCGGGCCCGGCCGGAAGCCGAAGAGCTCAACCTGTTGCGCGGTATCCTGAGTGTCACGACCGGTTACAATGCCGCCCTCAGGAAGCGTTACTAGGAAGAACATCCCGATGTTTAAGAATATCCGTGAAGACGTCGCCAGCGTGTTCGCCCGCGACCCGGCAGCCCGCACCACCTTCGAGGTGTTGACCTGCTATCCCGGGCTGCATGCGCGCATCCTGCATCGTCTCGCGAACACCCTGTGGCATGCCGGCCTCAAATGGCTGGCGCGCTTCGTCTCGCATTTCGCGCGCTGGCTGACCGGCATCGAGATCCATCCCGGCGCCACCATCGGTCGCCGCTTCTTCATCGACCACGGCATGGGTGTGGTGATCGGCGAGACCGCCGAGATCGGCGACGATGTGACGCTGTATCACGGCGTCACGCTGGGCGGCACCTCGTGGAAGGAGGGCAAGCGCCATCCCACGCTGGGCAACGGCGTGGTGGTGGGCGCGGGCGCCAAGATCCTCGGCCCCATCCATATCGGCGACAACGCCAAGATCGGCTCCAATGCGGTGGTGGTGAAGGATGTGCCGGCCGGCGCCACCGCCGCCGGCATCCCGGCGCGCATCCTGGATGAGGCCCGCAAGACCACTGGTTTCAACGCCTACGGCTTGAGCACCGACCAGAACGATCCGGTCGCCAAAGCCTTGCACGGCCTGATCGGCCATAGCGTCACGGTGGACCAGCGCATCGAGCATATTCTTCAACAATTAGAAAAGCTTGGGGTGCGCGTGGAGGACGAGCAAGCCACCGCCGACAAGTTCGATCCTAACTACCTGAACAAGATAGTTGATTAAAACCATCGGGTATCCTATGATGCAACTCAGGCAAACCATTCGTCATCGATGAATGGTTTGGTGAAAAAGCTGTTGCCTGACATTCTAGGAGAGGAAAAAGATGCGCCTGACAACTAAAGGACGTTTCGCCGTGACGGCGATGGTGGATCTGACGCAGCGCGGGGGCAAAGGCCCGGTGACGCTGGCTGCGATCAGCGAACGGCAGCAGATCTCGCTGTCCTATCTGGAACAGCTGTTCGCCAAGCTGCGCAAGAACAACGTGGTAGCCAGCGTGCGCGGCCCCGGCGGCGGCTATTGCCTGGCCCGTCCGGCGAGCAAGATCAGCATCGCCGACATCGTGGTGGCCGTGGATGAACCGCTGGATGCCACCAACTGCGACCGCCAGGGCAATTGCAAGGACGGCAAGCCGTGCTCGACGCACGACCTGTGGTTCGGCCTGAGCGAGCGCATCTATGAATACCTGCAGCAAGTGAATCTGCAACAGCTCGCCGATGGCGAACTGGGACGCAAGGAAGGGGCGCCGGCACCGGTGCATGTGACACGCAGCGTGGCTCAGGCTTGAGTTCAACAGGAACAGAGAGGTAATGACTTCGATGCATCTGCCCATCTATATGGATTATTCCGCGACCACGCCGGTAGACCCGCGCGTGGCCGAGGCGATGATCCCTTATCTGACGGAGAAGTTCGGCAACCCCGCTTCGCGTTCCCATGCCTTCGGCTGGGTGGCGGAAGAGGCGGTGGAGAACGCGCGCGCGCAGGTGGCGGCCCTGGTCAACTGCGATCCCAAGGAGATCGTATGGACCTCGGGCGCGACCGAGTCCAATAACCTGGCACTCAAGGGCGCGGCGCATTTCTATCAGGACAAGGGCAAGCACATCGTGACCGTGATGACCGAGCACAAGGCCGTGCTCGACACCGTGCGCGAACTCGAACGCCAGGGCTTCTCGGCCACTTACCTGAACCCGGAAGCCAACGGTCTGCTCGACCTGGACAAGGTCAAGGATGCCTTGCGCAAGGACACGGTGATCGTGTCGGTGATGCTGGTCAACAACGAGATCGGCGTGATCCAGGACATCGCCGCCATCGGCGAGATGTGCCGCGAGCGCGGCATCCTGTTCCATGTCGATGCGGCACAGGCCACCGGCAAGGTGGAGATCGATCTGCAACAGCTGAAGGTCGACCTGATGAGCTTCTCCGCCCACAAGACCTATGGTCCCAAGGGCATCGGTGCTCTGTACGTGCGGCGCAAACCGCGCGTGCGTTTGGAAGCGCAGATGCACGGCGGCGGTCACGAGCGCGGCTTCCGCTCCGGCACGCTGGCCACGCACCAGATCGTCGGCATGGGCGAAGCGTTCCGCATCGCCAAGGAGGAGATGGTCGCCGAGAACGCACGCATCCGCATGCTGCGCGACCGCCTGTGGGCCGGTCTGTCCAGCATGGAAGAAGTGTTCCTCAATGGCGATCTGCAACAGCGCGTGCCGCACAACCTGAACGTCAGCTTCAACTTCGTCGAAGGCGAATCGCTGATCATGGCGGTCAAGGACATCGCAGTCTCCAGCGGCTCGGCCTGTACCTCGGCCAGTCTGGAACCGTCCTACGTGCTGCGCGCCCTGGGGCGCAGCGACGAACTGGCGCACAGCTCCATCCGCTTCACCGTCGGCCGTTTCACCACCGTCGAAGAAGTCGATTACGCGGTGAAGCTGTTGCAGGAGAAGATCGGCAAGCTGCGCGAACTCTCCCCCTTATGGGAGATGTACAAGGACGGCATCGACCTGAATACTATCGAGTGGGCAGCGCATTAAAGGCAGGATTTAGGAATTGGGATTTAGGATTTTCTGGTTGTTGCTAAATCCTAAATCCCAGATCCAAAATCCTAAGGAGATTTGAAATGGCATACAGCGAAAAAGTACTGGATCACTACGAGAATCCGCGCAACGTCGGTTCCATGAACAAGGACGACGAGATGGTCGGCACCGGCATGGTCGGCGCACCGGCTTGCGGCGACGTGATGAAGTTGCAGATCAAGGTGGGCAAGGACGGCGTGATCGAAGATGCCAAGTTCAAGACCTACGGTTGCGGTTCGGCCATCGCGTCGAGCTCACTGGTCACCGAATGGGTCAAGGGCAAGACCGTCGATCAGGCACTGGCCATCAAGAACACGCAGATCGCCGAAGAACTGGCACTGCCGCCGGTGAAGATCCACTGTTCCATCCTGGCGGAAGACGCCATCAAGGCCGCCGTGGCGGATTACAAGTCCAAGCACGGCGACACTGTGGAAACCGCGGCCTGCAACGCCAACAAGTAAGGAGTCCGACGATGAGCATCTCGCTGACCGAGAACGCTGCCAGGCATGTGCAGAACTTCCTGAGCAAGCGCGGCAAGGGCGTCGGACTGCGTATCGGCGTGCGCACCAGCGGTTGCTCCGGTATGGCGTACAAGCTGGAGTTCGCGGATGCGGTGAGTGACGAAGACCTGCAATTCGCCAGCCACGGCATCACGCTGCTGGTCGATCCGCAGAGCTTGCCCTACATCGATGGCATGGAGCTGGATTACACGCGCGAAGGTCTGAACGAAGGCTTCAAGTTCAACAACCCGAACGTGAAGGACACTTGTGGCTGCGGAGAAAGCTTTAAAGTGTGATGAGCGCGCCGGCTATCGATCTCCAGCAAGACTTCTTCACCCTGTTCGACCTTCCCCGCAGATTCAAGCTCGATAACGACGCGCTGGATCAGCACTATCGCGCGCTGCAATCGCAGGTCCATCCGGACAAATCCGCCCATCTCTCGGATGCCGAGCAGCGTCTGTTCATGCAGTACTCGACGCGCGTCAACGAGGGCTACCAGACCCTGCGCGACCCGCTCAAACGCGGGCGTTACCTGTTGTCGCTGCATGGCGTCGATACGCAGGAAGAGAACAACACCGCGATGCCGATGGATTTCCTGATGCAGCAGATGGAGTTGCGCGAAGCCTTGCAGGAAGCCGTCGATAACCGTGACCTGGATACGCTGGACGAACTGGCGGATGCCACGCGCGACGAGACGCGCCGGCTGCAACAAGAGCTGGCCGAGCAGATCGACTTCAAGCAAGCGTTCGTCGAAGCGGCCGGCACTGTGCGAAAATTGCGCTTCCTTGAAAAACTGGCGGAAGAGATCGCTGACGCCTACGACGAGCTGGATCCCTGAACATGGCCTTGCTGCAAATCTCCGAACCGGGTCTTTCCGCCGCACCGCACCAGCATCGCCTCGCGGTGGGCATAGACCTGGGCACCACCAACTCGCTGGTCGCCACCGTGCGCAACGGCATCAGCGTCGTATTGAACGACGAGGAGGGCGCAGCGCTGCTGCCTTCCGTGGTGCGCTACACGGCCGAGGGCGTGACCGAGGTCGGCTATGCCGCGCAGGCCAAGCAGAGCGAAGACCCGCAGAACACCATCGTCTCGGTCAAACGTTTCATGGGGCGCGGCCTCAAGGACGTGGGCGAGGTGATCGATCTGCCTTACCGTTTCGTGGATACGCCGGGCATGGTGCAACTGCGCACCGTGGGCGGCGTGAAGAGCCCGGTGGAGGTCTCCGCCGAGATATTGAAAGTGTTGCGCGACCGCGCCGAGCGCTCTCTCGGCGGTGAATTGGTCGGCGCGGTCATCACCGTGCCGGCCTACTTCGACGATGCGCAGCGTCAAGCCACCAAGGACGCGGCCAAACTGGCCGGTCTCAACGTGCTGCGTCTGCTCAACGAACCCACCGCCGCTGCCATCGCCTATGGTCTGGATAACGCGGCCGAAGGTGTGTATGCCGTGTACGACCTGGGCGGCGGCACCTTCGACATCTCCATCCTGCGCCTGTCCAAGGGCGTGTTCGAGGTGCTGGCGACCAACGGCGATTCCGCGCTGGGCGGCGACGATTTCGATCAGCGCATCTACTGCTGGATCCTGGAACAGGCCGGCCTGTCGCAGCTCAACCCCAACGATACGCGCCTGCTGCTCACCCATGCGCGTGCGGCCAAGGAACAACTCACCGACATGCCCGAGGCGCGCATCACCGCCGTGCTGGGCAGCGGCGAACTGGTCGATGTCACGCTCACGCGCGAACACTTCTACGAAATCACCAAGAACCTGCTGGCGCGTACCTTGCAGCCCACGCGCAAAGCGTTGCGCGATGCCGGCCTCAGTGCCGACGCAGTGAAGGGCGTGGTGATGGTGGGCGGTTCCACGCGCATGCCGCAGGTGCAACGCGCGGTGGCGGAATATTTCAAACAGACGCCGCTGACCAACCTCGACCCGGACAAGGTGGTCGCGCTGGGCGCGGCCATCCAGGCCAACGTGCTGGCCGGCAATCGCGGCGGCGACGACTGGTTGCTGCTGGACGTGATCCCGCTCTCGCTCGGCCTGGAGACCATGGGCGGCCTTACCGAGAAGGTCATCCCGCGCAACAGCACCATCCCCACCGCCCGTGCGCAGGAGTTCACCACCTACAAGGACGGCCAGACCGCCATGAGCATCCACGTGGTGCAGGGCGAGCGCGAACTGGTGAGCGACTGCCGCTCGCTGGCCCGCTTCGAACTGCGCGGCATCCCGCCCATGGTGGCCGGTGCCGCGCGCATCCGCGTCACCTTCCAGGTGGATGCCGATGGCCTGCTTAGCGTCTCCGCGCGCGAGATGAGCAGCGGCATCGAATCGCACATCACGGTGAAACCTTCCTACGGCCTGTCCGACGAAGAGATCACCCAGATGCTCAAGGACTCCGCCCAGTTCGCGCGCGACGACATGAGCGCACGCGCCCTGCGCGAACAGCAGGTCGAAGCCCGTCAACTGCTGGAAGCGGTGGAGGCCGCGCTGCACGAGGACGGCGCCTTGCTCGATTCCGACGGCCTGGCCGCCATCCGCGCCAGCATGGAAGGCGTGCGCTTCCTGCTGGAAGGCGCCGACCAGCAAGCCCTGAAACGCGCGGTCGAAGCGCTGAACCAATCGACCACCGCCTTCGCCCAGATGCGCATGGACAAGAGCGTGGCTAGCGCCCTCAAGGGCCACAAACTTTCGGAGCTGGAATGACACAAGTCATCGTCTTACCCCATGAAGAACTGTGCCCCAAGGGCGCACTGTTCGAAGCCGCACCCGGCACCTCCATCTGCGACGCCCTGCTGGACAACGGCATCGAGATCGAGCACGCCTGCGAGAAATCCTGCGCCTGCACCACCTGTCACGTCATCGTGCGCGAAGGATTCGACAGTCTGGAAGAGGCTACGGAACTGGAAGAGGATATGCTGGACAAAGCCTGGGGCCTGGAAGGCAACTCGCGCCTGTCCTGTCAGGCCATCGTCGCCGATGCGCCGCTGGTGGTCGAGATCCCCAAGTACTCCATCAACATGGCGAAGGAAGGGCACGGTAAGTAAACGTGCCGCCATCCCCGCGCAAGCGGGGATCCAGTGCTAGAACAGTGCGCGCAGCGCGGCAATGACAGTTTGGGAGGTGAATCATGAAATGGACCGACGTACGCGACATCGCCATCGAACTGGCCGAGAAGCACCCCGATGTCGACCCGCTCACAGTGAACTTCGTCGACCTGCATAACTATGTGGTCGACCTCGACGGGTTCGAGGACGCGCACAACCGTGGCGGCGAAAAAGTGCTGGAAGCCATCCAGGCCGCCTGGATCGAAGAAGCCGAATAAATCCCGTTCCGTCATTCCGGCGCAGGCCGGAAAACGCAGCGCAGCGGAGTTTCGAGGTACGGCCATCCAGTGGTTCTATTTAACTGGGCACTGGCCTGCGCCGGTGCGACGACAAATGGATAGAAGAGAAAGTGAAAATGGATAGACTGCTCGCCACCATCAACAACGCCTCCCCGCGCTGGCTCTACCTCGCCGGTGCGCTGGTCGTCGCCATCCTGTTCAGCGCCGCGCTCTACCTGCAATACGTGCTGCGCGAAGAACCCTGTCCGCTGTGCATGCTGCAACGCGTGGAATTCATCGCCATCGGCGTGCTGTTCCTCATCGCCGCTGCACACAACGCTGGCCGCATCGGCCGCCGTATCTACTCTAGCCTGATCGTCCTGTTCACCCTCGGCGGCATCGCCACCGCCTCGCGTCACATCTGGCTGCAACACCTGCCCAAAGACCAAGTGCCCGCCTGCGGCCCCGGTCTCGACTACATGTTGAAAAATTTTCCCATGGCCGAAGTGTGGCAAGAGCTGATGCACGGCTCTGGCGAATGCGCGGAGAAGGGCTGGACCTTCCTCACCCTGAACATCCCCGAATGGTCGCTCATCTGGTACGTGCTGCTCGGTGCCTGGGCCATCTACATCGCCATGAAAAAAACCGCCTGAAGGCGGTTCTTGCTGAGTCATTTGGCGCAATGCCTGTTGGTTATTGCGCCTTACGCGTTTCTCCGATACTAACGTCTGAATTCACCGGCCTGCGCGGCTTTTCGCGCTGGTCCGGTGGAATGATGGGCTGGGCCGCACTTCTTCTTCACGACGAACCGCACTGTAACTGCTCTTCAACGGCGGCCATTACCGAATGTATAGCCGGCAAAAGTGGCTTAGTAGTTCCGTCGTTCAGTGTGGCGAACACGATCGCAGCTTCCGCGAACACGCCTTGCCCAAAGGGCGCCTGAAAGAGACCAGGGGTCCGTGTGAGTTGCTGAGAAGAGGAAAGCTGTCGCGACGGTGCCTTCTTTGGCGCGGAAAGCTTCGCGTGTTTTGTTGCATCGGCGATGTCTCGGATGAGCGAGAAATCGGGACATTGAGCGGTTAGCTTTTCGCGAACGGCGTTCAATCGCTCGTCCATTTCTTTTCGCTCGTGCCCCGCATATCCCTCCAAGGCCAGATAGTCCGCCATGTGATAAAGAACAATTGCGGCAAGGCGGCCCCGGCGAATATCTCGAGGGTTTGCGAGAAACTCCGATACCGTCGGCTTGACAGTGAAGGCGAAGAAGTTAGCAGCTTCAGATGCCACTACGCTGCTCCGATTGTGAGGCCCAACGTAAAGTAGATGGCAAAAATGCCATATATTCTGGGTGGTATTGCCGCACATGCTGGTGATGCATTCCCCAACCTCTTGAATTAAAACAGTGTCGGCATCGTAGCATGGTGCGCTTGTCGGTCAGATGCGGCGTGTCATCCCTATATTCCGGTGAACAGCAGATCCAATGCCGCGATGATCTCGTCGCGTTTGGTTTTGAGCGTGGTTACTTTGTCGCCCAGCGCGCGCAGGTGTACGCCGGCCATTTCGGCGGTAGACATGACGACAGTGCTGCCTTTGATCTTGAATTTCGGATTGAGTAGCCCGGCTTCTTTGCCCATCTCTTGCGCCAGTACTAGCGGCACGACCATGCGCGTGCTCAGCATGTCGAGCAGGTCGGCCTGCACATCCAACAGATAGGGGATGACGTCGTTGGTATCCGGATTCGGATTGAGGTAGACGTCGAACTGGGCCATCAGAATCGCCTCAGGCCGTTACTGAAGGCGCCGCGCGCTTCTATGCGGCGGTTGTAATCTTCCAGCGCATCTTTGTTCTCGGCCAGCCATTGTTCGCGCTGGGTCTGGCGGATGATCTCCAGCAGGCGTTGTTCCAGCGTCTGCGACAGGTTGATGTTCAGCTGTTTGGCCTGCTGCAACAGCTCGGCATTGATGCTCAGGTTGGCCGATCTTTTCGGCGCGACAGGATTCAAGGTGGTCGGTGCCATCGGGTTACCCCCATTTCGAATGCGCATAACTTACGCGCATGGGCTGGGAGTGTCAATCCGGCAGCGCGTGTGCTGTATTTCCGGGGCGGTTCAAGCCGTGATCTTCGCCACCACCTTGCGCACGAACGGCGCCACGAACAGCACCGTCGGGAAGGCGACCGGCCATGCGGTGGCGAAGCCTTGGAACCAGTGGAGGAAGAAGCCGTCGCCGTAGCCCTGGGTGATGAGCACCACGGTGCCGGAGATGATGGTGACCATGATCAGCGAGAGCAGGGCACCGAACAGGATGGGGGCGTAGCGGGCGGGGATCTTTTTCATGTGGATTCCTTCGTGCAAATGAAAAGGGCGACCCGCAGGCCGCCCGTTCGGAAGTGTCTCGTTTCTCAGTCCTCGAAACGCTTGACCATGATGCGGCGCAGCAGATTGTCCTTCACCACGAACTGGTGATACAGCGCGGCGGCGACGTGGAAAGCGATCAGCAGCAGCATGACGGCGATGAACATCTCATGGAATTCCTTGGCTGCGACTTCATGGAAGTCGGGCACCAGCGCGGCATCGCCGGTCTTCAGCGCTTCGATCACGCCCGAAGTCACTGCGGTGGTGATGCCGGAGATCACGACGGCGATCAGCGACAGGTTGAGCAGCTTGTGGGTGGCGTCGGCCAGTTTGTTCAGCAGCGGGTTGGTGTTGGCCGAGGCGGGTTCGCCGTCCTTCTTGCGGAACCAGATGCGCACCAGCGTGAGCAGCAGTGCCAGGTCACCGATCAGGAAGTGCACCGGGAACAGGGGGAGTTTCTCGCCGGCGTCCTTGGCTTCGTCCAGTGCGTGGCCGAAGTAGAAGGCGATGCAGACCAGGGCGAAGATGATCCAGTGGATGAGGGCGATGCGTTTGCTGTATTGCTTCATGTTCCTGTCCTTATCGGGTTCGTTGAGAGAGCGGCGCGCATTGTAGCGCAGGAGATGCGGCGCGCATGTTGCAGTCCGGTAAAGTTCAGGCGTGCGCCAGATGCGCCAGGATGCCCCTGGCGGCGGCATGGCCACTGGCAAAACAGGCGGAGAGCAGATAGCCGCCGGTGGGCGCTTCCCAGTCCAGCATCTCACCGGCGACGAACACGCCGGGCAGCTGGTGCAACATCAGATTCCCGTCCACTGCCTCGAAGCGCACGCCGCCGGCGCTGCTGATGGCTTCGGCGATGGGACGCGGGGCGAGCAACGACAGCGGCAGTGCCTTGATGGTCTGCGCCAGCAGCGCGTCGTCCTGTATCTGTTGCGCGCTCAGCGCTTCGCGCAACAGGCTGGCCTTGGCACCTTTCAGGCCGAGGCGGCTGGCGAGGTGGCTGGCCAGCGAACGCGAGCCGCGCGGATGGGCGATCTCTTTTTGCACGCGCGGCAGCGGCCAATCCGGCAGCAGGTCGAGATGCAGCGTGGCGCTGCCGTGCGCCTCGATCTCGTCGCGCAGCGCGGCGGACAGCGCATAGATCAGGCCGCCTTCGATGCCGTGCGCGGTGAGCATGCATTCGCCGCGCTTGCTCACGGTGCCGAAACTGGCGGCCACCGATTTCAGCGGCTCACCGGCATGGCGTTCGCGGAAATAGGCTGTCCACGCGATGTCGAAGCCGCAGTTGCTCGGGCGCAGCGGTGCGATGTCCACGCCATGCGCGGCGAGCGTGTCCACCCAGGTGCCGTCTGCGCCGAGTTGTGGCCAACTCGCACCGCCCAGCGCCAGCAGGGTGGCGGGGGCATCGAGATGGCGTTCGCCTTCCGGTGTCGAGAAAAGCAATGACCCATCGGCATGCCAGCCCAGCCAGCGATGGCGCATGTGGAAACGCACGCCGCGTTCGCGCAGGCGATGCAGCCAGGCGCGCAGCAGCGGGGCGGCTTTCATCTCTGTGGGGAACACGCGGCCGGAGGTGCCGACGAAGGTCGCTATGCCGAGGCCGTGTATCCAGGTGCGCAGTGCGTCCGGCGGGAAGGCTTGTAACAAGGGTTCCAGTTCGCTACGACGTGCGCCGTAACGCGTGAGGAAATCGGCCAGCGGTTCGACATGGGTGATGTTCATGCCGCCCTTGCCGGCCATCAGGAACTTGCGCGCGGCGCTGGGCATGGCGTCGTACACATCGACGGCCATGCCGTGCGCACTCAGCGTGTCGGCCGCCATCAAGCCGGCGGGGCCGGCGCCGATGATCGCGATGCGTGCCGCGCTCATATCGCCACGCCACGTCGTGCGGCCATGCTGCGGCCGAGCTGCTGTAGCTGTGCCGCGTCGAGCACACGTTCGGCCAGCGGCAGCAGGTGTGCGTTCTCGAAAGCGATGTGCTGTGCGTAACCGTGGTTGAAGCGTTCGACCACGGCGCCATCCAGTGCGTGTGCGTGGTGTTCGGCGATGGCGACCAGCAACGGCCGCAAGTCCTGCCAGGCTTCATCCAGCGTGCGGTGTTCCTGCAACAGACGGTCGATGTATTCCGCCGCCTGCGGAGAGCCGCTGGCGCGCAGCAGCGGGAACAGGTCCTGTTCCTCGTCCTGGTGATGGAAGCGGCCGGCCATATCGAAGTAACGCAGGATGGCGCGCGCAGCTTGTACCGCCTGTGCGTCATTGCCTTGGGCCTGCAAGTGTTGATGCAGGCGTTGCAAGGTGGTGCACTGGGCGGTGATGCGGCCGTGGCAGGCGCGCAGCATCTGCAACGGGGCATCGAAACCGGGGGCGGCGCTGTCGAGCAGTTCGTGCATGGTCAATTGGCCAGCCCCAACAGCGGGTCATGCGTGATGGCGGTGAGCACGATATAGGCGAAGGTGAGCAAGGCCGCCAGCCAGGCGATGAGCCGCTGACGCGCATCGCGTGCAAAACGGAAGGCCAGCATGCCGAGGCCGATGTAGAGCAACAGGGCGACGATCTTGGCGAGCAGCCAAGGCGAGTCGGCAGGCGACAAGCCGAGCTGCCAGGCCAGTGCCACGGCACTCACCAGCAATACCGTGTCGATGCTGTGCGGCGCGATCTTGACCCAGCGCAGGCGCATGATGTCCGAATTGCGTAGCAGCCAGATGCCGCGCAGGAAGAACAGCGTGAAGCTGGCGACGACCGCCGTAAGATGGATGACCTTCAAAAGTGGCATGTTCATTTCGAGGTCGCCGCCTCGAAGCGGGTCTGGGCATGCTGCTGGGCTTGGGCATAGAGCACTTCCAGATCCTCCACGCTGATGTCCAGCATGCTGTCGCTCTGCGCCAGTGCCCATTCGATGTCTTGCGCCTCGGGCAGTACGCGGCGCGGTGTAGGCGGCGGCGCGGGCAGTTGTGGCGCCTGCGGATAGTGGCGGCGCGGCAGGGCGTTGTTGATGCTGAGCGCCAGCAGCAGCGAAAGCAGGGCATTGGTGGCGACGATGGTGAATGTCCAGACGAAGCCCATGTGCAGGAACTGCGTTGCACCCAGCACCAGGGTCAGTGCGGTGGCCGCACCGGGCGGATGCAGGCAATCGAGCAGGTACATCAGGAAGATGGCGCAGCCCACCGCGATGCCGGCGGCAGCCAGCGGATCGTGCACCAGACTGATGATGCACCAGCCGGCCAGCGCCGAGACCAGATGGCCGCCGATCAGGTTCCACGGTTGCGCCAGCGGACTGTGCGGCACGGCATACAGCAGCACGGCGGAAGCAGCCATCGAACCCAGCAGCAGCAACGGGAACTCGGGTTGCGGCAGCAGGTGCAGCGCCCACGCCAGCAGGAAGATGCCCAGGCCGCCGGCGGCGCCGCTGCGCAGGCGTTCGCCGAAGCCGGCGGGGGAGCGATGGGGGGCGAAAGCGTGCAGGAAGGCGCGCAAGTTCATGCTTTTTTCCTTATCGGGCGGGTGCTGAGCAGGTCGCTCAGCACACTCTCGTTGAGCGCGGCGAGGAACGCCTTCTGTGCCTTGCCGAAAGTCTTCTTCAGTTTGCAGTTGGGCAACAGCGGGCAGTCCGCCTCGTCGGCGTCGGGGCGCATGCAATATACCAGCGCCATCCCGGGTTCCATCTTCTGCACCACGTCGCCGATGCGGATGGTGGCGGGGTCGCGCGCCAGGCGGATGCCACCGTTGCGGCCGCGCACGCTGATCACCAGCCCTTGTGCAACCAGGGTCATTACCACTTTCATCAGGTGTGTCTTGACGATGCCGAAGGCGTCAGCCACTTCGGCGATGGTGGCGGGCTCGGCCTTCTGCCCCAGATAGATCAGGGTGCGCAAGGCGATGTCCGTGGAAAGATTGAGTTGCATGGTGTTCCCTTGTGTTCAGTGGCCGCGATTATAGCTGGCGCTGCCGGATGGACGGTGCGTTCGCCTTGATACATTCATTTGAGTTGCATCATATCAAAAAGCGGAATACATTGACTGACGATGAATAATAAATATCGGGCGAGGGGATGTCATGGTGGAACCCGCGGCGTTGGCCGATTTTTTCACGATCTTCTTCAGCGCAGCCATGGTGATCGTGCTGGGCGCGCTGTATGCCCTGCTGTTCGCCTATGCGCGCATCCGTGTCGTGCCGGTGCTGATGCCGCTGGCCTATCTGTCCTATGCCGGGCTGGTCGTATGCACCCTGATCCTGGCGCAGGCCGCCAACCTGTTGGCCCACCCTCTGTGGGCGACCGTAGTGGGCTGCATGCTGCTGGGTTATCTGCTGGCACCACACGGCATCTGGCAGCTGTGCGTGGGGACGCATGCCGGGGCAGAGCAGGCCGTACTGCCGGACGGTAATCCCAGAATCGATCACATGGAGGTGTAAATGGCCACGAATAAATGGTGGGCGTCGGAATCGTTCTGGCGCAAGACGGCGATCTGGGTGACCGGCGCTTCGCTGGTGGTACTGCTGCTGCTGACGATGGACACCTTGTCGCAGATCAGCGTGGGCACTACGCGCGTGCCGGCCTATTCGGTGATCAACCATCGCATCGAATACCAGTTCGACGCACAGCGCCACGTGCAGGTGCCGGTGATCGGCGTGAAGGAGCCGCTGTTCGGCAAGGAACTGAGCGAATCCGAAGCTGAAGCGCTGGTCCGGCTGGGCAAGCTCACCACGCAGGCGAAGAACTGCATGAACTGCCACACGTTGCTGGGCAACGGTGCCTATTACGCCCCCGACCTGACCAAGGCCTGGCTCGATCCGTACTGGGGTACCAAGGAGGTACGCGAGGTGCAGATGGTGGAGTTCATCAAGGACCCGTCCGACAAGCTGCACAACAGCCTCGGTCGGCGCATGCCCAAGCTCGGCATCACCGACGAGGAGGCGCGCGGCGTGGTGGCCTTCCTGAAATGGATGTCGAGCATCGACACCAACGGCTTCCCCTATAACTTCAAGCCCATCGTGCAGGAGGATTGATCATGGCCACGCCTGGAATGTTCGACCGTGCCAACCTGAACGGTGGCCAGAGACTGGCAGTGAAATACTTCACCGTCGCCATCGTGCTGCTGGGCGCGCAGGTGTTGTTCGGCCTGCTGGCCGGCCTGCAATACCTGTATCCGGATTTCCTCTACGGCGTGCTCGACTTCAGCGTCAACCGCATGGTGCATATCAACGCGCTGGTGGTGTGGCTGCTGTACGGTTTCCTCGGTTCGGTGTACTGGCTGCTGGAGGAGGAGTCGCAGCACGAGGTGGTCGGATTGAAACTCGGCAACCTGATCTTCTGGGTGCTGACGGCGGCGGTCGCCGTGGTGGTGCTGGTCTATCTGCTGGTGCAGATAGGGCCGGGCAAGGAATCCACCCTCTGGCTGATCAACGAGGGGCGCGAGTACATCGAGGCGCCGCGCTGGGCCGACATCGGCATCGTGGTCAGCGTGCTGGTGGTGTTCTACAACGTCGCCGCCACCTTCTCCAAAGGCCGCTATACCGGCATCGCCGGCGTGCTGGTGCTCGATATGCTGGCCTTGTTCGGCATCTACCTGGCCGGCATGTTCTACACCACCAACATCTCCATCGACCAGTACTGGTGGTGGTGGGTGATCCACCTGTGGGTGGAAGCCACGTGGGAAGTGATGGTCGCCTGCATCATGGCCTACGGTCTGATGAAGGTGCTGGGCGTGCGCCGCCGCATCGTCGAGACCTGGCTGTACATCGAGGTCGCGCTGATGTTCGGCTCCGGCATCCTCGGTCTCGGCCACCACTATTTCTGGATCGGCACGCCGGAATACTGGTTCTCCATAGGCGGCTTCTTCTCCGCGCTGGAACCCATCCCGCTGGTGGCGATGGTGGTGCACGCGGTGTTCGATGCCGGCGCGCGCCACGCGAAGAACTCCAACCATCCGGCCATGGCCTGGCTGATCGCGCACGCCTTCGGCAACTTCTTCGGCGCCGGCGTGTGGGGATTCATGCACACCCTGCCGCAGATCAACCTGTACACGCACGGCACGCAATGGTCGGCCTCGCACGGCCACCTCGCGTTCTTCGGCGCCTACGCCACCATCGTCATCGCCATGTTCTACCTCGCGGTGCAGCGCTGGCGCGGCGGCGTGTGGATGGCGGGCGACCTGCCCGGCAACGGCTGGAGATGGAAGTGGTCGCTGGGCCTGCTCAACCTCGGCATGGTCGGCATGACCGTCGCCATGCTGGTGTCCGGCTATGTGCAGTCGCAGATCGAGCGCGCCATCGAAGGCTCCAGCTGGATCGGCTACTTCGCCGCGCAGGCGCATCATTGGTTCGCGCAGGGCATGTGGTGGCGCGAGCTGTTCGGCGTGATGTTCGCGGCAGGTTTCCTGCTGCTGGCGTGGGATCTGTTGACCATCGGCAAAGGCGAACGGCGGACAGCATCAGAGGTCGCTGCGGCCGATTAACGGACGGTGTGTTGCACATGCCGGATGGTCTTTCAACGAATCAGGAGGGATAGATGCCAGAGATCGATGAAGAAGGCTACCTGCTCGACCCCATGACCTGGAACGAGCAAGTGGCCGAGCGCTTTGCGCGTGAGGAGGGGATCGTGTTGACGGACGTGCATTGGCAGGCGATCCGCTTCATGCGTGACTATTATGCCGAGCACCAGGTGACGCCCGATGTGCGCCATGTCAGCAAGCATCTTGGTCAGCAGTTGGGACACGAGGCGCGCAACCTGATCTTCGAGCTGTTCCCCTACGGCTACGTCAAACAAGCCTGCCGCATCGCCGGCATGAAACGGCCGCGCGCGTGGAGTACCGGCTGAGCGCGTGCCACATGACCAGCCGCCGTACGGCGGCCCTCTTTTCTTTCTTGACCCGACACCATGGAACTCTGGAAATCGTTCACTGCCGCCCCGCATCGTGTGATGTTCTTCGGCGGTGCCTTGCAGACGCTATTGGCCATGTCGTGGTGGCTGTTCGAACTCGTCACCCGCTACCTGTTGCCGCAATACAGCGTGGCCTGGCCGTTGCCGCCGGTTGCCATCCATAGCTGGCTGTTGTTGTTCGGCATGCTGCCGTTCTTCTTCTTCGGTTTTCTGATGACCACCTTCCCGCGCTGGATGGCAGGAGACGAGATCCCCGCACAGCGTTATGTGCCGGCCTTTGTCTTCATGGCCGCCGGCGTGCTGCTGTTCTATGGCGGTCTGTTGTTCAGTGCCGTGCTGCTGCCGCTGGCCAGTGCGAGCCTGCTGGTGGGCTGGGGCGGCGGGTTATATGCGCTGTGGCGTGTGCTGCGCGACACCCGTCCCGGCGACAAGCGTCATCCCGTCCTGCTGTTCATCGCCTTCAGCCTCGGCTGGCTGGCGCAGGCCGTTGCGCTGGTCGGGCTGCTCGCGGGGGAGGCGGCATGGTCGCGGCTGGCAGTCAACGGCGCGCTATGGGGATTCGTGCTGCCGGTGTTCGCCACGGTCGCGCATCGCATGTTCCCGTTCTTCACCGCCAGCGCTTTACAGCTGCCGCAAGTGCCCCGACCGTTCTGGGTCTTGTGGACCATGCTGGCGGCGAGTCTGGCGCATGGCGTGCTCACCGGCTTTGGACTGGAGGCTTGGCTGTGGCTGGCCGACCTGCCCTTGGCGTTCGCGGCTTTCACACTGAGCCGCTTGTGGGGCCTGCGCCGCAGTTTCGCCAATCCGCTGTTGGCTGTGTTGCATGTGGGCTTCGCCTGGGTGACTGTTGCCATGCTGCTCTATGCCGGGCAGAGCCTGTGGCTGTGGGGACAGGGCGCATACATCTGGGGTTTGGCGCCGCTGCATGCGTTGACCATCGGTTGTTACGCCACGCTGGTGATCGGCATGGGCACACGCGTCACGCTCGGCCATTCCGGCTTGCCGTTCCTGATCGACACCCCGGTGCAGCTGATGTTCGCCGGCGTGCAACTGGTCGCGCTACTGCGTGTCGCCGCCGACCTGTTCCCATCCGCCGCCACACCCTGGCTGTATGCCATCGCCGCCGGCGTATGGCTGGCCTGCTTCGCGCCCTGGGTCGGGCGCTACTTGCCGGCCTATTGGCGGCCGCGCGCAGACGGACAGCCGGGGTGAAGCCATGAGACGCAGCGCCTGGTTGCAACCATTGTCGCGCGAACATCATCATGCGCTGAGCCTGGCCAAACAGTGCACGCGCGCGGCGGCGTCGGGCGACGCGGTGCAGATCGCTGCCGCCTGCCAGGCGGCATTGCAGGGATATGCCGCACAGTTGATGCCGCACTTCCAGGTGGAGGAGCGCGAGCTGTTGCCACTTCTCGGTCCGGCGCAGCAAGCCCTGGTGCAGCGCACGCTGACCGAGCATGCCCGCTTGCGCGAGCTGTGTGGCGGCTTGCAGCGGCAGGACGTCGCCGCGCTTGCCGCATTCGGTAGCAGCCTGGCAGAGCATGTGCGTTTCGAGGAGACGGCGTTGTTCCCGGTGCTGGAAGCGATCGGCCCCTGAAACTCGGGCAGCGGCAGGGGCTGCGCGTATAATGCGCACACTTTACATCCCCTACCGGAAGAGACACTGCATTGGATACTGTCAGTTTTGCCGACCTGAACCTCGCACCTGAGATCATGAAAGCACTGGATGAGGCTGGCTACACCAAGCCGACCCCCATTCAGGCGCAAGCCATTCCGCGGGTGTTGCAGGGAGAGGATCTGATGGCCGGCGCGCAGACCGGTACCGGCAAGACCGCCGCCTTCTCGCTGCCGCTGTTGCAGAAGCTGCTGCCGCATGCCAATCCCAGCACTTCGCCGGCCAAGCATCCGGTGCGTGCGCTGGTGCTGGTGCCGACGCGCGAGCTGGCGATCCAGGTGGAGGAGAACGTCAAGCAATACGCCAAGTACACCAACCTGCGTTCGCTGGTGGTGTATGGCGGGGTGGACATCAAGACGCAGAAGCCGGCGCTGAAGGATGGCGTGGAGGTACTGGTGGCGACGCCGGGCCGTCTGCTCGACCACATCGAACAGAAGAACGTGCAATTGAACACGGTGCAGATGCTGGTGCTGGATGAGGCCGACCGCATGCTGGACATGGGCTTCATGCCCGACCTGAAACGCATCCTCACCTTCCTGCCGCGCACGCGCCAGAGCCTGATGTTCTCGGCCACCTTCTCGGACGACATCAAGAAGCTGGCCGACGATTTCCTGATCTATCCGACGCTGATCGAAGTGGCGCGCAGCAATGCGACCTCTGAGAACATCACGCAGAAGGTCTATCTCACCGGCAGCGACGACAAGCATGGCGTGCTGGTGCAGTTGCTGAAGGATGAGGATGCCAAGCAGGTCATCGTGTTCACCAAGACCAAGCTCACTGCCAGCCGGCTGGCGCGCCTGTTGCAGCGCGACGGCATCGCGGCCGATGCCATCCACGGCGACAAGAGCCAGCTCGAACGCCAGCAGGCGCTGGAAGCCTTCAAGCAGGGCAAGGTCACCACGCTGGTTGCCACCGACGTGGCGGCGCGCGGGCTGGACATCGACAGCCTGCCGCTGGTGGTGAACTACGAGATCCCGCACGCGCCCGAGGATTATGTGCACCGCATCGGCCGCACCGGACGCGCCGGGGCGAAAGGCACCGCCATCTCGCTGGTGGCGCCGGAGGAGGAGAAGTACCTGGCCGAGATCGAGAAGCTGATCAAGAGCAAGATCGAGAAGGTGCAGGCAGAAGCGCCGCGCCGCTCGCGCCCGCGCAGCGAGCCGGCGCACGGCTACCACAAGCCGCAACCGCAGAAGTCGGCGCACGATCCGTGGTTCGACCAGCCCTACGTGCCTAACGTCGCGGCCCCGGCCGCACCGGTGAAGAAGGTGGAACTGGCCGATACCCGCCCCAAGGCGCAGATCCCCGCGCTGTTCCGCAAGCCCAAGAGCGAATAACCCCTATGTGAGGCGGCATCCATGACTGTCGCTGGCACCATCGGCCCCATCTTCCTGCTGATCCTGCTCGGCGCGGCCATGCGCCGCTGGTTCGGTCTGCAGCACGATTTCTGGCCGCAGCTCGACCGCCTGATCTACTACGTGTTCTTCCCCGCGCTGCTGTTCCATACGCTGTCGCACTTCAGCATCGACCTTGATGCGGCTGCACCGATGATGGGCGTGGCATTGCTGTTCATGATCGCCGGCATCCTGCTCGGCCTGCTGGCGAAACCGCTGTTCCATGCACCGTCCAAGGTGTATGCCGCCACCTTCCAATCCGCGTTCCGTTTCAACAGCTACGTGGGTCTTGCCATCGCCGGCAGCTTGCACGGACAGGCGGGGCTGGCGGCCATCGGTTTGCTCATGGGCTTCATGGTGCCCATCGCCAATGTGGCCAGCGTGCTGATGCTGGCGCGTCACAGCGAGAGCCACTGGTTGCGCGAGATCCTGCTCAATCCCCTGATCCTGGCCACCGCCGGCGGCATCGTCTTCAGCCTGGCCGGCTGGCCAGTGCCGGCGATGGTCAACAGCACGCTCAAGCTGTTGTCGCAGGCTTCGCTGCCCATGGGCCTGATTGCGGTCGGTGCCGGGTTGCGCCTGAAAGGGCTGCACCAGCAGCAGGGCACGTTGTGGTACGGCGTGGTGGTGAAGCTGCTGCTGTTGCCGGCCATCGCCTGGTGGCTGGCGCGCGGGTTCGGATTGGAGGGGGTGTATTTCGACATCGCCATCGTGATGGCGGCCTTGCCGGTGTCCACCATGGCTTATGTGCTGGCCACCCGCATGGGCGGCGACGGCGACACCATCGCGGCGCAGGTGATGCTGAGCACCTTGCTGGCTGCGCTCACCTTGCCGCTATGGTTGTCGTTGCTCGGGTTCTGATACAGCCAACTTGAGTTCGGCGATGGTACCGCCGCCCTCGCGGGCGTGCAGCGCCACTTGCCAGCCGTTGGCGGTGCACAGTTGGCGCACGATGGCGAGCCCGAGTCCACTGCCGCCGGTGTCGGCGCTGCGCGACGATTCCACGCGGTAGAACGGACGGAACACTTTGTCCAGTTCCTGCGGCGGGATGCCGGGGCCGCGATCGAGGATGCGCACCACCACGCT
The DNA here is from genome assembly GCA_040754175.1 of Pseudomonadota bacterium. Lineage (GTDB taxonomy): Bacteria > Pseudomonadota > Gammaproteobacteria > Burkholderiales > Gallionellaceae > Sideroxyarcus. The sequence goes on along the minus strand of JBFMFN010000011.1, from coordinate 19,583 downwards.
TTGTCCACTGCGCGCGGTCTCGATGTGCACCGGCTGCCCTGCGCCGTAACGCAGTGCATTGCCGAGCAGGTTGGACAGCACGCGGCGCAGCGCCAGCGGACGCACCAGCAGCTGCACGCTGTCATCCGCGGCATATTCGATCTGCGCGCCATGCGTGCGCGCATCCTCTACCAGCGTCTGTAACAAGGTGTGCAGCGACTGCAACTTCTGCGTCTCCTGTTGCAGGTCGCGGCTCAGCGCGAGAAACTCGCCGATCAGCACGTTCATGTCATCGATGTCGCGCCGCAGCCGTGCGGCCTGCTTGTGTTCGCTCTCCGGCAGCATCTCCACGGCCAGCCGCATACGTGCCAGCGGCGTGCGCAGATCGTGCGAGATGCCGGCCAGCAAGGTGGTGCGATTGGCGAGCAGTTCGCTCACGCGTTGCGACAGTTGGTTGAAGGTCTCGGTCAATGCGGCGAATTCCTGGATGTCGCTGTCCGGCATCTTCTCCAGTGGCGCGCCGTCGCCGATGTGTTGTGCGGCACGTACGAAATGCGCCAGCGGCCGCGTGATGCGGCGCGCCATCAGATAGGCCACCAGCAGGCTGAGCAGCAACGCCGCCAACAGGGTGACCAGCAGCATCTTGGTCGGTGCGGTATGCAGGCGCGCGCGCGGGAAACCGATGCGGATCAATTTGCCGCCGGCATTGATCTCGGCCCAGAACCAGGTGGTATCGAGGTCGGTGATCTTGACCGAGGTCGGTTCGTCCAGGCGGGCCGACAGTGCGTCGTCGAGCAATTGCAGGTAGGGCAGCGGGGCGCTGCGCGGCGGCAGCGGCGTGGCATCGTCGAACAGCAGGAACTGGTGCTGCTGCATCAGTTCCAGTTCGAAATCCTTGCGCGTCTCCGGCGGCAGTTCCACCCAGGTGCGCGCGGACTGGATCAGCAAGGCGGCCAGGTCGTCGGCGGAACGATGCGCCATCGGCAGCACCACGTAATACACCGTGGTGGCGATCAGGATGAGCTGGAACACCAGCAACAACGAGAACACCGTGCGGAAGGTGGTGCGGAACAGCGAACGCGGCTGGGCGACCGTCATCTCAGTCACCGGGCGCGAACAGGTAACCCTCGCCCCATACCGTGCGGATGAACTGCGGTGCGTTGGGATCGTCCTCGATCTTGCGGCGCAGGCGCGTCACGCGCACATCGATGCTGCGGTCGAACGGCGAGCGTTCGTAACCCTTCAACATATCCATTAGTGCATCGCGCCCCAACACGCGGTTGGGATGCTCGGCGAAGATGCGCAGCAGGTTGAATTCGCCCGCCGTGAGCGGCACGGCGACGCCTTGTTTGTGCAGCGTGCGCGCATCCAGGTTGAGGGTGAACGGTCCCAGCTTGCGCAGCTCCGGAGAAGACGTGTCGTGGTGGTGCTCGTTGCGGCGCAGCAGGGCGCGGATACGCGCCAGCAGCTCGCGCGGGTTGAACGGTTTGGGCAGGTAGTCGTCGGCACCGACCTCCAGACCGATGATGCGGTCCACATCCTCGCCACGCGCCGACAGCATGATGATGGGTACCTCGCTGCGCGTGCGCAATCGGCGTGCCAGTGACAGGCCATCCTCGCCGGGCAGCATCAGGTCGAGGATGATGAGGTCGGCCGCTTGTTGTGCCAGTGCGCCATCCATGACGCGGCCATCGGCAGCGGCGGTGACTTGATAACCTTGGGCGGACAGGTACTCCTGTAGCAGGTCACGCAGGCCTGCATCGTCATCCACCACCAATATGCGTCGGTTCTCCATGGGAGGAATATACTCCTGCCGCGTCCCCGGGGCAGGTCGGTAACACTTTGTTACAAACTGTTGCAGGATGGCAATGCAAAAGTAACCGGTCAGGCGCACTATGCAGCCATCAGGAGAACACACCTGATCAACCAAACCAGACAGGAGATCACCATGAACACGAACAAAGCATTGTTGAGCAGTCTGTTGGCACTGGCCATGGCCGGTATCGGTAACGCCTACGCGGCCGATCCGGTACAGAACCAGACCCAGGTGCAGACGCGTGAAGAGATCCGCGCCCAGCATCGCGAAGAGACTTCCGGCATGACCACCGAAGAGCGCAACCAGTATCGCGAGCAGAAGCGCACCGAGATGACCACCGAGCAGCGCGAGGCCTTGCGTGCCGAAAACGCCAAGAAGAAAGCGGAGAAGAAAGCCGAGAAGAAGCAGAAGGCTGAGAAGAAAGGCAAGAGCGAAGACAAGGGCAACGGCCAGAAACTGCGTGACGGCAGCGGTGGCGGTATGCAGCATGGCGGTGCCGGCATGGGCCGTTGATCGTCCATCCCGTGAAGCACGGATGCCCTGTGGCATCCGTTGCTTTGCGGGAGCGCTCTGGTGATGACATGAATCTGCGGCAGATCCTATTCCTCGTTGCGGCGACGCTCATGCTGGCGACAGCCATCATCAGCGACACGCAGGCGGCGGCCACGGCCGACGTGAAGACGCCGATGACGCAGGAAGAATACGATGCCTATCACGAACAGATCGGCGACCAGGTAGAGGCTGCCGCACGTAAAGCCGAGGCGCAGCGCAAGAAGAAAGCCGTCGCCGACGGCAACAGAACCAACAAGGGCCCTGCCAGCGGTTATGGGCAGGGCTATCGAGCCCGGCAGGAACGTGCCGGGCGCAACGGTGGGGGCGGTCCCGGCCGTTGAATGGATGGAGGATGTGATGAGCATGGGCAAGCGGATGTGGCCGGCACTGGCGTTGCTGGCAGTGGGTGGCACGGCACAGGCCGAGGACGAAGGTTATCTGTCGCTGGGCATCGGTTTCGACCGCAGCAGCGGTAAATACGGCGGCACCACCTCGATAGAGAACACCTCCATCCCCGTCACCGTGCGCTATGCGCGCGACGACTGGTCGCTCAAGCTGACCGTGCCGTATCTGTCGGTCACCGGCGACGGCTCGGTGGTGATCAACGGCATCCGCAGCGGAAGCGGTGGTTATATGGGCGGTGCCACCGGTATGCGTGCCGGCGTCGGCATGGGCGGTCCGGGGGGCGGCGGTGGCGGGGGAGGGACTTCGACCACGCCGACCACCAGTTCAACACGCGTCACCAACAGCGGTCTCGGTGATGTCTCCTTGTTCGCCAGCTACAGCCTGTGGCAGAACGAAGCGGGCGACAGCGGGCTGGATGTGGCGGGGCGCATCAAGTTCGGCACGGCGGCCACCACCTTGGGCAGCGGCCAGAACGATTACGCGGTGCAGGCTGCGGTCTACACCGGCTTCGGCGATCTCACGCCCAGCTTGATGCTGGGCTACGAGCAGCTGGGCAGTTCTTCCTCCGTGCAATTGGGCGGTGCGGCCTACGCCTCGCTCGATCTGGATTACGCCTTGAGCGACAGTGCCAGTGTGGGCATGGGCTACTGGTATGCCCAGGCTGCCTCGGCCACCGGTTATGCACAACGCGAACTGTCGCTGTATGCCGCCAGCGACCTGGGCGAATCACTCACCCTGCGCGGTTATGTGCTGCATGGCTACAGCTACGGCAGCCCGGACAGCGGCTTGGGCCTGTCCGTCACCTCTTCGTTCTGAGCGCAGCTTCACACGCTGATACGCGCGCGCAGCCGTCCCAGCAGACCCATGAAGTTGCTGGCCTGGGTCTGTTCTTGCGGATTGCTGATCGGCTCCACCGCCTGACGCTTTTGCAGCACCGGCTGGCTGCGCAGCAGGTGGAAGCGTTCCAGCATCGATTCCAGGTTGCGCGCCAGGATGCCCTGGCTCACCGGCTTGGGCAGGAAGCGGGTGATCTGTGCCTGGTTGATCAGTTCGATCAGGCGCGAGGTGTCGTTGAACGAGGTCACCACGATGCATTGCGTCTGCGGGTTCAAACGCTTGATGGTCTTCAGGATGTAGCCGACGTTGGTCTCGCCCAGCATCAGGTCGGACACCACCACCGAGACATCCTGCTTCGCCAGTTCTTCCATCGCATGTTGCGCATCGGCCGCCCACACGATGTCGCAGCGGTCGCCCAGCGTCTCGTGCACGGTGCGCGCGGTCGCTTCGTCGTGGTCCATGATGAGCACGCGCGGTTTGAAGCCGGCCTGCGGCGCGGGCGCATGTTCCGTATGCGATTGCACGGCGAAGCTGGCTTCCGCGATGGCGGCCGCTTCGGCCACCACCTTCTTCACCTCTTCCACGTTCCACGGTTTCATCAGGTAGCGGAACACTTCGCCCTCGTTCACGCTGGCGATGGAGGCCTCCAGGTCGGAATAGCCGGTGAGCAGGATGCGCATGGTGGCGGGCGAACTGTCGCGCGCGATGCGCAGCAGTTCCGAGCCCTGCATCAGCGGCATGCGCTGGTCGCTCACGATGACGTGGATGCGCTCTTCGCGCAGGATGCGCATCGCCTCGCTGGGCGAAGTGGTGATGCGCACGTTGTAACCGCTGAAGAACAGCATGCGCAGCGAGCGCAGGATGCGTTCTTCGTCGTCGACCAGCAGCAGGGTGGGTTTGCTCATGGGGTGTCCTTTTCTTAGATCATGGCGGCGAGGGTGGGCGCCTGGAGCGGGCGGCCCGCCACGACCGGCAGGGTGATGAGGAAGCAGGTGCCTTCGCCTACCGTCGATTCCGCGCGGATGCTGCCGCCGTGCTGGCTGAGGATCTGGTGGGTGATGGCCAGGCCCAGCCCGGTGCCCTGGCCCACCGGTTTGGTGGTGAAGAAGGGATCGAAGATGCGGCCCAGAATGTCGGCCGGGATGCCTTTGCCGTTATCGCTCACGCTGACCTGGATGGCATCGCCTTCATGCCACGACTTGATGTGCAGCGTGCCTTGCGTCTCCATGGCCTGTGCCGCGTTGGTGAACAGGTTGAGGAACACCTGGTTGAGCTGCGACGGCGCGCACATGATCTCGGGCAGCGCGCCCAGCTCCTTGACCACTTCCACCTTGTTCTTGAGCACGTTGCGTCCGATGTTGAGCGCGCTCTCGATGCACTGATTCAGGTCGGCCAGGTCGTTGGCCGCGGCATCCATGCGCGAGAAGTCCTTCAGGTTGAGCACCAGTTCGGAGATCTGTCCCAGGCCGTACAGGGTGTCGTCCATCAAGGCGCTCATCTCGCCCAGCATGGCTTGCGTGGTCTCGTCGCTGCGCATCGCCGCCACCGACTGCATCAGGGCGGCGATCTCTTGTTCGTCTGCCTGGCCGTCCAGCAGTTTGTCGAACAGAGCCTGGTAGGCGGCGATCATGGCGGGCAGGCTGGCGAACAGCTCCTGGCCGATGGCGACGTTGTTGCGCACATAGCCCAGCGGCGTGTTGATCTCATGAGCGATGCCGGCCACCATCTGGCCGAGCGAGGCCATCTTCTCGGATTGCACCAGCGCCATCTGCGAAGACTTGAGCTGGGCATATGCCTGTTCCAGTTCCGCTGTGTTGGCGCGCATCTGCTGTTCCATCGCCTTCAGCAGATCCATCACGAAGCCCACGCCCAGGTAGCGGCCGTGGCGCGTGACGATGAAATCCTCGGTCAGCGGGAACTGCATATTGGCGGCCACGTGCTGGGCGGCTTCCGCCAGCGGTTGCTCCAGTTCCACCAGCAAGGGCGAGGGGTTGATGAAGCTGCGCAGCGGTCGCTTGCCATACAGCTCGCGTGCATAGCGCTTGAGATAGATGTTCATGAACTGGTAGCGGCTGATGACGCCGACCGGGCGGCCGTTCTCCACCACCGGCAGCGACAGCAGTTTCGCATGGCGCGGGTCAGCGAAATGCTCGGCCACCTCGTCCAGTGGCAGGTCGGGTGCGAGCGCATCGATGGGGTTGGTGAGCGAGAAGATCGTCTCGCTGATGCCAGGGTGTTGCATGCCGTTTCCTGCGCTTCCATGCCTGTTCGGGATGGCGCGTGATTCTAGGCAGCGCAGGTTACAGGAACGTGACGGAGCTGCCGATCCAGCCGCGCTCGATGGCGTATCTGGTCAATCCGGCCGGGGTGTCGATGTTGAGTTTGCGCCGCAGGTTGAGACGATGGGCCTCGATGGTGCGCACGCTGACGTCCAGCTTGTGGGCGATGCTCTTGTTGTTGTCGCCCTGGGCCAGCAGGATCAGCACCTCGCGTTCGCGCTCCGTCAGCGTTTCGGTGGCCGGCTGTTCGGACAGCACCTTGGCCGCCGTGGCGCAGTAATAGGTGCCGCCGTCGGCGACCGCCTTGATGGCCGAGATGATCTCGCTGGAAGGCGCGTCCTTCAGCACGTAACCGCAGGCGCCGGCACGCATCGCGCTGAGCACGTATTCGCGGTTGTCGTACATGCTGAGGATCATCACGCGCGTATCGGCGGCGCGCGCCACCAGTTGCGCGGTCAGCTCGATGCCGCTCATGCCGGGCAGGCGCACATCGGTGAGGATCAGGTCGGGCAGCAGCGTCTCGGCCAGCATCAAGGCCGCCTGCGCATCGCCTGCTTCGCCGACCACCTGGATCTCTGGGATGTCACTCAGTCGGGCGCGCAATCCATCGCGTACCAGTTGATGGTCGTCCACCAGTATCAGGCGGATGGTGCGAGTCGGTGTCGCGTGTTCGTTCATGCGCTGGCTCCTTGGGTCCGCGACGGTTGCGGCAGGGTGGACAGCAATTCCGTATGTCCGGGGACGGAATCGATGACCAGCGTGCCGCCGTGATATTCGATGCGCTCGCGCATGTTGCGCAGGCCGATGCCGCCGTTGTGCGGATGGTCGATGCGCTTTGGGTCGAAGCCTTTGCCGTCATCGGTGATGCGCAGGCGCAAGCCTTCCGCATCCTGTTCCAGCGTCAGCCACACATGTTGCGCGGCGGCATGGCGCTCGATGTTCATCAGTCCTTCCTGGGCGATGCGGAACAGCGTGGTCATGCTGCTGTCGTGTTGCAGGGCGGCGCAGGAGGCGATGCGCGTCTCGGTGGCGATGCCGGTGCGCTGGCGGAACTCGTCGGTCAGTTGCTGCAAGGCCGACGAGAGGCCGAGGTTGTCCAGCAGCGAGGGGCGCAGGTTGTGCGAGATGCGGCGGATCTCGGAGATCGCGCTGGTCAGTCCATGCAATCCCTTGTCGATCTCGGGCTCGGCATTCTCGCGCCCGGCCAGCAAGCGTTCCTGCGCCAGCTCGAAATGGTATTTGGTGGATACCAGCAATTGGCTCAAGCCATCGTGTAGTTCGCGCGAGACGCGCGCGCGTTCATCCTCCTGCATGCTGACGATGCGTTGCGACAGGGCTTTGAGTTTCTTGTCGGCCAGACGGTGCTCGCTGAGGTTGAGTGCCATGCCGCCGGCGAACACCGCCAGCGTCGCCACGATGGCGACCAGGGTCACGCCCAGGATGGTGGAGAAGATGTGGGAGGACATCTCGGCGCGCAGCTTCTCCGTGCCGGCGGCGACATCGTCCAGATAGATGCCGGTACCCAGCATCCAGCCCCAGCGGTCGAGGATGACCACATAGCCGAGCTTTTCGGTCTCCACGCCGGTCGATGGTTTGCGCCAGGCATAGCGTTGGAAGCCATCGCCGTCGCGGGCCGCAGCGATCAAGCGCTGGATCACCGGCTCGCCGTTGGCATCGCGCAACTCCCACAGGTTCTTGCCCACCAGCTCCGGCTGGCGCGGATGGGCGAGGTTGATGCCGTGCAGATCGTAGGCGAAGAAGTAACCGTCGTCGCCGTAGCTCATCTCGGTCAGGATACGCAGTACTTCGGCCTTGGTCGCCGCGTCGTTGCGACCGGAGGAGTAGGCATGGTCGATGGAGGTCAACGCGAGCTGGACATAATGTTTCAACTCGGCGCGCTTGGCCCGCAGCATGCTTTCCTCCAGCACGCTCTGTTCTTCCCGGCTCAGGTCGCGTACCTGCAACGTGACCAGGATGGCGATGGCCAGGATCGCTGCGATCAAAGGCAATACGGCGAGCAGGGATATTTTGTATTTCAGGCGCATGGCAGAATTCTAATATCATGTGCCTGCCCGCTGTGCCGGTGATGCCATACTGCAGGTGGCCATGGCCTACGTAGTATTGCTAATAGCCGACCAGGGTGTTCATGGACAGAATCGTTACGCAATAAATTGCCCGCCGGCCATGCCGGTTGTTTCGATCAATCTTCGCGGGGAGGTCATATGGAAATGAAAAAGATTCTGGGTGTCGCGTTGTTGTCCGCACTGGCAGCGCCGGTGTATGCGGCGGATACCATCAAGCTGGCGATCACCGGCCCGTTCAGCGGCGGCTCGGCGCCGATGGGCGTGTCCATGCGCGATGGCGCCAAGCTGGCGGTGGATGAGATCAATGCGGCGGGCGGCATCGTGGTGGGCGGCAAGAAGATGAAGATCGAAGTGATCGAGCGCGACGACGAGGCCAAGAACGACCGTGGCGCGCTGATCGCCCAGGAACTGGCGTCCATGGACGACCTGTCTGGCGTGATCGGCACGGTGAACACCGGCGTGGTCATCGCCGGCGACCGTCACCTGCAAGAGAAGGGTATCACCAAGATCATCACCCCGGCTGCCGGTTCCGCCTCGATGACGCAATGGAGCAAGGCGGGCGTGCCCGAGCTGTCCATCTTCCGTTTCGCTGCGCATGACGGCATCCAGGCTGCGATGGTGGTGTCGGAAGCCATCAAGCGCAACTTCAACAAGGTCGCCATCCTGTACGACGCCACCAATTACGGCGTCTCCGGCCGCGATGACCTGCTGGCGCAGATCAAGGAACAGGGCAACAAGCTGGAAGTGGTGGCCACCGAGAAGTTCGCCATCGGCGACAAGGACATGACCGCGCAATTGCTGAAAGCCAAGGCCGGCGGCGCACAGGCCATCCTGATCTGGGGCATCGGCCCTGAGCTGGCAGCGGTCGCCAACGGCCTGGCCAAGAACGGCATGCGTATCCCGATGATCGGCGGCTGGACCCTGTCCATGTCCAATTTCATCGACAACGCTGGCAAGAACGGCGACGGCACCCTGATGCCGCAGACCTTCATCGAAGAGCCGATCACGCCCAAGGCGAAGAGCTTCATCGACCACTACCACACCGCCTACAAGGTGGATCGCATCCCGTCGCCGGTCTCCGCCGCGCAGGGCTACGATGCAGTGTACCTGTTCGCGGCCGCCGTGAAGCAGGCCAAGAGCGCCGATACGCACAAGATCAAGGATGCGCTGGAAGACCTGAAGGAGCCGGTGAAGGGCGTGATCGCCACCTGGAACCATCCGTTCACCAAGTGGGACCCGGCGCACGTCGAGACCCACGAAGCGTTCCGTGCCGAGAATGCCGTGATGGGCATGGTCAAGGATGGGCGCGTGGTGTTCGGCAACGAGGCGGACAAGAAGCGTCTGATCCAGCAAGCGCGTTGATGCGATGGATGTGATTCTTCAGATGGGGGTGAGCGGGGCGCTGATGGGCCTCGTTTACGCCCTGATCGCATACGGTTTCCAGCTCACCTTCGCCACCAGCAAGAGCATCAACTTCGGCCAGGGTGAGTTGGTCATGCTGTCGGCTTTCATCAGCCTGTCGCTGCTCAACCTGGGCGTACCGTATTGGCTGATGGTGCCCGCTGGCCTGCTGAGCGGGGCGATCCTTGGCCTGCTGGTGGAACGTTTCGCCGTGCGGCTGGCGCTCGAACAGAAGAGCGAAGGCTGGATCCTGATGACCATCATCCTCGGCCTGTTCGGTTTCTCCGCAGCGGAGAACATCTGGGGACGCGACGACCAGCCGTTCCCGACGCCCATCTCTTCCGATCCCCTGCAATTCTTCGGTATCAACGTCACCCCGGTGGAGCTGTCCGTGGCCATCGGCGTGCTGGCGGTGATGGGGCTGGTCGAACTGTTCAAGCGCAAGACCTTGTGGGGCAAGGCGTTCGAAGCGGTGTCGGCGGATCGCGACGCCGCCGAGCTGATGGGCATCTCGGCCAAGCGCACCATCATGCTGTCCTACGGTCTGTCCGGCATGGTCGCCGCGATGGCCGGCATCCTGGTGTCGCCCATCACCACCGTCGGGCCGACCATGGCCTCGGCCTTGATCCTCAAAGCGTTCTCGGTCGCCGTGGTGGCGGGCCTGGAATCCGGCTTCGGCGTGGTGCTCATCGGCCTGTTGCTGGGCGCGCTGGAAAGCCTGGCCAGTTTCTATATCGGCAGCGGCTGGCGCGAAGCGCCCGGTCTGCTCCTGCTCATCCTCGCGTTGGCGATGAAGCCCAATGGCGTGTTCGGCAAGGCCACGATAAGGAAAGTGTAAGTTGAAACGGATATTGTTCGTCAATGGCGCAGAACTGCTCACCCTGGTCCTGCTCGCCTGCATCCCGCTGTTCGTCCATAACGCCTATGCCCTGGGTCTGCTCACCCTGCTGGCCATCTACGGCATCCTGCTGATCGGGCTGGATGTCAGCGTCGGCTATCTGGGCCAGGTCAACCTGGCGCATGCCGCGTTCCTTGGCTTGGGCGCTTATGCGGCTGGCCTGAGTGTGGTGATGTTCGGCAGCGGTATGCTGCTGGCGCTGGCCATCAGTCTGCTGGTGGGGCTGGTGTTCGGCGGCTTGCTCGCGTTCCCGGCCTTGCGGCTGGCCGGCCCGCAGTTCGCGTTGGCCACACTCAGTTTCTCCGCGCTCACCGTGATCGTGCTGAACGAGATGGAAGACATCACCCAGGGCGCGCAGGGCTTGGTGGTCAACCGGCCGTTGTTGCTGGGCCTGCAGCTGGGGCCACAGGAATTCTTCTGGCTGTGCCTGTTGCTGCTGGCGCTCACCTGGCTGGCGATGAAGAACCTGCTGTCGTCGCAATGGGGCAGGGCGTTCGAGGCCTTGCGCGACAGCCCGATCGCCACCGATGCGATGGGTGTCGGCGTGCTCCATCACAAGGTCTCCGCTTTCGCGCTCGGTTCCGCGCTGGGCGGTCTGGCCGGCGGTCTGTATGCGTTCAATTTCCAGTTCCTGCAACCCAACAGTTTCGTCTATGAGCTGATGGTGATCCTGCTGCTCGGCGTGGTGCTGGGCGGACGCAAGAGTCTGTGGGGCGCCTTCGTCGGCGCCTGTCTGATCGTGTTGCTGCCCAACCTGTTGTCCAGCCGCGTGCTGTTCCAGGTGTTCTCCGCGATCGGCCTGGTGTTCGCGCTGGTGGCCGCCGGCTATGCCTTCCGCGCGACGCGCCGCATCTCGTTCCAGAGCGCGGCCCCGGTGGTGAGCATGGGCATGCTGGTGGTGGGCAGCCTGCTGGTGGACAACACCGAGGACTGGCGCAAGGCCATCTTCGCGCTGATGCTGTTCTCGGTGGTCGTGGGCTTGCCGGAAGGACTGATGGGCTTCGCGCAGAAACATCTGGCGCGCCTGTTCCGTGTGCCGGCACGCCCCTTGCCGCCAGCGGCGGCACTGGATGCTGTGTTGCCGAAACATGAGGCGCATGGCGTGTTGCTGGAACTCGATGAGGTGAAGCGCCACTTCGGCGGCATCAAGGCGGTGGATGGCGTTTCGTTGCAGGTGCGCGCCGGCCATGTGCATGGCCTGATCGGCCCCAACGGTTCCGGCAAGAGCACCTTGGTCAACGTGATCTCCGGCTTGTATGCGCCGAGTGCAGGCCAGCTGAAGCTGGATGGCGCCCCGTTGCCCAAGGGCAGCCTGTACCAGGTGGCGCAGGCCGGTGTGGCGCGCACCTTCCAGAACCTGCAATTGTTCGCCGAATTGAGCGCGCTGGAGAACGTGATGGTGGCCTGCAACGGCGCCTACAAGAAGCCTTTGCCCTTGGTGCTGCTGGGCCTGGCCGCCGACGAAGAACGCAAAGCGCAGGCCGACGCGCTGGCTTTGCTGGAATTGGTCGGTTTGGCCGACGATGCGCGGACCAAGGCGCGCGACCTGCCCTATGGCGCGCAGCGTTTCCTGGAGATCGCCCGTGCACTGGCACGCAAGCCCAGGCTGCTGATCCTGGATGAACCGGCGGCCGGTCTGGCGCATCCCGATGTGCTGCGCCTGATCGAGATCGTGCGCCGCATCCATGCGCAGGGCATCACCACCATCCTGATCGAGCACCACATGAGCGTGGTGAACGAGGTGTGCGATTTCGTCACCGTGCTGGATGAAGGCAAGATCATCGCCGCAGGCGTGCCGGATGAGGTCAAGCGCAATCCGCGCGTGATCGAGGCCTATCTGGGCGACAGCAAGCAGGCCAGCCCGTCCTCGCGCCGCTTGAGCGACGATGTGCTGTTGCGTGTGCAAGACCTGCATGCGGGCTATGGTGCGAGCGAGGTGCTGACCGGCGTCAATTTCGAAGTGCGTGCCGGCGCCGTGGTGGCCTTGATCGGCGCCAACGGCGCAGGCAAGACCACCACCATGCGCGTGCTGTCCGGCATGCTCAAGGCCAGCCGCGGCCAGGTCACGTTGGCGGGACGCGATATCCAGGAACTGCCATCTTCGCGCATCGCCCGCCTGGGGCTGGCGCATTCGCCGGAAGGACGCAAGGTGTTCGCGCCGCTGACCGTGGAGGACAACCTGTTGCTCGGTGCCTACACCCGGCTGCCCAAGGTGTTCGGCTTCGCCGGCAAGGCGGCGGCCGACCTGGAGCGTGTCTACACCTTGTTCCCGCGCCTGCGCGAGCGCAAGGAGCAGGCGGCCGGTACGTTGTCCGGTGGCGAACAGCAGATGCTGGCGATCGGTCGGGCGCTGATGTCCGATCCCAAGATCATCCTGCTCGATGAACCCTCCATGGGCCTGGCCCCGGTGATCGTGCAAGAGGTGTTCGTCATCATCAACAAGCTCAAGCAAGCCGGCATCACCATGCTGCTGGTCGAGCAGTTCGCCAAGAGTGCACTGGAAGTCGCCGATTACGCCTATGTGCTGGAGCATGGCCGCATCGCGCTGGAAGGTACGCCGGAAGAGCTGGCGCAGAACGAACGGGTGCTGGCTGCCTATCTCGGGTGATATGCGCCAACCGGTGGCGGGTTGGCGCGCAGTCGCGGATAATCGCGCATGACCAAAACAAGCACCCCCACCATTCCGACCGCCAGCGGTCCCGCATTCAATACGCTGAAGCTGCCGCCCGCCATGCTGGGCAACCTGCAACAGCTCGGCTATCTCACCATGACGCCCATCCAGGCCGAGAGCCTGCCGCTCACGCTGGCGGGTAACGACCTGATCGCGCAAGCCAAGACCGGCAGCGGCAAGACCGCCGCCTTCGGCCTGCCGCTGCTGAAGAAACTCAACCCGCGCCATCTCGGCGTGCAGGCCATGGTGCTGTGCCCCACGCGCGAACTGGCCGACCAGGTCACGCAGGAACTGCGCCGCCTCGCGCGCTATCTGCCCAACATCAAGATCCTTACCCTGGTCGGTGGCAGCACCATGCGCCCGCAGCGCGAGAGCTTGGGCTTCGGTGCGCACATCGTGGTCGGCACGCCGGGCCGCATCATGGATCACATCGAGCGCGGCTCGCTCGAACTGAACGCGCTCAACACACTGGTGCTGGACGAAGCCGACCGCATGCTGGACATGGGCTTCTACGACTCCATCGCCTACGTGGTGAAGCGCTGCCCGCAGGCGCGCCAAACCCTGATGTTCTCCGCCACCTATCCCGAAGGCGTCACAAGACTGGCGCGCCAGTTCATGCACCAGCCGCAGGAAGTGAAACTGGCCGAGCAGCATGACGACAGCAAGATCCGCCAGCATTTCTACGAAGTGCGCCGCGAGACGCGCCTGCCCGCCGTCGCCGCCTTGCTCAAGCACTATCGCCCGGTGAGCACGCTGGCCTTCTGCAACACCAAGCAGCAATGCCGCGACCTGCTCGACCTGCTGCATGCCGAAGGCATCCACGCACTCACGCTGAACGGCGACATGGAACAGCGCGAACGCGACCAGGTGCTGATCCAGTTCGCCAACCGCAGTTGCTCCGTGCTGGTCGCCACCGACGTCGCCGCGCGCGGTCTGGACATCGCCCAGCTCGAAGCCGTCATCAACGTCGATGTCACCCCCGACCCGGAAGTGCACATCCACCGCATCGGCCGCACCGGCCGCGCCGACGCCGAAGGCAGCGCCTTCAACCTGGTCAGCCCCGCCGAGATGGGGCGCATCGACAATATCGCCAAGCTGATGGGAATAGCACCCGAGTGGGAAGAGATCGAGAAACTGCAACGCGAACACAACGCCCCGCTGATCCCGCCCATGGCCACGCTGCAGATACTCGGCGGCCGCAAGGAAAAGATCCGCCCCGGCGACGTGCTGGGCGCGCTCACCGGCGAAGCGGGCTTCACCCGCGAACAGGTCGGCAAGATCACCGTCACCGACATGAGCACCTACGTCGCCGTCACGCGCGACATCGCGAAGGAAGCGGTGAAGCGCCTGAATGCGGGCAAGGTGAAAGGGAAGAGTGTGAAGGTGAGGGTGTTGGAGGATTGAAGCGGCGGCTTGTCGGCCGTACTCGCCGTGATGGTCACCCTGATGGTCTGGGCCAATCGCCCCGAACTACTCGCCAAACCGCAAGAACACCTGCAAGCCGCGAACGACAAACTCCAACACTGGAACGAAGAGCGCAACAGAAAAGCCGCCTTCGAAGCCTGGATGGCCAAACTGCAACTCCCCCAGGATTGCGCCACCACGCAATCACACCTGCGCAAACTCGAGTGCAAGAACCAAGTGGATCTGCATGCGGCGAGGTTCAGTTATCGGTGAGAGGTTGGTCGGTTATTCGGCCTTTGCAGCCTGTGGTATTCAGGTGCACCAACGGCCGGTATGGAATCTTCACCGGCCACAGGAGCAGAAATCAACCCGAACGGCCGCTCTAACCGCCTGAAGTTGGTTGAACACATCTAATCCAACTCCGCCTTACGTCCAGGACGTCTATCGAACAATTGCCTGGTCCATGGTATCTTCCGGCTACTTACAGAAAGTAGGGTCGCATGGCAAGAGACTACGATAATTACACAAAAGACGAACTGATTCGCCTGATCCGTGAGCGTGACAGGAAACCTAGATTCGGTCTTGTCTGGGAGCGAGACGAAATTGATCACGACAAGTCCTTGAACAACGATTTTGTCGTGTTGGAGCATGACCCTGAGCTTTCTTGCGGTCAGGAGCCATATGGAAACCTGGTTATCGAAGGCGATAATTTCGACGCCTTGCGATATCTCACGATGACTCATTCCGGCCGGGTCAAGTGCATCTACATTGATCCTCCATACAATACCGGAAAGAATGACTTCATCTACAACGACCGCTTCGTTGACAAGGACGATGTCTACAAGCACTCGAAGTGGCTCGAATTCATGTACCGCCGACTTATTATGGCCAAAGATCTACTGGCCGAGGATGGTGTCATCTTCGTGTCGATCGGCGAGGATGAGTTTTCACACCTGTCAGTGCTGATGGATCAGGTTTTCCCCGGTATGAAGGTCGGAACATTCGTCTGGCGCCGGCGTAGTGGAGCAAATGACGCCAAGGAATGGTTTGTCAGCGTCGATCATGAATACGTGCTGTGCTACGCCAATCATGGCTTCAGTTTCGCCGGCACAGCCAAGAATCTGTCCTCTTACTCCAACCCTGATGAAGATCCACGCGGTGACTGGGATAGTGGCGACCTCAACAAAGCTCACAATTTCAAGCAGCGCCCGGAAGCTTACTATCCGCTGCACAACCCGGAAACCGATACATGGTATCCCTGCGATCCCGGAAGTGTATGGCGTTTCGCAACCAAGGCCAGGATTGTGAACGGCAAGAAGATCCGCACCAAGCCGATAGAGCAGATGATCGAGGAAAAACGTGTCTTGTGGCCCCAGGATGAGAAGACTGTTGTGTATTCCAATGTGTACGAGATTGAGGAAGCTATACACGATGGATCGGCACCCAAAAATCTACAGGTCTACTCGACTCTGGACGAATTGCGTGACCAGGTAGCAAAGGGGCAGGCACCTGAGCGTCTATTGGGATATATCGAGCCACTTGAAGCATGGGTCGGGAGGAAGATCGGCTACGGCAAACCTCGATACAAGCGTTTCGCTAAGGAATTAAAAAACTCCGAGCAACCGGTTTCCACATGGATTCTGCCATCTGCTGTGAAAAAGGCAGAGCTGCAGGAAATCGACATGGAAGGCATCAATGTGATGCAAACCGGATATACCAGCGAAGGAACATCCCAGTTGGCGCAAATGATAGGAAACAAGGATTTTGCCTATCCTAAGCCAATAAGCCTGATCAAAGCATTGATAGACCAGGCAACCGATAGCGATGGTGATCATGTTGTCGTAGACTTCTTCGCTGGATCCGGCACTACGGGTCATGCAGTGATGGATCTCAACAAGGAAGATGACGGCAACCGGTCTTTCATATTGGTCTCATCGACTGAAGCTTCTGTAGATGAACCGGAAAAGAATGTCTGTCGTGACATCACCTCGAAACGTCTCAAAGCCGCAATCAATGGCTACACCTACCAGACCTCTAAAGGAAAACAAAGCGTTGAAGGTTTGGGAGGTGAGTTCGGATATATGCATACCCGCCGGATCCCACTGGAAGAGGTTTTTAGCGATATTCAGCATGACCAGATCTGGTACGCACTGCAGCTGATTCATGTTGGAGCCATCAAGCCATATGATAGCTCTTTGCGATTCCAGCAATCCGGTGATGAGCTGGATGCCATCATCTATCTGCCGCTGCTCGATGAAGATGTGGTCGCAGATGTTGAAAGAATCGCTGACTCCGGCTTGCGTTCCTTGGCGATCTATTCCTGGCAGCCGGGACAATTGCGCCAACGTATCAGTGCACCCAACGTTAGCTTCGAGGCCATCCCTCAGCATCTTGTGGACCGCTTTGCTTCAGGAGGTGCCAAATGATTCCGGCTCCAAAGCGATACCAGAAAGATGCGATCTCCAATATCCTGGATATCTTCGGCTACGTAGCCAAGCAAATCCAACAGGCTCCTGATGAACACAGTCGAGCCAATGCCGTCGCTCATAATGGAGTCGTGCTGCTACAGGCACCTACCGGAGCAGGAAAAACCATGATGGCTGGGAATGCAGTCGAGGATTTCAGCCGACTGCATAACGTCGTCTGGTTCTGGTTCACCCCATTCGCAACCCTGGTTGAGCAAGCGAAGAGCTCGATGAAGCAGCAGTTCCAAGGAATCCGTGTTCGTGACATCAAAGCTGACCGGTTTGTTGTCGGCACCAAGAGCGGCGATGTATTCGTGACGACCTGGGCCTCTGTTGCCGCAAACAACAAGGACACAAAGAAAATCCGTAAGGATGGCGATATGTCGATGTCTGTCGATAGCCTGTTGCCTGAGTTACGCGAAGCCGGCTTTCACATCGGCATCGTTGTAGACGAAGCTCACCATGGCTTCGGTGCCGGCACAGAGGCTGTGCGTTTCTACAATGAAGTGCTGAAACCGGAATATACGCTCCTGGTGACAGCTACTCCGGATGACAAGGACATCGCAAAATTCAAGCAGTCTGCAAAGATTCGCGAGGTGCATACTATCGCGATCAGCCGCCGCGACGTTGTCGATGCCGGACTGATAAAGCCTGGCGTTAAATCCTTTGCCTACCTTGCCAGCGAAGAGCAGAAGCAGCTTATCGACTTCCAGCTGGCTGCATTGACCGATGCACTCAGCATCCATAAAGCGATCAAGATGGAGCTGGCTGCAGAAAGCATCTCCTTGACTCCCTTGATACTGATCCAGGTCGATTCCAGCCCAAACAGTGTGGAAAATGCCAGGAAGAAGCTCATCTCGCTGGGGATGCCGACCGAAGCAATTGCAAGCTACACCTCGGATGAGCCGACGGATGATTTACTGACCGTGGCCATGGATGAAACCAAGGAAGCATTGATCTTCAAGATGGCTGTGGCACTTGGTTTTGATGCGCCACGCGCCTTCACCTTGGTGTCGATGCGAGGCAGCCAGGATGTCGACTTTGGCATTCAGGTGGTAGGCCGCATTTTGCGCGTCCACAACAAGCTCCAAGGCCGAAAGAACTTGCCTGAACGCCTAAAGAACGGATACGTGTTCCTTGCTGATATGGAGAACCAGGCTGGGCTTACCAGTGCGGCTTCCAGGATCAATTCCATCAATACTGAGCTTTCGAAGATCAGTCCGAACACCATGGTAGTGATGGTTGCTGGGAAACCTGAAGTGCAGATTGTCGAGAACGGGCAAACCCGGATCTTCTCAATCAACATGCCCAACACGCCCGATGGTTCGGTGCAGACTGCCAGCACGGAAGCTGGCTATGTGCCATCGGCATCTACCTTCTCTTCCATGACTGGTATGCCGGCTGAGTTGTCCCTGGACTTCTCGCCAGTGCCTGAACGTGAACGCTCGACAGATCCGCGTCCTGCAGGCTCAACTGCCCCCGGAAACAAACGCTGGAATCTCAAGCCTGAGGTGGAAGCCAAGTTCAAGCGCGAACGCCTGCCGGTCTCAACCAATGATCTGCTGAGATGCATTGGCAATAGCATCAAGATTGATGATCGAGTCTTCAATGCTGGTTTCAGGGATGCAACTGAAGTGACGCGCATTGAGATCGAGATTTTCTCCGGCGTTGATCATGTCGAGAAGATCCAGGCGCGGTTGTCTGATGCCCAGATCCAGCTCCGTGCACAACGTTCTCTAACAGAGCCTGATTACCTACATCCGCGCGATCTGCAGGATGCGCTCATAACTCGCCTGAAAAATGAGTGCCAGATGCGTGGATGGGTTCGTACAGACCAGGATATCCGGCGCGCTCTGAACCTGATCCTGGTGAGTTTCCCTAACATCTTAAAGCGTGCTGCGATGGAATGCGCAGCCAACTACGCTGAAGTAGTGGATTGCGCCAAATTACCAGAATTTCTGGAATTGCCGGCGTCCTGCAGGACTTCACGGTTGAACATCTACGGAGTTTTTCCAGACGACCTTAATAAAGATGAGGCTGACTTTGGGATGCTATTGGATACCGACACTACCAATATCGTCGAGTGGTGGCATCGTAATGACCGCAGCAAGCCATGGTCGATTGCCCTGGTGTTGCCGAACGGTTCTCTGTATCACCCAGACTTCGTTGTGAAGGTTCGCGGGCGCACCAAGAGTGACGGCTTGTTGCTGCTTGAAACTAAGGGGCCTCATTTGCTTAATTATGATGACACGCTCCTTAAGATCCATGCGAGTCATAAGACCTATGGCAGACCATTGATGATCACATTGGAAAACGGCCGATGGATGACAGTGCGTCATAACGATCGCAATGGCAAGAACGAGATTGACAGTGTATTCCGGATCGAAGGAATGACTGAATACTAAAGATGGCTATGGATAACAAATCGAGATTTGTGTTCGCAAAGGTGGGGATCCTCAAGCGGGGGCACGCAATGCGTCATCGTAGGTGCGTGGTTTGGCCAAACCCGGCAGTCGAGCGGACCTGCGCGAAAAACCGCGCAGGCCGCTCACTTCTACGTTATGCATCAGGGAGTCATCCTTGCGTTGGTACGCTGACAACTCCGAGCTAAACGGTATTCGCGAGGCAGAGATACCGGACATACTTCTGTTCGGTGGAATCGCTGTGTAAACCTCCCGCAATCAGTGCCACCCATTCTTAGAGGTTTCCGGATGGTGAAGCACTCTGTACTCGACGGGCGTCAGATCGCCGAGTGCATCGTGCGGTAACTCTTCGTTGTAATCCGCAAGCCA
>JBFMFN010000010.1:0-156325 GCA_040754175.1 Pseudomonadota bacterium | reverse complement strand
GATGGGTAAGGGCGCGACCATGCGCATCCGCCTGCCGCTGACGCTGGCCATCATCGACGGCTTCCTGGTCGGCGTGGGCGAAGCCGCCTACGTCATCCCGCTGGATATGGTGGTGGAGTGCATCGAGCTGGACGATAACGATCGCCGTGCGGGTGAGCAGCGCAACTATCTGTCGCTGCGCGGGCAAGTGTTGCCGTACATGCGTCTGCGCGAACTGTTCGAGATCGACAGTGCACCGGTGCGCCGCGAGAACGTGGTGGTGGTGCAGTACGGTGGCGAACGCGCCGGGCTGGTGGTGGATAGCCTGCAAGGCGAGTTCCAGACCGTGATCAAACCGATGGGGCGCATCTTCAGCCATGTCAACGGCATCGGCGGTTCGACCATCCTGGGCAGCGGCGAGGTGGCGCTGATCCTGGATGTGCCGCGACTGGTGCAACAGGTGGCGGCGCGCAACGAGCGGAACAGCATGGAAGCCGCCTGACGCGGGCGGCGTGGCCAGGGACAGTAACTTCAGGAGAGTGTGATGGGTGCATTGGTGAAAGCAGAGGGTGGGGCGCTGCCGGCGCAAGTGGCGGAGATGCAGCAGTACCTGACCTTCACGCTGGGCAACGAGATGTTCGCGGTGGGGACCTTGAGCGTGAAGGAGATCATCGAATACGGTCAGTTGACCGAGGTGCCGATGATGCCGGACTTCATCCGCGGGGTGATCAACCTGCGCGGAGCGGTGGTGCCGGTGATCGATCTGTCGGCACGCTTCGGGCGCAGCCTGACCCAGGTGTCGCGCCGCACCTGCATCGTCATCATCGAGGTGCCGAGCGGCGAAGAGCAACAGGACATCGGCGTGGTGGTCGATGCCGTGAGTGAAGTACTGGAGATCCCGGCCAGCGAGATCGAACCGCCGCCGGCCTTCGGCGCCAAGATCCGCACCGATTTCATCCATGGCATGGGCAAGGTGGATGGCAGGTTCGTGATCCTGCTGGATGTAGGCAAGGTACTGTCGGTGGATGAGATCTCCACGCTGGCCGCGGTGGCCAGCCAGGGGACGGCTGCCCAGTGATGAGAGCGCTTTCTGAAAAACTCGTGACGAAGAGAGGTGTGAGATGTTCAAGGATATGAAGATAGGGATGCGACTGGGGTTGGGGTTCGCACTGGTATTGTTGCTGCTGGCCATCATCTCGGTGGTGTCGTTCATGCGTGTCAGCCAGATCAGCGGCGAAATCGATGATCTCATCCATGACAAGTTCCCGAAGACGGTGATCGCCAACGACATCATCGATGACGTCAACACCATCGCCCGGGCATTGCGCAATTCGCTGCTGGTGAAGACGGATGAAGAGCGACAGAAGGAGATCGCCCGTGTGGAGAAGGCACGCGAGGAGATCGTCGCCGGCTTCGACAAGCTGCAGAAGATGATCACTACCGAAGAAGGCAAGCGCATGCTGGGCAAGGCGCTGGATGCGCGTCAGGATTTCGTGGCCTACCAGAACAAGTTCCTGCAACTGCAGAAGGACGGCAAGCGCGACGAGGCGATCGACCTGATGGTCACCGTGATGCGCAAGTCGCAGGCTGATTACATCGCGGCCGTGGTGGATCTGATCACCTTCCAGTCGGAGCTGATGAACAAGACCGGCGAGCAGGCGAGCGAAGTGGCGGGGCAGACCAAGACCCTGATCATGACGCTGAGCCTGGGTGCGATCCTCATCGCCATCGCTTTTGCGGTGTGGGTGACACGCAGCATCACGCGTCCGCTGAATGAGGCGGTCGGTGTCGCCAACAGCCTGGCCGAGGGCGACCTCACGGTACGCATCGAGGCGAACAGCAAGGATGAGACCGGCCAGTTGCTGAGCGCGATGCAGACCATGACCGAGAAACTGTCGCAGGTGATCGGCGAGGTGCGCGGCTCGGCGGATGCCTTGTCCAGCGCCTCGGAAGAGGTGAGCGCGACGGCGCAGAGCATGAGCCAGGCCTCCAGCGAGCAGGCGGCCAGCGTGGAAGAGACCAGCGCCTCGGTGGAGCAGATGAGCGCCTCGATCAACCAGAACGCGGAGAACGCCAAGATCACCAACGGCATGGCGGAAAGCGCCGCCAGCCAGGCGAACGAGGGCGGACGCGCGGTGAAGGAGACCGTGTCCGCGATGAAGAGCATCGCCGACAAGATCGGCATCATCGACGACATCGCCTACCAGACCAACCTGCTGGCGCTGAACGCGGCCATCGAGGCGGCGCGCGCCGGCGAGCACGGTAAGGGCTTCGCGGTGGTGGCGGCCGAGGTGCGCAAGCTGGCGGAACGTAGCCAGGTGGCGGCGCAGGAGATCGGCGAGGTGGCCAAGGGCAGCGTGGATCTGGCCGAGAAGGCGGGCAGCCTGCTGGACGAGATCGTGCCGGCCATCAGCAAGACCAGCGACCTGGTGCAGGAGATCGCGGCGGCTTCCGAGGAGCAATCCTCCGGCGTCGGTCAGATCAACACGGCGATGAGCCAGTTGAACCAGATCACCCAGCAGAACGCTTCGAGCAGCGAAGAGCTGGCGGCGACCGCTGAAGAGATGAGCAGCCAGGCGGAGAACCTGCAGCAGCTGGTGGGCTTCTTCCGCGTGGAAGGCGCAGGCGCGGCGCCTGTGCCGCAGGCGGCGAAGAAGAGCGTCGGCCAGTCCCGTGCGCCCAAGTCGGCTCCGCGCAAGGCACTGGCCTCCAGCGAAGTGGACGAGAGCAACTTCCAGCGTTTCTGAAACAGCAGGCGGGGGCCTTGAATAAGGCCCCGCCTGGATGTCACCAATAACAAGGACAGGGAATCGACGCGGCTTGCGCGGGACATGTCTCTCCACGCAGGGGGACAGCAGCCAGCCAGCGTGCCGGGATGAGGCGAGAGGGCCTCGAGAAGGGAAGAGAGATGCATTCCACTGTGGATGCGGCAGCAGCGACGTCAAGATCGCGCGGGATGGCGACCGTGGTCGCCGTGAATGAGGATATCAAGAAGGTCATCCGCATCGCCGAACAGATCGATCTGGCAGCGATCAATGCGATGCTGATCGCGAAGAAAGTGGGGCAGGGGCAGAGCGGTTTCTCCGTCGTATCGGCGGAGTTGCGCAACTTCAGCCATCTGCTGGGTAATGCGATGCAGCAGTTGCAGCAACGCGTAGCCGAGATGGTGAACATGATGGCGCAGGCGATAGGCGCGGCAAAAATGCTGGCACTGTTGCAGGAGACCCGGCGTGCGTTGCCAGATTCCGCGCTCTGGGAAGAAGTGCTGGCGCGGCGACTGCAGGCACGGCGCGACAATCAGTCTGCTGCTGAACAGCTGCACGGCAAGTTGCAGCACGCCTTGGCGCGCGCCGAGAAACTGTGTGCGATGGGATTGGCATTGTCCTATTCCGCCAAGGTGGAGGCGGTCTATGGCGGTGAGCGCAGCGATGCGCTGAAACAGGTATCGGCGGATGCCGAACGTGCCATCGCTGACATCCTGCATACCTTGAAGGGCTTGAGCCTGCAATTGGAGCATGCACGATGAAGACGATACAGGCCATCTACGAAGCCGGTGACCATCGCTGGCTGGCTGTGGCACGCGATCCGGCGCGTCCGGACTTCCTGATCGATACCAATGAATACCTGGTGACCAGCAACGGCGATGGTCTGTTGACCGATCCGGGCGGCATGGAGATCTTCCCGGCGGTGTTCTCGGCCATCAGCGCCGAGTTCGATCCACGGCGCATCAGCCGACTGTTCGCGTCGCACCAGGATCCGGACATCATCTCGTCGCTCGCGCTGTGGCTGGATTTCAATCCGCATTTGCGCTGCTACCTGAGCTGGCTGTGGGGGTCGTTCGTGCCACACTTCGGCGGCAACGACCAGACCTTCATCGCTATCCCCGACGAGGGGATGGAGGTGACGGTGGGCAAGCTGAAGTTACAGGCGCTGCCGGCGCATTACCTGCACTCTTCCGGCAACTTCCATCTGTATGACGCGCAGGCGAAGATCCTGTTCTCGGGCGATGTCGGCGCAGCCATGCTGCCACCCGAGCTGGACGGGCTGTTCGTCAAGGATTTCGACCGGCATATCCGCCATGCAGAAGGTTTCCACAAACGCTGGATGGGGTCGAACGAGGCCAAACTCGACTGGTGCGAACGGGCGAGCCGTTTGCAACTGGACATGTTGTGTCCGCAGCATGGCGCGATCTATCAAGGGCGCGATGTGCAGCGTTTCATCGATTGGTTCGCCGCGCTCAAGGTGGGCAGCGGCTTGCGATGAGAAGGGGGCGGTGATGGAGGCTATCCGGTTGCTGGTGGTCGATGACGTGCAGGTGCATAGCTATCTGCTGCAGACCGGGATGCTGCGCATCAATCCCTTCATGAAGATCGATGTGGCGGCTTCGGTGGAGGAGGCGCAGCGTCTGCTTGCCGTCGAGGCCTATGATGCCGTGCTGTGCGACTGGGTGATGCCGCGTGCCGGCGGCAACGTGCTGCTCAAGTGGATGCGCGCCCGGCCGCATTTCCAGTATGTGCCGTTCATCATGATCTCGGCGGAAGCGCGCACGGAGATGATCATCGATGCGTTCACCGAACTGGGGGTGGATGGCTATGTGGTCAAGCCGTTCCACCCACCGGCGGTGTATGACAAAGTGCTCGCCGCGATAGAGAAAGCCAGTGCGCGCCGTGCGTGCGCGGCCTGACGCAGTTATCGAGGAACATATGCCGCATCACGCGCTCCCCATTCTGGGCGATCAAGAGTTCGCCCGGTTCCAGCGGATGATCTATGACATCGCCGGCATCAGCCTGTCCGATGCCAAGAAGCCACTGGTGAGCGGACGGCTGGCCAAGCGCATCAAGCATTTCGGCCTGCATAGCTATGAGGCCTATTTCAAGCTGTTGATGGATGGCGCGCATGGCGAGGAGCTGCAGGTCGCCATCGATCTGCTGACCACCAACGAGACCTATTTCTTCCGCGAACCCAAGCATTTCGATTTCCTGCGCCAGCACTTGCCGGCATTGCAACGAGCCGGCAAGCCGTTCAGGGTGTGGAGCGCGGCCAGTTCTTCCGGCGAGGAGCCGTATACCATCGCGATGGTGCTGGCCGATGTGCTGGGCAGCGACCCGTGGGAAGTGGTGGGGTCGGATATCAGCAGCCGCGTGCTGACGACCGCGCGCAAGGGGCATTACCAGATGAAGCGCATCGAGGGCATACCGCGCCATTACCTCAGCCGTTTCTGCCTGAAAGGTGTTGGGCCGCAGGAGGGCACCTTCCTCATCGAGCGCAGCCTGCGCCAGCGCGTCGAGTTCCTGCAGGTCAACCTGAACGAGGCACTGCC
Source organism: Pseudomonadota bacterium (assembly GCA_040754175.1). Classification (GTDB taxonomy): domain Bacteria; phylum Pseudomonadota; class Gammaproteobacteria; order Burkholderiales; family Gallionellaceae; genus Sideroxyarcus. Next base: position 151,026 of record JBFMFN010000010.1, on the reverse strand, counting down.
CAAGATGGGCGAGTTCGATGTGATCTTCCTGCGCAACGTGATGATCTATTTCGACCTGGAGACCAAGCGCCAGGTGGTGGCGCGCATGCTGCCGCTGCTGCGTCCGGGCGGGTATTTCTTCGTCAGCCACTCCGAGAGTCTGAACGGCATCACCGAGGCGCTGGAGATCGTGTCACCCTCGGTCTACCGCAAACCACATGTCTGATACGCCGCAGCATTTCCTCGAGATCTTCCTGCAGCCGGGCGACTTCTATTTCGGCGACCGGGACACGCGTATCCGCACGCTACTGGGATCGTGCGTGTCGATCACGCTCTGGCATCCGCACAAGAAGATCGGCGGCATGTGTCATTACATGCTGCCCACGCGCGGCGACAAGCGCGGGGCGGCGCTGGATGGGCGCTATGCAGACGAGGCGATGGCGATGTTCATGCGCGAGGTGCGGGCAGCCAACACCCAGCCGGCCGAATACCAGGTCAAGCTGTTCGGTGCCGGCAACATGTTCCCCTTGCAGGGGCATCATGGCTGCGCGCGTTGCAGCCCTGAGGTGGCCTATTCCAAGCCGGAGGGCGCTTGTCCGCGCGTGCATTGCCGCAACCGCCAGGTGGCCTATCATCTGGTACAGCAGCATGGCTTCACCATCCATGCCGAGCATCTGGGGGGCGACGGGCATCGGCAGTTGCTGTTCGATATCTGGAGCGGTTATGCCTGGATGCGGCACGTGCCGGCCGGCAAGGTGATACCCATCAAGGAGGCGTGAGGGGGATGAGCGGCAAGATACGAGTGATGATCGTGGACGATTCCGCCGTGGTGCGCCAGGTGTTGACGGCGACGCTGGCGGCGGATACCGGCATCGAGGTGATCGGGGTCGCTTCCGACCCGGTGTTCGCGCTGGACCGGATGAACAAGGACTGGCCCGATGTCATCGTGCTGGATGTGGAGATGCCGCGCATGGATGGCATCACCTTCCTGAAAAAACTCATGGTTGAACACCCGACGCCGGTGGTGATCTGTTCCACGCTCACCGAGAAGGGGGCGGAGACCACCATGCAGGCGTTGTCGGCCGGCGCAGTGAGCGTGGTTACCAAGCCGAAGATCGGGCTCAAGCATTTCCTCGAAGAGAGTTCGGACAATCTGATCGCGACGGTCAAGGCGGCGGCACGAGCCAATCTGCGGCGTGTGGCGCACGCCGTGTCCCCGTTGCGCGTGGCGCCCAAACTGTCGGCGGATGCGGTGCTCGCAGCGGCCGGCGGGCATGCCATGGCGCAGACTACCGAGGCGGTGGTGGCCATCGGCACTTCCACCGGCGGCACGCAGGCGCTGGAGGCTGTGCTCACCGCTTTGCCGCGCGTCTGCCCCGGCATGGTCATCGTGCAGCACATGCCGGAGAAATTCACCGAGGCTTTCGCCAATCGTCTGGATGGCTTGTGCCAGATCGAGGTGCGCGAGGCCCGGAACGGCGACCGGGTGGTGCCGGGGCGTGCACTGATCGCGCCCGGCGGCCGCCATATGTTGCTCAAACGCAGCGGTGCGCAATACCATGTGGAGGTGGTGGATGGTCCGCTGGTGAATCGCCACCGGCCCTCGGTGGATGTGCTGTTCCGCTCCACCGCCAAATGCGCGGGGGCGAATGCGCTGGGCATCATCATGACCGGCATGGGCGACGACGGTGCCCGCGGTTTGAAGGAGATGCGCGAGGCCGGCGCCCGCACGTTGGGGCAGGATGAGGCGAGCTGTGTGGTGTATGGCATGCCCAAGGAAGCGATGAAGCTGGGGGCGGTGGAGCGGGAGTTGTCGCTGGCCGATATCCCGCAGGCCATCCTGGGGGTGGGAGCCGGACGCTGAAACAGGCAGAAATACCCTTCCGCTACGGTTTTTTTTACAGTACAGTGACGGCGTTAAAACCACGCCGCGAGACGACGACATGAGTACAAAAGGGCAACAATTACAAGACCCGTTCCTGAACACCTTGCGTAAGGAGCATGTGCAGGTCGCCATCTATCTGGTGAACGGCATCAAGCTGCAAGGTCAGATCGATTCCTTCGATCAGTATGTGGTGCTGCTGAAGAACACCGTCACCCAGATGGTGTACAAGCACGCCATCTCCACCATCGTCCCGGCCCGCGCCGTTTCCATTCCCTACGACGATCAGTGATGTCCGAATCAACGGCTGTACCCAATACGGCGGTATTGGTCAGCCTTGATCTGGGCGCGCCGGACTACGCAGAAAGCCTGGAAGAGCTGCGCCTGCTGGCGGAGAGCGCCGGCGTGCAGACGCTCGCCCTGATCGAGGGCAAGCGCCAGCGTCCCGATCCTGCCACCTTCGCCGGTAGCGGCAAGGTGGACGAGATCGCAGCCCGGGTCGAGGAGTTGCAGGCGGAGATGGTGATCTTCAACCATGATCTTTCGCCGGCACAGATGCGCAATCTGGCGAGCAAGATCGCGGCGCGCGTGATCGACCGCACCATGCTCATCCTCGACATCTTCGCTTTGCGCGCACAGAGCCACGAAGGCAAGGTGCAGGTCGAGCTGGCGCAACTGAAATACCTGTCTACCCGCCTGGTTGGCATGAACACCGACATGGGGCAGCAGAAACATGCGGTGGGCGCGCGCGGGCCGGGCGAGACCCAGCTGGAACTGGACCGGCGCAAGCTGGACCGGCGCGTCCATCTGCTGAATGACCGCCTGAAACAGCTCAAGCGCCATCGTGCCCTGCAGCGCCGAGCCCGTAACCGTGCCGACGTGCTCTCGGTGTCCATCGTGGGCTATACCAATGCCGGCAAATCGACCTTGTTCAACCGGCTGACACATGCCGGGGTGTACGCGGCCGACCAGTTGTTTGCCACGCTCGATACCACCGCGCGCAAGCTGTTCCTGCCGGGCGATAGCCCGCGCCAGGTAGTGCTGTCGGATACCGTGGGCTTCATCCGCCATCTGCCGCATAGCCTGGTGGCAGCTTTCCGCAGTACCCTGGAAGAGACCGCGCAGGCCGACCTGTTGCTGCATGTGGTGGATGTGAACAGCGCGGAACGCCATGACCAGGTGGCCGAGGTGAACAAGGTGTTGAAGGAGATCGGTGCCGAGGGGATCCGGCAGATCGTGGTCTATAACAAGGTCGATCTGTCCGGGCTGGAGCCGGACGTTCGCCGGGACGAATATGGTAATATTATGGCCATTCATTTGAGTGCCAAGACCGGGGCTGGTGTGGATGCTTTGCGTGCCGCCCTGGTAGAGGTGCGCGATGCGCCGCCGCTTCAGCCGGCGGCAGAGGAATGGCATCCGCTGAACGATCATTGATCAGATAAAGATGTGAGGAATCATGGGATTGAACGATCCGCAATGGGGCAATAAAAACAGTGGCGGCCCACCCGATCTGGATGAGGTGATGCGCAATCTGAACCGCAAGATCGAATCCATCTTCGGCGGCCGTGGCGGCAAGTCCGGCGGCAGTGCACCGCGTAATGGCGGCATGGGCAGTGGGCTGAGTCTGGTCGTAGTGATCGTGGCGCTGATCTGGCTTGCCAGCGGATTCTATATCGTGGATGCCAGCCAGCGCGGTGTGGTGTTGCGTTTCGGCAAGCAGGTGGAGACCACCGAGGCCGGTCCGCGTTGGCACTTGCCGTATCCGATCGAGACAGTGGAGATCGTCAATCTGAGCCAGGTACGTACGGTCGAGGTCGGTTATCGCGACAACGTGAAGAACAAGGTACTGCGCGAATCGCTGATGCTGACTGATGACGAGAACATCATCGACATCCAGTTCGCCGTGCAGTACTACCTGAAGGACCCAGCGGAATACCTGTTCAACAACCGCATGCCGGATGAGAACGTGCGTCAGTCCGCCGAGACCGCCATCCGCGAGGTGGTCGGTCGCAGCAAGATGGATTTCGTGTTGTATGAAGGGCGCGAGCAGGTGGCGGCGGAGACCACGCGCCTGATGCAGGATATCCTCGACAAGTACAAGTCGGGCATCATCATCAGCAAACTGACCATGCAGAACGCGCAACCGCCCGAGCAGGTGCAGGCCGCTTTCGACGACGCGGTGAAAGCCGGGCAGGACCGTGAGCGTCAGAAGAACGAGGGCCAGGCCTATGCCAACGACGTGGTACCCAAGGCACAAGGCGCGGCAGCACGCTTGATGTCGGAAGCCGAAGGTTACAAGCAGAGTGTGATCGCCAATGCGGAAGGTGATGCCAGCCGCTTCAAGCAGATCCTGGCCGAATATGAGAAGGCGCCGCAGGTCACCCGCGAGCGCATGTACATCGATATGATGCAGCAGATCATGACCAGTAGCAGCAAGGTGATGATCGATCAGAAGAACGGAAATGGCAGCCTGCTCTATCTGCCGCTGGACAAGCTGATGCAGCAGACCGCTGCGGAAGCGGCGCCGGCCGCGCAGCCGGCACCCAAGCCGGCAGAGGCGGCGCCGGTGACCGAATACATACCGCAGCGTGCCCGCGAGTTGCTGCTGAGCCGTGAACGGGAGGCCCGCTAAATGAGCATGAACATCAGAAACCTGCTGGTCGGCGCGATCATCGCGCTGATCCTGCTCAGCATGAGTACCTTTGTGGTGGACCAGCGTCAGGCTGCCATCGTGTTCCAACTGGGTGAAGTGGTGCGTGTGGAGACCACGCCCGGCCTGAAGTTCAAACTGCCGCTGGTGCAGAACGTGCGCTATTTCGATTCGCGCATCCTGACCTTGGATACGGCGGAACCTGAGCGTTTCATCACCGCCGAGAAGAAGAACGTGCTGGTCGATTCCTATGTGAAATGGCGTATCGTCGATGTGAAGCAGTATTACATCAGCGTGGGCGGCGACGAGGCGCGTGCGCAGACCCGTTTGATGCAGACGGTGAATGCCGCGATGCGCGAGGAGTTCGGCAAGCTGACCATCCATGACGTGGTGTCCGGCAAGCGCGACGAACTGATGCGCGTGGTGCAGGAGAAGACCGATATCGACGCACGCAAGATCGGCGTGGAAGTACGCGATGTGCGCCTGAAGCGCGTGGATTTCCCGGTGGAGATCAGCGGCTCGGTGTATAGCCGTATGGAGGCCGAGCGCAAGCGCGTGGCCAACGAACTGCGCGCACAGGGTAATGCCGAGAGCGAGAAGATCCGTGCCGATGCCGACAAGCAGCGTCAGGTGATCCTGGCGCAAGCCTATCGCGATGCGCAGCGCATCAAGGGCGAGGGCGATGCCAAGGCGACGGCGCTGTATGCGGCCGCGTTCGGCCGCAACTCGGAATTCTTCGCCTTCTATCGCAGCCTGGAAGCCTACAAACAGACTTTCAAGGACAAGGGCGACGTGATGGTGATCGATCCCAGTTCCGCCTTCTTCAAGTATCTGAAGAACCCGAGCCGGAACGCACAGTAATCCACCGATGCTCGATTTCTGGCTGGCCGCGTTCGGCTTGATGCTGGTGCTCGAAGGGCTGCTGCCCTTCGTGGTGCCGCGTGCCTGGCGCCAGACACTGTTCAACCTGTCCCGTCTGCATGACGGGCAGGTGCGTTTTTTTGGTTTGTCGCTCATGCTGGGCGGTTTGTTGCTGATTTACTGGACTAACTGAGTATGAAGTGGTTATTGCCTGAATACATTCAGGATATGTTGCCGGAAGAGGCTTGGCGCATCGAAGCCATGCGCCGCGAGGTGCTGGAGCTGCTGCGCCGTGCCGGCTACCAGCTGGTGGCACCGCCGCTGATCGAGTATGCCGATTCGCTGCTGATCAACGACAGTGCGGATATGGATCTGCGCACCTTCAAGCTGGTGGACCAGCTGTCCGGGCGTACGCTGGCCCTGCGGGCCGACATCACGCCGCAGGTGGCGCGCATCGATGCGCACTTGCTGAACCGTCAGGGGGTCACGCGTCTGTGTTATGCCGGCAGTGTGGTGCATACCCAGCCCGCTGGCCTGATGCGTACGCGCGAGCCGTTGCAGGTGGGCGCCGAACTGTATGGTCATGCCGGCATCGAGAGCGATCTGGAGATCCAGAGCCTGATGCTGCAAGCCTTGGCACAACTCGGTGTGCAGCAGGTGCATCTGGATCTGGGGCATGTCGGCGTGTTCCGTGCCTTGCTGGCGGATGCCGGGGGCGGTGTGGAGCGCGAGCAAGCGCTGTTCGTCGCCCTGCAGCAGAAGGATGTGCCTACCCTGCGCGGATTGGTGCGGGAGCTACCGGCCGCATTGCAGGCCGCCGTGCTGGCCTTGCCGCAACTCTATGGCGGCAACGAGGTGATCGCCAGAGCGCGCGAACAATTGCCGAAGACGGCGGCCGTGGTCGCTGCGCTGGATGACCTGGCGCGTGCGGCGCAGCATCTAGCCGGACAGGTGCACAGCCTGGGGATCGACCTGGCTGAGCTGCGTGGCTATCACTATCACAGCGGTATGGTGTTCGCCGCCTATCATGCCGGCAGTCACGACGCCATCGCCGTCGGCGGTCGCTATGACGATGTGGGCAAGGTATTCGGGCGTGCGCGTCCGGCGACTGGTTTCAGCATGGATCTGCGTCAGCTGCATGGCCTGCTGGCTCAGCGCACGCCACCCAAGGCGATCCGTGCGCCATACCGCCAGGATGCGGGACTGAACGTCGTGATCGCGGCGTTGCGTGCACAGGGCGAGGCAGTGGTGGTGGACCTGCTGGGCGATGTGACGCTGCATGGCGAGCTGGGATGCGACCGCGAACTGGTACAACGCGACGGGCAGTGGGTCGTCGCGTCATTGAAAGATTGAACTCTGCAATCAGGAACGAGAAATGTCTAAGAACGTAGTGGTGATCGGTACCCAGTGGGGGGATGAAGGCAAGGGCAAGGTGGTCGACTGGTTGACCGACCATGCACAGGGCGTGGTGCGTTTCCAGGGCGGCCACAATGCCGGCCATACGCTGGTGATCGGCGGCGAGAAGACCGTGTTGCACCTGATCCCGTCCGGCATTCTGCGCGAGAACGTGATGTGCTACATCGGCAACGGTGTGGTGCTGTCGCCGACTGCCTTGCTGAAAGAGATGGACAAGCTGGATGCGGCTGGCGTCAAGGTATATGAGCGTCTGCGTATCTCCGAAGCCTGTCCGCTGATCCTGCCGTACCACGAAGCCGTGGACAAGGCGCGCGAACTGGCCAAGGGTGCCGGCAAGATCGGCACCACCGGGCGCGGTATCGGTCCGGCCTATGAAGACAAGGTGGCGCGTCGTGCCATCCGCCTGCAGGACCTGTTCCACCGCGAGCGCTTCGCCGCCAAGCTGGGCGAGGTGCTGGACTACCACAACTTCGTGCTGAAGAACTATTTCAAGACCGAACCGGTGGATTTCAACCAGACCATGGACGAGGCGCTGGCGCTGGCCGAACGTCTGCAACCGCTGGTGCTGGATGTGCCACGCGCGTTGTATGAAGCCAACAAGGCCGGCCAGAACCTGTTGTTCGAAGGAGCGCAGGGCACCTTGCTGGACATCGATCACGGCACTTATCCGTTCGTGACTTCCAGCAATTGCATCTCCGGGGCGGCCTGTGCCGGTGCCGGGGTGGGGCCGCAGAACCTGCACTATGTGCTGGGCATCACCAAGGCCTATACCACGCGCGTCGGTTCCGGCCCGTTCCCGACCGAGTTGTATGATGCCGAGACCAAGCAGGACCCGATCGGCAAGATGCTGGCCGAGAAGGGCCATGAGTTCGGTTCCACCACCGGTCGCGCGCGTCGTTGCGGCTGGTTCGATGCGGCGGCGCTCAAGCGTTCCATCCAGATCAATGGCGTGTCCGGCCTGTGCGTGACCAAGCTGGACGTGATGGACGGCATGGAGCAGGTGCGCATCGGCGTGGGCTACAAGATCGACGGCCAGTTCAGCGACATCCTGCCGGTGGGTGCGGATTCGCTGGTGGGCTGCGAACCGGTATATGAGGATATGCCGGGCTGGAGCGGCAGTACTGTGGGGGTGAAGCGCTATGAAGACCTGCCGGTCGAGGCGCGCAACTACCTGCAGCGCATCGCCGAGATTTGCGAAGTGCCGGTGGATATGGTCTCCACCGGCCCTGATCGCGACGAGACCATCGTGTTGCGTCACCCGTTCAAGGTCTGACGCGGTGCAAATGATGGAAAATACGGACACGCATCGCGCAAGCGGTGCGTGTTTTTGTTTGATGGGAATAGCGGAAATGAAAACGGCCCGCTTGCGCGAGCCGTTGAATCATGGTGCCCAGGAGAAGACTCGAACTTCCACAGTGTTGCCACCGCTAGGACCTGAACCTAGTGCGTCTACCAATTCCGCCACCTGGGCATTGCTTCGAGGACGCGCACTTTAATGGCTAAGGAAATTTGTGTCAATGACTAAGAAGAAAAAAAGTTTGAGATTGCTCGATCCGTTCCTGGATCGTGAACGTGAACAGTATGAACATCCGCTGCCGAGCCGGGAATTCATCCTGCAGATTCTGGCGGAGCAGGGTGTTCCGCTGGAGCAGGACATGCTGGTCGAGATGTTGCAGATCGAGCCGGAGGAAGAGGAGCTGTTCACGCGCCGCCTGCGTGCCATGCAGCGCGACGGCCAGCTGATGCGTAACCGCAAGGGCGCGCTGTGCATCGTGGACAAGATGGACCTGGTCAAGGGCAAGGTCATGGGTCACCCGGACGGTTTCGGTTTCCTGGTGCCCGATGACGGCAGTGCCGACCTCCTGCTGTCCGCCAAGGAGATGCACAAGGTGTTGCATGGCGATACCGTGATGGCGCGCGTCGCCGGCGAAGACCGCCGTGGCCGCCGTGAAGGCAAGATCGTCGAGGTGCTGGAGCATGCCAATACGCGCGTGGTCGGTCGCCTGTATGAAGAGCACGGCATCCAGTTCGTGGTGGCGGAGAACCGTCGCATCAGCCAGGACATCCTGGTGGCCCCGGGCGGTGCCGGTGGTGCCCGTACCGGCCAGGTGGTGATCCTGGAGATCCTGCAACAGCCTTCCAAGCATGCGCAGCCCATCGGCCGCATCGTCGAGGTGCTGGGCAACTATGCCGATCCCGGCATGGAGATCGAGATCGCACTGCGCAAGCACGACCTGCCGCATGAGTTTCCCAAGGATGTCGAGCGCCAGGCCAAGGCTTTTGCGCCCGAGGTGCAAGCGCAGGACTATGCCGGGCGCGAGAGCGTGCAGCACCTGCCGCTGGTGACCATCGACGGCGAGACCGCACGCGATTTCGACGATGCGGTGTATTGCGAACCGAACGGCAAGGGGTATCGCCTGGTGGTAGCCATCGCCGACGTCAGCGCCTATGTGCAACCGGGCGATGCGCTGGACAAGGAAGCGATCGAGCGCGGCAACTCGGTGTATTTCCCGCGTCGCGTCATTCCCATGCTGCCGGAGGAACTATCCAACGGCCTGTGTTCGCTGAACCCGCATGTCGAGCGCCTGTGCATGGTGTGCGATATGCAGATCAGTTCGACCGGCAAGATCGGCAAATACCGTTTCTATCCCTCGGTGATGCATTCGCATGCGCGCCTGACCTATACCCAGGTCGCCGCCATGCTGGCCGATGCGCAATGCGCGGATGCGCAGAAATATGCCCAGCTGCTGCCGCATATCCAGCACCTGTACCAACTGTTCCAGACCTTGCTCAAGGCGCGCGAGAAGCGTGGCGCCATCGACTTCGAGACGGTGGAGACGCAGATGGTGTTCAATGACCAGGGCAAGATCGAGAAGATCGTGCCGCTGGTGCGCAACGATGCGCACAAGTTGATCGAGGAATGCATGCTGGCAGCCAACGTGTGCGCCGCCGATTTCCTGCATGCCAACGAGCATCCGGTGCTGTACCGTATCCACGAAGGGCCGACACCGGAGAAGCTGGAAGCGGTACGCGAATTCCTCAAGGAGTTCGGTCTGCAACTGGGTGGTGGCGACGATCCGCAGGCGGCCGATTATTCCAAGCTGCTCAAGCAGATCAAGACGCGTCCGGATGCGGGCCTGTTGCAGACCGTGATGCTACGCTCCCTGCGTCAGGCCGTGTATGCGCCGGAGAACACCGGCCACTTCGGCTTGGGCTACGAGGCTTATACACATTTCACCTCGCCCATCCGCCGCTATCCCGATCTGCTGGTGCACCGTGCCATCAAGGCGGTGCTGGAAGGCAAGCAGTACAAGCCCAAGCTGAAGTGGGCCGAGCTGGGCGTACATTGCTCGATGACCGAGCGCCGTGCCGACGATGCCACGCGCGACGTGGAAGCTTGGCTCAAGTGCTTCTACATGCGCGATCATCTGGGCAGCACGTTCGCGGGCACCATCTCTTCGGTCACCGGCTTCGGTTTGTTCGTCTCGCTGGACGATCTTTATGTCGAGGGGCTGGTGCACGTGTCCGAGCTCGGTGCGGACTACTATCATTTCGATGCGGCACGCCACCAGATGCTGGGCGAACGCACCGGCAAGCGTTACCGCCTGGGCGACCGCGTGCGCGTGAAGGTGGTGCGCGTGGACATGGAGAGCACCAAGATCGATTTCGTGCTGGAAGGCGAACCGGTGCATCAGGCAGAACCGGAAGTGGATATCGGAGTATGGGGCGGCGACAAGCCGCAGAAGAAAGCTGGTACAGCCAAGCAGGCACCGGCACGCAACAAGCAAGCTAAGGGAAGCAAACGTCATGGCTGAATCACGCATCATCCACGGTTTCCATGCCGTCACTGCGCGCCTGCGCCAGAACGCGGACAGCGTGCTGGAGCTGTATATCGATGCGCAGCGCAAGGACCCGCGCGCGCGTGACCTGCTGAAACTGGCCGAAGCCAACGGTGTGCGCATCATCCAGGCGGATGGCAAGCGCCTGGACGGCATGAGCGGTCATGCACGCCATCAAGGCGTGGCGGCCCGCGTGGACGCAGCTCAGAAAGTGCAGCATCTGGACGATGTGCTGGATACGCTGACCGAACCGGCGCTGCTGCTGGTGCTGGATGGTGTGCAGGACCCGCACAATCTCGGCGCCTGCCTGCGCAGCGCCGATGCCTTCGGTGTGCATGCGGTGATCGCGCCCAAGGATAGGGCCGTCGGCATCAATGCCACGGTGGAGAAGGTGGCCTGTGGCGCGGCGCAGACCGTGCCTTACATCACGGTGACCAATCTGGCGCGTACCTTGCGCGAGCTGCAGGAGCGTGACATCTGGGTGGTCGGCATGGCTGGCGAGGCGGAGACGACGCTGGGCGAGGTCAAACACAGCGGCGCCATCGCGCTGGTGCTGGGGGCGGAAGGCGAGGGCATGCGCCGCCTGACGCGCGAGACCTGCGACCAGCTCGCGCGCATCCCCATGCAGGGCAGTGTGGAGAGTCTCAACGTTTCGGTCAGCACCGGCATCTGTCTGTATGAGGCACGCCGCATGCGCGGAGGGATGTGATGCATACGCCGCCGCCCGCGATGCAGAAATACGATTTCTCCATCCGTACCCGCGATGGCCAGCCCATCGAGAGCGTGGTCATCGCCGGGCGCGATCAGGCGGATGCCGAGCGCAAGCTCATGCAGATGTATCGGCACTGTGAAGTATTGAATTGCGTGGTGCATGAGCAAGAGGATACGCGCCCGAAACAGGCCATCTCGGTCGAGGACATCATCACGCTGATCTCGAAATGACGGCTATTCGATGAAGCCGTCGGCCAGCAGCTCGTCGAGCAAGGCCTGGTAATCCTGGGCTCCGCGACTGGCCGGTGCATGTTCGAAGATGGTCTTGTTCAGGGCCGGGCTCTCCGCCAGGCTAACGTTTTCGGTGATGCAGGTCTTGCACACCTCCTGCCCGAACAGTTCCTGCGCCTGTTCCAGCACTTCCCACGCCATGCGCCGGCGACGGTCGAAGCGGGTCAGCAGATAGCGTCGCTGCACGCGTCGTTTCAATACCGGCTCCAGCGCGTTCAGCGTCTTCTCGATCTGCTTGGCGCCTTGCAGCGACAGGTGGTCGGCCGAGATCGGCACCACCAGGCCATCGCTGGCAAAGATGGCGTTCAGCGACATCACGCCGATCAAGGGGCTGCAATCCATGATCAGCGGCGTCTGCGCAGCACCGAAGCGCTCCAGCTTGATGGCGGTGTTGAGCCGGTTCACCACGTTGAAACCCTTGCCGTACAACACATCTACCTTGGCCAGTTCGTTATGCGAGGGGATCAGGGTGATACCGGCATTGGAATCGCGCAGCAGGTCGCGCAAGGGACGGTTATGCTGGAACAGCGACAGCAGCGTGTCGTTGCCGTTACGGGCGACGGTGCCGGTGATGGAGCTGAACTGGGCTTGCGGGTCAAGATCGAAGGCGCAGGGATTGCGGCCACGTTCATGCAGGGCGGCCGCCAGGTTGAGTGCCGTAGTGGTCTTGCCGACGCCGCCCTTCTGGTTGAAAACGGCAATGATGCTCATGGGAGGTTCAGCGCAGCAGCTCCTCGATCTTGCGGTTGGCCTGTTGCAATTTGCGGAACAGGGCGTTGAGCAAAGCCTTGTCCATATAGGCGCGGCTCTCACCTTGCAGCTTGTCGATGTCGGTCTTTTTGATCTCGGCGGCGATGAGCTCGCCTTCGGCGATCACCGTGGCGGAACGTGAGGCGACCTCGGCGGCGAAGAAGGTGCTCTCGCCGATGCATTCGCCACTGTGGATGAGGGCGACCTGGTTGCCGTGCACATGCACACTGGCACGGCCGAACAGCATGACGAAGAAGGAGGTGATCTCATCGCCTTCCGCAGTCAGCTGGTCGCCTGCCTTGAAGGTGCGGATGGTCGCCAGCGCAGCCACGGGGCGCAGCTTGTCGCTGGGGATGGGGTCGAAGAACGAGCATTTGCGCATCTCGTTGAAACTGTCGCTGGCGACGTCGTCCAATCGCTGGCTGAAGCTGACCTGTCCGGCCATGATCTCTTCGCTTGACTCCACTTGAACCTCCCGCTGAATACGTGTTTGCGCGCAAGTTATCACAGGATGCCCACGCTGTCTTGACTGGCATGCATACGCTAGACTGCGCGGCATGCAAAAAGACATGCCATGGACCCCCGCCCAGCTACTGGCGAGCGCAGCGTTCCGTCCGCTACACCCCGCTATCCAGCCTCTGCCCGCTACCCGTTTCCCCACGCTGCAAGATTGCAATGCCTTGCTGGCACAGGGCGACGAGACGATATGCGTGCACGACGGAACGCCACTGCGCCTCGTTGCGCAAGCGGAGGGCAAGCTGCCGTTCGAAGCGCAATACGAGCCGCGCTGTTATCTGCGCGGCGAGGTACAGACGCGCAGCGACAATTGGCATGACCTGCTGAATGCCCTGGTCTGGTACGCCTTCCCACGTACCAAAGCTGCCATCAATGTGCGCCACTACCAGGCGCTGACGGCAGCACGGGCGCCGGGCAGCAGCCAGCGCGGCGCAGTGCGCGACATGGCGACCCTGTTCGACGAGTCCGGGGTGGTGGTGCCTTATGCCGATGAGAGGCTGGCCGAGTCGTTATGCGATTTCCGTTGGCGCGAACTGTTCTGGCAACGGCGTGCGGACATCGCGCAGGGCATGGATTTCCTGGTGTTCGGTCATGGCCTGTACGAGAAGTTGCTGGCGCCGTATGTCGGGCTGACCGGGCAGGGCTTGCTGCTCAAGGTGGAGGCTGGCTATTTCGCCTTGCCCTGGGCGCAACGCCAGCGGCTGCTGGACGAACGGCTGGCGGCCTATATCGCCGATCCGACGCATTGCCTGTCCACGCGCGAACTGACACCGGTGCCGTTGCTGGGGATCCCCGGCTGGTGGCCGGCGAACGAGGAGGCGACCTTCTACGACGATACGCGCTACTTCCGTCCCGGCAGGCAGGCGCGTGCCGCGCGCACCCCGCTCAGCACGGCACCTTCCAGCGTGGCCGGATAATCGCCTGCGGTGTAGTCGCCGGCCAGCAGCAGGCCGGGCAGCGCGGTGGCTGCGCTCGGGCGGTCCAGATTCGGCGCGCAGCAGAAGGTGGCGCGCTTCTCGGCGATGACCTTGCTCCATAGCGGTTCGGCGGTGATGCCGAACTCAGCTCGCAACTCCGCGATGACTTGCTGTGCCAGTTGCTCTTGCGTCCAGCCTTGGTGGATGCCTTCCGCACTGATCACTGCGGCGATGAGTCCCGGCTGGTCCGCGATACGCCCCTTGTCGAACAACCACTGTGCGATGCGCTGATGCAAGCCGAGCATGGCATGCGGCAGGGCGACTGTGGCGGGGTATTGCAGGTAGATGGTGTAGATCGGCTGCTGCTCCAGTTGCTCGATCATGCGCACACTGTCGGCCAGCTCCGGCAACGCCGCCAGCAGGCGTGCGGCAGCCGTGGGCGAGGTGGCGCAGATCACGTGACTGTGTCGTGTCATGCCATCTGCGGTTGCCAGTTCGAAACCATCCGCGACCGGTTTGATGCTGTGTACGCCGCACGCGGTCAGCACGCGGCCGCCATGGCGTTCGACATAGGCCGCCGCCGGTTGCGGGAACAGGGCGGTGAAATCCACACGCGGTAACAGCATGTCGCTGTCGGCCCGGCGCTGGTTCAACGCATCGCGCAGCACATTCAGCAATACCTGGGCGGAAGCCTTGGCGATGGGGGTGTTCAGCGCCGCGATACACAGCGGTTCCCACAACTTGCGGGTGAGGTCGGCGTCCTGGCCATGGCGCTGCAACAGTTCGGTCACCGTCATGTCTTGCGGCAAGCGGAAGCCGGCAAAACGCAGGGCGAGCATGAAACGCACCGCCTTCAGGCGTTCGCGCCAGCTCAAGCCTTGGGCGCGGAACAGGGCACTCAACAGGTGCCATGGCGCAGGCAGATACGGGGCACGCAGTTCGAGATGGTGATGCAGGTCGAGTTGCAGCGGCAAGCGCAGGAAATCATGTTCGAGGTTGCCGCCGACCTGTTCGATCAGGCGCAAGGTCTCGCGATAACAGCCGAGCAGCAGGTGCTGGCCGTTGTCGAGCCGGGTATCGTGATGGTCGACGCCGCGCGCGCGTCCGCCGAGCTGTTTCGCACTCTCATAGACGGTGACCGGGACACTGCGTGCCGCGAGCGCCACGGCGGCCGCCATGCCGGCATAACCGCCACCGATGACGGCTGGATTTAAAAAAGGTTTTTCACCATGGCTCCCTCGCCCGCTTGCGGGAGAGGGGGGGGGAGCGGGCATGCCGTTCAACCCTTGAGCCATGCCTTGAGCACGAGCCAGCGCTTGTACAGCGGCCCCAGCGAGACGCGCTGCTTGAGCACATGGCAGCCGCTTTGTTCCACGGCATCCAGCACGGCGCGGTAGACCGCGGCCATGATCAGGCCGACGCGCTGCGACTTGCGGTCCTCGGCGGGCAGATGGGCCAGTGCCTGCTGGTAATAATGGCGTGCCCGCTCGATCTGGAAAGCCATCAGCTGGTGGAAGTTGTCGGTCTCGCGCGCGTTGAGGATGTCGGCTGCGGTGACGTTGAAACGCTGCATCTCATCCATCGGCAAGTAGATGCGATTGCGTCGTGCATCCTCGCCCACGTCGCGGATGATGTTGGTGAGCTGGAAGGCGATGCCGAGGTCGTGCGCGTACTTCAGCGTCTCGCGGTTGCGGTAGCCGAAGATCTCTGCCGACAGCAGGCCGACCACCGAGGCCACGCGATAGCAATAGAGTTGCAGCGATTTGAAATCGGCATAGCGCGGCTGGTCGAGGTCCATCTCCATGCCGTCGATGATCTCCAGCAGGTGCTCCTGCGGCAGGTTGTAGCGTTGCACCACGGGCACCAGCGCCTGACACACCGGATGGGTTGGTTTCCCGCCATACACCGCAGCCACTTCGCCGCGCCACCAGTTGAGCGTGGTGCGCGCCACATTGGCATCCGAACATTCGTCCACCACATCGTCCACCTCGCGGCAGAAGGCGTACAACACCGTCATCGCATCGCGCCGCTCGGGCGACAGGAAGCGGAAGCTGCTGGTGAAACTGGAGCCGCTCTGGCGGCATTTTTCTAGGCAGTATTCGAGCGGGGTCATGGTCAGAACGGGGCGGATTTCGCGAGCATGATAACCCAGTCATGCGGCTTCAAAACCGGGCGCCGGCGGAACATGTCGTAATCGACGGCTTCGAGTTTATCGAGGATGCGCAGTCCGCCCTGGATGATCATGCGCATCTCCAGCCCGATGCGGCCGCGCAGGATGGTGCCCAGCGGTTTACCGGACAGCATCAGTGCACGTGCACGCTGCACTTCGAACTGCATCAGGGCACGCCAATTGTCGTCACAGCGACCTTCGGCGATCTGCGTTTCGCTCACCCCGAAGCGTGCCAGGTCCTTCTGCGGCAGGTAGACGCGGCCGATGGCCCAGTCCTTGGCTACGTCCTGCCAGAAATTGATGAGTTGCAGTGCGGTGCAGATGGCATCGCTGTAAGCCAGGGTGACTTCGCTGACCTCGCCATACAGGTGCAGCAGCAGACGGCCGACCGGATCGGCGGAGCGGCGGCAGTAGTCGCGCAGTTCGTCGAAGTTCGCATAGCGTTTCTGCACCACATCCTGCGCGAAGGCATCGAGCAGGTCGTACAACGGCTGCATCGGCAGCGCGTGCGCTGCGATCTCGGTTGCGAGGTGGACGAACAGCGCGTCCTGCGGCGTCTCCCCGGCCTCGATCTGCTTCAGCTGGGCACGAAAATCATCCAGTCGGCGCAGGCGCTCTGCGTCTGGCAGATCGCCTTCGTCGGCGATGTCATCCGCCGCGCGGGCGAAATGGTAGATCGCCGCCACCGGCTTGCGCAGCCGGCGCGGCATGAGGATGGAGGCGACCGGGAAATTCTCGTAGTGATCGACCGGCATCAGGGCAGTTCTTCGCGGTGCAGCAGGAACACGAAGTCGTTGCCGGCGCTGACGTCCAGCCAGTTGAACGGCAGATCGGGCAGCGTGGCTTCCAGCGCATCGCGGTTGTGGCCGATCTCTACCACCAGCAGGCCGCCGGGATTCAGGTGGGCGGCCGCCTGTTGCAGGATGATGCGTGTGGCATCCAGGCCGTCCTGGCCGCTGCCCAGCGCGAGCTCGGGCTCGTGCAGGTATTCCTTGGGCAAGGCGGCGACGGAAGGCGCATCCACATAGGGCGGATTGCTGATGATGAGGTCGTACTTGCGGCCTTTGAGAGCGGTGAACAGGTCGGACTCGATCAGTTCGATGCGGTCTTCCAGGCCATAGTCGCTGACATTGCGTTGGGCGACTTCAAGTGCGGCGGGCGACAGGTCGACGGCATCGACGTGCGCAGCGGGAAACGCTTCGGCGGCCAGGATGGCCAGGCAACCGCTGCCGGTGCACAGGTCGAGCACGCTGCCCACGGCCTCGGGTTCCGCGATCCACGGGAACAATTGCTCGCGTAGCAGTTCGGCGATGAAGGAACGCGGCACGATCACGCGCTCGTCCACATAGAAGGCATGTTCGCCCAGCCAGGCCTGGTGGGTGAGGTAGGCGGCAGGCAGGCGCTGGGTGACGCGCTTCTCGATGATGTTGAGTACGTCGTACAGCTCGGACTGTGTCAGGCGCGCATCGAGGAACGGTTCCAGCTGATCCAGCGGCAGATGCAGCGTGTGCAGGATCAGATAGGCGGCTTCGTCATGTGCGTTGTCGCTGCCATGGCCGAAGAACAGCTGGGCTTCGTTGAAGCGGCTGATGGCGAAACGGAAGCAGTCGCGTACCGTCTTGAGCGAGGCGGTGGCTTCGGAGAAATGGTTGGTGTCCATGGCGGCTCCTTATGCGGCCAGCAGTTTGCGCAGCGTGAGGTAATAGATTTCGGACAGGGCGTCCAGGTCGGCCACCGCCACGCATTCGTTCACCTTGTGGATGGTGGCATTGAGCGGGCCGAGTTCGATCACCTGCGGACAGATGGCGGCGATGAAGCGACCGTCCGAAGTGCCGCCACTGGTGGAGAGTTCGGTATCCAGCCCGGTGACTTGCTTGATCGCCTCAGCCACGGCATCCACCAGGTCGCCGCGCGGCGTCAGGTAAGGATTGCCGGAGGAGTTCTCCCACACCAGATCGTATTCCAGGCCGTTCTTGTCGAGGATGGCGACGAGGCGCGACTTCAGGCTGTCCACGGTGCTGGCGGTGGAGTGGCGGAAGTTGAACAGGATCTCCACGGTGCCCGGCACCACGTTGGTGGCACCGGTGCCGCCCTTGATGTTGGAGATCTGGAACGAGGTGGGCGGGAAATATTCATTGCCTGCGTCCCACACGGTAGCAGCCAGTTCGGCGATGGCCGGCGCCGCCAGATGGATGGGGTTCTTCACCAGATGCGGATAGGCGATATGGCCTTGCACGCCCTTGACCGTCAAGGTGCCGGACAGCGAGCCACGCCGGCCGTTCTTGATGGTGTCGCCGGTCTTGCTGACCGAGGTCGGTTCGCCCACGATGCAGTAGTCGAGCTTCTCGTTGCGCGCCTTGAGTGTATCCACCACACGCGTGGTACCGTCGACCGCAATCCCTTCCTCATCCGAGGTGAGCAGCAGGGCGATGCTGCCTTTGTGTTGCGGGCATTCGGCGACGAACTTCTCGATGGCGGTGACGAAAGCGGCGAGCGAACCCTTCATGTCGGAAGCGCCGCGCCCGTACAGCATGCCGTCGCGCACGGTGGGGGTGAACGGGTCGCTGTCCCAGCGTTCCACCGGGCCGGTCGGCACCACGTCGGTATGGCCGGCGAAGCAGACCAGCGGGGCCACCTGGCCGCGGCGGGTCCACAGGTTGTCCACTTCACCGTGGCGCATCTTCTGCAGGTCGAAACCGAGCGGGGCGAGGCGTGCGCCGATGATGTCCAGGCAGGTGTCGTCCTGCGGGGTGAGCGAGCGGCGGGCGATGAGTTGTTTGGTGAGTTCCAGTGTGCTGCTCATATCGTTCTCGGATGAAGGTTATGGGCTGAACCGTGCGGTTCAGAGCGGGAGGTTCTGGTATTCGTGCTCGTCATAGCCGGTGGCCAGCACCTTGCCGTCCTG
This sequence comes from Pseudomonadota bacterium, assembly GCA_040754175.1. Classification (GTDB taxonomy): domain Bacteria; phylum Pseudomonadota; class Gammaproteobacteria; order Burkholderiales; family Gallionellaceae; genus Sideroxyarcus. Next base: position 132,139 of record JBFMFN010000010.1, on the reverse strand, counting down.
TTCCAGCACGGGGCGTTTGATGACGTTGGGGTGTTGCAGCATCAGGGCGAGGACAGAAGCATCGTCCTGGATCGAGTCTTTCACTTCCTGCGGCAGCTTGCCCCAAGTGGGGCCGGTCTTCTTCAACAGCTTCTTCCAGCCGACCTGCTGCAACCAGCCGCCGAGCAAAGCTGCGCTCACGCCGTGTTTCTTGAAGTCGTGGAACTCGTAGTCGACGCCGCGTTCGGCCAGTGCCTTGCGGGCCTTCTTCACGGTGTCGCAGTTGGGGATGCCGTACAGTTTCATCAGTGTTCGTTGCCGGGGAGTTCGATGTTGAGTTTGATGCCGTCGAAATTGGCCGCAGCTTGCGCGGGGTTGGCGGCCTCATGCTTGCCGGTATCGAAGGCCTTGACCTTGCTGGTCACCGAGTAATCGATGAGCGAGGACAGGTTGCTGGCCGAGTCGGCGTTCTTCAGCGCTTCTTCCTTGCTGATCTGGCCGCTCTTGAATAGTTTGTACAACGCCTGTTCGAAGGTCTGCGAGCCTTGGGAGACGCTTTGTTCGATGGCCTCGCGCACCTTCTCGATCTGGTCGTTCTTGATCAGGTCGGCGATCAGTGCCGAGTTGAGCAGCACTTCCACTGCCGGTACTTGCTTGCCTTCCACATTGCGTACCAGACGTTGCGAGATCACCGCACGCAAACACATCGACAGGTCGGACAGCACGCTCTGGCGCGCATCGTAGGGGAAGAAGTTCACGATGCGGTTCAACGCGTGGTAGCTGTTGTTGGCATGCAGCGTGGACAGGCACAGGTGGCCGGTCTGGGCGAAGATCAGCGCATGCTTGAGCGTGTCGCGGTCGCGAATCTCGCCGATCATCAGCACGTCCGGCGCTTCGCGCATCGCCGAGATCAGCGCATTGCCATAATCCTCGGTGTCGGTGCCGATCTCGCGCTGGTTGACCAGCGACTTGCCGTGATGGAACAGGTATTCCAGCGGGTCTTCGATGGTCAGGATGTGGCCGCTCTGCGTCTGGTTGCGGTGCTCGATCATCGCTGCCAGCGTGGTCGATTTACCGGAGCCGGTGGCACCCACCATCAGCACCAGGCCGCGCTTTTCCATGATGAGTTCCTTGAGCACCGGCGGCAGATGCAGATCTTCGAAGCTCTGAATCTGGTTGCGCACGTGACGGATCACCACCGCATGCGTGCCGCGCTGGCGGAACACGTTGACGCGGAAGTTCCCGACCTTGGGCACACGGTAGGAGAAGTTCATCTCCATATGCATCTCGAAATCGGCGATCTGCTCCGGCGTCATCAGTTCATACGCGATCTGCTTGATCTGCGCATCGGTGAGAATCTGCTGGTTGACCGGCATCACGATGCCGTTGATCTTGATGTTGATCGGCGCGCCGGCGGAGAAGAACAGGTCGGATGCCTGTTTGTCGGCAGCCAGTTGCAGCAACGGAGAGACGATCATGGGTTCACCTCGTAACGGCAGGATTTAGGATTTTGGAATTAGGATTTGGGGTGGCTAAATCCCAAATCCTAGATCCCCAATCCTGACTAGATTCCGCGCAGCAGTTCGTTGATGCCGACCTTGCCCAAGGTCTTGGCATCCACCTTCTTCACGATCACGGCGCAGTAGAGGCTGTAGCTGCCATCCTTGGACGGCATGCTGCCGGACACCACCACGGAGCCGGCGGGCACGCGGCCGTAGAACACTTCGCCGGTCTCGCGGTCGAGGATCTTGGTGGATTGACCGATGAACACGCCCATGGAGATGACCGAACCTTCTTCCACGATCACGCCCTCGACCACTTCCGAGCGCGCGCCGATGAAGCAGTTGTCTTCGATGATGGTGGGGTTGGCCTGCACCGGTTCCAGCACACCGCCGATACCGACGCCGCCGGACAGGTGCACGTTCTTGCCGATCTGCGCGCAGGAGCCGACGGTGGCCCAGGTGTCGACCATGGTGCCTTCATCGACGTAGCCGCCGATGTTCACGTAGGAGGGCATCAGCACCACGTTCTTGGCGATGTAGGCGCCGCGGCGTGCGGCAGCCGGCGGCACCACGCGGAAGCCGCCTTCGCGGAATTCCTTGGAGTTGTAGTCGGCGAACTTGGACGGCACCTTGTCGAAGTAGTTGGTGAAACCGCCCTTGATGAAGGCGTTGTCTTCGATGCGGAAGGACAGCAGCACGGCCTTCTTGACCCACTGGTGGGTGACCCACTGGCCGTCGATCTTCTCGGCCACGCGCAGCTTGCCCTGGTCGAGATACTCGATCACGGTGTTGATCGCTTCCTTGAGCTGCGCGTCCACGTTGCGCGGGGTGATCTCGGCGCGGCGTTCAAAGGCTTCTTCGATGGTCTTCTGCAAGAGTGGCATGGTCTTTCCTATTGTTTGAGTTTTGAAGTGAATGCGGCGATGCGTTGTGCGGCTTCCAGCGTCTCGTCCAGGCCGGCGACCAGCGCCAGACGGATGAAGTTCGCGCCCGGGTTGCTCCCGTGCGCCTCGCGCGCCAGGAAGCTGCCGGGCAGCACCGACACATTATAGTCGCGGTACAACTGTTGCGCGAAATCGGTATCGGCGATGGGGGTGCGTATCCACAGATAGAAGCCGGCATCCGGTTTCTCTACCGGCAGCAGCGGAGCGAGCAGGGTGATGACGCGCTCGAACTTCTCCGCATACAAGCGGCGGTTCTCGGCCACATGCGCCTCGTCGTTCCAGGCGGCGATGGTGGCCGCCTGTACCGCCGGGTTCATCGCACAGCCATGATAAGTGCGGTACAGCGCGAACTTCTCCAGTATCTTCGCATCGCCCGCCACGAAGCCGGAACGCAGGCCGGGCACGTTGGAGCGCTTGGACAGGCTAGAGAACACCACCAAGTTCTTATAGTCGCCGCGTCCCAGTTGCTGCGCCGCCTGCAAGGCACCCAGCGGCTGGTCGTCGCCGAAGTAGATCTCGGAATAGCATTCATCCGCCGCGATCACGAAACCGTAGCGATCACTCATCTCGAACAGCGTTTGCCATTCGGCCAGCGGCATCACGCGGCCGTTGGGGTTGCCCGGCGAGCACACGTAGATGAGCTGTGTGCGTTGCCAGACCGCTTCCGGCAGCTGCGCTAGATTCAGCGCGAAGCCGTCTTCCGGCAGGGTGTTGAGGAAGTGCGGTGTGGCACCGGCGAGCAGGGCTGCGCCTTCGTAGATCTGGTAGAACGGGTTGGGACAGACCACCACTGGATCCGGTCGGCTGCGGTCGATCACTGCCTGGGCGAAGGCGAACAGCGCTTCGCGGCTGCCGTTCACCGGCAACACCTGCGTCTTGGCATCGGGCACGGCGATGTCGTAGCGGCGTGCCAGCCATTGTGTGATGGCATTGCGCAGCGCGTCGCTACCGATGGTTGTGGGATAATTCGCCAGTCCGTCCAGTCCCTGCACGAGCGCTTCCTTGATGAAGGCCGGGGTCTCGTGTTTGGGTTCGCCGATGTGCAGCGCGATGGGTTTCAGGGCGGCATTCGGCGTGACTTGGCCGAACAGCTGGGACAGCTTCTGGAACGGGTAGGGTTGCAGTTTGTTCAGGTCTGGATTCATGTGCATAACGCAACGCGCGAAAGAGCGCGCATTATAGAGGGCGGGCGGGTGCCAACAAAACGAAATGTCTTGCCGGTTGCCGGCGTGCTGAGCGGTGCCCTGGTGTGGGGATTGATCTGGTATCCCTACCGTCTGTTGCAGGAAGCCGGCGTCTCCGGTGCACTGGCGACCGGCCTCACCTATGCCTTCGCCATGTTGTGCGGCGCGTTCATCCTGCCGCGCCTGTGGCGCGAACGCGCATCACTGGGCGGCTGGGCGCTGTTGCTGGTGTTCAGCGCAGGCTGGGCCAATCTCGGCTATGTGCTGGGCATGCTGCAGGGCGAGGTGATGCGTGTGCTGTTGCTGTTCTATCTGGCGCCGGTGTGGACCGTGCTGTTCTCGCGCTGGCTGCTGGGGGAGCGCCTCGATCGCTACGGCTATGCCATCGTCGCGCTGTCGTTGGGCGGGGCGGTGGTCATGCTGTGGACGCCGGAGCTGGGCCTGCCTGTCCCGCAGAACATCTCGGAATGGCTGGGGTTGTCCGCCGGCATGGGCTTTGCGCTCTCCAATGTCGTCTCGCGCCGTTCCGCGCATCTCTCGGTGGAGGTGAAGTCGTTCAGCCTGTGGCTGGGCACCCTGCTGTTGACCCTGCCATTCCTGTGGTGGCAGGGCGGTCTTGCCGGACAGCTGGCCGCTGTTTCGTCGGCCTCATGGTCGATGCTGCTGCTGCTGGGGGCGGTGTTGTGTGCCACCAGTTTCGCGGTGCAGTACGGCGTCACCCATCTCGCGGCGAACCGTGCCGTGGTGCTGTTCCTGTTCGAGCTGGTGGTCGCCGCCGCCGCCGCCTGGGTGCTGGCTGGCGAGCGCATGGACTGGCGCGAATGGGCGGGCGCGGCGCTCATCGTCTCGGCGACGCTGCTCTCGGTCCGGATACACGCCGAAGAGACGTCGCGCTGCTAAGGTCGCGTGTGCTCAGCACCGTGCCCGGACAAAGCGTTCAAACTCTGCGGCGGGCAGCGGTTTGCTGAAATAGTAGCCCTGGATCTCGTCACAGCCCTGCCGGCGCAGGAACTCCAGTTGCCCTTCGGTCTCCACGCCTTCCGCGATGGTCTGCAGGCCGAGGCCCTTTGCCATATTGATGACCGCGGTGACGATGGCTTGATCCTCCGGGTCCACGGTGAGGTCGCGCACGAAGGACTGGTCGATCTTCAGCTTGTACACCTTGAAGCGTTTCAGATAGCTGAGCGAGGAATAGCCGGTGCCGAAATCGTCGATGGACATGCGGATGCCTTGTTCGTGCAACTGGTCCATCACGGCGATGGCGCCCTGCGGGTCGTCCATGGCCACTGCTTCGGTCAGTTCCAGTTCCAGGTGCTGGTGCGGCAGGCCGCTCTCGTCCAGGATGCGGCTGACCAGTTCGGGCAGGTTGGGGTGACGGAACTGGTTGGCGGACAGGTTCACCGCGATCAGCATGGGCGGCAACCCGTCGTCCATCCACGCCTTTGTCTGCCGCGTTGCGGCACGCATCACCCATTCACCGATCGGGATGATCTGGCCGCTGTCTTCGGCGATAGGGATGAACTCGGCGGGGGAGACCATGCCCAGCTCCGGATGCTGCCAGCGCAGCAGGACCTCGGCCCCCAGCACGCTGTCGTCATGCAGCGAGATCTGCGGCTGGTAATACAGCTGCAGCTCGCCGCGAGCCAGTGCGTGGCGCAGCGCGTTGCTCAGCTGCAGCGTGCGTGCGGAATGTGCCTGCATCTCCTGGGCGAAGAAGCGGAAGGCGTTGTGCCCGCTCTGCTTGACGCGGTACATCGCGGCGTCTGCGTTCTTCAGCAGCGCTTCGAAATCCCCGCCGTCATGCGGGAAGATGGCGATGCCGATGGAAGGGGTGACGATGAGTTCCTGGCCTTCGATGGTGAACGGGCTGGAGATCAGCTCGATCAGGGTGCTGGCGGTGCGCGCGGCGCCATCCTCGTTCATGCCGGGCAGCACCAGGATGAATTCGTCGCCGCCCTGGCGCGACACTGTGTCCTCCTCGTGCAGGGCGGCGCGCAGCCGCTTGGCGACCTCCAGCAGCAGCTGGTCGCCGAAGGTGTGTCCCAGCGTGTCGTTGATGTTCTTGAAATGGTCGATGTCGAGGTACATCAGCGCCAGTTGTTTGCCGCTGCGCTGTGATTGCTCCAGCGCATGCTGGAAGCGCACCTGCAGTTCGGCGCGATTGGGCAGGCCGGTGAGCTGGTCGAAGTTGGCCAGGAAACGGATGCGTTCTTCAGCCTTTTTGCGTTCGTTGATGTTACGGGTCACGCCCAAGATCTCGATGCGTCCGGACTGCGGATTGGCGTAGAAGTTGGTGACGATCTCGGTCCAGATCTTGCTGCCATCCTTGCCGTTCAGTTCGACTTCCTCGGTGCGGAAATGGCCGGGTTTCTTGTGGCCGTTCCTGAATTCGGACAGGTGGCGGGCGATGGTCTCCTTGACCCGTCCCACCTGTTCGGGCTGCAACAGTGTTTCGAACGGTCCGGCCATGACTTCTTCCGGGGTGTAGCCGCTCAGCTCGGTGACGGACGGGCTGACATACAGGTAACGCAGGGTCTCCGCGTCGGCTGCCCAGATCACGTCGTTGATGCTCTCGGTCAGCACCCGGTATTTTTCGCGGCTCTCGTTCAGCTCGATGTTGGCCTGACGCAAGGAATGGGTGCGCTGTTCGACCTGTTGCTCGAAATAGCGCTGCAGCCGGCTCAGCTCCAGATGGGTGTGCACGCGGGCGCGCACCTCGTCGATGTCGAACGGCTTGGTGATGAAATCGGAAGCGCCGATGGAGAAGGCCTTGACCTTGTCCACCGTGCTGTCGATCACGCTGACGAAGATGATGGGGATGCGGTTGCCTTCCGGCGTGGCCTTGATGCGGCGGCATACCTCGTAGCCGTCCATCTCCGGCATCAGGATGTCGAGCAGCACCAGGTCGGGCGGGGAGGGGCTCTGCACCAGTTCGATGGCCTTGGTGCCGTTGTTCGCCACCAGCACGCGGTACTCGTCGGTGAGCACGCTGATCAGCTCGTGGATGTTCTCCGGCACATCGTCCACCACCAGGATGCTGAGGGCGCTCTGCGGCATGCCAGGTATGCCGGACGGGACCGGCTTGCGGCGGTAACGGCGCAGCTCCAGCTGCGTCAGCACGCGCAGCCGCAGCAGATCAGGATTGACCGGCTTGGTGATGTAGTCCGCCGCGCCCATCTTCAGCCCGCGTGCCTCGTCCGCCGATTCCGACAGCGCGGTGACGAAGATGACCGGGATGTCGGCCGTCGCCGGGCTGGCCTTCAGCCTGTGCAGCACTTCATAACCGTCCAGGTCCGGCATCTTGATGTCGAGCAGGATCACGTCCGGTTGCGGCGCGCGCGCCGCCAGCTCCAGCGCTTTGCTGCCGCTGGTGGCAGCGATGATGGCGTACTGCTCGCGCAGGATGTTCATCATCACGTGCAGGTTCTCCTTCACGTCGTCCACGATGAGCACGCGGGGCCTGTCGCCGTTTGTCCCGTCCATGTCAGTCTCCTCGTTCATGTACTTTTCCCCAGCTGTTCGCGCAGCGTGTGGATCTGCGCCTGCGCTTCGTCGATCGCGAAGATGTCGATCTGCGCGGCGATGTCGCTGACGGCTTGCGTCGTCTCAGCGTCCATTGCACTGGCGCGCAGTTCGGTGAGCAGGGTATCGGCCGCGCCAAGATCGTTTTCGAGCAGGGCGGACAACGCGGCCAGCTTGGCCAGCAACTCATCGCGCCCCAGCATGCGGCGCGGCGTGCCACGGGTGGTCGCCGTGGCGGAGGGCAGGGCATCGATCTCTTCCGCCAATTTTCCAAGAAGCCCACGCAACGATTCGAACTGCGCCGCTTCCGGCGCCTTGCCTTGCTTGAGCAGGTCGTCCAACGCGGTCGCGGCGGCATACAGCGCCTCGGCGCCGAGGTTGCCGCAGACCCCCTTGAGTGCGTGACAGTATTCCTCTGCGGCTTGCGTTCCCTGCTGCGCGAGCCGCCTTTCCAGCGCGTCGGCGGCATCCGCATAATGTTCGCGGAAACGCAGCAGTTGCTTGCGGTAGGCCTCCGGTTTGCCGCCGATGCGGCGTATACCCTGCGCGGCATCCACATGCTGCATGCCCAGCAGATCCGCCGGATAGCCCGTGGCGGTCGCGGCAGCGGGCACCGAGGGCGCGCCCGTTTCTCCCTTTTGCTTCAGCCACTTCGACAGGGTGGCCATCAACCGTTCCGGCGCCACCGGTTTGGTGATGTGGTCGTTCATCCCGGCTTCACGGCTCTTGTCCGCATCCTGCGCCATGGCCAGCGCAGTCATGGCGATGATGGGCAGGTCGGTGTAGCGTTGGCCGTCCGGCTGCTGCGCCAGCGCGCGGATGCGCCGCGCCGCTTCCAGCCCGTCCATCACCGGCATCTGGATGTCCATCAGCACGGCATCGTAGGCGCGCTGTTGCACCATGGCGACGGCCTCTTCGCCGTTCACGGCTTCCTCGACCTCGACGTTCATGCTGTGCAGCAGCTCGGTGGCGAATTCGCGGTTGATCTCGTTGTCCTCCACCAGCAGCAACCTTGCGCCGCCGAAATCCGGCGCGGTCTCCGGCTGGAGTTCATGCGTTGCCTTGCCATCGCTGCGTAACACCCGGCCGCGTCCCAGCACCGACAGGATGGTGTCGAGCAGGGTGGAAGGGGACACCGGCTTGATCAGGAAGCCGTCGACGCCGGCCTGGTCGGCCAGCCGGATCACGTCCTCGCGGCCGTAGGCGGTGACCATCACGATCCTGGGCTGCCTCGGGATGGCGATGTCGGCGTGGATGCGGCGGATGACCTCGTCGCCGTTCATGCCCGGCATGCGCCAATCCATCAGCACCATGTCATAGGGATGCTCGTGCGCGGTCTCCAGCAGGTCGATGGCCTTGATGCCGCTGGCCGCGACCTTCACCTCGAGGCGGAAGAAGCGCAGCATCTCGGCCAGTATCTCGCGCGACACCTCGTTGTCATCCACCACCAGCACACGGATGCCTTCGAGCAGCGGGCCGGCCTGTTCCACCAGTTCGCGGCGGTGTGCCTGCGCCTGTTGCGGGACATGGAACTTCAAGGTGCAGCACATGGTGGTGCCCTTGCCGGGCTGCGAATCCTCGATCCAGATGCGGCCGCCCATCAGTTCGGTCAGGTGCTTGCAGATGGCGAGGCCGAGTCCGGTGCCGCCGAAGCGGCGCGTGGTGGACTGGTCGGCCTGGGTGAACTTGTTGAACAGCAGCGACTGCACTTCCGGTGTCATGCCGATGCCGGTGTCGCGTACCGAGATCTGCAGGGTCAGTTCGTCGCCGCTGAGCCCCAGGCTCTGGAAGGCGAGTTCGACCTCGCCCTCGTCGGTGAACTTCACCGCATTGCTGCACAGGTTGAGCAGGATCTGGCCCAGCCGCAGCGGGTCGCCGATCAGGCGGAACGGGATGTTCACGTCGTAACGGATGAGGAACTCGATACCCTTCTGCTCGGCCTGCATGCCGATGGTGTCCTTCAACTGTTCCAGTACAGCTTCCAGACCGAACTCGGTCTGCTCGATGTCCAGCTTGCCCGCCTCGACCTTGGAGAAGTCGAGGATGTCGTTGATGATGCCGAGCAGCGCGTTGGCCGCGCCCTGTGCTTTCGTCAGATAGTTGCGCTGGTTGGGGGCGAGCTCGGTCTTCAAGGCCAGATAGAGCATGCCGAGGATGGCGTTCATCGGCGTGCGGATCTCGTGGCTCATGTTGGCGAGGAACTCGGCCTTGGCCTGTGTGGCCGCCTCGGCCACCGCGCGCGCTTGTTTGGCTTCGCGTTCCGCGTCCTTCAGCTGCGTGATGTCGACGATCAGCCCGACCAGTCCGCCCGGCGTGCCGTCGCGGTTGGCGAAGCCGGTCACCGAGTAGAGCGTGTCGTGTGTCCTGCCGTCGGCCAGCACCATGGGCACTTCGCGCGAACGGCTGCCCGCGCTGGCGATCACCGCTTCGTCCTCGGCCTGGTAGGCCATGCGGTCGGCTTCCGGCAGATAGTCCAGGTCGAGCACGCGTTTGCCGACGAAGTCTTCGCGGCGGGTGCCGAAGGCCTGCTCATAGGCCTTGTTGCAGCCGAAGAAGCGGCTGTCGGCATCCTTGTAGAAGATCGGGTTGGGGATGGTGTCGATCAGCGCCTGCATCAGCGTGACCTGGCGTTCGATCTCCTGCTGCATGCGGCGGGTCTCGGTGATGTCCTCCATCACGCCGACCACGCCTTTGGACAGGTCGCCGGGATCGATGGCATGCACCGCCATGCGCATCCAGAAACGGCTGCCGTCCTTGCGCACCACTTCATGCTCATGCGTATAGGTCTCGCCGCGCGCCATCTGTGCATACATCGCCCGGCCGGCATCGAGATAGGCCTGTTCGCCGGTGTACCAGATGCGCGTCGACTGGCCGATCTGTTCGCCGCTGGCGTAGCCGAACAACTGGTCCATGCGCCGGTTGCAGCTGGTGATCGTGCGTTCCTTGGCCAGTACGATGCCGACGCTGGCGGAGTCGAACAGGGCCTGCAGTTCCGCGGTGCGGTCCCTGACGCGCCGTTCCAGATCCTCGTTGATCGTCCGCAACTGGCCCTCGTTGTCGGCCAGACGCTGGTTGGCCAGCATCAGCTCATGGTTGCGGGTCTCTATGGTCTCCAGCATGCCGTTGAAAGCGGTGACCAGCGTGCCGACCTCGTCCCGGCTCTCCTGCGTGGCGCGCAGGCTGTAATCCTTGTTCTCGCTGATGCGGCGCGCCGTACCGGTCAGGTGTTCCAGCGGGGCGGACACCACCCGCTGCAGGCGGTTGGCGAGGAACAGCGTGACCAGTACGGTGAGCAGCCCGATCAGCAGCGAGATGAGCAGGAAGTCGCGCCACATGCGATCCAGCTCGCGCAGGCTGGCGCGGATGAACACGCTGCCGATCTGTGTACCGTCCATCATCACCGGCTCGTTCAGGTAGACATAGCCTCCCGTGTTGACGTCTTGCGCGGGGAGTTCACTGCCGTTCGGGAACAGATAGGGACGTTCCTCGCCGCTGTCGTAGCGCACGAACACCTTGCCGGATTCGTCATAGATCGCGGCCGAGATGATGTCGCGCTTGGAGCGCAGGGCGGAGAGCGTCTCCAGGGCGACCTTCTCGTCGCCGAAGGTGAGGGCGGCGGTGCTGCGGTCGGCGATGATGCGCGCCACCGAATTCAGGTCGCGCAGCATGTCGTCCTGCACGCGCATGCGTTCATAGGCGATGTAGGCGAAGCCTTCCAGTGCCAGTGCGATGGCGGTGCAGCCGAGGATGATCAGCGTCAGCTTGCTCTTGATCGGGAGGTCGAGGAACCAGGCGCGCATGTCGTTCATTCCTGTGCGGCGGGAACGGTGCGGGCCACTTCCATCAGCTTGGCGCTGATGCGCAGCTCGGCCTTGCGCGCGGTGTCCGGGTTGATCTCCAGCCGGATCTTGCCGGCCTCGCTGTAGAAACCGACCACGCCACCCTTGCGCGCAAAATCCTCCAGGTCGCTGACGGTGAGGACAGGCAGGCCTCCCGCCCGGCTCAGCAGGCTCGACCACTGCTTCTCGGCGCGACCGATGAACAGTATCTGGCAGATGGCCAGGTCGGACGGCACCCCGCGTTCTATCCTGAGCGTGCGGTCCTTCACCTGGCGGTTGGCCAGTTCGCCCAGCATGGCACCCATGGCATCGCTGCCGGTGACGCAGATGTGCAGACTGTCCGGCGGCAGGCCGGGCCAATCGACGAACTTGACGAGGTGGAACACATAGGCCGCCTTGACCTTGAGGGCGAGGTCGTCCTCGGCCTGACTGGCCTGCACCAGACCGCTGCACAGCAGGAGCGTGAGGAGAAGATGGCGCAAGGTCGGCATGCGGCGTGTCAGAAGTCCAGATTCAGGCCGACGTAGGCGTTGAAGCCTGGATCACGGAAACCCCAGGGCATGTCGAAGCGCCGGTCGGTCAGGTTGTTCAGGTCGGCGAAAGCCGTGTAACGCTCGCCGAACGCCTTGCTCACGCGCAGATTCAGGATGCCGTAGCCACCGAAGGACTGGCGGTTGCTGCGTGCGGCGCTGTTCCAGTAGGTTCCAACCCAGTGGCCGTAGGTCGAAGCCGCGATGCCGCCCGGCAGTTGCAGATGCAGGCCGAGGTTGGCGACACGGTCCGGAGCGAACGGGATCTCGGTGCCATCCTGGTCGGCGTCGGTCGGGTTGTCGATGCGCGTGCGCGACAGGGTCAGGTTGGCGAACCCTTCGATACCGTCGCCGAATCGCCGCGAGGCATCGAGCTCCAGGCCGCGCGCGGTCGCGCTGCCGGCGTTGACCGCCCGGGTCTGCGACGGGGCGACGCTGACCACGTTGTCGACGATGGCGTTGGAGACCTTGTTGAAGAAGCCGCGCACGCCCAGCCGGGTCAGGCTGTCGGGTTGCCAGTCGATGCCAATGTCTTCGCCGATGCCGTTCTCGGATTGCAATGCCGGGTTGGCCAGTTGTCCGCTGCCGCTGACGGTGGTGCCGCCGATCTGCTTGGCCGCCGGCGGCATGAAACTGCTGCCGGCATTGGCATAGAGCGAGAGATCGGCGGAGGCGTTGTAGCGCGCGCCCAGGCTCCACAGGGTCTTCTGCCAGGAGGCGCTGGCCGTGGTCGGCACGCTGCCGCCGAGCAGGGCATAGCGGTGGTCCACGCTGTTCTGGCGCAAGCCGCCACGCCACACCCAGTCGCCGAGTTGCAGTTTCTCCTGCACGTAGAGGCCGCGCGAGGTCGCGCTGACATCGTTCTGCGGCGTGGCCGTACCGGCAGGCGAGAGACTGTCGGTCGTGTAGTGCACTGTCTGCCGGTCCATGCCGGCGGTGAGCAGCGCGCCTTCGGCATGCTGGTAGCTGAACGCGAGATCCAGCGGCCGGATGCGTTGCCGCGTCAGGCCAAACCCGGTCGAGCTCAGGTCGGTCGGATAGTTGTCTTCGCCGATGCGCCGGTCATAGTCGCGGTCCCCGGCCTTGAACTGCACATGCAGTGCTGGCGTCAGCTGGTTGTCATAAGCCAGGTTGGCGGTGTCGTAGCGGTGATGGTATTGCCGGTTGGGGCGGCCCGCATCGCCATCCTGCCGGGTGTGATGGAGGAACAGCGAGAGCGTGTGGTCGGCACGGCCGAAGTCATAGCTCAGCTTGCCGTAGGCCTTGAGCTTGTCATAGTTGGGTGTATCCACCGTCTGCAACCAGGAGTTCGGCGCACCGTACTGGGTATAGGCAGAGCGTTCGTCGCCGGCGCCGAGGAAGTAGCTCAAGTCGCCTTGCCGCCCCTGATGGTAGGCGCGCCCATTGAGCGTGTCCCAGCTGCCATAGCCGGCCTGCACGCGTGTCTCGGTGCGCTCGATATGGCGCTTGAGGATGAGGTTGGTGGTGCCGGCCAGCGGCGATTCGTTGCCGGCGAAATCCATCGACAGATAGTTCGGGTACATCACCGAGGCCGGCCCCTTGTGCGCCTCGATGCGTTCCAGCGCCCAGGGGTCCAGACTCATCGCGTCGATGAAGGAATCGATGGGTACGCCGTCGAGCAGGTAGCTGTTGTACTTGGGGCCGAGCCCGGCATAGGAACCCCAGTTGGCGTCGTTGCGCGACAGCACGTTGACGAACTGGCCGGAGGTGTAACGCAGCAGTTCCGCCAGGTTGCGGTTGTTCTGTGGCTGTCGCTCGAAATCTTCGCTGCGCAACACCGCGATGTTCTGGGTCACCGAGTTGCGTGCCTGCGGTACCTTGGTGTCGGTGACCAGCATGTCGGCCAGGTCTTCCAGGCTGGCAGCATCGACGAAACTGCTCAGTGGCAGGTCGCGCACCGATTCGCTGGATGCGTAGACGGGCAGGAGCGAGGAGAGCGAAAAAACCAGGCCAGTGGTGGCGATGCGCGTCAGCGGGTTCATGGGTTCGTCATTGCCCTGTCGGATGCCGAGGCATCTTGTTCAAACCTGTCACCGCATCGCTGCGATGACGCCATCCTCCTTTCCGTCCGCATTTTTATCGAGTTCGCGGCTCGGCATGGCCGCCCCGCTCTGTAGCGGGGCCGGGCGGATGGTAGCCGTTTGTCAGGCCACCGTCACCTTGTTGTCCAGATACACGTCCTGCACCGCGTTGATCAGCGCCACACCGTCCGGCATCGGCTTCTGGAACGCCTTGCGCCCGAGGATCAGGCCCATGCCGCCGGCACGCTTGTTGATCACGGCGGTGCGCACCGCCTGCTGCAGGTCGTCCTTGCCCGATTCGCCGCCGGAGTTGATCAGTCCGGCGCGGCCCATGTAGCAGTTGGCCACCTGGTAGCGCACCAGGTCGATGGGGTGGTCGGTGGTGAGGTCGCTGTACACCTTGGGGCTGGTCTTGCCGAACTTGATGGCGTTGTAGCCGCCGTTGTTCTCGGCCATCTTCTGCTTGACGATGTCGGCGTTGATGGTCACGGCGAGATGGTTGGCCTGGCCGGTCAGGTCGGCGGCAACGTGGTAGTCCTTGTCAGCGGTCTTGAATGCCGGGTTGCGCAGGTAGGCCCAGAGGATGGTGACCATGCCGAGTTCATGCGCGTGCTGGAACGCTTCCGAGATCTCGATGATCTGGCGGCGTGACTGCTCCGAGCCGAAGAACACCGTCGCGCCCACCGCCACCGCGCCCATGTCGAAGGCCTGGTCCACGCTGGCGAACAGGGTCTGGTCGAACTCATTGGGATAAGTCAGCAGTTCGTTGTGGTTGATCTTCACAATGAACGGCACCTTGTGCGCGTACTTGCGCGCGACCGATGACAACACGCCCAGCGTGGAAGCCACGCCGTTGCAGCCGGCCGCCATGGCGAGCTTCACGATATTCTCGGGATCGAAATAGATGGGGTTGGGTGCGAACGAGGCGCCGCCCGAGTGCTCCACGCCCTGGTCTACCGGCAGGATGGAGAGATAACCGGTGTTGGCGAGGCGACCGTGGCCATACAGGGCCTGCAGGCTGCGCAGCACCGCGGTCTTGCGGTCCTTCACTGCCACCACGCGGTCCACATAGTCGGGGCCGGGCACATGTAACGATTCTTTCGGGATGCCGGTACAGCGATGGTTTAGCAGTGACTCGGCTTCCTGGCCCAGCAATTGTTCGATGTTCGTCATGATGCTTACTCCCGTGAAGTTGAAAGATCGATGAAGCGACAAGCGAAAGACCGACTTATGGTACTCCTTCGCTATAATTCCGCCATCTTCAATCACCCAGTGGAATCCACCATGCAAGCTCCCGTCTTCGGCACCCCGCTCAGTCCATCCGCTACCAAGGTCATGCTGCTCGGCAGCGGTGAACTCGGCAAGGAGGTCATCATCGCCCTGCAACGTCTGGGGGTGGAAGTCATCGCCGTCGACCGCTACGGCAACGCTCCGGGGCAGCAGGTGGCGCACCGCGCCCATGTCATCAACATGGCCGACGGCGCCGCGCTGCGTGCCTTGATCGAACAGGAGCAGCCGCAGCTCATCGTGCCTGAGATCGAGGCTATCGCCACCGAGATGCTGGAGAAGATCGAGGCGGAAGGGCGGGTGCGCGTGATCCCCACTGCCCGTGCCGCACGCCTGACCATGAACCGCGAAGGCATCCGCCGGCTGGCTGCCGAGACGCTCGGCCTGCCGACCTCGCCCTACAAATTCGCCGACAGTCTGCAAGAGTTGCAGGCCGCCATCGACGGCGGCATCGGCTATCCCTGCATCGTCAAGCCGGTGATGTCCTCTTCCGGCAAGGGCCAGTCCAAGCTGGATGGCCCGCAGGATGTGCAAGCGGCCTGGGATTACGCGGCCAGCGGTTCGCGCGTGAACCAGGGGCGAGTGATCGTCGAGGGCTTCATCGATTTCGATTACGAGATCACCCAGCTCACCGTGCGTGCGCTGGGCGCGGATGGCCAGGTGGTGACGCATTTCTGCGATCCCATCGGTCACGTGCAGGTGCATGGGGACTATGTGGAGAGCTGGCAGCCGATGACGATGACTCCGGGCGCACTTGATCTGGCGCGCGACATCGCTAAGAAGGTCACCGACGATCTGGGCGGGCTGGGGATCTTCGGCGTGGAGCTGTTCGTGAAGGGCGACCGCGTGTGGTTCTCCGAGGTCAGTCCGCGTCCGCACGACACCGGCATGGTCACCATGTGCACCCAGCGTTACAACGAGTTCGAACTGCATGCACGCGCCATCCTGGGCTTGCCGGTGGATGCCTCGCTGCGTCAGCCTGGCGCCTCGGCCGTCATCTACGGCCAACTGGATGAGCCGGGCATCGCCTTCCAGGGCGTGGATGAGGCGCTGCGCGTGCCGGAATCCGACATCCGCCTGTTCGGCAAGCCGGAATCGTTCAAGCGTCGCCGCATGGGCGTGGCATTGGCCAACGGCAAGGATGTCGACGAAGCCCGTGCCCGCGCCAAGCTGGCAGCGAGCAAGGTCATCCCTGTCTCGGGCAAATGATTCTCGGCCTGCATCATGCGACTTTCCTGACCGCCGATCTGGGCCGGGCGCGTGCGTTCTATGAGGGCGTACTCGGTCTGCATCCCGATGCGGGCCGGCCGCAGATGGCGTTCGACGGCGTGTGGTACGGCGTCGGTGCGCAGCAGATCCATCTCATGGTGCTGCCCGATCCGGAGCATGGCCTGCAACGTCCCGCCCACGGTGGGCGCGACCGCCATGTGGCGCTGGCGATATCGGATATGGCCGCACTGGTGTGCGGTTTGGCGGCCGCGGGGATTCCCTACACGCTGAGTCAATCCGGGCGCAAGGCCTTGTTCTGTCGCGATCCGGATATGAACGCACTGGAATTCATCGAGGTCGTATGACGACAGATAGCCTGCAAGAACTCGGCATCAGTCCGCGCGAGTGGTATCGGCGCGCCTGCGGCAAGGCCGGCTTCGTCTGCGATGCGCGGCAACTGGCCGCCATCGATGAGCTGGAGGAGTTCTGGCGCCAGTTGATCGCCTTCAAACAGAAGCGCGACCAGTTCCTGGGGCGCAGCCTGTTGAGCCCGCATGTGCCCAAGGGCTTGTATATCTGGGGCGGGGTGGGGCGCGGCAAGACCTTCCTGATGGATGGCTTCTATCATTGCCTGCCGTATCGCCGCAAACGTCGCATCCATTTCCATCACTTAATGGTCGAGGTGCATCAGGGCATGCAGCAGCTTGCGCACGAGCGCGATCCGCTGATCGCCCTGGCCGATCGCATCGGCAAGGAGACGCGTCTGCTGTGTCTGGACGAGTTCCATGTGGACGACATCGCCGATGCGATGATCCTGGGGCGTTTGCTGCAAGCCTTGTTCGAGCGTGGGGTGGTCTTGCTCACCACCTCCAATCAGGCTCCGGACGACCTCTATCCGCACGGTCTGCAACGGCAGAACTTCCTGCCGGCTATCGCCTTGCTCAAGCGCGAGCTGAAAGTGCTGCATCTGGATAGCGACATGGACTATCGCATGCAGCAGATGGCGCGCGATCCCTTGTTCTTGCCGGCGGCCGATCCGGCCACCACGTCACATATGGAACAGTTGTTCCAGCGGCTCACCGCCGGCATGGGGCAGGAAGGCGGCAGTATCGCGGTGCGCAATATCCATATCCCGACCAGACGGCATGCGCGGGAGGTGGTGTGGTTCGATTTCGCTGAACTGTGCGGCGGTCATCATGACCAGTCGGACTATCTGGCGATCGCGCAGCGTTATTCGACGCTGTTCCTGTCAGACATCCCGTGCATGATGGCGGACAACGCTGCCGCCGGTCGACGTTTCACCTGGCTGATCGACGTGCTGTACGACCATCATGTGAATCTGGTGGCTTCATTCGAGGTGCCGCTGGAGGAGCTCTATGCGGCGGGGCGGCAGGATGGTGAGGCGCAACGCATCCTCAGCCGGTTGACCGAGATGCAGACGCATCGTTATCTGGGTTCACCGCACCGAGGTCATGGGGCGGTGACCGGGGGATGAGCGCTTATTGGCCCTGGGCCAGGCGCGCGTCGTATTCTTTCTGGCAGGCGGCTTCGGCCGCGGCCAGCGTATCGTCAGCCTGGGCGGCGATCTCTTCCGGGATGGTGAACTGGCCCGGCTTGCGTTTCACCGGTTTCTTGTTGGCTTCCAGGAAGGCGGCCTTGGCGGCGCTGGCCTGCTCCTTGCAGCCGGTCAGGGTGGCGGTGAGTTCGGCTTCGAAACGCGCGCGGGCCTGAGCGCGTGCAGCGGCTTGTTCGCGAGCCTGGATCATGGCTTGCCGGGTCTCTTCGGCCTGCTGCAGTTCCAGTTTGTTCAGGTGGTCCAGATAGAGCCATGTCCCCCCGGCCAGCACGATCAATACCACAGCGATCACTTTCTTTAGCATTTCCCGCTCCCTTTGGTGGATGTGATGGCGCGCATCATAGCGTCAAATCGGAATTTCATGGGGCCGGATTGGGCAGGCGCGCATGCACGGCTTCGATCTGCGCGAGGACCTCGGCCGACAAGGTGACCTGTGCACTATCCAGGTTCTCCTGTAGTTGTGCCAACGAGGTCGCACCGACGATGACGCTGGTGGTGAACCAGCGTGTACGGGCGAAGGCCAGCGCCAGGGTGGCCGGACTCATGCCGGCTTCGCGTGCGATGCGTACATATTCCGCTGTCGCGGCGGGGACGTTGGGCTTGTTGTAGCGCTGGCCGAAGCCGGGGAACAGGGTGATGCGGCCTGGCATCTGCGGATTGTCCAGATATTTGCCGCTGAGATGACCGAAGGCGAGCGGGCTGTAGACCAGCAGGCCGACCTCGGCGTGGCGGCAGGCCTCGGCCAGCCCCATCTCGAAAGTGCGGTTCATCAGGTGGTAGGCGTTCTGGATGGTGGCGATGCGGGGCAAGCCCAGCTGTTCGGCGCAGCGCACGAACTCCAGCACGCCCCAGGGGGTTTCGTTGGACAGACCGATGTGGCGCACCTTGCCGGCCTTGACCAGTTCGCCCAGCGCCTGCAACTGCTCGGCGATGGGCGTGCTGTCGCGTTCCTGGCTGGCGTCGTAGCTGGTGCCGCCGAACATCGGCACGTAGCGATCCGGCCAGTGGATCTGGTACAGGTCGACGTAATCGGTTTGCAAACGCTTGAGGCTGCCGTCGATGGCGGCCTGGACATGCTCGCGCGTGATGCGCGGGCCGCCGCGTATCCAGCCGAAGCCGCGCGCCGGTCCGGCGATCTTGGTGGCGATGACCAGTTTTTCGCGCGGCTGCTTCTTCAGCCAGCTGCCGATATAGGTCTCGGTGCGGTGCGCGGTCTCGGCACGCGGGGCGACCGGGTACATCTCGGCGGTATCGATGAAATTGACGCCTTGCGATACCGCCAGGTCGAGCTGCGCATGCGCTTCGGCTTCGCTGTTCTGTTCGCCGAAGGTCATGGTGCCCAGACAGAGGGCGGAGACCTTGAGGTCGCTGCGGCCGAGCGTGCGGTATTCCATGGCCTCAGCCCCGGGTGTTGGATTGGCCGGAGAAACTGGTCAGATCGACGCGCGGGGCGGGCTGCCAGCCGGGTTTGCGGTGTTCAGCCACCACGTTGGTGAAGATGCCGCCGCGCACGTAGAACTTGGCGGTCAGGCGCATGAAGCGCGGCTGCGTGGCAGCCACCAGATCGTCCAGGATGCGATTGGTCACGTCTTCGTGGAAATGACCTTCCTCGCGGAACGACCACATATAGAGTTTCAGACTCTTCAGTTCCACACATTGCTGGTCGGCGATGTAATCCAGGGTCAGCGTGGCGAAGTCCGGCTGGCCGGTCTTGGGGCACAGGCAGGTGAATTCCGGGATCTCCATGTGGATGTGGTAATCGCGGCCAGGATGGGGATTGGGGAAGGTTTCCAGTGTCTTGGCGGGACGGGTGGTCATGGTTGGTGGCCTCTGGGAGTTCGGTTAGAATGCCGCGCATTATAACGTCCGACCCGCCATAAATTGCGCCTCAGTCAGATCAAACTCGCCGGTTTCAAGTCTTTCGTCGATCCTACCAACATCTCGCTGCCCGGACAGCTGGTGGGTATCGTCGGCCCGAACGGTTGCGGCAAGTCCAATGTGATCGACGCCTTGCGCTGGGTGCTGGGCGAGTCGCGCGCCTCCGCGTTGCGCGGCGAATCCATGCAGGACGTGATCTTCAATGGTGCCGGCACACGCAAGCCGGTATCGCGCGCCAGCGTCGAACTGGTGTTCGACAACTCGCTGGGCAAGGTCGGCGGCCAGTGGGCCAGCTACGGCGAGATCTCCATCAAGCGCGTACTGCAGCGCGACGGCGATTCGAGCTACTACATCAACAACCAGTCGGTGCGCCGCAAGGACATCACCGACATCTTCCTCGGCACTGGCGTCGGTGCACGCGCCTACGCCATCATCGAGCAGGGCATGATCTCGCGCATCATCGAGGCCAAGCCGGAAGAGCTGCGCGTGTTCCTGGAAGAAGCGGCCGGCGTCTCCAAATACCGTGACCGCCGGCGCGAGACCGAACTGCGCCTGGCCGATACCCGCGTCAACCTGTCGCGCGTGTCCGACATCCTGCAGGAACTGGACAAGCAGCTCATTCACTTGGGCGAGCAGGCCGAAGTGGCCAAGACCTATCGCGAGCTGGAAGCCCGGCGCGAGACCACGCAGCGCCTGCTGTGGTTGCTGAACAAGCAGGAAGCGGCGGCTCGGCGCGAGCGCAATGCACAAGGTGTGGAGAAGACCCGCAACGACCTGGAAGGCGAGATCGCCAAGCTGCGCGAGGTGGAGAGCAGGCTGGAAAGCGCGCGCAGCGAGCATTTCGGTTTGTCCGATGCGGTGCATGCCAAGCAAGGGGCGCTGTATGAGACCAATTCCGAAGTCGCACGCCTGGAGCAGCAGATCGGTTACCTGCATGAGCAGCGCAACCGCCTGAGTCAGCAGATCCAGAACGGCGAACGTCAGATCGCGCAGCAGCAGAACCAGATCAAGGGCCTGCACAGCCTGCGCACCCATTGGGAAGAACAGCAGCAGGAAGGCACCGTGCGCGTCAGTGTGTGCGAGGAACGTGCCGAGAACGAGGCGCAATACCTGCCGCAGGCGGAAGAGGCTGCACGTCTGGCCCAGGAGCGACACAATGAGATGCAGCGCGAGCAGTTGCGCTTGCAGCAGCAGTTGCAACTGGCCGAGACGCAACGCGGCCATATCCAGAGCAATATGCAGCAACTGGATGGTCGCCGCTCCCGTTTGATGCTGGAGCGCGACAACCTGCCGCGCCCGGATATCGAGGCCTTGGCGCAAGCGCAGCAGCGTGCCGCCGAGATGCAAGTCGAGCATGAGATGCAACAGGAGCAACTGGCGACCTTGCAGGCGCAATTGCCGCAGGCCGACGAAGCGCGTCGTGTTGCTCGCTTAGCTGCGCAGGATTTGGAGCGCCAGTTGGGGCATACCGAGGCGCGTCTGAATGCCTTGAAGCAGTTGCAGGCCCAGCTCGACAATGACAAGGAGCTGCATGCCTGGCTGCACGCCCGCGGCCTGGACGGCGCGCCGCGTCTGTGGCAATCCATCCGTATCGAGCAAGGCTGGGAGGATGCGCTGGAGGCGGTGCTGCGTGAGCGCATCAATGCCTTGCCGCTGGCGCGGCTGGACGATGCCGCCGGCTGGGAAGCACCGCCGGGCAAGTTGGCGCTGTATGCCGCCGATGGCACCCGCAGCGTGCCGTCGGCCGCCCCATCCTTGCGCCCCTTGTCAGAATATGTGCAGGTGCAGGATGAGCAGGCACGCCCGGTGTTGCAGGACTGGCTGCTCGGCGTCTATGCCGTAGCGGATCTGCCGACCGCGCTGGCTCGGCGCGCCGAACTGGCCGCCGGTACCTGGCTGGTGACACCGCAAGGGCACCTGGTCGGCTCGCACAGCGTGTTGTTCCATGCGCCGGACAGTCAGGTGCATGGCATCCTGGCACGGCAGCGCGAGATCGAATTGTTGCAACAGGAAGCGGAAGTGCGCAGTACGGCGCTGGAGCAGGGCAAGGATGCCGTGGTGCAGGCCGAACAGGCGCATCAGGAGATGGAGGCGCGCATCGCCGCCTTGCGCAGCAGTGCGGCGCAGATGCAGCAGGAACAGCACCAGTTGCAGATGCAGATCCTGAAACTGAGTCAGGCCAACGAACGCACGCAGGAGCGCAGCGCGCAGATCTCACAGGAGATGGAAGAGCTGGCCGCTCGTGTGGGCGAAGCGCAGCAGCAGCTGGAGGAGTTGGCGCAATCCATGGCCGAACAGCGCGAGCGCGTCGATCAGCAGCAGATCGATTGCGACCAGGCGCGTTACCAGGCCAATGCCGAAGAAGCGGCGCTGCGCGAGGTGCGCGAACGCGCTCACCATGCCCAGCGCGAGTTGCAGGAGGCGCGCTTCTTCGCCAAGACCTGTGCCGACAAGCTGGCCGACCTGGTACTGAATCTGCAACACAACGCGGCGACCTTGCAAGACCTGGAGGCGAACCTACAGGCTAGTCGGCAGGAGCTGGAGAGCCTCACCGAGGGCGACGCGCAAGAGCAGTTGCAGGGATTGCTGGAGCGGCGCCAGATGCAGGAGCAGGCGCTGGCCGAAGCGCGCAACGTGCTGGAACATGCGACCGTCACCTTGAACCAGTTGGAGCAGACGCGCATGTCCTGCGAGCAGCAGATCAATCCGCTGCGCGACAAGGTGAACGAACTGACGTTGAAAGAACAGGAAGCGCGCATCCAGTTCGAGCAGTGGTCGGAGCAGTTGCAGGATGTGGACGAGGCGCCGTTGTTGCCCTTGCTGGAAGGCGCCAAGATAGGCGGCCTGCAGACCGAGTTGAACCGGCTGGCCAACGACATCAATGCGCTGGGCGCGGTCAATCTGGCTGCGCTGGATGAATTGCAAGCGGCGCAGGAGCGCAAGGAATATCTGGATGCGCAGGCCAAAGATCTGAATGAGGCCATCGGCACCCTGGAGGACGCCATCCGCCGCATCGACAAGGAATCACGCGATCTGCTGATGGCCACCTACGAAGAGGTCAATCGTCATCTCGGGGAACTGTTCCCGGTGTTGTTCGGTGGCGGCGAGGCGCGTCTGGTGCTGACCGGCGAAGAGATCCTCGACAGCGGTGTGCAGGTGATGGCGCATCCGCCGGGCAAGCGCAACGCCTCCATCCATCTGCTTTCCGGCGGCGAGAAGGCGCTGACCGCCATCGCCTTGGTGTTCTCGCTGTTCCAGCTCAATCCGGCGCCGTTCTGCGTGCTGGACGAGGTGGATGCCCCCTTGGACGATACCAATACCGAGCGTCTGTGCAAACTGATCGAGAAGATGTCGGAGCGTACGCAGTTCGTCTACATCAGCCATAACAAGATCACCATGGAGATGGCCAATCAGCTGGTCGGTGTGACCATGCAGGAGCGCGGTGTCTCCAAGGTGGTGTCGGTGGATATCGAGGAAGCGATGCGCATGCGCGATGGCAGCAGCGCAGCGGTGGCGGTCTAGTCGCAGTTGGCCTTGGCGGCTTCGCGCGCGCTGTTCAGGCGTTGTTCGCGTTCATTGTCGTCGACATAGCGGCGTTCGCCATTTTCGTCGTAGGTGAACAGGCGGGTGCCGCTCTCGATGGTGCGCAGGTTCTCGCGCGCAGCAGTGCAGGCCCGTTGCTTCTCAGCCTTGGCCGCGGCTTCTTGCTGGGATTTTGCGGTGGCCTCCTGTTTCTCGTTACGTGCTTTCTTCAGTTCAGCTTCACGTTCGGCATAGCTTTTACTGGAATAGCTGGCGGGGGCTTCTGCCTGTCCCTTGCCGGTATAGCTGCGCACGCTCTCGGTCTGTACATTCGCGGGCGGGGTGTCGGAATAATGGACCTTGCCGTTCTCGTCCACCCATTTATTCAACCCGGCCTGAGCGCTCAGGGCATAGGACAGGGCCAGCAAAGTAAACAGTGGTCTCATGGGGCGTCTTCCGTGATTGGGGCGGAAAAGTTAACTATTATTTCCGGCTGCGTCAATTTATCATGGCGCGACCGTACTCTGACAGAGCGCAGGTCTGGGGAATCTTCCCCTTAGCGGAGGGCAAGGATGCATAGCAAGATGCACGGTCAACACAAGCAGGACTTCCTGCAGGTGGAGAGTAATCAGGAACAGGTGTTACGCCTGTTCCGCAGTTATTTCCGCTCGCACCAGACCGCCGGCAAACTGTTCGACGACTTCCCTGATTTCTTCCTGGTCAAACCCATCGTACTCAAAGATCCGGAGCTCGTCGAACGCGCGTCGGACCGGCTCATCGTGGACGATTGCGTGCAGCGTGCCCAGCAACGGCATGGTTATGTCGGCGTCAGCAAGTGGCGCAATCCCAAGCTCAATTATTACTGGCTGGAACTGTCGGTATTCCCCTTCGTGTTGGGGGATGAGGTGACGCAGAACAACGAGTGGGCGTTCTACTATGTGTTGCAGCAGTTCATCGATTTCACACGCCAGCATCCGCGTCAATATGGGGATATGGCGGAAGGGGCCGAGGTCGACCACGATCTGAAGCTGATGCTGGCAGGCATTGCCAAACATGCGGGGAAGATCAAGGCGCATCTGGCGCACTATCCATTGGACAAGCTGCTGACCTTCAATCCTGTCTGGCCGTTGGCCGAGGTCAACAAACTGCTACAGACCCTGAAGGGGAGCGACCTGGACTGGTGCGAGTTGTTCTTCGAACACATCATCTATGCGATGGGGCAGAAGCACCAAGGGGAAGGGTGAATCGGCATGCGGTCCGGCCGGCAAGTTTTGATATAATGCGCGTTTTGCGGAGGAAGGTTCCATGCGTATCACCCAGAAAGCCCTAACATTCGACGATGTCCTGCTCGTTCCTGCGCAATCCGACGTCCTGCCGCGTGATGTCAACCTGCGCACCCAGCTCACCCGTAACATCCAGTTGAACATCCCGCTGCTCTCGGCAGCCATGGATACCGTGACCGAAGCTCGCCTGGCCATCGCCTTGGCGCAGGAAGGCGGTATCGGCATCGTGCACAAGAACATGGGTGCGAAGGAACAGGCCGCACATGTGGCCCGCGTCAAGCGCTTCGAGAGCGGAGTGGTGAAAGACCCCATCAGCATCACGCCGGAGATGACCGTGCGCGATGTGCTGACCCTGACGCGCCAGCACAAGATCTCCGGTTTGCCGGTCCTGCAAGGCAAGCAGCTGGTCGGTATCGTTACCAACCGCGATCTGCGTTTCGAGAGCAACCTCGACCAGCCGGTCAGCAACATCATGACCCCCAAGGATCGTCTGATCACCGTCAACGAGAGTGCGAGCCATGACGAGGCGCGCAGCCTGATGCACAAACATCGTATCGAGCGCGTGCTGGTGGTGAACGATGCCTTCGAACTGTGCGGTCTGATGACCGTCAAGGACATCCTGAAATCCACCGAGCATCCGCTGGCCTGCAAGGATAGCCAGGGGCGTCTGCGCGTGGGGGCCGCTGTCGGTGTGGGCGAGGGGACCGAGGAACGTGTAGCGCTGCTGGTCGAAGCCGGCGTCGACGTGATCGTGGTGGACACTGCGCACGGCCATTCGCGTGGCGTGCTGGACCGTGTGAAATGGGTGAAGAAACATTTCCCGCAGGTCGATGTGATCGGCGGCAACATCGCTACGGCCGCCGCTGCCAAAGCGCTGCTGGACCATGGGGCCGATGCAGTCAAGGTCGGCATCGGCCCCGGTTCCATCTGCACCACGCGCATGGTGGCGGGCGTCGGCGTGCCGCAGATCGCGGCCATCCATAATGTATCCGAAGCGCTGGCCGGCACCGGCGTGCCGATGATCGCCGATGGCGGCATCCGCTTCTCTGGCGATATCGCCAAGGCTATTGCGGCAGGAGCCAACTGCGTGATGCTGGGCGGCCTGTTCGCCGGCACCGAAGAGGCGCCGGGCGAGATCGAATTGTTCCAGGGGCGCTCCTACAAGTCCTACCGCGGCATGGGCAGCCTGGGCGCGATGCAACTCGGCTCCAAGGATCGTTACTTCCAGGACAACGAAGGCAACAACGACAAGCTGGTGCCTGAAGGTGTCGAAGGGCGCGTGCCGTACAAGGGCAGCGTGCTAGCGGTGATCCATCAGCTGCTGGGCGGTTTGCGCGCCAGCATGGGTTACCTGGGCTGCATGGACATCCCCACCATGCATGCCAAGGCAGAGTTCGTCGAGATCACCTCGGCCGGTATCCGTGAGTCGCACGTGCATGACGTGCAGATCACCAAAGAAGCGCCCAACTACCATATCGACTAGGATTTAGGAGTTGGGATTTAGGATTTGAAGAGGCTTGCTTCTGACTTTCCTGAATCCCAATTCCAAAATCCTGAATCCTAAAAAGCCATGCACAAAAAGATACTCATCCTCGATTTCGGTTCCCAGTACACCCAATTGATCGCGCGCCGCGTGCGCGAGACGCATGTCTATTGCGAGTTGCATCCCTGGGATATGTCGGAAGCCGACATCCGTGCTTTCGCGCCGGCCGGTATCATCCTTTCCGGCGGCCCCAATTCCGTTTACGAGGAAGAGACACCCAAGGCACCGCAAGTCGTGTTCGACCTCGGCGTGCCAGTGTTTGGCATCTGCTACGGCATGCAGACCATGGCGGCCCAACTGGGCGGCAAGGTGGAATCGGGCAAGGTGCGCGAATTCGGTTATGCCGAGATCCGCGCACAGGGACACTCCAAGCTGTTCGACGGCATCCAGGACAAGAGCAACGCACAAGGCCACGGCCTGCTTGATGTGTGGATGAGTCACGGCGACAAGGTCACCGCGCTGCCGCCCGGATTTACCGCCATCGCCTCCAACGAAGCCACACCGTTCGCCGCGATGGCGGACGAGTCGCGCCGCTTCTATGCGGTGCAGTTCCATCCGGAAGTGACCCATACCTATCAGGGCAAAGCCATCCTCGGCCGTTTCGTGCACGACATCTGCGGCTGCGGCCAGGACTGGAACATGCCCGATTACATCGCCGAGGCGGTGGCCAAGATCAAGGCGCAGGTGGGTGATGAAGAAGTCATCCTCGGCCTGTCCGGCGGCGTGGATTCCTCGGTGGCGGCAGCGTTGATCCACCGCGCCATCGGCGACCAGTTGACCTGCGTGTTCGTGGACAACGGCCTGCTGCGTCTGGACGAAGGCAAGCAGGTGATGGAGACCTTCGCGCAGAACCTGCACATGAAGGTGATCCACGTCGATGCCAGCGCAGAGTTCATGAAGCATCTGGCGGGCGTGAGCGACCCGGAGCAAAAGCGCAAGATCATCGGGCGCGAGTTCGTCGAGGTGTTCCAGCGCGAGTCGGCCAAGCTGAAGAGCGCCAAGTGGCTGGCGCAGGGCACCATCTATCCCGATGTGATCGAGTCCGCCGGTTCCAAGACCAAGAAGGCGCACACCATCAAGTCGCACCACAACGTCGGCGGCCTGCCGGAATCCATGCACCTCAAGCTGCTGGAACCGTTGCGCGAGCTGTTCAAGGATGAAGTGCGCGAACTCGGTGTGGCGCTTGGGCTGCCCCCCGACATGGTGTATCGCCATCCGTTCCCTGGCCCCGGCCTGGGCGTGCGCATCCTCGGCGAAGTGAAGCGCGAGTATGCCGAACTGCTGCGCCGCGCCGATGCCATCTTCATCGAAGAACTGCGCGCGACGAAAGATGCCGACGGCAAGAGCTGGTACGACAAGACCTCGCAAGCCTTCACCGTGTTCCTCCCCGTCAAGTCGGTCGGCGTGATGGGCGACGGCCGCACCTACGAATGGGTGGTCAGCCTGCGAGCGGTACAGACGCAGGACTTCATGACCGCGCACTGGGCGCATCTGCCATATGAGTTGCTGGGCAAGGTGTCCAATCGCATCATCAACGAAGTACGCGGTATCAACCGCGTGGTCTACGACATCTCGGGCAAGCCGCCTGCCACCATCGAGTGGGAGTAATCGGCTTTAGCCAGCCTTGAAGCCGCTAGCGCAATACAGCAGATCCGATCTGCCCCGGATGGCCGGGCTTGTGCTCGCCTATGCGGCGCTCACCTGGCTGATCCTGACCTATTTCACGACGGACGGAAACATTTCCGTCGTGTGGATACCGAGTGGCTTGGGCGTGGCCACCGTATTGTTGCTGGGGACGCGCTATTGGCCGGCGATCTTCGGCGGCGCCTTGCTGGCCTATCTGGTGGTGGGGCGCGCATTTTGGCCCTCGCTGTTCATTGCTGGCAGCAACGTCATCGAACCTTTGCTGGTGGCTTGGGTGTTGCAGCGGATGGGGCGTTTCTCCAGACGGCTGGAAACGCCACAAGATTTTTTCAAACTGATGCTGGCAGGGGCGCTCAGTGCTGCACTGGCGGCTGCCATCGGAGTGATGACGCTGACCGCCTTTGGCATCGTGCCGTTCGCCCATTTCCCGCATGGCATGCTGCAATGGTGGATGGGCAACCTGCTGGGGATCATGCTCGGTGCGCCGCTGCTGCTGGTGTGGCGCGGCTGGCCGCGGCGCTGGTTCGAGAATCCGCGGCGGCGCCTGGAAACGGTGTTGTTCCTGACCACTTCGGTCCTGGCTTCGCAAGTGTTGTTCGGCGATTGGCTGCATGGCGCGGAGGTGCCGCGCAGCTACCTGATGTTCCTGTTCGCCTCCTGGGGCGCGCTGCGCTTCGGCCGGCGCGGCGCGACGCTGATCGTGTTGCTCGCGGCGGTGCATGGTCTGCTCGGAGCGTTGCACGGCTACGGCGTGTTTGCCGCCGACCTGCAACAGACGCAGCTGGGCAATTTCTGGCTGTACATCATGACCTTGGGCTTCGTCGGCATCACCCTGGCGACCACCATCAATGCCATGTTCCGCAACGAGGAGACCATCCAGCGCCAGGCGCATTACGATGAGCTCACCCAGCTGCCCAACCGCCGTTTGTTCCGCGACCGCCTGCAACAGATGATGCGTCAGGTGCAGCGGCATGGCGGTGCGCTATCCCTGTTGCTGATCGACCTGGACCGCTTCAAGGAGGTCAACGATACCTTGGGGCACAATGCCGGCGATGACTTGCTGGTGGACGCGGCGCAGCGTATCCGGGGCTGTATCCGCGATACCGATACCGTCGCGCGCATGGGGGGCGACGAGTTCGTGGTCATCCTGGGTGATCTGACCGACCATGCCGGCATCGAGCGCGTGGCGCAGAGCATCATCGACCGTCTGACCGAACCATTCATGCTGGGCACGGAGCAGGTCTACGTCTCCGCCAGTATCGGTATCGCGCTCTATCCGGACGATGCCGCAGACATCGAGACCTTGCTCAAACACGCCGATCAGGCGATGTATGTGTCCAAGGGGCTGGGACGCAACTGCTACAGCTATTTCACCGGCGAGATGCAGCAACAGGCGCAGAAACGCCTGCGTCTGACCAACGACCTGCGCGGTGCGCTGGCACGCCAGGAACTGCGTGTGTATTACCAGCCCATCGTAGAGCTGGCTACGGGCAAGATCCACAAGGCCGAAGCCTTGCTGCGCTGGCAACATCCGACGCGCGGCCTGGTCAATCCGGTTGACTTCATCCCGCTGGCAGAGGAGAGCGGCATGATAGGCGCCATCGGTGACTGGGTGTTCCGGCAGGCAGCCAATCAATGCAAGCTGCTCAAATTGCAATACGACGCCAGCTTCCAGATCAGCGTCAACAAGTCGCCGGCACAGTTCCGTAACGACGAACCGCGTGCGCAGCAATGGCTGCAACTGTTGGACGAGCTGGGTCTGGCCGGCCAGGGCATCACCATCGAGATCACCGAAGGTCTGTTGCTGGATGCCGGCGATACGGTGCAGACGCGCATTACCGCCTTGCGCGAAGCCGGCATGCAGGTCGCCATCGACGATTTCGGCACCGGCTACTCCTCGCTGTCCTATCTCAAGAAATTCGATATCGACCATCTCAAGATCGACCGCTCCTTCGTCAGCAACCTGGAACACAATCCCGACGACCTGGCATTGTGCGAGGCCATCATCGTGATGGCGCACAAACTGGGGCTGAAGGTGATCGCTGAAGGTGTGGAGACCCCGTTGCAGCGTGACATGCTCAAGGCCGCCGGTTGCGATTTCGCCCAAGGATTCCTGTTCTCCCGTCCGGTGCCGGCCGACCAGTTCGAGGCCTTGCTACAGCGCGGCGAGACGAAATAGGCCGGAATCCCCCCTTTATTCTCCGCATGCCGGATCCCGCCGGCTGTTAATTTAGCCTCGTGCCGAAAAACGGCTGTCAGTTCGAAAACGAGGTGAAACATGTCCGCACCCAACAAGATCCGTCTGGTCTCCTC
The DNA here is from genome assembly GCA_040754175.1 of Pseudomonadota bacterium. Taxonomy (GTDB): domain Bacteria; phylum Pseudomonadota; class Gammaproteobacteria; order Burkholderiales; family Gallionellaceae; genus Sideroxyarcus. The sequence goes on along the minus strand of JBFMFN010000010.1, from coordinate 102,342 downwards.
GCGTGAGGAGGAGCATCCCGCAGAATCCGAGGCCATCCTCGAATCGCGCAACCGCATCGAAGCCGAGATCGATGCCCAGCTCGCCGCCCAGGCACGTTCGCGCGCCGAGGCGCATGCCCGCGCCATCGCGCAAAGCAAGGCGCAACGCGAGAGCGAGATCGCCGAACAACTCGAACTGCGCAACCGCGCCGAAGCGCAATTGGTGGAAGAGGTGCGCAACCGGCTGGAACAGGAACGTGCCCTGACTTTGGCGGCACAGGAAAAGGTCGCCACCGAAGCACAATTGGCCGAGTCCGTGCGTATCCGCAAGCAGTCTGAGCAGGAAGCCCAGGCCGAGCTGGCGAAACGCATCGCGGCGGAACAGCGCCTGCATGAAGAACAGCGTCGCCGGGCCGAGATCGAGCATGAAGTCGCCCTGAAAGCACAGGAACAGGAAAGCGCGGAAGCCGAACTGACCCGTCTGGCCGCCGAGAAATTGAAGAAGGAGCGCGAGGTCGTGGCGCTGGTGAACGCCAAGCTCGCCGCGGAACGTTCGGTGCAGGAAGCGCTCATCGCACGTGAACGCAGCGAAGCGCTGGCCTTGAGCGAAGCGCAGGCGCGCGTCGCGGCGGAACTGGAAGTGCAACGTGCCGCTGCCGCCCGTGCAGAGGAAGAACGTGCGTTGACCGAGAGCATCGAACTGCGCACCCGTGTCGAACAGCAGAACGAAGCCGAGATCGCCGCACGCAATGCGGCCGAGTGCCGTATCGCCGAGATCGCGCGCCAGACGTTGGAGAAGGAGCAACAGGCGCGCATCGCAGCGGAAGAGAAGCTGGCGGCGGAGCAGGAAGCCCTGCGTCTGCTGAACGAGCGCGTGGAGACGGAACGCAAGGCAGCCAAAGAGCGTGAGGAAGCCAATCGCTTGCTGCGCCAGGCCGAAGCCGATGCGCGCGATCTGCTGGTCGCGGAAGAGCAGGCACACCGTGCCGCCGCATCGCGCGCCGAGACGGAACGCCAGCTGGTACGCGAGGCCCAGCAGCGTGCCGAAGCCGACATGTACGTGGCACGTGCGCTGGAACTGCAACTGGCTGCGGAACAAGAAGCCATCACCAATGCCCGCAAGCAGCTGGAGATGGCCGAGCGCGCCCAGGAACTGGCCGCCGAGAAGGCGGCTGCGGAACAGGAGCTCTATCTGGCCGCGCAACAACAGGCTGCCTACGAGAAGCAGGAACTGCAACTGCTGCAAGAGAAGCTGGACAGCATCAATCAGCAAGTGGCGGCAGCCGCCGAGCGGGTGCAGCTGGCCATCGCCGCTTGTGAGGCAGAAGAGCTGCGTTTGACCGCCGAGCAGGAAGAGCAGGCGGCCATGCGGCAGCGCATCGAAGCCGATCAACTGGCGGCCCAGGTCGCCGAACAGCGTGCCGAAGCCGAACTGGAAGCCGAGCGTGTGGCGCGTGAATATGCTGAATCCGAGCGACAGCTGCTCGCTACTATCGCCGCCCGACAGGCTGAAGACCAGCAATTGCTGGAAACCAATATCGCGCGTCTGGAAGAGGAGCGTCGTGCCGAGCAGGCGGTGGCTGAGCGACTGATCGCGGAGCAAGCGATGTTGCAGGCCGCCGGTGAAAAAGAAGCACTCGCCGCACGTGCCGCCAACATGGCACGCATGAAGACCCTGGCATTGAACGAAGCGCTCAAGGTCGAAGAAGCGGCCTTGCAAGCCGATGCCCGTGCCGTAGTGGCCGCGCGTCAGCGTCAGGCTGCCGCCGCCGACGCATTGCGTGTCGCACAAGAGAACGTGCGTGAACAAGAGGCGCTGGCCCAGATCGAGCAAGCCCGTGTAGCAGCCGAGACCGAACTGGCCGAACGCCTGGCTTTGGAGACGGCCGCGCAGACCGAGCAGGTCGCCGCACTGCAACGTGAGAGCGAAGCGGTGGCGGCACGCATCGAGAGCGAACAGCAATTGCGCGAGATGAGCTTGCAGCGTGCCGAAGCCGAGCGTCAGGCCAAGGCCGTGGCAGAAGAGAAGGCCAGATTGCAGGCCGAGCTGAAGCTGATGAACGAGGCTTATGCCGAGAACGATGTGCGCAAGAACAGCGAACTGCGCGAAGAGATGCAGATGCTGAACGCCGAACTGGAGACCGAGAACCTGTTGGGTCGCCTGCGTCGCAGCCGCTGGGTGGCGCGCATGTCACAAGGTGCGCTGGCGGCCAGCCTGTTGATGGCGGCTACGCTGTGGCTGGGGGCGGCGCAACCGACCGCCTATGCTTCGGGGCAGATCGCTACCAAGCCGGTGGCGGTGCAAGCGACGCAACAGCGCGTCGATCTGGCCAGCTTCCAGATGTCTACCGAGATCAGCTTGCCGCAGACACCGACAGCCGAGTGATTCATCGCAGGGGAGGGGAGCGGTGGCCGTGCGCCACCGCTTTTTTTATGGGTGTCTCAGCGGGTGTGCTTGGGTTGCCAGCGTTTCAGCAACAAGGCATTGCTCACCACTGACACCGAACTCATCGCCATCGCCGCCCCGGCGACCACCGGATTGAGCATGCCCAGCATCGCCAGCGGGATGCCCAGCACGTTGTAGCCGAAGGCGAAGAACAGGTTCTGCTTGATCTTGCGCAAGGTGGCGCGCGACAGGTCGATGGCATCGGCCACCGACATCAGGTCGTTGCGCATCAGCGTGATGTCCGCGGCTTCCAGCGCGATGTCGCTGCCGCTCTTCATGGCGAAACTCACGTCGGCGGCGGCCAGCGCCGGGGCGTCGTTGATGCCGTCGCCCACCATGCCCACCACCTTGCCGCCGGTCTTGAAACGCGTGATGTGCTGTGCCTTGTCCTGCGGCAACACTTCCGCCAGGTATTCATCCAAGCCCGCCTGTTGCGCGATGGCGCGTGCAGTCGCCTCGTTGTCGCCGCTCAGCATCACCACGCGCAAGCCCATGCCGCGCAGATGCGCTACGGCGTCGCGACTGCTCTCGCGCAATCGGTCGGCCAGCGCGATGCTGCCCAGCAACATGCCATCGCGAGCCACTACGATCACGCTGCGGCCTGCAGCCTGGGCGGCAGCCAGTGCCGCATCATCCAGTGCCACACCCTGACTGCGCGCGAAGGCAGCCGAGCCGAGCAGGCAGTCCACGCCGTCGCAACGCGCGCTCACACCCTGGCCGCTGTGTTCGCGCAAATCGGTGACTTCATAAGAGGCGTTGTCGTTGGCATGGGCCAGCACGGCGCGTGCCAACGGATGGGTGGAATGCTGGGCCAGGGCGATGGCGGTATGCAGCAGTTCGGCTGTGTCGTGCCCATCGGCAGGGATGACGTCGGTCACGGCGGGCGTGCCTTCGGTCAGGGTGCCGGTCTTGTCCAGCACCAGGATGTCCAGTTTGTGTGCACGTTCGAGCGCGGCGGCGTCCTTGGCCAGGATGCCGGCATGTGCGGCGCGACCGGTGGCGACCACCACGGCGGTCGGCGTGGCCAATCCCAAGGCGCAAGGACAGGCGATCACCAGCACCGATACCGCATTGATCAGCGCGAGGCTGAACTCGCCCTGATACAACCACCAGCCGATGAAGGTGAGCAGGGCGATGCTCAGCACGGTGGGTACGAAGATGCCGGAGATGCGGTCGGCCAGGCGCTGGATGGCGGCCTTGCTGCCTTGCGCTTGTTCCACCAGGCGGATGATGGCGGCGAGCTGGGTCTGCGAACCGACCGCCAGCGCGCGGCAGCGCAGCACGCCTTGCTGGTTGAGCGTGGCGGCATATACCTTGTCGCCGGGCTGTTTGCTCTGCGGCAGGCTTTCGCCGGTGAGCATGGCTTCATCGATGGCCGAATCGCCTTCCAGCACGATGCCGTCCACCGGCACGCTCTCGCCGGGGCGCACGATATAGATGTCCTCGGGGCGCAGCGAACCGGCCGAGACGTCGAGCAACTGGCCGTTGCGTTCGGCATGGGCGAGTTTGGGTTGCAGGTTGACCAAGGCTTCCAGTGCGGCCGAGGCCTTGCCCTTGGCGCGCGCTTCCAGCAGCTTGCCCATCAGTACCAGGGTGATGAGGGTGGCGCTGGCTTCGAAATAGACCGGCTGGTCGAGCCCGAGCAGCCATACGGCCAGACTCATGAAATAGGCGGCGCTGGTACCCAGTGCCACCAGCACGTCCATGTTGCTGCCGCCGCTGCGCAGCGCCGCCCAGGCGCCATGGTAGAAACGAGCGCCGGCCCAGAACTGCACCGGTGTGGCGAGCAGCCATTGCAGCCACAGCGGGAACATCAGATGCACGCCGGCGAACATCAGTGCCATCTCGCCGATCAGGGGCAGGGTGAGCAGCAGCGAGAGCAGGAAATGGTTGCGTTCGCGTTGCAGCAGGGCGAGACGTTCGGCTTTTTCGGCAGCGAAATCGCGCGCCGGGTGGGCATCGAAACCGGTATGGCGCACCGTCGCCAGGATGGTGTCCAGGCTGGTGTGGGCGGGGTCGTAGGTGAGGCTGGCTTTTTCGGTGGCGATGTTCACCACGGCGGTGACATCGGGCAATTCGTTGAGGGATTTTTCCAGACGGGCAGAGCAGGACGCGCAACGCATCCCGGCGATCTGCAATTCGGCGTGTTCTGTCTTTTCAGTCATGGCACGCCGAATCTACCACGATTTACAGCGGCCGTTTGATGCTGACGCCGCCGCGCAACTGGCCGGGCTTGTAGCCGGTGGCCTGGTCATGCGGATAGTCCTCGGCCAGACGGGCCTGTACGCCGGCCGGGATCTCTTCCTGGCTGCCGTGGCAGGTCACGCAACCGGGTTGCAGCACGATGCCCTTCATGTAGCGCAGGTATTTGCCGTTCGGCTCCTTCACGATCTCGGCCACTTCCAGGGTCTCCGGCTTTGCGCCTTTGGCCAGTTGTTTCTCCATCTTCTTCAGCGCCTTCTGTTCCCACTCGTCCGGCGTGCCCAGCATGGGGTTGCGCACCTTGAGCGAGACGCGGGTCAGCTTGAGACCTTGCTGGCGCGAGATGTCGCCGGCCAGTTTGGGGGCGATCTCCTTGCACACCTTGATCGCGGAATCGGGGCCGCCTTCGGTCACGGCCTTCTTGTTCTCGGCCATCAGTTGCTGCATGAACGGGCCGACCACGGCGCGGCTCTCTTCGCGGTATTGCTCCAGTTTGTCGGCCATGGCCGGGGCGGACAGCAACAGGGCGCTCAACAACAGGGATCTTTTCATGGGTTCTCCTTCAAAAAAACGCCCGACACGAAGCCGGGCGGTACTGGGGAATATCAGGTCTTACTTCTTCTCGGTGGAGCAGGTGTTCATGCCGAAGATCGCATAGGCCGGGCAGAAGCCGATGACGCCGGTCAGCAACGGCACCACGCCGATCCAGCCCCATACGCCTATGGTCTCGGTCAGGGTCAGGCCGATCAGCGCCAGTCCGACGATCACACGCAGTCCACGATCGATACCACCTTCATTGCATTTCATGTTTGACTCCTTTCTTCACGGGTTGCGGTTTTGGGATGTTACTCCGACTTCAGTTGCCATGCCGAGTGGCAAGCCACACAGCTGGAAAGGGTATTGCCCAGCATGCCGAGCACTTCGGTACCGGGTTTGCCGGCTGCGGCCGCAGCGGCGATGTCATCCATGGCGTGATGCACGGTCATGCCCAGCTGTTTGAACGATACCGGCAGCTTGGCCATCAGTGCCGGATTCACGTCGGCTGCCGAGCCCATGCCGGAAGCGCGTGCGGCTTTGGTCACCTGCGCCATGTCGTTACGGTTGATGCCATCGACGATGCCCTGCACGGAAGTGAGCAAGCCGCGCATCTCCAGCAGCACCAGTTCGCGTTCCGCCGGTTGCAGCACGATGGCGGTGCGTTCACCTGCGATGGTGACGGTGTTGCCGCGTACGAAGAACCAGCCGAATACAAGTGCGCTGATGACCCACAGCAGGATGGCGAACAGGGCGAGACGGGATTTCATGGGAACTCCTTTCATTGACAATGGGAGCATCTTAGATAAGGGGCACAGGGCTGTCTGTGAGGAAAATCACATATGCCGGTTGAGCCCACCGCGCTTTCCTGTTTCAATCCATGCCCATCACATCATCAGGGGGAAACATGGCACAGGCGAGCATCGGCATCATCGGTGGCAGCGGCGTCTACGACATCGAAGGGCTGGAGAACAAACGCTGGGAAAAGGTGACGTCCCCGTTCGGCGAGCCTTCGGATGAGTTGCTGTTCGGCGAACTGGGCGGCGTGCAACTGGCCTTCCTGCCGCGCCATGGGCGCGGGCACAAGATCCCGCCTTCGGAGATCAACTTCCGCGCCAATATCGATGTCCTGAAACGCGTTGGCTGTACCGATGTCATCTCGGTCAGCGCCGTCGGTTCATTGCGCGAGCATCTTTCTCCGGGCACCTTCGTCATCGTCGACCAGTTCATCGACCGCACCTTTGCGCGCGAGAAGTCGTTCTTCGGCAGCGGTCTGGTGGCGCACGTCTCCATGGCGCAACCGGTCTGCAACCGCCTGGGTGACCATATCGAAACCGCGGCCATCGAGGCCGGCATCAGCGTGATGCGCGGCGGTACCTATCTGGTGATGGAGGGACCGCAGTTCTCCACGCTGGCCGAATCCGAGCTGTACCGCCAATGGGGCTGCGATGTGATCGGCATGACCAACATGCCCGAAGCCAAGCTGGCGCGTGAGGCGGAACTTTGCTACGCCACGGTGGCCATGGTCACCGATTACGACTGCTGGCATCCCCACCACGACGACGTGACCGTGGACCAGATCGTACAAGTGCTGCTGACCAATGCCGACAAGGCACGCACGCTGGTCAAGCATGCCGTGCCGCACGTATCTGGCGACGACAAGGCCTGTGAGTGCGGTTGCCGTAGTGCCTTGCAATATGCGCTCATCACCGCGCGGCAGGCGCGCGATGCCGCCATGTTGCAGAAGCTGCAAGCGATCGCGGGGCGTGTACTGAAATGAACGAACAGCAACTGCGCAGCGCCCTGCTGCAAACCTCCCGCCGCATGGTCGACCTCGGCCTCAACCGCGGCACGGCGGGCAATGCCTCGGTGCGCTGTGGCGAAGACATCCTCATCACGCCGTCCGCCTTGCCCGTCGCCGAGATAAGCGAGCAGGATGTGGTGCTGATGGATAAAGAAGGCAAGGTGCTGCAAGGCCGCAAACCTTCCAGCGAATGGCGCTTCCATTGCGACATCCTCAATGCCCGTCCCGAGATCGGCGCCGTGCTGCATATGCATTCCACCTACGCCACCACTATCGCCTGTCTGGGACATGACGTACCTGCCGTGCATTACCACATCGCCATCGCCGGTGGCGACAGCATCCGCTGCACGCCATACACCATCTTCGGCGAACAGAACCTGTCCGACCTCGCGCTGGAAGCATTGCACGGTCGCAAGGCCTGCCTGCTCGGCAACCACGGCATGATCGCCTTGGGCAAAGACCTGGACGAAGCGTTGTCCGTGGCACAGGAAGTGGAGTTCCTGTGCGAGGTCTACTGGCGTACCTTGGCGGTGGGCGGGCCGAAGATACTTAGCACGCAGCAGATGCATGCGGTGCAAGCCAAATTCGTCGAATACAAGAAACGCAGTTGAAAGAAACTCCGTTCGTCCTGAGTAGGCGCAGCTGTATCGCAGGATGAACGGACAACACAGAGGAAACAAAAATGCCCATCAAATCCCGCGTTCGTACCGTCCCGCATTACCCCAAGCCGGGCATCATGTTTCGCGACATCACCACGGTGCTCAAAGACCCCGTCGGCCTGCGCGCCACCATCGACGAGCTGGTGCGCCGTTACAAGGATGTGAAGATCGACAAGATCGCCGGTATCGAATCGCGCGGTTTCATCCTCGGCGCGCCGCTGGCCTACGCCCTCGGCATCGGCTTCGTGCCCATACGCAAGAAAGGCAAACTGCCCGCCGAAGTCATCGGCCACGACTACGAACTGGAATACGGTACCGACCGCATTGAGATCCACACCGACGCCATTAGCAAAGGCGAGAAGGTGCTGCTGGTGGACGATCTCATCGCCACCGGCGGTACCGCCGAAGCGGCCTGCATCCTGATCGAGAAGATGGGTGGGCAGGTAGTCGAGTGCGCCTTCATGATCGACCTGCCTGAGATCGGCGGTCGCCAGCGGCTGGAGAAACGTGGGCACAAAGTTTTCGCGCAATGTGAGTTCGAGGGGCACTGAATGAAGATCGAAACCCTGCGCTGGTTTAACAACCGGCTGGAGATGATAGACCAGCGCATCCTGCCGGCTGCGTTCGAGTACCTGAGTTATTACACGGCGGCATCGGTGGCGGAGGGCATCCGCAAGATGGTGGTGCGCGGCGCGCCGGCCATCGGGGTGGCGGCGGCATATGGCGTGGCATTGGAAGCTTTGAAGTTGCAGGAGAAGTCCGCAGGGGAATTCAACGCGGGCATGGAGGAGGGCTTCAAGGTGCTGGCGGCCAGTCGGCCGACGGCGGTGAACCTGTTCTGGGCCTTGCAGCGCATGCGTCAGGTGTGGGAGAGCGTGGCGACACACGCGCCCAAAGACATCGCACAGCGTCTGCTGGCCGAGGCGCATGAGGTGCTGGCCGAGGACATTCGCATCAACAAGGCAATGGGGGCGCACGGCGCAGCTTTGCTCAAGGACGGCGCGCGGGTGCTGACGCATTGCAACGCGGGGGCACTGGCGACGGCGGGTTGGGGTACGGCACTAGGCGTGTTCCGTTCGGCAGTGGAGGCGGGCAAGAAGATATCCGTCATCGCCGACGAGACGCGGCCGTTCCTGCAGGGCGCGCGGCTGACGGCATGGGAGATGGTGCAGGAGAAAATCCCAGTGACGTTGATCACCGACAACATGGCGGGCCACCTGATGGCGCATGGCGAGATCGACGCGGTGGTGGTCGGCACCGACCGCGTGGCGGCCAACGGCGACGTGGCGAACAAGATCGGCACTTATATGGTGGCGGTGTTGGCCAAGCGGCACAACATCCCGTTTTATGTGGCGTGTCCGCTGTCGACCATCGACCTGGACATCGCTTCGGGCAAGGATATTCCCATCGAGGAGCGTTCCGCCGATGAGGTAAAGGGCTTCCGCGATTACCACTGGGCGGCGGAGGGCGTGCAGATCCGCAATCCGGCCTTCGATGTCACGCCCGCGGAGCTGGTGACCGGCCTGATCACCGAACGGGGCGTGGTGCTGGCCCCGGACGCCGCCGGCATCCGCAAATTGTTCGCCTGATCGCGCCCGACCTGGCCGGATGTCAGGCGTCATATGGCATCCGGGGCAGGTCAGATGGATTCTCGCGCATATTCTTTAAATAGCTGTTTCCATTGGCGCATGCCTTTGGTACAATCCGCGCCGTTTTCAGATGGGCCTCGAGCCCGTTTTTTATTTGTGGGGTCGAATATGGACGTGGCGAAGCTGGTCGAGACGACGTTGTCCGGCATGGGCTATGAGCTGGTCGATCTGGAGCTGTCCGGGCGCGGTCTGATGCGCGTGTTCATGGACAAGCCGGAAGGCATCTCGGTGGAAGATTGCGAGCGGGTGAGCAACCAGCTGGTGCGTCTGTTCACCGTGGAGGGCGTGGAATATGAGCGCCTGGAGGTTTCTTCGCCCGGCCTGGATCGCGTGGTGAAGAAGGAAGCCGATTTCGTGCGCTTCAAGGGGCAGCAGGCCAAGTTCAAGCTGCGTCTGCCGGTCGAGGGGCGCAAGCAACTGGTCGGCGTCATCGGCGAATTGCGCGATGGCGTGTTGCAGCTGGAGATGGAAGGCGGTTCGGTCGCGATCGAACTGTCGAATGTGGACAAGGCACGCCTGGTGCCGGTGTTTTGATATTGATGTAGTCGGAGAATAACGATGAGTCGTGAAGTTCTGTTGTTGGTTGATGCCCTGGCACGTGAGAAGAACGTGGACAAGGAGATCGTGTTCGGCGCACTGGAATCGGCGCTGGCCTCGGCGACCAAGAAGCGTTTCGTGGATGAAGAGGCGGACGTGCGCGTGAGCATCGACCGTCAATCCGGCGAATACGAATCCTTCCGTCGTTGGCAGGTGATGGACGACGAGACCTTCGAGACGCCCGAGCTGCACATCAAGCTGGAAGAGGCGCAGAAGCGCGATCCCAAGATCGAGCTGGAAGGCTATATCGAAGAGCCGCTGGAGAACATCGACTTCGGTCGTATCGGCGCACAGGCTGCCAAGCAGGTGATCTTCCAGAAGATCCGCGACGCCGAGCGCGAGCAGATCCTGGCCGAGTTCATGGAACGCAACGAACATCTGGTGACCGGCACCATCAAGCGCATCGAGCGCGGCAATGCCATCATCGAGTTCGGCAAGATCGAGGCCTTGCTGCCGCGCGACCAGATGATCCCCAAAGAGAACCTGCGTGTCGGCGACCGCGTGCGTGCCTATCTGCTGCGCGTGGATCGTACCGTGCGCGGCCCGCAGATCATCCTGTCGCGCGTCACTACCGAATTCCTGAAGAAATTGTTCGAGCTGGAAGTGCCGGAGATCGAGGAGGGCATCCTGGAGATCGTCAGCGCCTCGCGCGATCCCGGTTCGCGCGCCAAGATCGCGGTGCGTACCCACGACCAGCGTCTGGACCCGATCGGTACTTGCGTCGGCATGCGCGGTTCGCGCGTGCAGGCGGTGACCACCGAACTGGCCGGCGAGCGCGTGGACATCATCCTGTGGTCGGACGATCCGGCTACTTTCGTCATCAACGCCCTGGCACCGGCCGAAGTCACCAGCATCGTGGTGGATGAGGACAAGCACAGCATGGACGTGGTGGTCGAGGAAGAGAACTTGGCGCAAGCCATCGGTCGCGGCGGCCAGAACGTGCGTCTGGCTTCCGAGCTGAGCGGTTGGGAGATCAACCTGATGACGGAAGAGCAGTCCGCCGAGAAGAACGAGGTCGAGTTCGCCAAGATCCGCGACCTGTTCGTGTCCAAGCTGGACGTGGACGAGGAAGTGGCCGACATCCTGGTGCAGGAAGGTTTCAACACGCTGGAAGAAGTGGCCTACGTGCCGCTGGAAGAGATGCTGGAGATCGAGGCTTTCGACGAGGCGACCGTGAACGAGCTGCGCAGCCGCGCGCGCAATTCCTTGCTCACCGCCGCCATCGCCAACGAAGAGCAGGTGGAGCACAACATCGAAGACCTGTTGAAGATCGACGGCATGGATGACGAGACGGCACGTACGCTGGCCGGCAAGGGCATCGGCACCCAGGAGGCATTGGCCGACCTGGATACCGACGAACTGGTCGAGATGACCGGCATGGATGCCGAGCGTGCCAACCAGTTGATCATGACGGCGCGTGCGCCATGGTTTGAATAAATAAGTAACAAGCCCCGAGGGCTGTGAAGGATAGGAATGGGAAAAATCAACGTCGCTCAATTTGCCGGTGAACTGGGACTGCCAGTGGAACTGCTGCTGGAACAGTTGCAGGCGGCCGGTGTCGCCAAGCAGAAGGATACCGACCCGATCTCCGAGCAGGATAAGGCGAAGTTGCTGGAGCACCTGCGCAGCGCGCATGGCGCCGGCAAGAGCAAGATCACCGTGACACGTCGTGAAACGACGGCGATCCGCAAGGCGGATGCCACCGGCAAGTCACGCACCATCCAGGTGGAAGTGCGCAAGAAGCGCACCATCGCGCCACTGGCCGAATCCGCAGCGGAGAAGCCGGCTGTCGCGGCGGCGGAGAGCGAAGCCAAACCCAAGATCATGCTGGATGAGGCGGAACAGAAGGCACGCGAAGAAGAGGCCCGCCAGGCGGCCGAGCTGGCTGCTCGCCAGGCGGCCGAACTGGAAGCCAAGCAGGCGCGCAGCAAGCGCAAGACTGCCGAGCCCGAAGCCGAAGCGCCCGTCAGTGAAGAGAAGCCTGCTGAAGCAGTGGCTGCTCCTGCCCCGGTGACGCCTGCACCTGTGGCCGAGACCCCGGAAGGTACTTTGCACAAGCCAGCCCTGCGTCCGGGCGACAAGGTGCCGCGTCCGACCCGCAAACCCGAGAAGGTCGCCGAGAAAAAAGAGAGTCCGTGGGACGAGGCCGGGCATAAGAAGCGCCAGCCCGCGCGCAACATGGATACCCGTGCCGGTCTGAGCGGCCGCAGCAACAGCGTGCGTGCGCCGCGTCACGAGAAACACAGCAAGACCGAGCAGCATGCCTTCTCGCTGCCGACCGAGCCGATCGTGCAGGAAGTGACCGTGCCGGAGACCATCACCGTCGCCGAGCTGGCGCAGAAGATGGCGATCAAGGCGGCTGAGATCATCAAGGCGCTGATGAAGATGGGTTCCATGGTGACCATTAATCAGGTGCTGGATCAGGAGACCGCGATGATCGTGGTCGAAGAGATGGGGCACAAGGCCGTGGCCGCCAAGCCGGACGATCCGGATGCCTTCCTGATGGATACGGCCGAACACGAGGATGCGGTGCTGGAGTCGCGTGCACCGGTGGTGACCGTGATGGGTCACGTCGACCACGGCAAGACCTCGCTGCTCGACTATATCCGCCGCACCCGCGTGGCTTCCGGCGAAGCCGGCGGCATCACGCAGCATATCGGTGCCTACCACGTGGATACGCCGCGCGGCATGGTGACTTTCCTGGACACCCCGGGTCACGAGGCGTTCACCGCCATGCGTGCCCGTGGTGCGCAGGCGACCGATATCGTGATCCTGGTCTGCGCGGCCGACGACGGCGTAATGCCGCAGACCAAGGAAGCCATCCACCATGCCAAGGCGGCCAATGTGCCCATCGTGGTGGCGGTGACCAAGATCGACAAGCCGGACGCGAACGCCGAGCGCGTGCGCCAGGAACTGGTGGCTGAAGGCGTGGTGCCGGAAGATTGGGGCGGCGACAGCATGTTCGTCGAAGTCTCGGCCAAGACCGGGCAGGGCATCGATGCCCTGCTGGAAGGCATCCTGCTGCAAGCCGAAGTGCTGGAATTGAAGGCGCCGAAGAACACCAGCGCCAAGGGCGTGGTGGTGGAAGCCCGCCTGGATAAGGGTAAGGGCGCGGTGGCGACCTTGCTGGTGCAATCCGGTACGCTGCGTCGCGGCGATGCGGTGCTGGTCGGTGCGGTCTCCGGCCGCGTGCGCGCCATGCTGGACGAGAACGGCAAGCAGGTGAACGAAGCCGGTCCTTCCATTCCGGTGGAGATCCAGGGCTTGTCCGAAGTGCCGGTGGCCGGTGCCGACTTCCTGGTGCTGGCCGACGAGAAGAAGGCACGCGAGATCGCGCTGTTCCGTCAGGGCAAGTATCGCGACGTGAAATTGGCCAAGCAGCAGGCTGCCAAGCTGGAGAGCATGTTCGAGCAGATGAGCGAAGGCGAAGTGCGTACCCTGCCGCTGATCGTCAAGGCCGATGTGCAGGGCTCCATCGAAGCCATCGCCGGTTCCTTGCAGAAGCTGTCCACCGACGAGGTGAAGGTCAGCCTGATCCACAGCGGTGTGGGCGGCATCACCGAATCCGACGTCAACCTGGCGCTGGCGTCCAAGGCGGTCATCATCGGCTTCAATTCGCGTGCCGATGCGGCCGCGCGCAAGCTGGCCGAGGCTTCCGGCGTGGATATCCGCTACTACAACATCATCTATTCGATGGTGGACGAGATCAAAGCGGCCCTGTCCGGCATGCTGGCGCCCGAGAAGAAGGAGAGCGTCATCGGTATGGTCGAGGTGCGACAGGTCTACCATATCTCCAAGGTGGGCACGGTGGCCGGCTGTTATGTGCTGGAGGGCATGATCAAGCGTGGTTCCAGCGTGCGCGTGCTGCGCAACAACGTGGTCATCCACAGCGGCGAGCTGGATTCCCTCAAGCGCTTCAAGGACGACGTCAAGGAGGTCAAGTCCAACTTCGAGTGCGGCCTGTCGCTGAAGGGTTACAACGACCTGGAGGTGGGCGACCAGCTGGAAGTGTTCGAGATCGTCGAAGTGGCGCGCGCCCTGTAAATGGCCAAGGACTTTGCCCGTACCGACCGCATCGCGGAACAGATCCTGCGCGAACTGGCGGAATTGATCCGCCTGGAAGTGAAGGATCCCCGCGTGCGCCAGGTGACGCTCACTGGGGCCGAGGTCACGCGCGACCACGCCCATGCCAAGGTGTTCTATACCTCGCTGGCGGGCGGTAGTCCGCAGTTGCAGCAAGGGCTGGAGCGCGCCTCCGGTTTCCTGCGCAGCCAGTTGGCCCATGTCATGAAGCTGCGCATCACGCCGCAATTGCATTTCGTCTATGACGAATCCATCGAGCGCGGGGCGCATCTTTCCCAATTGATCGATCAAGCGGTTGAGAGTGACAAGCGCGAAGACTGAGCGCGAGCGCCGCATCAGACGCCCGCTGGACGGCGTGCTGTTGTTCGATAAACCCCTGGAACTCAGCTCCAATACCGCGATGCAGAAGGTGCGCTGGCTGTACCGTGCCGAGAAGGCGGGGCACACCGGCACGCTGGACCCGCTGGCCAGCGGCCTGTTGCCGATCTGCTTCGGCGAAGCGACCAAATTCACCCATGCCTTGCTGGATGCCGACAAAGGTTATCGTGCCGTGGTCAGGCTCGGCCAGCGCACGAGCACCGGTGATGCGGAAGGCGAGGTGATCGAGCGGCGTCCCGTGGCGGTGGATGAAGTCCAGGTGCTGGCTGCCATGGCGCGTCTCACCGGCGAGATCCAGCAGGTGCCGCCCATGCATAGCGCGCTCAAGCATCAGGGCAAGCCGTTGTACGAATACATACGCAACGGCGAGGTGATCGAGCGCGAGGCGCGCACCGTGCGGATCCATGAGTTGAAGCTGGAATACTTGCGTGGCGACGAGCTGGCATTCGAGGTGTTGTGCAGCAAAGGCACTTATGTGCGCACTCTGGCCGAGGACTTGGGCGAGCTGTTGGGGTGCGGCGGACACCTGATCGGCTTGCGCCGCACGCGCATCGGACGATTCACCCTGGATGGCAGCTTTACTCTGCAACAGATTGAATCCATGACTGAAGAAGAGCGCGATGCCAGACTGCTCGCGCTCGACAGCCTAGTGCAGGATTTCCCTGCGCTGACGGTCGATGCCGTACAGGCAGGACGCCTGGCGCAAGGCCAGCGCCTTGGTCTGCGCGACGGACTGCCGGATGGCAAACGGCGTCTGTATGCCGCTGGTGTGTTCCTCGGCCTGGGCGAGTTGATCGGCGGACGGTTGTCGCCCCACCGCCTGCTATCCAGGATCGCGCGGGCCGCCGCAGTGCCGAAATCAGCTTGAGCGGCATCGGCTTTCGAGTGTAGAATGCCGCACTTTTCAAATTACGACCTTTATAAACCGGAGAACGAAGTCAATGTCTATTACCGCCGCTCAAAAATCGCAGATCGTTGCTGACTACCAGCGCGCCAAGGGCGATACCGGCTCCCCCGAAGTTCAAGTGGCCCTGATGACCGCTCGCATCAACTACCTGACCGAGCACTTCAAGGAGCACAATAAGGATCACCACTCCCGCCGCGGCCTGCTGCGTTTGGTGAGCCGTCGCCGCAAGCTGCTCGACTACCTCAAGAGCACGAACGAAGAAAGCTACAAGGCGCTCATCCAGCGCCTCGAACTGCGCAAGTAAGTCTTGTAGTAAAGCGGGTCGCGAAGGCGGCCCGCTTCGTTTTGGCGTGTCGATCCGTCGCGCCCGTAAAATCTTCACGAGGGGTCTACCTTGAGTCATTACAAAAAAACACTGAACTATGGCAACCAGCAACTGACACTGGAGACCGGCGAGATCGCTCGTCAGGCCAGTGGTGCCGTGATGGTCAGCCTGGGCGATACCACGGTGCTGGTCACCGTGGTCGGCCGCAAGGAAGCCAAGCCGGAGCAGGATTTCTTCCCGCTGACCGTGGACTATCAGGAGCGCACCTATGCTGCGGGCAAGATCCCCGGCGGTTTCTTCAAGCGTGAAGGCCGTCCCAGCGAGAAGGAGATCCTGACTTCGCGCCTGATCGACCGTCCGCTGCGTCCGCTGTTCCCGGAAGGTTTCTACAACGAAGTGCAGATCGTGGCGACCGTGCTGTCTTCCGATCCGCAGATCGATTCCGATATCCCCTCGATGATCGGCGCGTCCGCCGCGCTGGCGATCTCCGGTATCCCGTTCGATGGTCCTATCGGCGCTGCCCGCGTGGGTTATGCCAATGGCCAATACCTGCTGAATCCGACCAAGGACGAGCTGGCGACCTCGCAACTGGATCTGGTGGTGGCCGGTACTTCGCAAGCCGTGCTGATGGTCGAATCCGAGGCACAGCAATTGCCGGAAGACGTGATGCTGGGTGCCGTGGTCTATGGCCATGAGCAGATGCAAGCCGTCATCGACGCGATCAACGAGATGGCCGCCTCTGTCGGTCAGGACGACTGGGACTGGGCGCCGGCAGCCAAGAACGACGCACTGATCGCCCGCATCAGCCAACTGGCGGAAGCCGACCTGAAGGCAGCATATGCGATCCGCCAGAAGCAGGCGCGTGTGCAGCAGGTGGATGCGATCCACAGCAAGACCATGGAAGCGCTGGCTGCACAGCCGGAGTTCGCCGACATCCCCAAGAACCAGGTCAACGAGCTGTTCAGCGCACTGGAAGCCAAGATCGTGCGCGGCCAGATCCTGAACGGCGAGCCGCGCATCGACGGTCGCGACACGCGCACCGTGCGTCCGATCACCATCCGCACCGGCGTGCTGCCGCGTACCCACGGTTCCGTGTTGTTCACCCGCGGCGAGACGCAAGCGCTGGCCGTGGCCACGCTGGGTTCCATGCGCGATGCACAGATCATCGACGCGCTGCAAGGTGAGTACAGCGACCGCTTCATGCTGCATTACAACTTCCCGCCGTATTCCACCGGCGAGACCGGGCGCGTGGGTTCGCCCAAGCGTCGCGAGATCGGCCACGGCCGTCTGGCCAAGCGCGCGCTGGTGGCCGTGCTGCCGGATGAAGACGAGTTCGGTTATGCCATCCGCGTGGTGTCCGAGATCATGGAATCCAACGGTTCCAGCTCCATGGCTTCCGTGTGCGGCGGCTGTCTGTCGATGATGGATGCGGGCGTCCCGATGAAGGCGCATGTGGCCGGTATCGCCATGGGCCTGATCAAGGACGGCAACCGCTTTGCGGTGCTGACCGACATCCTGGGCGACGAGGATCACCTGGGCGACATGGACTTCAAGGTGGCCGGTACCGAGAACGGTGTGACCGCGCTGCAGATGGACATCAAGATCAACGGCATCACCAAGGAGATCATGCAGGTCGCTCTGAGCCAGGCCAAGGAAGGCCGCATGCACATCCTCGGCATCATGAAGCAGGCGATGCCGTCGGTGCGTCCGGAAGTGTCCAGCTTCGCGCCGCGCATGCTCAAGATGAAGATCAATCCAGACAAGATCCGCGATGTGATCGGCAAGGGCGGTGCGGTGATCCGCTCCATCACCGAAGAGACCGGCACCACCATCGACATCGACGACGACGGCAACATCACCATCGCCTGCGTGAGCGGCGAGGCCGGTGACGCCGCCAAGAAGCGCATCGAGGACATCGTGGCCGAAGTGGAAGTGGGCAAGGTCTACGAAGGCCCGGTGGTCAAGCTGCTGGACTTCGGCGCCCTGGTCAACGTGTTGCCGGGCAAAGACGGTCTGCTGCATATCTCGCAGATCTCGCACGAGCGTATCGCAGCCGTGGCCGACCATCTGAAAGAAGGCCAGATCGTCAAGGTCAAGGTGCTGGAAGTGGACGACAAGGGCCGTATGCGCCTGTCCATGAAGGCGCTGCAACCCAAGCCGGAGGAAGCGACACCGGCAGCGGAATAAGTTTGCATTGCAAGCTGAGACGAGCCCCGCCCTGTGCGGGGCTTTTCATTCGTAGCAGGGAATGCGTATGAATACCAACAATTTGGAATTGGCGCGTGCGCTGGTCTCGACTTTGCCATCGGGGTGTGACGGGCTGTTCAATCCATGGGTCGACCATTGTCCGCATGATGCCGCAGGCAATGGGCCGCAAGCCAAGCTGTTGCGTCTGGCGCAGCATCTGGATTGCGATCCATTGTTCATCCTGGCCGGCGAGGCGCCGGGCTATCAGGGGTGTCGCTATAGCGGCATCGCGTTCACCAGCGAACGATTGCTGGGTGAGGGCGCCATCCCGCGCATCCCGGCATTGATGCAACGCTTGTCCACGCGTCGTCTGCCGTTCTCGGAACCTTCCGCTACCATCGTGTGGAAGACGTTGTATCGCCTGGGAATCGCCGAGCGCACCATCCTGTGGAACGCGATGCAGTTGCACCCGTATCGCGCCGACAATCTGTGGTCCAACCGCACGCCGACGCCGCAGGAGATCAAACTGGGTGAACCGGCAATGCGGTTGCTGGTGGAGACCTTTCCGCAGGCGAAGATCGTCGCCGTCGGCAAGAAGGCGGAAGGGCTGCTGGCCGATATGGGCGTGCGTAGCGCTGGTACCGTGCGTCATCCGGCCAATGGCGGTGCAACCGAATTCGCGCAAGGGTTACAGGCATTGATCGCAGCATGACCGATAGCTTCGACATCAAGTCCTTCCTGGCCGGCTTGCCGTTGCAGCCCGGTGTGTACCGCATGCTGGATGCGGCAGGGCAGGTGCTGTATGTCGGCAAGGCCAGCCAGCTCAAGAAGCGCGTCAGTTCGTATTTTCAGAAGAGCAACCTGTCGCCGCGCATCCAGTTGATGGTGTCGCATATCGCGAAGATCGAGGTGACGGTGACGCGTACCGAGGCCGAGGCGCTGCTGCTGGAGAACAACCTCATCAAGACCCTCAAGCCGCGCTACAACATCCTGTTCCGCGACGACAAGACCTATCCCTATATCGTGCTCACCGGCGATCCAGCGCCGCGCCTGACCTATTACCGCGGCACCACCGACCGGCGTCACCAGTATTTCGGTCCTTATCCCAATGCGCAGGCGGCGAAAGAGAGCATCAATCTGTTGCAGAAGGTGTTCAAGCTACGCACCTGCGAGGACGGTGTGTTCAACAACCGTACGCGGCCATGCCTGTTGCACCAGATCCATCGTTGTAGCGCGCCTTGTGTCGGCATCATCAGCGCGGCGGATTACGCCGCCGATGTGCGGCATGCGGCCTTGCTGCTGCAAGGCAAGCACGACGAGGTGGAGAAGAAGCTGCGTGCCGAGATGGAGGCGGCAGCGGAAAAGTTCGAATACGAGCACGCCGCCGCCTTGCGCGACCAGTTGCAGGCCTTGCATACCGTGCAGCAGCGTCAGTTCGTGGAGAGCGGGCGCGACACCGATGCTGACATCGTGGCCGTGGTGGAGGCGGAAGGCGCCTTGTGTCTGAATCTGGCTGTGGTGCGCGGCGGCCGCCATTTGGGCGACAAGCCGTTCTTCCCGCACAACGTGCAGGGGCAGGATGCGGGTGAGGTGCTGGAGGCTTTCCTGGCGCAGCATTACCTGGAACGCAGCGTGCCACCGCTCATCGTTACCAGTATCGCGGTGCAGGATGAGACGCTGGAACAATTGCTGTCGGAACAGGCCGGCCACAAAGTGCAGATCCGCCATGCGGTGAGCGGCGAACGCCGTCACTGGCTGGAGATGGCGCAGGCCAATGCCTTGCTGGCGCTGAAGCAGCAAGCCGGCATGCAGGCTGGTCAGCAATTGCGACTGGAGCGTCTGCGCGAGGTGCTCGATCTGCCGGAGTTGAAGCGTATCGAGTGCTTCGATATCAGTCATACCATGGGCGAAGCGACCGTCGCTTCCTGCGTGGTGTATGACGACCTGGCTATACGTCCGCAGGAATACCGGCGCTACAACATCAGCGGCATCACACCGGGCGACGACTATGCCGCGATGAAGCAGGCCTTGCAGCGGCGCTACCAAAAACTGCAGATGGGCGAGGGCAAGCGCCCGGACCTGCTGCTGATCGATGGCGGCGCTGGCCAGCTGGCGATGGCGGTGGAAGTGATGGGCGAATACGGCTTGTCCGATATCGCACTGGTCGGTGTCGCCAAGGGCGTGGAGCGCAAGCCGGGACTGGAGCAATTGTTACGACCCGGTGCAGAAAAGCCGCTACAATTGCCCACCGACAGTCCGGCGCTGCACCTGATCCAGCAAGTGCGCGACGAGGCTCACCGCTTTGCCATCACCGGCCACCGGGCACGACGCGGCAAGGCGCGCGTGACCTCTTCGCTGGAAGAGATCGAAGGCGTGGGCGACAAGCGCCGCCGCAACCTGCTGACACACTTCGGTGGCTTGAAAGGCGTGCAACAGGCCAGCATGGAAGAATTGGCGCGGGTGGAAGGCATCAGCCAGGAACTCGCGGAACGCATATACCGACATTTACATTAGCAATGCCACTGAACATCCCCAATCTGCTGACCTGGTTCCGCATCATCCTGATCCCGGTGTTCCTCGCCGTGTTCTATATCTCCGACGAGACCTTGTCGCTGCATCACAAGCACGTGCTGGGCACCTTCATATTCTGGCTGGCATCCATCACCGACTGGCTGGATGGTTATCTGGCGCGTGTGTTGAACCAGAGCTCCGCGTTCGGTGCTTTCCTCGATCCGGTAGCGGACAAACTGATGGTGATCGCCGCCTTGGTCATCCTGTTGCAGCAAGGCCATGTCGATGCGGCGATCGCCTTCATCATCATCGGTCGCGAGTTGACTATCTCGGCATTGCGCGAATGGATGGCGCAACTCGGCAGCAGCAAGAGCGTTGCCGTCTCCATGCTGGGCAAGCTGAAGACCACCTTCCAGATGCTGGCCATCATGTTCCTGCTGTATCAGGAGTCGTTGTTCGGTATCCCGTGCGATGTGGTGGGCACAGTGCTCATCTATCTCGCGGCGATCCTCACCTTGTGGTCCATGGTGTATTACTGGGTACTCGCGTTGCCGCAGATCAACGAAAAATCACGCGATCGAAATTGATTTTTCGGCTTCGCTCTGTATAATGGCGCGCCTTCGGGGTGTAGCGTAGCCTGGTAGCGCGCCTGCTTTGGGAGCAGGATGTCGGGAGTTCGAATCTCTCCACCCCGACCAGGTTAGCGAAGTTCGAAGTTTGTAGCATGCCGCGAAAGAATTGTGCCCGTAGCTCAACCGGATAGAGCACCAGCCTTCTAAGCTGGGGGTTACAGGTTCGATTCCTGTCGGGCACGCCAGTAGTAGAAAAGTTTCAATGGTGGCTGTAGCTCAGTTGGTAGAGCCCCGGATTGTGATTCCGGTTGTCGTGGGTTCGAGTCCCATCAGCCACCCCAGACAAGTTGACCCGCCCACCGTGGCGGGTCATTTGCTTTGTAGCGTACGAAGCGTGCGTTGTAGAATCCCGCATCGCCGATAAGGAGACCAGATTGGACAAGATCAAAGGCATGATCCTTGCCGCCGGCAAGGGAACGCGTGTGAGACCGCTGACGCAGGACCTGCCCAAACCGATGATCCCCATCCTGGGCAAACCGGTGATGGAATACCTGATCGAGCATCTCGCGCGTTACGGCATCGACGAGATCATGGTCAACGTCTCCTACATGCACTGGAAGATCGAGAACTATTTTGGCAACGGCCGCACCTGGGGCGTCGATATCGGCTACTCCTACGAAGGCGTCTACGAATACGGCGAGATCACGCCGAAGTCGCTGGGTTCGGCCGGCGGTATGCGCAAGATCCAGGATTTCGGCGGCTTCTTCGATACCACCACCATCGTGCTGTGCGGCGATGCACTGATCGACCTCGACATCCGCGCCGCAGTGTGGGAACACAAGACCAAGAAGGCCATGGCCAGCGTGGTGACGCTGGAGGTGCCGAACGCAGACGTCGGCAATTACGGTGTGGTGGAGACCGATGTGGACGGCCGCATCATCGCCTTCCAGGAAAAACCCAAGCCGGAGGAGGCACGCTCGAATTTCGCCAGTACCGGCATCTATATCTTCGAGCCGGAGGTGATCGACCTGATCCCGCCGGGGCAGGAGTTCGATATCGGCAGCCAGTTGTTCCCCATGCTGGCCGAGAAGGGCATGCCGTTCTACGCGCAGAAGCGCCAGTTCAACTGGATCGACATCGGCCATATCGCCGACTACTGGAGCGTGTTGCAACGCGTGCTGCGCGGTGAGGTCGCCCATATGCCGATGCCCGGCAAAGAGGTGCGCCCCGGTGTCTGGGTCGGCATCAATACGCGCATCGACTGGGACAAGGTCAAGATCGAAGGGCCGGTGTATATCGATTCTGGCGTATGCGTGGAAGCCGGTGCCGAGATCATCGGGCCGACCTGGATCACGCGCGGTTCGCATATCTGTGCCGGGGCCAAGGTGATCCGCAGCATCCTGCTGGAATACACCCGCATCAGCGCCGGCATGGTGTTCGAAGAGACCATCGTGTCGCCCAAATATTGCGTCGAACATCGTAGCGGCCAGACCTGGTACATCGGCGACGACCGCACGCCGCTCCGCTGGGGCGACGCGCGCGGACGCTGATCCGCATGTTCCCCTGCGATACCGTCATCAGCGTCCGCGAACTCAACTCGGCGGCCAGGCGGCTGATCGAGGGCGGCTTGCCGCTGGTGTGGGTACGCGGCGAGATATCCAATTTCGTCGCGGCCGCTTCCGGCCACTGGTACTTCTCGCTCAAGGACGAACAGGCGCAGGTGCGCTGTGTCATGTTCCGTCATAAGCATCAATATCTGGATTTCCGTCCAGTTAACGGCATGCAGGTCGAAGTGCATGCGCTGGCCACGCTGTATGAGGCGCGCGGCGATTTCCAGCTCACGCTGGAGCGCATGCGGCCGGCCGGACAAGGCGCTTTGTATGAAGCCTTCGAACGGCTCAAGCAGCAACTGGCCGAGGAAGGCTTGTTCGACGCGGCGCGCAAACGCCCGTTGCCGCGCTTCCCGCGCTGTGTCGGCGTGGTCACTTCGCCGCAGGCCGCTGCGTTGCGCGATGTGTTGCGCACCTTGAACAACCGCATGCCCGGCATCCCGGTGGTGCTGTATCCGACCATGGTGCAAGGGGAGGGGGCGGCACGCCGTATCGCACAGGCGATCCGCGCCGCCAACGAACGCGCGGAGTGCGATGTGCTGCTGATCTGTCGTGGTGGCGGCAGCATCGAGGATCTATGGGCGTTCAACGAGGAAGCGGTGGCGCGCGCCATCGCGGCAAGTGCGATCCCCACCATCAGCGGCGTGGGGCATGAGACGGATTTCACCATCGCCGATTTCGTGGCCGACCTGCGTGCTGCTACGCCGACCGCCGCCGCACAAGCTGCCGTGCCGGACCGGTGGGAGTTGCGTCAGGCCCTGGCCAAGCAGGCGCGGCAGCTGAATGCCCTCCAGATGCACCAGATCGAGCGGCGCATGCAGCAGGTCGATTTTCTGCAACGGCGCCTGGTGCATCCCGCACAACGCTTGCAGCAACAGCGCGAACAGCTATCCGGGTTGGCGCGACGTTTGCGCCAGGCGCAAGGCGCATTGGCACAACGCCAAGCGTGGACGATGCAAGCGCTACGGCAGCGCTGGCAGGCCCGGCATCCGGATATCGATGCTTTGCGCGTGCCCGGCCAGAGCTTGCGGCATCGCTTGCAAATGGCCTTGAACAACCGCCTGGCCCAGGCCGACGAGCGGTTGCGCTCCTTGCGGCAACATCTGCATCTGCTCGACCCGCAGCAGGTGCTGGCACGCGGTTACAGTCTGGTGCGCAAGCCCGATGGCAGCATCGTGCGTGCCGCTGACGAACTGCAAGTCGGCGACGTCCTGGACGTCGCCTTCTCCCGTGGCAGCGCCCAGGTTGCGGTCAGCAAAGTTCGCGAAGGGCAGGGGGAATCGGGTTAGAATCCGCCTTCGCAACCGTACCGCCACAGGACAAGATGAACCTTCGCTTCTCAAGACGCACGCTCTGGATATTGATGCTGGCTGTCGTCGTCATTTGGTTCGGCAATCTGCAATACCGCAAACTGATCAAGCCCGACGAAGGGCGTTACGCCGAGATCTCGCGCGAGATGATGGTCAGTGGCGATTGGGTGACGCCGCACCTCAACGATTTCAAGTATTTCGAGAAACCGCCATTGCAATACTGGGCTACTGCGGCGGCCTATGAGGCATTCGGCGTGCAGCCCTGGACCTCGCGTCTGTGGACGGCGTTGACCGGTTTACTCGGCATCCTGTTGACGATCTATACCGGCATGCGGCTGTTCGGTCGCGAGGCGGGCTGGTATGCCGGCTTGGTTCTCGGCGGCGGCGTCTTCTATGCCTTGATGTCCCACGTCAACACGCTGGATACCGGCGTCAGTTTCTTCATCTCGCTCGGCGTGTTCTCGCTGTTGCTGGCGCAGCAGCAGGCGGCACAGCCCCTGCGTCGCAACTGGATGCTGCTGGCCTGGGCGGCATTGGGACTGGCCGTCTTGAGCAAAGGCCTGATGGGGTTGATCCTGCCGGGAGCGGCCTTGTTCCTCTATTCGCTCTTCAATCGTGACCTCGTCATCTGGACGCGCATGCACTGGTTGGGCGGGCTGGCGGTGTTCCTGCTGGTCACCGCGCCGTGGTTCGTGCTGGTGATGCGCGCCAATCCCGAGTTCTTCCAGTTCTTCTTCATCCATGAACATGTCGAGCGTTTCCTGACCAAGGTGCATGACCGATACCAGCCCTGGTATTACTTCGTGCCCATCCTGCTGTTCGGCATGCTGCCCTGGACCCTGTTGATGTTCCACACCTTGCTGGGGACCTGGCAAAAAGCGCGTGCGCAGGTACGTCGCTTCAGCGCTGAGCGCTTCCTGCTGGTCTGGGTGGTGTTCGTCTATCTGTTCTTCTCGCTTTCCAGTTCCAAACTGCCATCCTATCTGTTGCCCATGTTCCCGGCATTGGCGCTGTTGATGGGCAAACAGATGGCCGAGATGTCGGTCCGCCGCCTGTTCTGGCTGCTCGCCCCGGTGTCGCCGGTACTGCTGGCGTTGCTGGTCGGGCTGAAACCGCTGGTCGAGCAGCAGTCCGAGAATGCGGTGCAGCATGAGATGTATTCCGCGTATGCCGACTGGCTCTTGGTCGCGGGCGGAATATGGTTGCTGGGATTGATGGCTGCGCTGTACGTTTTGCGGCTGCAGGCCAAGTTGCCGGCCATGGCGGCGCTCGCGTTCGCCAGCCTGCTGGCGGCGCAGATCGGAATCTCCGGTTACAACACCATCGCGCGCGAACGCTCCGCCTACCTGATCGCGGAAACCATCGCACCGCAGGTCAAACCGGAAGCGCCGTTCTATTCGGTGTACAGCTACGAACAGACCCTGCCGTTCTATCTGCAACGCACGCTGATCCTGGTCGACTTCAAGGACGAGATGGCGTTCGGCATCGAGCAGGAGCCGCACAAATGGGTACCTACGGTGGATGCCATGGCCCAACGTTGGGCACAAGACCCGGAAGCCTATGCCATCTATCCGCTGTGGGCAGAAGCCGAGCTGCGCCTGAAGATACAGCCCATGCAGGAGATCTATCGTGACCATCAAGTCGTTGTGGTGAAGAAGCCATGAGTCTGCTCAGTTTCTCCCTGATCTTCATCGGCGTGATGCTCAACGCCGCCGCCCAGATCCTGATGAAGGCCGGGACCAACGTCATCGGCCATTTCGAATTCAGCAGTGCCAACATCCTGCCCATCGGCTGGAAGCTGATGACCGAATGGCACATCGTTACCGCGTTGTTCTGCTACGGCATCAGTGTGGTGGTGTGGATCATGGCGCTGTCGCGCGTGCCGGTCAGCATCGCTTTCCCCATGCTGTCGATGGCTTACGTGGTCAACGGGCTGGCGGCGTATTACCTGCTGGGCGAACCGTTCAACGCCACCAAGCTGGTAGGCATGGCCGTCATCATCGTCGGCGTCATCATCATTTCGAGAGCCTGAGCATGTCTGAATTCCTCCCCTTCACCAAACCCTACATCGACGAAGCTGCCATCGCCGCGGTCGGCGACGTGCTGCGTTCCGGCTGGATCACCAGCGGCCCCAAGGTGCTGGCCTTGGAGAAGGCGTTGTCCGAATACTTCGGCGGACGCCCGGTGCGCACCTTCAACTCCGGTACCTGCACCATGGAGATCGCCTTGCGCATCGCTGGGGTCGGGGCTGGGGACGAGGTCATCACCACCCCGATTTCCTGGGTTGCGACCTCCAACGTCATCATCGAGGTCGGCGCGACGCCGGTGTTCGTGGACATCGATCCAGTCACGCGCAACATCGACCTGGACAAGATCGAAGCGGCCATCACGCCGAAGACGCGCGCCATCATCCCGGTCGACCTTTCCGGCCTGCCGGTCGATCGCGACCGCCTGTATGCCATCGCCTCCAAACACAAGCTGCGTGTGGTGGAAGATGCCGCGCAATCGCTCGGCTCGCAGTGGAACGGCAAGCGCATCGGCAGCTTCGGCGACTTCATCTCATTCAGCTTCCAGGCCAACAAAAACCTCACTACCACCGAAGGCGGCTGCCTGGTGCTGAACAACGATGCGGAAGCTCGGCTGGCCGAGAAGTATCGTCTGCAAGGCGTCACGCGCACAGGCTTCGACGGCATGGAGGTGGATGTGCTGGGCGGCAAGTACAACATGACCGATGTCGCCGCGGCCATCGGTCTCAACCAATTGCCGCAACTGGAAAGTATCACCGCGCGCCGCCATGCACTGGCGATACACTACTTCGATTGCTTCGGTCCGGATTTCGAGAAGCAGACCGGCGCGCAACTACCGGTGCGGGATTTTGCCAACACCAACTGGCACATGTTCGAGATCGTGCTGCCGGAGGGTGTGAAGCGCAGCGACTTCATGGCGAAGATGAAAGAGCAGCACAACATCGGCTGCGGCGTGCATTACCCGCCCATCCACCTGTTCCAGATGTATCGCCAGCGCGGTTTCCACGAAGGCATGTTTCCGGTGGCGGAGCAGGTGGGGCAGCGCATCGTCACGCTGCCCTTGTTCCCGCGCATGAGCGAGACGGATGTGGAACGCGTCGTCGCGGCGGTGCGTAGCCTGCTGGGGTGAGCACGGTCTAGTGGCGGGTGGCAGGGGTTTCCCCGGCACAGCTGCGGAATTCAGCGCTTTCCACGTTGTCGCGTCCGCTCTGGGCTACCGTCTCGAGCGCAGCCAGCACTGCCAGGCTGGCTTCTTCCATCTGCGCGATGGCATGCAGGCCGGCTTGGTAGTTGCCAGCGTGATATTCCTGGAGCGCGCCCACGCCGCATTCATGTACGCGTTTGTGCGGCGCTTCCATCTCCTTGAAGCCGTGGAAACCTGAGAAACAATGGCCACCTTCGCCGTCGTAATACCATTTTCCCAAACGGCAACTGTGATGGTCGGCAAACTCTTCGGGTTTCTTGTTGGAGATGCCGAGGAACACCTTGTAGATCTCGAATTTGTAGACCAGGTGATCGACCTTGGCTACTTCCACGAAGCTGCGGATGGCGGTGCTGCTGATGGTGCTCTTCATCTGGCGGATGATCTGCATCAGCTCGCGCATGCTTTCCGCCGCTTCCTCGCCATCCTGATGGAAATCCGCCGCCTGTTGCGGACTGACCTCGACCATGGCTTTGACGCTGGTCATCTCCTTCTGGATGGTGCCGACCAATTGACCGATGTCGCTGGTGGCATGGGTGGTGCGTTCCGCCAATTTGCGTACCTCGTCCGCGACCACCGCGAAGCCGCGCCCTTGTTCGCCCGCCCGTGCCGCCTCAATGGCGGCGTTCAGCGCCAGCAGGTTGGTCTGGTCCGCCACTTCCTTGATCAGTTGCACGATGCCGCCGATTTCTTTCACGCGGTCGTTCAGCCTGTCCACGCTACGCACCGTTTCGGTGGTGCGCTCCGACATCTGTTGCAGGTTTTCCGAGATGCGTTCGACCGCTTCCAGATTGCTGTCCAAGGCGTTGATCGTACCGGAGAACTCCTGGTTCTCCTGTTTCATCGCCTGCGCCATGGTGGCCAGCGAGTTCTGCACTTCCTTGGTGGAATTGCCGTAAGTGTCCATATGCTGATACAGCTTGTTATGCATCACGATCAGTTCGCTGGTGTTGTTGAACTGTGACATGACCGAGTCGTGCGCTTGGCGCAGCGCATGCACGTGGGTCTCTTTCTCGTTCAGTTCCTGTTCGTAGCCGCGCAGTTTTTCACGCAAATCCTGTACTTCCTGTTTGTAGCCGTTGTTGAACATGTCAGCCTCCTTGGGGTATCCAGAATTACCTTGTTTATGACATGGTCAAGTATCGGCTGCGGCTGGCGGAATTCAATATGTCGGAAGGTCTATATCAAGGTCTATATATCCAACACCTTAGGACTATGACTTCAAAGTCCAGGCAAACTGTGCAGGGATTTCGCGAACTATCCCCGCTGGGGTAGAATGCCGCCCCTATGAGCGCGATCCAACTTTCCGTCGTCATCCCCGTCTACAACGAAGAGCAGGGGTTACAGGCCTTGTTCGATCGCCTGTATCCGGCCCTGGACCAGCTGTCCATCCAGTACGAGGTCATCTTCGTCAACGACGGCAGCCGTGACCGTTCCGCCGCCATCCTGCGCGAGCAGTTCCAGCAACGCCCCGATGTGACGCGCGTGGTGCTGTTCAACGGCAACTATGGACAACACATGGCCATCATGGCGGGCTTCGAGCATTGCCGCGGAAACCGCATCGTGACGCTGGATGCCGACCTGCAGAACCCGCCGGAAGACACCCGCCTGCTGCTGGCCAAGATGGATGAAGGCCACGATTACGTCGGCTCCATCCGCCGCCAGCGCAACGACAGCTGGTGGCGCCATGTCGCATCGCGCGCCATGAACGGCCTGCGCGAGAAGATCACCCGCATCAAGATGACGGACCAAGGCTGCATGTTTCGCGCCTACGACCGCAAGATCATCGATGCCGTCAATTCCTGCAAGGAGGTCAGCACCTTCATCCCGGCGCTGGCTTACAGCTTCGCGCGCAATCCGGCCGAGGTGGTAGTGGGGCACGAAGAGCGCGCGGCGGGCGAATCGAAATATTCGATGTACAGCCTGATCCGCCTCAACTTCGACCTGATGACCGGCTTCTCGCTGGTGCCACTGCAATGGTTCTCCATGTTGGGCATGTTGATCGCGACAGGCTCCGGCCTGCTGTTCGTGTTGTTGCTGGCTCGCCGCATCATCGTCGGTCCCGAGGCCGAAGGCCTGTTCACCCTGTTCGCGCTGATGTTCTTCCTGATCGGCATCGCGCTGTTCGGCATCGGTCTGCTGGGCGAATACATCGGCCGCATCTACCAGCAGGTGCGCCATCGTCCGCGCTATCTGGTGGAGGCGGTGCTGGAGCAGGATGAACCGGCAGTCGCCGAAAAACCCAAGCGCACGCGCAAACCAAAGGTCGCCACGGAAAGCGCAGCGGCACCGTCCCTGTTCGCAGACGGCGAAGAATGAGCCGCGCCGTCGTCTTCGCCTACCCCAACGTGGGGCCATCGCGCCACGGTGGGCGCAGCCTTGGTGCGGGCGCGATGAGCAGACGCCGATGCTCTTTCCTGCGGGAGATGAGCGATGAGTAGAGCGGTCGTTTTCGCGTATCACAATGTCGGCGTCCGTTGTCTCAGCGTGCTGTTGGCGCAGGGCGTCGATGTGGCACTGGTGGTGACGCATCAGGACAATCCGAACGAGACCATCTGGTTCGACAGCGTGCAGCAGCTGGCCGAACTGCACGGCATCCCGGTGATTACACCGGACGACCCGAACACGCCGCAAGTCATCGAGCGCATCCGTGCACTGCAGCCGGATTTCATCTTCTCCTTCTATTACCGGCTGATGCTGAAGCAGGCGCTGCTCGACATCCCGCCGCGTGGTGCGCTCAACATGCACGGCTCGCTGCTGCCCAAGTATCGCGGCCGCGTGCCGGTGAACTGGGCCATCATCCACGGCGAGACCGAGACCGGCGCCACTCTGCATTACATGACGGCCAAGCCGGACAACGGCGACATCGTGGCGCAGCAGGCAGTGCCCATCCTGCCCAACGACACGGCGCACGAGGTGTTCCAGAAGGTCACCGTGGCGGCCGAGATGGCGCTGCACGGCGTGCTGCCGTCCTTGCTGGCGGGCAAAGCGCCGCGTATCAAACAGGATCTCAGCCTGGGCGGCTATTTCGGCGGTCGCAAGCCGCAGGATGGCGTGATCGACTGGGCACAGAGCGCGCAAAACATTCATAATCTCGTCCGCGCCGTCGCGCCGCCGTATCCGGGCGCCACCACCACGCTGCTGGGCAAGCCCATGCGCATCCTGCAAACGCTGGTTGTGCAGGGGGAGGGCGACGGCCAGCTGGGGTTCCAGGTGCGCAATGGCAAGGCTTATGCGATCTGCGGCAGCGGTGTGCTGCGCGTGGTGCGCTTCGAGCTGGACGGGACAGAGATGGACACGGCGGATTTCGCAGCCAGGTTCGGCGCGGCAAGATTTGAATTCAATTGTTAAGGAAGAAGAAATGAAAAAAGTACTGATCCTCGGCGTGAACGGCTTCATCGGCCATCACCTGTCCAACCGTATCCTCGAGACCACCGACTGGGAAGTCTACGGTATGGACATGAGCACCGACCGCATCACCGACCTGATCGGCAAGCCGCGCTTCCACTTCTTCGAAGGCGACATCACCATCAACAAGGAATGGGTCGAGTACCACGTGAAGAAGTGCGACGTGATCCTGCCGCTGGTCGCCATCGCCACCCCGGCCACCTATGTGAAGCAGCCGCTGCGCGTGTTCGAGCTGGACTTCGAAGCCAACCTGCCGATCGTGCGTGCGGCCGTCAAATACAACAAGCATCTGGTGTTCCCGTCCACTTCCGAAGTCTACGGCATGTGCCACGACGAGGAATTCGATCCGGATAATTCCGAACTGATCTGCGGCCCGATCAACAAACCGCGCTGGATCTATTCCAATTCCAAGCAGCTGATGGACCGCGTGATCTGGGGTTACGGCATGCAGGACAACCTGAACTTCACCCTGTTCCGTCCGTTCAACTGGATCGGTGCCGGTCTGGATTCCATCAACACCCCGAAGGAAGGCAGCTCGCGCGTGGTCACCCAGTTCCTCGGCCACATCATCCGCGGCAACAACATCAGCCTGGTCGACGGCGGCCACCAGAAACGCGCCTTCACCTACATCGACGACGGCATCGACGCGCTGATGAAGATCATCGAGAACAAGAACGGCGTGGCCACCGGCAAGATCTACAACATCGGCAACCCGAGCAACAACCATTCCATCCGCGACCTGGCTGACATGATGCTGAAGCTGGCCAAGGAATATCCGGAGTACCGCGATTCCGCCGCCAAGGTGAAGATCGTCGAGACCACCTCGGATGCCTACTACGGCAAGGGCTACCAGGACGTGCAGAACCGCGTGCCCAAGATCACCAACACCTGCGAAGACCTGGGCTGGAAGCCGACCACCACCATGCCCGACACCCTGCGCAAGATCTACGATGCCTATCGCACGCAGATCGCCGAAGCGAGGGGCCTGGTCGACTAAAAGCAGGATTTTGGAACTGGGATTTAGGAATTAGGAAAACCTTCTCCCCTAAATCCCAAATCCTAATTCCACAATCCTAGAATGAAACAGATCGCCCTCAAGATCGACGTCGATACCTATCGCGGTACGCGTGAAGGCGTGCCGCGCCTGGTCGATGCATTGCAGCGCCATCAGGCACAAGCCACCTTCTTTTTCTCGCTGGGCCCCGACCATACCGGCCGCGCGATCAAGCGCGTATTCCGCCCCGGCTTCATGAAGAAGGTCTCGCGTACTTCCGTGCTGGAGCATTACGGTCTCAAGACTTTGCTGTATGGCACGCTGCTGCCAGGGCCGGACATCGGCAGAAAATGCGCGGACATCATGCGTGCCGTGCGCGATGCGGGTTTCGAGACCGGCATCCATTGCTATGACCATATCCGTTGGCAGGACCATGTCGCCGACAAGGATGCCAAGTGGACGCAGCGCGAGATGCAGCGCGCGGTGGAGCGTTACACCGAGATCTTCGGCGAGGCCCCCAAGGCACACGCCGCCGCCGGCTGGCAGACCAACCGTTATGCCCTGCGCCTTACGCAAAGTCAGGGTTTCGATTACAGCTCGGATACGCGCGGGAACGCGCCATTTTTGCCTTGCTGGCAGGCGGAACTGGTTGCCTGTCCGCAGTTGCCGACCACCTTGCCGACGCTGGACGAGCTGGTCGGTCGCGATGGCATCACGCCCGACAACGTGGCCGAACATTTGTTGCGGATGACGGCGCAAGCATCCGCCACCGGGCATGTCTATACCTTGCATGCCGAACTGGAAGGGCAGAAGTGGCTGCCCATCTTCGAACAGTTGCTATCCGGCTGGCAGGCACAGGGCTATGAACTGGTCTCCATGCGGCAATATCTGCAAGGATTCAAGCCGGCAGATCTGCCGCGGCACGAGGTGGTGATGGGCACGCTGGAGGGACGTAGCGGGGAGCTCGCGCTACAAGCTTAAAGATTCTTGGGGAATTGTCGTAAACTAGAAACACTGCAAGCGCGCGGGGAGGGAAGCATGCCAGAGCAGAACACCGACAAGATAGCTGCCAGGGTCGCATTCCTGACCCAGGCCGACATTCCCGTCCTCAAACAGACCGCGCGCGAACTGGCCGCCCTGCACGAGGATATCAACAAACTCAGTGCGCGCAGCGTGGCCGATGCCATTGCGGCCGATCCCATGCTCACCGTCAAGCTGCTGCGCTTCCTGCAGCATCACAAGCATCGTAGCCAGACCAACGAGGTTGTCCAGGTCGAACAGGCCTTGCTGATGTTGGGAGTGGAGGCCTTCTATAACAAGGTACCGGCGGCACCGCTGGTGCAGGATAGCCTCAAGGGACAGATGGAAGCGCTGGTGCAACTGCTGCATGTGGTGCATCGTTCGCATCGTGCGGCTGAATATGCGCGCGACTGGGCCATCCGCCTCAACGACCTGCACTATGAGGAGGTGCGTATCGCCGCGTTGTTGCACGACCTGGCCGAGATGCTGATGTGGATCTATGCGCCGGGCGAGATGTTGAAGATCCATAGCATGCAGAAGCAGGACAAGGCCTTGCGCAGCAAGGTGGCGCAGGAGCAGGTACTCGGCTTCAACCTGATCGACTTGCAGAAGGCGCTGGTACGCGCCTGGGATCTGCCGCAACTGTTGCTGACGCTGATGGACGATGGCAACGCCAACAAGACGCGGGTGCGCAACGTCGTGCTGGCGGTCAATCTGGCGCGCCATTCCGCCAACGGCTGGGATGATGCCGCGTTGCCCGATGACTACAAGGACATCGGCGAACTGTTACGCATCCCGGCCACCGATGCCATGGCACTGGTCGTGCCGGACGAGGGAGAAAGCAACGCCTGCGACTTATCCAAGCCGCACTGACGCTTGGCTTCATGCGCATGTTCGGGTGTAGTATGCCCGCTTGCGGGGTTATTCCATGCATCGGGTAGCATCACTTCGAACGGGGCCTGAGCTTGAGCACTCCAGAGGACGATATCCAATCCGAACTTGAACGGGCACGCCGCCAGATCGAGCGGGCATACAGTGAATGGGTGTCGGCGCTGGATGCCATCGACGACCCGGTGTTCATCCACGACAGGAATTTCCGCATCGTCCGCGCCAATCGCGCCTACCAGCGTCGTGCCGGTATTCCGTTCCATGAGCTCCTGGGGCGCCCGTATTTTGAGGTCTTCCCGAAGCGCGATGGTCCCTTGCCGCACTGCCTGCATGCGGTAGAAACGGGAGAGGACGGCGCTGATGAGGAAGTGACGCACGCAGGTCGGGTCTATCGTTCGCGCGCTTCTCCGGTGTTCGATGAGACGGGAGGGTATCTGTACAGCGTGCACACGCTGGAAGACATCACTGACCGGCGCGAGGTGGAACAGTTGCTCATCGAAAGCCAGCAGCTGCTGTTGGCCTTTATTGCGCGCTCGCCGATCTATGCCTTCATCAAAGAGGTCTCCCCAGAGGAGAGCCGTGTGTTGGCGGCCAGCGACAACTATATCGACATGATCGGCATCCATGGCAAGGAGATGGTCGGCAAAACCATGGCGCAGTTGTTCCCGCCCGACTTCGCTGCCAAGATCACCTCTGACGACTGGCATACCGCATCCACTGGCGAGGTCCTGCATCTGGAGGAGGAGCTGAACGATCGCAGCTACCTCACCATCAAGTTTCCCATCCCGCAGGGCGAAAAAATCCGCTTGGCCGGATACACCATCGATATCACCGAGCGTAAACAGCGCGAGCGCGAACTGCAACGCGTCAACCGTGCGTTGCGTGCCATCAGTGCCGGCAATCAGACGCTGATCCATGCGACGGATGAAAACACACTGCTGCAGGAAATGTGCGAAGTCGCGGTACGGATCGGCGGTTATCGCCTGGCGTGGATAGGCTATGCGCATGAAGATGTGGACAAGACCATACAGCCGATGGCCCAAGCCGGTATGCAAGAGGGCTGGCCGAACCCTTCACCACTGACCTGGAGCGAGGAGCGGCACGGATCCTGCCCGGCCGGGCATTCCATCATCAGCGCGACTCCCGTGATCGTGCAAGACATCTTGAACGATCGCGCGCTGGAGTCATGGCACGAGAATGCGCGTCAATATGGTTACGCCTCCTGTATCGCGCTGCCTTTGATGGACGGTAAGCAGGCTTTCGGTACATTGGTGCTCTTTGACGACAAGGTGAATGCCTTCGATGCGAAGGAGGTCGAACTGCTGGAAGAGATGACCGGCGATCTGGCTTTCGGCATCCTCACCTTGCGGGTGAAGGTGGCACACCGTGAGCATGAGCAGCGGTTGCAACACAACATGCTGCAGACGGTGGAGGCCATCGCCGGCATCGTCGAGATGCGCGATCCCTATACCTCTGGGCACCAGAAACGGGTGGCTGAACTGGCGCGTGCCATCGCCAAACAGATGGGCTTGTCCGATGAGGAGCAGCAGGTGATCCATCTGGCCGGTCTCGTCCACGATCTGGGCAAGATCCGGGTGCCTGCGGAAATATTGAGCAATCCGGGCAGATTGAGCGAGATCGAATACAGCCTGATCAAGGTGCATCCGCAGGCCGGTTACGACATCCTCAAAGGCATCGATTTCTCCTGGCCCATCGCACAGATGGTATTGCAGCATCATGAACGCATGGATGGATCGGGCTATCCGCAGGGATTGAAGGGCGAGGCCATCCTGCTGGGGGCGCGCATCTTGAGCGTGGCAGATGTGGTGGAAGCCATGTCGTCACATCGTCCCTACCGCGCCGGCCTGGGCATGGAGTCCGCTCTGAACGAGATCGCCGGCGGACGTGGTACGCGCTATGACGCACCCGTGGTGGATGCCTGCATAGCCCTGGTCAGGGCGGGCGGGTATGTCCTGCCCGAATGAAGCTGTTACCGAGCTGGATGCAGTCTTGAGTCGATCGCGGCAAACACCTGTCGCGTCAGATCATGGGCGAGGCAATCCAGCTCGACCACCTCCATACTGCGCAGCCAAGTGAGCTGGCGCTTGGCCAGTTGCCGTGTCGCCGCAATGCCTTTGTCCAGCAAGCCCGCTTCATCGATCTCCTGTTCCAGCAATTCCCAAGCCTGGCGATAACCCACGCAGCGCATCGAGGTCATGTCGCGATACAAAGCGTACTTGCCGCGCAAGGTGCGTAACTCATCCACCAATCCATCATGCAGCATCTGCTGGAAGCGTTGGGCGATACGCTGATGCAATACGGCGCGGTCGGAGGGGATGAGCGCCAATGGCAGGATGCGATAGGGCAGTTGCTCGGCTTCCTGTTGCGCGAGCAGTGCGGACATCGGCTGTCCGCTGAGACGATAGATCTCCATGGCGCGCTGGATGCGCTGGGTATCGGTGCTATGCAAGCGTGCGGCGGTCAGCGGATCGACCTTGGCGAGTTCAGCATGCAGCTGCTCGATGCCGTGTGCGGCGATGCGCGCATCCAGTTCCGCGCGCACTTCGGCATCTGCTTGCGGCAGCGGACTCAGGCCTTCGCGCAACGCCTTGAAATACAGCATCGTGCCGCCCACCAGCAACGGCACCTTGCCGCGCGCGGTGATGTCCGCCATCAGGCGTAGCGCATCGTGGCGGAAGGCCGCCGCAGAATAGGCTTGCGTCGGATCGATGATATCGATGAGGTGGTGCGGGGCACGGGCCAGGGTGGCGGCATCGGGCTTGGCCGTGCCGATGTCCATGTCGCGGAACACCAGTGCAGAATCCACGCTGATGAGTTCCACCGGCAACTGCTGCGCCAACTCCACTGCCACGCCGGTCTTGCCGCTGGCGGTGGGGCCCATCAGGAAAATGGCGGGAGGCCGGTTATCCATTGCCGGTGAGGCGGGGCGGCAGTGCCGCACCGATGCTCAGCGCTCTTCCAGCTTGAGACGGCGCTGGCGCACGCCTTCGGCCAACATGTCCAGCACGCGTACCGTGTCTTCCCAACCGATGCAGGCATCGGTGATGGAGACGCCGTGCACCAGTGGCTTGCCCGGCACCAGGTCCTGACGGCCTTCCTTGATGTTGGATTCGATCATCACGCCGGCGATACGCTCCTCGCCGTTCGCCAGTTGTGCCGCACAATCCTCGGCCACTTCGACCTGGCGCTGGAATTCCTTGCGGCTGTTGGCGTGCGAAAAGTCGATCATCACGCGTGCAGCCAGGCCGGCATTGGCCAGCTCCTTGCATGCGGCATCGACTGAGGCCGCGTCATAGTTGGGCTGCTTGCCACCGCGCAGGATGACGTGACAATCCTCGTTACCATTGGTGGAGAAGATGGCCGTATGGCCGGCCTTGGTCACCGACAGGAAATGGTGCGGGCTGGCGGCAGCCTTGATCGCATCCACTGCGATGCGCAGGTTGCCGTCGGTACCGTTCTTGAAGCCGATGGGGCAGGAGATGCCCGAAGCCAGCTCGCGGTGTACTTGCGATTCGGTGGTGCGTGCACCGATGGCGCCCCAGGCGATCAGGTCGGCCGTGTATTGCGGGGTGACCACATCCAGGAACTCGGTGGCACAGGGCAGCCCCATCTCGTTGATCTCCCACAGCAGCTTGCGCGCCATGCGCAGGCCTTCGTTGATCTTGAAACTGCCGTCCAGATGCGGATCGTTGATCAGGCCTTTCCAGCCCACGGTGGTGCGTGGCTTCTCGAAATAGACGCGCATCACCACCACCAGGTCCGCCCCCAGGCGATCGGCTTCGCTTTTCAGCCTGGCGGCATAGTCCAATGCCGATGCGGTATCGTGGATCGAGCAGGGACCCACCACCACCATCAAACGATCATCCGCGCCATGCAGGATGCCGTGGATCGCCGCACGCGCGGTAAAGGTGGTCTCGGCTGCGGTATCGCTGACCGGGAATTCGCGCAGCAGATGGCTGGGCGGAGTGAGTTCCTTGATTTCCTTGATGCGGACGTCGTCGACGATGTGTTTCATGGCGATAGACAGCAAGTTGTTGCGGGAAAGGCGCGCATTATGCCTGTTCTTGCGGCTTTGCGGGCAGCTGCACCGGCTAAGTAATGATGATTATTGCCCGCGCATAAACATCGCATCAAGCTCTGCCAGCGTGACCTGGAACCAGGTCGGGCGGCCGTGGTTGCACTGGTCGGCGCGTTCAGTTTGCTCCATCTCGCGCAGGATGGCGTTCATCTCGGGGATGCTGAGTTGCTGGTTGGCGCGCACGGCGGAGTGGCAGGCGAGGGTGGCCAACAGTTCGTTGCGGCGCTCGGTCAATGCGCGCGATGCGCCGAACTCGTGCAGTTCGTGCAGCACTTCGCGTGCGGCCGCTTCGGCGTGCGATTGCTTGAGCATGGCGGGCATGGCGCGCACGGCCAGCGTGTGGGTGGAGATCGGCGCGATGTCGAAACCGAGTTTGTTCAGCGCATCCTGTTCCTCTTCCACGGTGGCGATGGCAAGCGGATCGGCCCCGAAAGTGACGGGGATCAGCAGCGGCTGGCTCGGCATCTGTTGTGCGTCGAAGGCCGTCTTGAGCCGTTCGTACACGATGCGTTCGTGCGCGGCATGCATGTCCACCACGATCAGCCCTTGCTGGTTCTGGGCGAGGATGTAGATGCCGGAAAGCTGGCCCAAGGCGTAGCCGAGCGGATGTTCTTGCGAGGATTGAGGATCGGGGATTGAGGATTGAGTAGTGCTGTGAGATTCACGGCTATCGCTTACTCGATCCTCAATCCTGGCTCCTAATGACTGACTTTGCGATTCCCAAACGCGATACGCCGCTTGCTGTTCGGCTGTGCTAAAGCGCATGGGGTGTTGCTGGGTCGGTGCGAATGTTTTTTTCTCCCCCTCTCCCCAGCCCTCTCCCGCAGCGGCGGGAGAGGGGGCCGGGATGGCTGGGGCACTTTCTTTCTTCGTCGTGCCCAACGCGTCATGCAAAGCATGGAACACGAACTGGTGGATGCCCTGGCTCTCGCGGAAGCGCACCTCGCTCTTGGCCGGGTGCACGTTCACGTCCACTTGTTCCGGCGGCATGTCGAGGAACAGCACGAAGGCCGGGTGGCGCTGGTGGTGCAGGATGTCCTGATAGGCCTGTCTGACAGCGTGCATCAGCACCTTGTCGCGCACGAAGCGGCCGTTGACGAAGAAATATTGTTCGTCGCGCGTGGAGCGTGAATAGGCGGGCAGGGCGGCGATGCCGTAGAGGTGCAGCGGGCCGATCTGGCGTTCGACGTTCACCGCATACTGGCCGAACTCATTACCGAGTATCGCGGTGATGCGTTGCGCCAGTTCCTGCCTGGGGAATTGCCAGATACTCTTGCCATCGCGCTGCAAGGAGAACGCCACATCCGGCCGCGACAGGGCGATGCGTTTGAACACTTCCTCGCACCAGGCGTATTCGGTGGACTCGGACTTGAGGAATTTGCGCCGCGCCGGGGTGTTGAAATACAGCTCGCGCATCTCGATGCTGGTGCCCTGCGGGTGGGCGGCGGGCGCGGCGGCACTCTGCGTGCCATCGATCGCCTCGACCTTCCACGCATGGGCAGCTTCGGCGGTGCGGCTGGTCAGCGCCAGTTGCGCCACCGCCGCCATGCTGGCCAGCGCCTCGCCACGGAAGCCCATGCTGGCGACCTTTTGCAAATCTTCGAGTGAAGCGATCTTGCTGGTGGCGTGGCGCATCAGCGCCAGCGGCAGTTCTTCCTGCGCGATGCCCTTGCCGTTGTCGCGTACCACCAGACGCTTGATGCCGCCGCCTTCCAGTTGCACGACGATCTCGGTCGCGCCCGCATCCAGGCTGTTTTCCAGTAATTCTTTGAGCGCGGAAGCAGGGCGCTCGATCACCTCGCCGGCGGCGATCTGGTTGATGAGGAGGTCGGGGAGCAGGTGGATGGAAGGCATGGCGCGCGATTATAGCGGATGAGCGTGCGAACCCCGAACCGGATTCGCGATGCACGCATCGTGGGCGAACGTGCTTTGACCAATAACACCAAAGTGAAATAAGCACAGCTATCAGCAACACTTTCTGGTGCGACATCATGACGCATATTCCTGCGGCAGACTCGTCCCTACAATGATTGCGTGTTTTCGGGAAAGTTCGAAAAGGGCATGCAATGAAAAGCAACAAGTGGTTTGCAAATATACCGATCCTGTTCTGGGAAGTCCTGTTTGCCCTGCTGCTGAAAAGCGTATTTTTGTTCCTGCTGTGGTGGGTTTTTTTCTCTCACGCCCCCGACAAACAAACCATCGCCGATTCGATTGCGGAACGCATTTCCGGTACCGCTCAAGACATTTCCTTAACTTCACGGAGGCATCGCCATGATTGA
Organism: Pseudomonadota bacterium; assembly: GCA_040754175.1. Lineage (GTDB taxonomy): Bacteria > Pseudomonadota > Gammaproteobacteria > Burkholderiales > Gallionellaceae > Sideroxyarcus. Next base: position 62,673 of record JBFMFN010000010.1, on the reverse strand, counting down.
TCCTGGTGCAGTTGATCTTGCTCGTCTGCAATTCGCCGTTACCGCCCTTTACCATTTCATCTTTGTACCGCTCACGCTGGGCCTGTCATTCCTGCTGGTCATCATGGAAACCGTCTATGTGATGACCGACAAGCCGATCTATCGCGACATGACAAAATTCTGGGGTAAGTTGTTCGGCATCAATTTCGCGCTCGGCGTGACCACCGGACTCACCATGGAATTCCAGTTCGGTACTAACTGGGCGTATTACTCGCATTACGTAGGCGACATCTTCGGGGCGCCGCTGGCCATCGAGGGCTTGCTCGCATTCTTCCTGGAGTCGACCATGGTCGGCCTGTTCTTTTTCGGCTGGGACCGGTTGTCAAAAGTCGGGCATTTGACCATCACTTATCTGGTGGCGATCGGCTCCAACTTGTCAGCGGTGCTGATCCTGATCGCCAACGGCTGGATGCAGAATCCGGTGGGGGCGGAATTCAACCCGGTCACCATGCGCATGGAGATGACCAGCTTCTGGGACCTGGTATTCAACCCGGCGGCACAGGCCAAGTTCGTGCACACCGTGTCGTCCGGTTATGTGACCGCCTCGGTGTTCGTGCTGGGCATCTCGTCCTGGTATCTGCTCAAGGGGCGCGACCTGGAATTCGCACGCCGTTCCTTCCGCATCGCCGCCGCTTTTGGTTTGGCCTCGGCATTGTCGGTGGTCGTGCTGGGCGATGAATCGGGCTATGCCGTGACCGAGCATCAGAAGACCAAGCTCGCCGCCATAGAAGGCATGTGGACGACGGAGGAGGCTCCCGCAGGCCTGACCGTGTTCGGCATTCCAGATGAGGCCAATCGCACCAACCATGCCGAGGTGAAGATCCCCTACATGCTGGGTCTTATTGCCACCCGTTCCAGCGACACCGTATTGCCCGGCATCGACCAGCTTGAGGTCACGCTCAGGCAGCGCATCGAAAGCGGTGCCATCGCGGTTGGTGCGCTCGAACGCATGCGGCTGAACAAGGACGACGCCGAAGCGGCAGAGCTGTTCGCCGCGCACAAGGACGATATGGGCTACGGTCTGCTGCTGAAGAAGTACGCCGAGGATGTGACGCTGGCCACGCCGGAGATGATCACGCAGGCGGTCGATGATGCGATCCCGCCGGTCGCGCCGCTGTTCTGGAGCTTCCGCATCATGGTTGCTTTGGGCCTGGCCTTCATCGTGCTGTTCGCCATCGCCTTCTGGGCGTCGGCAAAAAACAGCTTCGAGCAAAAACGCTGGCTGTTGCGTTGGGCGCTGTGGTTCATCCCCATGCCATGGATCGCGACTCAGGTGGGCTGGATCGTGGCCGAAGTAGGGCGCCAGCCCTGGACGGTGCACGGCGTGCTCCCCACGCATCTTTCCGTTTCCAGTGTGTCAGCCAACGAAGTGCTGTTGTCGCTGGCGGGGTTCTTCGCGTTCTACACCCTGCTGTTGGTGGCCGAGCTCTACCTGATGTTCAAATACGCGCGCCTCGGACCGTCCAGTCTCGGCACCGGCGCCTACCACTTCGAGACGGGTGGCGGCTTGACCAAGGGCACTGTGTCTGCGCCCATTTCCAGGAAGGAGTTCTGACATGCTCGATTACGAAACCCTCAAACTGATCTGGTGGCTGCTGGTCGGCGTTCTGTTGGTCGGCTTCGCCGTGATGGATGGACACGATATGGGCATGGGGGCCTTGCTGCCCTTCGTCGCCAAGACCGACAGCGAACGCCGCGTGCTGATCAACAGCGTGGCACCGCACTGGGATGGTAACCAGGTCTGGTTCATCACCGCAGGCGGTGCGATCTTTGCGGCGTGGCCGCTCGTCTATGCCACCGCATTCTCCGGTTTGTACTTTGCTCTGATGGCGGTGCTATGGGCGATGTTCTTTCGCCCGGTTGGCTTTGACTACCGCAGCAAGGTAGCCGATCCGCGCTGGCGTGCCGCGTGGGATTGGGGCTTGTTCGCAGGCTCGGCCGTGCCCGCACTGTTGTTCGGTGTGGCCTTCGGTAATGTGTTGCAGGGTGTGCCGTTCCACTACGCAGACGACATGCGCTCCATCTATACCGGCACCTTCTGGGCCTTGCTCAATCCCTTCGCCTTGCTGTCGGGTGTGCTCAGTCTGGCCATGATCGTATTCCATGGTGCCAACTATCTGATCGTGCGCACCGAAGGCGTGATCCAGCAGCGTGCTGCCCGCGCCTCGATGATCTTCGGCGCACTGATGGCGCTGGTATTCGCGGTCTGCGGCGTGATGGTGATGAACATGCAGGGCTACGTGCAGATCAGCGGACCGGAGGCCGGGGTGATGCAGAGCCCGCTGGAGAAAGCGGTCGAGATGCGGGCCGGCGCCTGGCTCTACAATTTCGACAAGCTGCCGCTGCTGTGGCTGTTCCCCGCACTCGGCATCATCGGTGCACTGGCGGGCATGGCCTTTGCCGCCAAGTTGAAAGGCATGTTGGCATTCGTGGCGAGTTCGGTGGCGATGCTGGGGGTGATCTTCACCGCCGGGGTCGCCATGTTCCCCTTCGTGCTGCCGTCCAGCTCCGACCCTTCGCACAGCCTGACCGTATGGGATTGCGTCTCCAGCGCGGGCACGCTGGGTATCATGTTCTGGGTAGCCCTGATCATGACACCCATCGTCATCGCCTACACCGGCTGGGCATACCGCATCATGCGCGGCAAGATCACCGTCGCGCATATCGAAGCCAATGATCATTCACTATATTGAGAAAGGAAAAACATCATGTGGTATTTCGCCTGGATACTCGGCATCTCCGCCGCCGTGATGCTGGCCGTGCTGAACGCGATGTGGTACGAAGCCCAGGAATGCGCGCAGCAGAACAACAAGCACTGATCCGATACCGATGATGCGCAACCGATGCCACGGGATGCAAGCCATGCCGGGGCATCGGTATTTCCGGCTCCGGCATCTGCTGCGACATCATGACGCATTCCGTCATATGGGTGTTTCCACAATAATTCAGCTCCCGAAAAAACGGGCGGTGTGTCGTGAAAAATCGATAGTGCAATGAGTATGTTTATTTTCAGGAGAAGAAATGAGATCGATCTTTACAGCAGTCGTTGTTTCCAGTTTGTTGATCGCGGGTAATGCCTCGGCTGCGGATATGCCCAAGGAAGGCAAGGCTAAATGTGGCGCTTGCCACGCAGTAGAAAAGAAAATCGTCGGTCCTTCGTTTATGGATGTGGCTGCTAAATATGCCGGCAAAGCAGACGCCGAAAAGACGCTTGTCGCCAACATCACCAAGGGCGGAGCATTTGGCTGGAAGTTCGGCAGCATGCCCCCCAAAGGCGCAGGTGCAAAACCGGAAGAGATCGAATTGATGGCGAAGTACATCCTGACTTTGAAGTAAACGGCCAAGGGGTGATTCAAAAAAACAGCCGGCTTGTGCCGGCTGTTTTTTATTGTGGTTGTCAGCAGTGGCTGCGACATCATGTCGCATTCCTTTTCGATGCTTGCATGGTTAGATTGCGCGTACCAGGTCGGCTGGTTCATCGTTCTCCTCCCGTTACCGCATGACAAGCTGCCGGCCTGGTATCCGTTATGTCTGGATACCCGCTACGCCACATCACTTACGATCCGGAGGGCGACATGCGCAATACCTTCACCGTTCATTGCCTGCCCTGGGACATCTGTTCGCCGTTGCTGGAAGCCTTTCGCCTGGAGGCTAGCCAACGTCCGTCTTGAGTCACATCGATGCTTTGCCAGACCCGCGCGATGCCAGGTTGCGGCATGCTATCGCGATCGATTCCAGCGGCCGGGTGATCGGCGCGGCGCGTCTGCAAGACAACGACAAGGTGGATCGCCTGGCGGTGATGCCGCATGAGCGGCATGAGCAGGTCAAGACGGCACTTCTGGAGATACTGCGCGATTACGCGCATGACCGTACATCAAAACAAAGAATCAGTTCCAGCCTTGCTGAGTGAGGGGACGTTAACTTGTATGGAGGAAAAGATGCACAAGGTTGCAAAGTCGTTGTTGGTCGTTTCGTTGCTGGTCGGATGCATCGGTAGCGCACGGGCCGAGATGTCGCGCGAGGCGCAGGCAATCAAGGTCAGGCAAGGGGCTTACTCGATGTTGTCTTGGTATTTGGGATCCATGCTGCGCATGGCGAAAGGCGACGAGCCATATAACAGGGCGCGCTTTACGCACGATGCCGAAGCGCTCGCTTTCTTAAGCAAGCTACCCAATGATGCTTTCATCCCCGGCTCTGACAAGGGCGATACCAAGGCTAGTCCGGAGATATGGAAAAATCCTGACGCCTTTCGCCTGGCCAGTGAAAAAATGGAGACCGAGGCGCGCAAACTAGCCGATCTGGCTGTGCATGCTGAACCGTCCGATCTGGGGGATCAACTGAAGCAAGTACGGCAAGCCTGCAAGGCATGCCACGAAGATTTCAAACAACGCAGCAATTGACCTCATCCGCCAGCTGCTTGAACCACGGCATTGTGTTGCCTGGTAGCCGCGTTCGTCGCTCTTTGCATTGAGGTCAGCGCTCCATGGCGGGCGGCACTTACAGTTGCTCGTTGTGCCGTCCATTTCTACGGTTGTGTGCGACTGCGGCAATTTGCCGCGCGACAACGTGACGCATTCCCGAGCGCCATCACGCTTCCTACAATCGCCCCGCTTTTTACAGGGACTATCAAGGAGGAAGTGTGAGAATCAGTAGCAAGAAGATCGTGGCCTGCGTGGCCTTTGCATTGTGTGCACCGCAAGCGGTTTGGGCCGAGATCGGTGCCTTGCCGGAAGTGACCGTTTCATCCACCACCATCGACGACCGTTTCGATTCCAAGCGCGGCGAACCCTCCAACGTCAACAACATCAGCGGCAAGAAGGTGGATGACCGTCACGGTCAGAACATCGTCGACGTGCTGCAATCCATTCCCGGCGTGAGCGCCGAAGTGCAGAGCGGCGACTCGGTGAAGATCATGCTGCGCGGGGTCGAAGCCCAGCGCTACATGGGCGAGAAGCCGGGCGTGGCCATCGTGATCGACGGCGTGCCGGTGGTGGAGCGCACCGGGCGCGTCAACATCGACCTCGACAACATCGATTCCATCAAGGTCATCAAGGGCGGCGCCTCCTACCTGTTCGGCGAAGATGCGCTGTCCGGTGCGGTGATCATCACCACCAAGCGCGGCGCCAAGATGGCGGGCTATACCGCCAGCGCGGAAGTCGGCAGCTTCAATACCTATAAAGGCATCCTGCGTGCCGGGTTCAGCGAAGGGAAGTGGGTCGGCCACATCCAGAAATCCAAGCTGCAATCCAAGAGCTTCTACGATCAGGGCGACTGGGGACGCGACTATGTGGATGGCAAGCTGCAATACATGGTCGACGAGAGCAGCGACCTGACCTTCGGTTTCGAGCATTCCAAGCGCAACAAGGACAGCCACGGCACGGTGACCGGCGTGACCGCCGCCTTGCGCGACCCGCGCAGCGTGGACAGCGGCAAGGACTATGCGCGTAAATACGATGTGACGCTGGACAAGGCCAACCTGTCCTATGCCAAGGACACCGGTGATGGTGGCAACCTGCTGGTGAACACCTATCTGTTCAAGGATCATACCTACGGCTGGCAGAACCCGAGCGGTTTCCTGCGTACCAGTAGCGGCGCGTTCCTGTACGGCACTTCGGCCGCCAGCGACATGAAGCTGTTCCGCGATGCCTACGTCAGTGGTCGCGACACGCAGCAGAAACAGAGCGGCGTGAAATCCGAATACCGTCAGGGCGGCGAGCAGGTGGGCTGGATGGGCGGCCTCGATCTGCAACGTTTCGAGGATCGTGCGCTGACCACCAACCTGGTCAATTACACCAGCCGCAGCACTGCCGTGGGGGCCAGCAATCCGCTCAACCTGGCCGGCGCCGTCACCGAGGACAGCCTGTCCACTTCCAACACGCGTGCGATGTATGGCGAATTGAAATGGCAACTGACGGCGCCGCTCACCGCGACTTTCAATGCACGCTACGACAGCATCGCCGCCAAGTACCAGAGCTATCAGGCGTTGACCGCCGCGCAGATCGCCGAAGGGCGCAGCAGCAGTGGCGAGAAGACCTTCAACGTGTGGTCGGAACGGGTCGGCGTGAACTATGCCTTCTCCGACGAACGCGAGCTGTATTCCAATCTGTCCACCGGTTTCCGCGTGCCGACGCTGTCGCAACTGTATGGCGGCACCATCTCGCCCACCGGCAGCGTGGCGCCCAATCCCAACCTGAAACCGGAAAAGTCGTATAACGCCGAAGTCGGCCTGCGCGCCAAGAGCGAACTGTTCGGCATCGCGCTGGATACCGATGTCGCCGTGTTCCAAATCGACCGCAAGGATTTCATCCTCAACACCGGCGGCCAGTACCAGAGCACGCCCGGTGCCACGCTGACCAATGCGCTGGAGCAATACCAGAACATCGGCGGCGTGCGTAACCGCGGTCTGGAAGCCGCACTCAAGACCGATGCGCGCGAGGTCTGGTCCGGCGAACTGGCCTACACCTATCTGAACGCCATCTTCACGCGCAACGATGTCTACTGGATGTCGATGGGCACGCGCGGCTCCTTGCCCTCCGTGAAGTACAACAACACCGGCAACGTGGTGCCGCGCACGCCCAAGCACCACATCAACATGACCACGCGCTACCGTCCGGCGGACGGCTGGACCCTCACCGGTGAGCTGGATGCGCAGTCCGGCATCTATGCGGACGAGGTCAATGTGGTGTGGGTCGGCGGCCGTACCGTGTACAACGTGATGGCGAACTATGAGTTCAAGAGCGACCGCCGCATGAAATGGTCCGCCTTCGCGCGCATCGACAACCTGTTCAACCGTTACTACTACTCCACCATCCGGGGCGGTTCGGACGGCAACGGCGACGGCGTGTACAACGCGGAAGACGTGTCCATCTCGGTCAATCCCGGCCGCGTGTGGACGGTCGGCGCCTCGCTCAGCTTCTGAAGGGGGTGAGCATGAAAAGATTGATCCTGACCACCCTGTTGCTCGGCATGACGACGCAAGTCGTCGCCGAACCGCCGGCGCCCACGCATGACCACGGCAGCATGATGCAGGGCGGGCCTGCGCGCCTGTGGACGCAACTGCCCTTGCTCAAACCGCGCATGGGCGGCGAGAGCCGCGAGGTGCGCATCCTGCCGCAGAACATCGCGGTACCCGCCATCGAGGCCTGGTCCAACAACCTGCACGATGCGCAAGCCCAGCGCAGCCTGCCGGTGGAACTGGGTGGTGCAGCGCTGGACAAGCCCGCCACCGGCGGTTTCCAGATGTTGACCGCACGCGAGGAGCAGGGCGACACGGTGCGCGTCGCTTCCACCGTGCATTACTTCGGCGAACGCGGCGGCAAGAACCCGACCGCCATGTTCGACCAGGTGAAGCAGGAACTGGAGATCGTGCCGCAACCCTATCCGCGCGAACATTCGCGTTACCGGGCCAACGAGGATTGGCGTTTCCTGGTGCGTTACAAAGGCCAGCCGCTGGCCGGCAGTCTGGTGCAACTGGAGACCTCCAACGGCAGTCAGGCTGAATTGCACACCGATGCGCAAGGCATCGTCACCGTGCACATCCCGGCGGATTTCCAGGCAGAAGCCAACAAGCAGGCGGGGGCCGCCAGCCATGGCATGCGTCGCAGCGCGGATTTCGTGCTGGCTGCGACGCATGTCGCGGAGGGTCGCAACTATCTGACCGCCTTCAACAGTAGCTACGGGCCGGATGCTTATGACCTGCGCGACCTGGTGATGGGCGTGGGCTTCATGCTGCTCGGCATGCTGGGCGCAGCGCCCTTGTTGCACAAACGCAAGGACAAGGAGGCAGACCATGCTTAAGCGTATCTTCCCCACCTTGGGCCGCTTCCGCACCAAGGTGCAGCTCATCATGCTGTTCGTCACCGTGTATGGCGGTGCACTGCTCGGCAGCTACACCGTGGACCACATCTCGCAGGCGCTGCCTTCGCTGTCTTGTGCCTATGACAAGGTGACCGGCGACCACTGCATCCTGATCAGCGCGCAGCACCAGTTGCATCACCGCATCGGCGCGGCGTTGGCCCAGGCGGGCGATGTCGCACTCAATGTGTTCCTGCCCACGCTGATCACGGTGGGTGTGTTCTTCATGTTCTTCTTCTTTTTGAATAAGGCATTCTGCGGCTGGGTCTGTCCGCTGGGCACGGTGCAGGAGCTGCTGTACAAGCTCGGCCGCCGTCTCGGCCGTCCGCTCAACCGCCTCAAGCCGGAGAACGTGGGCAAAGTGCGCCCGGTTAAATGGTTGATGCTGCTTGTGCTGGTATTGGGTCTGCCCACGCTGGCCGGTATGGGCACGGTCGCCAACGAGTTGGGCGATCCGTTCTGTCAGGTCTGCCCGTCGCGCATCGCCACCACGCTGTTGACCGCCGACACCGAGCAACTCGCTGTGCGCACCGGCACCGGCATCAACTTCTTCCTCGGCGCGCTGGGCAATGCGCTGTTCGGCTTCATCATCATCGCAGCGCTCGCCATGCGCCAGCCGTTCTGCCGCATCTGCCCGCTGCTGTCGTGGAACGCGCTATTCCAGAAGCTGTCGCCGATGCGTCTGGTGAAGAAGGAGGCTCACGACAAATGCGCCAAGTGCGGCGTGTGCGAGAAGGCCTGCCCGATGGACATCCACGAGATCGGTACCGAGTTCGGCAAGAAAGCCTTCCATGAGGATTGCACGATGTGTGGCCGCTGTGCCGAGTATTGCCCGGACGACGATGTGATCCAGCTCAAGTTTTTCGGCTTCAAGCTGTTCGGTTCCTCGCGCGACTATTACAAAGCGCGCGTGAAATGCGAGACCCCGTAAGGCCAGCCGAAGAAGCGCGTGATCCCCATCCTGTCCAAACCTGCCGAGAACCAGGGCTGAGGCATGCAGGAATTCGAACTGACGCAGCAGACCACGCTGTTCACCGTATGGTTGCTCGGCGCCTCGCTCGGGCTGACCGCCTGCACCGCAACCTGTTTGCCGTTCATGGGTACCTGGATCCTCGGGCGGGGCGGCAGCCAGATGCAGGCGCTGCGCGACACCGGACTGTTCGTCAGCGGCCGCATCCTGGCTTACACGCTGCTGGGCGCATTGGCCGCCGCGGCGGGTAGCTGGCTGGCGCAAGCGATGCAGGGCGGCAGTGGCAACCTGGTCATCGGTGCCGCCTCCATCGCCGCCGGGCTGTGGCTGCTGCGCAGCAAATCGGCACATGCGCCGTGCGGCGTAGCCAAACGGGCGGGCAGTGCGCCGCCCTTGCTGCTCGGCTTCTCGCTCAGTCTCACCCCCTGTGCGCCGCTGGCTTCTTTGCTCGCGGTGTGCGCGGCAGCGGGCAGCGTGCAACTGGGCATGGCCAACGGCGTGATGTTCGGCTTGGGGGCGGCGCTGACGCCGCTGCTGATACTATTGCCGCTGGTCAGCTTGCTCGGCCGTCAACTGCGCGAGAACCGCGACTGGCTCACGCGCTGGATACGCTGGGGCGCGGCGGCGGTACTGATCGCGTTGGGGTTGCGCCGCATCTTCCTGTTCATTTGAACCAGAATATTTAGTCATATCCGATGAAACGTAGCTGTCTGTTATTCGCCTTATTCCCGCTGCTGGCCTATGCCGAAGGTCAACCGGTCCTGCAAGAGGTCACCGTGACCGGCAAGCAGGAAGACATCGCCGCGCGGCGTGATGCCACCACACAGAAGGTGGTGGTCGGGCGCAAGGACATCGAGAACATGGGCGTGATGACCATCGGCGAGGTACTGGGCAAGCTGCCCGGGGTGGAAGTTCAGGGCGATGGGCAGCGTGCACGCGGCATGAGCCGCGATTCGGTACAGATCCTGGTGGACGGCGAACGTCCAGCGGGTGGTTCGCGCATCGTGGCCGGGGTGATCGGCCGTCTGCCGTCGGGCGAACTGGAGCGCGTGGAGATCCTGCGCGGCACCTCGGCCGAATACGGCGGCGCGTCGTCGGTCACCGTCAACCTGGTGATGAAGAAGGCAATCTCCAAACGCAAGACCGCCGTCAAGGCCGCGCTCGGTATGCGCGGCAACGAACCGACCGGCCAGTTCACCTGGACCGAGAATGGCGGCGAGGGCGGCTTCGGCTGGTCCTTGCCGTTCACCGCCAACCTGCACCGCAGCCCGTCTTCCGGCAGCACCGAGCGCTTGGACAGCACGGCCGGGACGACCACGCTGCATCAGCGTGACGCCAGCAGCGGACTGTTCACCTTCCGCGAACTGGTGATGTCGCCGCGTTTCACCTGGAAGCAGGGCAGCGACAGCTTCACGCTCGCGCCCTTGCTGTTCGACGGCCTCGGCCGCCGCGACACCGACATGACCCAGACTGCCGCCTCGCCGGCCACCAGCACTACGCTGAGCGCCAACGGCGACCGCATCACGCACGAAGAGAACCGCCGCAAATTGTTGCGCCTGCGCGCCGAGGGCGAGCAACATCTGGGCGGCAACAAGCTGAGCTATCGCGCCGCGCTGAACCAGGGCTCGCGCACGGTGGATACCACGCGCACCACGCACGATGCACTGGGTGCTGCCAGCGTGAGCAACGACAGCACGCGTGCCGATGATCGCGAACGCAATTTCGCGGTGCGCCTCGACCGGCCGCTGGGCGAAGCGCACCTGCTGGCCGTGGGGCTGGAGCATGCGCAACTGACGCGCGAGGACCGCCAGTCGCTGTCCGGTGTGGCAGGGAACTACAGTGCGGGTGAACGGCAGAGCGCGTTGTGGGTGCAGGACGACTGGTCGCTGGCCGACAAGACCACGTTCACGCCGGGCCTGCGCGTTGAGCGCGTGGCGCTGGATACGAGCAGCAGTGCGCAGAATGTGATGCGCGTGCAGCCTTCGCTGGCCTTGCGCTGGGAGGCGACGCCGCAATGGCTGTTGCGCACCTCCCTCGGCGCGGGCATGAAGATGCCACGCCTGGACGAACTCAGTGATGCTGCGGTGCCCAGCGTGGGCGTCAACACCCCGGTGGAAGCCGACCAGCGCGGTAACCCGGCCTTGCGCGCCGAACGCAACGTGAATTTCGAGGCGGTCGCGGAACGTTACCTGGCGGACGAAGCGGGCCTGGTCGGCATCAACCTCTATGCGCGCCGCACGCAGGATTTCACCGAACGCCGCGTACAACTGGAGGGCACGCGCTGGGTGGATCGGCCGCAGAACGAAGGCAACGCACTGCACTGGGGCTGGGAGCTTGACGGCAAGTTGCGCACCGATGGTTACGGCTGGAAAGGTGCGACCTTGAAGGCGCACCTGACCTTGCCACATGCGCGGGTGGACGATGTGCGGCTGGGCGTCTCGCGCATGGCGCGCGATACACCGGTTTATGTGTTCTCGGCCGGGTTGGACGAGAACCTGCCCAGTCTGGCTTCCAGCTACGGCCTGGCCTTGAAGGTCTCCGGGCGCAGCGTGACCGACATCCCCGGCGAGATCTATGCCGTGCGCCAGGCCGTCACCACGCTGGATGCCAACTGGCTGTACAAGCTGTCGCCGCTGTTCAACCTGCGCATCAGCGGGCAGAACCTGCTGGCCGCCGACACCGTGCAGGCGATGCGTTACACCCGCGGCAGCGACGTCTACAACTTGAACACCCGCAGCAACGGTTACGCATCCGTGCTGGTGACGCTGGAAGGGCGCTGGTAGCATGACGACCTTTGTCCTCGACCTGCCTTTGATGCGTATGGATGCATGGCGCGACAACGTGCCGGAATCGCCGTGGTATGAGCGGCTGATCGTGATCGGCTTGGTGATGCTGGCGCACCTGCTGCTGTTCGTCCTCTGGCTGGCGCAGCCGGAGCCGCCGGTGGTGGCGGTGAACGAGATGTCCATCTCCTTCGCGCAGATGAACCAGCAGCAGGCGGATGTCGTGCCGCAACCCGAGATCAAGCCGCAACCGAAGCCCGAGCCCAAGCCGCGCGTGATCGAACCGGAAGCCCCGGCCGCAGCGGAAACGCAGCCGGTGGTGCAGGAAACGCCGCCGCCGGTGGCCACGCCGCCTTCGCCGGTGCAACTGGATACCGAGCCGGACTATCGCGCCGACTACCTGAACAATCCGCGTCCGCCGTATCCGCGCGTGGCGCGCCGCATGGGCTATCAGGGCAGGGTGGTGCTGAACGTGGAAGTGCTGGCCGAAGGCCTCGCCGGTGAAGTCAAATTGCAGAGTAGCAGCGGTTACGACATTCTCGACAACGCCGCGATCCAGACCGTGAAGACGTGGAAGTTCGCCCCGGCGCGCCGCTTCGGGCAGCCCGTCACACAATGGTTCCTGGTACCGATCAAATTTTCCCTGGAGGATAACTGACCCATGAACGATCTCTTTTCCGTCACCTCGCCCATCGTCTCGGCGACCTTGCTGCTGCTGATCCTGTTGTCCGTGGTGACTTGGTCCATCGCACTGCTCAAGGTGTGGAAGCGTTATCAGGCGCGCCAGCAGGACCAGCGCTTCAGCCAGGAATTCTGGGCCGCTCAGGAATGGGGTGCCGCGGAAAAAGTCGCGGCCACGAACCAGGGCGACATCGCGCGTCTGGCGCAGGCCGGCTTCGCCGAACTCAAGGCCATCAACGGGGCGCCGCAGGACCTGAAGCATGCCGGTGCGCCGCAGGACGTGCTGGAGCGTCAGTTGCGCCAGCAGTTGCAGAACATCCAGCGTTATCACGAGCGCGGTCTGGCCGAGCTGGCCACCATCGGTTCCACCGCGCCCTTCGTTGGCCTGTTCGGTACCGTGTGGGGCATCATGCATGCCTTGCAGGACATCGGCCGTACCGGCTCCGCCTCGCTCGACGTGGTGGCCGGCCCCATCGGCGAAGCGCTGATCGCCACCGCCATCGGCATCGCCACCGCGCTGCCCGCGGTGCTGGCCTACAACTTCTTCTTGCGTCGCCTCAAGGTGCATGTGACCGACCTGGAGAACTTCGCGCATGACTTCATGCGTCTCGCGCAGAAGCATGATTTCAAACTGTAAGGGCTGAGCCATGGCTTTCGGGAATTCCTCCAACGACGACGGCATGATGAGCGAGATCAACGTCACGCCGCTGGTCGACGTGATGCTGGTGCTGCTGGTGGTGTTCATCATCACTGCGCCTTTGCTGGCGCCGCAGTCGCTCAAGATCAATCTGCCCAAGACCGACGCGGTGCAGCAACAGGACAAGCCGCAGAAGGTGAGCCTGGTGGTGGATGCGCAGGGCAAGGTGGAGATGGACAAGCAGCCGGTGGACGATGCCGTGCTGGCCGAACTGCTGAAACAGCGTGCGACCGATCCGCAGTTCCAGTTGCAGATCGAGGCGGACAGCGCCGTGCCCTACGGCCGTGTGGCGGCGCTGATGGCGCTGGCGCAGAAGGCGGGCGTGAGCAAACTGTCCTTCATCACCCTATCTAAATAGTGGCAAGGTCGTTAGACTCGCGCCCGCTTCATCGACCATGACGATCACAAGGAGATAGATATGAACCGCAGGGAACTGTTGTTGGGTGCAGCCGCGATGGCGGCCACGGCCGTAGCCGGATCGGCCATGGCGGCCGAGCATGACCATATGATGCACGACCACCATGCCATGGCTAACCCGCATGAAAAACTGTTGGCCGCTGCCGCCGATTGCGTGCTCAAGGCCAATCTGTGCCTGCAACACTGCATCACCTTGCTGGGGCAGGGCGATACCAGCATGGCGGCCTGCGCCCAGACTTCCAGCCAGGTGATCGCCATGTGTGGCGCGCTGGAGCAGATGGCGGCTGCGGATTCCAAGTTCCTGCCGCAACTGGCCAAGGTGTGCATGGAGGTGTGCAAGGCTTGCGAAGAGACCTGCCGCAAGACCGAGAAGCACCCCGAGTGCAAGGCCTGCAAGGAGTCGTGCATCGCCTGTTACGAAGAGTGCAAGAAGATCGCCGCCTGATAGGCCGTGGCGCGGCAAGGGAAAAGGGTGCGCTGCGGCGCACCCTTTTTTTGTTACAACAATGCCAGCGTCCGAGGGCAAAGCTCGTATATAATCGCCGGCCAAATCAAGCGCGCCCGGACCCACCGGGCGTTTCAATATGCGGTCAACAGGAGAGGTTTCATGCGTATTGGGATTCCTGCGGAGACTTTTGCAGGCGAGAAGCGCGTCGCGACGGTACCCGAAGTAGTCGAAAAGCTGATCAAGCTGGGTTTCACTGTCGCGGTTGAAGCGGGTGCCGGTAGCGGCGCAGAGTTCAGTGACGATGCCTATCGCGCCGCCGGCGCCGAGATCGTCGAAGGTGCTGCCCAGCTGTGGGCCAGCGCCGATATCGTATTCAAGGTGCGCGCGCCCAGCCAGGAAGAAGTGGCGTTGTTACGCGAGGGCGGGATGCTGGTCGGCTTGATCTGGCCCGCGCAGAACCCGCAACTGATGCAACAACTGGCCGCCCGGAAAATCACGGTACTGGCCATGGATTGCTTGCCGCGCATGCTTTCCCGTGCCCAGAAGATGGATGTGTTGACCTCGCAGGCCGGTGTCGCCGGCTATCGCGCGGTCATCGAAGCGGCCAATGTCTTCGGCCGTTTCTTCAATGGCCAGATCACCGCCGCAGGCAAGGTGCCCCCAGCCAAGGTGTTCATCGCCGGCGCCGGCGTGGCCGGCCTGGCAGCCATCGGTACTGCCGCTAATCTGGGCGCCATCGTGCGCGCCAACGATACCCGCGCCGAAGTGGCGGATCAGGTCAAATCGCTGGGTGGTGAGTTCGTCAAGGTCGATTACGAAGAGGAAGGTTCCGGCGGCGGCGGTTATGCCAAGGTGATGTCGGAAGGCTTCCAGCAGGCGCAGCGCGAGATGTACGCCAAGCAGGCACGCGAAGTGGACATCATCATCACCACCGCACTGATCCCCGGTAAACCTGCGCCGCGCCTGATCACCGCCGAGATGGTGCAGAGCATGAAGCCCGGCAGCGTCATCGTCGACATGGCGGCGGAGCAGGGCGGCAACTGCGAATTGACCGAGCCCGGCAAGGCGGTCGTCAAGCATGGCGTGACCATCGTTGGTTACACCGACCTGAACAGCCGCCTGGCGCGCCAGTCTTCCACCCTGTATGCCACCAACCTGCTGCGCCTGACCGAAGAGTTGTGCAAGACCAAGGACGGCAATGTCAACGTCAACATGGAAGACGATGCCATCCGTGGTCTGACGGTGATCAAGGACGGCACGGTCACTTGGCCGGCACCGGCACCCAAGCTGCCGGCAGTGGCGCCCAAGCCTGTTGCCAAGCCGGTGGCAGTCGCGGCCGCGCAAGCCAAGCGCTCGTCGACGGGCATGCGCGTGGGGATCTTCCTGGCGGCAGCGCTGCTGTTCCTGCTCATCGGAGCCTATGCCCCAGCGGCCTTCCTCGGCCACTTCACGGTGTTCGTACTGGCCTGTTTCGTGGGCTATATGGTGGTGTGGAACGTTACGCCGGCCCTGCATACCCCGCTGATGAGCGTGACCAACGCGATCAGCAGCATCATCGCCATCGGTGCGCTGGTGCAGATCGCGCCGCCGATGCTGGCCGGTGTGGACCGTCCGGATGGCTGGATACGCGGCCTGGCCATGGTGGCGATCGCACTCACGGCGGTGAACATGTTCGGCGGTTTTGCGGTGACCAAACGCATGCTGTCGATGTTCCGCAAATAAGGATTGATCATGATGTCTGCAAGTATGTCCACTGTTGCGTATATCGGCGCGACGATACTTTTCATCCTCAGCCTCGGCGGTCTGTCCAATCCGGAGACCTCGCGTCGCGGTAACCTCTACGGCATGATCGGCATGACCCTCGCCGTGCTGGCCACGGTGTTCGGCCAGAATGTCACCAGCCAGGGCTTGCCGTGGATCATCGGCGCGCTGCTGGTGGGCGGCAGTGTCGGCCTCTATGCCGCGCGCAAGGTGCAGATGACGCAGATGCCGGAACTGGTCGCCTTGATGCATAGCCTGGTCGGTCTGGCGGCCTGTCTGGTCGGTTTCGCCAACTACATCGACCCGGTCGCCGCATTGCAGCTGATGGGTGAGCGTGATCTGGGCGAGATTGGGCTGGCCGGCTCCATGACGCCGCTGGCGGCACTGCAACTCTCCCATGCCGAGAAGGCGATCCATGAGATCGAGATCTATGTCGGCATCCTGATCGGTGCGGTCACCTTCTCCGGTTCGCTCATCGCCTTCGGCAAACTGTCCGGCATGATCGGCGGCAAGCCGCTGTTGTTGCCGGCGCGTCACTTCCTCAACCTGATCGGCCTGCTGGTAGTCATCGTGTTCGGCTGGAAGTTCATGAGCGCGGCTTCGGTGGATGCCGGTCTGATCGCCTTGGCTGTGATGACGGTGATCGCCTTGCTGTTCGGCATCCATATGGTGATGGCCATCGGCGGTGCCGACATGCCGGTGGTGGTATCCATGCTGAACAGCTATTCTGGCTGGGCGGCGGCGGCCACCGGCTTCATGCTGAGCAACGACCTGCTGATCGTCACCGGCGCGCTGGTCGGTTCCAGTGGTGCCATCCTGTCCTACATCATGTGCCGTGCCATGAACCGCGACTTCATCAGCGTGATCGCCGGCGGTTTCGGTACCGGCAGCAGCAAGGCCGCCAAGAGCGCCGGCGAGGCGCAGCCGGCCGGTGAGGTGAGCCCCATCAGCGCGGTGGAGACGGCTGAACTGCTGAGCAACGCCAAGAGCGTCATCATCGTGCCGGGCTACGGTATGGCGGTGGCGCAGGCACAGCATACGGTGTACGAGATCACCCAACTGCTGCGCGAGAAGGGCGTCGAAGTGCGTTTCGGCATCCATCCGGTGGCCGGCCGCATGCCCGGTCACATGAACGTGTTGCTGGCCGAGGCCAAGGTGCCGTACGACATCGTGATGGAGATGGATGAGATCAACCAGGATTTCCCGGAGACCGACGTGTCCATGGTGATCGGCGCCAACGACATCGTGAACCCGGCGGCGCAGGAAGACCCCGCCAGCCCCATCGCCGGTATGCCGGTGCTGGAGGTATGGAAGGCCAAGACCTCCATCGTGATGAAGCGTAGCATGGCCTCGGGTTATGCCGGCATCGACAATCCGCTGTTCTACCGCGAGAACAACCGCATGCTGTTCGGCGATGCCAAGAAGATGCTGGACGAGATCGTGGTTGCGCTCAAAGCCTGATCGCACCGTTTTCTGTGAAGACCAAAAACGCCGCTACTGCGGCGTTTTTTTATGCCTATCGACTGGCTTGACCGACTCTGTAAATTTACTATATCGTATATCCAGTATATCTTTAATTGGAGTCGGTATGAGCCAAGACAGCCTGTGCTTCATGAGCAGCGACCTGGCGCGCTTGTTGCGGCGCACCTTCCGTCAGCGCATGAGCGAACTGGAGATCAGTTTCGAGCAGATGCGTGCGCTGGTGTCCATCTCGCGCAACCAGGGCATCCGCCAGGTGGAGTTGGCCGATCTGCTCGATGTGCAGCCGATCACCCTGGTACACCAGCTCGATCAATTGATGCTCGGCGGCCTGGTCGAACGCCGCCCCGACCCCAGCGACCGCCGCGCCTACCAGTTGTTCCTGACCGATGCCGCTGAGCCGCATCTGGCGGCGATCCGCAAGATCGCCAAGGCAGTGGAGCAGGAGATGCTGGCCGGTCTGGCCGAGACCGAGATCACCCATGCCCGCAATGCCTTGCGCACCATGCGCGAGAACCTTTCCAACCGTAAGACCTCCTGACCGGACCGAGACCCATGAGCCATCCACACGCCCCCGCTTCGCAACAACCGGACCCCGTGCGTCAGCGTAAACGCCGCCTGCTGCTGTTCGTTCTGCCGCTGGTCGTCGGGGTGGTGAGTCTCGCTTTCTATCTGCATGGCGGACGCTACGTGGAAACCGACAATGCCTATATCAAGGCGCAGAAGGTGCCGGTGAGTCCTTCGGTGGCCGGCGATGTGGTGGAAGTGCTGGTGAACGAGAACCAGGCGGTCGAGGCCGGACAGTTGCTGTTCCGCATCGATCCGGCGCCGTTCCGCATCGCGCAGGACAAGGCCGAAGCCAAGCTGGCCCAGGTGCGCACCGATCTGAGCGCCTTGCAGTTGGCCTATCGCGCCAAGCAGGAGGAGGTGGCGCTGGCGCGCAACAACCTGGCCTTCGCCGAAAAGGAGCTGCAACGCCAACAGGGCTTGGCGGAGAAGCATTTCATCTCCGCCGCCAAACTGGACGATGCCAGCCATGCCGCGGATGTCGCCCGGCAACAGCGCGCCATCCTGGAGCAGGATTTGCAGCGCATGGCCGAGGCGCTGGGCGGTGATCCGGCCGCGCCCATCCAGCGTCATCCGTCCTATCGCAGTGCCCAGGCGGAGCTGGAACAGGCGCGCCTCGACCTGCAGGATTGCGAGGTGCATGCGCCACAAGCGGGGATCGCCAGCAAAACGCCCAAGGTCGGCCAGTTCGTGGCGGCCGGCAATCCGGCCATGCTGGTGGTCTCCAAGGAGGTCTGGATCGAGGCCAACTTCACCGAAGGCGATCTGACCTATGTGCAGCCCGGGCAAGCGGTACGCATCGAGGTCGATACCTATCCCGATGCCGATCTGCACGGCACGGTGGAGAGCCTGGCCCCAGCCACCGGCGCCGAGTACTCGGTGATCCCGGCACAGAACGCCACCGGCAACTGGATCAAGATCGCCCAGCGCCTGACCGTGCGCATCCGCCTGCAAACCGCTGCGGCGATGCCGGCCTTGCGCGCCGGCATGAGTTCCTGGGTGGAGATCGATACCGGCCACCATCGCCGTCTGCTGGGCATCACGCTGTAAGCGATGAGCCATTCCGCACCAGCGGCAGGCAAGGTCAGCCACCTCGGCTTCATCACGCTGTCGGTGATGCTGGCCACCATCATGCAGGCGCTGGACACCACCATCGCCAACGTCGCCTTGCCGCACATGCAAGGTTCGATGAGCGCCACGCAGGACCAGATCTCCTGGGTGCTCACCTCGTATATCGTGATGGCGGCCATCTTCATGCCGCTCACCGGCTTCCTCACCGCGCGCTTCGGGCGCAAGCGCATCTTCCTGTGGTCGGTGGCCGGTTTCACCATCACCTCCATGCTGTGCGGCGCGGCGCAGGACCTGTTCCAGCTGGTGCTGTTCCGCATGCTGCAAGGCATCTTCGGCGCGGCGCTGGTGCCTTTGTCGCAATCGGTGTTGCTGGACAGTTTCCCCAAGGAGAAGCACGGCTCGGCCATGGCCATGTGGGGCATCGGCGTGATGATCGGCCCCATCCTGGGTCCCGTGCTGGGCGGCCTGCTCACCGAGAGTTATAGCTGGCGCTGGGTGTTCTACATCAACCTGCCGTTCGGCCTGCTGGCCTGGTATGGCCTCAAGCGCTATCTGGGCGAGACCGAGATCGACCATGGCCGTCGCTTCGACCTGTTGGGCTTCGCTTTCCTGTCGCTCGCCATCGGCGCCTTGCAGATGATGCTCGATCGCGGCGAATCGCAGGACTGGTTCAACAGCACGGAAGTGTTGATCGAAGCCGCACTGGCCGGCCTCGGCGCCTATCTGTTCATCGTCCACATCTTCACCGACCGGCGCCCGTTCCTGGAACCGGAGATGTTCCGCGACCGCAATTTCACGCTCGGCCTGCTCGCCATCTTCGTCATCGGCATCATCCTGCTCTCCACCATGGCGCTATTGCCGCCGTTCATGCAGGGGCTGATGGGCTATCCGGTGATCGACATCGGCTTCCTGCTCGCGCCGCGCGGGCTGGGCACCATGTTCGGCATGTTCCTGGTCGGCAAACTGGCCAGCAAAGGCGACGCGCGCCATTTCATCCTCATCGGATTGGCACTGACCATCCTGTCGCTGTGGGAGATGATGTATTTCAACACCGACGTCACCGGCTGGATCATCGTGCGCAACGGTCTGCTGCAAGGCGTCGGGCTGGGGCTGATCTTCGTGCCGCTGTCCACCATCACCTTCGCCACCTTACCCAAACGCTACCGCGACGAAGGCACCGCGTTGTTCAGCCTGATGCGCAACATCGGCAGCAGCATCGGCATCTCCATCGTGATCAGCGAACTGGCGCGCAACACGCAGGCCAACCACGCCGCCTTTGCCGATTACATCAGCGAATTCAGCCAGCCGCTGCGCATGGCGGTGGAGAGCGGGGCCTATGATCTCGGCAGCAGCGCCGGGCTGAGCGCGCTCAACAGTGAAGTCACGCGCCAGGCGCTGACGCTGGCCTATCTGCAGGATTTTCGCTTGATGCTGTGGGTCACGCTGTGTGCGGTGCCGTTAATCTTCCTATTGCGCAAACCGGAGAAAGCGCCGTCTCCGGTGGACGTGCACGAAGCGATGGAGTGACGATTCAGGATGGGGGCAGGGTGGGGCGCGTGTGGAAATAGATCGCCGCCAGTCCCAGCAGACTCTCGATCAGGTACAGGATGCTGGAGATGCCGTGCCACATGGCGAAGGTATCGGCATACGGGCTGTGCATCACCTCCAGCGGCAAAGCCTGCGACTTCAGGCCGTTCATCAGCGGCTGGATGCCGAACTGGATCGCCAGCGACAGTACCAGCATCAGCGCCAGGTTGAGGAAAGCCGGCTCGCGCAAGGTCAGCTTGCCGAAACGGGCTGCATTGCGCAGCAGCAGATAAGCGCCGCACACCAGCGCGATCCAGCCCAGCAGGCTGAACATCTCGCCCGCCAGCATGCCGGCCAGTTGCTTATCCGGCTGCGCACGGAACAACACCGGCACCGCGACATAGCCGATGCTCCACAAACTGCCCACCCACAAGGTCAGCGCCGTGCCATCCAATAGACGTAAGTTCATATTCATTCTCCCAGGCGGAAACGGCGGTTGAAGTGGCAGGTGTAGCCGTGCGGATGCTTGACCAGATAATCCTGGTGATAGTCCTCGGCGCGCCAGAATGCCTTGAACGGCACCACCTCGGTCACCACCTTGGCGCCCCAATCACCCGAAGCATCCACGGTGCGGATCACTTCCTCCGCTGTGGCTTTCTGCTCCTCGCTCACATAGAAGATAGCCGAACGGTATTGCGAACCGATGTCATTACCTTGCTGGTTGCGGGTGGTCGGGTTATGCATGCGGAAGAACTCGAACAACAGATGACGATAGGTGAGCTTGGCCGGATCGAACACGATCTTCAGCGATTCCGCATGGCCGCTGTTGCCGCGCTTCACGATGTCGTAGGTCGCCTGCGGCACCTCGCCGCCGGTATAGCCGACTTCGGTTTCAATCACGCCGGGGATCTGGCGCACCAGTTCTTCCATCCCCCAGAAACAACCCCCGGCGAGATAAGCGGTCTGTGTCGTGGTGTCAGGCATGGCAACTCCTTTCGGTTGAGCGAAGGCGGGGAGGGTGAAGAAAGTAAGGAGGAGGAAGAGAGTGCGCATGGGGATTAACGTTTGAGGTAGCCGGCCTCGCGAGGCTTTATGCGCGAGGTTCGGTTGACCGCAGGGTTGGGCATCACTGCGATCACTCGAATGCACTTTTTAGAGCAAGCGCCCCTAGTGCCTTAATTGCGTCGAAGGTCAATTCGATGCCCTTGGTTTTCGCTGTTGTCTTGATCTTTTCCCAGATGGTGGTCGATTTCATAGTGTCGAGCAGATCGTGACCTGCCATAGTTAGGCGTGGGCTGTGAATGCCGTAGCTAAATTGGCCATCCACCGATCTAATGATTTGCACTCCCTCGACGTAGCCAGCATCAATTAACAATTCCAGATGCTCGCATATACGTCCTTTGATAGTCTGATACTCCTTTGACTGCTTTTCGTAGGTCTCCCAGTCCTGATCCTGCCATTTCGGTTTAGGTGGAATGTCAGAAAACAGATCGTTTTCCTCTTCAACGGCCGTGAGCTGTTTGCGTATCAGATCCCAGTCTCTCTTCATTCTGCGAGCCTACTATAGGTGAGATGAAATTTGTGATGCCCAACTTGAAGTAGATAGCAAAAATGCCATAGCAGGCTGAGTGTGACGTATAAGCTGTCGCATATTTCCTTATCCTTGTGCTACGGCCGCAAGCGCGCCAGCTTAACTAGCGCCGCTCCTTCTTCATCGCATTCGCCGCTTCGCGCTTGGCGTCTTTCTCGCGCTCGGTGGCGCGTTTGTCATGTTCCTTCTTGCCCTTGGCGAGGCCGATCTCCAGCTTGATGCGGCCGCCTTTGTAGTGCATGTCCAGCGGCATCAGGGTGTAGCCGGCGCGTTGCACTTTGCCGATGAGCTTGTCGATCTCGTGCTTGTGCAGCAGCAGCTTGCGCGTGCGTACGGGGTCGGGGTGGATGTGGGTGGAGGCGTTCTGCAGGGGGCTGATGTGCGAGCCGAACAGCCACAGGGCGCCGTCCTTGACCAGCACGTAGGCTTCCTTGAGTTGCACGCGACCGGCGCGGATGGCTTTGACTTCCCAGCCTTCCAGCATGAGACCGGCTTCATGTTTGTCTTCGATGAAGAAGTCGTGAAAGGCTTTCTTGTTCTGGATGATGCTCATTGGGGTGAGTTTTGCTTGGGGTTGCGATATTCTAGCAGCCTTTCGTGAAGGGCTTGATGGCGCATGGCTTTGGTAGAGAAGACGGTGCTGGTGGCACATACGGCGGAGCAGATGTTCAACCTGGTGGATCGGGTGGAGGAATATCCGCAGTTCTTGCCGTGGTGCGGCGGCGCCACCGTGGACAAGATGGAGGGCACGACCATGCATGCCACGGTGCATATCGATTACCACCACCTGAAGCAGCAGTTCTCCACCGAGAACCATCGCGAGCCGCCGTTGCTGATCGAGATGAAGCTGAGATCGGGGCCGTTCCAGCAGTTGGACGGCAGCTGGCGCTTCATCCCGCTGAGCGAGGAAGCCTGTAAAATAGAGTTCCGCCTGCATTACGAGTTCTCCAGCAAGTTGCTGGAGAAGCTGGTGGGGCCGGTGTTCCATTACATCGCCAACAGTTTCGTGGATGCTTTCATCCACCGTGCAGAGAAGATCTACGCCACACCATGAGCACCGACAACATCAATATCGAGCTGGTCTATGCCTTGCCGCAGCAACAGACGCTGCTGAAGTTCGAAGTCCCGGCCGGCACCACGCTGGGCGATGCGGTGCGTTTGTCCGGCATCCTGGATAAACATCCCGAGATCGACGCGGCCAAGGCCAAGTATGGCATCTTCGGCAAGCTGAGCAAGGCCGACGTGGTGATGCGCGACAAAGATCGCATCGAGATCTACCGTCCCTTGATCGCCGATCCCAAGGAGGTGCGCAAGAAGCGCGCCGAAGAGGGGAAGGTCATGAAGAAGGGCGGCGGCGATGCCTGATACCTGTGCCAAGCTACTGCGCAGCCCGATTGCGGCGTCGCGTGCTCGCTCGCTCCTGAGCGTAGTGGTCGCAGCTTTAGCTGCGGGCACCACACGGCCTACCCCTTGCGGGTGCGTCTACCTTGTGCGGTATGCCTCGTCGCTCGCTCCGCGGCTCCTTGCACTCCGGCTTGCTCGTCACGCTTCTCACAGGTATCAATTTTGCTGAATATCGACCTCCACTGTCATTCCAACGCTTCCGACGGCACGTTGCCGCCGGAGGAGCTGGTCGCACGTGCCGCTGA
This sequence comes from Pseudomonadota bacterium, assembly GCA_040754175.1. Lineage (GTDB taxonomy): Bacteria > Pseudomonadota > Gammaproteobacteria > Burkholderiales > Gallionellaceae > Sideroxyarcus. The sequence goes on along the minus strand of JBFMFN010000010.1, from coordinate 39,139 downwards.
GCGCGGAGTGACGCTGCTGGCTTTGACCGACCATGACGAGACGGACGGCCTGGCGGCTGCGCGTGCCGCCGCAACCCAGGCCGGCATCGCTTTCATCAACGGCGTGGAGATCTCGGTCTCCTGGCGCAAACACACCTTGCACGTGGTCGGTCTGGGCATCGATCCGGCCCATCCCGCACTGGTCGCCGGACTGGAGCAGGTGCGCGGCGGTCGTCGCCTGCGTGCACAGAAGATGGCGGACGAACTGGCCAAGGTCGGCCTCGGCGGCACGCTGGAAGGTGCCTACCGCTTCGCCAACAATCCCAACATGATCGGCCGCACGCATTTCGCGCGTTATCTGGTGGAATCCGGCAAGTGCAAGGATGTGAAGAGCGTGTTCAACCGCTATCTGGCTACCGGCAAGCCGGGCTATGTGCCACACCAGTGGGCCGATCTGGCCGATGCCATCGCCTGGATACGCGGCAGCGGCGGCATCGCCGTGCTGGCACATCCGGGGCGTTACATGGTGGGCAAGAACAGCATGGGCAAGACCACCATGCGCGAGTTGCTGACCGAGTTCGTCGAACTGGGCGGACAGGCGCTGGAAGTGGTGACCGGCAGCCATACGCCGCCGCAATATGCCGAGTTCGCCCGCTATGCCGCAGAGTTCGGCCTGCTGGCCTCGTGCGGTTCCGATTTCCATGGCCCGCATGAGAGTTACCGCGACCTCGGTCGCCTGCCGGACCTGCCCGAAGGTTGCCACCCGGTATGGGAAAACTGGCAAACCGGACAACAAAAGAAAGCTGCCTGATGGCCCAGTTATTCAACATCCATCCCGATAACCCGAATACGCGTCTGGTGCGTCAGGCCGTGGCCATGCTGCGCGATGGCGCGGTGATCGTGTATCCCACCGATTCCGGCTATGCCTTGGGCTGTCATCTGGACGACAAGGATGCGGTGACGCGCATCCGCCAGATACGCGGACTGGACGAGCAGCACCACATGACGCTGGTGTGTCGAGACCTGTCCGAACTCTCGACCTATGCACGGGTGAACAACGTGCAGTTCCGCCTGCTGAAGAACAACACACCGGGCGCCTACACCTTCATCCTGCAAGCCACCAAGGAAGTGCCGCGCCGTTTGCAGCATCCCAAGCGCAGCACCGTGGGCGTGCGCATCCCCGACCATCCGGTGGCGCTGGCCTTGCTGGAAGAACTGGGCGAACCGCTGCTGAGCACCACGTTGATCCTGCCTGATATGCCGTATCCGCTGACCGACGTGGAGGAGATCCGCGAACAACTGGAACGCAGCGTGGATCTGGTGATCGAGGGCGGCACGGTGGGGCTGGAGCCGACCACGGTGATCGACTTGTCCGGCGATGCGCCGCAACTGGTGCGCGCCGGTCGCGGCGATAGCGCGCCTTTCGGAGTCTGAACGGGATGGACCACCTGATCCAGATCATCGCTGTCGCGGCACTGCCGGTGCTGTTCGCCATCACGCTGCACGAAGCGGCACACGGCTACGTGGCACGCCATTTCGGCGACATGACCGCCTATCAGCAGGGCCGCATCTCGCTCAATCCGCTGCGCCATATCGACCCGATCGGCACCGTGCTGCTGCCGCTGCTGACCTTGGTGTTCGGCGGCATCCTGTTCGGCTGGGCCAAGCCGGTGCCGGTCAATTTCGGCGCCTTGCGTCGCCCCAAGCAGGACATGCTGTGGGTGGCCATCGCCGGGCCGGCCAGCAACCTGGTCATGGCCATCTTCTGGGCGCTGGTCGCCAAACTGGCCTGGACCTTCCCACATGGCTACTTCTCCGAACCGATGCTGGAAATGGCGCAGATCGGGGTTAAAATCAACGTCATCCTGATGGTGCTCAACATGTTGCCGTTGCCGCCACTGGATGGTGGACGCGTGGCCGTGAGCCTGTTGCCGCATCGCCAGGCCTATCAGCTGTCGCGTGTCGAGCCCTATGGCCTGTTCATCCTGATCGGCCTGGCCATCACGCCGCTGCTGGGCTGGATTCTGACGCCGCCGGTGATGGCGGTGATCAATGTCATCAACTATTTCTTGTGAATGTGAAGCCGAACGATGTTTGCTGATCGCGTGTTATCCGGGATGCGTCCCACTGGCAACCTGCACCTGGGCCATTACCACGGCGTGCTGAAGAACTGGGTGCGCATGCAGCACGAGTATGAGTGCTATTTCTTCGCGGCCGACTGGCACGCGTTGACCACCCATTACGACACGCCGCAGGTGATCGAGCAGAGCGTGTGGGACATGGTCATCGACTGGCTGGCCGCCGGCGTCGATCCGGCGCACGCCACGCTGTTCATCCAGTCGCGCGTGCCCGAGCACGCCGAACTGCACCTGCTGCTGTCCATGATCACCCCGCTTGGCTGGCTGGAACGCATGCCGACCTACAAGGACCAGCAGGAGAAGCTATCCAACAAGGACTTGTCCACCTACGGTTTCCTCGGTTATCCGCTGTTGATGAGTGCCGATGTCCTGATCTATCGCGCCACCCAGGTGCCGGTGGGCGAGGATCAGGTGCCGCACATCGAGTTCACGCGCGAGTTGGCGCGCCGTTTCAACCACATCTATGGTCGCGAGCCGGGTTTCGAGGAGAAGGCTGAGGCCGCGGTGAAGAAACTGGGCAGCAAGAAAGCCAAGCTGTACAGCGAGTTGCGCACGCGTTATCAGGAGCAGGGCGACGATGATGCGCTGGATTCGGCCAAGGCCTTGCTGGACGAACAGCAGAACCTGTCGCACGGTGACCGCGAACGGCTGTTCGGCTATCTGGAAGGCAGCGGCAAGATGATCCTGTCCGAGCCGCAAGCCATGCTGACCGAGGCCTCGCGCATGCCGGGCCTGGACGGACAGAAGATGTCCAAGTCCTACGGCAACACCATCAGCCTGCGCGAAGACGAGGCCGAGGTGGCGAAGAAGATCAAGACCATGCCCACCGACCCGGCGCGTATCCGCCGCACCGATGCCGGCAACCCGGACAAATGTCCGGTGTGGCAGTTGCACCAGGTGTACTCCGGCGACAACGTCAAGCAGTGGGTGCAGCAGGGCTGCCGCAGTGCCGGCATCGGCTGTATCGAATGCAAGCAGCCGGTGATCGAAGGCGTGCTGGCCGAGCAGCGACCGATGCGCGAACGGGCGCAGCTGTACCTGGACGACCCGACCCTGGTGCGCAACATCATCGCCGATGGTTGCGAGAAGGCCCGTAAACTGGCGAGCGATACCATGCGCGACGTGCGCGAGGCGATGGGACTGGAATACAAGTGAGCGAACTGCTGACCCAGAGCGATCTGCCGATGACCCAGCCCGTGGCTTTCGTCCACGGGCAGCCGATGACCGAGGTGCCGCAAGACCTCTACATCCCGCCGGACGCGCTCGAGGTCGCCCTGGAATCGTTCCAGGGGCCGCTGGACCTGTTGCTGTACCTGATCCGCAAGCACAACCTCGACCCGCTGGACATCCCCATGGCCCAGCTCACCCAGCAATACATCGGCTACATCGAGGCGATGCAGCAGCACCGCATGGAACTGGCGGCCGAATACCTGCTGATGGCGGCCGTGCTGATCGAGATCAAGTCGCGCATGCTGTTGCCGCGCCCGCCCAAACAGGGCGAGGACGAGCCGCAGGAAGACCCGCGTGCCGAACTGATGCGCCGCCTGCTGGAATACGAGCAGATGAAACTGGCCGCGCAGAAACTGAATGCCTTGCCGCAGGCCGGGCGCGATTTCGAACTGGTGCAGGTGCTGATCGAACGCACCGTGGTCGAACGCTTGCCCACCGTCACGGTGGAAGACCTGCAGAACGCCTGGCTGGCGTTGCTCACGCGCGCCAAGGTGCATGCCAGCCACAAGGTGCGCCGCGAGGAACTGTCGGTGCGCGAACAGATGACCAAGGTGCTGCGCCGTCTGCGCGATGCCGATTTCGTGCCGTTCGAAGAGCTGTTCGAGCTGGACGAGGGCATCCCCATGCTGGTCGTCACCTTCATCGCCATCCTCGAACTGGCCAAGGAGACGCTGGTCGAGATCACACAAACCGAGTCGTTGGGGAACATCTATGTCCGAACCAGCCGCAGCCTCACAGATGAATGAAGAGACGACACAGCCGGAGGAGGGGGCCGAGCGCTCCGATCTGCCGGTGCTGACCGACGAGGTCGGCAGCGAGGTGGCCACCGTGGACATGGATATGCCGCTGCTGCGCCGCATCTTCGAGGCCGCCTTGCTCACCACCCAGGAGCCGCTCAACCCGGCCGAGCTGAAGCGCCTGGCCGGCGTGGCGCTGGAAAACCGTCAGGTGGAAGTGCTGATGGAGGAGCTGCGCGACAAATATGCGGACAGCGGCATCGAACTGACACGCGTGTCCAGCGGCTGGCGTTTCCGCGCACGACCGGAGATGCAGGCTTACCTGGACCGTCTCAACCCGCAGAAAGCACCGCGCTATTCGCGCGCCGTGATGGAGACCCTGGCCATCATCGCTTATCGCCAGCCGGTGACGCGCGGCGACATCGAGGACATCCGTGGCGTGGCGGTCTCCACCCAGGTGCTGAAGACGCTGGAAGGACGTAGCTGGATCGAGGTCATCGGCACGCGCGATACGCCGGGCAAGCCGGCGCTGTATGCCACCACCCAGCAACTGCTGGACGACCTCAACCTGCGTTCTCTCAGCGAACTGCCGGCGCTGGAAGAGATGGGCAGCCTGATCGATCCCAACGCCGAAGCGCCGCAGGCCTGATGCACGACTGCAAGCACATCAGTTCGCGCGACAACCCGTTCTTCAAATCGCTGCTCAAGCTGGCCGGCACGGCGCGTGCCCGGCGCGAAGCCGGGCAGACCTTGCTGGACGGCCCGCACCTGTTGCGCGCCTGGCTGGAGCAGGGCCGTCTGCCGCAGCATCTGTTGCTCAGTCCGCACGCCTTGCGGGATGCCGAGATCGCCGACCTGCGCGCCGCCTGTCGCGAGGTGCCATGCACGGTACTGGACGATGCCCTGTTCAAACAACTTTCCGAACTGAAGACGCCGAACGGTCTGCTCGCGCTGATCGACATCCCGCCTGTCGAGGACATCACGGCGAACTTCGCCGTGCTGCTGGAAGACATCCAGGACCCGGGCAATCTGGGCTCCATCTTGCGCAGTGCCGGTGCCGCGGGATGCGATGCGGTCTATCTGTCGCCGGGCTGTGCCGATGCCTGGTCGCCGCGCGTGTTGCGGGCTGGCATGGGTGGGCATTTCACCATTCGGATCAATGAGTCATGCGATCTTCTTGAAGTCGCCTCGCGCTTCGATGGGATGCTGCTGGCGGCTTCCTTGCAAGCGTCATCCGCGCTCTATGAGTGTGATCTGCGCGGCCGCATTGCCTTCGCCATCGGCAATGAAGGCGCCGGCCTGAGCCCGCCCTTGCAGGCGCAGGCCACGCAACGTTTCATCATCCCCATGCCGGGGCGGGTGGAGTCGCTGAACGCGGCGGCGGCTGCCGCCGTGTGTCTGTTCGAGGCCGTGCGCCAGCGCCGTTAACGTTTCAAGCCGGTCAGGTGCAGCAGGGTGGTGGCGATCTCTTCCACCGAGATGGTGGTCACATCGAGGACGGGGATGTTGGCTTCTTTCATCAGGGCTTCGGCCTGCTGCAATTCCTTGCGGCAGTTCTCCAGCGAGGCATAACGGCTGTTGGGCATGCGTTCGGCGCGGATCTGGCTCAGGCGTTCCGGCTGGATGGTGAGGCCGTAGAGCTTGCTGGTGAGCGACTTGAGCGCCTGCGGCAAGGCATGGTTCTCGAAATCCTCCGGCACCAGCGGATAGTTGGCGGCGAAGATACCGAATTGCAGCGCCAGATAGAGCGAGGTCGGCGACTTGCCGCAGCGCGACACCCCGACCAGGATGATGTCGGCACGCCCCAGGTCGCGCGTGACGCCGCCATCGTCGTGGTTCAGCGCATAGTTCACCGCATCCATGCGTTCGTTGTAATAGGAGCCGGGATGGTGCGAGCGGCCGATGGCGTGCGAGGAGGGCATGCCCAGTTCGTTCTCCAGCGGCACGATGAAACTCTCGAACAGGTCGAGGATGAGCGCGTCGCTCTCTTCGATGATGTCGTGGATCTCCGGCACGATCAGTGTGCTGAACACCAGCGGGCGTTGTCCGTCTTGCTGTGCCGCCTGATTGATGCGCGCCTTGGCCGCCTGCGCCTTTTCCATGGAATCGACGAAGGGCAGCGTGACGCGCTCGATGGCGATGCCCTCGAACTGCGACAGCAGGCTGCGGCCGAGCTTTTCCACGGTGAGGCCGGTACGGTCGGAGACGAAGAAGGCGGTACGTTTCTGCGACATGCGTGACTCCAGGGGATGCCGTTCAAGTCGGCGGTTGGCGTAAATAGGCTTCGAATGCGGCGGCATCTAGGGGTTTGCTGAAATAGTAGCCTTGCACTTCGTGGCAGCCTTGCAGGCGCAGGAAGGCCAGCTGGCCCGGCGTCTCCACGCCCTCGGCGATGGTCTGCATGCCCAGGCTGCTGGCCAGGTTGATGATGGCGGTGACGATGGCCTTGTCTTCCGGGTCTTCGGTCAGGTCGCGCACGAAGGACTGGTCGATCTTCAGTTTGTAGACGTTGAAGCGCTTGAGATAGCTGAGCGAGGAATAGCCGGTGCCGAAGTCGTCGATGGACAGGCGGATGCCGCGCGCATGCAGCTTGTCCATCATCGCCACCGCGCCTTGCGGATCGTCCATGGCCACCGCTTCGGTGAGTTCCAGTTCCAGGCGCTCCGGCGCCAGGCCGACCTGTTCCAGGATGTGCGTCACGCGCTCGGGCAGGTCGGGTTGGTGGAATTGCACCGCCGACAGGTTGACGGCCACCACTTGCAGCGGCAAGCCAGCTTCCTGCCAGCGCTTCATCTGCGCCGCTGCGCTATGCAGCACCCATTCGCCGATCGGGATGATGAGTCCGCTATCCTCGGCCAGCGGGATGAATTCGGCCGGCGAGATGTTGCCCAGCTCGGGGTGGCGCCAGCGTAACAGGGCTTCTGCGCCGATCACCCCGCCGTCGCGCAGGGAGATCTGCGGCTGGTAGTGCAGATGCAGTTCGCCGCGCGCCAGCGCCTGGCGCAGGGCGCCCAGCAATAGCATGGTGCGCGTGGAGTGCGCCTGCATCTCCGGGGTGAAGAAACGGAAATCGTTGCGCGTGCCCTGCTTGAGCCGGTTCATCGCGATGTCGGCGTTCTTTAGCAATTCTTCGCCGCTATGGCCATCCTCGGGATAAATAGCGATGCCGATGGACGGCGTATCCACCAGTTCATGCTGGTCGATGTGGCAGGGCTGCGACACCGATTCGATCAGCTTGCTGGCGATCACCGCGGCTGCATCGGCATCGATGCCGGGGAACAGCAAAATGAACTCGTCGCCCCCCAGGCGCGCCACCGTATCTTCTTCGCGTACTGCGGCCTTGAGGCGGGCCGAGACTTCCACCAGATAACGGTCGCCGATGCTGTGCCCCAGGCTGTCGTTGATGTTCTGGAAATGGTCGAGGTCGAGGAACATCACCGCCATCGCGCTGCCGTTGCGGGCGGTTTCGGAAATGGCCTGATCCAGACGTTCGTTCAGCAGATGGCGGTTGGGCAGGCCGGTGAGTTGGTCGAAATTGGCTAAATGGCGCATGCGCGCTTCCGCCTGGCGGCGCTCGGTGATGTTCTCCTTCACCGCCAGGTAATGGGTGATGCGTCCGTCCGCCTGGCGTACCGGCGAGATGATGGCTGACTCGATATAGATGCTGCCGTCCTTGCGCTTGTTGGTGAGTTCACCTTTCCAGACGCGGCCGGCGGACAGGTCTTGCCACAGTTCCTGGAAGGTCTCGCGCGGTGTCTGGCCGGATTGCAGGAAGCGCGGGTTCTGACCGATCGCCTCCTGTGCCGAGTAACCGGTGATCTGGGTGAAGGCCTGGTTCACATATTCGATGCGGGCGGCCAGATCGGTGATGACGATGGTGTTGGGACTCTGTTCGACCGCCAGCGACAACTGGCGCAGGCTGGCCTCGGCCGCCTTGAGCCGGGTGATGTCGCGGGTGATCGACAACAGGCAGGTCTCGCCCTTGATCTCGACCACCCGCGCCGACATCAGACCGTTGATGGTGCGTCCATCCTTCAGGCTGAACACGGCTTCCAGGTTCTCGCAGGTGCCATGGGCGCGCAAGGCGGCGACCAGCCGTTCGCGATCCGCCGGATCGGTCCAGATGTTCAGTTCCAGCGCGGTCTTGCCGATCACTTCCGCGCGCGTCCAGCCGGTGATGCGCTCGAACCCCTCGTTGACGTCCAGGTACATGCCGTCGTCCAGCCGGGTGATGTTGATGGCATCCGGGCTGGTGAAGAAGGCGGTGCGATACAACTCGTCCTTGTCCTGCAACTGCTGGTTGGCTTGCCGCAGCGCTTCGTTGTCTGCGAAACGGTCGAGCGCGAAACTGATGTCCATCGCCAGCTCCTGCAACAGGCGCCGCTCCGCATCGTCGAAGGCGCGCGCTTCGTCGGCCAGCAGGACGAACACACCGGCTACGCGCTGCTTGCAGGTGATGGGCAGCACGGCCAGACTGTGCCAGCCGGTCGCGCCCGGCAGACCCAGCCGGTCCAGCAAGGCGGGAGCATCGGAAGCCTCTTCGCACCAGCACGCTTGCAGACTGGCTGCCACGGACTGTAGCGGTCCTTCCGCCGTGAGTGGATAACGCTGGTCAGCGACACGTTCGCTGTCACGCCCGAAGGCGCTGACCGTGTGCAAGGCGGTGCCTTCCGGTGTCAGTCGTGCGATCCAGGCCAGGGACATGCCACCCAGCGTCACCACATCACGACAGATGACCGGGAACAGCATCTCTTCGTCATCGCTGCGCACGATGGCCTGGTTGCATTGGCTGAGTACGCCATACAGATTGCTCAGGCGCTGCAACTGCTGTTCCATGGTCTTGCGGTCGGTGATGTCGCGCGACAGCACGATGAAGCTCGGGCTGACGGCAGCCGGATCGTCCTTGCGGGCGATGGACAACTCGAACCAGTGCGTCTCCTCGGCCAGTTGCAGGGCGAACTGATGACCGTGCGCTTCACCCTCGGTCGCTGCCTCGGCGATGGCGCGTTCGCAGGTCGCGGCGACATCAGGCGGCATCACGTCGCGGATGTGCCGCCCCAGGAAATCCTGCGGCTGGACAGCCAGCAGCCCCGCGTGCGGAGTGTGGTAATCGAGGAAACGTCCGCCCGCATCGACTTCGAACAGCAGGTCCGGCAAGGCATCCAGGGTAGAGCGCAGCCGCGAATCCATCTCGCGTAGCGAGCGGGTGCGCGTGTGCAGGCGACGGCGCAGGAACAGCACGAACGCGCCGCTCACCAGCAGCAATACCGAGAGCGTCAGCAGCGTATGTTGCAACCAGCGCGGCACCAAGGCTTCCTGCGGCGTGTCGCGCCAGTGCCGGAGGATGGCGTAGTACACCGAACCGGAATCGGCCACCCAGGCAGACAGATGCTGGTCCAGAGCTTGCAGCAGTTCGGCATGGCGGCCATGCCCGGTGGCGAAATACAGGGCTGTCGGATTGAAATAGATGCCGGTGTCGAGCAGACCGTAACGGGCGGCATTGAAGTCGCCGAAATGGCGGTTGGTGAGGGCGGCATCCACTTTGCCTCGGCTGGCCAGTTCGAAGGCATCCTCGTAGGTGCGGGTGGGCACCATCTGTACGTGCAGTCCGAAACCATGCAGCAGGCGTTCGAACTGCTCCTCCTGTACGCCGCCATCCAGCACCGCAACGCGCTTGCCTTCGAGATCGAGGATGGAAGCGATTGGAACCTGTTCGTTGCGGAACACCTGGGCCCAGCTATGCAAGGCGGGTATCTGGTGGAAATCGAATTCCAGATGACGTTGCTCGGTATAGGCTACATCGGGCAACAGGTCTATCGTCCCGGTGCTGAGCTGGCGCAGGCATTCCTGCCAGACGCAGGCGACATACACCACTTGCCAGCCTTCCTGCCGTGCCACCTGGTCCAGGATATCGACCATGATGCCGGCGGCCGAGCCATCCGCACGGGTGAACATCTTGGGGGGATTCTCATACAGACCGACGCGCACCTGGATCCCGGCGGCATGTGCCGGAGCCGACATCAACAGATGCAGGCATGCCAGCAACAGCGGGAGCCGGTGCATGATCCATCTTGCTTGGACGACGGCGGGCAGGATCGACACGTGTTCGGTGAGCGACGGGACTGGGGGCGACAGTCTATACCGAAACCCTGGGATGAAAATAAAAACCGCCCACAAGGGGCGGTCGGTATTCTGGCGGAGAGGGCGGGATTCGAACCCGCGGTGGGGTATTACCCCACACACGCTTTCCAGGCGTGCGACTTAAACCACTCATCCACCTCTCCAGAAGGGCGCGCAGGATAAACTAGAACGGCTATTCAGGCAAACGAAAATGATCGCGCCAGCGTCGTAGTGCGATGAATACGCTGGCCGGACTGTCATCGATCAGGCCGTGCGCCTGCAATCTGGCGATCAACTCGGGCTGTTCCAGGCGCAGGAAGGGGTTGGTGGCCTTCTCCGTCGCCACCGTGAACGGTACCGTAGGGTGTCCGGCAGCGCGCAGGGTGCGCGTCTGTTCGATGCGCTGTCGGATGGCCGCGTTGTCCGGCTCGCAATAGGCTGCATAAGGCAGGTTGTAGGCGGTGTATTCGTGCGCGCTGTAGAGCAGGGTGTCATCCGGCAGGTGCGCCAGGCGTTGCACCGATTCGAACAGCTGATGTGCACTGCCTTCGAAGTTCTTGCCGCAGCCGGCACCGAACAGTATATCGCCGCAGAACACTTGGCCCGGCGCGACATAGGCGATGTGGTCGTCCAGATGTCCCGGCAGTTCCCAGATGTCGAAGCCGGCGGGCAGTCCCTCCAGCGTCAGGTGGTCGCCTTCGCGCAGGGGGTGGGTGATGTGCGGATTGGCGGGATGGCTTCGTCCGTACACCGGCACGTTATATACTCCGCGCAATTCTGCGATGCCATCGACATGGTCGTGGTGACGATGGGTGCACAGGATGGCTTGCAGCCGCAGGCCGTTCTCTTTCAGGTAGCGCAACACGGGTGCTGCTTCGCCGGGATCGACGATGACCAGTGCATCGGCCTGGCCCCGGATCGCCCAGATGTAATTGTCTTCCAGGGCGCGGATGGGAGTGATGTTCAACATGATGGATAGCATACGGACCGGATGCCCAATTCTAAGTTAATCGCCAACAGCCTGAGTGACTGGTTCGCGACCGAGCAAGGCAGTTATGTGCTGGAGCGCGAACAGGCTTATTTCGACCGCACGGTGGCGGACATCTTCGGCTTCAATGCGGTGCAACTGGGCGACCCCGGCCAGGATTTCCTGCGCAACAGCCGCATCCCGTTGCGTTTCGCCGCCGGCAACCGTGCCGGCAATGCGGTGCGCCTGGCCTGTAGCGAGCTGCCTTTCGACAGCGGCAGCCTGGATCTGGTGCTGTTGCCGCATGTGCTGGAATTCTCCGACAACCCGCACCAGATCATCCGCGAGGTGGAGCGCGTGCTGATGCCGGAGGGCAACCTCATCATCAGCGCCTTCAATCCCTACAGTCTGTGGGGGCTCCATCGTACACTGGGACGTAAGCAGGGTTTCCCCTGGCAAGGGCGTTTCATCGCCTTGCCGCGCCTGAAGGACTGGCTGGCATTGCTGGGCTTCGAAGTGGTCGGCGGCCGCTTCGCCGCCTATGCACCGCCGTTCCGTCAGCAGAAATGGCTTGATCGCGCGGCCTTTATGGAGAAGGCCGGCGACAGATGGTGGGCGGTCAGCGGCGGGGTGTATTTCCTGCATGCGGTGAAACGCGTGCCCGGCATGCGCTTGATCAAACCGAAATGGAACAAGGGGCTGGTGCAGAAGCTGCTGCCCAGTACCCCGAAACTGAACAAAGGGACACAGCGACGTGGAAGCAGCGACTGAGGTGGTGGAAATCTATAGCGACGGTGCGTGCAAGGGTAATCCCGGCATCGGCGGCTGGGGCGCGTTGTTGCGCGCAAAGGGTAAGGAGCGTGAACTGTGCGGCGGCGAGGCACATACCACCAACAACCGCATGGAACTGATGGCGGCCATCGTGGCGCTGGAGACGTTGACCCGTCCCTGTCAGGTACGGCTGCATACCGATTCCAAATATGTGCAGCAGGGCATCAGCGAGTGGCTGGTGAACTGGAAGAAACGCGGCTGGAAGACCGCCGACAAGAAACCGGTGAAGAACGAAGACCTGTGGCGTCGTCTGGATGCAGCCGCCAGCCGCCACCAGATCGAATGGCTGTGGGTGAAAGGGCATGCCGGGCATGACGGCAACGAGCGTGCCGATGCGCTGGCCAACCGCGGCATCGAACAATTGAGGGGACAGGCATGAGAAGAGTCGTACTGGATACCGAAACCACCGGCCTCGACCCGCGTCAGGGGCATCGCATCATCGAAGTCGCGGCTATCGAACTGCATGGGCGCAAGGTCTCCGGCCGCACTTTCCATCGTTACATCAACCCGGAGCGCGAGATCGACGAGGGCGCCGCTGCTGTGCACGGCCTGACGCTGGATCGCCTGCAAGACGAACCGCGCTTCGCCGAGATCGCGCCGGCCTTGCTGGAATTCATCGACGGGGCCGAACTGATCATCCACAACGCACCGTTCGACATGGGTTTCCTGAATGCCGAACTGGGGCTGATGGGACTGCCGCCGCTGGATAATCCGGTGCTGGACACACTCAAGCTGGCCAAGGAGCTGCATCCCGGCAAGAAGAACAACCTGGATGCGCTGTGCGATCGCTACCAGATCGACAACTCGCACCGTACCTTGCACGGTGCCTTGCTCGATACCGAACTGCTGGCCGAGGTCTATCTCGGCATGACGCGCGGGCAGGGCAGCCTGCTTGGCGAAGAGGAGGAGGTCGAGCCGGAAACGGTCTCCTCGCTGGACAGCGGCGCCAAGCTGAACGTTGCGGTGCGGGTGTTGGCCGCGAATGAAGAAGAGCTGGCCTTGCATGAGGCGCAACTGGCCGACATCGACAAGGCTAGCAAAGGCGCCTGCATCTGGCGCGGCATGCAGAACGCGGGATGAACCCGGTCGCCGCCGATGCGCTGATCCTGGGGGCGGGCGCCGCCGGCCTCATGTGCGCGATGACCGCCGCCCAGCGCGGACGCCATGTCGTCGTCATCGACCATGCGTCCAAGCTGGCGGAGAAGATCCGTATCTCCGGCGGCGGTCGCTGCAACTTCACCAACCTGGACGTCGGTCCGGACAACTATCTGTCGCAGAACCCGCACTTCTGCCGTTCCGCGCTGGCACGCTACACGCCGCGCCATTTCATGGAACTGCTGGACCGGCATGGTCTCACCTATCACGAAAAGACCTTGGGACAATTGTTCTGCGACCAGGGGGCGCCCGCCATCATCGACATGTTCCAGCAGGAATGTGCGGCCGCCGGCGTGCAATGGTGCCGCCCGTGCAGTGTGGAGGAGGTGCGGCAGGATGACGGCTTCGTGGTGCAGACCTCGCGCGGCAGTTATCGTGCCCCGGCACTGGTGATCGCCACAGGCGGCTTGTCCATCCCCAAGATCGGTGCCACGCCGTTGGGATATCGCCTGGCCGAACGTTTCGGCGTCCCCGTCACCAAGCTCAAGCCTGGTCTGGTGCCGCTCAGTTTCCATCCCGAGGTCTGGGCGCCTTATGCCGAGCTGTCCGGGGTGGCGCTGGATGCGCGCGTGAGCTTTGGCAAACGCAGCTTCCGCGAGAACCTGCTGTTCACCCATCGCGGCTTGAGCGGTCCGGCGATCCTGCAGATCTCTTCCTATTGGGAGGCGGGCCAGCCGCTGGCTATCGATCTGTTGCCCGATCTCGATCTGCATGCTGCGTTCGCCGCGCAACCGCCGAGCAAGATGCAACTGGTCAATTTCCTTGCGCAATACCTGCCCAAGCGACTGGCCGACATGCTGGCGCCGCCCGACTATCGCGAACGCGCGGTGAATCAGATCCCGGCCAAGGTGTTGCGTACGCTGGCCGATAGCGTGAAGGACTGGCGCATCACGCCTAGCGGCACGCTGGGGTATGCCAAGGCCGAAGTCACCTGTGGCGGGGTGGATACGCGCGCGCTATCCTCGCGCACCATGGAGTGCCAGGCGGTGCCCGGCCTGTATTTCATCGGCGAGGTGGTGGATGTCACCGGCCAGTTGGGCGGCTACAACTTCCAGTGGGCCTGGGCATCCGGCCATGCGGCGGGGGAGGCGATATGAGCATCGAGACCGAACTGAAACTGGGCATCCAGCCGTCAGACCTGCAACGCCTCAAGCGCCATCCTTTCCTGCGCTCCCTCTCCAGCGGGCGCGCCCAGGTGAAGAAGCTCTACAGCATCTATTACGACACCCAGGATCTGGCGCTGCAACGACATGCCTGCGCCTTGCGCCTGCGCCGCGTGGGCAAACAATGGCTGCAGACCTTGAAGGGCGGCGGGCAGGTGAGCGCCGGGTTGCATCAGCGCAATGAATGGGAGATGCCGGTCGTCGCACAACGCCTGGATCTGGCGGCACTCGAGGCCGCCGGCGGACGACTGCCGCCCGGCGTACACCATCATCTGCAACCGGTGTTCGTCACCGCGTTCACGCGTTCGGTCCGGCTGCTGTCATTCGAAGGGGCGCAGATCGAACTGTGTCTGGACAGTGGCGAGGTCAGTGCCGGCAAGGGTGTGCACCCGATCTCGGAACTGGAGCTGGAGCTGATCTCCGGTCCTGCACAAAGCTTGTTCAAACTCGCCTTGCATTTGATGGACATCGTGCCGTTGCGCGTCGAACACACCAGCAAGGCTGAATACGGCTATCGCCTGTGTTCCGCTGCCGCACCGGTGCCAAGCAAGGCCAGGCTGCCGCGCCTGTCTGTACGGCAGGATGCCGCCAGCGCCATGCTTGAGAACATCGCCGCCTGCCTGACGCATATCCAGGACAACGTCCCGGGGGCGTTGCTCGGGCACGATGCAGAATACCTGCATCAGGTGCGCGTCGGCCTGCGCCGCCTGCGTGTCGCGCTGATGCTGGCAAGTCGTTTGCATGCGGATGATGCGGAATTGGCCGATCTGTCACGCCAGGTGTCCGCGCTGTGTGTCATGTTGGGGCAGGCGCGCGATTGGGATGTGTTGGTCACCCGCACGCTGCCTCGCTTGCCTGCCGACGAAGTGGGCAACTTGCTACAGGCTGCTCAGCATGTACGACGTGAACAGCAGGCGCAAGCCGTGGCGCAATTGGCGGCGGCGGATTTCCAGCGCTTGTTGTTGCGTCTCGGTTGCTGGATGCAGGGCAACATGTGGCCGGTCGGCATCGGTGTCGAGGCGTTCGCCCGCAATCTGTTGGACAAGCGCAGACGGCGTCTGAAGATGGCCGGGGCCGTGTTGCATGGCGACGATGCGGCATCACTGCATGCCTTGCGTATCGCCTGCAAGAAGATGCGTTATATGCTGGAACTGTTCGGCGGATTGTTGCCGGACTGTGCCGAGTCGTTGCAGGCACTGATTCGCTTGCAGGAACTGCTGGGCGAGATGAACGACTTGAGCGTCGCCCGGCAGCTGCTCGAACGACTGGACAATCGGGCGAGGCACGCTACACTGGCGCGCATCCATGAATGGATCGTGCATGATCATGCGCAGCTCGCCAAGGGAGTGGATCAGGCCTGGCAGCGTTATGCGGCGCAGAAGAAATGCTGGTGAACGATACCAGCGCCTCATGCCGCATCGGAGAGTGAGTCAGCAGACAGAAAGGTCGCACCAAGAATGAGCAAGAAGAACCCCAATCTGCGTGTCCCGGTCACCCAGGGACTCAAGGATATCTATGCGATGGACATGCACCTGCCATACCAGGCGGCCTGCGAAGGCCGTTTCAGTGTCACTGCCTTCGGCCGTCTGGCTGCGGCGATCTCGGTGGTGCGTTCGGCATTGGTGATGAAACACAGCAGCAAGGATGAAGCCATCGCCACGCTGGATGCGGCGATCGCCACCTTGTTCGAAGTACGCAGGCGCGGGGATAGCACGGATGTGTGGGAGATCACGCCGGAGGAACGGCCGTCCATCCTCGCCGGGATCGAAACGGCAGAAGAGTGCATCGGTGTGCTGGATGTCAGTTTGCTGGAAGAGACGGCTGCTCTGCTGATGGCGCAGCTCGCCAACGAGTGAGCAGGAGCGGAAACGAAAAAGGGGAAGCCGATGGCTTCCCCTTTTTGTATCTGGAGCGGGAAACGAGGTTCGAACTCGCGACCTATACCTTGGCAAGGTATCGCTCTACCAGCTGAGCTATTCCCGCGAACTACTGGAGGCGCGAGGCGGAGTCGAACCGCCCTAAACGGA
This sequence comes from Pseudomonadota bacterium, assembly GCA_040754175.1. Taxonomy (GTDB): domain Bacteria; phylum Pseudomonadota; class Gammaproteobacteria; order Burkholderiales; family Gallionellaceae; genus Sideroxyarcus. The sequence goes on along the minus strand of JBFMFN010000010.1, from coordinate 22,792 downwards.
TTTGCAATCCGCTGCATAACCGCTTTGCTATCGCGCCATATGGCGAAATCGCCGCCATTCAAAAAACAAGGGAAAGCTCCAAAAAGCTTTCCCGGATATTCTGGAGCGGGAAACGAGGTTCGAACTCGCGACCTATACCTTGGCAAGGTATCGCTCTACCAGCTGAGCTATTCCCGCAGAAGAGGATGCGCATTATATGGAGAAAGAATTTTGTGTCAAGAAAGTTGCGGCGATTCGCGTGCCCGGTCATGCGAATTATTTTGTGGCGGGCGATATGTATAATGCGCACCCTTCGCGGGACGCGTATCAAGCTTGCGTTCCCTTGTGCGCCCGAATGGTGAAATTGGTAGACACAACAGACTTAAAATCTGTCGCTGCTAGCGCGGCGTGCCGGTTCGATTCCGGCTTCGGGCACCAGTAAAAGTTTCCAGCGAATCCAGCACTTGAATCGTTTCACACGGTGCATGCCGTTGCATCCCTTATAAGTAAAGGCTAAAACGGCCACTGCCTCTGCTCGGGTATAGATATTTTTCCCTATTGCAAAAGCCCAAAATATCTTGAACAATCCGCCCCGGAGTTGATTCCAACCCAACAACCACTAGGAGAAACGTATGAACCGTAAAGAACTGATTGATGCACTTTCCGCCAAGACCGGCAGCAGCAAGGCTGATGCTGATCGCAACATCGCCGCGCTGATCGATATCATCACCGGTGCCCTGAAGAAGGGTGACAATGTTGCATTGGTCGGCTTCGGTACATTCGAAGTACGCAAGCGCGCTGCCCGCACTGGCCGCAATCCCGCCACTGGCGAAGAGCTGAAGATCAAGGCCTCCAAGGCTCCGGCATTCAAGGCTGGCGCTTCCCTGAAGGCTGCAGTGAACGGCGGTAAGAAGTAATCTCTCCACAGACAAGCCGGCTTCACCGCCGGCGTGTTGGGAAAACGGCTGGATCGCAAGATCCGGCCGTTTTGTTTTATCAGGCGGGTTGACGCGGGTCGCGCAGATGGATGCGCGTCATGCGCGCCAGACGTGTGCTGTCGCATGCGTCAAGCTGGGCCGGGGTGAACCGCCATTCCCAATTTCCTTGCGCAGTACCAGGCAGGTTCATGCGTGCCGCACCATCCAGCCCCAGCACATCCTGTAGCGGGAATACCACCGCATTGGCGACCGATGCAGACAGCGCTTCCATCATGCGCCAGTTGATCTCGCTGCCGTCGGTCTGCAGGTAGCTGCAAGCGAAGCTGCGTTCATGTTCGCTCGCGCTGTGCCACCAGCCGAGGCAGGTGTCGTTGTCGTGGGTACCGGTATACGCGGCGGTATTGGCGATGTAATGGTGCGGCAGGAAGTAGTTGCGGTCGTCCTCGCCGAAGGCGAATTGCAGGATGCGCATGCCCGGCAGGTTGAAACGGTCGCGCAGTGCGATCACTTCCTGGGTGATGATGCCCAGGTCCTCGGCGATGATGGGTAACTCATCGAAGGCGGCGCGCAAGGCTTCGAACAACGCATCTCCCGGCCCCGGCTGCCATGCGCCTTCGATCGCATTCGGCGCACCGGCGGGGATCGCCCAGTAATCGGCGAAGCCACGGAAGTGATCGACCCGCACCAGATCGTACAAGCTGAAGGCATGCCGCATGCGCGCGATCCACCAGGCATAGCCGTTCTCCTGGTGCACCGACCAGCGATACAACGGGTTGCCCCAGAGTTGGCCGGTAGCGCTGAAATAGTCGGGCGGCACGCCGGCCACCACGGTGGGGCGTCCGCTGCCATCCAGTTCGAACAGGGCCTGGTGCGCCCATACATCCGCGCTCTGATAGGCCACGAAGATGGGCACATCGCCAATCAGATGTACGCCGCGCGCGTTGGCATAAGCCTTCAGTGCATGCCATTGGCGCCAGAAGCACCATTGGCAGAATTTCCAGAAGGCGACCTCTGCGGCATATTGTTCCGCCGCTTGCGCCAATGCAAAACGATCGCGCAGTGCCAATGCCTGCGGCCAGTCGCACCACACACGACCGTCCTGATGGGTCGAGATGGCCTTGAACAGCGCGAAATCATCCAGCCAATGCGCCTCCTGTGCACAGAAAGCGGCATAGTCCGCATGCTCCGCGGCGGCATCGGCAGTATGGAAACGGCGGGCCGCCAAGCGCAGGCGGGCCAGTCTGAATTCTGTCGTGGCGTGGTAAGCCACCCGCGCTGCGTCGAGCGGTGAAGACTGCAGCAATTCTTCGGAGTGCAGCCAGCCTGCGCGTACCAGCTCGTCCAGATCGATCAGCAACAGATTGCCCGCGAAGGCGGAACTGCTCATGTAGGGTGAGTTGCCCGGGCCGATCTCACCCAGCGGCAACATCTGCCACAACGATTGCCCGCTTTCGGCCAGCCAATCCACGAAACGGTAAGCCTCTGCGCCGAAGTCGCCGCAGCCATAGCGGCCCGGCAAGGAAGTGGGATGCAGCAGGATGCCGCTGGCGCGGAGGGAGAGGGGATTCAAATCATCGCTCCTGAAGGGGCGTGGCCGCCCGCATGTCGATGCCGCACCCGGTTACTGGTCTGTGCTGGGTGCGGCACATGGTTCAATCCTTGCCGAACAGGTCGCGGCTGTACACCTTGTCCGCCACGTCGCGCAGATCGTCCGTCATGCGGTTGGCCACGATCACATCGGCCTCGCGCTTGAACTGGGCCAGATCGCGCACCACGCGCGAATGGAAGAAGCTGTCTTCCTTCAACGCCGGTTCGTACACGATGACTTCCACGCCCTTGGCCTTGATGCGCTTCATGATGCCCTGAATGCTGGAAGAGCGGAAATTGTCCGATCCGGCCTTCATCACCAGGCGATGGATGCCCACCACCTTGGGGCTACGCTTGAGGATGTCGAACGCGATGAAATCCTTGCGCGTGGTGTTGGCCTCGACGATGGCGTGGATCAGGTTCTGCGGCACGTCCTTGTAGTTCGCCAGCAACTGCTTGGTGTCCTTGGGCAGGCAATAGCCGCCGTAGCCGAAGGAGGGGTTGTTGTAATGGTTGCCGATGCGCGGGTCCAGGCTCACGCCTTCGATGATCTGGCGGGTGTCCAGACCATGCGTGGCGGCATAGGAATCCAGCTCGTTGAAGTAGGCCACGCGCATGGCGAGATAGGTGTTGGCGAACAGCTTGACCGCCTCGGCCTCGGTGGAATCGGTGAACAGGGTGGGGATGTCCTGCTTGATCGCGCCCTGCTTGAGCAGGTTGGCGAAGGTCTCGGCACGTGCGGAACGCTCGCCCACCACGATGCGCGAAGGATGCAGGTTGTCGTACAGCGCGCGGCCTTCACGCAGGAACTCGGGCGAAAAGATCAGGTTGTCGCACTTGAACTGCGCGCGCATCTTGACCGTGTAGCCCACCGGGATGGTGGACTTGATGACCATCACTGCCTTGGGGTTGATGGCCAGTACATCCTGGATCACCGCTTCGATGGAGCGGGTGTTGAAGTAGTTGGTCTCGGGATCGTAATCGGTCGGTGTGGCGATGATGACGTAATCGGCCCCCGTGTAGGCTTCCTGCTTGTCCAGCGTGGCCTTGAAGTTCAGTTGCTTGTGCGCCAGGTAGTCCTCGATCTCCACATCCTCGATCGGCGACTGCTTGCGGTTCAGCATCGCCACCTTCTCGGGCACGATGTCCAGCGCGACCACTTCATTATGTTGCGCAAGCAGAATGGCATTGGAGAGTCCGACGTAACCGGTGCCGGCGATGGCGATCTTCATAGTGTGAAATCCAGAGGTTGGGGGTATCGATTGAAGCAGGGCTAGTTTACCGGATTTTGACGGCGTACCGCGTCAGGCATTGCCCAGCATGGCCTTCAGACGTGCCAGTCGGTCCATGCCTTCCGATTTGCTCACCGCCGGCGCGCTGCCCGCCGGCGTGACCCCGGCGAACACCAGTTCCTCCTGCGGCAATTCGGCGATGAAGCGGCTCGGTTCGCAGGCGGCATGTTCCTTGCCGCGCTTGCGCCGGATGCAATGGCTGATCTGCAAGGAGCGCTGTGCGCGTGTGATGCCGACGTACATCAAGCGGCGTTCCTCCTCGATCTGCTCCGGCTCCTCGCTGCGTTCGTGCGGCAGGATGCCTTCCTCCACGCCGACCAGGAACACATGGCCGTATTCCAGGCCCTTGGAGGCGTGCAGGGTGGACAGCGACACCGCATCCACGTCCTTGTCGCGCGATTCCAGCAGGTTGAGCAGGGCGATCAGTTGCGTCATGGCGATCATGCTCTTGTCGTCGGCTTCCGACTTGCGGTTCATCCAGCCCACGAAATCCTGCACGTTCTTCCACTTGCCCTCGGCCTGGCGCGGCTCGTAGCTGTCGAACAACCAGGTCTCGTAATCGATGGCCGCCAGCAAGTCGGCCATCACCTCGCTGCACGGCTCGCGTTCGGCGCGCGACTGCATGCGATGGATGAAATTGCAGAAGGTCAGCAGGTCTTCCAGTTGACGCGGCTGCAACTGTTCGGCCATGGTCGGCGCGAACGCCGCATCGAACAGGCTGATCTGGCGCTGCCCGGCATAGGCCGCCAGTTTCTCCAGTGTGGTATTGCCGATGCCGCGCTTGGGCGTGGTGGCGGCGCGGATGAAGGCCGGGTCATCGTCCGGGTTGGCGATCAGGCGCAGATAGGCGGTCAGGTCCTTGATCTCCGCATATTCGAAGAACGAGGTACCGCCGCTCACCGTGTAGGGCACCTTGTGCGTGCGCAACTGTTCCTCGAACACGCGCGACAGATGGTTGCTGCGATACAGGATGGCGTAGTCGGCGAAGCGCGTGCGGTGCTCGAACTTGTGCGCCAGCAGGCGCAGTACCACCGATTCCGCCTCGTTCTCCTCGTCCTTGGCGGCGAAGATGCGCACCGGGTCGCCGGGGCCGTGCTCGCTCCACAGGTTCTTCTCGAACAGCTTGGTGTTGTGCTTGATCAAGTGGTTGGCACTTTGCAGGATGCGCTGCGAGGAGCGGTAGTTCTGCTCCAGCTTGATCACCGTCAGGTTGGGATAGTCCTGTTGCAGGTTGCGCAGGTTGGCGGTGGAAGCGCCGCGCCAGGCATAGATGGCCTGGTCGTCGTCGCCCACGGCGGTGAGCGCCGCGCGGTCGCCCGCCAGCAGTTTCATCATGCGGTACTGACAATCGTTGGTGTCCTGGTATTCGTCCACCAGCAGATAACGGAAGCGATGCTGCCAGCGCTGTGCCACCTCGGCATGGGTCTCGAACAGTTCCACCGGCAGGCGGATCAGGTCATCGAAATCCATTGCCTGATAGGCGCGCAAGGTGTCCTGATAACGCTGGTAGAGCAGGGCGAAGCGCTGCTGCTCCTCGTTCTCGGCCAGACTCTGCGCCTGCGCCGGGGTGAGGAAGGCGGCCTTCCAGTTGGACATCACGCTCTGTGCGGCGCGGATCTCCTGCTTGTCCGGGCTGCCCAGCAACTCGCTGACGATCTTGCCGGTATCCGCCGTATCGAAGATGGAGAACTGCTTTTTGTAGCCCAGATGCGTGGCTTCCTCGCGCAGGATCTGCATGCCCAGCGCATGGAAGGTGCTCACCGTCAGCCCCTTGGCTTCGCCGCCGCCCAGCAGCTTGCCCACGCGTTCGCGCATCTCGTTGGCCGCCTTGTTGGTGAAGGTGATGGCTGCCACATTGCGCGCAGAGTAGCCGCATTCATTGATCAGGTAGGCGATCTTGTGGGTGATGACACCGGTCTTGCCGCTGCCCGCACCGGCCAGCACCAGCAGGGGCGTGCCCAGATGTTTGACGGCGGCGCGTTGGGTGGGATTGAGTCTGCTTAACATGGAACCGGTCGAAAGGCCCGCTTGGGGAGCGCGCTACAACAAAGATGCAAACGAGATTGATATTGCTTCATAATGCCCCGGACAGCGTCGCCGGATGACTGCGCACTACCTCTCGGAGAACGGCCCGTATGCTACCAGATGGCAACCCGATCTATGGTGAACTTGAGCACTGCGACCTTCATGCTGAACAGCATGACATCCTCGCAAGGTACGGTAACAAAAAAGAAAACCTGTTGCAGATATTGAACGAGGTGGTGGCCTGTGCGGGCTATGTTCCGCATGACGCGATTTCCCTCATCGCTGCCCGCCTGGGCGTCACACGCGCCCATGTCGAGAGCGTGGCCAGTTTCTACTCATTCCTGCCGTTGCAACCCGCCGGCGCATATCGCGTGCGTTTCTCCGACAACATCACCGACCGCATGCTGGGCAGTCAGGAACTGATGGCGCAGATGTGCAGCCAGCTCTGGCTGCAACCCGGCAAGGTGTCCGAAGATGGCCTGCTCAGCATAGCCACCACCTCCTGTACCGGCATGTGCGACCAAGGACCGGCCATGCTGGTCAACGGCCTGCCCATCACCAAGCTCGACGCCCAGCGCATCCGCGAGATCGGGCAACTGATCCGCAACCGCAGCCCGCTGTCGAACTGGCCGTCCGAATACTTCCGGGTGGAGGACAATATACGCCGCGCCGGCCTGCTGCTGGATAACCACCTGGGTTACGGCGAAGTACTGCGTCAATGGTTACCCCAGCCCGCTGGCATCGTGGATACCCTCAAGGCCAGCGGTTTGCGCGGGCGGGGCGGGGCAGGCTTCCCCACCGGCCAGAAATGGCAGGCCACGCGCGATGCGCCGGGCCAAGCGCGCTATGTGGTGTGCAACGCCGACGAAGGCGAACCGGGCACCTTCAAGGACCGCGTGCTGCTCACCCGCCAGGCCGATCTGCTGTTTGAAGGCATGACCTTGTGCGCCCGTGCCATCGGCGCCAAGCAGGGCTTCCTTTACCTGCGCGGCGAATACCGCTATCTGCTCGACCACTTGCAGGGCGTGCTGCAACGCCGCCGCGACAGCGGCCTGCTCGGGCTGGACATCCTCGGCCAGCGCGGTTTCGACTTCGATATCGAGATCCACCTCGGTGCCGGCGCCTATATCTGCGGCGAAGAATCCGCGCTCATCGAATCGCTGGAAGGCAAGCGCGGCATCCCGCGTAACCGGCCGCCGTTCCCGGTCAGCCACGGCTACCTGCAACAGCCGACCACCGTGGATAACGTCGAGACCTTCTGCCAGGCCGTGCTGGCACTGCATCTGGGCGCCGACGCCTATCGCGCCATCGGCACCGAGAAATCCAGCGGCAGCAAACTCATCTCGGTCTCCGGCGACTGCGCCTATCCCGGCATCTACGAATACCCGTTCGGCGTCAGCGTGAGCCAGATCCTGGCCGACTGCGGCGCGGTGAACACGCGCGCGGTGCAGGTCAGCGGCCCGTCCGGCATCTGCATCGGCGAGCACGAGTTCGGCCGCAAGCTGGGCTTCGAGGACCTGCCCACCGCCGGCGCACTGATGGTGTTCGACGACAGTCGCGACCTGTTCGAGGTGGCGCGCAACTTCGTGCATTTCTTCGCCCACGAGAGCTGCGGTTTCTGTACGCCCTGCCGTGTCGGTACCAGCATGCTCAAGCAGACCATGGACAAGATCGCCGCCGGCCATGGCACGCAGCATGACCTGCGCGAAGTGGAGAACCTCGACCTGGTGTTGCAGACCACTTCGCATTGCGGCCTGGGGCGCAGCGCCTGCAACCCGGTGTTGCACACGCTCAAGCATTTCCGCCCAGCCTATGAGAGCCGGCTCAAATCGCTGGATTTCGAACCGGCCTTCGATCTCGACGGCGCACTGGCACGCGCCCGCCAGATGACCGGCCGCGACGATGCCGGCGCCCACCTGAAGGAAAACGAATGAGCGATACCTTCCACATCGACGGCCAGGAAGTGCCTTTCGAACCGGGGCAAACCGTGATGCAGGCCGCGTTGGCCGCCGGGCATTACATCCCGCACCTGTGCTACCACCCCGAGTTCAAGCCGCATGGCAGTTGCAAGCTGTGTACGGTCAAGGTCGGCGGCCGCACCATGGCTTCCTGCACCATGCCTGCCGAAGCCGGCTTGACCATCGAGAGCGATACCGAAGAACTCAATGCCCTGCGCCGTACCCTGGTACAGATGCTGTTCGCCGAAGGCAACCATTTCTGCCCCTCGTGCGAGAAGAGCGGCAACTGCATGCTGCAAGCGCTGGGCTACGACCTCGAGGTGCATGCCGCCGGCTTCCGCCACCAGTTCCCCGACCGCCCGGTGGATGCCTCGCATCCCGATATCCTGCTCGATTTCAACCGCTGCATCCTGTGCGAGCTGTGCGTGCGCGCCTCCAGCGAAGTGGACGGCAAGAAGGTGTTCGCGCTGGCCGGACGCGGGGCGGCCAAGCATCTGATCGTGAATGCCGAATCCGGCCTGCTCAAGGACTCCGACATCGCGCTCACCGACAAGGCCATGCAGGTCTGCCCGGTCGGCGTCATCCTCAAGAAGCGCGTCGGTTTCAGCCAGCCCATCGGCGAACGCCGCTATGACCAGCGCCCCATCAGCGCGCAGGCGCTGGACGATGCACCGCGCCAAGGTGCAGGGCAGGGCGGCTGTGACATCTGCGAGGGCCAGCCATGAGCCAGAAACTGCGCATCGCCACCACCTCGCTGGCCGGCTGCTTCGGCTGCCACATGTCCATCCTGGACATCGACGAACGTCTGTTCCCATTGCTCGACCTGGTCGAGTTCGACCGCTCGCCCATCACCGACATCAAGCATTGCAGCCCGTGCGACATCGGCATCGTCGAAGGCGGCATCTGCAATGCGGAGAATGTGCACGTGCTGCGCGAGTTCCGCCGCAACTGCAAGATCCTCATCGCCATCGGCGCCTGTGCCATCAATGGCGGCTTGCCCGCCCAGCGCAACCATCTTGATCTTGGCGCCTGTCTCACCGAGGTCTATCTCACCGAACCGGGCCTGGCCCATGGCCACATCCCCAACGATCCCGAATTGCCGCTGCCGCTGGACAAGGTGCACCCGCTGCACGAAGTGGTGAAGGTCGATTACTTCATCCCCGGCTGCCCGCCGTCCGGCGACGCCATCTGGAAATTCCTCACCGACCTCATCTCCGGCAAGACGCCCGAGCTGGGGCACGGTCTCATCCATTACGATTAAACGACACCGTTTATATAGAAGGGACACTCGACATGAGCACGATCAAGACATGGGGCATCGTACTGGGCGCATTGCTGTTAGTCGCCTGCGGCCCGAAGGAAGACCAGTTCATCGACGCCAAGACCGCCGCCGATATGCAAACCAAAGGCAGCGTGCTGCTGGATATCCGCGAGAACGACAGCTATGAGGAATTGCGCATCCCGAACAGTCTGCATATCCCGTACGGCCGCCTCGCGTTGCGGCTGAGCGAACTGGAAGCCGGCAAAGCCAAAGGCATCGTGGTGTTCGACCAGTCCGGCGTCCGTGCCCCCATGGCCTGGGAACTGTTGCAAAAAGCCGGTTTCCCCCAGGTGCGCATCCTGAAAGGCGGCTTGAACGAATGGAAAACTGCCGGTCTGCCAGTCGAAAAGCCGCAGCCGCCGGTCACTGAAGAAGAAGTAATGCCGGCAGAGTAGGGCGCTGTCGTTCAGGGCAGCGGCGGGCTGCACACACAGTCGCGCCCACTTTGTTTAGCCTGGTAGAGCTGCATGTCGGCTTGATTGATCAGATCTTCCAGCGACATCTCCGCGCTGCGCGTCGCGATGCCGAAGCTGGCTGTCATCGACAGCACACCATCACCGGCGGGAATGCGCAACTCGCTCACTGCCCGCCGCAAGCGTTCGGCATGGTTCACTGCCTGCCGCAAGCCGGTCTCCGGCAACAGCAGCACGAACTCCTCGCCCCCCCAGCGCGCCACCACATCGCTGCTGCGCGACAGCCGTCTCAGCATACTCGCCACCGCCACCAGCGCTTCGTCGCCGGTCTTGTGTCCATAACGGTCGTTGATCGATTTGAAGTGATCGATGTCCATCACTGCCAGACTCAGCGGCCGGTCATGCCGCTGCGCGGTATCCACCACCGGCTGCGCTGCCTCGTGGAACGCACGCCGATTGTTCAGCTGTGTCAGCGCATCTTGCCGCGCCACCTGTTCCGCCAGATAGCGTGCCTCGCGGTGCTGGCGCATCCAGTTTGCCAAAGCCAGCGCCAGCAAGGTCGCCTCGATCATCAGTCCGATCTCCGCCGCATGGAAAGTGAAAAGGCTGAACGGGATCTTGCCCCATACCGACAGGGCAGTGAGACCGACGCCCAGCATGCCGAAGAAGGTAGCGAACAGGAAATAGTGCGCGGAGGGCCGCTGCCGCCAGACGCTGACCAGACCCAGCACGAACATGCCTGCGCTGAAGGTGCTCATGCTGACGAATGCCAGCAGTCCGGCCAGCAACTGGCTGCCCAGCAACAGGGCGAGCAGCATGCCGCCGATCGCCATGCCCATGCTCCAGCACACCACGCGCTGCGCGCGTGGCAGATACTGCGCCAGCATCAGGAAACGCGAAGCGAACAACAATCCGAACGCGTTATAGACCACCATGGAGACCAGGATCACATAGCGCTGGAAACCCGTGGACTGCGGCCATAGCCAGCCCGCGCCATGCCCGGTGTACGCCACGTTGCAGAACAGGATGCTCAGCAGCGCCAGCGCATAATAAAGATAGCTGCGCTCGCGCGTGCCGCTGAACAGCAGCAGGTTGTAAGCCCCCAGCGCGATCATGAAGCCGAAAAAGAAGCCGTAGAAATAACCGGAGTGCAAACGCAGGGAGTCGAAATCCTGCGGCGTCTTCAACTCCAGCGGCAGCGCCATCGGATCGACCGACGCCACCCGCAGCAGCACCTCGCTGCGCCCTGGTGGCAACTGCAACGGCAGCACATAGCCCAAGCCCGGCGTCAGCCCCGGTGCATCAGGCAATTCATCCCCGGTATGCACCGCGTGACGACTGCCGTCCGCATGCACCACATACACATCCAGCCGGTCCAGCCAGGTCACGCCTGCCAACAACATGCGTTGCTGCACCTCGCGCGTATCGTTCTCCAGCGCCAGATGCAGCCACACCGGCCTGGAACCGATGCCGAAATCGGGCTCCGCCGTCGTCACTGGCTTGAAAGCGCCGGTCTGCAACTGCACCAGCGCCTCATCCAACTCCAGCGCGGCCTCGCCCTCGACCAGTTGCTGCGCATGGAGGCCGAGCGAACCTGCCGGCACTTGCGACAGGCGCACAGCATCCGCCGCCTGAGCCGGCGGCATGATGCAAAGCAAAAACAAGAGCAGCAGCTTCGAAAAGCTGGCAATCAAAGTGTTCACTAGGAAATCCAGGATGAATGCCGATGTCGCGCACACCGAATGGCACTACTTCGGCGCGCGGCATCTTAGCACCGCAGACACGCCGATGCAGTCACGACAGCGGCCTATATATTATTGCCAGCATGCGGGGAGAGGACTTTGCTGCTAGGCTTGGTGCATCCGAATTCGCCTCCTACCCATGAATACACTACTGATCACTGGTGCCAATCGCGGCATCGGGCTGGAATTCTGCAAGCAATATGCCGCTGCCGGCTGGCGCGTATTCGCCTGTTGCCGTGAGCCGGCCCGGGCGGATGCCCTCGAAAGAGTGGCAGCCCAATATCCCGAGCGCATCGCTATCCACGCGCTGGATGTCGCCGACCATGCGCAGATCGAGCGACTCGCGCGCACCTTGTCCGGTGAAACCATAGACCTGCTCATCAACAACGCCGGCATCTATCCGGCGGCAGACCGGCACGGCTTCGGCCACACTGACTACGCGGCCTGGATGACCTCCTTCAACATCAACACCATGGCCCCGCTCAAGATGGTGGAAGCCTTCATCGGACAGATCGCGCGCAGCCGCCTCAAACGCATCGTCACCCTCACCAGCCAGATGGGCAGCGTGGACGACAACAGCAGCGGCGGCAGCTACCTCTACCGCAGCAGCAAGGCCGCCGCCAACATGGTGGTGAAGAGCCTGGCCGTGGATCTGCAAGGGCAGGGCATCACCGTCGTCGCGCTGCATCCCGGCTGGGTCAAGACCGACATGGGCGGCCCCAACGCCATGCTCGAAGTCGAGCAGAGCGTGGCCGGCATGCGCAAGGTCATCGATGGACTCACGCTGGCGGATACGGGCAAGTTCATCGGCAATGACGGGAGGGGGCTTCCCTGGTGAAAATGGCAATGTAATAACCCGTGATTACCGGGTTCTTAATCAAGACGTCTCTCTGGCATAATCCACACCCAGAAAAAACACCGGCCTCTGCCAACAGAGGCCGTTTCATTTCCGCAACTGCAATACTAGAAAGTCACGATGCTGCCACCGATAGAACAACGTCTCGCCTCTGAAATCTCCGCAAAACCTGCACAGATCGCCGCTGCCATCGCCCTGCTGGACGAAGGCGCGACCGTGCCTTTCATCGCGCGCTACCGCAAGGAGGCGACGGGGGGATTGGACGATATTCAACTGCGTATGCTGGAAGAGCGGCTGCGCTATATGCGTGAGCTGGAAGAGCGCCGCGCGGCGATCATCGCGTCCATCACCGAGCAGGGCAAGATGACGCCGCAGTTGTTGCAGGCCGTGGCGATGGCGACGGACAAGACGCATCTGGAAGACCTGTATCTGCCTTACAAGCCCAAGCGCCGCACCAAGGCGCAGATCGCGCTGGAGGCGGGGCTGGAGCCGCTGGCGAACGACTTGCTAGCGAACCCGACGCTGAACCCGGAAGTGGAGGCGGCCAAGTTCATCCGCGAGCCGTTCACCAGTGCGGCGGGCGATGCCAACCCCGGCGTGCCGGATGTGAAGGCGGCGCTGGATGGCGCACGGCAGATCCTGATGGAGCGCTTCGCCGAGGACGCGGGCTTGCTGCAAACCTTGCGCGAATACGTGCAGCAGCATGGCGTGCTGCAATCCAAGGTGATCGAAGGCAAGCAGGAAGCGGCGGAGAAGTACGCCGACTATTTCGATTATTCCGAACCTTTGGGCAGCATCCCGTCGCACCGCGCGCTGGCGGTGTTCCGTGGCCGCCGCGAAGAGATGCTGAGCGTGCAACTGCGCCTGGACAGCGACGAGGACAAGCTGACCTGGTCTGCGCCGCACAACCCGTGCGAGGGGCGCATCGCGGTGCATTTCAACATCAAGGACATGGGCCGCCCGGCGGATCGCTGGTTGCTGGATACCGTGCGCTGGACCTGGCGCGTGAAGGTGTTCATGCATCTGGAGACCGAGCTGATGGGCGCGCTGCGTACCCAGGCCGAGACCGAGGCCATCAACGTGTTCGCGCGCAACCTGAAGGATCTGTTGCTGGCCGCACCCGCTGGCCCGCGCGCCACCATCGGCCTCGACCCCGGTCTGCGTACCGGGGTGAAAGTGGCGGTGGTGGACGAGACCGGCAAGGTGGTGGATACCGCTACCATCTATCCGCACCAGCCGCGCAACGACTGGAACGTGTCCATCGCCATCCTGGCGCAACTGGCGGAGAAGCATAAGGTGTCGCTCATCGCCATCGGCAACGGTACCGCTTCGCGCGAGACCGACCGCCTGGCACGGGACCTGATCAAGCTGCACCCCGAACTCAAGCTGACCAGCATCGTGGTGTCGGAAGCGGGGGCGTCGGTGTATTCCGCCTCCGAGTTCGCCTCCAAGGAACTGCCGGAACTGGACGTCTCCCTGCGCGGTGCGGTGTCCATCGCGCGCCGCTTGCAAGACCCGCTGGCCGAACTGGTGAAGATCGATCCCAAATCCATCGGCGTCGGCCAATACCAGCATGACGTGAGCCAGATGCAACTGGCGCGTTCGCTGGATGCGGTGGTGGAAGACTGCGTGAACGCGGTGGGCGTGGACGTGAACACGGCTTCGGCGCCGCTGCTGGCACGCGTCTCCGGCCTGAGCAGCAGCGTGGCGCAGGCCATCGTGCAGCATCGCGATCTGAAGGGGCGCTTCAACAGCCGCGCCGAACTGCGCGAGGTGCCGCGTCTGGGCGACAAGACCTTCGAGCAGGCGGCAGGCTTTTTGCGCATCATGGGCGGCAACGATCCGCTGGATGCCTCGGCGGTGCACCCCGAGTCGTATCCGCTGGTGCAGCGCATCCTGCAAGACATCAAGCAGGACATCAAGGGCGTGCTCGGCAATTCCAAATTGCTGCAAAGCCTGAACCCGTCCAAATATGCCAGCGAGCAGTTCGGCATCCCGACCATCACCGACATCCTGAAGGAACTGGACAAACCCGGCCGCGACCCGCGCCCCGAGTTCACCACCGCCAGCTTCAAGGAAGGCGTGGAAGACCTGAAGGACTTGGAGCCCGGCATGATCCTCGAAGGCGTGGTGACCAACGTGGCGGCGTTCGGCGCCTTCGTGGATATCGGCGTGCATCAGGATGGCCTGGTGCACATCTCGGCGCTGGCCGACAAGTTCGTGAAAGACCCGCACACGGTGGTGAAGGCGGGGCAGGTGGTGAAGGTGAAGGTGCTGGAGGTGGACGTGAAGCGCAAGCGCATCGCCCTCACCATGCGTATGAGCGATGCCCCGACCCAGGGCAAGCCTGAGTCGCATCAGGCCGCACGCGATCCGCGCCACGCCGGCAAGCCGCACAAGCCGCAGCAGCAGCGCCAGCCCGAACCCATGGGGGCGATGGCGGCAGCGTTCGCCAAGCTGAAGCGTTGACAGCCTGTTGAGGAGTAGGGCGCGTGGAACTGGAAGCCTTGCAACAACTGGTCACGCGCACCATGCCTTACGGCAAATACCAAGGCCGCGTGCTGGCCGATCTGCCGGGGCATTACCTGAACTGGATGGCGCGCAGCGGTTTCCCCAAGGGGGAGCTGGGGCGCTTGCTGGCGCTGATGCACGAGATCGACCACAACGGTTTGGGCGAGCTGCTGAAACCGTTGCGCAAGTGAACGGGCGTCGGGCATCCGTCAGGTGGCGTCGAGATACCATCGCCAGCCGTGGCGCCATGTCGACAAGCCATTACGATTCATAGCCATAGCCCATATATTTCACTGGCATGCTCATTGCTATAACCCTGTGATTCAATAAGCTTTGAAAATTTGAGGGCACACCATGGAAAAAATGCACGTATTGGTCACCGGCGGCGCAGGCTTCATCGGCTCGCACAGTGTCGAGGCGATACTGGCCGCCGGCGCACGCGTCACCGTGCTGGATAACCTGTCCACCGGCAAGCCGGCCAATCTGCCGGAGCATGCCGACCTGCAACTTATCGTCGGCGACATCCGCGACAGTGCTGCGGTGGACAAGGCCATGTATGGCATCACCCATGTGTTGCACCTGGCGGCCCAGGTCTCGGTGCCGGCCTCGGTGGCCGACCCCATCGGTTCCAGCCAGCACAACATCGTCGGCTTCCTGAACGTGCTCGACGGTGCGCGCCGCGCCGGTGTGCGCCGCATGGTGTATGCCTCCAGTGCGGCGGTATATGGCGCACCGGAGAAACTGCCGCTGGACGAATCCTCGCCCGTGGCGCCGCTGTCGCCCTATGGCCTGGAGAAGAGCATCAACGACCAATATGCCGCCATGTACCGCGCGCTGTACCAGACCTCTGCGCTGGGCATGCGCTACTTCAACGTCTACGGTCCGCGCCAGGACCCGAGATCGCCCTATGCCGGCGTCATCAGCCGCTTCGCTGCGGCCATCGAGAACGGGGATACGCTGCGCGTGTTCGGCGATGGCGGCCAGACGCGCGACTTCATCTATGTGAAGGATGTGGCGCAAGCCAATCTGCGTGCCCTGCAAAGCGCGGCCGAGGGCGTCTGCAATATCGCCACCGGTCACAGCGTGACGCTGCTGGAGCTGATCGACACCCTGGCGCAGTGCGCAGGCCGTCCGGCACAAGTGCAGCATGAGCCGCCGGCACAAGGCGACATCCGCCATTCCAGCGTCACCCCGCTGCGCATGCGCGAGGTGCTGGCAGCGCCCGCCAAGACCTCGCTGGCCGATGGTTTGGGTGCTTTGCTGGCGGCCGGATGAGTCGCACCTCCGCCTGCCTGCACCGGCTCTGGCTCTCCCTCGCGCTGCTGCTGCCGTTCGCCGCATTCGCCGGCAATCCCAGCGTCGCCTTGTTCTATGGCAATGATCTGCCATGGGACGAGTTGCGCGCCTACGACATCGTGGTGGTGGAGCCGGGGCATGTAGCTGACCCGAAACCGCACAGCGATGAGCGTTCCAGCCTGTTCGCCTATGTCGCGGTGGGCGAGGCCTCGGCCGACCGGCCCTACCTGAAAGACATGCCGGATGCCTGGAAGCTGGGCGAGAACAAGGATTGGGGCAGTGTGGTGATCGACCAGGCGCAACCGGAATGGCCGGCGTTCTTCGTCGAACATCTGGTCAAGCCGCTGTGGGATGCGGGCTATCGCGGCTTCTTCCTGGATACGCTGGATTCCTTCCACCTCATCGCCAAGACCGATGCCGAACGTGCGCGCCAGCAGGCCGGGCTGGCAGCGGCCATCCGTGCGCTGAAGCAACGCTATCCGCAGGCGCGCCTGATCTTCAATCGCGGCTTCGAGATACTGCCGCAAGTACATGATCTGGCGTATGCGGTGGCGGCGGAATCGTTGTATCAAGGCTGGGACCCGGCACGTCAGCAATACCGCGCGGTACCGGCCGCCGACCGCGAGTGGCTGCTGGGACAACTCAAACATGTGAAGAACGATTACGGGCTGCACGTCATCAGCATCGACTACGTGCCGCCGGAGAAACGCGAACTGGCACGCAAGACTGCCGCCGCCATCCGCGCCCAAGGCTTCATCCCTTGGGTGAGCACGCCGCAGCTGGACATGCTGGGCGTGGGCGAGGTGGAAGTGATGCCGCGCAAGGTATTGATGGTCCGCAACACCGGGCGCAACGAATACGACCTGATCGAGACCAGCGCCTTGAAATACGCGGCCATGCCGCTGAACTATCTCGGTTACGCCGTGGATTATGCGGATGCGCGCAAACCGCTGCCGGACCATGCCTTGATCGGGCGCTATGCCGGCATCGTGGTATGGCTGGACCAGGCGGCTCGCGCCGAAGGCCCGGCGCTGATCGCCTGGCTGGAACGCCAGATCAAGGAGGGGGTGCCTGTCGCCCTGATCGGCGAAGCAGCCTTCCTGCTCGATAGTGGCAAAGCCGAGCGCTTCGGCCTGCGCTATACCCCTTCGGCTGCGGAGCGCACCACCTTGCGCATCACCCATCAGGATGCGCTGGTCGGTTTCGAGACGCCGCCGGTGTTCGATCGTTCCGGCTTCTTCACGTTGCAAGCGCAAGGCGGCCAGCCGTTGTTGACGGTGACCAACGCACAGGGCGAATCCCAGGATGGCATCGCGCTCACCCCCTGGGGCGGCTATGCACTCAATCCCTATGTGCTGGTCGACCTGCCGAGCTTTGCGGGCAGCATCCGCAAAGAAGACGGCGGCATGCGCATGCGCTGGGTGATCAATCCCATCGAGTTCCTGCGCCAGGCCTTGCATTTGCCGCAGATGCCGGTGCCCGTCACCACCACCGAGAGCGGGCGCCGCTTGCTGATGATGCATATGGATGGCGATGGTTTCGTGAGTCGCGGGCAGTTCCCCGGCGCGCCTTATGCCGGTGAGGTGTTGCTGCAGGAAGTGCTGAAGAAATACCCGCTACCGGCCACCATCTCGGTGATCCAGGGCGAGATCGCTCCGGATGGGCTGTATCCCGATCAGTCTCCGGCACTGGAAAAGGTCGCGCGCGAGATCTTCGAGTTGCCCCATGTGGAGATCGCTTCCCACTCTTTCTCGCACCCGTTCATCTGGCAGAAGGCCTCCAATAATCCGCAGGATGAGGGCTATCACCTGAAGATCCCCGATTACGATTTCGATCTGCGCCGCGAGATCGCCGGTTCGATCGACTATATCGACCGCCGCTTGGCACCGCCGGGCAAGAAGGCACAGGTCATGCTGTGGACCGGCGATTGCAACGTGGGCAGCGATGCCTTGCGTATGGCATCCGTCCTGGGGCTGGAGTCGATGAACGGCGGCGAGACGCTGATCTCGCGTACCGATCCTTCATTGACCTTGGTATCGCCGTTGGGGATTCCCAAGGGCGATTACTTCCAGGTATATGCCCCGAACCAGAACGAGAACGTCTATACGCAGAACTGGACCGGTCCGTTCTACGGCTTCGAGCGCGTGATCGAGACCTTCGAGATGACCGAGACGCCGTATCGCCTCAAGCCCATCGACATCTATTTCCACACCTACTCTGCCAGCAAACCGGCATCGCTCAAGGCGTTGCAGAAGGTCATCGAGTGGGCGCAGGTGCCGGAGACCATGACCGTCCACATCTCCGAATACGTGCGCAAGGTGCATGACTTCAACCATCTGGTGATCGCCCGTACGCCCGATGGCTGGCTGGTGCGCGGGCGCGGTGAGTTGCGCGAACTGCGTGCCCCGTTGACGCTGGGTTATCCCGCGCTCGGCGATGATTCGATCGCCGGTTTCCGCCGCAACCAGAACGATCAATACCTGCATCTGGCCGACAACGAGGCACGGATACGCTTCAGCCCCAAGGCAGCGGCGCAGCCGTTCCTGCATTCCGCCAATGCGCGGGTCGCCCGTGCACAGCATCTACGGAGCGGGCAGGGCAGTACCCTGGTACTGTCCTTGCACGGCTATCTGCCACTGAAATTCGTGCTGGGCGGCGTGGATGATCGCCGTTGCACCATGACCGCCGATGGTCGTGCCATCCGTCCGGACCGCAAGGTCGAGGATGGCCTGCACTTCTCTTTACGCGAACGCGATATCGATGAGCTACGGATTGAGTGCACGCAATAACGACCAGGTCACCCGGCCGCACCTGCTATCGCCCTGGGTGCTGGTGGGCTTCGCCGTGGCCATCGTATTCGTGCTGTTGATGATCTTTCCCAAGCAGGACCTGCTGCGCCAGGCCGCACGCGAACGGCTGGGCGACCCATTGACGGTCAGTTATCTCAGCAACCTGTTGCATACCAGCCCGCACAATCTGGAATTGCGCCTGTTGCTGGCCGAGCACAAGCTGTTCCTGGGAGAGCTGGACGAGGTCGCCGACCTGATCGCACCCGCCTTACAAAGCAAGGATGCGGAATGGCAAAAGCGCGGCCTGCTATTGCAATACAAATATCTGACCAAGCTCTACCAGAAGAGTCCGCTGCGCTCAGCGCAACGAGCAGAGCTGGCGGCCCAGCGCCATGCCACTTTCCTGCGCCTGTCCGCGCGAAAATGGTCTTTGCTGACCTTGATCTACCTGGCAGGGCAGGCCAACGAACTAAAGGAACGCGGCATCGTCACGCTGCTCTACCGTGCCATCGACGATGCGGCCGCCGGGCAATCCACCGACTGGATAGCAGCCACGGCGCGACGCGTGCTCGGCGAAGGCGATTTCGAACTGTCGGTCCACCTGTATTTCCTGGCGCGTAACAAGGCGCACTCGGTGGCGGATCAGCGTGAGTTCCTGCTGGCCGGGATCAAGATATTGATGGCGAACGGACGCTACGGCGAAGCCATGCAAGCGGCGGACCGCTACGTCGGCAAACTCATCGACGATCCGGACACCTTGTATTTCCTGGTACGCGCGGCGCGCGCCTCGAACGATCCGGAACGCGCGGCACGTTATGCGCGCCGCATGCTCAACCTGTCCTGGCTGGAGCAGTTGTATCTGCGTGTGGTGCACCTGGATTTCGAACTGATCCCCAGCGCTCATGCCGCAGAAGAGGATATGACGCCGGGCGACGACAGCAAGATACGTCCTTACGATGCGCAGAAATACAAATTGGCGTACGAGGTGTTCCTGGCCAACCGCAATCTGCACGAAGCTTTTCGTGTCGCCGAGGCGGCCGTACGCCAGGCACCGCAGGAGACCGTTTGGCACCAGCGCCTGTCCCAGGTCGCCGAGTGGACCAACCATACGGCCATCGCCCTGCGCGAATGGCGTTGGCTGATGCGCCATCAAGGTAACGAGGAGGCCGTGCTGGCGGTGATGCGATTGGCCCCTGCGTTGGGCGATTACGATGCCGCGCTGGAAGCCTGGCAGCGTGTGGCGACGACGCGCAAACTGGATGAGAAGCAGGGGCAGGCACTGGCCGATATGTTCGAATTGGCCGGACGCCAGCACGAGGGCATCCGATTCTTCCAGGCACGCTACCGTGCCACGCACCAGCCTTGGCAGCTGGAGCTTGCCGCGCGCATGGCGCAACGCAGCGGCAACATCAAACAGGCCTATCTGCTGTATGCCGAACTGTTGCAGAAGCATGGCTTCAACCAGGAATGGATATTGAACACGGTCAACCTGGACTTGCAGCAGGGCGACTACCAGAAAGCCTATGAGCGCATGCAACAATACAGTTCGCTGATCCCGGAAAGCGACCATGCTTACTGGAAGCTGTTGGCCGACCTGGCCTGGCAGTTGCAGAAAGACGATGTGGCGACCGAGAAGTATCGCCAATTGGCGGCCAACAGCAAGATGGCGCAAGGCGACTTCAGCCGTCTGCTCTACCTGTTGGGCAAGTCCAGGCCGGAGGAGAGTGCCACGGTAGCGGAGCAGGCATTCCGTCTGCATCATGCCCCCGAGATGTTGTTCCAGGCGCTGGAGATCCATGTGCGACAGCAGGATCTGGCGGCACAACGACGCTTGTATGCCAGCATCGATGCACAGACGGAAGCCAGCCTGTCCAGCTATCCGCGCTTCTACCTGATGCGCGGCCAGTATTTCCAGGCCATCGGCGACCAGCAGGCGGCACATCACGATTTCCGCCATGCGGCGGCATTGGCGCCGCAGGACCCCAACACGGTGAACACCATCCTGTGGTTCCTCATCGATGCGCACGATCTGCCGGGTTTGCGCGAGATGTTGTCCCAGCTCATCGAGCGCAACGATCAGTTGGACCCTGCCTACTGGGGCGTGCTCGCCGCCAGCTATCAGGTGCTCGACCAACCGGCGCGCGCGGTCGCCTATTACGCGCTGGAGCTGCAACGCCACCAGAAGGATTATCTGTGGCTGTTGAACTATGCCGATGCGCTGGAACAGAACCGGCAGGGCGGCATGGCATGGCGGGTGCGCAGATACGCCTGGCTGCAATTGCGCGATAAGCAGGTGATGCAGCCCTGGTCGCCACAGATGCAGGCGGCAGCACGGCTGGCGCTGATGAACCATGCGGCAGATGAGGGGCTGACCTTGGTGCGTTCGGTACTGCGGCAAGACAAGCTGGTGCAGCATGACCAGGAGAACGACAGGGTGACCGAGATGCTGGTCTTGGGCTGGGCGCTCTCGCATGAACAGTCCGCAGCAGCCAAAGCCTGGTTGTGGCAGCGCTATGGCCGCGCCATGCAGCAACCGCTGTGGGCCGAATCGATGATCGCGATGGCTGACGACGATACGCAACGCCTGAACGACCTGCTGGCCACCCAGGCCGATGGCATGACCATGTTGACGCGCCACGATGCCGCGCAGGCGACCGGGCAGGAGGGCTTGGCGCAGAGCATCGTGTTCGAGGGTTTGCAGGACGACCCCGAGAATGGTGATGCGCACCAGCGTTTGAGCGAAGACGTGCTGCAAGCTGCCAGCACGCTGGACGTCGGGTTGGCCAGCGTGCGTCTGGGCGACTGGTCCGGGAATGTGATGCGCACCCGTTTGGAAACGCCGCTCACTGCGCATACCCGCCTGGGCCTGGAATATCTGCATACCGGACAAAGCGATGCGGCATTGACCACGCCGCAGGCGACGCCCGGGCTGGAACTGATGCGCGGTATCAGCCTGTTGCATCGCGCAAAGAGCGGTCGCAGCGAACTGACCGTACAGCGGCGCAGCGAATACGCTGATACCACGGCGCTGCTGGCACGCCATGAATGGAGTCCGTTGCCGCGGCTGGAGGTGGCAGTGGACGCGCAACGGCACGCCGCCGCGACGGAATCCAACGAGCTGCGGGTGTTCGGGATGCGCGACCAGTTCGAGACGAGTTTCCAGTATCGTTTGAGCCGACGCGAGTATCTGCGTTTGCAACCCGGTGTGGCACGCTATCAGACGCAACTCGGCAGCGCGCTGGGCAATGGCCGACATCTGGCCTGGGAGGCCGGCTATCAGGTGCGTGCCGAATACCCCGATGTGACCGTGCGCGTGACCGGTTATTCCGGTCGCTACAGCAGTGACGGCAATGCCGCGTTCGCGCTGCCGGGCAACACCGACCTGTTCGGTGTTTGTGCCGGCTCGGGCGCGGCCGAGCGCTGGAGCTATACCCGGGCCTGGCGTCTGTACGGCGATGCCTGCATGACACGGAATAGTGTGAGTGGCCAAGGCTATAATGCTGCCTTGGGCCTGGCCGGATCGCTGCTCGGGCCAGATTTGCTGTCGCTCGCGTTCAGCCAGGAGTTCGGGGGGACCAATCTGGTGAACGGCATGAGCCGGGAATTGAAACTGAACTATCGCTATTACTTCGATCGCTAACGCAATCTTCCATCACAAGGAAAGCAGCATGAACATCGTCAAACTGGTAACCCCCTTGATCGCGCTGTCGCTCGGCGCCTGTGCCGTGCTGGATCAATCGGCGAACGGGCCCGCCCTGGAACGCAATGCGAAATGGGGCCTGTTGCCCATCGTCAACCATACCGATGTGCCACAAGCCGGTCTGCGTGCGGAGACGCTCACCGATGTGCTGCTACGCGCACAAGGTATCCACGATCTGCAACGCTATCCGGCCGCCATGAATCAGGACAGCCTGTTCGAGCCGACCGAGCGCAAGGTGGCGGCGGAAGCGATGAATTGGGGGTCGTCTCAGAATTCGGAAAATAAAGCACGGTAAGCAGTTTGCAGCGCCCGTGCGCGTCGTTACCAGCACCTCAACTGCCCGCTCAATCCTTGGCCAGCACGTCGATGATCGGACAAGTCGTAT
>JBFMFN010000009.1:0-42409 GCA_040754175.1 Pseudomonadota bacterium | reverse complement strand
GAGAAGGCCCCTTCCCTGATCTATCTGGAAAGCAGCTTGGTGGTGCGCGCCATCCGCGACTACTTCAACCCGGACATCGGCGAGATCCTGGTCGACACCGACGACATCTTCGAACAGGCCCAGGCCTTCATGGGCACCGTGATGCCGGACCACGTGAACCGCATCAAGCGTTATCACGACGACGTGCCGCTGTTCTCGCGCTTCCAGATCGAACACCAGATCGAATCCGCGCATGCGCGCGAAGTGCGCCTGCCTTCCGGTGGCGCCATCGTGATCGACCATACCGAAGCGCTGACCGCGATCGACATCAACTCCGCCCGCGCCACCAAGGGCACGGACATCGAGTCCACCGCGTTCAACACCAACCTGGAAGCGGCCGACGAGATCGCCCGCCAGCTGCGCCTGCGCGACCTGGGCGGCCTGATCGTGATCGACTTCATCGACATGGAAGCGAGCAAGAACCAGCGCGCCGTGGAAGACCGTCTGCGCGATGCGCTGCGCTTCGACCGCGCGCGCATCCAGACCGCGAAGATCTCGCGCTTCGGCCTGCTGGAGCTGTCGCGCCAGCGCCTGGCGCCAAGCCTGGAAGAAGGTAACCACACCACCTGCCCGCGCTGTAACGGCGTCGGCCATATCCGTGGCACCGAGTCTTCCGCACTGAACATCCTGCGCATCATCCAGGAAGAAGCGATGAAGGACAGCAGCGCCGCCATCCACGCGCAGGTGCCGGTGGACGTCGCCACCTTCCTGCTCAACGAGAAGCGCGCCGACATCAACCGCATCGAACACCGCTTCAAGGTGCGCGTGATGCTGATCCCCAACCCGCACATGGAAACACCGCACTACACGGTGAACCGTCTGCGTCTGGACGACATTACCCCGGACCATCTGCAGGCCAGCTACAAGCAGGTCGCCACACCGGAAGAGACCAATCCGGTCGCCGCCGCCCAGGAAGCCAAGGCCGCCCAGCGTCCGCAGGCTGCCGTGCGCAGCGTGACCCCGGCGCAACCCGCGCCCAAGCACGAAGAGAAGCAGGAAGCGGCCCAGCCCGGCCTGTTCTCGCGTCTGTTCGGCTGGTTGTTCGGCAATGGCGCCGAAGCAGAGAAGAAGGCCGAGCCTTCCCGCAAGGGCAACAACCGCAACAACGGCCGTCGCGAACGCGGCGAGCGTGGTGACAAGCGTCGTGGCGGTCGCGGTGAACGCGGTGAACGCAGCGAGCGCAACGAGCGCAACAGCGAGAACAAACCGTCCCGCCGCGAGGAAGCCCCGCGCCAAGCCGAGAAGAGCGAGAAGGAAGAGCAGCCGCGCAAGGAACGTCAGCCGCGTCAACCGCGTCAGGACAATCGTGAGCCCAAGCCGGTGCTGGAAGCCGTCGCACCGGTCGCTGCCGAACAAGGCGAACAGGAAGGCCAGGCACGCGAAGGCAGTCGCAAGCGCGGTCGTCGTGGTGGCCGTCGCGAACGCGAGCGTCGTGAGCAACAGACAGAGAATGGCACCGAGCTGAATGCAGCAGCGAACGTAGAAGCACCGCGCGAGCAGACACGTCCGACACGTCGTCAGCCGACCGAGATCGTGTGCTACCCAGCCGGTTACACGCCGCGCCTGCAGCCGACCGAGATCGTCTGCCACCCGGCATCGGCCAAGGCAGCGCCCCGCGCAGCGGCGACACCGATCGCAGCAGCCGCGAGTACGCCGGCAGCCCCGATCAGCCTGGACCTGAGCGCCAGCGGCCTGACCATGATCGAGACCGATCCGGTCAAGGCCAGCACGGTGGAAGTCGCCATGCCCGACGTCGGTGCGCATGCCCCGCGTCGCCGCCAGCGTCCGCGCGAGATCTACACCATCGAGAACAGCGAACCGCTGCAACAGGTGGAGACACGTTCAGGCAACTGAGCGAAAGCGGCTGCACAATGAAAAACGCACGGCATGCCGTGCGTTTTTTGTTTTCCGGTGAGCTCTTTTCTTGCGCGGAGGCACAGCTTGCTGCGTATTGCACCAGCCCGGGCCGTTGCCTGCGTGTTGCTTTAACCGGACCTGCCCGATCAAGCGCAGCTGGCATTTAACGTCCCAGCAAGGTCTCCATCTGCTTGCGGTAGGTCTCGCAGTCTGCCGTGGCGCTTGGTGCACTGCGTTGAGTGGTCCCTGAGCGCAGGGTGAGATGCAAATAACACTGGTGCGCCTCGCCCTTCCCCGGATGCCCCGCCTCGATGGTGGCGATCTCCCCGGCGTCGATACACTGCGGCTCAAAATAACTGCCCGCGTAATGCAGCGTGACCGATTGCGCGTCGACCTCGGCCGCCGTAAAGCTGCCGAATTGCTCGCGGTAGGTGAGCAGGCCGAACAGCAGATAGAACAGCAAGCCCAGCATGGCGCCAGTGGATTTACTGATCTCCGATTTGGTGCCTTCCAGGGAGAGCATCATCAATACCGTGGTGATGGCCACCACCAGCGCCCCCCAGGTCATCGAGATGCGGAAGGCATGCCATATTTCGGGTTCCGAGGAAAAGGTCAGCAGCATGGCTCAGTGAGGTACCTGTGAACGGATATGTTTCAACAAACCCAGGGCAGCATCTTCGACCAGATCGAGCACATGCTCGAACCCTTCTGCCCCGCCGAAGTAGGGATCGGGGACCGCTATCTCCCGGTGCCGCTCGGCGAATTCCAGGAACAGACCGAGATGACCTTGCGCATCGCGCGGGCGCAAGCGTTGCAGGATGGCCAGATTGGCCTCGTCCATCGCCAGCACGTAATCGAACTCGCTGAAGTCGCGCACACCGACCTGGCGTCCGCGCAAGGCACCCATATCGTAACCGCGTCGCTTGGCAGCTTGCTGCGTACGCGCGTCGGGTGGTTCACCGATGTGATAATCATGTGTCCCTGCAGAATCGATATGGATCATCTCTGCCAGCCCTTCCTGCTCGACATGGTAGCGGAACACTGCTTCAGCCGTCGGGGATCGACAGATATTGCCCATGCAAACGAACAGGACTTTGACTTTCATGTTGGGTACTCAGATGGGTGACTGGAACACGCTCGCGCGCAGCTTCTTCAACTGGTCGCGCAGTTGGGCGGCCTTCTCGAACTCCAGGTTCCTGGCGGCGGCCAGCATCTCCTTCTCCAGCCGCGCGATCTCCTTCGACACTTCCTTCTCGCTCATCGCCAGGTACTTGGCCTGCGTCTGCGCCGCCTTCAGTTGCGCGCGCTCGGAGTCCATGTCGTATTCGGTATCGATGATGTCCTTGATGCGCTTGACCACCGACTGCGGCGTGATGCCGTTGGCTTCGTTGTAAGCGAGCTGCTTGGCGCGACGACGCTCGGTCTCGTCGATGGCCTTCTTCATCGAGTCGGTGATGCGGTCGGCATACAGGATGGCAGTGCCGTGCAGGTGGCGCGCCGCGCGGCCGATGGTCTGGATCAAGCTACGCTCGGAACGCAGGAAGCCCTCCTTGTCCGCATCGAGGATGGCGACCAGCGACACCTCGGGGATATCGAGACCTTCGCGCAACAGGTTGATGCCCACCAGCACATCGAACACGCCGAGGCGCAGGTCACGGATGATCTCCACACGCTCCACTGTCTCCACATCGGAATGCAGGTAGCGCACCTTGATGCCGTGTTCAGTGAAGTATTCGGTGAGGTCTTCCGCCATGCGTTTGGTCAGCGTGGTGACCAACACGCGTTCGCCCACCTTGATGCGCGCATTGGCTTCGCTCATCAGGTCGTCCACCTGGGTGGCGACCGGACGGATCTCGATGATGGGGTCGACCAGGCCGGTGGGGCGCACCACCTGCTCCACCACCTGGCCCTGATGCTCGGCCTCGTAGTTGGCCGGCGTGGCGGAGACGAAGATGGTCTGGCGCATCACCTTCTCGAATTCGTCGAAGCGCAGCGGACGGTTGTCCAGCGCCGACGGCAGACGGAATCCGTAGTTGACCAGGTTCTCCTTGCGCGCACGGTCGCCCTTGTACATGCCGCCGATCTGCGGGATGGTGACGTGGCTCTCGTCGATGATCATCAACGCGTTCTTGGGCAGGTAGTCCATCAGCGTGGGCGGCGCCTCGCCCGCTGCACGCCCGGACAGGTGGCGCGAATAATTCTCGATGCCCTTGGTGAAACCGATCTCGGCCAGCATCTCCAAATCGTGGCGCGTGCGCTGTTCGATGCGCTGCGCTTCCACCAGCTTGTTCTCTTTCTGGAACCAGGCGATGCGCTCGGCCAGCTCGACCTTGATGGCCTCGATGGCGCGCAAGGTGGTCTCGCGCGGCGTCACGTAATGACTGGAGGGATAGACCGTGTAGCGCGGCAGGCGCGTGGCGATGTGGCCAGTGAGCGGATCGAACAACGATAGCGTATCCACCTCGTCGTCGAACATGGTGAGACGCAAAGCATGGTCGCTGCTTTCCGCCGGGAAGACGTCGATCACGTCGCCGCGCACGCGGAAAGTACCGCGCGCGAAATCCATCTCGTTGCGCTCGTACTGCATCGACACCAAGCGCTGGATCACATCGCGCTGCGCGATCTGCTCCTTCTCGCGCAGGTGCAGGATCATGCCGTGGTAATCCACCGGGTCGCCGATACCGTAGATCGACGACACCGTCGCCACGATCACCGTATCCTCGCGTTCCAGCAGGGACTTGGTGGCCGACAGGCGCATCTGCTCGATCTGCTCGTTGATGCTGGAATCCTTCTCGATGTACACGTCGCGCGACGGCACATAGGCCTCGGGCTGGTAGTAATCGTAGTAGGAGACGAAATACTCGACCGCGTTCTCGGGGAAGAACTCGCGCATCTCGGCATACAACTGCGCCGCCAGCGTCTTGTTCGGCGCCATGATGATGGCCGGCCGGCCAGTGCGCGCGATGACGTTGGCCATGGTGTAGGTCTTGCCGGAGCCGGTGACGCCGAGCAGGGTCTGGAACGCGAGGCCGTCGTCGATGCCCTCCACCAGCTTGGCGATGGCAGCGGGCTGGTCGCCGCTCGGTTCGAACGGCTGGTGCAAACGCCAAGGGCTGTTGGGAAAGGTCTGGATCTTCATGGTCGGCTGCCCATTGTACGGGCAAAGGCGAAAATGCCCAATGTGCGCCTAAGCGGCCAGCGCCTTGCGCAAGACCGCGAACTGGAGTCCGGGCACGCGCGGCAGACCGCAGCGCGGATCATCGGGGAACGGCAAAGTCTCGCCGCTGCGTCGATAGCCGCGCCGTTCGTACCAGGCCAGCAATTCATGACGGCAGCTGATGACCTGCATCTGCATCGTGTCTACCCCCCAGCTGCTGCGCGCATGCGTTTCGGCGGCGTGCAACAGGCGGTGCCCCAATCCCTGCCTTTGCAGGTCGGGCCGGATCACCAGCATGCCGAGATAGGCGGTATGCGCATCACGGCGATGCAGGTGGACGCAGCCGATGAGGCCTTGCGCCCCTTCCTGCAGCAGGATGCAGGAATCGGCTTGGTGCAGCAACGCACTCAATTCCTGCGCATCGGTACGTTGTCCGTCCAGCAGATCGGCCTCGGTGGTCCAGCCGGCCCGACTGGATTGCCCGCGATAGGCAGAATTGACCAATGCCAGTAAGGCCACGACATCGGACAAGGTAGCCAGGCGCCAGTCGCTCATCTCCGCCCCCGCATTGCCGGGCAGGCGCTCGACGCAGCGGCAGAGCGCAGGCCATCCGCGCACGGATGGCTAGCGGTCGCTGGTGGCCTGCGAGGCGGATAGCCTGGCTGGATTGTGAACAGGGGTTTCATGTGCTGAGTTCTTACCGTTGTAGCGAGACTGCACAGGAGACGCTGAGGATGCTCAGGCGTCCGCCAGCAGTACGCGGTCGCGCCCTTGCGCCTTGGCGCGATAGAGCGCACCGTCGGCGCGGCTCAACCAGTCATCCACGCTCTCCATGTCCTGCAGTTCGGCCACGCCGCAGGACACCGTGGTCGGCAACGGCTGCGGCACGAAAGCCAGCGGCGACGCCGCCACCTGCTGGCGGACACGTTCGGCCAGCGTCTGGGCATCCGCCGCGCACGTCTCGGGCAGCACCAGCAGGAACTCCTCGCCACCATAACGCCCGAAGGCATCTTCCTTGCGCAACAGCGGCTGGATACGCTGCACGAAGGCGGTCAGCACAGCATCACCCACCGCATGACCGTGGCGGTCGTTCACCTGTTTAAAATGGTCGATATCGAACAGGGCCAGGCTGCAAGGCGTGCCATGGCGCTGGAACAATTGGCGCTGGCGTTCCAGCACCTCCACGATATGGCGCCGGTTGTAGATGCCAGTCAATTCATCGTGCATGGCCAAGGCATGCAACTGGCGTGCCGTCTCCGCCAGCTGCTGGTTACGCTGTTCCAACTGTTGCGAGATGGCCTGGTTCAGCACCAGCTTGCTAACGCCGTCGATGAACTGGCGATAGCCGTCATACCCGACGCGCAGCACGATGCCCATCATGACCAGCAGGCCGATGGCGAATTGCAGATGGCGCGCATCGCCCAGCCACAGGTAATAGGCCACCGGCACCGCCAGCACGCTGACCACGAAAGCGGTCAGTGTCTGGAAGGATGGCGCCATGTTGACCGTGCTGGTGGCGGCGATGGCGGCCAGCACGGTGAGTACGGTGAGATCCGTGATGACGCCCTCGGTGCCGCCGACATGGAAGAACACCGCGGCCGAGCCCCAGGCCAAGCCCTGCAAGGCACGCAGGAGCACCTGCCAGTGATGCCAATACGGGATGCGCTCATCGGTCGGCGGCTGGCGCAACAGACGCGTGCTGAGTACATAGGTGACGGCATCCGACAGGCTGTTGAGCACGACCCAGGCCAGTACCGCAGCCGCAACGGCGGTGTCCCACACCACCCAGGCGATGAACAGCGTCCCCAGCGGCGCCAGCATGGCCGCCTCGCGTGCACGCTCGAACAGCACGCGCACCGCATGGCGGTACACCTTCCTGCCGTCCGCCTCACGCGGGATGTCTGTGGTATCCATCGTCATCGTTCACTCGGCCATGCGCGTCACTTGCCGCGTCGCGCAGCCCACAACACGCCGACCACCATGCCCGCCACGCCGCACAACAAGATCTTGTTGCGCATCGCTTCGAGTCCCGACACCGAATGCCAGGCGCTCTGCAAGGCGTTGCCGCCGAACTGGAACAGGCTGGCCGGACTGACGTAATGGCCGGCGACCTTGCCGAACAGCGCATAGCCGATGCCTAGGCCGATGGTGGTGCAGGCGAGGATGACCAGTTTGCGCATGCTGCCTCCTTAGCCGATCAGGATGCCGAATTTGGCGGTGGCCAGTGTCAGCAGTCCCAATGCCAGATTGATAGCGACCAGCTGGCGGATCTTCGCCAGCATGGCGCCCGCCTCTTTCCACTGCTGGCGCTCCACATGCAGGCTGAGCGGCACATAACAGCCGAAGAACACATACACGTACACGCCGACCATGCCCAAACCGAGGAGCAGCATGACATGCACGTAGTGGCCGACGTTGCCCATGCCGCCGTACAGATAGATCAGGTACAGGCCGGAGATCAGGATGAGCGCGATGGCCGCCCACACCCAGTTGAAGAAACGGCGGAACACGTCGTTCCACAGGCGCAAACGTTCCGGCGGTTGCAACACATCCACCGCCGCCGGACGCAACACGAAATAGGCGAAGAACATGCCACCGACCCAGACGATCACGCCCAGCAGGTGCAGGAATTTCAGCAAAGTCATAAAGCCTCCTCAGGATGCGGGCACGAGCAGGTCGCGCACCGGTTTGAAAGAACGTCGATGGATCTCGCTCACGCCATGGCGCCTCAACGCTTCCAGATGCACGGCCGTAGGATAACCCTTGTGGCCGTCGAAACCGTATTGCGGATAGCGCGCATGCATCTCCAGCATGATGGCATCGCGCGCCGTCTTGGCCAGGATGGAAGCGGCAGAGATGGCGGCTACCTTGCTGTCGCCCTTGACGATGGCCTCGCTCGGCAGCCCGGTATCCGGGCAATACAGGCCATCCACCAGCACTTGCTGCGGCCGCACGGACAAGCCGTCCACCGCGCGTTTCATCGCCAGCAGGGTGGCTTGCAGGATATTCAGTTGGTCGATCTCGTGCGGTTCGGCATAGGCCACGCACCAGGCCAGCGCCTGTGCACGGATGAGCGGCGCCAGTTTGTCGCGCTGCTTCTCGCTGAGCTTCTTGGAATCGGCCAGTCCGGCGATGGGACGCGCCGGATCGAGGATCACCGCCGCTGCACTGACCGGCCCGGCCAACGGCCCGCGCCCGGCCTCATCAACGCCGCAGACGAGCAGCGTCATCTCCATCAGGCGCGTTCCAGATAGGGCAGGATGGCTGCCGCCGCTTTCCGCGCGGTGTCCTGACGCAAAGTGCGATGCAGCTCGCCGAACACCTGTTCCAGCTCGGCCACCGCGCCCTTGTTTTCGACCAGATTGAGCAGCGCCTGCGCCAGGTTCTGCGGCGTGGCATCGTCCTGCAATATCTCCGGCACCACGAAGCGTCCCGCCAGGATGTTGGGCAAGCCGACATATGGCAAGTATTGCTTGCGCATCGCCAGCTTGAAACTCAACGATGCCATCTTGTAGGTGATGACCATGGGACGCTTGAGCAGCGCGGCCTCCAGCGTGGCGGTGCCGGAGGCCACCAGCACGCCATCGGCAGCGATCATCGCTTCGTGCGCATGGCCGAACAGCAAGGTGATCGGCAATTCATGGGCATCCAGCTTCCAGATCGCATGTTCGAAGATGCTGCGCGTCTCGCGGCTGGCCAGCGGCACCAGGAATTGCGCCTCGGGACAACGCTGATGGATCAGGCGCGCGGTGGCGATGAAGGTCTCGGCCAGACGGCGCACCTCGCCTTGGCGGCTGCCCGGCAGCAAGGCGAACACCTTGGCCGTGCGCGGCAGGATACGCATCTGCTCGCGCATCTGGGCACGGTTGGGATGTTCGGGTAACACATCGGCCAGCGGATGGCCGACATAAGTGACAGGCAGACCGACCTTGTCGTACAGCGCCGGCTCGAACGGGAACAAGGCCAGCATGTGCGACACCGCCTGCTTGATCTTGTGGATGCGTTCGCCGCGCCAGGCCCAGATCGACGGGCTGACGTAATGCACGGTGGGGATGCCGCGCTGCTTGAGGGCCAGTTCCAGACCGAAGTTGAAGTCCGGTGCGTCTACGCCGATGAACAGCGCAGGTGGCTCGGCGAGGAAGCGGTCGCGCAGCTTGCGGCGGATGCGCAGCAACTCGCGCAGGTGGCGCAACACCTCGACGTAGCCGTTCACTGCCAGCCTCTCCATCGGGTACAGCACGTCCATGCCCACGGCTTGCATCTTGGGGCCGCCGATGCCGACGAAACGTACGGCGGGATAAGCCTGCTTGATGGCACGCATCAGCAGGCTGGCCAGCAGGTCTCCCGAGGCTTCACCCGCCACGATGGCGATGGTCTTGAGCGGAGCAGTCATGATACGGTCAGCGGACGATGCCACGGCTGGCTTGCGCCAGGAAATCGAGCATGTTGTCGATGTCGACATCGGCATCCGGCGCTTCGCCGCGCAAGGCCGCCAGCTCCTGCTGTGCGGTCTCGAAGCTGCTGCCCTTCTTGTACAGGATGCGGTACATCTTCTTGATCATGTTCAGACGCGCATCGGAATAGCCCTTGCGGCGCGGCCCTTCCTGGTGCGGCCCCTTGGCCTCCGCCGGGTTGCCCACGGCGGTGACGAACGGCGGCAGGTCCTGCGACAGACGTGTCTGGAAACCGATCATGGCGAAATCGCCGATGCGCACGAACTGGTGGATACCGCTCAAGCCACCGATCAGGATGTGGTCGCCGATCTCGACATGGCCGGCGAACTGCACGCTGTTGGCGATGATGTTGTGGTCGCCGATCACGCAATCGTGCGCGACATGCACATACGCCATGATCCAGTTGTCGCTGCCGATGGTGGTGACACCCTTGTCCTGCACCGTGCCCAGATTGAAGGTGCAGCACTCGCGGATGGTGTTGTTGTCGCCGATCACCAGGCGCGTCGGCTCGCCCCGGTATTTCTTGTCCTGCGGCACTTCACCGATGGAGCTGAACTGGAAGAACTGGTTGTTCTTGCCGATGGTGGTGTGGCCGTCGATGACCACATGCGGCCCCACCACGCTACCTGCGCCGATCTCCACATGTTCGCCGACGATGGAATACGGGCCGACGCGCACGTCGTCGGCCAGCTTCGCACCGGGATGGATGATGGCGGTGGGATGGATCAAGGAACTCATTCCTTGTCCCGCATGGTGCACATGATCTCGGCTTCTGCGGCGGTCTGCCCATCCACCTCAGCCACTGCGGTGAACTTCCACAAGCCGCGCTTGTTGAACACCGGCTTGACCTTGAGGATCAGCTGGTCGCCCGGCACCACCGGGCGCTTGAAACGCGCACCGTCGATGCCGACGAAGTAATACACCTTGCTCTCGTCCGCCTTGCCGCCCTCACTGTTGAACGACAGGATGGCCGCCGCCTGCGCCATGGCTTCGATGATCAGCACGCCGGGCATCACCGGGTGATGCGGATAGTGGCCGGGGAAGAACGGTTCGTTCATGCTGACGTTCTTCAGCGCCACGATCTCGACGCCCGGATCGATAGACAGCACACGGTCGATCAGCAGGAACGGATAGCGATGCGGCAGATGCTTCATGATCTGGTTGATGTCCATCGTGATACCACTCATTTCTCTTCTCCCTTCAATGATTCGATCTCTTGCTCAAGCTTGCGGATACGCGCGGCCATGTCGTCCAGATGGCGCAATTGCGCGGCGTTGCGGCGCCAGGCGTGGTTGTCGCTGAACGGGAACACGCCGGTATAGCTACCCGCCGCGGGGATGCTCTTGCCGACCAGCGTGCCGGCCGACACCTCGACCTGATCGGCGAGTTGCAGATGTCCGAGGATGATGGCGCCGCCGCCGATGCGGCAATAACGACCGATGCGCGCACTGCCGGCGATGCCCACGCAGCCGGCGATGGCGGTGTGCGCGCCGATGCGTACGTTGTGCGCCACCTGGATCTGGTTGTCCAGCTTGACGCCCTCCTCGATCACCGTGTCGTCCAGTGCGCCGCGGTCGATGGTGGTGTTGGCGCCGATCTCCACATGATCGCCGATGACGACGCGACCGATCTGCGGGATCTTCAGCCAGCGCCCGTCGTCCCAGG
Organism: Pseudomonadota bacterium; assembly: GCA_040754175.1. Classification (GTDB taxonomy): domain Bacteria; phylum Pseudomonadota; class Gammaproteobacteria; order Burkholderiales; family Gallionellaceae; genus Sideroxyarcus. The sequence goes on along the minus strand of JBFMFN010000009.1, from coordinate 31,237 downwards.
CGATACCGAAACCGTCAGAACCGATGACCGCCCCGGCATGCACGATGACGTGCGCACCAAGCCGGCAACCGTGGTAGACGTTGACGTTGGGATACAACCGCGTGTGTTCGCCCAGCACGGCGTCTTCGCCGATACTGCAATTGGCCATCACCACGCTGTGTGCGCCGATGCGGGCACCGGTGCCGATCCATACGTTAGCGCCGATATGCGCATCCGGTGCAACCTCGGCGCCGGCTTCGATCACCGCGCTGGGATGGATGCCGGGCATATATTCACGCAGCGGATTTAGGAACGCCGACAAGCGGGCGAAATAGGCATAGGGATTGGCGGCGACGATGCGCGGGCGCTGGGTCAGCTCGGCATCCGCCTCGCCCAGGATCACCGCGGCGGCATGGCTGTCTTCCAGTTGCTTGCGGTATTTGGCGTTGGCGAGGAAGGCGATCTGCCCCGCCCCGGCCTGCTCCAGCGTGGCGATCTGTGTCACCACGGTGCTCGCATCCCCCTGCACACGCCCGCCGAAACGGGCGACGATGTCCGCCAGACTGTAACTCACTCGTGCTCCCGGATTATTTGGCTGCGTCGGGCAAGGGCTCGTCGGCCAGATAGCGCAGCACCTTGTCGGTGATGTCCACCTTGGGGTTGCGGTACACCGCCTCTTGCAGGATGACGTCGTACTGCTCGCTCTCGGCGATGGCACGGATGGCCTTGTCAGCCTTGGCCAGGATCTGCGCGACCTCTTCGTTCTGGCGCAGGCTGAGATCTTCGCGGAACTCGCGCTGGCGCGTCTGCAATTGCAGGTTCAGGTTGGCGATCTCACGTTCCTTGATGCGGCGAGAGGAGTCGGACAACTGGGCACGGTTCTTCTCCAGGTCGTCCTGCGCATCCTTGATCTGCCCGGCCAGGCGCTTGATCTCCTGGTCGCGCACAGCGAATTCCTTGTCGATCTTCTTCTGCGCGTAGAGAGCCTGTGCCGATTCGCGCAGGATGCGCTCGGTATCCACGATGCCGATGCGCGACTCGCCCGCCTGCGCGGCGCAGGCGAACAGCCATGCACCGGCCATGATTGCCATGATGGAAGTCTTCATATGCTCTCCCTTGCGTGCCATCAGAACATGCCACCCATGGTGAACTGGAAGCTCTGCAGCTTGTCCTGCGGCTGCGCGTTCAGCGCCCTGGCCCAGCTCAACTGGATCGGACCGGCCGGCGAGAACCAGGTCAGTCCGAGGCCGCCAGCATAGCGCATTCCCTCGGAGGCCGGAACTTGGGTGTTGTCGCCATAGACCGCACCACCGTCCAGGAACAGACCGAGGCGCAGGGACTGATTCTTCTCCATGCCGGGCATGGGGAACAGCAGCTCGGCATTGGCCAGCACGCGACGGTTGCCACCCAGCGAATAGTTGCTGGCATCGCGCGGACCGAGCGAGTTGTAGTCATAACCGCGTACGGAGCCGGGACCGCCGGCGTACAGGCTTTTGAAAAACGGCAACGCCATGCCGCTGTAGCCGTTAGCCGAACCCAGGTCGCCGTTGAGGTGCAGGGTGAAGGACTGGCTGAGCGGCACATACCACTGCTGCGCATAGGTGAGCTTGTAATAGCGCTGACCGGACACTGGCAGCGAAGCCTCCAGCATGGCGCGCTGGGTCGAGCCTTCCTTGGGGAAGATGGCGCTGTCGCGCGTGTCGCGCGACCAGCCGATGGTGCCGATCACGTTCTGGTTGGTCTCACCGAAGGTGGCGATGTAATCCACGAAGCGCTGCGGACTGGAAGCGACCAGACCGATGGTGGTGTTCTCCAGCGCCAGGCCATAGTTCCAGGACTCGTCGTCGCTGATCGGCACGCCGAAACGCACGCCCGCGCCATAGGTGTCCGAGGTGTACTGGCTGACCGTGGTGGTGGTGGTGTTGGAACGGCGCTTGTAGAGGTCGAAACCGCGGCTGATACCGTCGTCAGTGTAATAGGGATTGGTATAGGACACCGAGTACACCTGGTTGATGCGGCTGGTGTTGATCTGGGTGGACAGGTAGTTGCCGGTGCCGAACAGGTTGCTCTGCGTGACGCCGCCCATCAGGGTCAGGCCCTCGCCGTTGCTGTAGCCCATACCGATCTGGAAGTTGCCGGTGGATTTCTCGGCCACCGTCAGGTCCAGGTCGAGCTGGTCGGTGGAACCGGGCACCTGCCGCGTCTCCACGTTGACGCTGTCGAAGAAGCCCAGGCGGCTGATGCGCTGCTTGGATTTCTTGATCTTGGAAGTGGCGAACCAGCCGCCTTCCATCTGGCGGAACTCGCGGCGCACCACTTCATCCTTGGTCTTGTCGTTGCCGGAGATGTTGATGTTGCGCACATAGGCGCGCTGCATGGGATCGACCACGAAGGTGAATGCGACCTGATGCTTGTCCTTGTCGATGTCCGGCACGATGTTGACGTTGGCGAAGGCATAGCCCTCCTCGCCCAGATTCTCGCGGATCTTCTCCGAAGCGGCAGTCAGCGCTTCGCGTGAGAACACCTGCCCCGGCTGCACATCCACCATGGCACGCAAGGCTTCGTTGCTGAACACGTTGCGCGCCCCCGCCATCTTGATGTCGGAGATGGTGTATTGCTCACCTTCGGTCAGGTTGAGCGTGATGTAGATGTCTTTCTTGTCGGCCGAGATGGTGACATTGGTGGAATCGAGGCTGAAATCCATGTAGCCCGAGTTCATGTACAGGCTGCGAATGGCTTCGATGTCGGCGGACAGTTTGGGTTTGGAATACTGGTCGTTGCTGGTCAGCCAGGTGAACCACCCTGGTGTGGTCAGCTTCATCTCGTCCAGCAACTGGCTCTCGCTGAAATGCTTGTTGCCGATGATATTGATCTGGCGGATCTTGGACGGCTTGCCTTCCACTACCTTGATGCTCACCGCCACGCGGTTGCGTTCAAGGTCGGTGACCGTGGTCTTCACCGCCACCGCATACTTGCCGCGCGCGATGTACTGGCGCTTCAGTTCGTTCTCTGACTTCTCCAGTACGGAACGGTCGAAGATGCGCCCCACGGCGAGGCCGACGCGCTGCATGTTCTCCAGCAGTTGCGGCTTGGGAAAGTCCTTGATGCCGTCCAGCTCGACGCTGGCGATGGTGGGACGCTCCTGCACGCGCACCACCAGCACATCGCCCTCGGCCAACAGCTTGACGTCCTTGAAGAATCCGGTAGCGAACAAGGCATGCAACGCGGCGGTGGCATGTGCATCGTCCAGCGTGTCCCCGACCTTGACCGGCAGATAGCTGAACACCGTACCGGCTTCCGTGCGCTGGATGCCCTCGACACGGATGTCCTTGACGACGAAAGGCGCCGCCGCCCAGGCGTTCGCAGCGAAGACAAGCGCGAACACGCCCGCGAGTTTTCTGAAATCCATTATTCCCTAACCTAAAATCAGGCGGCTCACGTCGTTGTATAACGCGAAAGCCATCATGGTCATCAGGAGCGCGATCCCGACTTTCTGCCCTGCTTCCCAGAGCCTGTCGGAGACCGGACTTCCCTTGAAAAATTCCACCGAATAATACAGCAAATGTCCGCCATCCAATAACGGGATGGGCAACAGATTGAGGATGCCGAGACTGATGCTGATCAGCCCCAGGAAACCGATGTAGGCGCCCAAGCCCATCTGCGCCGATTGCCCAGCGTAATCGGCGATGGTGATGGGGCCGGACAGGTTCTTCAGCGACACCTCGCCCAGCAGCATCTTGCCCATCATCTTGAGGCTGATGACGGCAGTCTCCCAGGTACGGCGCAACGCCTCGTCCAGCGCCGGCAAGGGGGCGTAATGCACATCGACCAGCAAGGCATCGAAGGCCGCGCGGTCGATCTGCGCACCGGCGCCGATACGCCCGACACGTTCCCCTTGGTCGTCGACCGCAGCCGGCGTCAGCAGGAGGGTCTGCGTCGCGCCATCACGCTCGATCTCCACTTGCACCGTCTGTTGCGGATGTGCGCGTATCACCTGCACCCAGTCATCCCACAGCGCGATCGGCTGGCCATCCACACGCAGCACGCGATCGCCTTCTCGCATGCCGGCCTGCATGGCGGCACCGTCGGCCGCGAGCTTGCCGATCACCGGATAGACCGGCGGCTGATAAGGCTTCAGCCCCAGCTTCAACATGAAATCGCCATCCACATCTGCCGCCGACAGCGCACGCATGTCCAGCGTACGCTGGGTCATGCCGCCATCCGCGGCACGCACTTCCAGCACGGCGGAGCGTTGTTGCAGGATCAGGTCGAGCAGCATCCAGCGCACTTCCTGCCAGCTCGGCGCCGCCTGGCCGTCCACGCTGACGATGGTGTCCTGCGTGTGCAATCCGGCCATGGCCGCCGGCGTCTCGGGCGCCACCTCGCCGATCACCGGCTTGAGGCCGGGCACGCCGTACAGGAACAAGGCCCAGTACAGCACCACGGCCAGCAGCAGATTGGCCAATGGCCCCGCCACCACGATGGCCATGCGCTGCAACACCGGCTTGCGGTTGAACGCGCGCGACAACTCATGCGGCGCCACCTCGCCTTCGCGCTCGTCCAGCATCTTCACATAGCCCCCCAGCGGGATGGCGGACAAGGCCCACTCCGTACCATCGGCGCCGGAGCGGCGCGAATAGAGCACACGCCCGAAACCGACCGAGAAGCGCAACACCTTGACATCGCACCAGCGCGCCACTTGATAGTGGCCGTATTCATGGAACACCACCAGCACCACGATGGCGACGACGAAGGCGAGCAAGGTGGTCATCGACGGATCCACTCCTGCGCGGCACGGCGTGCCGCCGCATCGGCCTCCAGCACATCCTGCAAGGCCTGCACCTCGCGGCGCGGCACGGCGGCCATCACCGCTTCGATCAAACGCGGGATGTCGAGGAAGGCGATCTGCCGCTCCAGGAAGGCGGCCACCGCCACTTCGTTGGCGGCATTGAGCAGCGCCGGCACCGTGCCACCGGCACGCAAGGCCTGATAGGCCAAGGCCAGACATGGGAAGCGCAGGAAGTCGGGGGCAATGAAATCGAGTTTGGCGATGGCGAACAGGTCGAGCGGCGCAACGCCCGCCTCGATGCGTTCCGGCCAAGCCAGCGCATAGGCGATAGGCGTGCGCATGTCTGGATTGCCCAACTGCGCGATCACCGAACCGTCGATGTATTGCACCATGGAATGGATCACGCTCTGCGGATGCACCACCACCTGGATGTCGTCGGCAGCGGCGTTGAACAGCCAGTGCGCCTCGATGACTTCCAGCCCCTTGTTCATCATGCTGGCGGAATCCACCGAGATCTTGCGCCCCATGCTCCAATTGGGATGGGCACAGGCTTGTTCCGGCGTGACGTCCCGCAACTGCTCCAGCGGCGTGTAACGGAATGGGCCTCCGGAGGCGGTGAGCAGGATCTTGCTGACGCCGCTGTGCCGCATGTCGCCCGCGTAACCGCGCGGCAGCGACTGGAAGATGGCGTTGTGCTCGCTGTCGATGGGCAGCAGCACCGAGCCGCTGCGATGCACCGCATCCATGAACAGGTGGCCAGCCAGCACCAGCGTCTCCTTGTTAGCCAGCAGCACCTTCTTGCCGGCCTCGGCCGCCGCCAACGTGGGGCGCATGCCCGCGGCACCGACGATGGCTGCCATCACCGCATCGACCTCGGGCAAGGTGGCGACACGCACCAGCGCATCCTCACCGCACAACACCTCGACCGGCAAACCGCTGGCGGCGATACGTCGACGCAGACGCTCGGCCGCCGCTTCATCCAGCAACACGGCGAAGCGCGGCTGGAAGCGCTGGCACTGCTCGAACAGCAGCTCGTCCTGCTGGTTGGCGGTCAGCGCACTGATACGGTAACGGTCGGGATGGCGTGCGACGACATCCAGCGTGCTTTTGCCGATGCTGCCGGTGGCACCGAGTACGGTGATGTTCTGCACGCGCTGCACTAGTTCATCCCGTGCAGCAGCAACGCCAGCATGGCCAGCGGCAAGGTGGAGGTCAGCGCATCGATGCGGTCCAGCAGGCCGCCGTGTCCGGGCAACAGCGCACCACTATCCTTGACCCCGGCCTGCCGCTTGATGGCCGATTCGAACAGGTCGCCCAGGATGGCCAGCACCACCCACCACCAGGCGGTGAGCATCATCGCCGGCAGGATCTGCAAGCGCGAGAATTCCTCGCTCAGCGACCACACCAGCGCGACATAGATGGAGACGCCGAGGATGGCGCCAGCGACCCCTTCCCAGGTCTTGCCCGGGCTGATGCTGGGCGCCAGCTTGGTCTTGCCGAACTTGCGCCCGGCGAAATAGGCGGCACTGTCGGCCACCCACACTACGCCCATCACGAACAGCAGCATCCACGGGCTGGGCGCCCAGGCGCGCAGGTCGATCATCGCCAATCCGGTCGGCACCAGCACCAGCCAGCCGACCAACATCATCAGGCCGTTATGTTTCACCTTGACGCCGCTCATCAGCCAGGCCGGCACCACGATCAGCCACAACAGGGCCGACAGCAGATAAGCGGACAGATGGGCATAGTTGTCGATCCCAGTAGGCAACACGGTGTCCAGCGCCAGCAGCCCCAGCATCAGCGCCAGCGTCGCACCCCAGTACAGCTTGGCCGCCTGTCCCTGCAGACCGGCCAGACGTGCCCATTCCGAAGTGCCTTGCATCACCATCACCACCACCAGCAGCGACCACGCCACCGGCGGCAACAGGAACAAGGCGGCCAGCAGCAGGACCAGCAGCACGGCTGCGGTGATGACGCGCGATCTAAGCATCTTCTTCCTTCTTCAGTTGTTCGCTGGTGCGGCCGAAACGGCGCTCACGCTTTTGGTAGGACTGGATGGCGACCTCCAGCGCGGCACGATCGAAGGCCGGCCACAGGATGTCGGTGAAATACAGTTCGGTGTAGGCCAGCTGCCACAGCAGGAAGTTGCTGATGCGCTGTTCGCCGCCGGTACGGATGAACAGGTCCGGCTCCGGCGCATAGGCCATCGACAGGTAAGGTGTCAGTTCTTCTTCCTCGAAAGCGCTGGCGCGCTCGGGATGGGCCTGACTCAAGGCATGCATGGCCTGCATGATGTCCCAACGCCCGCCGTAGTTGGCTGCGATGGTCAGGGTGAGGCCGCTATTGGCGGCCGTGAGCTGTTCGGCTTCCTCGATGTAACGCACCAGCTTGTCGTCGAAACGGCTGCGGTCGCCGATGATCTTGAGACGGATATCGTTGCGGTGCAGATTGGCGACCTCGCGCTCCAGCATCTTGAGGAACAGCTGCATGAGGAAGGACACCTCATCCGCCGGGCGGCGCCAGTTCTCGCTGCTGAAAGCGAACAAGGTGAGGTAGCTCACGCCCAGTTCGCGACAGGCCTTGACCACCTCGCGCACCGACTCCACCCCGCGCTGATGCCCCATCACGCGCGGCATCAGACGCTGTCGTGCCCAACGCCCGTTACCATCCATGATGATGGCGATATGGCGCGGGACAGTGGATGTCTCGGGGATGGTGCGGGTTGAGCTTTTGAAGAAGGCCATTTTCAGGATTTGGGAATTGGGAATTGGGATTCAGGAGGGGCGAGGAAACATACTCAATCCCAAATCCAAAATCCTAAATCCCCAATCCTTCTAGATCGCCATCAGGTCGGCTTCCTTGACCTGCAAAGCCTTGTCGATCTCAGCCACGAAACGGTCGGTCAGTCTCTGCACCTCGTCTTGTGCGCGGCGCTCGTCGTCTTCGCTGACCTCCTTGTCCTTGAGCAGCTTCTTCAGCTGCTCGTTGGCTTCGCGGCGGATGTTGCGCACAGCGACTTTGGCGCCCTCGCCTTCGCTCTTCACCACCTTGATCAGATCGCGGCGGCGCTCTTCGGTGAGCATGGGCATCGGCACGCGGATCAGGTCGCCATTGGTGGCGGGGTTCAGGCCCAGGTCGCAATCGCGGATGGCCTTCTCGATCTTGCCCACCATGTTCTTCTCGTATGGCTGAACGCCGATGGTGCGTGCGTCGGCCAGCGTCACGTTGGCCACCTGGTTCACCGGTACCATGCTGCCGTAATACTCGACCTGCACATGGTCGAGCAGACCTACGTGCGCACGGCCGGTGCGGATCTTGCTGAGGTCGACCTTGAGCGCCTCCAGCGATTTGTGCATCTTCTGTTCTACGTTCTTCTTGATTTCAGAGATCATTGCTTGCTGCTCCTAATCCACGCGTACCAGGGTGCCTTCTCCTTCGCCGAACACCACGCGCTTGAGCGCGCCCGGCTTGAAGATACTGAATACGATGATGGGCAACTTCTGGTCGCGACACAAGGTCAGCGCCGTGGCGTCCATCACCTTGAGATTCTTGCTGATCGCCTCATCGAAGCTCAGGCTCTGATAACGGATCGCATTGGGGTTCTTCTTGGGATCGTCGGTATAGATACCGTCGACCTTGGTGGCCTTGATCACCACGTTGGCGGACATCTCCACGCCGCGCAATGCGGCAGCGGTGTCGGTGGTGAAGAACGGGCTGCCGATGCCGGCCGCGAAGATCACCACCTTGCCGTCTTCCAGATAACGCAAAGCCTTGCCGCGGATGAACGGCTCGGCCACCTGCTCCAGACTCAATGCCGACTGCACACGACACTCAAGGCCGGCGCGCGTCATCGCATCCTGCAAGGCCATCGAGTTCATCACCGTGGCCAGCATGCCCATGTAATCAGCGGTGGCGCGATCCATGCCCGCGGCGGCCGGCGCCATGCCGCGGAAGATATTGCCGCCACCGACCACCATCGCCACTTCCACCCCCAGGTCATTGACCTCCTTGATCTCGGCCACGATGCGTTCGACCACGGCACGGTTGATGCCGTAGCTGTCATCGCCCATCAGGGCTTCGCCGGAGAGTTTGAGCAGGATGCGTTTGTAGGCGGGTGCGGTCATGGCGTCCTTTCGATCACTTCTTGGCAGCAGCAGCGGCGGCAGCCACTTCGGCGGCGTAGTCCTCGACCTTCTTCTCGATGCCTTCGCCCACCACGAACAGCTGGAACGCGGACACGGAAGCGCCCTTGCTCTTCAGCAGTTGCTCGATGGTCTGCTTGCCGTCTTCGGCCTTGACGAACACCTGGCCCAGCAGGGTGACTTCCTTGAGGAACTTCTGCACGGTACCCTCGGCGATCTTCTCCAGCATGGCTTCCGGCTTGCCGGATTCCTTGGCCTTCTCGATGGCGATGCGACGCTCGGTAGCGATCAGCTCGGCATCCACACCGGAGGCGTCCACGGACTTCGGCTTGGAAGCCGCGATGTGCATGGCGATGTCCTTGCCCATGTTCTCGTCGCCGCCTTCATAGCTCACCATCACGCCGATCTTGTTGCCGTGCAGATAGGTGGCCAGCTTGCCGCTGGTAGTGGCATAACGCTCGAAACGACGCACGGTCACGTTCTCGCCCAGCTTCATCACCAGCGCCTTGCGATCTTCTTCCACGGAGCCCACGCCATTGGCCAGCTTCATGCCGGACAATGCCTCGATGTCGGCCGGGTCGTTCTTGGCCACGGTCTCGGCGACGTTCTTGGCGAAGGCCATGAAGTCGTCGTTCTTGGCCACGAAGTCGGTCTCGCAGTTCACTTCCGCCACAGCGCCGGTCTTGCCGTCGGCAGCCAGGTAGGAGCCGATCACGCCTTCGGCGGTGACGCGCGATGCGGCTTTGCTGGCCTTCGCGCCGCTCTTGATACGCAGCAGCTCTTCCGCTGCCTTGAAGTCGCCGTCGGTCTCGACCAGCGCCTTCTTGCATTCCATCATGCCGAGGCCGGTCGCCTCGCGCAGTTCCTTGACCATGATTGCGGTGATTTCCGCCATTTCAAACTCCTAACTTTTTTCTACAGGATTCAGGTTACAAAAAAGGGGGCTTGCGCCCCCTTTTGACGGAGAGGCCGTTCAGGCAGCTTCCTTGTCCGCGATCTGCTCGACCAGATCTGCGGTCGCTTGCTCGCGACCTTCCAGGATTGCATCGGCCATGCCGCGTGCGTACAGGCGGATCGCTTGGCTGGAGTCATCGTTACCGGGGATCACGTAATCCACACCGGCCGGGCTGTGGTTGGTGTCGACCACGCCGATGACCGGGATGCCCAGCTTCTGCGCTTCATTGACGGCACCCTTCTGGTAGCCGACGTCGATCACGAACAGCGCATCGGGCAGACCCTGCAGTTCCTTGAAACCGCCCAGGCTGCGCTCCAGCTTTTCCAGTTCGCGACGCAGCATCAGACCTTCCTTCTTGGAGATCTTGTCGATGCTGCCGTCGGCGATCATCGCTTCCAGATCGCGCAGACGCTTGATCGAGGTCTGCACGGTCTTGAAGTTGGTCAACATGCCACCCAGCCAGCGGTGGTCGACGAACGGCATGCCGCAACGGGCCGCTTCTTCGCGGATGATCTCGCGCGCCTGACGCTTGGTCGCCACGAACAGGATGGTGCCCTTCTTCGCTGCGATCTTGCGTACTTCCTTCAGCGCGTCGTTGAACATCACGACGGTCTTTTCCAGGTTGACGATATGAATCTTGTTGCGATGGCCGAAGATATAGGGGGCCATCTTGGGATTCCAGAAACGGGTCTGGTGACCGAAATGGACACCCGCTTCCAGCATTTGACGCATAGTGACTGCTGCCATGATTACTCCAATCGTTAAGGGTTAAGTTCTTCCACCCGTCAGCCTGATCCCCGACTTCGCGGAGACACCCCAACATGAACGGGCGTGAGGATTACCGTCCATCCGCAACTGCCGGATAAACGGGGCGCGCATTGTAACCGAAGCCCTTGGCCGACTCAAGCCGACACACCGGCCGGACAAGTGCTGCCGGTTTGATGCCATAATCGGCCATCGGTCCGCCTCGGACAACGAAGGAAATACCATGCAACGACGGACGTTGTACCGCGCCATCCGCAACTATGTCGCCGCCCTGGCGGTAGCCGCGACGGCGGCCGTTCTGGTGTTCACCATCATCATCACGCGCGACAACCTGCCCTGGACCGCCTTCCTCACCGGCGTACTGGTCGCCGCCATCCTCGCCGAAGCGGTGCGCGCCTCGCGCTCGGAATGGCTGCTGATGCGCCGCACCGCACAACTGGCCGCGCTGAAGAACAAGCTGGAACGCGAATCCCTGTTGCGCAAGCATGCGGAACAGAAGAACGCCGTCGACCACCCTCGCCTGCAGATCATGGATGAAGCGCTGTCCACCATGATCGCCCAGTTCGACACCAAGGGACTGTGCCGTTATCACAACCGCGCCTTCCAGGACTGGCTGGGATTGCGCCCGGAACAGATCGATGGACGCCACCTGCGCGAGATCCTCGGCCCCAGGACATACACCGAGATCGCCACTGCGGTGCGCCAGTCGCTGGACGGGCAGGACATCCACTACGAACGCACCCAGCAGATGCCCAACGGCGCGCTGTACCGGCTGTCGGTGGAGCATGTGCCGCAATACGACGAGGCCGGCAAGGTGAGTGGCTTCTATTTCCTCGCCGACGACATCACCGCACGCAGCGACGTTGCCGCGCCCGTGGCGCCGGTCGATAGCAGCGAGATGACCGGGCAGGACCTGTTCCTCGAGACCTTCTCCGAACAGGTCACCGGCCAGAAGGATGCCGGCAAACGCATCATCGCCGCCATCGAGCGCGGCGAGTTCCGCCTGTTCTGCCAGTTGATCGCGCCATTGCCGAGCGGCAGCGCGCAAGCGGAACATTACGAGATCCTGATACGCCTGCTGGAAGAAGAGGAAGGCTTGCTGCCACCGGGTGCGTTCTTCCCGCTGGCGGAACGGCATGGCCTGATGCCCTATCTGGACCGCTGGGTGGTGGAACATGTACTGTCGTGGTCGGTCAGCCACGCGCGCAAAGGCTCGATGTTCTTCCTCAACCTGGCACCGGCCACGCTGGGCGACCCGGAGTTCCCCGAGTTCCTGCACACCGCGTTGCAGGAATCCGGCGTCGCGCCTGACAGCCTGTGTTTCGAAGTGCCCGACGAAGAGCTCACGCGCCATGGCATGATGACCGCAGAGTTCATCCGGCGCGTGCGCACCTGCGGCTGTCGCGTCGCCCTCAGCGGCTTCGGTCGCAACCAGGTACCGTTCGAACGCATCCGCGGTTTCCAGGTCGACCTGCTGAAGATCGACGGCAGCCTCATCCTCGGCTTGCTGCGCGACCCGGTAAGCCAGGCCAAGGTCGCCTCCATCGCCCAGGTCGCACACAAGATCGGCGTGCGTACTGTGGCGGAACTGGTGGAGAGCGATGAACTGATCGCCAGATTGACCGAGATGGGCATCGATTACGCGGAAGGTTTCGGCATCTCGCGCCCGCGCGCGCTGGAAGACTAGACGGCAACCCTGACCTCCAGGCCTTGCGCCCGGATACGCGCCGCGAACGCTTCCATCAGCGCCGATGGCAAGGCCGACAGACGCGGCGCTTCCGGCTGCAGGGATGGGCGAGCCAGACCGTAGAGCAGCACCCCGCGCGGTCGCACCCCTTGCTGCGCCAGCCCAGCCAGCAAGGACAGATAGTCGTCCTCATCCTGCGCTGTCGGTGCCTTGCCATCCAGCGCGAACCAGCAGGTCTGCAACCAGGTATTGGCACAACAGTCGATCGCCGACGTGAGATTGCGGCGCAACTGATCCAGCGTCATGCGCGTATCGTTGACCTGCGCCATCCCCGCCTCGCTGGCGCGGTCCAGTTTGAACCACACCTCGCCGTCGCACTGCGCCATATGACACACCCCTTGCTGCACGCCCTCACGCTGCATGAGGCTGCCGTTGGTGATGAGCACCAGCTTGATGCCGGCCGGTTTGACGCGCGCGATGCATTCGATGACCTGCGCGAACTCCTGCGCGCTGGTGGGCTCGCCGTTGCCGGAGAGCGCGACATCGTTGATGCGGCGCATCCCCTGCGGCACGCGCTGCATGAAATCGCCGTGCTGTACCTGCTGCAGGAACACGCGCAACTCGCGCTCCAGCAATGCCAGATCGACCGGCGGTGCACTGCCGGCATGCAGCGCCGGCACCTGACAGTAGATGCAACGCCAGTTACAGGCGTTATCCACGTTCAGGTTGATGCCGATGGAGACGCCGTTGGCACGGCGCGATACCACGGGATAGACATAGCGCAGTCCGGCGCTGTCGCGGCGGTGGTCGGAAGTGGTCAGCGTGTCGCCGGTCACGGACGGTCAGGATTTGATGAGCGGCAGGTATCTGGCCGGATCGACCGGCTTGCCCAGCTTGCGGATCTCGAAATGCAGCTTCACCTGATCGGCATCGCTGCTGCCCATCTCGGCAATCTGCTGCCCCTTGCGCACGCTCTGCCCTTCCTTCACCAGCAGACGCTCGTTATGCGCATAGGCACTGAGGAAGGTCGAGTTATGTTTGATGATGATCAACTTGCCATAACCGCGCAGGCCGGTGCCGCTGTACACCACCTTGCCTGCGGCGCTGGCGAAGATCGGCTGACCGCGCGCTCCGCCGATGTCCACCCCTTTGCGGTTGGCGTTCTGCGAATAACCGGCGATGAGCTGGCCGCGCGCCGGCATGCCCCACTCCACGCTGCTGTCGTCGGCAGCCGGCGGCGCTTCCACACTGGTGACCGGCGCGGGTGCGGACACCGCCGGCGCTCCCTCATCCTGGAGGTGTTCCGCCTTGGCCAGCGCGTGCTCGTTATACAGCAGACGTCCCACCTTGGGCTGGGTCTTGATCTCACCCATCTGCGGGATACGCGTGACCACCGCCGGCGGCGCTTCGGTGACCACCTCTTCCTTGGGAATGAGCAGGCGCAGCTTCTGTCCCACCTGGATGGCGGCCGGGTCCTTGAGACCGTTGTCGCGCGCCACCTCCATGTAATCCAGACCGTTCGCGAAAGCGATGCTGTACAAGGTATCGCCCGCCTGCACCACATACACACTAGCATTCTCGACCGGCTTCTCGACCTCGGCCCGCCCCGGTCCGGCACCGTATTCGACGATGGGCGCGCGCTTGCCGCTGACCACCGGACCGGCACAGGCCGTCACCAACAGTGCGAGCGACAATGTTGTCGCAATGGAAGTCGTAGCTCGTTGCAGATATGGAAATGTCATGCGATCCCTGCCAAAAGCGGTACGAACTTGACCGCCTCCAAACGTGATTCCTTGTAACCGTTCTCGGTACGCTCGATCAGGTACAGATGCTGTTCCTGCGTTCCGACCGGCAGCACCATTCTACCACCCACCGCCAGCTGACCTTTCAGCGCCTCGGATAGGGCCGGTGCCGCACAGGCCATCACGATGCCGTCGAACGGCGCCCCTTCGACCAGCCCGCCACTGCCATCGGCATGGCGCAGCACGACGTTGCGCAGCTTGAGTTCGCGCAACAGTTTGCGCGCGCGCTCATGCAGCGGCAGGATGCGCTCGACGCTGTACACCTGCTGCGCCACCTGCGACAGAATGGCTGCCTGATAGCCGCAACCGGTACCGATCTCCAGAACCTTGCCCAACGCTTTGCCGTTGCGTACCACCTCGGTCATGCGCGCCACCGTGTAAGGCTGCGAGATGGTCTGACCGTAATTGATCGGCAGCGAGACATCGTCATAGGCACGCCCGGACAACGCTTCATCCACGAACAAGTGGCGCGGTACATTGTTCATCGCGGCCAGTACCGTCTCATCCTTGATGCCTTGCGTGCGCAGGCGCTCGATCATGCGCGCGCGCGTGCGCGGTGACGTCATGCCGATACCCGCGCGTTGCAGGTTCATGCGCCGGCTCCCAGCCAGCCGCGCACTGCATCCATCTGGCTGTATTGCGTCAGATCGATCTGCAAAGGCGTGATGGAGACGCGGTTCTGTGCCACCGCATGGAAATCGGTGCCCGCGCCGGCATCCTGCGCCTTGCCCGCCGGCCCCACCCAGTAGATCGGCTGCCCATGCGGATTGCTGGCCTTGATCACCGGTTCCGCCTTGTGGCGCTTGCCAAGACGGGTGACTTCCATGCCCTGCAACTGCTCATACGGGATATCCGGGACGTTAACGTTGAGCAACCAGGGCTGCGGTCTCTGTTGCTTCATGAAACGCTGCACCAGTTCCACCGCCACGCGCCCCGCCGTATCGTAATGCGCGGGATCGTGGCGCACCATGGAGACGGCGATGGCCGGGATGCCGAGCAGGAAACCCTCGGTGGCCGCCGCCACGGTACCGGAATAGATGGTGTCGTCGCCCATGTTGGCACCGGCATTGATGCCCGAGACGACGATATCAGGCTGTATCTCCAGCATGCCGGTCACCGCCAGGTGCACACAGTCGGTGGGCGTGCCATCCACATAATGGAAACCGCTGGCGGCACGCTTGAGGTTGAGCGGACGGTTCAGCGTGAGCGAATTGCTCGCGCCGCTGCGATCGCGCTCCGGTGCGACCACGGTCACCTCGCCGAGCGTGGCGAGATGCTGCGCCAGGCAGGCCAGTCCCGGCGCGAAATAACCGTCGTCGTTGGAGATCAGGATGCGCATGGGACTCAGGTGTTCTGCACCACGATCTTCGGAAAGGCGGCGCTGTGATCCTGCGCCATGTCGGCGATCTTCACCGCGACACGACGCGCGATCTGCTTGTACACCTTGGCGATGCTGCCGTCCGGATCAGCCGCCACGGTAGGCGCACCGGAATCCGCCTGTTCGCGGATGCGGATGTCCAGCGGCAGGCTGCCCAGCAACTCGGTACCATAGTCGGCGCACATCTTCTCGCCGCCGCCGGCGCCGAAGATATGCTCCTCGTGCCCGCACTGGGAGCAGATATGCGTGCTCATGTTCTCCACCACGCCGATGATCTTCACGTCCACCTTCTCGAACATCTTGAAGCCCTTGCGCGCATCCATCAGCGCGATGTCCTGCGGCGTGGTGACGATCACCGCGCCGGTGACCGGCACCTTCTGCGCCAGCGTGAGCTGGATGTCGCCGGTGCCCGGCGGCAGGTCCACCACCAGATAGTCCAGGTTGTCCCATTTGGTCTGGCGCAGCAGCTGTTCCAGCGCCTGCGTCACCATCGGGCCGCGCCAGATCATCGGCGTATCGGTATCCACCAGGAAACCGATGGACATGGCTTGCAGACCGTGGCTCTGCAACGGCAGCATGTTCTTGCCATCATCGGAATCGGGATTGCCGGAGATACCCAGCATGGTCGGCTGCGACGGGCCGTAGATGTCCGCATCGAGGATGCCCACGCGCGCCCCTTCCGCCGCCAGCGCCAGCGCCAGATTGACCGCCGTGGTGCTCTTGCCCACGCCCCCCTTGCCGGAGGCGACGGCGATGATGTTCTTCACGCCATCCACCAGCTTCACGCCGCGCTGCACCGCATGCGGCACTACCTTGCTGCTGACGTTGGCCGTCACACTGCCGACGCCGGGCAAGGCGGACTTGAGATGCGCCTCGACCATGGTCTTGATCTCGCTCCACACGCTCTTGGCGGGGTAGCCGAGCAATACGTCCAGCGTGACATCGTTGCCGCTGACCTTCACGTTCTTGATCGATTTACCGCTGACGAAATCCTTCTTGGTGTTGGGATCGGTCAGGTTCTTCAATGCGTTCTGCACATCGGTCTCGTTAAAGCTCATCGTTAGCCCCCCCATGGATTGATCCGGCGATTCTACTTGAGATGCCCCACTTGCGGCACCTGGATGCGACAGTCAAGCGCCTCAGCCCTTATAATGCAGACATGAGAACACTGATACTCCTGCTCGCCCTGTCCCTGCTCACCGCCTGTAGCACACCGCCGGCCCGCCAAGACGCCATACGCGACACCCGCGACGCGCGCATGAACGAACTGGTGATGTACGCCATGAGCCTGGCGGAGACGCCCTATCGCTACGGCGGCAACAGCGCAGCGACCGGCTTCGATTGCAGCGGCTATGTGGGACATGTCTACCGCGAGGTGCTGGACATCCGCCTGCCGCGCACCAGCCGCGAGATCAGCAAGGTGGGTACCCCGCTCAGCCAGCGCGAGCTGTCGCCCGGCGACCTGGTGTTCTTCAATACGCGGCACCGCCCCTATTCCCACGTGGGCATCTACGTCGGTGACGGCAAGTTCGTACACTCGCCGCGGACCGGCAGTCAGATTCGCGTCGAGAACATGGATTTCGATTACTGGAAAGCGCGCTACAACGGCGCACGCCGCATCAATTAATGTCGCGCAACCACGCCGGCTGAACGTTCCTGGTGCAAAGCCTGCGCCAGCTGGTGCACCGACATGGCGTAGTAGCTGCTGATGTTGTAGCGCATGATGACGTCGAAATTCTCGAACGCGAGCCAGTACTCCTTGCCCTGATCCAGCGTCAGATCGAGCACCCAGGCGGGCGGCAGTGCATCGGCTGTCGCACCTTCCGGCAGCACCCCGGCATCGACACGCCAGCTCAGCGCCGGACGCACATCGCTCAAAGTCCCCAGACGCGCCGTATCCGCTACGGCGGCCTTGAGCGCCACCGGCTCGCCGCTGCGCCAGCCGTAATGCTTGAAATAGTTGGCCACGCTGCCGATGGCATCCTCCGGCTCGTGCATGATGTCGATATGCCCGTTCTTGTTGTAGTCCAGCGCGAACTTGCGATAGTTGCTGGGCATGAATTGCGGGATGCCGAGTGCGCCGGCATAGGAGGAGTTGATCGCCAGCAGGTTGAAATCCTGCTCGCTGGACAGCAACAGGAACTGCTCCAGCTCGGAACGGAAGAAATCGCTGCGACGCGGATAGTCGAACGCCAGCGTGGTCAACGCATCCAGCGCACGGAAACGCCCGGTCTGCTTGCCATAGAGCGTCTCCACCCCGATGATGGCCACGATGTATTCGGCTGGCACGCCGAACTCCTGCTGTGCCCGTTTCAAAGCGTGTTCATACTTGCCCCAGAACAGCAGACCTTCCTTGATGCGCTGCGCATTGACGAAATTGGCGCGATATTCCAGCCACGGTTTCAGCGTCGCCGGACGCTCGATGGCCTCGATCACATCTGGGCGCTCCTCGGCGCGGCGGAACACACGCTCCAGATCGGCGCGCCGGAAATTGTGGCGCGTCACCATATCATCGATGAACTGGGGGATACCAGGGAGTTGCACGGCGAAGGCCGCCGGACAAGTCAACAACAGGAAAAGCAGGCTGAAACGTTTCATGGCGCGTCATTCTACTCGACAGGCTCCGCCCGCCACTGTTAAATTTCGGCCATTGCCAGAACTCATCAAGCCCACAGGGACACCATGGAAAACACTGCCCAACACCATCCGCTGATCATCCTCGGTTCCGGCCCCGCCGGTTACACCGCCGCCGTCTATGCCGCGCGCGCCAACCTCAAGCCGGTGCTCATCACCGGTCTGGCACAAGGCGGCCAACTGATGACCACCACCGAAGTGGACAACTGGCCGGCCGACCCGAACGGCGTGCAAGGCCCGGAACTGATGCAACGCTTCCAGCAACATGCCGAGCGCTTCAACACGCAGATCCTGTTCGACCACATCCACACCGCCAAGCTGCAACAGAAACCGTTCACGCTGGTCGGCGATGCCGGTACCTATACCTGTGATGCGCTGATCATCTGCACCGGCGCTTCGGCGCAATATCTCGGCCTGCCGTCGGAAGAGGCCTTCATGGGCAAGGGCGTGTCCGGCTGTGCCACCTGCGACGGTTTCTTCTACCGTAACAAACCGGTGGCCGTGGTCGGCGGCGGCAACACCGCCGTGGAAGAAGCGCTATACCTGGCCAACATCGCCAGCCACGTCACGCTGATCCACCGCCGCGACAGCTTCCGCGCCGAGAAGATCATGATCGACCACCTGATGGAGAAGGTGCGGGAAGGCAAGATCACGCTGCAACTGCATCAAGTACTGGATGAAGTGCTGGGCGACGACAGCGGCGTCACCGGCGCACGCCTGAAACATGTACAAGACGGCAGCACACAGGAGATCAAGGTGGACGGCGTGTTCATCGCCATCGGCCACAAGCCGAACACCGACATCTTCCAGGGCCAACTGGAGATGGATAACGGCTATATCGTCACGCGCGGCGGCCACAAAGGTTTCGCTACCGCCACCAGCATCGACGGCGTGTTCGCCGCCGGGGACGTGCAAGACCAGATCTACCGCCAGGCCTGCACTTCCGCCGCCACCGGCTGCATGGCTGCGCTGGATGCCGACCGCTACCTGCAAGGCTGATGTCCCAAAAAACGGGACAGGACGATAGCGACGTGTTCCGGCAGGCCTGCGGGGATGTGACGCCGCTCAAGGCGGATGACCGCCGCCTCCCCGAACCGCCCCCCCGCCGCTATCGCAACGAACGACCCGCCCCATCCTCGCTCGGCGACAACCTGTCCGACCACGGTGCACCCGATACTGCGCCCACCGAATACCTGGGCAACGGCATCGGCCGCCTGACGTTGCGCGACCTGCGGCGCGGCCGCTGGCCGCTCGAAGACGCGCTGGACCTGCACGGCTTGAGCAGCGACGAAGCACGCCGCCTGCTGATGCATTTCCTGCATGAGGCGCAGGCTCGCGGCCTGCGTTGCGTGAACGTGATCCACGGCAAGGGCTGGCACAGCACACAAGGGGAAGGATTGCTGAAACGACTGACCCGGCACTGGCTGATGCAGCACCCGCAGGTGCTGGCATTCTGCGAGGCACCGCCGCAGGCTGGCGGCAGCGGTGCCGTGTGGGTGTTGCTGAAAGCGGCTTAGATCGCTGCTTCGTCGGTCTCGCCGGTACGGATGCGGATCACCTGCTCGACCGGGGTGATGAAGATCTTGCCGTCGCCGATCTTGCCGGTGTGCGCCGCCTTGACGATGGCATCCACGGCGGTGTCCAGCATGGCGGCGGTGACCACGATCTCGATCTTGATCTTGGGCAGGAAGTCGACCACGTATTCCGCGCCGCGATACAACTCGGTATGCCCCTTCTGACGACCGAAGCCCTTCACTTCCGTCACGGTGAGTCCGCTCACGCCGAGCTCGTTCAGCGCTTCGCGCACTTCGTCGAGTTTGAACGGTTTGATGATGGCTTCGATTTTCTTCATGTTGTCCTCCGGTGGAAAGTGCGGAAAGTATAGCTAAAAGTCATCCTGGTAGCGCACCGTGATCGGGTAGCGCCAGTCCTTGCCGTAGCCGCGATCGGTGATGCGGATGCCCACCGGCGCCTGGCGACGTTTGTATTCGTTGATCTGCAGCAGGCGCACCACGCGCCGCACATCCGCTTCGGCATAACCCTGAGCGATGATCTCCGGGATGGACAGGTTGCGCTCGACATAGCAGGCCATGATGGCATCCAGCGCGTCATACGGCGGCAGGCTGTCCTGGTCGGTCTGATCCGGGCGCAACTCGGCGCTGGGCGGCCGGGTGATGATGCGTTCGGGGATCACTGTCCCTTGCGTATTGCGCCAGCGCGACAAGCGATACACCCAGGTCTTGCTCACATCCTTGAGCACCGCGAAACCGCCGGCCATGTCGCCATACAAGGTGGCATAGCCCACCGTCATCTCCGACTTGTTGCCGGTGGTCAGCACCAGCGCGCCGGTCTTGTTGGACAAGGCCATCAGCAAGGTGCCACGGATGCGCGCCTGCAGGTTCTCTTCCGTGGTATCCACCGGCAGGCCCTTGAACTGCTCGGCCAACGTGCCCTGCAAGGCAGCGAAGGTCGGCTGGATGTCCAGTTCGTCGTAGCGCACGCCGAGGAGGCGCACCATCTCGCGCGAATCGTCCAGGCTGATCTGCGCCGTGTACGGCGACGGCATCATCACCGCGCGCACCTTGTCCGCGCCCAGCGCATCGACTGCCACCGCCAGTGTCAGCGCCGAATCGATGCCACCCGACAGCCCCAGCAACACGCCAGGGAAACGGTTCTTGCCGATGTAGTCCTTAACGCCCAGACACAATGCACCATAGATGCTGGCCTCGTCCTGCGGCAGTTCGTACCGCTCGCCGGGTAGCAATCGCCCCTCAGCCACTTCCACCATGCCCAGCGTCTCCGCGAATGCCGGGAACTGGTGCGTCACCCGCCCAGCGGCATCCATGGCGAACGAACCACCATCGAATACCAGTTCGTCCTGGCCGCCCACCATGTTGGCATAGACCACCGGCAGACCGGTCTCGGCTATGCGCTCGCGCAAGGTCTCGTAGCGCGTGGCCTGTTTGTCGAAATGGTAAGGCGAGGCGTTGAGCACCAGCAGCACCTCGGCTCCCGCCTCTTTCGCACGGCGCGCCGCCGGGCGGTGCCACACATCGGCACAGATGTTGATGCCGTAGCGCGTGCCCTCCAGCTCGATCACGCAGGCGGCATCGCCCTCGTCGAAATAACGCACCTCGTCGAACACGCTATGGTTGGGCAAGGAATGCTTGCGGTAGGTCGCGACCACCTTGCCATCGCGCAACACCGAGGCGGCGTTGAAATGGCGCTCGCCCACGCGCTGCGGATGGCCGACCAGCAGCACGATGCCGTGTGCCGCTTGCTGCGCCAGAATCGCCAGTGCTTCATCGCAGGCATGGTAGAAACCGTCGCGCAGCAGCAGGTCCTCGGGCGGATAACCGCACAGGCTGAGTTCAGGCGTCAGCAGGAGCTGCGCACCTTGTGCCTGAGCGCGTCGCGCATAGTCGGCGATCCTCGCGGCGTTGCCGGCGAGGTCGCCGACAGTGCAGTTGATCTGGGCGATGGCGATCTTCATGTGCAGCGTTACCTCATTGGAAATAGCCGGTATGCCATGCCCATATCAGCGCAGCGGCCAACAGCGCCGACAACAGCAGATAGGGCCACCAAGGTTTCTTCTCGGCATAGGGGTCGAACAGCGCGCGCTGCGCACCTGCGGGCAAGTTCGGCAGTGCGGTCAGTGACGTACCGAACGGGATATTGATCAAGGTACGCGCATTGATCGCCCAGCCGCAGGCATCGAGGATGGGACCGAGGTTGCGCTTCTTCAGTTTGAACCAGGCCAGTGCCATGGAAGGCAGTGAGACGGTCAGCATCAATCCGATCACGGCCAGCGGTATCTGCCACACCTTCAGACTCAGTATGCCGCTGACCACGGAGGCCAGGATACCGCCGATGGCGCCGATCGCCAGCCCGATGGCGGCGAAGATACCGGCGAACTTGGCGACATCGAAAGCCGGCTTGGCAGCGGCAGGGGCTGCGGTCTCGGAGACCGCCTTCACCATGCGCTCCTGTACCGCACTCGCCTTGGAAGCCGCGAACTTCTGCAATTGCGCCGCGATGGTACCCGCCAGCTTCTTGTACGGCGACCAGAAGGCCTGGCGGATGCTGATGGGATGGTCGTTGATGCGCACGATGGTGGCGTTCCAGTCCTGCCCCTTTCGATCGTAGAAGATACCGTGACGGCCGGTTGCCAGGAAATCCGCATCGCCGGCGGTGAATGCAGCCGCGATGTGCATCTTCTCGCTGCCGCGCTGCAATTCGCAATAGACCAGACAGACCCCGCTGCTGTTGGCGAACGCGGCATGCGCGTTCACGTCCTCGACCTTGACGCATAGTTCGCAACTGCGGCCGTCCAGATACAACGTGCCGGCCTGGAACACGGCCTTGCCACGCCCGGCATAGAATTCACGGAACGAGACGAAATTGTTCACCAACCTGAACAGGTCGCGCTGGTAACGGATCAGGCGCTCGACCGCCTGCAAAGATTGGAGGTCCTGCGCCACCGCCAGGTCACGGGCGATCAGCGCATCGACCTGCGCCTGCTGCCCCGCCGCCAGCATCGCGCGCACGCGCACGATGCCCAAGGCATCCAGTTGCGGCGCAGGGTTGGCCTCCTGCCAGGCGGAGTAGGCATCGAAGCGCGCACACAACACCTGCCAGTCGCCATAGGACAGCGCCTGCCGTTCGCCCAACAAGGGGTGGACCACACGCTCGCGCAAGGCGTCGATGCGCACCTGCCAGGCCGGATTGACCGCTCCGGTCAGTGGCAACGGTTTGTCCGCTGCGATGCTGGCCAGCGGGAAGGCGGCAACCGCTTCGCTCCGCGCCGACAGACACTGCGGCGCCAGTTGCAGGAAGTCCTCCTCAGTACGGCTCAGCGGCTGCGCCGCACGCACGTCGCAGGCGGCCAGCTGGCAGCGCACGAAGTAATCGTCGACCTTGGCGCGCACCGCCTGCAGCGCCGCCGCTGCCGGCACACTCTGCGCGCCCAGCGGCAACATGTCGGCACCCGTCTCACCTGCCGCGTACCAGTCCGCATAGGCGCGCGCATCGGCGAAGAAACGGTCGCAGATCTCCTGCGTAACGCCTTGCTCCCCGCTCACATCCGCCGTAGATCCGGACACGGACATGATGTCCTGCAATGTACAGCGCAAGGCGGCATCATCGACCTGCCCCGGACAGACCACGCCGTCGCCATTGAACTGCAACCTGGCGACGAACTGCGCCATGTCACCCATATCCGCCAGCGAGATGCCACTGGCATCGGACTTCCCCAGTTTCTCCAGCATCAGGCGCGCCGAAGCCAGCAACTGTCTACCCGCTTCACTGGCATCGGCGATGTCGGCGAGTTGCAGCACGTCGCCCCCTTTGACCAGCACATCGGCATCCTTGAGCAGGGCGGTCGCCCAATCGATCGCCGCCAGGATCTCGTGGGCGCGGATCTGCCCGTCGCCGTCGGCGTCGATCAGCGCCAGCGTGCGCTCGTCGAACTCGATACCGCGCACCGGACAGCTCAGCGCCACCCACAGTTTCTGGTTCAGCATGCGCAGCGCCAGCAGATCGGCGCCGCTGTCCAGCTGCACCTGATCGAAACCGCCAGCGCGGAAGAATTTCCAGCTATGTGCAGAAGTCATGTCCGGCTCCTCGTCAGAGTTGACGCTCCGACGGTAACGCCGCCGGATGATGATCCAGCTCGACCCGCTCGATGCTGGTGAAGCGTTTCGAGATCTTCTCGCTGGTGATCTGCACGTCCTTGGCATCCTCATGCGCCTGACGGATATGATCGGCCAGCTTCTTCATGCGTTCGTCGAAACGGCCGAACTCCTTGCCCAGCTTGCCCAGCTCGTCCTTGATGATATGCACCTGCTTGCGCGTCTCCACGTCCTTCATCACCGCGCGCGCGGTATTGAGCACCGCCATCAGCGTAGTCGGCGAAACGACCCACACCCGGCGCTGCATGGCGTACTCGATCAGGTCGGGATGGTGCGCATGGATCTCGGCGAACACCGCCTCGGCCGGGATGAACATCACCGCGCCGTCCGACGTCACGTCGGGGATGATGTATTTGCTGCCGATGTCGTCGATATGCTTCTTCACGTCGGCCTTGAACTGCTTTTCGGCCCCGCTCTCGCCGTCCAGCATCTTGCGGTAGTTCTCCAGCGGGAACTTGGAATCGACTGCCACCGTACCGGTCGGCTCAGGCAGCTTGAGCACACAGTCGGCGCGCGTACCGTTGGGCAGCGAATACTGCATCTCGAAGGCCTGCGGCGGCAGGATGTTGCGCACCAGCCCTTCCAGTTGCACCTCGCCGAACGCCCCGCGCGAACGCTTGTCGCCCAGCAGTTCCTGCAAGCTCACCACGTTGGTGGTAAGACCGTCGATCTTCTTCTGCGCCTCGTCGATGGTCGCCAGTCGCGCCATCACACTGACGAAAGTCTCATTGGTCTTCTTGAAGCCTTCGTCCAGCCGCTCGTTGACCTTGCCGCCGATCTGCTCCAGACGACTATCCACGGTCTTGCTCAAGGTATCGATGCTGGTGCGCAGATGCTGCGTGGCATTGGAGAACGCCTCCTGGATCAGCTTCTGGTCGGCGCGCCCTTGCTCCGCCAGTTTCTCCAGCATGATGTTCATTTTTTCCAACATCTGGGCCAGCATCTCGCTGCGCAGCGCATCCTGCTTGGCCTGCAAGGCATTGAGTGCGTCGCGCGTGGCGCGCAGCTCTTCCGCCACCGCCGTACGCAGCCGCTCCGACTCCGCCGCTTGCGCGGTGATCATGCGATCGCCCTGCTTGTTCAGACCATCAGCCAGGTCGGTGAGCATGGCGCGGTGCTGCTGCTCCAGCATCTGCGCAGTGCGCGCGGGCTGCCGCAACTGCAAGACCAGCATGGCGGCCAGCAGCAACAACACAAGGATCAGGAGTACGGTTTCCAGCATGACGGAAAGGCAGCAATGGATGGCGCGAAGTATAAATGACAAAGGGCGCTTGCGCGCCCTTCGTCCCCGGCGTTTCCGCCGTATTTAATCCTTGGAGGCACGCTTGCGCTCGTGCTCCTTCAGGTAGCGTTTGCGGATGCGGATGGTCTTGGGCGTGATCTCGACCAGCTCGTCGTCGTCGATGAATTCGACGGCGGATTCCAGCGTCAGCTTGATCGGCGTAGTCAGGCGCACGGCTTCGTCGGTGCCGGAAGCGCGCACGTTGGTCAGCTTCTTGCCCTTGATCGGGTTCACCACCAGATCGTTGTCGCGGCTGTGGATACCGATGATCATGCCTTCGTACAATTTGTCGCCGGGGCTGACGAACATACGGCCGCGGTCTTCCAGGTTCCACAGCGCATAGGCCACAGCCTCGCCGTCTTCCTGCGAGATCAGCACGCCGTTGTGGCGGCCCGGCAGGTCGGCTTTGACCGGACCGTAGTCGTCGAACACGTGACTCATCAGGCCGGTACCGCGTGTCATGGTCATGAAGTCGGACTGGAAACCGATCAGGCCGCGTGCCGGGATGTGATACTCCAGGCGGGTACGCCCCATGCCATCGGATTCCATGTTGGTCAGCTCGCCACGGCGACGGCCGATCTCTTCCATCACCGCACCCTGATGACCGTCTTCCAGGTCGATGGTCAGATTCTCGTACGGCTCACACTTCTCGCCGTTGATCTCCTTGTAGACCACGCGCGGCTTGGCCACGGCCATCTCGAAACCTTCGCGGCGCATGTTCTCCAGCAGGATGGTGAGGTGCAACTCACCACGACCGGAGACGCGGAACACGTCGGCATCCTGGGTGTCTTCCACGCGCAGCGCGACGTTGGTCAGCAGCTCCTTGGTCAGACGGTCACGGATCTGGCGCGAAGTCACGAACTTGCCTTCGGTGCCGGCCAGCGGCGAGCTGTTCACCATGAAGTCCATGGTCAATGTCGGTTCATCCACGGTCAGCATGGGCAGACCGACCGGATTGTCCTTGTCGCAGATGGTGACACCGATACCGATATCCTCCAGACCGGAGACGATGATGATGTCGCCTGCTTCGGCGCTCTCCACCGGCACGCGCTCCAGCCCCTTGAAGCCCAACACCTGGTTGATGCGGCCGGAAGCGACCTGCTCTTGATGGTTCATCACCACCACCTGCTGACCCGGCTTGATGCGGCCGTTCAGGATGCGGCCCACGCCCAGACGGCCGGTGAAAGTGGAATAGTCGAGCGCCGCCAGTTGCAACTGCAGCGGTGCATCCGGGCTGCCCGGCGGCGTCGGTACGTGCTTGAGCACAGTCTCGAACAGCGGCTTCATGTCGGACGCGGAACCGCCCTGCGACGGGGCATCCTTCAGCTCCAGACAGGCCCAGCCATTCAGGCCGGAAGCATAGATGATGGGGAAATCCAGTTGCTCATCCGTGGCGCCCAGGCGATCGAACAGATCGAAGGTCTGGTCCACCACCCAGTCCGGACGGGCACCGGGACGATCCACCTTGTTGATCACCACGATGGGCTTCAGGCCGAGGCCGAGCGCTTTCTTGGTCACGAAACGGGTCTGCGGCATCGGGCCTTCAACGGCATCCACCAGCAGCACCACGCCGTCCACCATGCCCAGTACGCGCTCCACTTCGCCGCCGAAGTCGGCGTGTCCCGGGGTATCGACGATGTTGATGTGATAGTCGCCGTAGGTGATGGCGGTGTTCTTGGCCAGGATGGTGATGCCGCGTTCCTTTTCCAGGTCGTTGCTGTCCATCACGCGCTCGTCCACTTGCTGGTGCGCAGCGAAAGTGCCGGATTGGCGCAAGAGTTGATCGACGAGCGTGGTCTTGCCGTGGTCGACGTGGGCGATGATGGCGATATTGCGGAGTGCGCGGGACATGGTCGTGCTACCTGGATGGATTCAAAAGGGCGCGCATTCTAGCACACAGGCAAGCCGGCCCGGCGACGATAAATTGAGGTTTCCAAAGATAAAGAGGCCGGTCGAACCGGCCTCTTCCGTGCGACTGCCTGTGCCGCTTAGAAACGATAGCGCAGCGAGACCGACACCGACTTTTGCGAGTGGGTGGTCTTGTTGGCCGGCAACTGGGCATTGATGCTGGTGACATTGACCGACTGCGTCACGCTGGGCGTGATGACTGCCGATGCTTCGATGTCCATTTGCTTGGACATCGAGTAGCCGCCGCCGAAGGTGTAGGAGCTCTTCACGATGCCCGGGAACATCATGTTGTTGAAGAAATCCACCACCGCTTTGCGGTAAGCCGTATCGCCCAGCACGCCGATCGGATTGTCAGCCTGGTTGTAACCGGCCCCCAGCCAGTAGCTCTCGGCGGAATACTTCGCCCCCAAGGCCAGCACGCTCTGGTTCTTCCAGTTGAAATCCTTCCAGCCCTTGGCGCTGCCGTACTGGATGGACTTATAGTCGGCCGTCAGCTTGAGTGCCGGGTTCACTGCGAACGCCACACCGAACTTGATCTGCGCCGGCTGGTTCAGGTCATCGCTGAAGGCGGCCATGGCCGTACCCGCAGCGCCGGTCAGACCGAAGCCCTGTCCGGCACCGGACAGTTGCGTACCGTACTTGGCCGCGATCTCCGACTCATAGGACGCGGCCAGTGTCAGCTCGGACGTCGCATCGAAATAACCGCCCAAGGAGAAACCCACGCTGGTCTTGCTGTCGGACTTCTGCGCGGCGTTGTAATCCATGCCCTGCGCGGTCTGCGGGTTGTAGTTGTTGTAGGAGATCATCAACGAGCCATACTGCAACACCGGCGAGAAGCCGATACCGTAGTTGTCGCGGTTGTAAGCGATGGTCGGCACGATGTGCAGGATGCTCAACGCGGTCTTGGCCTTGATGTGGGTCTGTGCATTGGCGCCGGTGTAATCGACACCCATGCCGCCGATACCTGCCATCGCCACGCCGAAGGTCAGGTGGTCATCCAGTCGATTGGAATAGGACACATCGGGGATGTAGTTGGTCTTGGCCGAGCTGCTGGCGACCGCACCGCCCATGCCGTTGTTGGTGACATCCGGCGAGAACAGCACGACGCCGCCGGTGACTTCCTTGCCTTGCGATTTAGCGAGCAAGCCCGGATTGGCGAAGACGCTGTCCGCACCGGTGAAGTGGGCCACCCCGGAACCGCCGAGTGCGGTGTTCTGCGAACCGACGGCCATCATGACGGCGCCGTTGGTGGCTTGTGCCTGGGTGCTGGCAAGTGCGCCGAGCGTGAGTAAAGCGATTGCTGTCCTGCTGAATGTCATGTTGCTCTCCCTGAGATGTGTGGACACGAGTGATGCGGTTTACAGCTTGTTATAGGTGTTGCTGGCACAAGGATGCGGGCGCCCTTTCCCCTGAGCGCCTGGGCACCCCTTAAACGAACAGGCAGATGTCGGTATCGCCCGCGAAGTTCATGAAGGTCGCCGCGCCGCCGTATTCGACGTTGTCGATGAAATCGCTCTTATCCATCTCGAACAGATCAACGGTCATCTGGCAGGCAACGAATTTCACATCGGCTTCCAGGCACAGGTCGCGCAGCTCTTCCAGCGAGGCGACACCGTGCTTGGCCAGCTTCTGCTTCATCATCATGGTGGCCATGGATTCCATGCCGGGCAGCATCTGTACCATCACCGGCATCGGGATCGGCATCGGCATGGCCGGGTTGGCCAGCGGACTGATCTTCACGTCGGACAGGTCTTTCTTCAGCAGCTGCAGGCCATAGAAAGTGAAGAATATCTGTACGTCATAACCGAGCGCAGCAGCGGTGGAGCCGAGGATGAACGGCGGATAAGCCATATCCAGCGTGCCTTTGGTGGCGATGATCGCCATTTTCTTTGCCATGGTGCTTTCCCCTTTGTTGGTGAGTCGTTCTGACTCAGCTCTTCTTGATGTAGAACACGAACTCGCCGCCGACCTCTTCCTGCGACAGCAGCGGATTGCCGGTCTGCTCGGCGAACGCAGCCATATCCTTGACCGAACCGGTGTCGGTAGAGACGACCTTCAGCACCTGGCCGGAAGTCATGCCGGACAATGCCTTCTTGGTCTTCACGATGGGCAAGGGGCAAGACAGACCGCGTGCATTCAGTTCCTGATCGAAATTCATGGTGGTTCTCCTACTCGTTGATGAAAGAATCTGACTAAGCCTAAAACCTGACCGGCATTATAGGGATAGCCACCGATGTGACGTCCATAGCCAGCACGGGTGCACGGCGATAGCCCATAGGTGTTACGCCTGTCCCGGCACCACCAGCGTCGCCACATCCATGGTGCCGATGATCTTCTGCATGATGCCCATGTTGCCGCGCACGAAAGGCAGCAGGTGATAGCGCTGGCGACCGATGACGATGAGATCGGCGCCGGACTCCTGCGCAGCGATGATGGTCTGCTCGGCCGGCGCACCCTCGCGCACCCAGCCTTCCACACTCCCCCAGGTCGCGCCTGCACGCTGTACTGCAAGCGCGTTCACCTCTGCCATGCGCTGGCGTTGTGCCACCTGCTCGGCCACGCTCAGCACGGTCAGCGGCAGACCGCACACGCCGGCGATCAGGCCGGAAAGATCGGCGATCTGCGGCCCGCACGGCGTATCGCCCACCGAAGCCAGCACCCCGCGCGTCCAGAATTGCGCCATGCGCGGCACGGTGAGCACGCAACACCCCGCATCGCGGATCACCTTGCTCACCATCTCGCCGACCAGTTTGTTCTGCAGGAAACCCGGCTTGCCGCGACGGCGGATCACGATCAGATCGGTGCCGGTGGCTTGCGCCTCTTCCACGATCTCGCGGTCGGCCGCCACGCCATGGCGCACCTTGATCTCGATCTCCACGCCGGCTTCCGCTGCACGCGCGCGCAGCGAGGCCGCCTTCTCTGCCGCCAGCTGGTCGTCACGTAGCGCCAGTTCCGGGGCCTGCACGATGAATTCCGCCGTACTCACCAGCGGCAGGACCGCGTGCAACGGGATGCCGCAACGCTTGGCCATATGGAACGCCAGACGCTCGGCGCCGACATCGAACTCGGTATGCTCGGTGGCCAGCAGGATGCGTTGGAAAGGATAGTTCGCCATGCTCAGTGCCCCGCTTCCAGCAGGCCGGAGGCCGCCAGCACCTGCACCAGCAAGGCGATCGCACAGATCGCCACGAACACATACTCGCGACGCTTGTGATAGATAGGCATCACCGCCAACAGACAGACCACGGTGCAACCGGACAGCCAGGCGATGCCGAACAAGCCGGCGAAATCTCCCTCACGCAGAAACTCCACCCATCCCCATCCCGTGGGACTGTTGGTGCGTTCGAGATACTCGTCCACCGGCAGACTCCACACCTCGGGCAATTCCTCCAGCGGCACGTGGGCCGGCATCCAGCCCATGACATAGGCGATGAACGAAACGATCAGGATGCCCAAGCCGGAACGCCCTCCCCAGTTCAGCAAGGTGGCATAGCGTCGTTGTTCGAGCGGAATATGCGTATCGTCCTTTGCGCTCATAACCAGATCCCCAATCCTTTCAGCAGTGCGCGCACACCGGCGAACAATAGCAGAGAGATGACCATCTTGCGTACCACCGACGCCTTAAGCACATGCAGCAGACGTGCACCGACGGTCGCTCCCAGCATCATGCCGATGATGGACGGCACCGCGATGATGGCCAGCACCGCGCCCTTGTTCAGATAGATCCACGCTGCCGACGAATCGACCAGCGTCAGGATGAAACTGGAAGTACCCGCCGACACTTTGAGCGGTGCGCCCATCAGCAGGTTGAGCACCGGCACGTTGGCCCAGCCCGCCCCCATGCCGAACATGCCGGCCAGGAAACCGATGCCAAGGAACAGCGTCAGACCGAGCGCGGTGCGATGCACCTGCCAGTCTATCCGCTGGTTGCGCGCCGCATCATGGAAGATGCCGTGCATGGACAGGAAGGTGGATAAGCGATCCGGCGCCGGCACTTCCGGGAACTCGGACTTCTTGGCCAGCGCCATCAGGATGACGATGCCGAGGATGGTGATACCCAGCGCGATCTGCACGATGTGGGCCGGGATCGCCAGACCGATCATCGCGCCCACGATGGAGCTGGCCGAAGCCAGCACCGCCAGCGGCAACGCCAGGCGCAGGTTGGCCAGGCCCCCGCGCAACAAGGAAGGACCGGCCGCCAGTGCGGAAGCCTGCGCCACCAGCAG
>JBFMFN010000008.1:0-13071 GCA_040754175.1 Pseudomonadota bacterium | reverse complement strand
CCATCGCACCGGGCTATTTCACCTTGCTCATCGCGCGCGGTTTGGCCGGGGCGTTCGGCGGGGTGCTGGGCGCGCTGGTGCAGACCTTCATCGGCGACACCATCCCGTTCGCACGGCGCGCCAAGGCCAGCGGCACGGTGGCGGCGGCGTTCTCCTTCTCCACGGTGGCGGGCGTGCCGCTGTCGCTGTGGCTGGCCAGCCTGTTCCACTGGCGCGCGCCGTTCGTGTTCATCGTGCTGCTGGTGGGCGTGTTCTTCGTGGTGGCGTTGCGCGTGCTGCCCGAACTGCGCCATCACCTCAGCCGCGAGAAGCGCGCCCATCCTTTCACCGATCTGTTCGAGGTGATGCGCGATATCAATCACTGGCATGCCATGGGGCTGTCCGCCATGATCATCTTCTCCGGCTTCACGGTGATCCCCTACATCACCGTGTATGCCGTGAACAACATCGCCATCAGCCAGCACGACATCGCCTATATCTATCTGGCAGGCGGCGCCGCCACGCTGTTCACCGCGCGCGCCATCGGCCACTGGGCCGATGCGGCGGGCAAGATGAAGGTCTATCGTATCGTCGCCACCGGCGCCATGCTGCCCATCCTGCTGGTGACGCAAGTGCAGCATGCTTCGCTTATGCTGTGGATGGTGTTCACCACACTGTTCTTCGTGCTGGTCTCCGGCCGCTTCATCCCCGCCATGGCCATCATTACCTCCGCCGCCCAGCCCAGACTGCGCGGCACCTTCATGTCGCTCAACGCCACCGTGCAATCGCTCGCCATGGGCCTCGCCGCCACGCTCAGCGGCTTCGTCATCACCCAGGATGCAGCGGGTAAGATCGTCGGCTACGAGAACGTCGGCTACATCGCCATCGCCGCCAACCTGCTCGCCATGTGGTACGTCTCGCGCATCGTCATGCACGACGCGCATCCGAACCTGCCGGATGTGGCGCCGAAGTAGGGTGGGGAAAATATTTAGGCCAAATTTCTGGTTGGAGTGGGAAGGAGCGTCGGGCTAGGATGCGGCGCGTAATAGTCAGAGATTGATCAAGAGGAATTTGATGCTGACCTGTTTGTCGTTATTGTTATTATTAATAAATTAAATTTCACCATGCTTGCGCTTGACGCCATAGAAGATAACTCAAGGCGCCTATACATTGAGGCGTTGGGTGCGCTTGATGCTGAGCATTATGCAACAGCAGTTGCACTCTCGATATTTTCATTCGAGGAGGCGGCGAAATACGTCATCCTTAAACGGCAAGCCAAGCGACCGGAGTTACCTAAAAAACGAGTTTTCCGACATGAAGTGAAACACGAGGAGATTGGTGAGCTTTTTTGGTACTGGGCAATATTTTCGGTTCTGACGAAAACATTTGAAGATTTCAAGTCCTTCACTAGTGCTCTTCCTGACCCAGACCCCAAAGTAGTGGAAATGATTCAAGGCCTTTCAGGCGGGAATGCTGTAGATTTTCTACGTTACAACATGTTTGCAAGCGAGGATGAAATGCGAGCCCATGTTCGAACACATTTTCCTCATCCTGAATTGCTTGATGTCGCAACTGCGGGAGCAACGGGGAAAATTGAGGCAATTAGGAGGCAGGCGTTGTATGTAGACCCCTCGCCAGATCTTAATTTAGTGCTAAGTTCACCTAGTTCAATCGGAAACAGTGAAGCCAATGAGTGGCTAAAGATTGCGTTCTTTGGCCAAGAGTACATAAAGCTGGCAAAGAGGCTTTGGAATGAAATCTAACCGAATAATTAAACGGCTCAGCATCGCATTCGATTCAAGCAAAACCTCTCACTTCACCAGCTTCGACAACTTCCTGAACGTCTCCGTCCCCGCCACCTTGAGCCACTGGAACACCACGGTCTCGGTGCAGGTGGGGATGGCGCCGGCGAGGGTCGTGGCTTCGATGGCGGTCTGCCGGTTGTCCGGGCTGCGGCTCAGCACGGCGTCTTTCACCACATGCACGGTGTAGCCCGCGCGCAGCAGGTCGAGCACGGTCTGTAGCACGCAGACGTGGGTTTCGGTGCCGCAGACGATGATCTGTTGCTTGCCGCTGGCGTTGAGTTCGGCCATGAAGTCGTCGTTGCCGCAGCAGCTGAAGCTGATCTTTTCGATGTAGCGGGCGTTGCTTGATTTCTCTTTGAGTGCGGGCAGGGTGGGGCCGAGGCCTTTGACGTATTGCTCGGTGACGAGCACGGGCAGACCGAGTTCCTGCGCGCTGTCGAGCAGGATGGCGACGTTGCGGATGAGGCGTTGCAGCGCGTCCTGATCCATGGCGGCGGCCAGCCGTTCCTGCAGGTCGATGACCAGCAGCAGGGAATCTTCGCTACGCAGGATGTGGCGGTGGATGTCGTTCATGCGGACCTCTGTCGGGATTTTTCGGATGCGGCGCAGTGTGCCATCCGTGGCCGCGGGTTTCAATGCGCGGGATCAGGTGTTAACCTGTGGCGGAATCTGCCGATATATCAATTGAGTGTGCTGCGAAAGGAGCCATCATGCGATTCGTGCCTACCATCAATCCGCCTGCCGCGACGCCGACCACGCGCGCCGTGAAGGGGCTGACCGCCGTGCATGCGGTGAAGCCCATCCATGAGGAAGTGGAACCGACAGAGGTGACCCTGAGCGCACAAGCACGCGAGCGGCAGGAAGCGGAGCAGCATCTGCCGCAGGAAGAACGGCGCAAGGCTTGCCGTCGCATCAATAACCAGAAGGTGCCGGTGGAGTTGCGCACGGGCGATGACCGGCGCCAGATCAACTTGCTGGAAGGGGGTATCGCCGAGCATATCGACGAAGAGGCCTAGCAGGCTGTTGAAAAATTACTGCGGTGGTCATCTGCGGCGTTGCGCGGTGCTCGAAATCCTCATGTACTGAATGTACATTCCGGTTTCTGCGCGCCGTGCGCCTTGCATCTGACCATCCTCACTACATTTTTTAACAGCCTGCTAACTCATCCCTTGCGCAGACAGACCGTGACCTCTTCGCGGTCGTGATAGAGCTGCTTCACTTCCAGTTTGTAACGTATGCCCTTCTTGTTGAGCGCGTTGCGTATCGTGTCCAGCGCGAGACGCAGCGCTTCCACGCGTTTCTTCATCGGCAGTTTGAGGTTGAACACGGCATTCGAGGTGAAGCCGCCGGTGAACCATTCCGCCATCAATGCGGCCACGCGCTGCGGTTGTTCCACCATGTCGCACACCAGCCAGTCCACCGGACGCTTGGGGCGGAAACGGAAACCGTCCTGGCGCAGGTGGTGGATGGCGGGGTGGCCGGCCGCCGCACCTTTGAGTGGGCCGTTGTCCACGGCGGTGACTTTCAGGCCGCGTTGCACCAGTTGCCAAGTCCAGCCGCCGGGGGCGGCGCCGAGGTCGACGGCAGTCATGCGCGGCTTGAGCAGGCGCGCCTGTTCCTTTTCGCTGAGGAACACGGCGAAGGCTTCGCCCAGCTTGAGGTAGGAGCGGCTGGGGGCATCCGGCGACAGGCTGACGCGGTGGATGCCCATGTGTGCATCGCTGCTGTTGGCCGGGTCGCTGCTGGCGATGAGCGCGCGTTCGGGGGCGGGGAAGAAGATGTGCAGGCGCGGCAAGATTTCCCTTTCCCCCGGCCCTTCTCCCATGTCGGGCGAGGGGAGCAGGCGGCCGGACGCGACGAGCGCTTCTTCCATCAAAGGTTGGAAGCGGCGGGTGAAACCCGAGAGCGTCTTGCCTTCGTTGGTGTCGGCTACTTCCACCTGTAGTGCACCAAATTTCTCCGGTTCGGCGGGCAGCGCCTCCAGCAGCGGGGTGAGGCGGTCGCGCTCGGGCAGGTCGCGCACTTCACCGTGCAGTTTCAGCAACTGGCGCGCGAAGGCGAGCTGCTTGTAAGCGAGCTTGGCTTTGCCTTGCAGCACGAGATAGCCGCTGCCTTCGATGACTTCGACGGGCTTGGCCTGCGTCTCGTCCACGCAGTCGCGTTCGAAGCCGGGGCGGCAATAGACCAGCCAGGTGGGCAGTACGGTGTCGTTCATGGGATGGGGCGGATGCGCGGCAGGTGGATGTGCCAGTGGATGGCGGCCAGGCGCAAGCCGACGGTGAGCAGCATGGCGCACAGGATGGACAGCGAGCGGCCCACGTCTGCCGCATCGAGCAGGATCAGCAGCAATGCGCCCGCCAGGGAGGCGGTGGCGTAGATGTCAGTACGGAAGATGAGCGGCACTTCGTTGCACATGATGTCGCGGATGACGCCGCCGAAGACGCCGGTGATGACGCCCATCAGCGCAGCGATGAACCAGTGCACGTGCAAGTTGAGTGCGACGGTGGTGCCGATCACGGTGAACAGTGCCAGGCCGAGCGCGTCCGGCAGCAGGAAGAAGTTGCGCGGGATGGCGATACGGCGGCCAAGGTAGAAGGTGAGCACGGAGGCGGCGATGCCGACCAGCACGTAGACCGGATCGCTGATCCAGTACACCGGCAGGCGGCCGAGCAGGATGTCGCGCACGGTGCCGCCGCCGATGCCGGCGATGACCGAGATGGTGGCGACGCCGAACAGGTCGAGTTCGCGCCGGTGCGCTTCCAGCGTGGCGGTGATGGCGCAGACAGCGACGGCGCACAGGTCCAGGGTGTGTATCAGGCTCATGTTCAGTGTGGGCATGCGGGGCGCGCATTATAAAGGGGCGCCTTCCGCTCGGTGGTAGAATCCGCGCCTCATTTTTTGGATGCAGTCATGACTAAACGTTATCAACTCATCGTGTTCGATTGGGACGGCACGGTGATGGACTCCACGGCGGTGATCGCCACCTCCATCCAGTCCGCCTGCCGCGACCTGGATCTGCCGGTGCCCAGCGACGAGGATGCGCGCCACGTGATCGGCATGGGGCTGAACGAGGCGTTGCGGCATGCGGTACCTGCCGCGCCGGAAGAGATGTACGAGCCGCTGGCGGATCGTTATCGGCATTACTTTCTGGCACAGGATCAGACCATCCCATTGTTTTCCGGTGCGCGCGAGACCATCGAGGAGCTACATGCCGCTGGCCATGCGCTGGCCGTGGCGACCGGCAAGAGCCGCAAGGGGCTGGACCGCGTGCTGGACAGCAGCGGCTTGCGCCCGTACTTTTTGGCCACTCGCACGGCTGACCAGACTTTCTCCAAACCGCATCCGGCGATGCTACTGGAGCTGATGGACGAGCTGGGCATGCAGCCGGACGAGGTGCTGATGGTGGGCGACACCACGCACGACCTGCAGATGGCGATCAATGCCGGGGTGGATGCGGTGGGCGTGACGCATGGCGCGCACCCCGAAGACCAGTTGCGTGCGCTGAAACCGCGCGCCTTGCTGGATGATTTCCATGAACTGCGTGCCTGGCTGAAGGCCAACGCCTGAACGATATTACGAGGAGTCGAACATGTCCGATCGCAACGATAACTGGGAACGCGACGTGCTGGAGAAACTGGCGCTGTCCGCGGTGCAGGAGCAGCGTCGTGCGCGCCGCTGGGGGATTTTCTTCAAACTGCTGACCTTTGCATATCTGTTCTTCCTGTTCATGTTGCTGGCCGATCTGGCAGGTGACGGGAGCGATAGCATGCCGGGCGGCATGCACACTGCGCTGGTGGATGTGCGCGGCGTGATCGCGGCGGACAGCATGGCCAATGCCGATAACCTGATCGCCAGCTTGCAGGATGCGTTCGATGACAAGCACACCGCCGGCGTCATCCTGCGCATCAACAGCCCCGGCGGCAGCCCGGTGCAGGCCGGTCTGGTGAACGATGAGATCAAGCGTCTGCGCGCACTGCATCCCGACATCCCGCTGCATGTGGTGGTGGAGGATATGTGTGCGTCCGGCGGTTATTACATCGCGGCGGCGGCAGACAACATCTATGTGAACAAGGCGAGCATCGTCGGTTCCATCGGGGTGCTGATGGATGGTTTCGGTTTCACCGGGACGATGCAGAAGCTGGGTGTGGAACGTCGTTTGATGACGGCAGGCGAGAACAAGGGTTTCATGGACCCGTTCTCCCCGCTCAATCCCAAACATGAAGCGTTCACCAAGAGCCTGCTGGACGACATCCATCAACAGTTCATCGCCGTGGTGCGCGACGGGCGCGGTGCACGTCTGCACGAGACGCCGGAGATGTTCAGCGGCTTGTTCTGGACTGGCGACAGGGCGATCCAGATGGGACTGGCCGATGCGTATGGCAGCGTGGACAGCGTGGCGCGCGACGTGATCAAGGCCGAGACCGTGGTGGACTACACCGCGCACGAGAACATCGCCGACCGTCTGGCGAAGAAGCTGGGCGCCGGCGTGGCCAGCATGTTCCCCGGCTTCGGTGCACAGAGCGAGGGCGTGACGCTACGCTAGGGGGGTCATTCCGGCGCAAGCCGGAATCCAGCCCTTCTATCAAAGTGCAGTGGTCGCTTTTGTCCCGCTGCGCGAGGTTGTTAAATCAACTGGATACCGGCCTGCGCCGGTATGACGGCAGGTGTGTCAGGCTAGCGCTTTAAGGAGTTCATCTAGCGCGCTGATCGGCGGCAGGCATTGCGTGCCACGACACAGCCAGGCGGTGGTCGATGCCTGTTCGGGTTTCGCCAGCACCTCAGGCAAGTCCTGCTCATCGCCGCGCAGCACGATCACCATCAGTTCAGGTCGATATCCCTCAGACACAGCCGCCCGCCAGGCGGCTGTGTCTTTTTCATCCCCGCATAACAGCAGCAACGACGGCGGCTGCAACAGTTCGCCCTGCGCGGTGTTCAGGCTGCAACACTGGCTTGCGGCTTGTTGCATCAGGGGTTGGAACAGTTGCAGGCAGCGTTCCGCCGCATCGCGGTAACGCGTATCGCCGGTCAATTCGGACAGGCGCAGCAGTGCCTGTGCGGCGATGCCGTTGCCGGAAGGTGTGGCGTTGTCCTGGCCGGTCTTGCTGCGCTGGATGAGCGTCTCGTGGTCGTGGCTGGTGAAATAGAAGCCGCCGTTCCCTTCATCTTCGAAGCGTGTCAGTAGTGCATCCGCGAGTTGCACGGCGAAGCGCATGTCTGCTGCGCGATAGCGGGTCAGCATCAATTGCAGCGCGGCATCCAGCAGGAAGGCATGGTCGTCCAGGTAGGCGTTGAGGTGCGTCTTGCCCTCTTTGTGCGTGGCATACAGCCGGCCGTCTTGCCACAAGGTGTCGCGCACGAAATCCATGGCGCGCTGTGCCGAGTGCAGCCAATCTTCGCGTGCGAAGATGCGTGCGGCTTTTGCCATGCCGGCGATCATCAGTCCGTTCCAGCTGCCGAGGATCTTCTCGTCGCGGCCGGGACGGATGCGCTGTTCGCGTGCGGCGAACAGTTTGGCTTGCGCGGCGGTGAGCCGTTGTTCGGCTTGCTCGCGCTTCAGGTCCAGCGCGCCGGCGATCTTGCTCAACGGGCGCGCCACGCGCAGGTGCCAGGCGTGGTGCTCGAAGTTGGGCGTGCTGTCGAG
Organism: Pseudomonadota bacterium; assembly: GCA_040754175.1. Taxonomy (GTDB): domain Bacteria; phylum Pseudomonadota; class Gammaproteobacteria; order Burkholderiales; family Gallionellaceae; genus Sideroxyarcus. The sequence goes on along the minus strand of JBFMFN010000008.1, from coordinate 5,646 downwards.
GCCGAAATAGGGCTCGACCACGGCATATTCTTCTGAACTCAGCAGGGCGCGGATGTCATTGCGCTGCCACACGTAGAACTTGCCTTCCTCATGTTCCGAGTCGGCATCCAGCGAGGCGTAATAACCGCCGCGCGGTGATTGCATCTCGCGCATCACCCAGGCGGCGGTCTGTTGCGTGACGCGGGCGAACAGCGGGTCGCGACTGTTCAGCCAGGCGTCGCTGTATAAACCGAGCAGCAGGCCGTTGTCGTACAGCATCTTCTCGAAATGCGGGATGTCCCAGAACGCATCCACGCTGTAGCGGCAGAAGCCGCCGCCAAGCTGGTCATACAGGCCGCCCAGCGCCATCTGCTGCAAGGTGAACAGCGCGATGTGACGTAGCGCTTCGTTGTGCCGCGCATGGGCTTGGCGCAACAACAGATCCAGTTCGGCCGGATGCAGGAATTTGGGGGCGCCGCCGAAACCGCCATATTCGCGGTCGAAACTCTCACTGAGCTGTTGCGTGGCGGCGGCCAATGGCGCGTCGCTCAGCGTGTGCTCGGCTGCGGGGCGCGGTTGCCAGGCGGCCAGGGCATCGATGAGCTGCTGGCTTTGCGTCGCTATTTCGTTGCGCTTCTCTTTGTAGACTTGCGCGAGCTGCACCAGCAACTGCGGAAAACCGGGCAGGCCGTAGCGCGCCTGTTTGGGGAAATAGGTGCCGCTGTAGAACGGCGTGCCTTCCGGCGACAGGAACATGGTCAACGGCCAGCCGCCGCTGCGGCGGGTGAGCAGGTAATGCGCGTTCTGGTAGATCTGGTCGAGGTCGGGGCGTTCTTCGCGGTCCACCTTGATGTTGATGAAGTGCTGGTTCATCACGGCGGCCACTTCGTCATCCTCGAACGATTCATGCGCCATCACGTGGCACCAGTGGCAGGCCGAGTAGCCGATGGAGAGCAGGATCGGTTTGTCCTCGTCGCGGGCGCGCTGCAATACCTCGGGTGACCAGGGGAACCAGGCCACCGGATTGTCGGCATGTTGCAGCAGGTAGGGGCTGGTCTCGTGGGCTAGGTGGTTGCTCATCGGCGCAGTAAGGGGTGCAGAGATGGCCGTAGATTAGCGAGGATCTGCGATTGTGCAACTGCGTTGGGATGAAGGTTATCCGCCTGGAACTGCTCGGGCGGGATGCCGTCCAGCATGAACGGCACCAGCGCGATGCGGTGGCGTTTGGCCAGTTTCGGATACAGCTCGCGGAAGCGTTGCGTGTAGGTCGGGCCGTAATTGGGCGGCAACTGCATGCCCAGCAGCAGCACTTGGGCATGCGCTTTCTTTGCGCGCCGGATGATGGTGTCGAGATTCTGCTCCGTCTCCTGCAACGGTGTGCCGCGCAAGCCATCGTTGGCGCCCAGTTCCACGATGACGATGGCGGGGCGATGTTCGGTCAGCGCGCGTTCGATGCGGCGCAGGCCGCCCGCCGTCGTCTCGCCGCTGATACTGGCATTGACCACCTCATAGCCTAGCTCCGCGACCTCGGCCTGCAGCAGGGTGGGCCAGGCGGCGCTGCGCGCAATGCCGTAACCGGCTGATAAACTGTCGCCGAACACCAGGATGTTCTTGGTCGCGAGCGCTGCGGACGGCAGCAGCAGGCACAGCGAGAAGATAAGGAAAGGCAGGCGTTTCATGGCAGCGATTGTGCAAGCATCGGGACTCACCAAGCAAGTGATGAGCGGCGACAGTCCGCTCACCATCCTGCACGACGTCAGTTTCGAAGTGGCGGCGGGCGACAGTCTGGCCATCGTCGGCGCCTCCGGTTCGGGCAAGTCGACCTTGCTCGGCTTGCTCGCCGGGCTCGATGTGCCGAGCAGCGGCAGCGTGTTGCTCGCCGGCAGCGAGCTGTTCGCGCTGGACGAGGATGGGCGCGCCCGTCTGCGCGGCGAACTGGCCGGTTTCGTGTTCCAGTCCTTCCAATTGTTGCCGGCGTTGAGTGCGCTGGAGAACGTGATGTTGCCGCTGGAGCTGGCCGGTGCCGCCGATGCGCGCCAGCGTGCTGCCGCTTCGTTGCAGCAAGTGGGCCTCAGCGCGCGCGCCCACCATCTGCCCAAGCATCTTTCCGGCGGCGAGCAGCAGCGAGTGGCTTTGGCGCGCGCCTTCGTGACACAGCCCAAGATCCTGTTCGCCGACGAACCCACCGGCAACCTCGATGCTGCCACTGGCGCGCAAGTGATCGAATTGATGCTGGAACTCAACCGTGCGCAGGGTACGACGCTGATCCTGGTCACGCACGACGACAAACTGGCGGCGCGCTGCAAGCGGCAGTTGCGGCTGGCGGCGGGGCAGGTGGTGGCATGAATGTGTTGCGACTCTCCCTGAACCTGTTACGCCGCGACTGGCGCGCCGGGGAATGGCGCGTGTTGTTGCTGGCTTTGGTGTTGGCCGTGGGCAGCTTGGCGACGGTGGGGCTGTTCGCCGACCGTGTGCGGCAGGCGTTGGCACAGCAGGCGGAGAGCCTGATCGGGGCCGATCTGCGTATCACTTCTACACGACCGTTGCCGCCCGAGTATCGCCAACTGGCCGAGGGGCGTGGTCTGCAGGCGGTGCAGAGTCGCAGCTTCCCCAGCATGGTGGCGCATGGCGAGCGTGTGCTGCTGAGCGATTTGCAAGCGGTGGAGGTGGGCTATCCCTTGCGCGGCAAGATCGAGATCGACGATGGCACGCGGCATGTGGCACAGGCCATCCCGTCTTCCGGCACGGTGTGGGTGGACGAGCGACTGATGCGGCGATTGGACGTTCATGTGGGCGACGAGGTGGGCATCGGCCTGCATCGGTTCAAGGTGGCAGCGCGCATCGTGAAGGACATCGATCAGTCCATCGGTTTTGCCAGTTTCGCGCCGCGCGTGTTGATGAACGAAGTCGATCTGGCGGCGACTGGCCTGTTGCAGGAAGGCAGCCGCTTGTCCTATCGCCTGATGGTGGCGGGGGCGGCGAAACCGGTGGCGGTGTTGAAGCGTGAACTGGAAACACGTCTTACCGGCAATGAAAAACTGGAGGATGTGCGCGATGCGCGGCCGGAGATCCGCACAGCGCTGGAGCGCGCCGAGCATTTCCTCGGCCTGGCGGCGCTGACGGCGGCCATCCTGGCGGGGGCGGCCCTGGCCTTGGCGGCGCGCCGTTTCGTGGCGCGCCATCTGGATGCTTGCGCGGTGATGCGCTGCCTCGGCGCGCAGCAGGGGCAGGTGTTGCGCTTGTTCCTCTATCAGTTCGTGTTGCTCGGGGTGCTCGCGGTGGTGCTGGGGAGTTTGCTGGGATATGCGGTGCAGGCAGTGCTGGTGCAGAGCATCGCCAGCATGCGTGAGGCGGGGTTGCCGCTGCCGGGTATGTTGCCGCTGTGGCAGGCAGCGGTGAGCGGTTTTGCCTTGTTGCTGGGATTCGCGTTCCTGCCGTTGCTGCAATTGCGCAGAGTGAGTCCGCTGCGCGTGTTGCGGCGTGAACTGGGCGCGCCCGAGGCGAGCGGCTGGCTGGTGTATGGCGTGGCGACGCTGGTGTTGGCGGGGTTGTTCCTGTGGCATGCGGGTTCGCTCAAGCTGGGCTTGGCGGTGCTGGGTGGTTTGCTGGCAGGACTGTTGCTGTTCGGCTGGCTGGCCTGGTTGCTGTTGCATGGTTTGGCGCGCAATGGGTATTTCCTGCATGCGCAATGGCGGCATGCGTTCAACAACCTGGCCCGCCATGGACGCAGTGCGGCGGTGCAGATCGTGGCCTTGAGTCTGGGCGGCATGGCCTTGCTGGTGCTGACGCTGGTGCGCAGTGACCTGTTGCAGAGCTGGCAGAGCAAGCTGCCGCCGGAGACGCCGAACCGTTTCGTGGTGAACATCCAGGCCGACCAGTTGGAAGCGATGCAAGCTTTCTTTGGCCACCATGGTTTGCCGGTACCTGAGATGCAGCCCATGGTGCGCGGGCGTCTGGTGGAGATCAACGGTCGTGCGGTCAATGGTGACAGTTATGCCGAGCCGCGTGCCAGGGCGTTGGTGGAGCGCGAGTTCAACCTTTCTTATCTGCAACAGATGCCGGACTGGAACAAACTGGTCGCCGGACGTTGGTGGGCAGCGGATGCCCAGGGCGAACTGTCGGTGGAAGAGGGCATCGCCCAGACATTGGGCATCCATCTGGGCGATACGCTGACTTATGACGTGGCGGGTAGTCGCTTCACGGCACGGGTGAGCAGTCTGCGCAAGGTGGAGTGGGATTCGATGAAGGTGAATTTCTTTGTGATCGCCACGCCGGAGCTGTTGCAGGATTTCCCTGCCAGCTATCTGGCCAGTTTCTATCTGCCGCCGGACAAGGTGCGGGCGAGCGACGAGCTGGCGCGCGAATTCCCCAATCTGTTGCTGATCGACACCGAGGCGGTGATCGTCCAGGTGCGCGGCATCATGGACCAGATCGCGCAGACGGTGAGTGCGGTGTTCCTGTTCACCTTGTTCTCCGGGCTGGCAGTACTGTATGCGGCGTTGCTCTCCACGCAGGACGAACGCAGCCACGAGGCGGCTATCCTGCGCACGCTGGGGGCGGACAGCCGCTATCTGCGGCGGCTGCACTTGTCCGAGTTTGCGGTGCTGGGCGGCTTGAGCGGACTGTTCGCGGCGGGCGGGGCGGTGTTGCTTGGCTGGGTGCTGGCACGCTTCGTACTGGAGATCCCGGCGCGTTTCGATGCCACGGTCTGGCTGGTGGGCATCAGTGGCGGTATCGCCATCGTGACGTTCTCCGGTTGGCTGGCGACGCGCCGCCTGTTGCGACGCCCTCCGTTGCGAATTCTTGCGGCGGATTAATGGCTTGGCGCTTGACGTGGGGCAAATACGCCCTATAATGCGCGGCTCCCTGAACGGGGAGTTTAGAACCTTGCTCCACCGCGCCGATGTGCCGGGGGGCTTTAATCCACAAGGAGATGTAATGCGACACTACGAAATCGTATTTATCGTGCATCCCGATCAGAGCGAGCAAGTTCCCGCCATGATCGAGCGCTATCGCACGCTGGTGACCGGCAAGAACGGTCTGATCCATCGTCTGGAAGACTGGGGCCGCCGCCAACTGGCTTACCCGATCCAGAAGATCCACAAGGCACACTACGTGCTGATGAACATCGAGTGCGACCAGGAGACCCTGGACGAACTGGAACATGCCTTCCGCTTCAACGACGCCGTGCTGCGTCACCTCACCATCAAGACCAAGGCTGCTGTGACCGCACCTTCCGTGATGATGAAGGAAGAGAAGTCGCGTTCGCTGACCGCTGAAGGTGCTGCTGCACCGGCAGCCGCAGCCTAAGGCAAGTTTGAGTAGTAACCGTTGTGTGATCGACGGGGAAGTGAGCGAGTCGGAAGGCTTGCGTTACACCCCGGCGGGTTTGGCAAGGATGGCGTTCAAGATACGCCATACTTCGATGCAGCAGGAAGCAGGGATGCAGCGCCAGGTGCAGTGTGAAGTTACCGCACTGGCACTGGGCGAAGCGGCGAAGCAGTCGAGCCACCTGCAACCCGGACAGCAAGTGCGGGTCGAGGGTTTCCTGGCGCAGCGCAGCCTGAAGAGCACGCAACTGGTTCTGCATGTGGACAACATCATTTTGAGATAGGAGCACAACATGGCTCGTGTATTTAAGAAGAAGGACGACAAGAAGAACAGTTC
>JBFMFN010000007.1:0-102622 GCA_040754175.1 Pseudomonadota bacterium | reverse complement strand
AGGCGGGCTATGCCCGCCTCGCGGGTTTTTGGGTTCGGTTTTTGATTCTCCTCCCCTGTGCGCCGCCGAGTAGCGGAGACCGGTCAGGGGATTTCGGCGAGGACTGTCTGAGCGCGTAGCGCGAGTTCCGCAGCCGCCTGGCCGGTCGAGCAACGCAGGGAACCCACGAAGTGGGCGGCAAACCGGGGGCGCCTTCTTTGGGTTACCTTTCTTGGCAAGACAAGAAAGGTAACTTGCTGTCGGGCAACCCCCGACGGTTTTGATGTTGATTTTAAACATCGAGGGGGTGCGGCAAGTGTTCCCTCACCCTAGCCCTTTCCCAGTGGGAGAGGGGATAAAAGCCGGCTGGTGTCCGTTCTTCGGCAAGCTCAGGGATTCATGGATTTATCCCCGCTTTTCGACTATCATGCGCCCCAGTCACAGGGCATGCCGCATCGCCCGCAGGACACAGATTTCACGAATTGGCGGGTCTCCCCGCATTACAGCGCGGTGAACCTGGTCAGGTCCGGAAGGAAGCAGCCACAGCTGATGTCTGTAAGTGCCGGGGGTAAGGCTCGCCTCCTTATTTATCGAGGGTGTCACACTCGACAGGCAGGAGGGGATGGGCGTTATGTCAGCGACTTCAGTTCTGGCGCGCAAATGGCGTCCAAAGAGCTTTGCCCAACTCTCCGGGCAGGAGCATGTGGTGCAGGCGCTGAGCAATGCGCTGACGCAGGACCGCCTCCATCACGCCTATCTCTTCACTGGCACGCGCGGCGTGGGCAAGACCACCATCGCGCGCATCTTCGCCAAATCCCTGAATTGCGAATCCGGCGTCACCGCCGAGCCGTGCGGCGTGTGCAGTGCCTGCAAGGAGATCGACAGCGGGCGCTTCGTTGACCTGATCGAGCTGGATGCGGCGTCGAACACCCAGGTGGACAACATGCGCGAGCTGCTGGAGAGCGCGCTGTATGCGCCGACCTCCGGGCGATTCAAGGTCTACATTATCGACGAAGTGCACATGCTGTCGAAGTCGGCGTTCAACGCGATGTTGAAGACACTGGAAGAGCCACCCGCGCATGTGAAGTTCATCCTTGCTACCACGGATCCGCAGAAGATCCCGGTCACGGTGCTGTCGCGCTGCCTGCAATTCAACCTGAAGCAGATGCCACCGGCATTGATCGTTGAACGCTTGCAATACGTGCTGGGCGAGGAAGGTATCCCGTTCGAGAACGGCGCGCTGAACCTTGTGGCGCGTGCGGCGGCGGGCAGCATGCGCGATGCGCTGAGTCTGATGGATCAGGCCATCGCCTATTCTTCGGGCAAGGTGGACGAGTCGCTGGTGCGCACCATGCTGGGCGCCATCGATCAGGGTTTCCTGTTCGATATTCTGCAGGCGCTCAAGGCGGGCGACGGCGCTGGATTGCTGAAGATCGCCGATGACATGGCGACGCGCAGCGTGGCGTTCGAGGCGGCCTTGCAGGACTTGGCTACGCTGCTGCACCGCATCGCGCTGGCGCAGACCATCCCCGGCGCGATTCCGGATGACGAGCTGGAGCGTGCGCGCCTGATGGAGCTGGCGCAGCAGTACACACCGGAAGAGATCCAGCTCGATTACCAGATCGCCATCCACGGCCGCAACGAGATCGACCTGGCGCCGGACGAATATGCCGGTTTCACCATGACGCTGCTGCGTATGCTGGCGTTCGCACCGCAGGCGGCGGGAGCGAGTGCGACACCCGCTGCGCCGCGCCCGGCGTCGTCTCAACCGGTAGCGCGCCCGATGTCGCCGCCCGCGGCGCAGCCTGCTTGTGCTAGCGCACCGGCAGTTGCACAGCCGGTCGCCGCCGAACCCGCACCGCGCATGGCTGCGGCGGGCGACATGGATTGGCACACCTTGCTGGCGCAACTCAATCTCTCTGGCATGGCGTTGCAATTGGCGAAGAACAGCGTGTTGGCCGGGTTTGCCGATGGCAAGGTGGTGTTGAGTCTGCCGCCGCAACACAAGCATCTGCAAAGCAACAAGATCGCGCAGGAGAAGTTGCAGACGGCGCTGAGCGATTATTTCGTCAAGCCGGTGCGGCTGGAAGTGGTGTTGGGCGAGAGCAATGAGGTGGCGACACCGGCGGCTGTCGAGCGGCAGGATCAGCAGAACCGTCAGCAGCAGGCGGAGGAGGCGATTCGCGAGGATGCCTTCGTGCGCGAGGCGCAAGCCATGCTGGGGGCGCAGGTGATCGAAGGGGCCGTGCGGCCCGTATAACAGGAGGAAGCGGAAGATGATGAAGGGCGGATTGGCCGGGCTGATGAAGCAGGCCCAGCAGATGCAGGCGAATATCAAGAAGGCGCAGGACGAACTGGCGACCACGGAAGTGGAAGGCCAAGCCGGTGCCGGTGCCGTGAAGGTGACCATGACCTGCTCGCATGAGGTGCGTCGCGTTACGCTGGACGACAGCGTGATGGATGACAAGGAGATGCTGGAAGACTTGATCGTGGCCGCACTCGGCGATGCCAACAAGAAAGCGGCGGAGATCTCGCAGCAGCGCATGAGCGGTTTCTCCGCAGCTTTGCCGCCAGGCATGAACTTCCCGTTCTGATCGGATGAATACGCCTTCCAGTCTGGAAGAACTCATTACGGCGCTGCGCTGTCTGCCTGGCGTGGGGCCGAAATCCGCCCAGCGCATGGCTTATCACCTGTTGCAGCGCGACCGGGCGGGAGCGCTGCATCTGGCGCGCATGCTCGATGCAGCGGTGGAGGGCGTCAAGCACTGCCTCAAGTGCAACAACTTTTCGGAAGAAGAGATTTGTCCGATGTGCCGCGCGGAGCGGCGCGAGCAGAATCTGCTGTGTGTGGTGGAGATGCCGGCTGACCTGCTGATGATGGAACAGGCGCAATGTTTTCGCGGCATGTATTTTGTGCTGATGGGGCGGCTGTCCCCGCTGGATGGTCTGGGCGCACGCGAACTGCCGCTGGAACGGCTGGTCAAGCGTGCGCAGGAGCTGGAATGCGAGGTGATCCTGGCGACCAACTTCACTGTCGAGGGCGAGGCGACAGCGCATTACATCGCCACCCTGCTGCGTTCGCAGGGCATCAGGGTGTCGCGTATCGCGCGCGGCCTGCCCGTCGGCGGCGAACTGGAGCATGTGGATAGCGGCACATTGGCGCAGGCCGTGATGGAACGCAGGGAGATCGCAGCATGAGCGAGCAGGGTGAACGGTTGCAGAAGGTGCTGGCCCAGGCCGGCCTGGGGTCGCGCCGCGAGATGGAAGAATGGATCGCCGCCGGGCGCGTCACCGTGAATGGCGCAGTGGCCACCTTGGGCGGGCGCGTGACCGAGGGCGATAGGGTGCAGGTGGATGGACGCCTCATACGTTTGAAGCTGGAGGATGAGCCGCAACTGCCGCGCGTGCTGCTGTATCACAAGCAGGAAGGCGAGATTGTCAGTCGCGATGATCCGGAAGGGCGTGCCAGCGTGTTCGATCATCTGCCGCGCTTGCGCGGGCAGAAATGGATCGCCATCGGCCGGCTGGATTTCAATACTAGCGGTCTGTTGATCTTCACCACTTCGGGTGAGCTGGCCAACCGCTTGATGCACCCGCGTTTCGAAGTCGAGCGCGAGTACGCAGTACGCGTGCAAGGCGAGATGACGCCCGAGCAGATCAAGCAGATGACCCGGGAGGGGCTGCAACTGGAGGATGGCTTGGTGCGGTTCGCCAAGCTGGTCGACGAGGGCGGCGAAGGTTTCAATCATTGGTATCGCATCGTCATCAAGGAGGGGCGCAATCGCGAAGTGCGCCGTGCCTTCGAAGCGCTCGGATTGCCGGTCAGCCGCTTGATGCGGGTGCGTTTCGGGGTCGTCAACCTGCCACCGCGCATCAAGCGCGGCATGATGACAGAACTGGGCGAGGTTGAAGTGCGTGCCGTGATGGAGTGGGCTGGACTGCCGTTGCCACCGCCGCGACAGGTCTCGCGTAACGTGCGTCCGAGCAAATTGCCGCGGGTCAAGGTGCGCAAAAATTGAACTGGCGGTAAACCTCTACTGTCGTTAGAATCCGGGGGCTTATTTTCGGCGTTCTTTTGCCGGTGTTGCGGTCGATGTCCGCCTGACAGATTGGATACATGGAACAAAGAGGCAACAAAACCATCGTTTGCTCGGTTTTCTTCCTGGATATCGTCGAATATTCAAAGAAGTCCGTGGCAGGCCAGATATCCCTGAAGGAGCGCTTCAATGCCTTCCTGTCCATCGCCATCCGCGATGTGCCGGTGGCTGACCGCATCATTCTGGATACCGGCGATGGTGCTGCCATCAGTTTCCTTGGCGATATCGAGGATGCACTGCAGGCTGCGCTGAGCATGCGTAGCAGCTTGCTGGGCGAAGGGGTACGCATGGACCCGCCGTTGCAGGTGCGCATGGGCATCAACCTGGGGCCGGTGCGTCTGGTCAAGGATATCAACGGGCAGCCCAACATCGTTGGTGACGGTATCAATGTCGCGCAGCGCGTGATGGCGTTCGCCGATTCCGGACAGATTCTGGTGTCGCGCTCGTATTACGATGCGGTGTCGCGCCTGTCCCCGGAATATGCCGGGATGTTCCATTATCAGGGCGCACGCACCGACAAGCATGTGCGCGAGCACGAGGTCTATGCCATCGGCTATCCCGGTTATTTCACCGTGACGCAACGCAAGGCGGAGATCGAGGAAGAGATCGAGCATGCGGTGGGTATACAGCGTGTGGCCGCCAAGGCCAAGCGCCAATGGTATGAGTTCCTGCGTCAGGTGGCGGGTTACGAGCGCCAGGCGGTGGCAGCCTTCCGGCGCGCCAATCCGCGCCAGCGCGCGGCCTATGCCGCCGTGGCGGCGGCCTTGCTGTTGACCATGGGGCTGGCGCTGTACAAATTCGTGCGCAAGGCAGAACCTTTGCCGACCACTGCGGTCGTAGCCGCCGGTACGCCGGTGCAGGCAACCGCACCAGCGGTGGTGGCGCCGGCAGTGACGCCCCCTCCTGCCCCGGCTCAGGCGCAGGAGAAAAGGATCCAAGGGGTGAAAGAGAGTGCGCGTGTGCGTACGCTGGAAGATACGACCGGCGGTCCGGCGGTGGTCAGTCTGGCCATCTTGCCTTGGGGGGAGATATACCTCGACGGCAAGAAGCAAGGGATCAGTCCTCCGTTGCTGGAGTTGCAGGTGGTGCCCGGCAAACATACGCTGGAGATCAGGAATACCACTTTCCCGGTCTATAAAGAGGAGATCCGGGTGAAGCCCGGCGCCAACATAAGAATCAAGCATAGCTTCAAGTAGGCTGTGCATTCAGGAGAGTAGAAGGATGGTAAGGAAGATCGCGGCGGGCATGATGTTGTTGATGCTCGTGGGCTGCGAGTCGGCAGTAGTCGGTGTTTGTGAGGATGGCAGCGGCGGCATCCGCTTGTTCGGCGATAGTGTCGCCAAACGCTACCTGACTAAAGGAGTGAGCGAATACGAAGCGGGCAACTATGTCAACGCGAAGACCGCTTTCGAAGGCGTGCTGCAGAACCAGTACGCGACGCGATACGAAAGACTATGGGCAAACAAGTACATGGCATTCATCTACTGCATCTCCGGCGACCAGAAGACCTGTGCCGATTATTTCCGGCAAGTGCTGATGCTCAATCCGGACTTCGAGCTTTCCGCAGCGGAGATCGGCCATCCGTTGTGGGGGCCCGTCTTCCGCAATGTGAAGGGCGGCGCGGCGAAACGCTGATCCTGGGGCCGGTTCTGTCATGATCAGCCAACTCGGTCGTTATGAGATTGTCAGTGAGCTGGGGCAAGGCGCCATGGGCGTCGTGTACAAGGCGCGCGACCCGCTGATCGATCGCGAAGTGGCGATCAAGACCATCAATCTGAGTCTTGCGCTGGATGAGCGCGAGGAGTACGAGGCGCGCTTCTATCAGGAGGCTAAGGCTGCCGGTCGCCTCAGCCATCCCAACATCGTCACCATCTACGACGTCGGCCGTTCCGGCGATATCGCCTATATCGCGATGGAGTTCCTGCAGGGGCGTGAACTGCGCGATGTGCTCAATGAGACCAAGATACTACCGGTGGCGCAGGTACTGGATATCGCCATCCAGATTGCGGCGGGTCTGTCTTATGCGCACGAGCATGAGATCGTGCATCGTGACGTGAAACCGTCGAACATCATGGTCGGTCGCGACAATCACGTCAAAATCACCGATTTCGGTATCGCCCGCATGGCTTCGTCTGCGGTCCGCACGCAGACCGGCATGGTGCTGGGCTCGCCCAAATACATGTCGCCCGAGCAGGTGCTGGGCAAGCTGACTGATCAGCGTTCGGACATCTTCTCCCTCGGAGTGATGTTGTACGAGATGCTCACCGGTCAGGTGCCGTTCCTGGGCGAGAACGTCAACGCCATCATGTACCAGACGCTGAATGCCATCCCGGCACCGCCGAGTAATGCCAATGCTGATGTGCCGGAGATGTTGAACTTCATCGTGGCCAAGATGCTGGCCAAGGATCTGGAGGCGCGTTATCAGAATGCCCGCGAGCTGGCCGACGACCTCAAAGCCTGTCGTGATTCGTTGCCGCGCGACAGGCCTGTAGCTGCCGCTGTCGCCAGCAAACGGCCGACAGTCACCTCTGCCGCCACGGTGACCGGGGCCGGTGAGGATTCGCGCCCCGTGGTGGCGCTTGGTTTGTCTAACTCTTTCGATTCGGCTGAGGCCACCATGCGTCTCGCAGCGATGACGGCCAGTCGCGAGGAGGTGGAGGAGTTGTCCAAGACCTTGCGCATCGCTCGCCCCAGCATGGGCGACATCAATCGTGCCGCGGAGGCGCGTTCCGAAGGTGGACGTTCGGCGCGCCAGCCGGAAGTGGCGCATGGTAGCGGTGGGTATCTGTTGTTGCTCATCGTCGCCCTCATCCTGATCGGGCTGATCTCGGCCATCCTCTTCTGAGGCTGCACGGTGGGAGCGGAGAACCGTTTCCATCTCCACGCCTCCTCGTCGCTCGCCTTTATCTTGTCTCTGTGCGCTGTCAGTGTGCTGACGGTGCTCTGTTGGTTGCCCCTGCCAGGGCTGCTCTGCGTGGTGACCGGGCTGGGTGTACTTGGTTTGGCCGCCCGGCACATAAGGCGCGATGCCTGGTTGCAAGCGAAGAACTCCTGCCTTACCCTGCGTTTGGACGGTTCCGGGCGTATCTCGCTGCTGCTGCGCAATGGGCGGGAGCAGACCGGGCAAGTGTGTGGCGACACGCTGGTACTGCCCTGGCTGGTGGTGCTCAATCTGAAGGACGATCTGGGGGCGCGCAGGAGCGTGCTGCTCTTGCCGGACAGCCTGTCAGCGGAAGCCTTCAGGCATCTGCGCGTGCAGTTGCGTCACGGCATCCATCGTCACGTTTGAGGGGTGAGGATGGTGGGGCGGGCCTCGGGCAGGGTCTGCGGGTAATCCTTGCTGTAATGCAGGCCACGGCTCTCGTGACGCAGTAGTGCGCTCTGCACGATCAGGTCGGCGGTCTGCACCAGGTTACGCAGTTCCAGCAGGTCGGCGGTGACATGGAAGTTGCGGTAATACTCGTTGATCTCTTCGTGCAGCAACGCGATGCGATGCTGCGCCCGTTGCAGGCGCTTGGTGGTACGCACGATGCCGACATAGTCCCACATGAAGCGGCGCAGCTCATCCCAGTTGTGCGATACCACCACCAGTTCATCGGCATCGGTCACCTTGCTCTCGTCCCAGTCCGGCAGTGCCGTGGGGATATCCGACCGCCGAGTCAGGATGTCCTGGGCCGCGGCGTCGGCGAACACCAGGCATTCCAGCAGCGAGTTGCTGGCCAGGCGGTTGGCGCCGTGCAGGCCGGTATAAGCGGTCTCGCCGATGGCATACAGATCCTCGATATCGGTGCGTGCTGCCAGGTCGGTCATCAGGCCGCCGCAGGTGAAATGCATCGCCGGCACCACCGGGATGGGTTGCTTTGCGATGTCTATCCCCAGCGACAGGCAGCGTGCATAGATGGTGGGGAAATGCTCACGCAGGAAGCTTTCCGGCTGATGCGTGATATCCAGATAGACGCAATCCAGGCCGCCTTTCTTCATCTCGTAGTCGATGGCGCGTGCTACCACGTCGCGCGGTGCCAGTTCCGCGCGCTCGTCGTGCCAGGGCATGAAACGGCTGCCATCGGGCAAGCGCAGGATGCCGCCTTCCCCGCGCACCGCCTCGCTGATGAGGAAGGATTTGGCGTGTGGGTGGTACAGACAGGTCGGATGGAACTGCATGAATTCCATGTTGGCCACGCGGCAGCCAGCGCGCCAGCCCATGGCGATGCCGTCGCCGGTCGCGGTATCCGGGTTGGTGGTGTACAGGTAGACCTTGCCGGCACCACCGGTCGCCAGCACGGTGTGCGCAGCGGCGATGGTCTGTACGCGATCGCTGACCTTGTCCAGCACATAAGCCCCGTAACAGCGGCGCGGACTGCGGCCGATCTTGCGGCCGGGGATCAGGTCGACGGCGATGTGATGTTCCAGCACCGTGATGTTGGGGTGGGCGAGCACCTTGTCTGCCAGCGTCTGTTGCACGGCCTGGCCGGTGGCATCGGCGGCATGGATGATGCGCCGTTTGCTGTGGCCGCCTTCGCGCGTCAGGTGGAAATCGAGCGGACCTTGCTCTTCGCGTGAGAACGGTACGCCCTGTGCGATCAGCCAGTTGACCGCCGCGCTGCCGCGTTCCACCACGAAGCGCGTGGTCTCCGGGTCGCACAGGCCGACGCCTGCGGTGAGGGTGTCGCGGATGTGTTCCTCGGGGCTGTCGTCGGGGCTCTGCACTGCAGCGATACCGCCTTGCGCCCAGGCGCTGGCGCCGTCTAGTAACGTGCGTTTGGTGACGATGGCGACCTTGCGTTGATCCGCCAGTTTCAGGGCGAGGGTCATGCCGGCCAGGCCACTGCCGATGATGAGGACGTCAAATCGCAACACGATGGAGGAAGGTGGTTCGTATCATTGGTCGCGACTATAGCAAAAACTCGGGCGCGGCCCCTTTTGTTGATGTGCGGTGAACTAATTCGGATGGGCATTGTCCATCCGCGCGTTACGGGCATGGCTGACGATGTGCACCCGTCCGGTTATACTTCCGCGCCGCCTTGGGGCGGCACAATTTTTACAAACCGGGAAACGGAATGGGTGACAGGGAGGTCGATCAACAGCTGGTGGAACGTGCGCAACGCGGCGACAAGCACGCGTTCGAACTGCTGGTGGCCAAATACCAGCGCCGGCTGGGGCGATTGATTTCGCGTTTCGTGCGCAACCCCGGTGAAGCCGAGGATGTGACGCAGGAGGCCTTCATCAAGGCCTACCGCGCATTGCCGGCGTTCCGCGGCGACAGTGCGTTCTATACGTGGTTGTATCGCATCGGCATCAACACGGCCAAGAACCACCTGCTGGCGCAGGGGAGGCGGGCGCCGACCAGCACGCCGCTGGACGCCGAGGAAGCCGAGGCGTTCGAAGAGGCGTCCCTGCTGCATGAGGTGGCGACGCCCGAGAACGAGCTGATGAGCAAGCAGGTGGTCGAGGTGGTCAATGCCTCCCTGCAGCAATTGCCCGAGGATCTGCGTACCGCATTGACGTTGCGCGAGATCGAAGGGTTGAGTTATGAAGAGATCGCGTCAGTGATGAACTGTCCGATCGGCACGGTGAGGTCGCGCATCTTCCGTGCTCGTGAGGTGGTGGCAGCGAACCTGCGTCCGTTGTTGGGTACGAGCGAAGACAAGAGGTGGTGAACATGAAACAGGAAATTTCCGTGCTGATGGATGGTGAGATGTTCGAGGACGATGCAGAGATGTTCTTCGATAAGCTCAAACGACATCCCGAAGCGGCCGAGGATTGGGCCATCTACCACCTGATCGGGGATGCCTTGCGCCAGCCGGAACACATCCAGCGCGACTTCATGCAAGACTTCCATGAACGCCTGCAAGCCGAACCCACCGTACTTGCACCCAAACGTCGTAACCAGCAACGTGTCCGTCAATATGCCTTGTCCGCCGCAGCCTCGGTGATGGCGCTGGCGCTGGTGGCCTGGTTGTCGGTGCAGGCTGGTCCGGAGCCCGGACCGCAGATCGCCGCCAACACCCAGGCGCCCGCCGGTCTGATGGTACATCCGGTGGCTTACCACGCCAGCGACTATCTGATGGCGCATCAGGAATTCTCGCCCAGTGCCGATGTGCAAGGCGCTGCGACCTATATCCATTCGGTGGCGACCAAATAGTGCATAACCCGCTCCGACAAGTTGCCCTGTTCTGCCTCGGCCTGCCGCTGTGTGCGGCACTGGCGCATGCCGACCCGTTGCGTGACGATGCGGACTGGTTGCGCACCATGGCTTTCGCCGCCCATGAGACCAACTACAGCGGGGTGTTCGTCTATCAGGCGGGCGGACGCGTAGAGACATCGCGCATCACGCACGTGGTGGATGACCACGGTGAGCACGAACGCTTGCAGAGTCTGGACGGGCAACGTCGTGAAGTGATCCGCAACAACGACCAGGTGTGGCTCTATATGGGCGACAAGAAGGTCAAGTTCGAGCAGCACCGTCCGCGCCGCGCCTTCCCGGCCTTGTTGCCCGAGCAGATCGAGGTGCTCAAGGAGAACTACGAAATCCTGCAACAGGAGGAGGATCGCGTGGCCGATTACCATGCGCACACCCTGTTGCTCAAACCCCGCGATTCGTTGCGCTACACGCGCAAGATGTGGGCCGACAGCCAGTCCGGTCTGTTGTTGAAGGCGGTGGTGCTGGACGAACGGGGCAAGGTCATCGAGCAGTATGCGTTCACCCAGTTGCAGATCGGCGGCAAGATCGAATACAAATGGCCGGTGCCGGACGAGAATGACGTGGAGAGCGTGGCACGCCGCGACCATCTGTCGCCGATGCCCAAGGCCAACCTGGAGAACGTGGACAGCGACTGGCAGGTGGATGGTATTCCGCCCGGGTTCAAGAAAGTGTTGGAGATGCGCCGCAGCATGCGCGACAAGCAATTCCCGGTGGTGCACATGGTCTATTCCGACGGTCTGGCCGCCTTGTCCGTGTTCATCGAGCGCGCTTCCGATGCCTCCGGCTATCGTCCCGGGCTGACCAGTCAAGGCGCGGTGCAGATGTACAGTCGTCTGGTTTCCGATCATCTGGTGACGGTGGTGGGCGAATTGCCGCCGCGCGCGGTGATCCAGGTCGCCGATTCCGTGCGTTATGCGGGAGAAGCCGGTGAATGAGATGCGTGCCGTCGTGTTGCATCTGCATGGCGGCGATGCCGAGATCGCGCCGGTCGGGCATAACGGTTGCGGCCACTGTGCCGACGGCAAGGGCTGTGGCAGCGGCAAGCTGTCGCAACTGTTCTGCAGCAGCAAGCCGCGTACTTTCCTGGTCGAGAATCGCGCCGGCGCACAGGTCGGCGACGAGGTGAGCGTCGGCCTGCCGGATGGTGTCCTGCTGCGCACTTCCATGCTGATGTACCTGTTGCCGCTGGCCTGCATGCTGGGCGGCGCATTGCTGTTCGGCAACGTCTTCGTCGCCATGCGCGACGCCGGCGCGTTGCTGGGCGCCGTTGCCGGTCTGTTGGCCGGCTTCTTCCTCGTGCGACGCATGACTCGGCGTGCCGGCTCGCAAGCCGTGGTGCGTGCAGTGGTCCATGCGGCGCAACCTTGATAAACCGATGTGACAGGAGGGGCGGATGTTGAAACGATCGTTCATGTTGTTGTGCGGTTTGTTGCTGGCGGCCAGCGTGTACGCCCGCGACTTGCCGGATTTCACCACCTTGGTGGAAAGCCGTGGCGCAGCCGTGGTGAATGTCAGTACCACGCAGGTTATCTCTCCGCAGCAGATGCTCCCCGGCTTGCAGAACCTGCCGGAGAACGATCCGTTCTATGAGTTCTTCCGTCGTTTCGCGCCGCAAATGCCGCGACAGCAGGAATCGCAATCGCTGGGTTCCGGTTTCATCATCAGTGCGGACGGTTACATCCTGACCAATGCCCATGTGGTGGACCACGCCGACAAGATCACCGTGCGCCTCACTGACAAGCGCGAGTTCAAGGCGCGTATCGTCGGTGCCGACAAGCGTACCGATGTCGCCTTGCTGAAGATCGAGGCGAACGGCTTGCCCACGGTGGCGCTGGGCGATCCGGAGCAACTCAAGGTCGGCGAATGGGTGCTCGCCATCGGTTCGCCCTTCGGTTTCGACAGCAGCGTCACCGCCGGCATCGTTAGCGCCAAGGGGCGTTCCTTGCCGCAGGAGAACTACGTTCCCTTCATCCAGACCGATGTCGCCATCAATCCTGGCAATTCGGGTGGTCCGCTGTTCAACATGAAGGGCGAGGTGGTCGGTATCAACTCGCAGATCTACAGCCGTTCCGGCGGCTACATGGGCTTGTCCTTCGCCATCCCCATCGATGTGGCGATGGATGTCGTCAACCAGTTGCGCACCACCGGCAAGGTCACGCGCGGCCGCATCGGCGTGACCATCCAGGAGGTGACGCGTGAGCTGGCCGAGTCGTTCGGTCTATCCAAAGCCAAGGGCGCCCTGATCTCCGGTGTGGAGAAGGGCGGCCCGGCAGACAAGGCGGGCGTGCGCGCCAGCGACGTGATCCTCAAGTTCGCCGGAAAGCCGGTCGAGCATTCCTCCGACCTGCCGCGCATGGTGGCGGGCTTCAAGCCGGGCACCAAGGTGTCGGTGCAGCTCTGGCGCAAGGGCAATACCCTGGAACTGGCGCTGGTGGTGGGCGAGATCAAGGAGCAGTCTGACAAACCCGAGGTGGCCGACAACGATGATGCCCAATCGCAGAGCGTGCTGCGTCTCGGTTTGAGCGTGCAGGCGCTCACCGATGAGCAGAAGGCCGAACTGCAGGTAGAGGGTGGCCTGTTGGTGGCGGAGGCCAAGGGCGCGGCGGCGCGCAGTGAGTTGCAGCGCGGCGATGTCATCCTGGCGATCGGCAACATCGAGCTGCACAGCGTCGAGCAGTTCAACGACATCCTGAAGCAGTTGCCGCCCGGACGCAGCATCGCGTTGCTGGTGCGGCGCAGCGACGGCACCGTTTATATCCCGATCCGGCTGGACGACAAATAATCCTGCCGTCCGGCAGCGCCCGTCAAAATCGGCTAGAATGCGCGCCCTGCGCAACTGCCGAATTTGACGGGATTTTTATTTCTTAAGCTCATGCAACACATCCGCAACTTTTCCATCATCGCCCATATCGACCACGGCAAATCGACCCTGGCAGACCGCATCATCCACCTGTGCGGCGGCCTGTCCGACCGCGAGATGGAGGCGCAGGTGCTGGACTCGATGGACATCGAGCGCGAGCGCGGCATCACCATCAAGGCGCAGACTGCCGCACTGAGCTACAAGGCGCGCGACGGACAGGTGTACAACCTCAACCTGATCGATACGCCGGGACATGTGGACTTTTCCTACGAGGTGTCGCGCTCGCTGTCCGCCTGCGAGGGGGCGCTGCTGGTGGTCGATGCCTCGCAGGGCGTGGAGGCGCAGACCGTGGCCAATTGCTACACCGCGCTCGACCTCGGCGTGGAAGTGGTGCCGGTGCTGAACAAGATCGACCTGCCGTCGGCCGACCCGGACAACGCCATCGCAGAGATCGAGGATGTGATCGGCATCGAGGCGAAGGATGCGGTCAAATGTTCGGCCAAGACCGGCATGGGAGTTGAGGATGTGCTGGAGGCGCTGATCGCCAGGGTGCCCGCCCCCCAGGGCGATCCCGCCGCACCGTTGCAGGCGCTGATCATCGACTCCTGGTTCGACAACTATGTCGGCGTGGTGATGCTGGTGCGCATTGTCAATGGCACGCTCAAGCCCAAGGACAAGATCCTGCTGATGGCCACCGGCGCGCAGCACCTGACCGAGCACATCGGGGTGTTCACGCCCAAGTCCGAGAAGCGCGAAGCGTTGTCCGCCGGCCAGGTCGGATTCATCATCTCCGGCATCAAGGAGCTGAAGGACGCCAAGGTGGGCGACACCGTGACGCTGGTGAACAAGCCGGCTACCGCGCCCTTGCCTGGTTTCAAGGAAGTGCAGCCGCAGGTGTTCGCCGGTCTGTTCCCGGTCGAGTCCAACCAGTACGAGGCGCTGCGCGACTCGCTGGAGAAACTCAAGCTGAACGATGCCGCGCTGCAATACGAGCCGGAGGTGTCGCAGGCGCTGGGCTTCGGTTTCCGCTGTGGCTTCCTCGGCCTGCTGCACATGGAGATCGTGCAGGAGCGTCTGGAACGCGAATTCGACATGGACCTGATCACCACCGCGCCGACCGTGGTATACGAGGTGGTGCTGCGCGATGGCTCGGTGATCATGGTCGATAATCCGTCCAAACTGCCCGATCTGTCGAAGGTCGAAGAGATCCGCGAACCCATCGTCAACGTCAACCTGTATATGCCGCAGGAATACGTCGGCGCGGTGATCACGCTGTGCACGCAGAAGCGCGGCGTGCAGGTGGACATGACCTATCACGGCAAGCAGGTGCTGCTGAAGTACGAGATGCCGATGGGCGAGATCGTGCTGGATTTCTTCGACAAGCTGAAATCCGTGTCGCGTGGCTATGCCTCGATGGATTACGAGTTCAAGGAATATCGTGCCGCCGACGTGGTGAAGGTGGACATGCTGATCAACAGCGAGAAGGTCGATGCGCTGTCCATCATCGTGCACCGCGCCAACAGCCAGTACCGCGGGCGCGAGGTGGCGGCCAAGATGCGCGAGATCATCCCTCGTCAGATGTTCGACGTCGCGATCCAGGCCGCCATCGGCGCCAACATCATCGCGCGCGAGAACGTGAAGGCGTTGCGCAAGAACGTGTTGGCCAAGTGCTACGGCGGCGACATCACGCGCAAGAAGAAGTTGCTGGAGAAGCAGAAGGAAGGCAAGAAGCGCATGAAGCAGGTCGGCAGCGTGGAGATCCCGCAGGAAGCCTTCCTGGCCATCCTGCGTGTGGAAGACAAATAAAGGACGATATCCCCGATGATCTTTGCGACCGTCATGCTCTTGTTACTGGTGCTCACCGGCGCCGTCTGGCTGCTGGACAAGTACCACCTGCGCAAGGCGCGCAAGGAGGGCGACAAGGAACCGTGGTGGGTGGAATATTCCATCAGCTTCTTCCCGGTCATCCTGCTGGTGTTCGTGCTGCGCTCGTTCGTGGTTGAGCCGTTCAAGATCCCGTCCGGCTCGATGATCCCGACCTTGCATGTGGGCGATTTCATCCTGGTCAATCGCTACACCTATGGCCTGCGCCTGCCGGTGCTGAACAAGAAGTTCATCGAGGTGAACCAGCCGCAGCGCGGCGACGTGATGGTGTTCCATTACCCCAACGACCCTTCCACCGATTACATCAAGCGCGTGGTCGGTCTGCCCGGTGACGAGATCGTGTATCGCGACAAGCAGCTGTGGATCAATGGCGAGCGCCAGGCGCGCCAGGACGACGGCGAATACAACTACGTGGAGAGCGGGCTGCGCTTTGTCCACACCGAGCGCTATCGCGAGCAACTCGGCACGCATGAGCACGCCATCCTGATCAATCCCGAGATGGAGCAGATATATCTGTCCAAGGTGGACGACTTCCCCGGCAGCGAGCAGTGCAGCTATAGTGAGCGCGAGATGCGCTGCGTGGTGCCGCAGGGCCATTACTTCATGATGGGCGACAATCGCGACAACAGCCGCGACAGCCGCTATTGGGGCTTCGTGCCGGACGACATGATCGTGGGCAAGGCCTTCCTCATCTGGATGAACTTCGGCGACCTGAAACGTATCGGGTTGTCCATCGATTAAGGTCACGTGGAAAAGGAGAACAGCATGCAAGGAATGAAGCGCAGCCAGTCCGGCCTCAGTATGTCCAGCTTCCTCATCACGGCGTTCCTCATCGTCATGGGGGCCATGCTGGCGATGAAAATGGTGCCACCCTACATCCATAGCGCGCAGATCGCCCAAGTGTTCCGCGAGATCGTGGCCGACCCGGCCATGCGCGATGCCACCACCAAGGAGATCGAGATCTCCTATCGCAAACGCGCCAGCATCAACGACATCACCGATCTGCAAGTGGAAGACATCACCATCGAGCGCGACGGTACGGGCAGCTTGTCGTTGAGCGCGCAGTACGAAGTGCGCGTCAAGCTCGTCGGCAACATCTCGCTGGTGCTCGAGTTCAATCCTGCCAGTTCGTGATGACGCACGCCGCACTGTGCCGTCAGCTCGGCCATGAATTCAGGCAGCCGGCCTTGCTGCAACGTGCGCTGACGCATCGCAGCCACAACGCGGCGCATAACGAACGGTTGGAATTCCTGGGCGACAGCGTGCTCAATTGCAGCGTCTCGCGCCACCTGTTCGACACCTTCCCCGACATGCCCGAGGGCGACCTGTCGCGTCTGCGTGCCAACTTGGTCAACCAGCAGACGCTGGCCACTCTGGCGCAGCAACTCGACCTGGGCGCGCATCTGCGTCTGGGCGAGGGCGAACTGAAGAGCGGCGGCATCGGTCGTCCCTCCATCCTTGCCGATGCGCTGGAAGCCTTGTTCGGCGCGGTGTGGCTGGATACCGATTTCGACACCGCGCAGCGCGTGGTGCTCGGCTTGTACATCCCGTTCCTGCAACAGGCCGACCTGTCCACCCTGGGCAAGGATGCCAAGACGCTGTTGCAGGAGTTGCTGCAAGGACGCAAGCTGCCGTTGCCGCAATACAGCATCGTCGAGACGCGCGGCAAGACACCGGAGCAGGTGTTTGTCGTCGCCTGCGACATCCCCAAACTCAAGCTGTGCACGCGTGGTGAAGGCGGCAGCCGCCGCCAGGCCGAACAGATCGCCGCTGAACAGGCCTACCAGACACTGCGGAAACAACCATGACCCAAACAGATATCCAGCACGCCGGCTTCATCGCCATCGTCGGCCGCCCCAATGTGGGCAAGTCCACCTTGCTCAATCACCTCATCGGCCAGAAGATCAGCATCACTTCGCGCAAGGCGCAGACCACGCGCCACCGCATCACCGGCATCCTCACCCAAGGCGCTACGCAATACGTGTTCGTCGATACGCCGGGTTTCCAGACCCAGCACAGTAACGCGCTCAACCAGAGCATGAACCGCGTGGTCACCAGCAGCCTGCGCGAAGTGCATGTGGTGCTGTTCGTCATCGAGGCGCGCCATTTCGACGAGCGCGACCAGCAGGTGCTGGAGCTGTTGCCCAAGGACCGGCCGGTCATCCTGGTCATCAACAAGGCCGACCTGATGAAGGACAAGAACGAACTGCTGCCCTTCATCGAGAAGGTCGCCGCACTGTGCAAGTTCGACGCTATCGTGCCGGTCAGCGCACGCCAGGACAAACAGCTCGACACCTTGCTCGCCGCCGTGCGTCCGTATCTGCCCGAAGGCGAGCATCTGTATGCCGAGGACGACATCACCGACCGTAACGAACGGTTCCTCGCCGCCGAGATCCTGCGCGAGAAAGTGTTCCGTTTCACTGGCGAGGAATTGCCTTATTCGGTCAGCGTGGTGATCGAGCAGTTCAAGGAAGAGGGGCGCCTGCGTCGCATCAATGCCGCCATCCTGGTGGACAAGGAAGCGCACAAGGTCATGCTCATCGGCCACAAGGGCGAGAAGATCAAGGAGATCGCCACCCAGGCCCGTCTCGACATGGAGAAGCTGTTCGACGGCAAGGTGTTCCTCGAAGTGTTCGTCAAGGTACGCAGCGGCTGGGCCGACAGCGCGCACATGCTGAAATCGCTGGGGTATGACTAGCCCGGCCTCCAAACAGCGCATCCAGGACCAACTCGGCTTCGTCCTGCACAGTTACCCGTTCCGCGAGACCAGCCTGATCGTCGAGGTGTTCAGCCGCCATCATGGTCGGGTGCCGCTGGTGGCGCGCGGCGCGCGGCGGCCGCGTTCCGCCATCCGCGGCCTGCTGATGAACTTCCAGCCGCTGCAACTCTCCTGGTTCGGCAAGCATGAGGTGCGCACCTTGCACAGCGCCGAATGGCAGGGCGGGCAGCCGCTGTTGCAGGGCACCGCGCTGATGTGCGGCTTCTACTTGAACGAGCTGCTGCTCAACCTGATGGCGCGCGACGACCCGCACGAGCGGCTGTTCGATTATTACCAGGACACGCTGTTGCGGCTGGCGCAGGAGCGCGATCATGCCTTCACCTTGCGCAGTTTCGAGAAGCACCTGTTGCAGGAACTGGGCTATGCGCTCGACCTGGAGCACGAGGCCGGCAGCGGCCGTCCCCTCGTGCCCGAGGGCCGCTACCGCTATATACTGGAGCGCGGCGCAGTACCCGATACGGATGATGCGCAAGGCTTGCCGGTGTCCGGCAAGACACTGCTCGACATGGCCGCCGATGATTACCGCGATGCCGAAACGGCACGCCAGAGCAAACAACTGATGCGCATGCTGCTCGACCATTACCTGGCGGGAAGACCGCTGCATACGCGCGAACTGATGAGGGATCTGCAAAAACTTTAGGGTGCCTCTGATAATTCGGAGTTCGCCCAAATGCAAGGCGCGAAAGAAAATTTCGCGGCGCAGCATATTGGTTATATGTAAGCGAGAAATTTTATGAGCAACGCAGCAGTTGGGATGAAATCTGGATTATGAGAGGTACCCTATGATCAAGCTTGGACTTAACATCGACCACGTCGCCACCCTGCGCCAGGCGCGCGGCGCACGTTACCCGAACCTGGTACGCGCCGCGCTCATTTGCGAAGAAGCGGGGGCCGACGCCATCACCATCCACCTGCGCGAAGACCGCCGCCACATCCAGGATGCCGACGTCGACATCCTGCGCGGCATGTTGCAGACGCGCATGAACCTGGAATGCGCCGTCACCGACGAGATGATCGACAACGCCGTGCGCGTGAAGCCGCACGACATCTGCCTGGTGCCCGAGCGCCGCGAAGAGCTCACCACCGAAGGCGGCTTGGATGTGATCAAGTATTTCGAGCAGGTCAAACGTGCCACGGCGCGTTGCACTGATGCCGGCATCCGCGTCTCGCTGTTCATCGATGCCGACGAGAAGCAGATCGATGCTGCCGTCAAAGCCGGTGCGCCGGTGATCGAGATCCACACCGGCCGATACGCCGATGCCGACAGCGTGCCGGCGCGTGCAGCCGAACTGAAACGCATCCACGATGCCACGCAGTACGCCCACTCACGCGGCCTGCAAGTGAACGCCGGCCACGGCCTGCACTATCACAACGTGCAGGACATCGTCGCCATCCCGCACATCGCCGAACTCAACATCGGTCACGCCATCGTCTCCGAAGCCCTGTTCATCGGGCTGGAGCAGGCGGTGAAGAACATGAAGGCTTTGCTCGTTTCGTGATTTTCGGTATCGGTACCGACATCGTCAGCGTGGCGCGCATCGCCGAAGCCAGCGAACGCCATGGCGCGGCTTTCGCCCAGCGTCTGCTCACCGCGCACGAGCTGGCCGAATACGCGCAACAGCCGCACCCCGCGCGCTTCCTCGCCAAGCGTTTCGCCGCCAAGGAGGCGCTGGCCAAAGCCACTGGCCAGGGGCTGCGTCATCCCGTCACCTTGCACAACATCGAAGTCGGCCATGACGCGCTCGGCAAACCGCAGTTCCAGTTCGCGCCCGAGTTGGCGCAGCACCTGCAGTCGCTCGGCATCAGCCGCCATCACCTTACCATCAGCGACGAGCACGAACATGCCTTGGCGTTCGTTGTGCTGGAACAACCATAAGGTCTGCTCGTGCGATGGGCGCGCTGCATGGCCCGTAATCTCCGTATAATCGGCACGTTCTCGAATAAACGACTGGAGTGCTTATGGGGCTGGGGCCGGTGATGCTGGATGTGGCGGGCAAGACGTTGACGCCGGAGGATGAGCAGCGTTTGCGTCATCCGCTGGTGGGTGGGGTGATCCTGTTCGCGCGCAACTATGAATCGCCCGCGCAACTGGCGGCGCTGACCGCTGCCATCCATGCCGTGCGCACACCGCCGCTGCTGATCGCTGTCGATCATGAGGGGGGGCGCGTGCAGCGCTTCCGCGAAGGTTTCACGCGCATCCCGCCGATGCGCGAGCTGGGCCGTGTGTGGGACGGACATCCCAAGCGCGCGCGTCATCTGGCGCAACAAGTGGGTTTCGTCATGGCTTCCGAGTTGCGCGCGCAGGGTGTGGATTTCAGCTTCACGCCGGTGCTGGACGTGGATTACGGCGCCAGTACGGTGATCGGCGACCGCGCGTTCCATAGCCAGCCGCAGGCCATCGCCGATCTGGCGCACAGCCTGTTGCAGGGGCTGAAGCAGGGCGGCATGGCCACCGTGGGCAAGCATTTCCCCGGCCACGGTTTCGTCACGGCGGATTCGCATGTGGACATCCCGGTGGACGAGCGCAGCTATACCGACATCGAACTGTGCGACCTGATCCCGTTCCGCCAGATGGTGCACTTCGGCCTGACCGCGGTGATGCCCGCGCATGTGATCTACCCCAAGGTGGACGACAAGCCGGCCGGTTTCTCCGCGCACTGGCTGAAGGACATCCTGCGCGGCGAACTGGGTTTCGAGGGCTGCATCTTCAGCGACGACCTGTCCATGGAAGGGGCGACCGTGGCGGGCGGCATCGTGCAACGTGCCGCAGCGGCATTGCACGCGGGCTGCGACATGGTGCTGGTATGCAACCGCCCAGACCTGGCGGACGAACTGCTGGCCGGGTTGCAATGGGAGATGCCGGTGACCAGCCGTGCGCGCTTGGCGCAGATGCACGGCCACGGCCATGTACGCACCCATGCCCAGTTGCACGAAGACCCGGTGTTCATCAAGGCCCTGCACGAGGTGGGGCAGATCGGCATGAGCGAGGGCGAACTGCCGCTGGTGCCGTTATAATCGGGCACATCCCCCGACAGGAAAGCCATCCCGGACATGAGTGAGTTCCAGAAAAGTCTGTTGATCATCGCGGTCGTCGTGGTCGTCGCGGTGTTCGCCTACGGTCAATGGCAGCAGTGGCGCTACCGGCGCAGCCTGGAGCGCGGCGCCGGCGAAGCGCGTCCTGCCGCCCGTCCTGCAGCCGCCGCACCCGCTGCGGTCGCGGCCGAGCCGGCCGCGCGCCCTGTGGTACCGGATGAACTGCCGGAACATTTCATCGCCGAGCGTGCGCCAGCCGAAGCCTGCGATCTGCTGGACGACAAGATCGACTACATCGTCAGCATCACCCCCAAATTCCCGGTCACCGCCGAAGCACTGGCCGAGCTGTGGCCGCGTCGCTTCGATTACGGCAAGACCATCCAGACCTGTGGCTGCAATGCCGCCAGCGGCGCCTGGGAGCGCATCATCGCCGAGAGCCCGGCCAGCTACAGCGAATTCAAGGTCGCCTTGCAACTGGTGGACCGCAACGGCGTCATCAGCGACACGCGCCTGGCCAGCTTCCGCGACCTGATGGGCGACATCGGCCGCACCCAGGACGCCGACATGGTGCTACCGCTGGCGGACAGCGCCTTGGCGCGTGCGCGCGAACTGGATGTCTTCTGCGCGCAGGTGGATCAGATGGTGGGCATCAATCTCATCAGCGCCGGCGAGCGTCCGTTGTTCGCCAGCGAAGTGGCGCGCGCGGTGCAACAGTCCGGCATGAGCTTGCAGGCCGACGGTACCTTCCATCAGTTCGCCGATGACGGCGCCACGCTGTATACGCTGGCGGTATCCGACGGTACGCCGTTCCAGCATCACACGCTGGACCAGATGCAGGTGAAGAGCCTCACCTTGCTGCTCGACATTCCGCGCGTGCCGCAGCCGGCCAAGAGTTTCGACGACATGACCCTGCTTGCGCGCGACATCGCACCGGCATTGCGCCTGACCCTGGTGGATGACCAGCGCGTGATCCTCAGCCAGGGCGCGCTGGAACACATCCGTGCCAGTGTGGCGGCGGTGGAACAACGCATGCTGGATGGCGGGATCACCCCGGGTAGCGCCTTGGCCCTGCGCCTGTTCTCCTGATGGAAGCGAAGCACCGCGTCGCGCAACTGCGCGAGGAGTTAGAACGGCACAGTTACAACTACTATGTGCTGGATGCACCGACCATCCCCGATGCGGAATACGACAAACTGTTCCGCGAACTGCAAACCCTCGAAGCCCAACATCCCGAATTGCTGGCGCCAGACTCGCCCACGCAGCGCGTGGGTGGCAAGGTGCTGGATGGCTTTGCGCCGGTGCGGCATGTGGTGCCCATGCTGTCCATCCGCACCGAGACCGATACCGAAGCCAGCGGCGCATTCAACTTCGATGCGCGCGTGAAGAATGCGTTGGGCCGCGCCGGCGAGATCGAATATGCCTGCGAACTCAAATTCGACGGCCTCGCCATCAACCTGCGCTACGAGCGCGGCCTGCTGGTGCAGGCCGCCACGCGGGGCGACGGCGAGACCGGCGAGGATGTGACGCAGAACATCCGCACCATCCACTGCATCCCGCTGCATCTCAAGGATTGCTCGGCCGAAGTGCTGGAAGTGCGCGGCGAGGTGTACATGTCGCGCAAGGACTTCCATCGCTACAACGACAAGCAGCGGGAAAAAGGCTTGCCCACGCTGGTCAACCCGCGCAACGGCGCGGCCGGCAGCATCCGCCAGCTCGATCCAAAATTGGCCGCGCAACGTCCGTTGTCGTTCTTCGCCTATGGTCTGGGCGAGGTGCGCGGCTGGGTGTTGCCGGAAACGCATAGTGCCATCCTCGATGCGTTGCAGGGTTTCGGCCTGCCGGTGTGCGACGAGCGCGCCGTGGTCAAGGGTGCCCAGGCGCTGGCCGAGTTCCATCAGCGCGTCGCCGCCCAGCGCGATGCCTTGCCGTTCGACATCGACGGCGTGGTGTACAAGGTGAACAGTCTCGCGCTGCAACGCGAGCTGGGTTTCGTCTCGCGCGAACCGCGCTGGGCGGTGGCACACAAATATCCGGCCGAAGAGCAGATCACCGTCTTGCGCGACATCGAAGTGCAAGTCGGACGCACCGGCAAGCTGACGCCGGTGGCCAAGCTGACGCCGGTGTTCGTCGGCGGCACCACGGTCAGCAATGCCACGCTGCACAACGAAGACGAGATCCGTCGCAAGGATGTGCATATCGGCGACACGGTGATCGTGCGCCGTGCCGGCGATGTGATCCCCGAGGTGGTGGGCGTGGTGCTGGAGCGTCGCCCGGCCGATGCGCGCGTGTTCGTGATGCCGACCCATTGTCCGGTGTGCGGCAGCCATGCGGTGCGCGAAGACGGCGAGGCCGACTGGCGTTGCAGCGGCGGCCTGTTCTGCGCCGCGCAGCGCAAGCAGGCCATCCTGCATTTCGCGTCGCGGCGCATGATGGACATCGAAGGCCTGGGCGACAAACTCGTCGATCAACTGGTGGACGAGCACATCATCAGTTCGCTGGCAGACCTGTATGACAAGAACAAGGTCAATCTTCAGTCCTTGTCCAATCTTCCGCGCATGGCGGAAAAGAGCGCGCAGAACCTGCTGGATGAGCTCGAGAAGAGCAAACGTAAACCGTTGGCGAGGTTTGTTTTTGCATTGGGTATACGCAACGTTGGTGAAACGACAGCGAAAGACTTGTCCAGGTATTTCGGGTCGCTGGAAAAGCTGCGTACGGCGGAGGTGGAGCAATTGCTGCAAGTGCCTGATGTTGGGCCGGTCGTGGCGCAGAGCGTTTATGAGTTCTTCAGAGAAAAACATAACGTTGAAGTGATAGACGATTTGCTTGGCAGAAGTGGGCTGGTGCTTGAAGAGTCCGAAGGTGTGAGCAACCAGGTGCTGCCGCTCACCGGCAAGACCTTCGTGCTCACCGGCACGCTGCCGACCATGAGCCGCGACGAGGCCAAGGCACAGCTGGAAGCGCTGGGGGCCAAGGTCGCCGGCAGCGTGTCGAAGAAGACCTCGGTGGTGGTGGCAGGTAGCGAGGCGGGTAGCAAACTGGATAAGGCGCGCGAACTGAACGTGCCGGTATGGGACGAGGTGGCATTGCAGGCGCTGCTGGCGAACCAGGGCGAGGGCTTCGCGCCATGATGGACGATGCCCGCGCCCGCGCGCTGCTCGCGCAGTCCGAGGTGATCCATAGCGCTGCCGAAGTGCAGGCCGCCTTGCAGCGCGTGGCGCACGAGATCAACGGAAAAATGGCCGGGCAGCATCCGCTGGTGCTGTCGGTGATGGGCGGGGCAGTGGTGTTCAGCGGGCAGTTGCTGCCGCTGCTCGACTTCCCGCTGGATTTCGATTACCTGCATGTGTCGCGCTACGGCAATGCACAGCAGGGTGGCGCATTGCACTGGAAGGTCGCGCCGCGCGAGAACGTGCGCGGCAAGGTGGTGCTGGTGCTGGACGACATCCTGGACGAAGGCGAGACGCTGCACGCGATCAAACAGCGCGTGCAGGAACTGGGGGCGACTGCGTTCTACAGCGCGGTGTTCGCCGACAAGGACAACGGCAAGGCCAAGCCCATCGCGGCCGATTTCGTCGGCCTGACGTTGCCGAACCGTTTCGTGTTCGGTTACGGTATGGACATCCACGGCGCGTGGCGCAACCTGCCCGCGATCCATGCATTGAAGGAGGAATGACATGTTGGCGATCATCGGCGGTACCGGTCTCACCCAGTTGAGCAATCTCGATGTCACGCACCGGCAGGTGATGCGCACGCCCTATGGCGAACCTTCCGGGCCGATGACTTTCGGCACTCTGGCTGGACATGAGGTGATGTTCATCGCGCGTCACGGTTATGGACACACCATCCCGCCGCACCTGGTGAATTACCGCGCCAACCTGTGGTCGTTGCGCGATCAGGGGGCGACGGCGGTGGTGGCCATCTCTTCGGTGGGCGGCATCCGCGACGACCTGCTGCCCGGCACGCTGGTGGTGCCCGACCAGATCATCGATTACACGCATGGCCGTGCCGCCACGTTCTTCGACGGCAACGACCGCAGCGTGACCCACATCGATTTCACTTTCCCCTATAGCGCGCCGCTGCGTCAGCGCGTGTTGGCTGCCGCCAAGCAAGCGGGTGAAGCGTGCGTGGATGGCGGCGTGTATGCCGCATTCCAGGGGCCGCGTTTGGAGACCAGTGCCGAAGTGGTCCGCTATGAGCG
Organism: Pseudomonadota bacterium; assembly: GCA_040754175.1. GTDB lineage: Bacteria > Pseudomonadota > Gammaproteobacteria > Burkholderiales > Gallionellaceae > Sideroxyarcus. Next base: position 77,590 of record JBFMFN010000007.1, on the reverse strand, counting down.
GGACGGCGCCGACATGGTGGGCATGACCGGCATGCCGGAAGCCGCCCTGGCGCGTGAGCTGGGCCTGGAATACGCCACCATCGCCGTGGTGGTGAACGATGCCGCCGGCCGTCGCAGCAGCAAGGACGGCATCAAGCTGGACAAGATCGGCGAAGTGGCGCAACCGGCGATGGAACGCGTGCGGCGCATCCTCGCCAGTCTGGTGGCGGCCGATGGCGAATAAGCCCATCCTGCGCATGGGTGACGCGCGCCTGCTGGGCCGCGCCGACGAGGTGCAGCGCTTCGATACGCCCGAGCTGCATCAGTTGTTGCAGGACATGCGTGACACCATGCAGGCCGCACGTGGCGTGGGATTGGCGGCACCGCAGATCGGCGTGCCGTTGCGCGTGGTGATATTCGGTGTGACGCACAGCGAGCGCTATCCCGATGCCGAAGCGGTGCCGGAAACCGTGCTCATCAATCCCGTGCTGACGCCGTTGGCGGAGACGCAGGAGGAAGGCTGGGAAGGTTGCCTGAGCGTGCCCGGCATGCGCGGGCTGGTGCCGCGCTATACGCATCTGCGCTATCAGGGGCGCGACCCGTACGGTGCCCTGATCGACCGCACGGTGAGCGGTTTCCATGCGCGCGTGGTGCAGCACGAGTGCGACCATCTGGACGGCATCCTCTATCCCATGCGCATCCGCGACCTGAGGGACTTCGGTTTCAGCGACGTGCTGTTCCCGGGCCAGCCATCAGCCGACGACTGAGGGGAACTGCACGCGCACTTCCAGGCCGCCCGGTGCGGCATTGCGGAAGGTCACTTGTGCGCCATGCAATGCAGCGATGCGCTGCACGATGGACAATCCCAGCCCCACGCCTTCCTGTGCCGTGCGATCGAGCCGGTCGAAACGTTGCCCCAGACGATGCAGTTGCTCAGGCTCCACGCCGGGGCCGCTGTCGCGCACGGTCAGTGCCTGCGCAGTCACTTCCACCGTCACTTCGCCGTCCGCCGGGGTGTAGCGGATGGCGTTGTCCAGCAGGTTGCGCAGCAGGATGTGCAGCAGTTCTTCCGATGCGCGTACCGGTTGTGCGGCTTCGGCGCTCAGCGCCAGCGTGATGCGCGCATCCAGCGCTTGCGGCGCGATGTCCGCACAACTGCGGCGTGCCAGTTCGGCCAGGTCCAGCGTCTCCATCAGCGCGGGGGCGCGCATCTCGTCCAGGCGCGACAGCGTGAGTAGCTGGCCCACCAGATGCGACATGCGTTCCGCGCCCTGTAGCGATTTTTGCAGGCAGACCTCGCGTTCCGCCGCATCGTCGGTCAGGCGTGCGGCCTGCAATTGCGACTGTAATGCGGCCAGCGGTGTGCGCAGCTCATGCGCGGCATCGGCGGTGAAGCGGCGTTCGTTGTCGATCACGCCGGCGGTGCGCGTGAGCAGGGTGTTCATGGCATGCACCACCGGCGAGATCTCGGCCGGCGTCGCACCGAGATCGATGGTGTCCAGGCGCTCCGGCGTCAGCCGTTGCAGCGAGGCGGTGAGGCGGCGCAGCGGCGCCAGCCCGTAACGGATGGCGAGCAGGCTGAGCAGCGCCAGCAGCGGCAGGCTGAACAGCAGCGGCGAGAAGTTGTGTGCCGCCACCTCGCGAGCCAGTTCGCGGCGCACTTTGGCGTTCTGGCCGACCATCACATCCAGTTTGCGCTGGTGGTCGCGCAGGCGATAGAAGCGCCATTCGCCGTCATCCCAGGCCAGTGTGGTGAAGTGGCGGTCGCGCACATCATGGCGCGGCAGGCTCTGGTCGGCATCCGACCTCAGCAGCACATGACTGGCGCCATGGTCGTCCTCGTCGCCCCCCCATACCTCGAATACGAAACTCTGCTGATAGCGGTGCGCGGGCGGCAGCGTCGGCGCGGCCTGGTCATCGTCGAGGTCGGTGGCTACCGAGAGCAGGGTGTCGGCGAATTGCGCGAGCTGAGCATCGAACAGTTCATCCGCCTCGTGCAGCGCCTTGTCGTGGCTCTGGTAACCGGCGATGCCGCCGATCAGCAGCATGCTGCCGAGCAGTAGCACGGTCAGCCGGGTCTGCAGGGAGAAGGGCGCGCGTCTCATGCCGGTTTCCTGATGGTGTAACCGATGCCGCGCAGGGTCTGGATGAAGCCATTGCCCAGCTTCTTGCGCAGGTGGTGGATGAACACCTCCACGGTGTTGCTGTCCGCGCCTTCGCTCCAGCCATACAGACCTTGCTCGAGCTGGGCACGCGTCATCACGCGGCCGGCGTTCTGCATCAGCTGTTCCAGCACGGCGAACTCGCGCGCGGAGAGTTCCACCGGCTGGCCGTCCAGGCGCACTTCGCGCGCGGCCGGGTCGAGCGTGACCGCACCGATCTGGATGTGCGGCGAGGCATGTCCGGCGCTGCGGCGGATCAGTGCATGCAGGCGCGCGGCCAGTTCGGCCATGTCCACCGGTTTGACCACGTAATCGTCGGCACCGAGGCCGAAGCTGTGCAGTTTGTCCTGCGTCTGTTCGCGCGCGCTGAGGATGAGCACCGGCGTCGCGGCGCCGCTGCCGCGCAAGCCGCGCAGCACATCGAAGCCATCCTGGCGCGGCAGGCCGAGATCGAGCACCACGGCGTCGTAATGTTCCGCCGCCAGTGCGTGCAGCGCCTGTGTGCCGTCCTGCACCCAGTCGGCGGTGAACCCCAGATGGTTGAGGCTGTTGCGCGTGCCGTCGCCCAGCAGCGCATCGTCTTCCACCAGCAAGATACGCATTTATTCTTCCCTTAAGCGCGGGTTAAGGAAGCTTTGCCAGACTGCGCGCCATCCCAACCCGAAGGAGTACCTCATGAAAGCACGGAAATTATGCCTGACCCTGTTGTTGCTGGGGGCCGCATCATCGGCGTTGGCCGCGACACCGCAAGAACTGGTGGACAAATACACTGCAGAAGCGGCAACATCCGCCCCCGGCTTCAGGCCTTCCGCCGAACGCGGTCAGGCGCTGTTCACCAAGGAATGGGGCGTTTCCGCCGCCATGCCGGCCTGTACCGCCTGTCACACCAAGGATATCCGGGCCAGCGGCAAGCACGTCAAGACCGGCAAGGTGATCGAGCCGTTGTCGCCGGCGGTGAATGCGGAACGCTTCACGTCGGAGAAGAACGTCGCCAAGTGGTTCAAGCGTAACTGCACGGAAGTGGTGGGCCGCGAATGCACGGCCGCTGAGAAGGCTGATTTCATCCAATTCGTCATGCAAGGAGGAAAGTAATGAAACGAGTAGCGATCGCGCTGGCCATGCTGCTGGGCATGCAACTGGCCCATGCGGAGGAGCGCGGCGGCAAGCGCATCCCGCCCGATGCCACTTGGGAGAAGGAATGCAGCAGCTGCCACGTGGCTTATCCGCCCAACCTGCTCACCGCGGACGACTGGAAGAAGGTGATGGGCAGCCTGGATAAACACTTCGGCAGCAATGCCGAGCTGGAAGCCAAGGACCGCAAGAGCATCGAGGACTATCTGGTGCGCAATGCCGGTAGCGGTACACGCCACAGCTCAAGTACCCTGCGCATCACCGATACCAGCTGGTTCAAGCGCGAGCACCGCGACATCTCGCCCAAGGAATGGGTGCACCCGGAAGTGAAGAGTCCTTCCAACTGCAACGCCTGCCACAAGATCGTCACCGGCTATCCCTGGTCGGAGCACGACATCCACATGCCGCGCGGCATCCGCTGGGAAGGCGATGGCGACGACGATTGAGGCATAGGCAGCCTGATGCGAACCGAGCGGGTATCGGGCGATACCCGCTTTTTTTTTCGTCTTCAACCGTGGAAACGGTCGATGATGGTCTCGTAGTACTCGTCGGCCATGTCGGCGCTGATGCCGAGTTCGGCCAGCACTTCCTGACCCAGGGTGTCCCATACCGGATCGGCGACGCGGCTCATGCGGTGGTAGTAGTGGATGGCCAGTTGCAGGATGGCGACCAGGGTGCGCACGGTGCCGGTCTCCTGATCGGGCAGCTCGTGGTGATAGAGGATGGCCTGACAGATGAAGTCCGGCAGCTTCCAGTGGCGCGCCACCAGATAACCCACGCTGCTATGGTCGAGCTGGAAGTGTGCGTCCTCGTCGCTCAGGTTGGGCCAGCAGCAGGCATCCTTCAGGTTGAGCTTGTCGCAGTAATCCGGGAAGCGCAGCATCAGCACCGGCACGCCGCACTCGTGGAAGATGCCGGCCATATAGGCCTGGTCGGGGAAGATGTTGCATACCGACACGCGGTCGGCGGCGATCAGCGCGGCAAGTTGCGCGACTTCTTGCGAACGCTGCCAGAAGTGCTCGAAGGCCTGGCGTGCGGCATCGGACAGCGCGACCGAGAGCGAGGCGGCCTGCACCAGGTTGTAGCTCTGCTTGACGCCGATGACCATCAGCACCTGTTCCACAGAATCGATGCGGCGCGCCCCGCCGAACACCGGTGCACGCGCCACCTTGAACAGCATGGCGGTAAGGCCGGGATCGGTGGCGATGATGTCGGCCAGCTGCTTGATGCTGTAATCGTCGCCGGCGATGGCCTGCTGCAAGCGCACCAGCACCTGCGGCTGCGGCGGGATGCGGACGCCCTTCGCCGCCAGCTCGGACAGGGCGCGTTCGGCGTCCTGCGTCATGTTCAGGCCTGCCCCACCAGTTCCTTCAGCACGAACGGCAGGATGCCGCCGTTCTTGTAGTAGTCCACCTCGATCGGTGTGTCGATGCGCAGCAGCAGGGTGACGCTCTGCTTGCTGCCGTCCTTGCGCGTTACGGTGAGGGTGACGTCCTGTTGCGGTTTGATCTCGCCGGCGAGGCCGGTGAGGGCGAAGGTCTCGTCGCCCGTCAGGTTGAGCGAGGCCAGCGAGTCGTTGCCCTTGAACTGCAGCGGCAGCACGCCCATGCCCACCAGGTTGCTGCGGTGGATGCGCTCGTAGCTCTTGGCGATGACCGCCTTCACGCCCAGCAGTTGCGTGCCCTTGGCGGCCCAGTCGCGGCTGGAGCCGGTGCCGTATTCCTCACCCGCGAAGATCACGGTCGGTGTGCCGGCGGCGATGTGCTTCATGGCGGCGTCGTAGATGGACATCTGTTCGCCGTTGTACAGGGTGTAGCCACCTTCGACGCGGCTGCCGTCATCCTTGGGCGGCAGCATCAGGTTCTTGATGCGCACGTTGGCGAAGGTGCCGCGCATCATCACTTCGTGGTTGCCGCGGCGCGAGCCGTAGCTGTTGAAGTCCTTGACCTCGACCTTGTGGCCTTGCAGGTATTTACCCGCCGGGGTGGTGGGCTTGAAGCTGCCGGCGGGGCTGATGTGGTCGGTGGTCACCGAGTCGCCCAGCAGTGCCAGTGCCTTGGCGCCCTTGATGTCGCCGATCTTGGGGGCGGCGGCATCGAAGAAGGGCGGCTTGGCAATGTAGGTGGAATCGTCCCACTGGTACCGGTTGCCGGTGGGCGCTTCGATGGCGTTCCACAGCGGCAGGTCCTTGGTCAGGTTGCTGTACAGCTTCTGGTACACCGCGGGGTCGGCGGCGAATTTCATCACGGTGGCCACTTCGGCGCTGTTGGGCCAGATGTCCTTCAGGTACACCGGCTGACCGTCATTGCCGGTGCCCAGCGGTTCGCTGCTGAGGTCGATGTTGGCCTTGCCGGCGATGGCATAGGCAACCACCAGCGGCGGCGAGGCGAGGAAGTTGGCCTTGATGTTCGGGTGGATGCGCGCTTCGAAGTTGCGGTTGCCGGAGAGCACGGCAGCGCACACCAGGTTGTTGTCGACGATGGTCTTCTCGATGTCTTCGCGCAGCGGGCCGGCATTGCCGATGCAGGTGGTGCAGCCGTAGGCGGCGACGCTGAAGCCCAGTTGCTCCAGCGAAGAGAGCAGACCGGCGTTGGTCAGGTATTCGGTGACCACGCGCGATCCCGGTGCGAGCGAGGTCTTGATGTGCGGTGCGACCTTGAGGCCCTTGGCCACGGCTTTCTTCGCCAGCAGGCCCGCAGCCAGCAGCACGCCGGGGTTGGAGGTGTTGGTGCAGCTGGTGATGGCGGCGATCAGCACGTCGCCGTTGCCGATCTCCAGACCATCCTTGCCGGTGGCGTAGCGCTTGGTGAGGTTCTCGGCGGGCTGGTTGAAGCCGTTCTCGGCCACGGGCTTGCTGAACAGCGTATCGAAAGTGCTTTTCATCTTCGGCAGTGCGATGCGGTCCTGCGGGCGCTTGGGGCCGGAGAGGGATGGCTCGATGCTGCTCAAGTCCAGTTCCACCACGCTGCTGTAGTCGATGCTGCCCGCAGCGGGGATGCCGAACAGGTTCTGCGCCTTGAAGTAGGACTCGAAGGCATCCACTTCTTCTGTGGTGCGGCCGGTGTTCTTCATGAACTGCACGGTGACTTCATCCACCGGGAAGAAGCCCATGGTGGCGCCGTATTCCGGGGCCATGTTGGCGATGGTGGCGCGGTCGGGCAGGGCCAGGCTGGCGGTGCCTTCGCCGAAGAACTCGACGAACTTGCCGACCACCTTGTGCTTGCGCAGCAGCTCGGTGACGGTGAGTACCAGGTCGGTGGCGGTGACACCTTCCTTGAGCTTGCCCTTGAGGCTCACACCGACCACGTCCGGCGTCAGGAAATACACCGGCTGGCCCAGCATGCCCGCTTCCGCCTCGATGCCGCCCACGCCCCAGCCGACCACGCCGATGCCGTTGATCATGGTGGTGTGGCTGTCGGTGCCGACCAGCGTATCCGGGTAATAAACGCTGTCCTTGTGCTGTACGCCGCGTGCGAGGTATTCCAGATTCACCTGGTGCACGATGCCGATGCCGGGCGGTACGACCTTGAAGGTGTCGAAGGCCTGCATGCCCCACTTCATGAAGCGATAGCGTTCCTTGTTGCGCTCGAACTCCAGCGCCATGTTGGTCTTCAGCGCATCCGGGTTGTTGTAGCTGTCGATCTGCACCGAGTGGTCCACCACCAGGTCCACCGGCACCAGCGGCTCGATGACCTTGGGATCCTTGCCTGCCTTGGCAGCGGCGTCGCGCATGGCGGCCAGGTCGGCCAACAGAGGCACGCCGGTGAAGTCCTGCAGCACGATGCGCGCGACGACGAAGGGGATCTCCTCGCTGCGCGGCGCGTTCGGCTTCCAGTTCGCCAGTTCGCGCACGTGCTGTTCGGTCACCTTCTTGCCGTCGCAGTTGCGCAGCACCGATTCCAGCACGATGCGGATGGAGATCGGCAGGCGCGAGATATCGGCGACACCGGCCTTTTGCAGTGCGGGCAGCGAATAGAGGGTGCCGGTCTTGCCGGAGGCGAGTTTGAAGGACTGGCGGGAATCGAACAGGTTGTGGGACATGGCGTAAGGCTCCGGGATGGCGAGAAAACGAAGGCGCGATTATAGCGGCAAGCGCGGCATGGCGATATTCCCGCCTGGTCACGCCGGTGTGCTGCTACGCGGCAGGCGATTCGCGTATCATGCCCGCTCGAGAAGCGCTGGCGGGCACCGAGGCACCGGCGCATATGGACACGTTGCAAACGGGAGACGTGGTTTTGACATCGGATTTCTGGTCGTTCGCGTTCTGGGACTTCAGTTCGTTGGTATTGTTCAGCGCAGTGCTGCTGGGCGGCCTCGGCTGGCAGTACCGGGTGCACCGCAGTCGCCTGCTGCGCGCCGAGAGCGAGGCGCAAGCGATGATCGCCGCGCTGCGCGAGAGCGAAGAGCGCCTGCGCATGACCTTGCAGAACGCGCCGGATGCGGTGTTCATCACCGAGCAGGACGGACGCATCATCTACGTGAACGACAACGTGATCGAGTTGCTGGGTTATCCGCGCGAGAGTCTGTACACCATGACCGTGTTCGACCTGGTGCCGCCCGAATGGCGTGAGCGCTATCGCGAAGGCGGGCGGCGCATCGTGGGCGAGGACGTGCGGCACGTGATGGAGATCCGCCTGGTCGCGCGCGACGGCACGCGCATCCCGCTGGAACTGAACGCCACCCTGCTGCCGAACGGCCGCGTGTATGGCTCTTGCCGCGACATCCGTGACCGCAAGGCGGCCGAGCATGCCTTGCAGGAATCCCAGGTACAACTGCAGACCTTCATGGACACCATCGCCGAAGGCATGTATGGCGTGGACGGCCAAGGGTATTGCACCTTCGTCAACAAGGCTTTCCTGCACATGCTCGGGTTCTCCGACGAGAGCGAACTGCTGGGCAAGCATATGCACGAACTGATCCACTATGCGCATGCCGATGGCACGCCCTATCCGGCGCACGAGTGCACGGTCTATCAGGCCTACCGCATCCAGCAGGCGGTACACTCGGCGGAAGAGGTGTTCTGGCGCAAGGACGGTACTGCGGTGCCGGTGGAATACTGGTCGCAGCCGGTGATCAAGGAGGGCAAGGTGGAAGGCGCGGTGGTCACCTTCCTCGACATCAGCGAGCGCAAGCGCAGTGAAGAGGCGATGCAGGCGAGCATGGCATTCAGCGAGTCGCTGCTGCAGACCATGCCGGTGCCGGTGTTCCACAAGGACGCGCAGGGCCGCTATACCGGCTGCAATGCCGCCTTTGCCGAATTCATCGGCAAACCGCGCGAGGCCATCATCGGGCGTACCGTGGCCGAGATATCGCCGCCGGAGAATTCGCGCATCTACCGCGATCACGACCTGGATCTGCTGACTTCGGAAGCGTCGGTGCAGGTGTACGAGAGCCAGGTGTTGCATGCCGACGGCAAGATGCACGATGTGATCTTCCACAAGGCGCGCCTCACCGGGCGCAGCGGCGGAGCGGTGGGCATCGTCGGCGTCATCCTCGACATCACCGAACGCAAGCGTTCCGAGCGCGAGATCCACCAGCTTGCGTTCTACGACCCGCTCACCCAGTTGCCCAATCGCCGCCTGTTGCTGGACCGCACCTTGCAGGCGCTGGCAGTGAGCGCGCGCAGCGCCCGCTATGGCGCCCTGATGCTGCTCGATCTGGATAACTTCAAGCTGGTCAACGACAGCAAGGGGCACGACGTCGGCGACCTGCTGCTGTGCGAGGTGGCACAACGCCTGCGCGGCAAGGTACGCGAGGGCGACACGGTGGCCCGTCTCGGTGGCGACGAGTTCGTGGTAGTGCTGGAAGAATTGAGCAGCAATCCCAACGAGGCCGCCGCGCAGGCCGAACTGGTGGCGGAGAAGATCCGCGATGCGCTGGCCGCGCCCTATGTGTTGCAGGGCGAGCGGCAGCAGAGTTCACCCAGCATCGGCGTGGTGCTCTATCTCGGCCATCGCGAGAGCATCGATAACCTGCTCAAGTTCGCCGACATCGCCATGTACCAGTCCAAGCAGGCCGGGCGCAACACCATCCGTTTCTACGACCCCGAGATGCAGGCCGCCATCGACCGCCGCCTGGTGCTGGAAAGCGAGCTGGATGTCGCGCTGCAACAGGGGCAGTTCTGCCTGCACTATCAGGTGCAGGTGGACGCCATGTGCCGCGCGCTCGGCGCCGAGGTATTGATGCGCTGGCAGCATCCTGAACGCGGCCTGGTGTCGCCCGCACAGTTCATCCCGCTGGCGGAAGAGACCGGGCGGATCGTCGAGATGGGGCTGTGGGCCTTGCGTCAGGCCTGTCTGCAACTCAAGGCCTGGCAGCACGATCCGCTGGCATGCGACCTGACGCTGGCGGTGAACGTCAGCGCGCAGCAGTTCCGCAAGCCGGATTTCGTGTCCAACGTGCGTCGCATCCTGCTGGAGACCGGCGCGCGTCCGGCCCTGCTCAAACTCGAACTCACCGAAAGCACGGTGCTGATCGATATGGACGATACCATCGCCAAGATGCGCGAGCTGAAGCTGCTGGGCATCAGTTTCTCGATGGACGATTTCGGCACCGGCTATTCTTCGCTGCAATATCTGAAACTGTTGCCGCTGGACCAGATCAAGATCGACCAGAGTTTCGTGCGCGACATCGCCAGCGACCCCAACGACGCCGCCATCGTGCAGACCATCATCGCCATGACCGCGTCGATGGGGCTGAACGTGATCGCCGAGGGCGTGGAGACGGAAGAGCAGCGCAGGTTCCTCGATGCGCACGGTTGTCACCATTTCCAGGGCTATCTGTTCGGACGGCCGTGTGCGGTGGCGGAATTCGAGGCGGGGCTGCGGCGGCAGTCTCCGTCGATTGAACATGAGGCATTGCAAGGAGAGGGGATATGACAGGTGCGGATGCGATGAGATATCTGGAAGCGGTCACGCCGGCGGCACTCGATGCGCTGCTGGCCGAATGGCGGCAGGGACGTCCCGACATGGGCATCTACGCCATGCTGCCGGAAGCCGAGCAGTCACAGGTCGCCATCTTGCAGGCCGCCTGCGCGCGCGCCGGGGTGCCGCTGCTGGGTGCCATCTTCCCGGCCCTGCTGGCGGGCGACGGCTTCGTCACCCGGGGCGGGTGGCTGCTGCGCTTCGACCGCATGCCCTTCCACCTGCTGCGCGACGGTTTGCCACACGATGCCAAGCAGGCCGCACCGTGCATGCGCGAAGTGAGCGCCGAGCTGGTGGCGCACCTGGCCGACGTGCCGGAATGCACGCTGTTCGTGGTGTTCGACGCCATGCAACCGAACATCGGCACCTTGCTGGACGAGCTCTATCTCAATCTCGCCAATCGCGTGCACTACGCCGGGGTCAATGCCGGCAGCGAGACCTTCCAGCCCATGCCGTGCCTGTTCGATGGCGAACGCACCATCGGCGGCGGGGCGTTGTTCATGCTGTTGCCCGGGCATCCGGGCGCGGTGCTGGAGCATGGCTACCGCGCGCCGGAACGCACCGTGTATGCCACCGCCACGGAGGGCAACCGCATCGTGCAGATCGACTGGCGGCCGGCGTTCGAGGTGTACCAGGAACTGGTGCGTGAGCAATACGGCGTGGAGATGAAACGCGACAATTTCTACGAGCTGGCGGTGCATTTCCCGTTCGGCATCGTGCGTGCCAACCATCACGTGGTGGTGCGCATCCCGGTCGCCTTGCAGGATGACGGTTCGCTGTTCTGCGTGGGCGAGGTGCCGGCCAATTCCCTGCTCACCCTGCTCGAACGCCCGGAGGTGGATACGCAAGAGACGCTGCGCGTGCTGGAACAAGGGCTGCACAGCACGGCGCCGGCGCATGGTGCTGGCGAACTGCTGTTGTTCTACTGCGCCGGACGGCGCATGCATCTGGGGCTGGCGCAGGCCACCGCAGAATTGCAGGCGTTGCAGCAGCGCCTGCCGCAGACGCATATCGCCGGCGCCTTGTCGCTGGGTGAGATCGGCAGCTCCAGCGTGCACGGCTATCCGCTGTTCCATAACGCCACGCTGGTGGCCATGCACTGGCAGGCCTGAACCGGAGCCGCATGCAACCGCGCGACATATTGCCGGTCCTGTACGACCTCTCGCTGACCATCGGCAGCGAGCTCAAGCTGCATGCCATGCTCACGCGCACCTTGCAGCGCCTGCTCTATCACACCTCGTATTCAGCCGGCTTCGTCTCTCTGGAAGTGCCGGCATGCAGTCTGGACGAATCCGCGGTGGAGGTCGCCATCGCGGCGGCGGTCGGCGATTTCCATCTGGTGTCCAGAGTCGGCCAGCACATCGGCCTGCCTTGCCGCATGGTGTGCAGCAGCGACGGCTGCGGCTGGGCGGCGGAGGAGATCGCAGCCCCGGTGCCGGACATCGATGCGCGTTACCACCATTTCCTGCGGCTGCCGCTGGATGGCAATTCCGTGGTGGTGCTGCTGGCCGTGCAGCGCCCGGACAGCGCACTGGACCTGCCGCGCGTGTTGCAGCCGGTGATGGCGCAACTGGCGCGCGCCATCGTGCTGTGCCGCAGCAACGACGCGCATATCGCCGCCGCCGAGGAGCGCCAGCGCGAGATGCAGCTGTCCTTGCAGCAACTGGAGGGGCAATACCGCTCGTTGGTTGAGCTGAGTCCGATCGGCGTGGCCTTCTCCTGCGACGGTACCCTTCTGGAGACCAACCAGGAGTGCTTGCGCATGTTCGGTCATCCCGCCACCGAATCGCTGTCCGGCCGTTCCATCCTGGACTTCCTCGCACCGCGCGAGCATCCCCTCATCGCGGCGCGTATCGCACGGCGCGCGCGCGGCGAAACGGTGGAGGAGCAGTACCAGACCGTCGGCCGGCGCCATGACGGCAGCGAGTTCCCCTTGCTGGTCCTGACGCGCCGCGTGGAGACCGCAGAGGGGGCGCGCACCTTCACCTTCTTCATCGATTTGAGCGAACAGAAGCGCAACGAACAGGCGCTGTTTCAAGCCAACGAGACCTTGCGTTCGGTGCTGGAGACGGCACCGTTGCGCATCTACTGGAAGGATCGCGCGCTGCGCTATCAGGGCTGCAACAGCGCCTTCGCACAGGATGTCGGGCTGGAACGTCCCGAGGCGCTGATCGGCCGCGATGATAGCGAGTTGCCGTGGCGCGACGAGGCGGCGCGCTATCGCGAAGACGACCTCGGCATCATCGAATCGGGCAAGGCGCGTTTGAATGTGGAAGCGGCGCACATCGCGCGCGACGGACAGGAAGTGTGGTTGCGCGCCTCCAAGGTGCCGATGCGCAACGCACAAGGCGAAGTGGTCGGCCTGCTCGGTGTGTATGACGATGTGACCGAGCGCAAGCGAGCCGAATCGCATATCCATCGCCTGGCCTTCTACGATACGCTGACCGGCCTGCCCAATCGCCGTCTGATGCACGACCGCTTGCAGCATGCGCAGTCCGCCAGTGCGCGTAGCCGCCGCTACGGCGCGGTGTGTCTGCTCGATCTGGACGACTTCAAGGTAGTGAACGACACCAAGGGCCATGCGGTGGGCGACGAGCTGTTGCGCCAGGTGGCGAAGCGCCTGCTCGGCAGCGTGCGCGAGGGCGATACCGTGGCGCGTCTGGGCGGCGACGAGTTCGTGGTGATCCTGGAAGGTTTAAGTGAGCGGGCGGCCGAGGCTGCGGCACAGGCCGAGAGTGTGGCCGAGAAGATGCTGTTCCGGCTGCGCGAACCGGTGGAATTGCCGGGATTGCAGGCGCGCGTCGCCAGCAGTATCGGTATCGTCACCTTCCTCGCGCACGAGACGCCGCCGGACGACCTGCTGAAGTTCGCCGATACCGCGATGTATCAGGCCAAATCGGCGGGACGCGACACCGTGCGCTTCTACGATCCGCAGTTGCAGGCCGAACTGGAATCGCGCATGCGGCTGGAAGAGGCCTTGCTACATGCCGTCGAGCGCGAAGAGCTGGCGTTGCATCTGCAACCGCAGGTGGATGGCAGCGGACGGGTGGTCGGTGCCGAGGCCTTGCTGCGCTGGCAGCATCCGCAGTTCGGCATGGTCCCGCCCAACCATTTCATCCCGCTGGCGGAGGCCAACGGGCTCATCCTGCCCATCGGCGACTGGGTGTTGCAGACCGCCTGTGCTTGTCTCGGCGATTGGCAGCGCGAGCCGGCGTTGCGCGGCCTGGTGCTTGCCATCAACGTCAGTGCCAAACAGATGCGCCAGCCCGATTTCGTCGCTACGGTGCGTGCCGCGCTGCAACGCCATGGCGTGCCGCCGCAGTGCCTGGAGATCGAACTGACCGAGAGCACGGTGCTGGAGGACGTGTCCGGCACCATCGCGCGCATGGCGGAACTCAAAGCGCTGGGCGTGAGTTTCTCGCTGGACGATTTCGGCACCGGCTATTCTTCCTTGCAGTATCTCAAGCAGCTGCCGCTGGACCAGATCAAGATCGACCGCAGCTTCGTGCGCGACATCGCCAGCGACCCCAACGATGCCGCCATCGTGCAGACCATCATCGCCATGGCCGAGGTACTTGGCCTGGATGTGATTGCCGAAGGCGTGGAGACCGAAACGCAACGCGAGTTCCTCGACCTGCGCGGTTGCCGTCACTTCCAGGGCTATCTGTTCGGCAAGCCGATGCCGCGTGCCGAGTTCGAATTTTCGTGCAAGGGTTGATCGCAGATGCCGATGGATACAGCGGGATGGACCCTCGAATACCTGCTCGATAGCGAGAATTTGATCGTCAGCGTCGGCGGCGAATGGGACGAATTCGCGCGTGCCAACGATGCGTCTGGGCTGAGCGGTACCGCAGTCATCGGCCGCCCCTTGCTGGACTTCATCAGCGGCAAGGTCACCCGCGGCTATGTGCTCAAGCTGCTCGATCATGTCAGTACGCATGGGCAGCCGATCGAGCTGGATTATCGCTGCGATTCCCCCGAGACCCGACGTTTCCTGCGCATGATCATAATGCCGCTGGCTGGCGGCGGGGTGCGTTTCCGCCATCGCTTGTTGCGCGAGGAAGCGCGCGCGCTGCCGGTGCATTTCCATCGTGCGGCCGAGCGTGTGCGCGACAGCCATGTGCGTTGCAGCATGTGCAACCATATACGGGTCGCGGGGTGCTGGGGAGAGGCTGAAGCGTTGTTGCCGTTGCATGAACTGCGCAAGGGGGTGGCCGTGATCTACGGCCTGTGTCAGACCTGTATGCAAAAGATCGAACCGATAGCGCAGCCCGCAGGGTAATATGTAGCGGCACGCAAATCACAAAAGTTTCTTCGCTAAGGGCGCGAAACATGAATCCACAGAACCACCATCCACTGCGCGTGCTCCTGCGCTATAGCGTGTGGCCACTTTCCATCTGGACGCTGCTGGTCATCGTCTCGCTCGCACTGTCGCTGGACAAATTGCAGCATTCCACCGAGCAGGCCGCCGAGGCACAGGGGCGTGAGGTGTTCGAGCTGGTCGAGGCCATGCGCATCTGGAATGCCGAACACGGCGGCGTGTTCGTGCTGCAATCCGAACGCGATCCGCCCAATCCTTACCTGGCCCTCGACCAGCGCAGCGCAGTCACGCTCTCGGGACAGCGCTTGACACGGCTCAACCCGGCCTACATGACGCGTCAGCTATCCGGCGTGATCGAGCGCGAGGCTGGTGTCAGGTTGCGGCTCACCAGTCTCAAGCCACTCAACCCCGACAATGCGCCGGATGCCTGGCAGCGGCAAGCCTTGCAAGACTTCGATGCGGGAACGACCAAGTCTGATTTCACGATCGGTAGTGAGGGGGGCGTCGCTTATGGTCGCTATATCGCCCCCTTGCCGGTGACGGCGGCTTGTATGGCCTGCCATGCGGTACAGGGGTACAAGGTGGGCGATGTGCGCGGCGGGCTGGCGGTGGAGTGGTCGGTGCAACCACTGCTCGATGCCATGCAGCACACGCGCAAGCACCTGTTGTGGGAGCATGGCGGTGCATGGCTGCTGGTCAGTCTGTTGCTGATGCTCGGGATCCGTTATCTCATCGGCAATATCGAGATCATCCGCCGTTCGCGCCAAGAACTGTTGCGGACAAACCTCGCACTCGAGAAGACCATCACCCGGCGTACCGCCGAACTGAGAGGTTCCTTGCAGACCTTGCGCTCCATCGGCGACCTGTCGCCCGGCGTGCTGTACCAGTTCCGTCTGCGCCCGGATGGCACTACAAGCATCCCTTATGCCAGCGAGAACTTCTATGACATGTTCGGCCTGCATCCGGATGCGGTGCGCGAAGATGCAGCGCCGGTCTTTGAGTGTGTGCATCCTGATGATGTCTCGGCATTGCGCACCTCGACTGGGGCATCGGCCAGCGACCTGTCGCGTTGGCAGCATGAATTCCGCATCGTGTTGCCGGACGGAGAGATACGATGGGTGAAGGGCGATACGCAGCCGGTGCGCGAGGCCGATGGCAGTATCCTGTGGCATGGTTTCCTTTCCGACATCACCGCAGCCAAAGCCAAGGATGCCGCGCTGGAACAGAGTCGCGAGGCCTATCGGTTGCTGTTCACCCACATCCTGCACGGCGTGGTGTTCCAGGATACGCAAGGCCGCATCATCGATGCCAATCCGATGGCGGAGAAGATGCTGGGACTCAGCGTGCAGCAGATGCAGGGGCGCACTTCCGTCGACCCGCGCTGGAGGGCCGTCCATGAGGACGGCTCGGAGTTCGCTGGCGACACGCATCCGGCGATGCAGGCGCTGCGCACAGGGCAGTCGGTGCGCGATGTGGTGATGGGCATCTACAATCCGATTGAGGATGCGGTGCGCTGGTTCTCGGTCACGGCGGTGCCCCAGTTCCACCCGGGGGGCAACAGGCCGTTCGAGGTGTTCTCCACATTCACCGACATCACTGAGCGCAGGCGTGCAGAACAAGTGCTGCGTCAGCACAAGGTGATCATCGATACCACGCAGGAAGGTTTCTGGATGACCGATGTATCGGGATATATCCTGGAAGTGAACCAGGCTTACGCGGCGATGACCGGCTATCGCATCGAAGAGTTGCAAGGGAAACATGTCAGTGAGCTGGAGGCCATCGATCGACCGGAGGATATCCGTGCGCGTATCGAGCGGATCATGCACCATGGGCACGACATGTTCGAGACGCATCACTACCACAGGGATGGTCATTTGATCGACATGGAGGTCTCCGTGACCTTCATGCACGAGACGCAGCAGTTCTGTGTGTTCTGTCGCGATATCAGTCGACGCAAGCGACTGGAGGCGGCGATGCGCGATATGGCTTATTACGATGTGCTGACCGGGTTGCCTAATCGGCGCATGCTGGGGGAACGCCTGAAGCAGGTGATGGCCGCCACACAGCGCAGTGCTCAGCAAGCGGCACTGATGTTCCTGGACCTGGATAACTTCAAGCCGTTGAACGACAGCCATGGTCATGAGGTGGGTGATCTGCTGCTGAAAGAGGTTGCGTCGCGCCTGCTGTCCGCTGTACGCGAGATCGACACGGTGGCGCGCTTCGGCGGCGATGAGTTCGTCGTCATGCTGGCGGCGCTGGAATCGGACAAGGCGAGATCGATGGAGGATGTCCTGCGCGTCGCCGAAAAATTGCGGCAAGCGGTCAGTGCCCCCTATCACTTGAGCTATGTCGATACGCAGGGGGCGCCGCACGAGGTGATCCATCGCTGTAGTGCGAGCGTGGGCGTAGTGGTGTTCAGCGGCCACGAATACACTGAACAGGAGCTGCTGGGTCAGGCTGATCAGGCGATGTACCGCGCAAAGCAGCAAGGACGTGACCGTATCGTGTTGTCCGGGGGGGAGAGGCGCAATGATCGATAACGTATTGTCCGTGTTCGCCTCCGGCTATGTCGCGCTGATGGCGGTGGTGCTGGTGATCTTCTTCGAGCTCAAGTACCAGGTCCTGATCGATGAGCGTCGCCTGAATGTGTTGCGCGGCGTGGCGCTGGTACTGTTCGGCGTGGTCTCCATCCTGCTTCACTTGCATGTGCATGAGGGCGGTGTGTTCATCGACCTGCGCGGCGTGGGCGTCGCACTGGCTACCTTGTTCGGCGGCATCCTGGTGGGGGCGCTCACCACGCTGGCCGAGATCCTGGTGCGGTTCGTCCTGGGCGGTGGCGGCAGTGTGGCCGGCACTCTCGGTCTGTTGCTCGACTTCGCATTGGTGGTGGGGCTGTTGCACCTGTTCCGGCGCGATGTCGCGCGGCACCGCATGCGCCGTATCCTGCTGGCGGGAGCGGCGGTCGGTCTGGGTGAGTCACTGTCCTTGTTGTTGATCCCGCCCTTCGCTGTCGGCTGGGAGATATTCCGCCAGCTGGCGCCCAGCCTGGGGTTGACCCAATTGCTGGGGACCTTGCTGTTCGGCTGGCTATGGAAGATGCAGGACGACCGTGTCCGGGCGCGCGACGAGGCGCGCATGCGCATCCGCAATCTGAACGAGACCATGAAGCGCGGTCTGGCCGCGCTGTCCACCGCCATGGTGCACCACGATCCATCCACCGCCGGTCATGAGCAACGCGTGGCCGACCTGTGCGTGCGGGTGGCGCAGGCCATGGGGATGGATGAGGAGCGCATCGAAGGCTTGCAGCTCGCGGCGATGGTGCATGACATCGGCCAGATCCGCGTGCCGGGCGAGATCCTGTCGCGTCCGCGCCGGCTCTCGCCGGAAGAGTTCGAGCTGGTCAAACTGCATGTGGAAGCGGGCTACCGCATCCTGAAAGACGTGCCGTTCCCGTGGCCGATCGCCAGCATCGTCCGGCAGCATCATGAGCATATGGATGGCAGCGGCTATCCCCATGGTCTGCGCGGTGAACAGATGTTGCTGGAAGCGCGCATCCTGCATGTCTGTGATGCGCTGGAAGCGATGCTGTCACACCGGCCGTTCCGCCGCGCGCGCAGCATCGAGCAGGCTTTGACCGAACTGCAGGCGCATCGCGCCAGCTGGTATGACCCGACGGTGGTGGATGTGGTGGTGAAGCTGTTCCGGGAAGCGGGTTATGTCTTCCCGACAGTCAAGCTGGAGGTGGAGGAATGAGCGGCGGGAACGGATTGCAGCAGGACAAGCGCGTGTACCAGATCATGACCGACGAACTGGTCATGGTCGGTATCGCAACGCCACTGGCGACAGCCGCCCTGCGCATGGAGACGCAGGCGGTTAGCTCCATCCTGATCGAAGAGGCTGGCCGGCCGGTGGGCATCATCACCGAACGCGACGTGATGCGCGCACTGGCTGACGGCATGGGCGGTGACGAGCCGGTGGGGCGTCTGATGACGCGCGGCCTGATCAGCGTGCGCCAGGACGAACAGGTGCATGCCGCGTTCCATCTGATGGTCATCAATGCCATCCGCCATCTGGTGGTGGTGGACGAGCAGGGCAATGCGGTCGGCATCCTGAGCGAGACGGATTTCCGCAAGTATCGCGGGGTAGAGAACTTCGTCACCGCCCTCGATGTGGGGCGCGCCATGAGCCAATCGTATGTGCAGGCGGCAGCCGAGGATGCCTTGCGCGAGGTCGCGCAGCGCATGCAGGAGCAGCGCGTGGGCTGCGCCATCGTGGTCGCGCAGGGACGGCCGCAGGGGGTGGTCACCGAGCGCGACATGGTCCGCCTGTTCCGTGCCGGCCAGGGCGGGCAATGCATGCAGGCGGTGATGCATGCGCCGGTGGCCGGCGTGCCGCCGGACATGCTGCTGGTGGATGCCGTGCGTCAGATGCAGCAGAAGGGCGTCCGCCGGTTGGCAGTGGTGGATGGGGAGGGGCGCCTGCTGGGGGTGATCAACGAGCACGACGTGGTGCGCCACCTGGAAGACGAATATGTGCAGATGTTGCAGGAATTGGTGTTGCAGCAGGCGCAGGCGTTGAACCAGGACAAGTTCCGCGCGGTGGTGGATACCGTGCCGGACAAGATCATGCTCAAGGACGTGAATTCGGTTTATGTCTCGTGCAATGCCAGCTATGCCGCCGACCTGGGCATCGCCCCGGACCAGATCGTGGGCAAGAGCGATTTCGATTTCTTCCCGCCGCAGCTGGCGGAGAAGTATCAGGCGGACGACCGCGCGGTGATGCAGGAGGGCAAGCCGCGCACCTTCGAGGAGCCTTATCTCAAGGATGGGCTGCAGGGCTGGATACGCACCACCAAGTCGCCCATGCGCAACGAGCATGGCGCCGTGACCGGTGTGGTGGTGGTGTTCCACGACATCACCGCGCAGCGCCAGTCGTATGACCTGTTGAAACAGCGTACCTGGGCGCTGGAGACCTTGAGCGCGTGCAACAAGGCGATGCTGGTGGCGCGTACGGAAGAGGAGATGTGGCATCAGGTGTGTGCGGCGATCACCGCCAATGCCCGCTATCCGCTGGTCTGTGTCGGCCGCTGCGTGGGCGATGCGCGGCCGGAACTGATGTTGCAGGCCTTCGCCGGCCCCGCCCAGGCCGCGCTACGCGGCTGGCGTTTCAGCTGTGCCGAGGGCGAATCGGCCGGCAATCCCTTCATCCGCAGCCTGTTGCGAGCGGAGAGCCAATGCGTGCCGGACATGGCGCAGGAAGCGTGGGCGCAACCGTTCCTGGTGCAGGGCTTGCGTGCCTGCGTGGTGCTGCCCATCCGCCAGGAGGCTGCGGTCGGCGGAGTACTGGCCCTGTTCTCGAACGAGGCGGGTGAGCTCGCCGCCGACATGATGGATTTGCTGCGCGAACTGGTGGACAACATCAGCCATGCCGCCGCGGTCCTGCGTCACAAGCTGGATTACCTGATCGCCCTGGAGCAGCAGCGCGTGCAGTCGCTGAAGCTGGAGCGCTCACTGGAAGACGCCTTGATGGCCATCGCCTCGACGCTGGAACAGCGCGACCCTTACACCGCCGGCCACCAGAAGCATGTGGCGGAACTGGCGGTGTTGATCGGCAAGCAGATGGGGCTGGCCGACGATGCGCTGAAAGCCCTGTCGCTGGCGGCCATCGTGCACGACATCGGCAAGATCCAGATTCCGGCGCAGATCCTGACCAAGCCGGGGCGGTTGAACCAGGCCGAGTTCGCTTTGGTGAAGAGTCATCCCGCGGTGGGTTACAACATCCTCAAGAACATCGATTTCCCCTGGCCGATCGCCGATATCGTCTACCAGCACCATGAGTACCTCGACGGTTCCGGCTATCCGCGCGGTCTGCGCGGCGAGCAGATCATGCTCGAAGCGCGCATCCTGACGGTCGCCGATATCGTGGAATCCATGTCGGCGGACCGCCCCTATCGTCCGGCGCTGGGCCTGGCCAAGGCCATGCTGGAGATCGGCCGCCTGAGCGTGTCCAAGCTGGACATGCGCGTGGTGGAGGCGTGTGTGGAAGTGATCAAGCGCGGCGACTACACCCCGGCGGAGCTGATCCTGCCCGATTGACGATACGACACAGTGCAGCATGGGGTTATTGCTGCGTCCCGGCATGCGGACGGGGTATGATGCGCGGCAAACGAAAAGTGTCGTTCCAGGGGGGGACATGACGGGATTCTTCAAGATGCTCGATCCACGGCGCAGTCTGCGCGGCGAGATCGGTCTGGCCAATGGCGCCATCGTGCTGCTGCTCTCCATCGGCCTCAGTTTCTATGCGGCCGAGACCAGCAAGCGCCAGATCGAGCAGAGCGAGGGCGAGGCTTTCATGCAGCGTGCCAAGTCTGCGCTCGATCTGCTGGACCGCGGCATGTACGAACGCAGCCGCGAGATCCGTAACGCGGCCTTGCTCGACGAGATGCGCGACCCCAAGGTGGCAGTGGCGCGCAAGCGCGAGCTGATGGAGCGCCTGCAGAAGAACTTCGACGCCTATGCCTGGATCGGTTTCTGCGGCCCGGACGGCACCGGTCTGGTAGGCACCGGCGGTTATCTGGAAGGCAAGAACCTGTCCAAGCGGCCATGGTGCACCGAGGGGCGCAAGGGCGATTACATCGGCGATGTGCACGATGCGCTGCTGCTGGCCAAGCTGCTGCCCAATCCCAGCGGTGAGACCTTCTATCTGGTGGATGTGGCCTCGCCGGTGTTCGATCACCAGAACAGGCTGCTCGGCGTGCTGTGCGGGCATATCTACTGGAGCTGGGCGTCCGAGGCGCTGGACAGCAAGAAGACCCCGGGGCGCGACATCTTCCTGCTCTCCAGCGACGGCAAGGTGCTGTCCGGTCCGGAACCGGCGTGGACCGATTTCGCCAAGCTGGCGCCGGAGACGCAGAAGAACATCCATGCCGGCGACAAACAGGGCTATCACATCGAGCGCTTCAGCGACGGCCATACTTATCTGGTGGGCTATGCCACTTCCAGCGGTTATCGCGATTACAAGGGTTTCGGCTGGACCGCGCTGGTGCGCGAGGACATCACCACTGCCTTTACGCCGGCCCGCTTGCTGCAACAGCAGATACTGCTGGCCGGCGTCCTCGCCGGTCTGTTCTTCACCTGGTTGAGCTGGGCCATGGCCGGGCGCATCGCCTTGCCCATCCGGCGCATCAGCGAGGAGGCGGAGAAGGTGGCCGCCGGCAATCTGCACTACGAGATGCCGCAGCATCCGCGCACGGACGAGGTGGGCCATCTGAGCCAGGCGATCGGCGACATGGTGGGTAACCTGACGCGCGAGATCAGGCAGCGGCGCGAGGCCGAAGCGGGTTTGCAGTTGGCGGCCAAGGTGTTCGAGCAGAACAGCGAGGCCATCATCGTCACCGACAAGCAGAATTGCATCGTCTCGGTCAACCGCGCGTTCACCCAGATCACCGGCTATGCCGCCGAGGAGGTGGTCGGGCGTAACCCGCGCTTCATGGCGTCCGGCCGCCAGTCGTTGCAGTTCTATCGCGTGATGTGGCGCGAGCTGATGGAGAACGACCATTGGCGCGGCGAGATCTGGAACAAGCGCAAGGATGGCGAGGTGTTCCCCGAGCTGTTGACCATCAGCACGGTGCGCGACGAGCAGGGCGAGGTCACGCATTTCATCGGCGTGTTCATCGATATCACCGAGCGCAAGAAGGAAGAGGAACGCATCATCCGCCTGGCCAACTACGACACGTTGTCCGGCCTGCCCAATCGCAACCTGCTGGCCGACCGCGTGGAACAGGGGGTGGCGCAGGCCGAGCGGCACGGCAGCAAGATGGCGATGATGTTCATCGACCTCGACCACTTCAAGCACATCAACGATTCGCTCGGCCACGACATCGGCGACGAATTGCTCAAGCGTGCGGCCGACCGCCTCAAGCACAGCCTGCGCCGCGCCGATACCCTGGCGCGACAGGGCGGCGACGAGTTCATCGCGCTGATCAACGACATTGACAGCGAGTCCGAAGCGGCGTTCGTGGCCGAAAAGATGGTGGCCAGCTTCGAGCAGGGCTTCGAGATCGACGGGCATCAGTTGCACGTGACGCCCAGCATCGGCATCAGCATGTGTCCGGAGGACGGCAACAACCAGATGCAACTGATGCGCAATGCCGACCTCGCCATGTATCGAGCCAAGGAGCGCGGACGCAACCGTTTCGCCTTCTACGAGGAACAGATGAACCGCAAGGCGGTGGAGCGCCTGCGTCTGGAGAACGACCTGCGTCACGCCATCGACCAGCAGCAGCTCTTGCTGTATTACCAGCCCAAGGTGTCCTGTCTGGACGATACCCTGATGGGCATGGAGGCGTTGCTGCGCTGGAAGCATCCCGAGTTCGGTTTCATCTCGCCCGGTGTGTTCATCCCGGTGGCGGAACAGAGCGGACTCATCAACGAGATCGGCGACTGGGTGTTGCGCCAGGCCGTGTTGCAGCAGCGTCTGTGGCAGTCGCAAGGGCGCGCCATCGTGCCGGTGGCGGTCAACCTGTCGGTAGCGCAATTCCAGCAGGCCGACCTGGTGGAGCGCTTGCAACGCATCGTGCGCGAAGGCGGGCTGGAGGCGCGCTACATCGAGCTGGAACTGACCGAGAGCATGCTGATGGAGGCCGGCGTGGAGCACGGCGGCGTGCTGGAGCGCTTCAACCAGGCCGGCTTCACGTTGGCGCTGGATGATTTCGGCACCGGCTATTCCTCGCTCAGCCGCCTGAAGACCCTGCCCATGCAAGAGCTGAAGATCGACCAGTCCTTCGTGCGCGATATCGCCAGCGATCCCAACGACCGCAGCATCGTCAGCGCCACCGCAGCGCTGGCGCATGCCATGGGTCTCAAGGTGGTGGCGGAAGGCGTGGAGCAGCCGGGCCAGCTGGAGTTCGTGCGTTCGCTGCAATGCGAGATGTATCAGGGCTATCTGTTCAGCCCGCCGTTGCCGGCGCATGAAGTGGAGCGCTTCCTGGGATGAGGCGTTTCCTCGGTTGGTCGCTGCTGGCAGTCTTGTTGTCGCAGCTCGGATCGCTGCCAGCACTCGCCGTGCAGGAAGTGCGCATCGGCGTGCTGTCGTTCCGTCCGCTGGAGCAGACCAGGCAGCAGTGGCAGGCGACCGAGGACTATCTGAACCGCAATGTCGCGGGCGACTATCACTTCACCATGGAGCCGCTGTTCCTCAAGGAGATGAACAGCGCCGCCGCGCAGCGGCGTTTTGATTACATCCTCACCAACCCGAACCATTACGTCCTGCTGCGTTCGCACTACGGCCTGGCGGTCATCGCCACGCTGATGCCGGTGGTGGACGGCCGGCCGGTGGACAGTTTCGGCGGGGTGGTGTTCACGCGCGCCAGACGCGAGGACATCCGCGATTTCGCCGACCTGCGCAAACGCAAGGTGGCGGCCGCCGAGGAGCAATCCTTCGGCGCCTATGTGGTGCAGCGCTGGGCGCTGTACGAACAGGGTATCCAGATCGGTGAGATGGGCGAGGTGTTGTTCACCGGCATGCCGCAGGACAACGTGGTGCGTGCCGTGCTGTCCGGTCGCGTGGATGCCGGTTTCGTGCGCACCGGGGTGCTGGAGAACATGGCGCGCGAAGGCAAGCTGAAACTGGATCAGATCAAGGTGCTCAACCCGCAGCATGAAGTTGGATTCCCGCAACTGCTCTCCACGCGCCTGTATCCGGAATGGGCGTTCTCCGTGGTGCCCGGGGTGCCCGAGGCGCTGACGCGCAAGGTGATGCTGGCGCTGCTGCGCATCCGCCCGGAGGACGCCGCCGCGCGCAGCGGCGACTATTACGGCTTCACGCCGCCCGGCAATTACGCGCCGGTGGAAGCGGTGATGCTGCGCCTGAAGACCAATCCCGATCTGGTGCAGGAGTTCGACCTGCGCGACATCCTCAACAAGTACATGCGCGAGGTCATCGTGGCCGGCACTTTGCTGTTGGTGCTGGTACTGGTGACCTTGCTCTATCTGGCGTATGCCAACCGCAAGCTGCGACTCAGTTTCGCCGAGCGCGAGCGTCTGGACGACGCGTTGCAACAAGCGAACGCGACGCTGGAACATAAGGTGGCGCAGCGTACCGACGAGTTGCAGCAGAGCGAGGCGCGCTTGCGCGACATCATGCAGTCCAGCCCGATCGCCATCCGTATTGCGGTGGACAACGGGCGGCGCGTGGTGTTCGCCAACGCGGCTTATGAGCACCTGATCGGTGCGGGGCAGGGCGAATCGATCGGCGTCGATCCGGCGCAGTATTACGCCGACCCGGCGCAATACCGGATGGTGCTGCAGATGCTGGCGGCTGGTCACGCGGTCACCGACCGCATGGTGGAGCTGCATTTCGCCGATCAGCGTACCAACTGGGTGCTGGCTTCCTACACCATGTTCCATTTCGAGGGCGAGCCGGCCATCCTGGCCTGGTTCTATGACGTCACGCCCTTGAAGCAGGCCGAGCAGGCATTGAAGCAGAGCGAGGCGCGTTTCCGCCAGATGTTCGAGCGCCATTCCTCGCCCATGCTGCTGATCGATCCGGACAACGGCGCCATCATCAACGCCAATCCGGCGGCGGCGATGTTCTATGGCTATCCGGTGCCGCGCATGCGGCTGATGAACATCGACGAGATCAACGTGCTGTCGCCGGCGGATGTGGCGAACCAGCGGCGCAAGGCGCTGAACGAGCAGCGCAACTATTTCGTGTTCCCGCACCGTCTGGCAGATGGTCGCGTCCGCACGGTCGAGATCCATTCCTCGCCGGTGGAGGTGGATGGCAAGCGGCTGTTGTTCTCGGTCATCCATGACATCACCGAGCGCCAGGAGCTGCAACAGCAGATGCATGAGCTGGCGTTCTACGATGCGCTCACCGGCCTGCCCAATCGCCGCTTGCTGCTCGACCGCCTGGGCAAGGCGCTGGCCACGGCGACGCGCGCGAAACGGCACGGTGCCTTGATGTTCCTCGATCTGGACCATTTCAAATCGCTCAACGACCTGCACGGCCACGACATCGGCGACCAGTTGCTGGTGGAGGTGGCGCGCCGTCTGCGCGAAGCGGTGCGCGAGGACGACAGCGTGGCGCGTCTCGGCGGCGACGAGTTCGTGGTGCTGCTGGAGAATTTGTCGCTGGACCTGGAAGAGGCCGGTTTGCAGGCGGAGTCGGTGGCCGAGAAGATGCGGCTGGCGCTGGCCGAACCTTATCACCTGCAACGGCAGGGGGGCGAGGAGGAGGGGCAGCCCATCCTGCACTACTGTTCGTCCAGCATCGGTATCGCCATGTTCCGCGACCATGAGGAGGGTGTGGAGCAGTTGCTGAAATGGGCCGACATGGCCATGTACCGTGCCAAGGAAGCGGGGCGCAACAGCATCCGTTTCTTCGACCCGGCCATGCAGTCGGCGGTGGAGACACGCGCGGTGCTCGAGCTGGACATGCATCAGGCGCTGGCGCAAGGGCAGTTCGAGCTGTATTACCAGGTGCAGGTGGATGCCGCGCGCCGTCCGCTGGCGGCGGAAGTGTTGTTGCGCTGGAACCATCCGCGGCGCGGGCGTGTGTCGCCGCTGGAATTCATCCCGCTGGCGGAAGAGACCGGTCTGATCCGTGCCATCGGCGCCTGGGTGCTGGAGGCGACCTGTGTGCAGATCCGTGCCTGGCACGGTCATCCCTTGCTCGGCAACCTGGCGCTGTCGGTCAATGTCAGCGCGCGCCAGTTCCGCCAGGAGGACTTCGTCGAACAGGTGCAGGCGACGGTGATGCGTCACGGCATCGCGCCGACCTCGCTCAAGCTGGAGCTGACGGAGAGCCTGGTGCTGGAGGATGTGGACGATTCCATCATCAAGATGCGCGCCCTCAAGGAGTTCGGCATCAGTCTGTCCATGGACGATTTCGGTACCGGTTATTCCTCGCTGGCCTATCTCAAGAACCTGCCGCTCAACCAGCTCAAGATCGATCAGAGCTTCGTGCGCAGCATCGCCAGCGACAGCGCGGACCGGGTGCTGGTGATGTCCATCGTCGATCTGGGCATGAACTTCGAGCTGGACGTGGTGGCCGAGGGGGTGGAGACCGAGGCGCAATTCACCTTGCTGCATCGCTACGGCTGCGGCATCTTCCAGGGCTATCTGTTCGGGCGGCCGCTCGCCGTCGCGGATTTCGAGCGTCATGTGCTGACCATGGGGGCGTCTGCCTCGGTCCGCCGCCCCGCCGGGGAAGCACCGGCTGTCCTTTGATGCCGCGCATGGAACTAATCCTGGTCGGTCTGGTCGCAGGCCGGCCTTGAAGCCAGGCTGCCGGGGTGGATAGACGAAGTCCCGTGCATTGTCAACTTTGCAAAAATAAATTCGCCATTACAATCGCGCCCGCTTTCAGGAGATCGAGTGAATATGTCAGACAAGCAAGCAGACAAGGTCAAGGTTTGGGACGTGCCGGTGCGCCTGTTCCACTGGTCGCTGGTGGCCGGTTTCGCCACGGCCTACCTGTCGGCCGAGACACACAAGATGACGGTACATGAATGGGTGGGCTATGCCTTGCTCGCGCTGGTGGCTTTCCGCCTGGTGTGGGGCTTCGCCGGCAGCCAGTACGCACGTTTCCGTTCCTTCATCTTCTCGCCGCAGGAAACGTTGGCCTATGTGCGTTCGCTGCGCAGCGGCCATCCGGTGCATTACTACGGCCATAACCCGGCCGGTGCGCTGATGGTGTTCGCCTTGCTCGCCTTGTTGCTGGCCATCTTCGTCTCCGGGCTGGTCACCCTGGCGGTGATCGATTTCGATGGGCCGCTGCTGTTCCTGGCCAATAGCGTCAGCGACGATACGGCCTATTTCTTCCGTCATCTGCACGACCTGCTGGTCAACGTCGCGCTGGTGCTCATCCCCCTGCATCTGCTGGGCGTGGTGCAGGGCAGCCTGCAGCACAAGGAGAACCTGGTGCGCGCCATGGTCACGGGCTGGAAGCCCAAGGCCGCGTCCGGGCAGTGACGCAACAATACTGGTTTATCAAGAGGAGGAAGTCATGCAAGTGAAGCAACGTTATCGTATCGCGCTGGCAGGCGCGGTCCTGCTGGCCTGGAGCGGGCTGGCGGCGGCGCAGGAAGCACCGCTCGATCTGACCACCCCGGCACAAGCCTATGCCCAGCACGCCATGCCATTGGTGCTGGCTGCCAATGACAGCGTGGTGACGCGCGAAGCGGCCCCGGCCGTGACGGCGCCGCAAGAGCCGTTCGAACCCGCCACCTTCTCCGGCAGCAATGCCCACATGGTGCTGGGTCTGTCCACCATCGTCGCTGCCGTGGCCACTGCCGCGACTGCACCGGGCGAAGGTTGCGAACACAACTGTCCCCCGGTCAGCCAGCAGCCTCCGCGTGAGACCAACGGCACCCATGCCAAGCTGGCCAAGGCCACGGTGGCACTGGCGACTGCCGCTGTGGTGACCGGTCTGATCTACCACTGGGACGATTTCAGCTTCGAGGACGGTCTGACCGATCCCGACAACCTGCACGTGATCCTGGGCGTGACCGGTGCGGCACTGATGGCCTATGCCACCGCCAAGTCGGCAGCCTCCAGCACCCCGGTGAGCCACGCCGGTATCGCCGAGATGGGCGCGCTGGGCATGGCCGTGGCGATCAAGTTGACCTGGTGATAAGGAAACAGACATGAGCAAACTGAGCGTAGTGTTGATGATGTGCGGCCTGCTGGCGGCACCGCTGGCACAAGCCACCCCGGCCAGCGACAGCCTGCTGGCGCAGTACAAGTCCGAAGGCGCGGGCAAGGCGAATCCCGCCAAGGCCAAGCAGGACTGGACGCGCGAAGAACTGGTGGAGGGCGAGAAGATGTCCTGCTCCACCTGCCACGGCACCGATTTCAGCAAGCCCGGCAAGCATCACAAGACCGGCAAGGTGATCGAGCCGATGTCGCCCAAGGCGAATCCCGAGCGTTTCACCGATGCCAAGAAGATCGAGAAGTGGTTCAAGCGTAACTGCAAGGACGCATGGGGCCGCGAATGCACCGCACAGGAAAAGACGGACTTCCTGACCTTCCTGCTCGCACAATGAACCTGGAGAATTGAGAGATGCGTATCAAGATGAAGACCCTGATCCTGCTGGCCGGCCTGTTGTGCCTGCCGTATGCGGCGCAAGCCGAAGAGCAATATTCCGACTGGCTGCTGAGTATCAAGCGCCAGAAGGAATTCAACCCGGTGAAGAACGACACCTATCAGGAAGAGTGCGGTTCCTGCCACTTCGCTTATCCGCCCGGACTGCTGCCTTCCCAATCCTGGAAGAAGCTGCTGGACGCCAAGGCCCTGGAGAACCACTTCGGTGAGAACGCCGAGCTGGATGCCGACGTGCTGAAGGAGATCCGCGACTTCGCACTGGAGAACGCCGCCGACAAGTCCTACTACAAGCGTGCCCGCAAGATCGCCAAGGCCACCGAGAACGGCGAAGCGCCGCTGCGCATCACCGAGATCCGTTATATCAAGCGCAAGCACCACGATATCCCGGAGAAGATGATCAAGGGCAACAAGGATGTGAAGTCGCTGAGCTATTGCGACCGTTGCCACACCGAGGCCAAGAACGCCGTGTTCGATGCCGAGACCGTGCGTATCCCCAACTATCCTGACTGGGAAGACTGATCGCCTCCTCGCTGAGGACGGGCAGTCAAAAGGGCAGCTTCGGCTGCCCTTTTCATTTGCCTGGAAAATATATAGGCCTGTTTTCGGGTCGAGTTTTATCGCTTGGGCGGTTATAGTCGCCCGCGGAGCGGGGGGGAGCCTGTCATCCAACGAGGAGCAAGCATGCAGCCAGCCAAGCAACACGCGTTCGAATTCACCGGCAAGGGCGGTGAATATTTCCGTATCTGGATCGTCAATCTGTTGTTGAGCATCGTCACCCTGGGCATCTACAGTGCCTGGGCCAAGGTACGTCGCTTGCAGTACTTCTATCGCAACACGCGCCTCGATGGCGCCAGCTTCGAATATCACGGCATGCCCATCGCCATCCTCAAGGGCCGCCTCATCGCCTTCGTGCTGTTCGTGCTCTATACCGTGGCCGGCAACCTGAATCCCTTGCTGGGATTGGTCATCTTTGCGTTGATCGCCGTCATCATGCCCTGGCTGATCGTGCGTTCGCTGCGCTTCAAGCTCTACAACAGCAGTTATCGCGGTCTGCGTTTCAGCTTCGATGGCAAGACCCCGGCGGCCTACAAGGTGTTCCTGCTGTTCCCCATCCTGACCGTGTTCACCCTCTACCTGCTGGCGCCGTTCACCCATCAGCGCATCAAACAGTACCAGCACAACAACAGCCGTTTCGGCGACACGGCATTCCGTTTCGATGCCACGGTGGGCAACTTCTATGGCATCTATCTGGTGGCGCTCGGTATCCTGCTGCTGGCGCTGGTGGGCACGTTGTTTGCAGTCAAGCTGCACCTGCCTTTCCTCGCCTTGCTGGTGCCGCTGGTCTACCTTTACCTCATCGGCCATTTCGCGGTGAACCTGCCCAACCTGATCTGGAGCACCACCAGCCTCGGGCCGCACACCTTCCACAGCAACATGCAGATCGGCAGATACCTGTGGATCGGTTTCACCAATCTGCTCGGTGTGGTGCTCACGCTGGGCTTGTTCGTGCCGTTTGCGCAGATACGCATGGCGCGCTACCGCTTCGCCTGCCTCAGTCTGGCGGCACAGGGCGAGCTTGGTGATTTCGTTGCCGGGCAATCCCAGAATGCCAGTGCCACCGGCGAAGAGACCGCCGAGATGTTCGACATCGACATCTCGCTCTGACATGGTCGACGCACGCTATTTCGATGGCCGAACCGCCGCCGCACAGGCGGTGGTGCTCGACTGCGTGGACGGAGAACTCTGGTTGCGCGGCAACGGACATGAGCTGCATTGGCCCTTCCACGCCGTGCGCATCTCCGAACGCCTGGGCGATACGCCGCGCCGCATCGATCTACCCGAGGGCGGGCATTGCGAAGTCACCGACCATGCTGCGCTGGAAGTGCTGCTGCAACAAGCAGGCTATCGCGCAAGCTGGCTGGATGGCATGCAGCACAGCCTGCGCTGGGCACTCGCCGCATCATTGCTCATCGTGCTCGTCTTCATCGCAGCCTACCGTTATCTGCTGCCCTGGGGCGCGCAGGTCGTCGCCATGCGCATCCCGCCCGCGCTGTTGCAACAGATGGGCGCCTCGTCGTTGCAGACGCTGGATCGCACCTTGCTCGAACCCAGCAAGCTGTCACCCGAGCGGCAACAGGCATTGCGCGAAGCCTACGCGGGATTGCGTGCCTTGCCTGATGCAAAGCTCGATTACCGCATCGAATTCCGCAGCGCACCCAAGATCGGCGCCAATGCCTTCGCCTTGCCCGACGGCAGCATCGTCATGCTCGACCAGTTGGTGGCACTGACACAGGACGACAACGAGATCCTCGCCGTGCTCGCGCATGAGCGCGGCCATGTCGAACGCCGCCATGCCTTGCGCATGGTGTTGCAAAGCTCCGCCGTCGGTCTCGCGCTTACCTGGTACATGGGCGACATCAGCTCGCTGCTCGCCACCGTGCCCGCCATGGTCGCGCAAGCCAGCTACTCGCGTGACATGGAGCGCGAAGCCGATGCCTATGCCGCCGCGACCCTGCGCTTGAATGGCCTGTCTCCCTGCCTGCTGCCCGACATGCTGCACAAACTGGAAGCCGCGCACGCCAAACGCCAATCAGAAATGGCGCAGCAGGGCGGCAAGGTGATGGATTACCTCGCCAGCCATCCGGACACCACGGAGCGCGAGGCCTTGTTGTGCCCCGCGCATTGAAGCGCCTGCTGCGGTATCATCCCGCGCCATGAAAGATCCCATCGATTCCCTGTCCCGTTTCCTGTTCGAACATCTGCCCATCCGCGGCGAGACCGTGCGTCTCAAAGCGGTGTGGCAATCCGTGATCCAGCGTCACGACTATCCGCCCGTGTTGCGCGACCTGATGGGCGAACTGTGTGCCGCCGCCGTGCTGCTGGCCGCCACGCTCAAGCTCAAGGGCGCCATGGTGTTGCAGATACACGGCAAGGGCGCGGTGAAACTGCTGGTGGTGGAATGCAGCGGCGACCTCGAATTGCGCGCCACCGCGAAATGGGAAGGCGAACTGACCCATGGCAGCTTGCAGGACCTGGTGGGCGATGGCCGTTTCGTCATCACGCTCGATCCCAAGGATGGCAAGCAGGCTTACCAGGGCATCGTGCCGCTGGAAGGCGACAGCATCGCCGACATCCTGCAAAGCTACATGACGCGCTCGGAGCAACTGGAGACGCGTCTGTGGCTGGCAGCGGATGGCGAGAGCGCCGGCGGCATGCTGTTGCAGAAACTGCCGGAACGCGGCGAATCGCCCGATGCCGATGCCTGGAACCGCGTCACCCAACTGGGCGACACCTTGAAGCCGCAGGAATTGTTGAACCTGCCGGCGGGCGAACTGCTGCACCGCCTGTACCACGAAGAAGACATCCGCCTGTTCGACGCGCAGGACGTGAGCTTCCGCTGCACCTGCTCACGCGACAACGTCGCCAACATGCTGCGCATGATCGGCCGCGACGAGGTGGATGGCGTCCTCGCCGAGCGCGGCGAGGTCGAGGTGCACTGCGAATTCTGCAACGAGCGCTATGTGTTCGACAGCGTGGATGTGGATGCGGTGTTCAGCGACCTGACCGCGATGACGGCGAGCAAGACGCTGCATTGAGTCGGAGTGTCTAAGTCTGCTTGGCTGGAAATCCTGAAAAAATAGCGGTTGGCTAGTACGGTCTGTTGCTCGGCCATAAGAGACATTGCGATTTTGTTAAATGGCTAACTAGTTGTGATGACGCGATGTCCGTTGTTCATTCGGAAACGGACATTTTTAGATGGAGATTTGGTGAGGAACAAAGGTCGCTTGCTACCCCATTCCCGATATTTGAACGGTTGGCAGCTAGACTTCGGTCTTGAGTGCATTCAGTCAACTACATTTCGATTGGCTTTAGAGTAAATCAGCTAATGTGCTTTTATCTAAAGTGGAAAAGAAAGCTTCTTGAGCTGAGTGGAAGACGGACTTCAGCCGACATCTGGGCAACAAGGGGCATGATGAAGGGCTGTCTTTCATGCATTCCACTAATGCCAAGCTGTTTTCCATCAAACGGATTACCGAGCCAATGGATATATCTTCGGCCTTCTGAGCCAGTTGGATTCCGCCGTTTCTTCCACGGTCACTCAAAATCAGATTCTCGCTGACTAACGTCATGACTACCTTCATCAGGGAGCTCTTGGATATTCCGCATTCCTCCGCCACCTTCGAGATGGTGACGGGCATTTCCTGCTGGCCCAGATAGATCAGCGTACGTAAGGCGATATCGGATGAGACGGTAAGCTGCATGCATTCAACTCCAATTATTTCTCTCGCATTATAAGCCTTTGCTTCTATAGCTAAGAGCTCATTAAATAAAGATTCATCAATGTTGAATCATTATGAAGTCTGATATATATTCCTTTCTCCGGAATCTTTAATGGGGGAGGAAATATATGTATCAGCACGTTGCCTGGGGAGTATCTATTACGCTGATTGCACTTCTAGCAATCACATTCGTTTATGTAGTGCGGCACGGCAGCCGCGAGGGTAACGGCGCAGCCATTGCTGCGGCAACAGGGCGTTGGAGAGGGCGTTTGCTGTGGGGCGTGACCTTGCTATCTGTTCCTATCATCGCATACACCCTGACCGAGTTGCCTTATGCGCGTCAGGCGATTGCAAATCTTGGAACTGTCGAGGTCCAGGCAAAGGGGTATCAGTGGTATTGGGAGTTGTCACAAACCGAATTGCCAGTGGGCAAACTGGTCGAGTTCCAAGTTACTTCTGCTGATGTAAACCACGGTTTCGCCATCTACGACACAGACATGAAGATCGTCACTCAGACTCAGGCTATGCCAGGCGTGACCAATGTCCTGCGGCATACGTTTGAGCAGCCCGGCACTTATAGGATTCTGTGCCTGGAATATTGCGGAGTCGCACACCATTCGATGATGACCGAGCTTCATGTGGTCGCTCAATAAGTTTCCACGGAGAAGAAATAATGAATATGCAAAATGAAATGCCGACCAGCTTGGCGGTCAAGGTTTACGCGGCTATCTCGGGAGTGGTGATACTGCTGATGATGCTATTTGGCCTGGTCATGCGCATGACACAGGGGCAGGTGCTGCCAATCGAGCCGAATATATTTTATCAACTGATGACTGCGCACGGCATCGGCATGGTCGCCATTGCGGGTCTGGGCGGGGCGGCGGTGATGTGGCATTTTCTGGGGCGATATGTCAATCTCAGGGCCAGTTTCGCGTGGGCGAACCTCGCGTTCTTCCTCCTTGGTGTCGTACTCGTTCTGGGAGGAATCTTTCTAGGCGGATTCGCCGCGGCTTGGACCTTCCTCTACCCGTTGCCGGCGTATGGAATGGGCATGTGGGACAAGCATGCCGCAGCTGCCTATATGGGCGGTGTACTGCTGGTCGGGGTGGGCATGCTGCTGTTCTATCTGGAATCGGCACGCGCCATCATTCAGAAATACGGCAGCTTTGCCAGGGCACTGGGCTGGCATTTCCTGAAGAGCGGGCATGATGCGCCGCCTACAACCGTCATCGCCAGCACGGTCGTCACCATCATCAATATCATTTCCATCCTAATCGGCGCTGTCATCCTGACTATGATGCTGGTCAATCTGTACGTGCCTGAGATCACCATCAATCCGTTGCTGGCGAAGAACCTGATCTTCCTGTTCGGTCATGTATTCATCAATTCAACAATCTACATGGCGATCATTGCGGTCTATGAAATCCTGCCGAAATACACCGGCCGTCCGTGGAAGGTGTACAAGCCGTTCGTCTGGGCGTGGTCGGCGACGTGCCTGATGGTGCTGATCGTTTACCCACACCATATGTTGATGGACTACGCGCAGCCTTTGTGGATGCACATCATGGGCCAGATCATTTCCTACACCAGCAGCCTGCCGGTGCTGGCGATCACGCTGACGGCGACGCTAGGCTCTATCTACCGCAGCAACATCAAGTGGGACTTAACCTCAGCGCTACTGGTGCTGTCCATATTCGGTTGGAGTGCTGGCGTCATCCCCGCAGTGATTGACGGCACAATTGCGGTGAATAAAGTGATGCACAACACCTTGTGGGTTCCGGGACATTTTCACCTGTATCTGCTGCTGGGTTGCGTAACGATGATCCTCGGATTCATCAACTGGTTGTCGAATCAGGAAAAGGCAGGGAGCTTCATGGGACTGGATAAAGCCATGCTGTGGACTTTCGCCATCAGTGCGTTCTCTTATGCGCTGATGTTCCTGCTTTCCGGTCAAGCCAGTGTGCCGCGTCGCTGGGCGGTACACCTGCCGGAATGGCTAGCGTATAGCCAGATCGCCTCGATTTTTGCGGCGGGCGTTGTGGTTAGTGCGACGATCATCATCATCAGGGCGACGGGCGGCATATTCAAGTCGGCGCATCAGTCCTGAGCGTGAGGCAGTTTTAGGTGAGGACGGTGCTAGTCTCGGCGATCTTTCTTGTCCTGGGAATCTGGGCGACGTGGGCGATCACCGGGGGATTCGAGTTGCTCACCACCGAGCAGGCGCGCCGTCTCGATATCTCGCGCAAGCAGCCTCCCGTGCCGGGAGTTCGCCTGATCGAGCAATCCGGTCAGGCGTTCCGCTTCGGCGCATGGGTGCGCGAGGGAAACAAGTATCTTATCGTCGACTTCATCTACACGAGCTGCCAGACGCTTTGCCGTTCGCTTGGAACGGAGTTCCAGCGGCTACAGCAACGCATCATCGAGCACGGATTGCAAGGGGGCGTCCATCTGCTGTCGGTAAGTTTCGATCCGGCGCACGACACCCCTGCTGTGCTGCAACAATACGCCAGACACATGCGGGCCATGCCCGAGGTTTGGACTTTTGCGACTGTTGGCGATGTGCGCGAACTCGATGTTTTGCTGAAAACATTCGGCGTAACCGTCATCCCTGATCGACTTGGTGGCTTCCAGCACAATGCCGCTCTGGTATGGGTAGCTCCGTCTGGAAAACTAGTGCGAGTGGCGGACTTTGGCTCGAGCGATAGCTGGCTGAACGAATTGAAGAGACAAAATTGAAAATAACAAGGCAACTATGGCCTCGCGCCGGCCTGATCATATTGCTTGTTCAGACAATCCCTGTCGTCCGCCAAATGATGGAGGGTGACATGGCGCTGCATATGCTAGTCCAGTTTCCGCTCATTCTGATTGCCGGCTGGCTTCTGGCGCAGGGACTTTCTGGGAAAACAAGAGCAAGGCTGAAGCAGTGGAACCACGCGGGAATTTCCGGCATGTTGCTGGCATCGATGGTTTTGATGTTCTGGATGATACCGAGGGCTCTGGATATAGTTCTAACCGATGTCGTGATGGAATCCTGGAAGTTCATCTCGCTGGCCCTCGCTGGAGCGGCACTCGAATTGTCCTGGGGTCCTGCGGGAATGATCGTCCGAGGGTTTTTTCTGGGAAACGTACTGCCGATGATGATGGTTGTGGGTTGGCTGTATATCGAGGCTCCTGTTCGTATCTGCAATGCCTACCTGACTGACGACCAATTGCGCGCAGGAAGCGGCCTGCTAGTGTTCGCGATGGCCGGGAGCGTAGTCTGGTTGCTTGCTTTTTTCTTTCCGCAAAACAATTTTCTGGAGAAGCATGCCAGTAACCAATAGTGCATTTTCTCTACTTGTTTTCAGTGTATACAGGGGCATTCAAATATGTAATTCGGCTGTACTCTAGGCTACTGCATATTCTGTGTGGGAAATATTTTAGTAAACGGAAAAGTTTATATTTTCACTCCGCGCCGTGCTGCCATCTGCTGTCCCAGTGTCTGTAGTTGTTCTGCGTTCAGCAGCCGCTTGGCGAGCGGTAGCAGGTCTTCGTTCTCGACTTCGATGTGGCGCGCATAGCAGTCGATAAAGTGTGATGCGATGTCTGCGTCCAGAGTGTCGGAGTTATTTTCAGCTATAACTTGCAGCAGTGGGTGCAGGGCTCGCCAAGCCTGCTCCATTTCCTTGTGTTCCCCCAGCAGGCGCTCGATGTATCCAGCAGCTGTACTGTCGCCACTAGCGAGCAGCATGGGGAATAGATCCTGTTCTTCGTCCTGATGATGGTACTGACCGGCGGTATCGAAATAGCGCAGGATGGCGTGTGCTGCCTGCCCAGATTGTTCGTCGTTGCCCTGAATCTGCAAGTGCGCGACCAGTTTGTGCAAGGTATCGCATTGTGCGGTGATGCGTCCGTGGCAGGCTTGCAGCATCTCCAGCGGGTCATCGAAGCCGGGTGCAACTGGGGTGTTGAAAGGGTCGTTCATATGCGTTCCTTACGAGAAGGGTAGAGGGTAGTGCGTGATCGCCACGGCGACGATGTAGCCGAACACCAGCAGCGCCGACAGCCATGCCGTCAGTTGCAATGCGAGCGTGCGGGCGAATTTGAATGCCAACATGCCGAGCGCGATGTATAGCAGCAGGGCGACGATCTTGGCGGCCAGCCAGGGCGAGTTGAATGGTGAGTAACCGAGCTGCCATGCTAGCGCAACGGCGCTGAGCAACAGCACGGTATCCACTGAGTGCGGTGCGATGCGCACCCAGCGCTGCTGCATGATGTCCGATTCCAGCAGAATCCACAGCCCGCGCAGGAAGAACAGCGTGAAGCTGGTGACTACGGCAGCTACGTGGATGATCTTGAGCAGGGGCAGTTCGCTCATGGTGCCGCTTTCTCAAAGCGCGTCTGCGCATGTTGCTGTGCGCGACCATACAGATCGAGCAAATCTTCGGTGCTGATGTCCAGCAGGCTGTCTTCTTCAGCCAGCGCGCGTTCGATGTCCTGCTGTTCAGGCAGTACGCGTACCGCTGGTAGTGGAACGGCTGGTGCAGCAGGGGCTTGCGGATAGTGACGGCGGGGCAGGGCGTTGTTGATGGTCAAGGCCAGCAGCAGCGAGATGAAGGCGTTGGCTGCGATGACGGTCAGTGTCCATGTGGCACCCATCTGCAGGAACTGGCTCGCGCCCAGCACCAGCGTCAATGCTGTCGCGGCACCGGGCGGATGCAAGCAATCCAGCACGTACATCAGGAAGATGGCGCAGCCGACCGCGATTCCGGCAGCGATCAGCGGGTCGTGCACGAAGCTGATGGTGATCCAGCCGGCCAATGCCGAGATCAGGTGCCCCCCGATGAGATTCCAGGGTTGTGCCAGCGGACTGTGCGGCACCGCATACAGCAGCACGGCGGACGCCGCCATCGAGCCGAGCAGCAGCAACGGAAATTGAGTTTGGGGCAGCAGGTGCAGTGCCCAGGCCAGCAGAAAGATGCCGAGACCGCCGGCTGTACCACTGCGCAGCCGTTCGGCGAAAGAAGCGGGTGAACGGTGGGGGAGGAACGATCTGAGGAATACTGGGATATTCACGGCTTTACCTCGATGGGTTTTGCGGGCAATAGGTCGCTGAGAGTGCTCTCGTTTAGCGAGGCGATGAACGCCTTCTGAGCCTTGCCGAATTTCTTCTTAAGCTTGCAGCCTGGCAAAAGTGGGCAATCAGTTTCTATCGCGTCCGGCCTCATGCAGTACACCAGTGCCATGTTGGGCTCCATAGTCAGCACTACGTCTCCGATGCGGATTCTCGCTGCGTCTCGGGCGAGGCGGATACCGCCGTTTCGGCCGCGCTCGCTGATAACCAATCCTTGCGCGACCAGGGTCATCACGACTTTCATAAGATGTGTCTTTGCGATGTCGAAGGCGTTGGAGACTTCAGTGATGGTCGCGGGCTCGCTCTTTTGCCCCAGATAGATCAAGGTCCGTAGCGCGATGTCGGTGGAAAGATTGAGTTGCATGCAGGTTCGCTCCTAGCTTGTCTCGCCGATTAAGTTCGGCGTCGGAATTACGTGACACCAATGTTAATACATTCATTGCTCTTGCATAATTAAAAGAACTTTAATACATTGACGAACAGCGAATCATTTAATTTGTGCTGAGGTGTGTCGTCTAGCCCACAGCGCAAGGGGGAGGGGCATGATAGAGCCAGCTGGTCTTGCAGATTTCTTCACTATCTTCTTCTCATCTGCCATGGTCATCCTGTTAGGTGCACTGTATGCGCTGCTGTTTGCCTACGCGCGCATCCGCGCGATGCCGGCTCTGATGCCGCTGGCATACCTGTCATATGTCGGACTGTCTATTTCCATGCTGTTCCTGGCGCAAGCCGCCCATCTGCTGTCCCACCCGCTGTGGGCGACGGTAGTGGCGTGCATGCTGCTGGGGTATCTGCTGGCGCCGCACGGCATCTGGCATCTGTGTGTAGGGACGCATGCAGAGGGTGTGAAAAATGATGCAGAAGTCGAAGTGATCCCTGAATCAATGACTAAGGAGGCATAAATGGCGACGAATCAATGGTGGGCGTCGGAATTTTTCTGGCGCAAAACAGCGATATGGGTAACGGGCGGTTCGTTCGTCGTGCTAATGCTGCTGACGATGGATACCCTATCGCAGATCAGTGTGGGTACCACGCGCGTGCCGGCCTATTCGGTGATCAATCACCGCATCGAATACAAGTTCGACGAGCAGCGCAAAGTGCAGGTGCCGGTGATCGGCGTGAAGGAGCCGTTGTTCGGCAAGGAACTGAGCGAGAAGGAGGCGGAGGCGCTGGTCAAGCTGGGCAAACTGACCACTCAGGCGAAGAACTGCATGAACTGTCACACCCTGCTCGGCAACGGTGCCTATTATGCGCCGGATCTGACCAAGGCTTGGTTGGACCAGTACTGGGGCACCAAGGAGGTGCGCGAAGTGCAGATGTTGGAGTTCATCAAGGACCCTTCCGACAAACTGCACAACAGCGTCGGACGACGTATGCCCAAGCTCGGTATCACCGACGAGGAGGCGCGCGGCGTGGTGGCCTTCCTGAAATGGATGTCAAGCATCGACACCAACGGCTTCCCCTATAACTTCAAGTCCATCGAACAGGAGAATTGATCATGGCTACGCTCGGAATATGTGACAGCGCCAACCTGAACGGTGGTCAGAAGCTGGCGGTGAAATATTTCACCGTTGCCATTGTGCTGCTAGGCGCGCAGGTGTTGTTTGGTTTGCTGGCCGGCCTGCAATACCTGTATCCGGATTTCCTCTACGGTGTGCTCGACTTCAGCGTCAACCGCATGGTGCATATCAACGCGCTGGTGGTTTGGCTGCTGTACGGCTTCCTCGGCTCGGTATACTGGCTGCTGGAAGAGGAATCTCAGCATGAGATAGTCGGACTCAAGCTCGGCAACCTGATCTTCTGGGTGCTGACCTCGGCGGTCACCGTGGTGGTGCTGGTCTATCTGCTGGTGCAGGTAGGGCCGGGCAAGGAATCCACCATCTGGCTGATCAATGAGGGCCGCGAATACATCGAGGCGCCGCGCTGGGCGGATATCGGCATCGTGGTCAGCGTGCTGGTGGTGTTCTACAACGTCGCCGCCACCTTCTCCAAAGGCCGCTACACCGGTATTGCCGGGGTGCTGGTGCTGGACATGCTGGCGCTGTTCGGTATCTATCTGGCCGGCATGTTCTATACCACCAACATCTCCATCGACCAATACTGGTGGTGGTGGGTGATCCACCTGTGGGTGGAAGCAACCTGGGAGGTGATGGTCGCCTGCATCATGGCCTACGGCCTGATGAAGGTACTTGGCGTGCGCCGCAAGATCGTTGAGACCTGGCTTTACATCGAAGTGGCGCTGATGTTCGGCTCAGGCATCCTCGGCCTCGGTCACCACTATTTCTGGATCGGCACACCGGAATACTGGTTCAGCATCGGCGGTTTCTTCTCCGCGCTAGAGCCCATCCCGCTGGTGGCGATGGTCGTGCATGCGGTGTTCGACGCAGGCGCGCGCCATGCGAAGAATTCCAACCACCCGACCATGGCCTGGCTGATCGCGCACGCCTTCGGCAACTTCTTCGGAGCCGGCGTGTGGGGCTTCATGCACACCCTACCGCAGATCAACCTTTACACTCATGGCACGCAGTGGTCGGCCTCGCACGGCCACCTGGCGTTCTTTGGCGCCTACGCAACCATCGTCATCGCCATGTTCTACCTTGCCGTACAGAAATGGCGCGGCAATGTGTGGATGGCGGGCGAGCTGCCTGGTAACGGCTGGAAGTGGAAATGGTCGCTGGGTCTACTCAACCTCGGCATGGTCGGCATGACCATCTCCATGTTGGTATCCGGCTACGTGCAGTCACAAATAGAGCGCGCCATCGAAGGTTCCAGCTGGATCGGGTACTTTGCTGCACAGTCTCATCACTGGTTTGTTCAGGGTATGTGGTGGCGCGAACTGTTCGGTGTGATGTTCGCCGCCGGTTTCGTCCTGCTGGTGTGGGACCTGTTGACCATCGGCCGCGGCGAGACGCGCGCGTTGCAGCCCGCCGTCGAATAGCTGGATGAGGATATGTAGATGGTAGATCTCGACGAGGAAGGATATTTGATAGAGCCGCTGCAGTGGGATGACCGACTGGCTGAGGATATAGCTCGTCAGGAAGGCATCGAGCTTACGGCGGAGCATTGGCAGGTGATCCGTTTCATGCGCGACTACTATGCAGAGCACCAGGTGGCACCTGATGTGCGGCATGTGACCAAGCATCTGGCGGAAAGCCTCAGCGGCGATATGCGCAAACTGGTCTTTGAGTTATTTCCTTACGGCTACGTGAAACAGGCGTGTCGCATCGCCGGCATGAAACGTCCGCGGGGGTGGAGCACTGGCTAATCTTTCATCCTGCTTTCCTGCGCAGTCGATCAACGTTTTCTGGCCGGCCACATTCTTAAATCCACTTGCCTTAATTATCATGAAATTCTGGAAACACTTTACAGCAGCCCCCCATCGAGTGATGTTCTTTGGCGGGGCCGTGCAAACCTTGCTCGTTATGCTGTGGTGGTTATTTGAGTTGTCCACCCGTTATCTGTTTCCGGAATGGACAGTGGCGTGGCCTTTGTTTCCCACAGCGATCCATAGCTGGTTGCTGCTGTTCGGTATGTTGCCGTTCTTCTTCTTCGGTTTCTTGATGACCACCTTTCCGCGCTGGATGGCGGGGCATGAGGTTCCTGCATCACGTTTCGTGCCGGCTTTCATCTTCATGTTTTCCGGTGTGTTGCTGTTCTATGTTGGGTTATTCCTCGTGCCGGTGCTGCTGATACTGGCAAGCTCATCCATGCTGCTCGGATGGGGCGGTGGCTTGTACGCACTGTGGCGCGTGTTGCGCGATACACGGCCCGGCGACAAGCGCCATACAACCGTTCTGTTAGCTGCATTCAGCATCGGCTGGCTGGCGCTGGCTACCTACCTTTATTGGCAAGTGACCGGCACACACGAAGCGCTGCAACTCGCGCTTCGAATCGGACTGTGGGGCTTTGTACTGCCGGTGTTCGGCACCGTGGCGCATCGCATGATCCCGTTCTTTACCTCCAGCGCGCTGCAACAACAGGAAGTGCCGCGCCCGTTCTGGCCGTGGTGGACCATGTTGGCTGGCAGTCTTTCTCATGGCGGTATGGAATTCTTCAACTTGAGTGCCTGGTTGTGGCTGGTTGATCTGCCGCAGGCTTTCGCCGCACTCACTTTGAGCTGGCTATGGGGCTTCCGCCGCAGTTTCAGCAACCCGTTGCTGGCTGTACTGCATGTGGGCTTTGCCTGGCTGGGTGTCGCCATGTTGCTATATACAGTGCAGAGTCTGTGGTTGTTAGCGCACGACGGCACCGGCTACATCCTCGGGCTGGCACCGCTCCACGCGCTGACCATAGGCTGCTATGCCACACTGGTGATCGGCATGGGCACGCGCGTCACGCTGGGGCACTCTGGTTTGCCTTTCGTCATCGACATACCGGTCCAATTGATGTTTGTCGGCATCCAGCTCACCGCGCTGCTGCGCATCGCAGCCGATTTGTTGCCAGGGCAATCAAGCTGGCTTTATCTCGCCGCTGTACTGCTTTGGCTGGCCAGCTTCGGTCCGTGGGTGTGGCGTTACCTGCCGGCCTACTGGCGTCCCCGCGCCGACGGACAACCGGGTTAAGTGATGCAACGTAGTCCCTTGCTGCAGCCCTTGTCTCGCGAGCATCACCAAGCGTTAAAGCTGGCGAGACGATGCGAGCGAGCAGCCGCAACGGGCGATTCGGAGCAGATCGAGCATGCTTGCGTTGCCGCTTTGCAGGCGTTTGCAATGGAGCTGGAACCTCATTTCCAGGTCGAGGAGCAGGAGCTCTTACCTAACTTGCATACGGATGCAGGGATGTCACTAATACAACGCACGCAGGCGGACCATCGCGCTTTGCGCGAACTGTGTGCGGGTATGCAACGTTGCGAGAGGGCAGCATTGGCTGAGTTTTCCACGTTATTGCGCTCGCATGTGCGTTTCGAGGAACGCGAACTATTTCCCTTTATCGAGGCTTTGCTCGACTGAAGATCCTTGCATCTTGTGTCTTGTCACTTATCCGACTAAGATAGTAATCAATTACTTAATTAGTGACTGACATGTCTGGGCAAAAGATCAAACTTCTGATGGTGAGTGGTGCTGTTCTGGCGCTGTTTCTGTGGGTTCTCATGACACAAGGACCGCTGGCGTCGGTGAAGGTCACGGTCGAACAGGTGCAGACTGGCGACCTGACGAACAGCGTGTTCGGTGTGGGGACGGTCCAAGCGCGACACCGCCACGATCTTGCACCGACCATGACCGGCAGGGTGAAGAGTGTCCTTGTAGATCAGGGCGAGACGGTCAAGACCGGGCAGGTGCTGGCCGAGATGGACCCGGTCGATCTGGACGAGAAACTGGCGGGTGCGCGTCGCATGGTCAACAAGTCGCGTAACGCGATCCGTGCCGCGGAAGCGCAACTGAGTGAGGCACAGAGCCGACTCAAGACCGTGGAGGCCAGCCTGGTGCGTTACCAGGAGTTGCGAAATGACGGCTTTATCAGCAAGGAAATGTTCGATGCCAAGCTGCACGAACAGCACGCGGCACAGGCTGAAGCTGTCGCATCCATAGCCAATCTGGCCGCTGCCCGTGATGAACATGCACGGGCTGAAGCTGAACTGAGAGGCATAGCCAAGGCGCGTGCGCAGATGCAACTGGTCAGTCCGATCGACGGCGTGGTAACGCTGCGCCGCATCGAGCCAGGCAGCACCGTGGCCGGTGGGCAGCTCGCGTTACAGGTGGTCGATACGGCCCAATTGTGGGTCGAGACGCGCATTGCGCAACAACAGGCCGGACAGGTGCATGCCGGACAGACGGCGCAGATTGTGTTGCGTTCCCGCCCGCATGCACCGGTCGAAGGCAAGGTCGCTCGTGTGGATCGCGTGAGTGATGCGGTAACTGAGGAGCGCATCGTCAACGTCACGCTCGATATGCCGGATACCAGCCTTGGTGAATATGCTGAAGTTACCATCGCGCTGCCGGTCATGAAACAGGTGCGCAACATTCCGAGCGCCGCCGTCAAGACGGTGAGCGGCCAGACCGGCGTGTGGGTCCTGCAAGACGGTGAAGTGCGCTTCAGGCTGGTGCGAATCGGCATCGCTACCCTTGATGGCCGCAGCCAGATCATGGAGGGGCTGGATGACGGTGAGACAGTCATCGTGCACAGTCAGCAATCCCTGCGCGAGGGCCTGACGGTGAAAGTGGTCCCCGCGCTGGTGCGGAGCTGATTCGTGATCAATCTGGCGAGTCGCGACATCCTGCACGGCTGGGGCAAGTTCGTCTTCACCGGCGTGGGGCTTGGTCTGCTGATCGGCGTGACGCTGACCATGGCCGGCGTCTATCGCGGCATGGTGGACGATGCGCGCGTGCTAATCGAGAACGCGGGTGCCGACCTGTGGGTGGTGCAGCAGGACACGCTGGGGCCTTATGCAGAACCGTCCAGCGTGCGTGACGATGTGGCGCGCGACCTGCTGGGGCTGCCGGGCATACGTGAGGCCGGCAACGTGACTTACCTGACCATGCAGATGAACCATGCCGGCAAAGATATCCGTGTGATGGTGGTCGGCTTCGAATTTGGCAAGCCGGGCGCACCGGGCTATTTAGTGGCGGGCCGTCCGGTCATCCGCTCGCATTACGAGGCGGTGGCGGACATCAAGACCGGTCTGGCGCTGGGCGACCGCGTCAACATCCGCCGGCATGAATACACGGTGGTCGGCCTGACGCGGCGCATGGTCTCGTCCAGCGGCGACCCGATGATATTCA
Organism: Pseudomonadota bacterium; assembly: GCA_040754175.1. Classification (GTDB taxonomy): domain Bacteria; phylum Pseudomonadota; class Gammaproteobacteria; order Burkholderiales; family Gallionellaceae; genus Sideroxyarcus. Next base: position 32,856 of record JBFMFN010000007.1, on the reverse strand, counting down.
TCCCGCTGAAGGACGCACAGGAAGCGCAGTTCCTCAAAGACAACGATGCGCTGCTCAACGAGCGTGCGCGCACCGCTGCCAATCCCGCCTTCAACCGTCCCGGTGTGCTGGAGGCGGTGCAGGCCAGCCAGACTTCCAGTCATCTGGTGAACGCGGTGCTGGTGCGCACCGCACCGGGCGAGGAAGCGGCGGTGGCCGCACAGATCGAACGCTGGAAACATCTGCAGGCGTATACCAAGCCGCAGATGGACGAGATCCTGGTGGCGCGCCTGATCGCCACCTCGTCCAAACAGATCTTCATGTTCCTAGTGATCCTCGCCGTGGTCAGTGCGGCCATCGTCGCCTTCATCATCTACACCATGACGCTGAACAAAGTGCGCGAGATCGCAGTGCTGAAACTAATCGGCGCGACCAACCTCACCATCAGCGGCATGATCCTGCAGCAGGCGTTGGGCCTTGGGTTGATCGGCTTCATGGTTGGCAAGCTGTCTGCCACGCTGTGGGCGCCGCTGTTCCCGAAGTTCGTGCTGCTGCTGCCGGGCGACGCGGTGACCGGCTTCATCCTGGTTATGCTGATGTGTGCCGTCGCCAGCGTCTTCGCCATCCGCGCCGCTTTAAGCATAGATCCGGCCACGGCCATCGGAGGATAGCCATCATGAGCGAACCCGCTATCCATATCGAGAACCTGAAAAAACGCTACGGCGAGGGCGATACCGCCGTGGATGCGCTCAAGGGCGTAGACATGACCATCTGGCCGGGTGAGGTGGTAGGGCTGGTCGGCCCCAGCGGCTCCGGCAAGAGCACGCTGCTCAAGTGTCTGGGCGCGGTGATCGAGCCCACCGCCGGGCGCATGACGCTGGGCGGTCAGACCATCTTCGACGGGAAGTGGCTGATTGACGATCTGCGCGAACTGCGCCGCGACCGCATCGGCTTCGTGTTCCAGGCACCGTACCTGATCCCCTTCCTGGATGTCACCGACAACGTCGCCATCCTGCCCATGCTGGCCGGTATGGCGGATGCGGACGCGCGCAAGCGCGCGCTGGAACTGTTGCAGGCGCTGGACGTGGGCCACCGCGCACGGGCCGCCGTCTCGCATCTGTCGGGCGGCGAGCAGCAGCGTGTCTCCATCGCGCGCGCACTGGCCAACCATCCGCCGGTCATCCTCGCTGACGAACCGACCGCACCGCTGGACAGCGAACGCGCGCTGAATGTGGTACGCATCCTCAACCAGATGGCGGAGCAGTACCAGACCGCAATCATCGTGGTGACCCATGACGAGAAAATCATCCCGACCTTCAAACGCATCTATCACATCCGCGACGGACGCACCTATGAGGAAGCGGGCGAGGGCAAACAGGTTTAACGAACTATGCAAAGGGGAATATCTTGATTCAGAAGACAGCGAGAAAACGGATGAGCTCAGAAGATCGTCAGGGTGAGATCATTCGCGTGGCAGTCGAATTGGCAGCCGACAAGGGAGTGGACAGCGTCACCACTCAGGATATGGCCGATGCCATGAACCTTACCCAAGGCGCGATCTTTCGCCATTTTTCGACCAAGGACGACATCTGGTTCGCCGTGGTCGTGTGGGTGCGCGAGCGCTTGATGAAGATATTGGACAAAGCGGCGGCGGATGCTACAGACCCGCTAAACGCCATCGAGCGCATGTTCTTCGCGCACATCACATTCATCAGTAAACATCCGGCCATCCCGCGCCTTCTGTTCTCCGAACTGCTGCACAAGAAGAACGGAAAGTTGCGCCAATTGATCGAGGGGATCATCTCCGGATACGAGGCCAAGATCGCAGGTGCGTTGGAAGAGGCGAAGTCGGGATCTTTGGTGTCTGCCGATCTGGATAGTCAAAGTGCGGCGGTGCTCTACATCGGCATGATTCAAGGCTTGGTCATGCAGTCTTCCATATTCGGCGGGAAACACGCACTTAGGCAGCAAGCGGAGAAAGCTTTCCCGATCTTTTTACATGGCGTCAAAGCACGCAGTTGATTATCAATCCCCACAAGGAGAACCCATGAAGAAACAAGCAAATCTAGCCATATTTCTGACCGCCTTTGCATTGTCCGTATCTCATGCTCACGCTGCAGAGCCACTCGAGCTGCAAAAAGTGATGAGGGAGCTGGGGAGGAATATGCAGGTCATCACCGATGGTATCTCGCGTGAAGATTGGGAGTCGGTGGCCAAGACGGCTCCGCTGATCGCCACTCATCCCCAGCCCCCTGTTTCTGAAAGGATGCGCATCATGAAGTTCATGGGGGTAGAAATGTCCAAATTCAAAGCGTTCGACGGCGAGACGCATAAAGCCGCGCATGAGCTTGAACAGGCGGCTTATGAGAATGATGGGCAAAAAATAATCGCCACTTTTGGAAAATTGCAGACTACCTGTCTGAATTGCCACCAGACCTTTAGGGGCAAGATCGTTCAGCATTTCTATGGACAGGAAAGTAAGCAGCCAAGCCACTGAAGAACCATCACAAATGGTGAAGATATTATGAAGAATTGCAAATTGAGTTGGATGTTGGTTGCCTTGCTGAGCGTGATCGTGACTGTATTGGGCTACAAATTCACAGTCGGAAATGTTCAGCCATCTGATGATGGGCGGATGGCGGTCATGTTGAGTAAAGATGAACGCAATGCTTTGCTGCTGGAGATGCGTGTGTGGTTGCAGAGCGCGCAAGGCATATTGGCGGCTGCTTCCCTGAAGGATTTTGATGCAGTTGTTAAATCAGCAAAAGCTTCCGGCATGAGTGCCGAGGCAGGAACACCCGGTTCCTTGTTCAGGAAACTCCCGGTCGAGATGAAGGCGCTGGGTTTTGATACTCGTGAGAAGTTCGATGACATTGCCGCCACGGCAGCCGGATCTAAAGACGGTACTCAGGTGGTGGAAAAATTGAGTGTCGCCATGAATAACTGCATCGCTTGCCACGAGACATATCGCTTCGTTGAAGAAGCCCAATAAACCCGAGTGGGCTATCTGGGTTCGCTATTCATTTCCAGGAAAGGTGACATAAGAATGACCACACCCAAGCAAGCACGAGGTTGGACAAACAAGGTTCTCTCGATAGTGGCAATCCTGTTTGGTTTGATGACGCTCAAGAGCGGGGGGGCCGTACTGTTCGGCGACGAAGCCGCTCGCATCGCTGCCGGCAACTATGTGCCACTACTGCTGTGGTTCAACTTCCTGTCTGGTTTCGTCTACATTGGCGCTGGTGTAGGGCTGTGGCTGCAGAAGCGCTGGGCGGTGCTGCTGAGCATGGCTCTGGCCGCAGCCATCGCATTCGCATTCGTGGCATTCGGTCTGTACATTCAGTCAGGCGGTCCCTATGAGCAGCGCACAGTGATTGCGATGATTGTCAGGTTGCTTGTTTGGTCGGCGATCGCTGCGATATCCACTATGAATGCTGGCCGCTCTAGATCAAGCCAAGATTAATGCATGGCACTATTGCGCCGCACAATCCTTTTGGTCTTCCTGCTGCTTCATGCCTGCCTCGTGATGGGAGAAAGCTTGCAGGACAATCTGTGGATTATCGCGACTAAAACGAGTGTGGTGGCTCATGACAAGCCAATACTCCTGACGGTCGTGCGCCCCACGAATGTCGCAGTATGGCCAGAGTTTCTGCGTGCAAGGATCAGTTGGGGAAAAGAGGCTGAGACAGTCACATTGTTACGGGATATAGCAGAAGATGAGTCGGGAGCGTCGCGCATATATCGTATTGATGGTGCGCAGCGGTATTACGGTCTGCTGCAGATTGAGCTGGCTGATCTAAAGTCCAATCAGGCGCTGATCCAAGTGAAGATGCCGTCAGTTCTTGGCTTGATGACAGCCGATGGTGGCTCAGCAGATAGGTCGGAGCGTTTTGAGCCAATGCCCGAAAGTGAACCGGCGCTTTCCGCGCTTGAGCCCGTCTATTTTTTAGCAGGACTGAACCATGGCTTCGATGCGCGCTTCCAGCTCAGTTTCAAATATCGCCTGTTCGATCCGGAATCCACACCTGTGCAATGGCTTTCGGCACTGGGGAAGCTGCATTTCGGATATACCCAGACTTCGATCTGGGATCTTGGAGCGAATTCAAAACCATTCCATGACACCAGCTATCGCCCCAGTCTTTTCTGGCAATCCAGACTAGACGAGAAGTCATTCCACCCATCATATCTGCGCGCCGGGTATGAGCATGAATCCAACGGCAAGGATGTGCCCGATACACGCAGCATCGACTTGCTGTATGTGCAGCCGGTACTGCGCAAGGACTTCCTCGACGGGAGTACTCTGTTCTTCGCTCCACGCTTCTATGTTTACCTGAACAATGACGAGAACCCGGACATCGCGCGCTACCGGGGCTATGTGGATTGGCAAGGCCGATATGGCCAAGAACAGTCTTGGATGCTGACGGGACGGGTGCGCACCGGAACCTCCGGGTATGGCAGCATTCAACTCGATATTTCTGCCCCGTTGCGTAAACCACTGTTTGCGCGAACCGGCGGATTCCTCCATGTTCAGATGTTTAGCGGATATGGGGAAAGCTTGCTAGATTACAATGTCCGAAGTCCTTTCCAGCTCCGCATCGGATTTTCAATCATACGTTGAGAAATTTTTTCGGCCTCATTGCGGTAGAAGCCTAGTTCGAGAATGTCTACACCTATCGCCGGTGATGATTTCATAGCAGTTGCGTGACTATCGGGCCAGCCGTCCTTTGTCAGATGTGTTGCCCCCACTGACAATCTTTTGTCTCTTATGGGTTAGCAAGAGACGGCCGATCATCATCGAACTTGTCGTTTTGAACGACCGCTGTTGAGCGGGAAGCGGACATCCCCTCAGCCTTCTCAGGCAATCATTTCAGTAAACCGCTGATGTCTCTTATGGCCGAAAAACGGACAGCTCCTGACTGAGCGAATCAGAATCAGGCTTTGCCCTTCACCATATCCCGCGCTACGGCCTCGGCCACTTCGATGCCATCCACGCCGGCCGACAGGATGCCGCCGGCGTAACCGGCGCCTTCGCCGGCCGGATATAGACCCTTCACGTTGAGACTCTGGAAGTCTTCGCCGCGCTTGATGCGTACGGGGGAGGAGGTGCGCGTCTCGACGCCGGTGAGTACGGCGTCATCCATGTCGAAGCCTTTGATCTGCTTGCCGAAGGCGGGCAGGGCTTCGCGGATGGCGGCGATGGCGTAGTCGGGCAGGGCGGTGGATAGGTCGGTGGGGGTCACGCCCGGCGTGTAGGAGGGGGCGACCTCGCCCAGTTGCGTGGAAGGACGTCCGGCCAGGAAGTCGCCTACACGTTGTGCGGGGGCGTTGTAGTTGCGGCCGCCGAGCTCGAAGGCGCGCGATTCCAGTTGGCGTTGCAGTGCAACGCCGGCCAGTACGTCGCCGGGATAATCCTCGGGCGTGATGCCGACCACGATGCCGCTGTTGGCGTTGCGTTCGTTGCGTGAGTACTGGCTCATGCCGTTGGTGACCACGCGACCTTCCTCGGAAGTGGCGGCGACCACGGTGCCGCCGGGGCACATGCAGAAGCTGTATACCGCGCGCCCGTTCTGGGCGTGGTGCACCAGTTTGTAGTCGGCCGCACCGAGCTGCGGGTTGCCCGCGTTGGGGCCGAGGCGCGCCTGGTCGATGACCGATTGCGGATGTTCGATGCGGAAGCCGATGGAGAAGGGCTTGGCTTCCATGTACACGTTGCGCTGGTGCAGCATCTCGAAGGTGTCGCGCGCGGAATGGCCCACTGCCAGCACCACATGATGCGTGGCGATGCGTTCGCCGCTCTCCAGCACCACGGCCTGCACCTGGCCATTTTCAATCTCGATGTCTGCCACGCGGCTCTTGAAGCGGATCTCCGCGCCCAGTTGTTCCATCTCGTGGCGCATCTGCTCCACCATGCCGACGAGGCGGAAGGTGCCGATGTGCGGCTTGCTCACGTACATGATCTCTTCCGGTGCGCCTGCTTTCACGAACTCGGCCATCACCTTGCGCCCGAGGAAGCGCGGGTCCTTGATGCCGCTGTGCAGCTTGCCGTCCGAGAAGGTACCCGCGCCGCCTTCGCCGAACTGCACGTTGGATTCCGGGTCGAGCTTGCCCTGACGCCACAGGCCCCAGGTGTCTTTGGTGCGTTCGCGCACGGCCTTGCCGCGTTCGAGGATGATGGGCTTGAAACCCATCTGCGCCAGCAGCAGCCCGGCGAAGATGCCGCACGGGCCGAGGCCGATGACTACCGGCCGTTCCTGCAACCCGGCCGGCGCTTGCGCCACATAGCGGTAGTCCATGTCCGGCGCGGGGGCGACATGCGGCAGCTTCTTCTTCAGCAGCGCAGCTTCGTCCGCCACTTCCACGTCGATGGTGTAGACGAACACGATGGCGTTCTTCTTGCGCGCATCGTAACCGCGCCGGAACAGGGCATAGCCCTTCAGCGCAGGCGCGGCGATGCCCAGCCGTTGCAGGATGGCGGCGGGCAGGGCGTCGGCGGGATGGTCCAGCGGGAGGCGTATTTCGGTGAGGCGTAACATGGGCGCTATTCTACCTTGGCGCTGCCGGTTTTCTTGCGCATTCGGCGGGCATGGCTATGGCTCGGGCTGGTCATTGCTGGTAGATTGGCGACCTTCCCGTAATCCACTGGACACTCGGGCGTCCCACACGCCGCCCTCTGCAAAGATCCGCTGTCATGGCTCTGGACAATCTCACCCTGCTGTTCTCATTGGCACTGATCAGCGGGCTGATGGCCGCGAGTCTGGCGGTGACGTCGCATCAGGGCGGACGCGACGGCCTGCGCCTGTGGGCCGTCGCGCTGGCACTCGAATCGCTGGCCTGGTCGCTGGTGGCCTTGCGCGGACAGCTGCCGCTGCTGGTGACGATGCTGTTCGCCAATCTGTCGCTGGTCGCCGCGCAGGCGGTCAAGCTGGCCGCCATCCACGAGTTCCGCGGCTTGCGCTGGCCGCGCCTGTCCTTCCTGCTGCCGCTGGCCGCGATGCTGGCCCTGATGCTGCTGCTGGAGCCAGAGGATGCACGTGTCCGCATTTTCTGCAGCAGCCTGGTCTTCGCCGCACAGATGGCCCTGCTCGCACGCGCGCTGTATCAGGACGAAACAACGCGCGGCGGCCGCGCCTGGTGGCTGATCTACGGAGCCACGCTGCTCCTGCTGTTGGTGCTGTTCCTGCGTGCGGCGATGGCACTGGCGAGCGCGGAGAGCTTTTCCACGCCGTTGTCGCAGCATGCGCCCAACACCGTGCAGCTGATGGTGTTCGTCAGTGTGATCGCGCTCGACCTGCTGGGGGCGCTGGGCTTCATCCTGCTGGTGAAGGAACGCATCGAGCGCGCCGTGCAGCAGCAGGCGATGACCGACGGACTCACCGGCATCTTCAATCGGCGCGCTTTCATGGAACGCGCGGATCGCGAGCTGGCGATCACCCGGCGCAAGCACCAGCCGTTGGCATTGCTGATGCTGGATATCGACCATTTCAAACGCATCAACGACACTTATGGCCACGCGGCGGGCGATGCCGCGCTGGTGGAGATCAGCCGGCTGGTAGGCAAGCGCCTGCGCCAGCAGGACACTTTCGGGCGCTACGGCGGCGAGGAGTTCTGTATCCTGCTGCCGGACACGGAAGAGCAGGGCGCGCTGAAGCTGGCCGAGGCCTTGCGCCAGGCGGTCGAGGCGACGCCGCTGTCCATCGGCAAAGAGCAGGTCGGCGTCACCATCAGCATCGGCGTCGGCGTGTGCCATGCGGGATGTACAGCTTGCGCGGGCGATTTCAGCAAGCTGCTGAACGACGCCGACCGCGCGCTGTACCAGAGCAAGGCGCAGGGGCGCAACCGCACCGTCTCGTTACCGCTGCATTGCGAGGCGGACAGCGTGACGGCATAGTGTCAGGCGGCAGGAACGATATGGCAAAGGCAAAGACGATCTACAGTTGCACCGAATGCGGCGGGCAGACGCCGAAATGGCAGGGGCAGTGCCCGCATTGCGGCGAGTGGAACACGCTGGTCGAATCGGTGGCGGAGGCGTTGCCGACCGCTGGCAAGAACCGTTTCAGCGCGCTGGCGGCCTCGGGCAAGTTGCAGCAGCTGGCCGAGGTGGAAGCCAGCGAGGTGTCACGCACGCCCACCGGCGTGGCCGAGTTCGACCGCGTGCTGGGCGGCGGGCTGGTGGAGGGCGGCGTGGTGCTGATCGGCGGCGACCCCGGCATCGGCAAATCCACGCTGCTGTTGCAGACGTTGGCGCATCTGGCGCCGACCAAGAAGGTGCTCTACGTCAGCGGCGAGGAATCCGCGCAGCAGATCGCCCTGCGCGCCAAGCGTCTGGCGCTGGATGCGCGCGAGGTGCACCTGCTGCCCGAGATCCAGTTGGAGAAGATCCAGGGCGCCATCGCCCACGAGAAACCGCAGGTGGTGGTGATCGATTCCATCCAGACCGTGTATTCCGAACAGCTCACCTCGGCGCCGGGTTCGGTGGCGCAGGTGCGCGAATGCTCGGCACAACTCACGCGCATCGCCAAGAGCGCGGGCGTGACCATGATCCTGGTCGGCCATGTCACCAAGGAAGGCGCGCTGGCCGGGCCGCGCGTGCTGGAGCACATCGTCGACACCGTGCTGTATTTCGAAGGCGACACTCATTCCAGTTTCCGCCTCATCCGCGCGTTCAAGAACCGCTTCGGTGCGGTGAACGAACTGGGCGTGTTCGCCATGACCGAGAAAGGCTTGCGCGAGGTGAGCAATCCCTCCGCACTGTTTCTCTCGCAGCATGGCGCGCAGGTGCCAGGCTCCTGCGTGATGGTGACGCAAGAAGGCACGCGCCCGCTGTTGGTGGAGGTGCAGGCGCTGCTGGACGAGGCGCATTCGCCCAGCCCGCGCCGCCTGTCGCTGGGGCTGGAACAGAACCGCCTTGCCATGTTGCTGGCGGTGCTGCACCGCCATGCGGGCATCGCCTGCTTCGATCAGGATGTGTTCATCAACGCCGTCGGCGGCGTGAAGATCACCGAACCGGGCGCAGACCTCGCGGTGTTGCTGGCGATCGTGTCTTCGCTGCGCAACCGCCCGCTGCCGGAGAAGCTGGTGGTGTTCGGTGAGGTCGGCCTGGCGGGCGAAGTGCGCCCCGTGCAGCGCGGACAGGAGCGTTTGAAGGAAGCCGCCAAGCTCGGCTTCACCCATGCCATCATCCCCAAGGCCAACGCGCCGAAACACAAGATCGAGGGCATGCAGGTGATCGCGGTGGAGCGCGTGGAAGAAGCCGTGGAACGGATGCGTTGACCATGTCCGTGCCGCCCGTCGATCCCCGCTGGTCGCATCACCACCTGTTCCATCGCGACAATGCCGCGGCGGAACGCAGTACGCGCGTGGTGATGTGGATCACCCTGGTCATGATGGTGATCGAGATCGTGGCCGGCTGGTGGTTCAATTCCATGGCGCTGCTGGCCGATGGCTGGCACATGAGTTCACATGCCTTTGCCATCGGTCTCAGTGCTTTCGCCTATGCGGCCGCACGGCGTTATGCGCAGGACCCACGCTTCGCCTTCGGCACCTGGAAGGTGGAGATACTGGGCGGCTTCGCCAGCGCCGTCTTCCTGCTCGGCGTGGCCGCGATGATGGTGATCGCATCGGTCGAGCGGCTGTACTCGCCGCAGCCCATCCATTACCAGGAGGCCATCGTGGTCGCCATTATCGGACTGCTGGTGAACGTGGTGTGCGCGGTCATCCTCGGCAGGGCGCATGAGCCTCATCACCACGGACACGATGCGCACGGTCATCATCACGGGCATCATCATCACCATGACTTGAACCTGCGCTCGGCCTATCTGCATGTCATCACTGATGCGGCAACCTCCGTGCTGGCGATCATTGCATTGGTCGGCGGCTGGCTCTATGGCTGGGCCTGGCTCGATCCGCTGATGGGACTGGTCGGTGCGTTGCTGGTTGCGCTGTGGGCGAAGGGCCTGTTGATCGACACCGGCAAGGTGCTGCTCGACCGCGAGATGGATCACCCCATCGTCGAAGAGATCCGTGCGCTCCTCGAAGCGTCCGACGATCCGCAGCAGACAAGGGTGGTGGACCTGCATGTCTGGCGCGTGGGAGCGGCCATCTATGCCTGTGCCATCGGCATCGTGACGCGCGATGCGGCATTGACGCCGGAGCGGGTGCGCGAACAGCTGCGCCAGCATGAAGAGATCGTGCATGCCACCATCGAGATCCATCATCTGCCGGGCTGAGCGGGATGGATGGCAGCGAAAGCAAAGGAAGGAAGAAAGAACATGAAGAGATGGGTGTGGCTCGCTGCGGTGGGCCTGTGCATGGCTGGCAGCGCACTGGCGCTGGACCTGCCGCAATCGTCGGCGGTGCCGGGAGGCGTGGCGCTGCTTCAGGTGGGTGCGCTACAGGCGCCCGAACCGCAGGTGCATTACCAATCCCGGCGCGTGATGGTGGTGCCGGGCGAGCAGCATTGGCTGGCGCTGGTCGGCATCCCGCTCAGCGTGAAGCCGGGCATGCAACAGGTCGAGATCGAGACAGCGGACGGCAAGCGCGTGCGCAAACGTTTCCAGGTGAAGGCCAAGCGTTACATCACGCAGCGTCTCACCATCACCGACCAGAGCAAGGTGACGCCGAGCGCCGAGGATATGGTGCGCATCGAGCGCGAGCAGGCAGAGATCAAGCAGACGCTGGCCGCCTGGCAGCCGCAACGGGTGGCCGACAGCCTGCACTTCTTGCAGCCGGTGCCGGGACCGCGTAGCAGCTCGTTCGGATTGCGCCGCATCTTCAACGGCGAGCCGCGCAATCCGCACAGCGGCATGGACATCGCCGCACCGCGCGGGGCGGAAGTGGTGGCGCCGGCCGCCGGCGTGGTGGTGCGCACCGGCGATTTCTTCTTCAGCGGCAACTGCGTGTTCATCGATCATGGCCAGGGGCTGGTCACCTTGTATGCGCATCTGGATAGCGTGGACGTGCAGGTCGGCCAGCAGGTGGCGCGCGGTCAGCGCATCGGTACGGTGGGCATGAGCGGGCGCGCCACCGGGCCGCATCTGCACTGGGGCATCAGCCTCAACGATGCACGCGTCGACCCGGCCTTGTTCCTGCGCTAGCGGGCGATGTGCCGGCTGGGGTAAAGTCGCACGCCAATCACGCCACCAGATGCGCTGACCCATGGATGAACGCATAGAATCGATCAAGGCCGCCATGCTGGCCGCCCAGCAGAAGGGCGACCACCTGCGCGAATACGACCTGGCGCAGGACGGCTTGAAACTCGCGCCGCATGACGAGTTCTTCCAGTACTGTGCGGTGCTGTCGCTGTCGCGCTGCAACGCCAAGCAGCGCGCGCTGGATACCTTCTATCGCTTCCATCTGCACCAGAGCCACAACGAATATGTGCGTGCGCTGGAGCCGCGCATCCTCAAGGACCTGGCCTTCCTCGACATCGATTTCACGCGGCCGCGTCCTTTCGACGGCCTGGGCACCGAGCGCTTCCATACCGCAGCGGTCACCTATCACCAGGCGTACAACCGCTCCGGCGGCCACTATGCGGCGATCAACGCGGCCACGCTGTACATGTATTCCGGCGAGACGGCGAGTGCCTGCGCGCTGGCCGAGGTCGCCATCGGCCTGGCGCAGCAGGACGAGGGGCCGCGCTTCTTCCCGCTGGCGACCAAGTCGGAAGCCTATCTGTTGCTGGGGCGCGAGGTGGAGGCGCGTGCTGCGATCCGCGAGGCCGCCGGCTACAACCAGAACAACCTGCTCACGCGCGCGCGCATGAACCGCCAGTTGCGCCAGGTGTGCAGCTACATGGGTATCGATCCGGCCATCGTCGATCCCATGCTGCCCGAGACGGTGTGCTATTACTGCGGCCATGTGTTCGACCAGCATCGTCCGCTCGACGAACACGAGGAAGCGACCCTGCGTGCGCGCATCGACCAGGTGCTGCGCGACAACCATGGCGTAATCGCCTACGGTTCGCTGGCCGCCGGTTCCGACATCCTGTTCGCCGAGGCGGTGCTGGCGCAGGGCGGCGAGCTGAATATCTGGCTGCCGTTCGCGGCCGAGGCGTTCTGCGATGTGTTCGTGCGTCCGGCGGGCGAGCAATGGGTGAGCCGCTTCCATCGTTGCCTGACCCAGGCGGACAGCGTCTCCTTTGCTACCGAGTCCGACTTCCTCGGCGACGAGGCGCTGTTCCGCCATTGCGCCGACGTGGCCATGGGCATGGCGCTGATGCGCGCCGGTTCCTTGCAGTCGCGCGTGTTGCAGGTGGCGGTGTGGGACCGCCAGGCCTGCGCCAAGGATTCCAGCACCTGCGCCAACATCCAGCGCTGGCAGGCCATGGGCCAGCGCACCGAGCTGATCGACAGCCCGCCGCCGGTGGCCCACGCCGTGGCGCGCGATTTCGGCGCCGTGCATCCCACCCTGCATCGCGAGCCGCACGCCATCCTGTTCGCCGACGTGCGCGGCTTCAGCAAGCTCAGCGACCATGGCGTGCTGTGGTATTTCAACGAACTTCATCCTGCGCTGGCCGCAGTGATCGCGCGTTACCGCGACGACGTGCAGCATGTGAACACCTGGGGCGATGCCATCTACCTGGTGGCGCGTCGCGCCTCCACCGTGGTGCATATCGCGGCCGAGTTGAACGATGCGATGGCGGCCGCCGACCAGTCCGCGCTCGGCCTGGCCGAACCGCTGATGCTGCGCATCGGCCTGCATTACGGCCCGGTGTACCGGCTGCACGACCACCTCGCCGGCAGCGTCACCTATGCCAGCACCGACGTCACCAAGACCGCGCGCATCGAACCGGTCACCCCGCCGGGCGAGATCTTCGGCACTGAGCCGCTGGTCGCCATGCTCGAACTGGAAGGCGAGCACTGGGCGCGTTACCGTTACGCCGGCACCATCCCCAGCGCCAAGGGTTATGGCGCGTTCCGCATGTTCCACATCACCCCGCTGGCGCGGCGCGAGGCCTTGTATTGCTCGCTCGATGCCACCGGCCGCTTCACCGTGTTCAACGGCAGCTGAGCGTCTCCCCTGTGCGCAGGGCAGGCTTTAATATCCCTGCAACAGAGCAGGTCTATCGTGCGCGCATCGTCAAGCAAGGGAGGATGCGATGCAGCATTTCGCCGAGGGGACACAATCCGACAACCAGTTGCGCGCCTGGCTGGGTAACCGCTACGAGCACCACCGTCGCTTGGTGCAGCAAGGACAGTTGCGTCGCGCCTGCGACGAACAGCGCGCCCATGCCGCCGAGCGCGTGATGCAGCAATTGCGCGCCGCCGAGCGCGCCACGCGCCACGCCGAAGCGGCCTTGCTGAGTGCCATCATCGGTGGCTTGCTGGGGCTGGGTGCCTTGTCTTCGTTGATGATGGAACGCATGGTCTGAAGCATCTCGGCGGCTGCCGTGCGGCGGATTTGTGCTGGCCTCGACGCCAGATTTGTGAGATATGTGAAAACAGACCTCACACTGAAGGAGCAAGATGAAGCGCTGCCGCCTCCCCGCATATCTGTCCGTCCTGCCGTTGTTTCCCTGTCTGCTGCCGGTTTCGGCACAAGCCATCGTCAATGTGGAGAGTTCGCTGATCGGTCCGGCCGCGCCCGGCCTGCATAGCGAAGCCGAGTTCGCTGCCGATGGCGCCAGCGGTAACACCGTCAAATCCAGCGCCAGGCTGGCCCTCAAGAGCCAGTACCGGCATGAACGGCACACCGAATATTTCCAGTGGCAATACGCCTACGGCAGCAGTCGCGGCGTGAACGACACGCGCCGCTCCTTCGCGCATCTGCGGCATTACACCGAGACCGGCGAGGACATGGGCGTGGAAGCTTTCGTGCAGGCCAGCCAGGACCCCTATGCGCGCATGGAGCTGCGCACCTTGTACGGCGGGGGCATGCGCTGGACCTTACAAGAACAGGCGCAGGTCTCGTCGCTGCATGTCGGGTTGGGCGCCTTCCTGGAAAAGGAACGCCTCAAGGCGGTCAGCGGTAGCAACGAGCCGCTGGATTCCACGCTGTGGCGCGGCAACAGCTATCTGATCTGGAAGCGGCGGGTGAACGAGCAGGTCCGTTTCTACAACACCTTGTACTACCAGCCCGCACTTGCTACGCCAGCGGATTTCCGTGTGCTGGAGCAGGCGTCCTGCCTGATCAAGGTCAGCGAGACACTGGACTTCAAACTGAGCGTGGACATCGCGCACGACTCGCGTCCGCCGCAGACCGTGAAGCGGACCGACGTGCGCTACAGCACGGGCATCTCCGCCTCGTTCTGAGCGGTGCGTCGGGGAGGCGCGCCGCCTCCCGCGCACGCATCGTTCACTGTGCCTCGATGTTGTGGATCATCCACTGCTTGTTGTCGTTCTGCATCATGTCGAACTGCACCTTGTCGCCGACCTTGATGTCGTGCAGATGACGCGCGTCCAGGCCGAACCACATGGTCATCGCCGGCCAACCGAGCGAGGCGATGGGCTGATGTGCGATCTGTACCTTGCCGGATTTCTCGTTGATCGCTTTCACCACGCCCATGCCCTGATGCATGGTTTGCATCGCCTGGGCAGACATGTCGTGCGACATGTTGTGATCCATCATGTGTTCCTGCGCAGCGGCCTGGTTGAGTCCGATGGAGGCCAGCAAGGCCAGGATGAGAGAGAGGTGTTTCATGGTGAGCTCCTTTCAGCGGTGGGTTGAGATAAGTTTGCGTTGCTTGAGCAGCGCGTAAATGACCGGGATCACCAGCAGGGTGAGCACGGCCGACGACAGCATGCCGCCCACCATGGGGGCGGCGATGCGGCGCATCACTTCGGAGCCGGTGCCGCTGCTCCACAGGATGGGCAGCAGGCCGGCCATGATGGCGACCACGGTCATCATCTTGGGACGCACGCGCTCCACTGCGCCGTGCATGATGGCGCGGTGCAGGTCGGCCGCATCCGCGCTGCGGCCTTGCGCGCTACACGACGCCTGTACGTCCTGCCAGGCCTTCTCCAGATAGATCAGCATCACCACGCCGGTCTCGGCGGCCACGCCGGCCAGCGCGATGAATCCGACCGCGACGGCGACCGACAAGTTGTAGCCGAGCAGCCACAGCAGCCACACGCCGCCCACCAGCGCGAACGGCACCGACAGCATCACCACCAGCGCCTCGGCCACACGGCCGAAGTTGAGGTAGAGCAGCACGAAGATCAGCAGCAGGGTGAGCGGGATGACGATGCGCATCTTGGCGGCGGCGCGTTCCATGTATTCGAACTGGCCGCTCCAGGTGGCGTAGTAGCCGGGCGGGAACTTCACCTCGGCGTTCACCGCCTGTTGTGCGCGATGCACGAAACCGCCCAGGTCGGATTCGCGCGTGTCCACATAGATATAGGCGGAGAGCAGCGCGTTCTCGGTGCGGATGGCCGGTGCGCCGCGCGTGATGCGCACGCTGGCCAGTTGTCCCAGCGGCACCATCGCGCCGTCCGCGGTCGGCACCAGCACCTCGTGCGCGATCTGTTGCGGGTCGCTGCGCAGGTCGCGCGGATAACGCAGGTTCACGCCATAACGCTCGCGCCCTTCCACCGTGGTGGTCACCGTGGCGCCGCCCAGCGCGCCGGCGATCACCGACTGCACCTCGGCGATGCTCAGGCCGTAGCGCGCCAGGCTGGCGCGGTCCGGCGTGATGTCCAGGTAATAGCCGCCGGTGATGCGTTCGGCATAGGCGCTGCTGGTGCCGGGCACCTTGCGTACCACTTCCTCGATCTGGCGCGCGAGTCGCTCCATCTCGCCCAGGTCGCTGCCGAACACCTTGATGCCCACCGGCGTGCGGATGCCGGTGGAGAGCATGTCGATGCGCGCCTTGATCGGCATGGTCCACGAGTTGGCCACGCCGGGGAAGCGCAATGCCTGGTCCATCTCGGCGATCAGCTTGTCGGTGGTCATGCCGTCGCGCCATTCGCTTTGCGGCTTCAGATTGATCACGGTCTCGAACATCTCCAGCGGTGCCGGGTCGGTGGCGGTGGCGGCACGTCCGGCCTTGCCGATCACCGAGTCCACCTCGGGGAAGCTCTTGATGATCTTGTCCTGCGTCTGCAACAGTTGCGCCGCCTTGGTCACCGACAGGCCGGGCAGGGCGGTCGGCATGTAGAGCAGCGCGCCCTCGTTCAAGGTGGGCATGAACTCGCTGCCCAGTTTCAGCGCCGGCCACGCGCTCACCAGCAGCACGGCACCGGCGGCGAGCAGCGTGCCGCGTTTATGCCGCAGCACCCGTTCGATGAGCGGGCGGTAGCCCGCGATCAGCCAGCGGTTGAGCGGGTTGCGCGCTTCCGGCTGGATGTCGCCCTTGATGAACAGCAGCATCAGCACCGGCACCAATGTCACCGAGAGCAAGGCGGCACCGGCCATGGCGAAAGTCTTGGTGAACGCCAGCGGCGCGAACAAGCGGCCTTCCTGCGCCTCCAGCGTGAACACCGGCAGGAAGGACACGGTGATGATGAGCAGCGAGAAGAACAGCGACGGGCCGACCTCCTTGCATGCATCCAGCATCGCATCGAAGCGCTGTGAATTCGTCGTGTCTGCGGCGTTGGCTGCATCGCCGGTTCCTCGCCTACCTTCATGGTATGTCTCGTCACCGGCTCTTTGCCGCCTTGCATCCATCGACGAATTCGCAGCGCTTATCTTTCTGTTGAGTCGCTCCAGGTGCTTGTGCGCGTTCTCGATCATCACGATGGCGGCATCCACCATGGCGCCGATGGCGATGGCGATGCCGCCCAGGCTCATGATGTTGGAATTGAGGCCGAGCGCGCGCATGGCGAGGAAGGCGATCAGCACACCGATGGGCAGCATCACGATGGCGACCAGTGCACTGCGCGCATGCATCAGGAACACCATGCACACCAGCGCCACGATCAAGCCTTCTTCGAGCAAGGTGTGCTTGAGCGTCGCTATGGCGCGCTGGATCAGCTCGGAGCGGTCATACACGGTGCGGATGCTCACGCCCTGCGGCAGTCCGGCAGCGATCTCTTGTATCTTCTGCTTGATGTTGGCGATGACTTCCAGCGCGTTCTGCCCGAAGCGCGCCACGGCGATGCCGGAGACCACTTCGCCTGTGCCGTCCAGTTCGGCGATGCCGCGGCGCGCATCCGGCCCGATCTCGATGTGCGCAATGTCGCGCAGCAGCACCGGCGTGCCGCGTTCCGCCTTGACCACGATCTGTTCCAGGTCGCCACCGTTCCGGATATAGCCGCGTCCGCGCAGCATGTATTCGGTCTCCGCCATCTCCAGCACGCGCCCGCCCACGTCCAGGTTGGCGTCGCGGATGGCCTGCGCCACGCGCGCCAGCGGGATGCCGTAGGCGCGCAGCTTGACCGGATCGACGGTGACCTGGTATTGCCGCACGAAGCCGCCGAGCGAGGCGACCTCGGCCACGCCGGGCGCCTTGCCGAGCTGGTAGCGCAGATACCAGTCTTGCAGGCTGCGCAGTTCGGACAGGTCGTGGCGGTCGCTCTGTAGCGCGTACTGGTATACCCAGCCCACGCCGCTGGCATCCGGTCCCAGTTGCGGCGATACGCCGCGCGGCAGTTTGCCGGACGCCTGGTTCAGGTATTCCAGCACGCGCGAACGCGCCCAGTACAGGTCGGTGCCATCCTCGAAGATCACGTAGACGAAGGAGGCGCCGAAGAACGAGAAGCCGCGCACCACTTTCGATTTCGGCACCGCCAGCAGTGCGGTGGTGAGCGGATAGCTGACCTGGTCCTCCACCACCTGCGGTGCCTGGCCCGGATAGTCGGTATAGACGATCACCTGCACGTCGGACAGGTCGGGCAGCGCATCCAGCGGCGTCTTCACCAGCGCATAGATACCCGCCAGCGTGATGAACAGCGTGGCCAGCAGCACCAGGAAGCGGTTCTTCGCCGACCATTCAATGATCGTGTTCAGCATGGTGCCGCTCCTTGCTGTGCAGTTGAGTGATGACCCATTCGCCGGGACTGCGTTCGACGATCTCGAAGTGGATGGTGCTGCCCGGCGCCACGTGCGCCAGCAGCGCGGGATTGGCCAGCGCGAAGTCCATGGTCATGCCCGGCCACTTGAGCGAGGCGATGGGCTGGTGGGTGATGCTCACCGTGCCGTCGTCGTTGATGGCTTCCAGCACCCCGTCGGCCTGATGTCCTACCGCGGTTGGCTGTTGCGGTGTGGATGTTTCCATCCCGCCCAGCGCCGCTTGCAGGTTGCTCTCGGAGTCGATCAGGAAGTTGCCCGAGGTGACCACCTCGTCGCCTTCGCTCAAGCCGCCGGTCACTTCCACGTAATCGTCGTTGCGCGCACCCAGCGTCACCGTGCGCGGCTCGAAGCGGCCTTGCTCGCGGCGCAGCAGCACGGTCTGCTTGTCACCACTGTCGATCACCGCCGTGCGCGGCACCGCCAGCACCGGTCGGTCACTGCCGCCGGCCAGCTGCACATGCGCATACATGGCCGGCTTGAGCGCACCGTCCGGATTGCGCACCACGATGCGCAGCGGCACCGTGCGCGTGGCGCTGTCCAGCGTAGGATAGATGAACTCCACCTTGCCGCTGAACACGCGGCCGGGCAGCGCATCCAGCGTGACCTGGGCCGGGCTGCCCACGTGCACCGCGGCGATGTCCTGCTCGTTCACATCGGCCACTACCCAGACGCTGGACAGGTCGGCGATCTGGTACAGCCGTTCACCGGGCATGAAGCGCATGCCTTCCTGCGCGCGTTTTTCCAGCACGATGCCCGAGGTCGGCGCGCGATAGACGATGCGCTCGCCCTGCAGGTCGGCGCTCGCGATGTCCCAGTTCTTGAGGCGGGCGGCGGCCGCATCCACCATGCGCTGCATGCTGTGCTGCGCGCCGGCATCGGCATCGTGCAATGCGGCCAGTCCTTGTTGAGCCAGTTGCAATTCGCGCCGTGCGGTGAGCAGGTCCGGGCTGTACACCGAGAACAAGGGCGCGCCGCGCTGCACCGTCTGGCCGGTGGTGTTCACGTACAACTTCTCCACCCAGCCTTCGAAACGCGGCGCGATGGTGACGATGCGTCCTTCGTCGGCCGCGATGCTTGCGTTCAGGCGCAGTTCGCGTTGCAGGTTGCGGCGTTGCGCGGGCTCGCTCTTCACGCCCAGCGCCTGCACCTTGTCCGGGCTGACGCGCACGCTGGCGGTATCTGTCGTTTCTTCACCCTCATACACCGGCACGTAATCCATGCCCATGGCATCCTTCTTCGGCACCGGCGAGGTGTCGGGCAGCCCCATGGGGTTGCGGTAGTACAGCACCTTGCGCGCGCTGCCTTGCCCGGCCCCTGTCTCCTGTATCCCGTGTCCCGTATCCTGCTTTCCTAGCCAGTAGCCGGCGGCGGCCACGCCCAGCAGCAGCGCGCTGCCCAATGCGATCTTGATGGCGGTGTTCATAGGGTCTCTCCGATCAGATTCTCGATGTCGGCCAGACGCAATTGCATCTCGGTCTGGGCCTGTAGTTGCTGGCGGCGGATCGCCAGCAGTTGTTGTTGTGCGTCGATCAGCATGCTGAATGCCACCTGGCCGGTCTCGTAGCCCGCCAGCGCGGCATCCGCTGCCAGTCTGGCCTGCGGCAGCAGGCGTGTGGCGATCAGCGTCTCGCTGCGGCGTGCGGTCTCCAGCGAGGCGAGCGCTTCGGACAGCGCCGCATGCTGCTGGTCGCGCCAGGCCTGGCGACGGGCATCGGCGGCGGCGAGCGCGGCATCGGCCGCACCTTCCTGGCTGCGGCGTGCCGATTGCTGCAACGGTACGGCCAGCTCCAGCATCAGGTTCCAGCTCTGCACGCTGCCGCCAGCCAACGTGGGCGCGACGCCGAGGGTGACATCGGGATAGCGTTCGGCGTAGGTCAGTTCGCGCTGGCTGTCGGCAGCACGCACGCCGGCTTCGGCGATGCGCAGTTGCGGGTTGGCGGCATCCACCTGTGCCAGCAACGTGCGCTCGTCCAGCTGTGCCGGTGCCGGCACCGGCGGCAGCTGTTGCGGCTCGGCCAGCTCTGCCATGCCGGGACGCGACAGCAGGGCATTGAGGCGTACTTGGCTGTGGTGGTGCGTGTTCTCGGCGGCCAGCAGTTCGTCCTGCAAACGCGTTTGCGCCAGTTGTACGCGGATCACGTCCTGCTGTGCACCCTGGCCATTGGCGTAGCGCGTCTGCGCGATCTGTTCCAGTCCATCCAGCAGCGTCAGCATCTGGCGGGTCAGCGCTTCGTTGTGCGCGGCGTAGTAGTACTGCGCATAGCCCTGGCGCATGCGGCGCGCGAGGTCGGCATCGCTGGCGGCTTGCTGGCCGGCCGCCTGCTCTGCCTGGGCGACGGCGTTGTCCTGGCGCAGATCGCGCGTGCCATACCAGGGCAGGCGCTGCATCAGCGTGAGGCGCGTGGTGCGATTGCCGTTGATGTCCATCGGTTCGATACGCAGCAGCGGATCGGCCAATGCGTCCGCGGCATCGCTGCGCGCCATGGCGGCAGTGGCCTCATGGCGTGCTGCGGCCAGTGCCGGGTTGTGCTCGCGTGCATAGGCGAGCAGGCCGGGCAGGTCGTTGCCCAGGTTCGGGTCGGCGGTGGCGCAGGGCGACCACAGCATGTAGAGCAGGGTGAATAAGGTCGAGGCGTGTCTCATGTTCCGCTTCCTGTTGCGATGACAAGATGCAGGCAACCGCGAGCGGCTGCCGCACGAGGCGGAACGAGTACGTGGTTACGTTTTCAGCAGACGGACTCGTCCCGCATCAAGCGGCAACGAGGGGCGGCGGATCGAGCGGAGCAGAGAGGTGCGAAGCGAAATGCGCCGCGATATAGGCGACGGCCTGCGAACCGTTCTCGGCCACTTGCGGCACGACGGCGGGAACGATGAAGGCGGTGCAGGCGATGTGGCAGATGGCACAGGAGGAGCACGGTGCGCCATCATCGCCGACCGCCGTTTGCGGCATGTCGTGCGGCATCATGTGGTGCTCACCCATCGCCATCATGGCGTGGTGGTCCATCTCCGGCATGGCGCCCTGTTCGTGGCAGTCGCCGGCGCGCAATTGCATGCCGAGCGATTCCGCCACTGCACTGGCACCGAACAGCGGCAACCACAGCAGCAGGAACAAAGCGATGAGTCGGCGGGTGTGCTTGGACATGCGGCGCAGTTTGGCGAAGCGCGCCGGATAAGTCAAACGGCTGTGGCGGGTATCCACGCCTGCGGCATATATATTCTTCCTGTGTAAAGACATTGTCCCTGCTGTTCGATAAGGTTAAAGTTCGCGTCACCACGCATAACAAGAAAGAGGTCCGAAATGGCGATGCTGATCACGGTGGTTGTCCTGGCTGTATTCCTGTTACTGGCCTTCTTCCGCGCTTCCATCTGGGGCTGGCTGTTCGCCATGCTGGTGCTGGTGCCGGTGATCGCCGTGGAGAGCCGCATCTCGGACGGCGCGCTGAAGAACGTCTACCTTGCCCTGGCCATCCTCGTGCTGGTGCTGGGCGTGCCCTGGCTGCGCCGCAAGCTGGTCAGCGATTTCATCCTCAAGCTGTTCCGCAAGATCTTGCCGCAGGTGTCGCAGACCGAGCAGGAGGCGCTGGATGCCGGTACCGTGTGGTGGGACGGCGAGCTGTTCAGCGGCCGCCCGCGCTGGACGCGCTTGCTGGAGATGCCCAAGACCGGGCTCACTGCACGCGAGCAGGCCTTCCTCGACAACGAGGTGGAACAACTGTGCGGCATGCTGGACGACTGGGACATCACCCACACGCGCCAGGACCTGCCGCCGGAAGTGTGGCAGTTCATCAAGGACAAAGGCTTCTTCGGCATGATCATCCCGCAGTCGTATGGCGGGTTGGAGTTCTCCGCGCAGGCGCACTCGGCGGTGGTGACCAAGGTCTCCTCGCGCAGCGGCACCGCAGGGGTGACGGTGATGGTGCCCAACTCGCTCGGCCCGGCCGAGCTGCTGCTGAAATATGGCACCCAGGAGCAAAAGGACCAATATCTGAACCGGCTGGCCAAGGGGCTGGAAGTACCGTGCTTCGCGTTGACCGGGCCGTTCGCCGGTTCCGATGCCGGCGCCATCCCGGACTACGGCACGGTTTGTCACGGCGAGTTCAACGGTCAGCAGGTGCTGGGCATCCGTCTCAACTGGGAGAAGCGTTACATCACCCTGGCACCGGTGGCGACCCTGCTCGGTCTGGCGTTCAAACTGTATGACCCGGACAAGCTGCTGGGTGCGGAACGCGAGCTTGGCATCACGCTGGCGCTGATCCCCACCGCTACCCCGGGTGTCGAGGTCGGGCGCCGCCACTTCCCGCTCAACTCGGCCTTCCTCAACGGCCCGACCGTGGGCCGCGATGTGTTCATTCCGATGGATTACATCATCGGCGGCATGTCGCGCATCGGCCAGGGCTGGCGCATGTTGATGGACTGCCTGTCGGTCGGTCGTTCCATCTCGCTGCCGGCCAGCGCGGTGGGCGGCGCCAAGCTGGCGGTGCGCAGCAGCGGCGCCTACGGCCGCGTGCGCAAGCAGTTCCACCTGCCGGTAGGCAAGTTCGAAGGGGTGGAAGAGGCGCTGGCGCGCATCGGCGGCCACACCTATGTGATGGATGCCGCGCGCCGCATGACCGCGCTGGCGGTGGACCTGCACGAGAAGCCGGCGGTGGTGTCGGCCATCGCCAAGTACCACTGCACCGAGCGCGGCCGCATGGTGATCAACGATGCGATGGACGTGCACGGCGGCAAGGGCATCTGCATGGGGCCGGACAACTATCTGGCGCGCATGTACCAGCAGACGCCCATCGGCATCACCGTGGAAGGCGCCAACATCCTCACGCGCAGCCTGATGATCTTCGGTCAGGGCGCGATCCGCGCCCACCCCTATGTGCTGAAGGAGATGCAGGCCGCGCATGACCAGAATACGGCACGCGCCTCGGTGGCGTTCGATCGCGCCTTCTTCGGCCACATCAGTTTCAGCCTGAGCAACGCGGTGCGTTCCTTCCTGTACGCGCTGACCGGCGGTCGTTTGATCCGCGTGCCGACCGCTGCGCCGACGCATCACTACTACCAGTTGCTGACGCGTTATGCGGCTTCGTTCGCGTTCGCGGCCGACATCGCCATGGCGGTGCTGGGCGGCGGTCTGAAGCGCAAGGAGAAGTTGTCGGCGCGTCTGGGCGATGTGCTGAGCAACCTCTACCTGTGCTCGGCGGTGCTGAAGAAGTTCGAGGACGACGGACGTCCGCATGGCGACGAAGCGTTGCTGCACTGGGCCATGGAAGACGGTTTGTATCGCATCCAGACGGCGTTCGATGGTGTGTTGCAGAACTTCCCCAACCGGCCGTTCGCCTGGTTGCTGCGCCTGGTCATCTTCCCGCTCGGCCAGTGCCGCAAGCCGCCGTCGGACCAACGCGGCCATGACGTGGCTTCGCTGTTGCTGAAGCCGGGCGAAGTGCGCGACCGGCTCACCGCCGGCATGTACATCAAGCACGACGAGAGCGATGCGGTGGGCGCGCTGGAAGCCGCGCTGCTCAGCACCTTGAACAGCGAGCCGATCCAGGCCAAGGTGGAGCAGGCGCTCAAGCAAGGCAAGCTGCGCGCGATGGACGAACTGGCGCGCATCGCCGAGGCGCGCGAGGCCGGCATCGTCACCCCTGATGAAGCCTTGCAGCTGGAGCGCGACTACATGCTGCGGCGCAAGGTCATCATGGTGGACGACTTCGACGCTCGTCAGTTGCAGGCGAACGGATGAGCAGCCTGCGCGACCGGGTGGTGTTCATCACCGGCGCCAGCCGCGGCATCGGGCGCGAGATCGCCTTGCGCTGCGCGCGCGACGGTGCCAAGGTGGTCATCACCGGCAAGACGGCGGAGCCGCATGCCAAGTTGCCCGGCACCATCCATAGCGTGGCGCAAGAAGTGGTCGCCGCGGGCGGACAGGCGCTGGCCTTGCAACTCGACGTGCGCGACGAGCAGGCGATCCAGGCGGCGGTGCGGCAGGCGGCTGAACATTTCGGCGGCATCGACGTGCTGGTCAACAACGCCAGCGCCATCTATCTGACGCCAACGCTGGATACCCCGGTGCGCCGCCTGGACCTGATGTGGGACGTCAACATGCGTGCCACCTTCCTCATGGCACAGGCCTGCATCCCGCACCTGAAACAGGCGGTGAACCCGCACATCCTCACCCTGTCGCCGCCGCTCAACATGAGCGCGGACAACTTCGCGCCGCACGTCGCCTATACCATCTCCAAATACGGCATGAGCATGGTGATGCTGGGGCTGGCGCGCGAGTTCGCCGGCGATTGCATCGCGTGCAACTGCCTGTGGCCGCAGACCACCATCGCCACGGCGGCGATCGAATTCAACTTTCCGCCGGATATCCTGCGCGCTTCGCGCAAGCCGGCCATCGTGGCCGATGCCGCGCACCACATCCTGATGCGCGACAGCGACACCTGCAACGGCAACTTCTTCATCGACGAGGAGGTGCTGCGTGCGGCGGGAGTGGCAGACTTCGATGTCTATGCGGTGACGCCCGGCGTGCCGCTGTTCCAGGACCTGTTTTTGCAGTAAGCACATAACGCTAAAAGGGAGAGAAGGATGGCGATGGCGGCCAATCTGGATGCAATCACGCCGGAGCAGGCGGGCACCTTGCATGGCCTGTTCCTGGAACGGGTGCGGCATACGCCGGACAAGGAGGCGTATCGCCATTTCGACAATCAGCGCAATGAATGGGTGAGCTTCACCTGGCGCGAGATGCAGGACGAAGTGGCGCGCTGGCAGGCGGCGCTGGCCCGGGAAGGCCTGCAACCCGGTGAGCGCGTGGCCGTCATGCTGCGCAACTGTCCGCAGTGGGTGATGTACGACCAGGCCGCGATGTCGCTGGGTCTGGTCACCGTGCCGCTATATACGGTGGATCGTGCCGAGAACATCGCCTATATCGTCAACGATGCACAGTGCAAGGTGTTGCTGTTCGAGACCGCCGAGCAGTGGCAGGAACTCAATGCAGTGAAAGCCATGATGCCCAGTGTGCAGCGTTTCATCTCGCTGGATGTGGTGCGTAGCGACGAGCCGCGTCTGGCATCGGCTGCGCAGGTGTTGCCACCGCAGGCATCTTTGCAAGCGCCGCTGCCGCGTGAAATGGACGAACTCGCCAGCATCATCTACACCTCGGGCACCACCGGGCGGCCCAAGGGCGTGATGCTCAGCCATCGCAACATCCTGTCCAATGCGCATGCCGCGCTGGGCACCTTCGTGGTGTACGGCAGCGATCTGATGCTGTCCTTCCTGCCGTTGTCGCATACCTTCGAGCGTACCTGCGGCTACTACTTGCAGGTGATGACCGGTGCCACGGTGGCTTATGCACGCTCCATCCCCTTGCTGTCGGAAGACCTGCTCACCATCCGTCCCACCATCCTGATCTCGGTGCCGCGCATCTACGAGCGCATCCATGCGGCGATCAGCGCCAAGCTGGAAGAAGGTCCGGTCTTGCGCAAGAAGCTGTTCCAGTTCGCGGTGCTGGTGGGTTGGGCGCGCTTCGAGCGCATGCAGGGGCGCGGCCCGTGGCGGCCTTCCTTCCTGTTGTGGCCGTTGCTGGACAAGCTGGTGGCGCAGAAACTGCTGGCGCGCATGGGCGGCCGGCTGCGCACCGCGGTGACCGGGGGGGCTGCGCTGGATGCCGAGATCTCGCACATGTTCGTCGGCCTCGGTCTGCCGGTGGTGCAGGGCTATGGCCTGACCGAGACCAGCCCCATCGTGACCGGCAACCATCTGGACAACAATTTCCCCGACAGCGTGGGCCAGCCCTTGCGCGGGGTGCAGGTGAAACTGGGCGCGCAGAACGCGCTGCTGGTGAAGGGGCCGAACGTGATGATGGGCTACTGGAACAACCCGCAGGCGACCGCTGCCATGATCGATGCGGACGGCTGGCTGAACACCGGCGATATCGCCCGCATCAGCGAGACCGGGCATATCTACATCACCGGCCGCCTGAAGGAGATCATCGTGCTGGCCAATGGCGAGAAGCTGCCGCCGGCCGATATGGAGGCCGCCATCCTGCACGACCCACTGATCGACCAGGTGCTGATCTATGGCGAAGGCAAGCCCTATCTGGTGGCGCTGGCCGTGCTCAATCCCGTGGTGTGGCCGGACATCGCGGCCAAGGTGGGCGTGTGGCACGACTTGCCGGAGTCGCTCACCGATACCAATGTGGAAGCCAAGGTACTGCGCCGCATCGCGCGCAACATCCGCGCCTTCCCTGGTTATGCCAAGGTGCATCGCGTGCTGTTGCTGACCGAGCCGTGGACCATCGACAACGGCCTGCTGACCCCCAAGCTGAGCATGAAGCGCGACAAGATCGTGGCGCGTTTCGCGCGCGAGATCGATGCCATGTATGAAGGACACTGAAGGAGGAACCGCATGACCACGCCCGTCACCGCCTTGCCCGACCGCGAACCCACCCTGCGCGTAGCGGCCATGCCTTCCGACGCCAATTACACCGGCGACATCTTCGGTGGCTGGCTGATGGGGCAGGTGGACATCGCCGGCAGCATCCCCGCCGTGCAGCGCGCGCGCGGCCGCGTCGCCACGGTGGCGGTGAATTCCTTTGTGTTCAAGCAACCGATTTTCATCGGCGATGTGGTGAGTTTCTACACCCGCATCGTCAAGACCGGCACCACCTCGATCACGGTGGATGTGGAGGTCTATGTGCAGCGCGACCCGGCCAATCCTTCCTGTCATCAGGTGACCGAGGCGCAGCTGACCTATGTCGCGGTAGGGGACGATCGCAAGCCGCGTCCGCTGCCGCCGGGTTGAGGGGGGAGTGTGTCTTTTAATCATCATCCAAGGAGATTAGTCATGGGGAGAATCATTCTGAGATCGGCTGTCACGGCAGCATTGCTGGCAATGGCGGGGCAGGCCGGGGCATCCGGCTTCGCCCTGATCGAGCAGGGCAGCGGACTGGGTAATGCATTCGCCGGCGGTGCGGCAGCGGCCGAGGATGCCACCACGGTGTTCTTCAATCCGGCCGGCATGTCGCGCCTTGCCGATTCGCAGATCTCGGTGGGTGGTGCGTTCATCAAGCCTTCGGCTAAATACAGCGGCACCATCTCCGGCGTCTCGTTCCAGACCGCCGGCACCGGTACCGGCGGCGATGCGGGCAGCCTGGCCTTCGTCCCCAATCTGTATTACACCACCGGCCTCGACGACAAGACGCATCTCGGAGTGGGCATCAACTCGCCCTTCGGCTTGCAGAGCCAATACGACTCGACCTGGATGGGCCGTTTCCAGGCGGTGAAGTCCAAGTTGCAGACGGTGAACCTGAATCCGTCGGTCTCCTATGACGTGAGCGATACGCTGAGCATCGGCGCGGGGGTGAGCTATCAGCACATCACCGGCGACCTGACCAGCCAGACCAACTATGCCGCCGCGGTCTATAGCGCACAGCTCAAGGCCGGTGCGACGACCACGGCGGCGGCCACGGCAGCGGCGGCGTATGCAGGGCAGGAGGGACTGGGCACCATCACCGGCAGCGACAGCGGCTGGGGCTATAACTTCGGCGCGTTGTTCAAGCTCAGCGAGCAGACGCGCGCCGGCCTGGCCTATCGTTCGCAGGTGAAATACAAGCTCAGCGGCAGCGCGACCTTTGCCAATCGTCCGGCGGCGTTGGCGACCGCGTTGGCGGACCAGGCGGTGACCTTGGATATCACCATGCCGGATTCCTTCTCCATGAGCGCGTTCCATCAATACAACGACAAGCTGGAAGTGATGGCCGATGCGACCTGGACCGGCTGGAGCGTGTTCCAGAAGCTGGATGTGAAGAAGATGGACGGCACCTCTTTGGGCGCGGCCACACCGGAGAACTGGAAGAACACCTGGCGCGTCTCCGCCGGCACCAGTTATCACTACAACGAGCAGTGGACCGCGCGTGCCGGCGTGGCGTATGACCAGTCGCCGGTGCCGGATGCCTACCGTACGGTGCGCATCCCCGATTCCGATCGCACCTGGCTGGCACTGGGCGGCCAATACAAGCCGAGCCAGGCCAGCACGCTGGACTTCGGTTATGCCCACCTGTTCGTGAAGAGCGGCACCATGAATCAGAGCGCAGCGGCCAATCCCGAGCTGAGCGGCAAGGGCTACCTGATCGGCAGCTACAGCAACAGCGTGGATATCGTCAGCGTGCAATACGGCTATCGCTTCTGAGCCGTAGCAGCAATGGCGGCGGGCTGCGGCCCGCCGCATCCTTGGGTAACGATGGGAGTGAGTCATGGCTAATGCTTTGAAGATCCGCAAGGTCGCCGTGCTGGGCGCGGGCGTGATGGGCGCGCAGATCGCCGCGCATCTGGTCAACGCCAACGTCGAGACATTGTTGTTCGAGTTACCCGCCAAGGAAGGCGATCCGAACGGCAACGTGAACAAGGCGCTGGCCAACCTGAAGAAGCTGGAGCCGGCCCCGATTTCCTCACCGTCGCGAGTCGCTTACATCGAAGCGGCCAACTACGAACAACATCTGGACAAGCTGCGCGAGTGCGATCTGGTCATCGAGGCCATCGCCGAGCGCATCGACTGGAAGTCCGACCTGTACCGCAAGGTGGCGCCTTATGTGAATGCGAACGCCATCTTCGCCACCAACACTTCCGGTCTGTCCATCAACACGCTGGCGCAAGCGTTCCCCGAGAACCTGCGCCATCGTTTCTGCGGCATCCACTTCTTCAACCCGCCGCGCTACATGCATCTGGTCGAGCTGATCCCGTGCGCGGGCACCGAGTCGCCGCTGCTGGACGACCTGGAGACCTTCCTCGTCTCCACGCTGGGCAAGGGTGTGGTGCGGGCCAAGGACACCCCCAACTTCATCGCCAACCGCATCGGCGTGTTCTCCATGCTCGCCACCAAGCACCATGCCGCTGCGTTCAATCTCGGCTTCGACATGGTGGATGCGCTGACCGGCCGCTATCTCGGCCGCCCCAAGAGCGCCACCTTCCGCACGCTGGACGTGGTGGGTCTCGACGTGTTCGCGCACGTGGTCAACACCATGCGCGAGAACCTCACCGATGATCCGTGGCACCAGCACTTCGAATTGCCAAGCTGGTTCCAGTACCTGGTCGATCAGGGTTCGCTCGGGCAGAAGACCAAGCGCGGCATCTACCAGAAGATCGGCAAGGAGATCCACGTGCTGGATCTGCACACGCGCGAGTACAAGCTGTCCGATGCCAAGGTGGACGATGGTGTGAAGGACATCCTGCGCGAGCGCGACTGGGCGAAGAAACTGGCCGGGCTGCGCAACAGCGCGCATCCGCAGGCGCAGTTCCTGTGGGCCACTTTCCGCGACGTGTTCCATTACTGCGCGCTGAACCTGGAGAGTATCGCCAACAACGCGCGCGACCTCGATTTCGCCGTGCGCTGGGGCTTCGGCTGGGACAACGGCCCGTTCGAGATCTGGCAGGCCGCCGGCTGGCAGCAGGTGGCGGGCTGGGTCGCCGCCGATATCGCCGCCGGCAAAGCGATGGCGGCAACGCCGTTGCCCGCCTGGGTCACTGAATCCGCGCGCGAAGGGGTGCATAGCGCGCAAGGTTCCTATGCACCGGCCACACGCGCCATGCAGCCGCGCTCGCAGCTCCTCGTCTATCTGCGCCAGGCGTATCCCGATCATCTGCTGGGCGAGGTGCGCCATTACGGCGAGACGGTGTTCGAGACCGACGAAGTGCGCATGTGGCATACCGGCGACAGCATCGCCATCCTCAGCTTCAAGACCAAGATGCACACCGTCAGCAACGAAGTGCTGGACGGCGTGCTGCGCGCGGTGGACGAGGCCGAGCAGCATTTCAGCGCGCTCATCCTGTGGCAGAGCGAGCCGCCGTTCTCCGCCGGTGCCAACCTGCTGCAACTGATGCAGGGCGTGCAGGAGACGCCGGACAGCGGCCTGTTCGGCAAACTGAAAGGCGCGGTGAATCGCGTCAAATACACCGCTGCGGGCGGTGGTGGCGTGGGCGACATCTTCAATGCCGCCACCGGTAACGTGCCCAAGGTGCAAGAGGTGGTGGCCAAGTTCCAGCGCACCTCGATGCGCCTCAAATACGCGCAGATACCTACCATCGCTGCGGTGGACGGCCTCGCGCTCGGCGGCGGTTGCGAGTTCTCCCTCCACTGCTCGCGCATCGTCGCCACGCTGGAAAGCTATATCGGTCTGGTGGAGGTCGGCGTCGGCCTGCTGCCCGCCGGTGGTGGCTGCAAGGAGATGGCGCAACGTGCATCCAACGAGGTGCACAACTTCAGCAGCGACAACCGCGTGGACATCTTCCCCTACGTGCGCCGCTACTTCCAGCACATCGCCATGGGCGAGGTCGCCAAGAGCGCCGAGCTGGCAAGAGAGATGGGCTATCTGAGACAAAGCGACCGCATCGTGATGAACAAGTTCGAACTGCTGCACATCGCCAAGCAGGAAGCCAAAGCGCTCAACGCCACCGCCTACCGCCCGCCGCTGCACCAGCGCCAGATCGCCGTCGCCGGCCGCACCGGCATCGCCACGCTGAAAGCAGCCATGGTCAACATGCTGGAAGGCGGCTTCATCTCCGAGCACGACTACAACATCGGCTGCCGCGTGGCCGACACCTTATGCGGCGGCGATGTGGAATCCGGCAGCCTGGTGGACGAACAATGGCTGCTCGACCTGGAGATCAAACACTTCATGGAACTGCTCGCCACCGACAAGACGCAGGCGCGCATCGAGCATATGTTGAAGAGCGGTAAGCCGTTGAGGAATTAATTATGGCTATCAAAAAATTAATATTTGTTGATACGAATATTTGGCTCGATTTTTACAGAGCAAGAACAGAGGCTGGCTTGACCTTGCTTGATCATTTGGAAAAGGTTTCTGATAGGCTGATTGTGCATTACCAGCTTGAAATGGAATATAAGAGGAATCGTCAAGCTGCAATCATAGAAGGAATGCATGAGTTAAAGCCTCCTACGCATATACCCCGCCCAGGAATGTTTTCCGATGCTAAGACAGCCAAAGCACTTCAGGGTGATATTAAAGCAGCGACAAGTAGGGTAAAGGCATTAAAAGCAAAGTTAGGAAAAGCTCTCGCTGATCCCGTTAATCATGACCCTGTGTATAAAGCATGCCAACGGCTATTCCACGCGGAAACTAATCTTGTTTTGACTAGAAATGATCCGTTCCGGCATGTCATCCGTAGGCGCGCATTCAGGCGCTTTATGCATGGGTGCCCTCCTAGAAAAAAGGGTGATACTTCGATTGGGGATGCTTTGAATTGGGAGTGGATGATTGAGTGCGCTCTTCGTAATGAGGCAGAACTTGTAATAGTTTCTCGTGATTCCGACTACGGTGCTTTATTTGAGGATAAGGCATACATCAATGACCACCTCCGGCAGGAATTTTCCGAACGCGTAAGTCGCAGACGAAAAATATTGCTTTATACGAAGCTGTCTGAAGCACTAAAGCATTTCGAAATTCCTGTTACTGATGAAGAAGCGAAAGAAGAAGAGGCAATTGTGAAATCCTCACCTGTTTCAACACAAATTGATAGCGTGGTTGAACAGAAAAAATCATTTTTTGACTATATAAGAGAGCTTGATGAATTGATAAGGGAGAGGGAAACCCCCAAACCGTTATAGAAAATATGTGTTTTCAAGTCTATTCAATTCCAGGAGGAGAGCCATTGGGGTCAGCATCGGAATTGAATTTACAGTTATCAGTTCGGTGAGATTTGAGCAAGAAAGGTAAGCAACAGATGTTTTCGCAAGATGTGACACAAGCCGATTTCGAGGAGAAGGTCATCGCAGCCTCGTTCCGGCAGCCGGTGGTGATCGATTTCTGGGCGCCGTGGTGTGCGCCGTGCAAGGTGTTGAAGCCTTTGCTGGAGAAGTTGGCTGAGGAGTATGCGGGCAAGTTCGTGCTGGCGAAGGTGAACTCGGACGAGAACCCGGATATATCGGCGCAGTTCAAGGTGCGCGGTATCCCGGCGGTGAAGGCGGTGGTGAACGGCCAGGTGGTGGATGAGTTCACCGGGGCGTTGCCGGAAGGGCAGGTGCGCGCGTGGCTGGACAAGATCATTCCCAGCCCGGCGGAGGAGTTGCGCCTGGCGGCTCAGCAGCGTTGGGCGGCGGGCGATGGCGACGGGGCGTTGCAGTTGCTGGCGCAGGCTTCGCAGCTCGATCCCGGCAACGAGTGGGTGCGCGTGGATAGCGCGGAGATCCTGCTGGGGCTGGGCAAGGCGGAGGAGGCGCGTGCGTTGCTGGAGAGTCTGCGCGACTTCGATATCTTGAAGGATGCGCGCGTGTTGCAGTTGCAGGCGCAGGCGCGTTTGTCGCAAGCGGCGGCGGGCGAGGATGAAGCCTCATTGCGCGCGGCCATCGCCAAGGATGAGAACGATCTGGCGGCGCGCCTGCAACTGGCGAACCTGCTGGTGGCGGCGAACCGTGCGGCTGAGGGCATGGACGAGCTGCTGGAGATCGTGCGCCGCGACCGTTCTTTCCAGGACGACATCGGGCGCAAGACCTTGCTGGATGTGTTCAATCTGCTGGGCGGTACGGGCGAGCTGGTGATGAGCTACCGGCGCAAGCTGGCTAGTCTTTTGAATTGACGGATTTCCCTGTTCCCGCGCCCGGTTTTCGGGCTTGTACTTGCATTTTCCTGGCTGCGGATGGGGGCTGTTGCATTGCTGCCACGCAGGCTTTCCGCTAGTTGCAACGGTTCTGGGTTTTGCTTGTAGAATCGCGGGCCGCCATCGCTCTGTTCGGCATATAAAAACCACAATAAGCTGTAATTTTTCCAACGAACTGTGAAGGGTAGAGATATGAAACTCAGGGAGAGTTGTAACCCTCCCGTAAAATCGGACCATGCATAACTAGAGGTCTTCCGGCAAACTACGATGCCAAGGAGGGCCAGATGCGCAAGAGCAGATTCAGCGAGAGCCAGATTGTCGGGATATTGAAGGA
>JBFMFN010000006.1:53374-156906 GCA_040754175.1 Pseudomonadota bacterium | reverse complement strand
CGGCTGGCTGGGCAGCGCGCTGAAGAAGTTCTTCGGCTGAGCTACTGCCCAGCCAGCCGCTTGGCGATCACCGCGGGCAGCGCCTTGGGCGCCTTGATGCGCAACTGCTTGTTCACGTTGTACACGCCGAACACCACCGTGATCGCGCCCTCGGACACCTCGAACCGTCCCGCCAGATAACGCACCAGATGCGCCGTGGCACGACCGCGCACCGGGTTCTCCGCCACATATACCTCCAGCTGATGGCCGATCACCTTGCCCACGCGCGTGCGGTTGGCACGCGGACGGCCAAGGATGTTCAGCACCAGCGTGTCACCCTCCCACCAGCAGAATGGCTGCGTGCTTATGCCAGCCCCACGTACACGTTCTGCACGTCGTCGTCCGAATCCATCGCTTCCAGGAACTCCTCCACCTCCGCGCGTTCGGCCTCGCCCAGCGTCACCGGGTTCTTCGGGCGATATCCCAGCTTGGCGGAAGCCACCGTGAAGCCCTGCGCCGGCAGCGCCTTGCACACCGCATCCAGATCGGTGGTATCGGTGACGAACAGCACCGTGCCCTCCTCATCCTCGGCGTCCGCCGGCTCGAAATCCTGCGCGCCCGCTTCAATGGCGGCCATCTCCACATCGGCATCCTTGCGGTCCGGTGTCGCCTCGATCAGCCCCACATAATCGAAGTCCCACGACACCGACCCCTCCGCGCCGAGCTGCCCCTTGCGGAACAACACGTTCATGCTCGACTTGGTACGGTTCACATTGTCCGACAGGCATTCCACGATCACCGGCACGCGGTGCGGCGCAAAGCCCTCATACACCAGGCGATCCAACTGTACGCCGCCATCCAGCAGACCGGCGCCCTTCTTGATCGCGCGCTCCAGCGTATCCTTGGGCATGGAAGCCTTCTTCGCCTGCTCCACCACGATGCGCAGCCGCGAATTCGCATCCGGGTCCGCCCCGCCGCGCGCCGCCACCATGATCTCCTTGGCCAGCTTGCCGAAGATCTTGCCCTTCGCGTTCGCCGCGATCTCTTTATGTTTGGATTTCCACTGTGCGCCCATGATGTGCTCTCTGTCGGATGGATAGGAAAGGCGCGCATTGTAAACGCAAGCGCATATGCCCTGTAAAATCACGCCATGGACACCAAACCGAAAACCCCCAACCGCCCGCCGCTGGAAGGCATCACCCTGGAAATGATCGTCACCCAATTGGCGGAACAGATCGGCTGGCAAGCCATGGGCGAAGCCGTGCCTATCCGTTGCTTCACGCATGAGCCGAGTGTGAAATCGAGTTTGAAGTTTCTGCGCAGGACACCGTGGGCAAGGGAGAAGGTGGAGGCGTTGTATCTACAGACGCTACGGTCGCAGTGATCCGCTGAAATTCAAAAGCAAAACCGTCGGGGGTTGCCCGACAGCAAGTTACTTTCTTTTGCTTCGCCAAAAGAAAGAAACCAAAGAAAAGGCGACCCCAGCTTACCGCCCCTGCGGGGTTCCCTCGCTCAGTCACCAACGAGCGGGGCTGCGCAACTCGCACGATCCGCTACGCGGCCACGCGCTCAAACAGTGCTCGCCTAACCCCACCGCTCGTCGATGCCTGAGCGAGGCTGTGCACAGGGGACAGAAATTCAAAACCTAAACCCCCAAACCAGTGAGGCGGGCAATGCCCGCCTCACCAACCCCGAAAAAGAAACGTGCGCAAAGCGCACACAATACCGCAGTTGATTTTATTTCCCTTGAGCGCCGCCGAGTAGCGCAGGTAAGTCAGGGGTTGTCGGCGAGGACTGTCTGAGCGCGCAGCGCGAGTTCCGCAGCCGCCTGACTTGCCGAGCAACGCAGGGTACCCACGAAGTGGGCGGCAAACCAGGGTCGCCTTTTCTTTGGTTACTTTCTTTTGGCGAAGCAAAAGAAAGTAACTTGCTGCCGGGCAACCCCCGACGGTTTTGACTTTGGGTTTGAAGATCGGCGGGCTTCGCCTACTCAGGACGAACGGATCGGTGAGGCCTAATGCGCCTCATCCCAATTACTCCCCACCCCCATCCCCACCTCTAGCGGAACCTTGAGCTCAGCCACCCCACACATCAACTCCCGCACCTTCTCCTTCACCACTTCCAACTCCCCCTCCGGCACTTCCAGCACCAATTCATCATGCACCTGCATGATGAGCTTGGTCTGCATGCCTGATTGATCAAGCCAGTCCTGCACCGCGATCATCGCCAGCTTGATGAGGTCGGCAGCGGTGCCCTGCATCGGGGCGTTGATGGCGGCGCGCTCGGCAGCCTGGCGGCGCATGCCGTTGGCACCGTTGATCTCGGGCAACCACAACCGACGCCCGAACCAGGTCTCGACAAACCCTTGTGCCTTGGCCTGCTCCCGCGTGTCATCCATGTAGTGCTTCACACCGGGGTAGCGCGCGAAGTAGAGGTCGATGTATTGCTTGGCGGCGCTGTTCTCGATGCCTAACTGAGAGGCCAGACCGTAGGCGGACATGCCGTAGATCAAACCGAAGTTGATGACCTTGGCGTAGCGGCGCTGTTCGCTGCTCACATCCGCGAGCGAGACGCCGAACACTTCGGCGGCGGTGGCGCGGTGGATGTCTTCGCCCGCAGCGAATGCCTTGAGCAGGCCTTCGTCGCCGGACAGGTGGGCCATGATGCGCAGTTCGATCTGCGAATAGTCGGCGGAGACGATGCGGCAACCGGGCGAGGCGATGAAGGCTTCGCGGATGCGGCGGCCTTCGGGGGTGCGCACCGGGATGTTCTGCAGATTGGGATCGCTGGATGACAGACGCCCGGTCACTGCGACGGCCTGCGAGTAGCTGGTGTGCACGCGGCCGGTCTTTGCGTTCACCATCTGCGGCAGTTTGTCGGTGTAGGTGGATTTGAGCTTGGCCATGCCGCGGTGCTCCAGCAGCAGCTTGGGCAGTGGATAGTCGAGCGCGAGTTCCTGCAACACCTCTTCATCAGTGGATGGCGCGCCGGTGGCGGTCTTTTTCTTCACCGGCAAGCCAAGCTTGCCGAACAGTATCTCGCCCAGTTGTTTGGGCGAGGCGAGATTGAAGGGTTGTCCGGCCAGTTCGTAGGCCTGCTGTTCGATCTCGTTTATCCGCAGGCCAAGCTCGTGGCTCTGCCGCGCCAGCTTCGCGCTGTCGATGAGCACGCCGTTGCGTTCCATCTTGAACAGTACTTCGCGCACCGGCAGCTCGATGTCGCGATACACCTCGGCCAACCGACCTTGCAGTTGCGGCGACAGGGTATTGTGCAGTTGCAGGGTGATGTCGGCATCTTCCGCCGCGTATTTGGTGGCGGTGTCGAGATCGACCTGGTCGAAGCCGATCTGCTTGGCACCCTTGCCCACCACGTCGGTGTAGCTGAGAGTGCTCATGCCGAGATGGCGCAACGCGAGGTTGCCCATCTCGTGCGGCTTGTGCGATTCCAGCACGTAGGATTGCAGCAGGGTGTCTTCGGCGATGCCGCGCAAAGCGATGCCGTGATTGGCGAAGATGTGTTGGTCGTATTTGAGGTTCTGGCCCAACTTTTTGTGCGTGTCGCTTTCCAGCCAGGGGCGCAGTTTTTCCAGCGCGCGGTCGAACGCGATCTGCTCGGGTGCGCCGGGGTAGTGGTGCGCCAGCGGGATATAGGCCGCTGCATGTGGCGTGACGGAAACGGAGATGCCGACCAGCTGCGCGGTCATCGGGTCGAGGCCGGTGGTCTCGGTGTCCAGCGCGACCAGCGGTGCGGCCAGCAGTTTGGTCAGCCAGACATCGAGCTGGGCTTCGGTGAGTACCGACTCGTAATGGGAGGTGTCGTTCTGGAACAGGTCTTGCGGCATCTGTTCCTGCGTGAAATCGCGTCCGGCAGAGACGGAACGCCCCTCTCCCCTCTCCCCTCGCCCGCTTGCGGGCGAGGGATTGGACTCGCCGGTCAGTTCGCGCATCAGGGTGCGGAAGCCGAAGCGTTCGTAAAGGGCTTGCAGTTTGTCGGTATCGGCAGCGGGCGCGGCCAGTTCATCGTAGCGCTTGTCCAATGCGACGTCGCATTTCACGGTGACCAGTTGTTTACCCATGGGCAGCCATTCCAGCGCGGCGCGCAGGTTCTCGCCCACCGCACCTTTCACTTCGTCGGCGTGTGCGATGAGGTTGTCCAGCGTGCCGTATTCGGCGAGCCATTTCACGGCGGTCTTGGGGCCGCATTTGTTGACGCCGGGCACGTTGTCCACGGTGTCACCGACCAAGGCGAGGTAGTCGATGATGCGTTCGGGCGGCACGCCAAATTTGGCGGTGACACCGGCCACATCCAGCCGCTCTTCGCTCATGGTGTTGACCCACAGCGTGTTGTCGTCCACCAGTTGCGTGAGGTCCTTGTCGCCGGTGGAGATGATGCAGCGGTCGCCTTGCGCGGAAGCCTGCCGCGCCAAGGTGCCGATCACGTCGTCGGCTTCCACGCCGGAGATCTCCAGGATGTTCCAGCCGGCGGCGGCCACCACTTCGTGCAGCGGCTCGACCTGCGCGCGCAGGTCGTCCGGCATGGAAGGGCGATGCGCCTTGTATTCGGGGTACCAGTCGTCGCGGAACGTCTTGCCCTTCGCGTCGAACACGACGGCGCTATAATCCGCCGGGAAATCGGCCTTCAGGCGGCGCAGCATGTTGAGCACACCCTGGATGGCACCGGTCGGTTCGCCCTGCGGGCTGCGCAGGTCGGGCATGGCATGGAAGGCACGATAGAGATAGGACGAGCCGTCCACCAGCAACAGGGTTTTAGCGAAACTCGCTTCGCTTGTTTTCATCTTAGGGATCCGCAATGAACAACGATATGAAACTGCCGCCGGCACAATCGCCCGAATTGATGCAATCGAAGGAATCCTGGCGGGTGTTCGGCATTATGTCAGAATTCGTTTCGGCGACCGAACGCCTTTCCAACATCCACCCGGCGGTGAGCATCTTCGGTAGCGCACGCACGCCGCACGATCATCCCTATTACCAACTGGCGGAAGAGATCGCGCGCCTGCTGTCGGATGCCGGCTTCTCGGTGATCTCCGGCGGCGGTCCCGGCATCATGGAAGCGGCCAACAAGGGCGCGTTCTACGGCAAGTCGCCCAGCGTCGGCCTGAACATCCAGTTGCCGCACGAGCAGCACAACAACCCCTACCAGAACATCAGCCAGACCTTCCACCACTTCTTCACCCGCAAGGTGATGTTCGTGAAGTTCGCCAGCGCCTATGTGGTGATGCCGGGCGGCTTCGGCACGCTGGACGAACTGATGGAAGCGCTGACGCTGGTGCAGACCGGCAAGACGCGGCGCATGCCCATCATCCTGGTGGGCAGCAAGTTCTGGGGCGGCATGGTGGAATGGATCAAGACCAGCCTGCTGCAAGAGAAGATGATCGCACCGGAAGACCTCGACCTGATCCAGATCATCGACGAGCCTGAGCAGGTGGTGAGCGCCATCTTCAATCACTACGAGACGCGTGGTTTCGAACCTTCCGCCGCCGAGCGCGAGATGCAACTGAACCTGTAAGGCGAATCGGATAGAATCCGCCACTCGAACCGAACGGAACCACCCATGCGCCTCTTCATCCTGCTCGCCCTGCTCAGCCTGGGCCTCAACAGCCACGCGGACGCCGACCTCGGCGCACCGGAAGTCACCATCACCCAGCAAGCCGACACGACGGTGGAGGAATACCGTGCCAACGGCCGCCTGTACATGATCAAGATCACGCCCAAGCATGGCGTGCCCTATTACCTGGTGGACGAGCGCGGCGACGGCAAGTTCGCGCGCCAGGAGAGCCTGGATTCCGGCCTGCGCGTGCCGCGCTGGGTCATCAAGAAATTCTGAGCAGGGCGCGACATGGCAGTCTTCACCAGCGTCTCGGAAGCGGACATCAGCGCCTGGCTCGCCCACTATTCGCTGGGCGCGCTGCAAGAGCTGCAAGGCATCCCCGCCGGCATCGAGAACACCAATTATTTCGTGACCACGGCCAACGGCCGCTTCGTGCTCACCCTGTTCGAGAAATTGACCGCGCAGGAACTGCCGTTCTACCTCGACCTGATGGCGCACCTGGCACGGCATGGCATTCCCTGCCCGGCGCCGATGGCCGACCGCGACAACCGTTTCCTGGGCGTGCTGAAAGGCAAGCCCGCCTGCATCGTCAGCCGCCTGTCGGGCCGCTCGGTGATGCAGCCGGATGCCACACAGTGCGCCGCCGTCGGCGCCATGCTGGGCCAGATGCACATCGCCGGACAGAGCTTCGCCGGCACCATGGTCAATCCGCGCGGCGGCGCCTGGCGCAAGGCGGCAGCAGACCAGGTGGCGCGCTTCTTGCCGGCCGAGGCCGCGCGCCTGCTGGCGAGCGAAGTGGCATTGCATGCGGCGCGCGACACCCGCGCCCTGCCGCGCGGCGTGATCCACGCCGACCTGTTCCGAGATAACGTGCTGATGGATGGCGCCCGTGTCGGTGGCTTGATCGATTTCTATTTCGCCTGTACCGACGTGCTGCTATATGACGTGGCGATCACCGTGAACGACTGGTGCATGGGCCCCGAGCAGCGGCTGGATGCCGACAAGACACGCGCCTTCCTGCTGGCCTACCATGCGGTGCGTCCGTTCACCACGGCGGAAGCCGCGGCCTGGCCGCTGACCCTGCGCTTGGCCGCGCTGCGTTTCTGGATCTCGCGCCTGTATGACCTGCACCTGCCGCGCGACGGCGAGATGGTGAACCCGCACGACCCGACCCATTTCGAGCGCATCCTGCGCAACCACATCGCGACCGCGCAGCCGGTCTGGTTATAAGGAGACCCGGATGGCACCGCAAGAGATACGCAAGATGACGGCCGGACGCGGCTGGACCTGGGTCAAGCAGGGCTTCCAGTTGCTGATGCGCAACCCCTTGCTCGGCATCAGCGCGGCCATGCTCAGCGTGCTGGTGGTGATCGCCGGCTTGATGGTGCCGATCTTCGGCCCGCTGGTGGCGATGGCGCTGATGCCCATCATGCTGGCCGGCTACATGCGCATCTGCCGCGCACTGGAAGAGAACGAGAAGGTAGCGCCCACCTTGCTGCTGGCCGGCTTCAAGCGTTACACCTCCGGCCTGGTCACCCTGGGCGCCTTCCTGATGCTGGGCATGCTGTTCGCCTCGACTGTGATGGCGACCATAGGCGGCGCGCCGTTCGCCGAGATGATGGAGAAGATGCATGGTACCGAGGATGCACAACTGCTGATGCAGGCCATCTCCGCCGGCGACAGCCGCATCTCGCTGGCGGTGCTGCTCGGCCTGACCTTGATGCTGCTGATCGTGGTGGCCTGGCAATACGCACCCATCCTGGTGTTCTTCCACGGCGTGTCGCCGTGGTTCGCGCTGCGCGCCAGCTTCGCCGGCACCCTGCGCAACGTCATCCCCTACACCGTGTACAGCCTGATCATGCAGGGCATCACCATGGTGCTCGGCATCCTGCCCTGGGGCATCGGCATGCTGCTGTTATTGCCGCTGGGGCTGACTTCGCTCTACGTGAGCTACCGCAACATCTTCCCGTGGCTGGACGAACCTGCGCCGCAAGAGGCCGCCACCGCAACCGAGGACGCCTGATGAAATTCAATCCCAGCCCGCAATTTCGCCTGCTCGCACAGACCCCGCACAACGTGTTCATCATGGGACTGTTCGCGTTCGACCTGTTCATGACGCCGGCGGTGCTGGCATTGCAGATCGGCATGGTCGGGCTGTTGATCCCGCTGCTGTGTTCAGGTGCGCTGATGGCTTACATCCACTGGCGCAGCAAGCAGGACGCGCCATGGTTCGTGCAGATGCACTGGCGCCTGGCCTGGACGCGCTGCCGCTTGCTGCTGATCGGTTACGGCATCTCCGCCGTGCTGATCACCCTGGCCTGGCTGATCAGCCTGACCTCCAGCGAAGCGCACATGGCTCACATCGTGTGGACCGCGCTCACCCGCATCGCATTGATGCCGACACTGGTGTTCGTGCTCATCACTTCGGTGATGTCGTTCACCGGCTATGCCATGGCCGGCAAGGGCGAGCTGCCGGACAAGCTGGTGGCGAAATTCCCGCAGCCGGAAAAATCTCAGGACTGAGCCGAGAACTCTTCGTAGGCGGCCAGTACTTCTGCCGCATACATCAGCGACGGCCCGCCACCCATATACACCGCCACCGCGAGCATCTCGTTCACCTGCTCGCGCGTCGCACCCAGCTTCACCAGCGCGCGCACATGGAAGCCGATGCAACCGTCGCAACGCGTGGAAACCGCGATGCCGGTAGCGATCAGTTCTTTCTGCAACGCACTCAGCACGCCCTCCGCCATGGCCGATTTGGCCATCGCATCGAAGCCGGCCATCGGCGCCTGCGCTTCCTTGCGGAACGGCATCAGCAGCTTGCTGATACGCTGGGTGAGTTCCTTGTACGATCCGCTCATCTCTTCCTCCTTAAGGTTGGTCCTGCACGATGAAGCACGCCGCCTGCCCGTGCGCTGTGCCGGTGGTGTCGGTCAGATTCCAGATGGTGCACTGCTCGATCATGAAACGGCGTCCGCTGCTGGCGATGCGCATGCCGGCATAGCCATCGACATAACCCTGCGCCGCGACCTGGCGCAACGCCCGTTCACGCGCCTCCTGGTTCACCGGCTCGGCCGACAGGCGCGACGGCAGGCGCGCGAAATCCGCGAACGTCATCTCGAAACAATGCAGCGCGTAACGGTTGCCGTAGAAGAACACTGGATCGGCTTCGGTACCGTGCGCCACGATGGCGCACGGCGCGTCCCATACGGCTGCGGCCAATGCCGCATCGTCCGCCGGCACGTTCCCCAGCAAAGGCTGGCCGGTGAGGCGCCGATAGCTCTCGGTCAGCAGGCGCAAGCGCGCCCAGAGCCGCGCGTCAGATGGGGGTGAGCTTGGCATATTCCAGCGCGAGCCACTTGCTGCCGGCACGTTTGAAGTTGACCTGCACGCGGCCTTCGTTGCCGCTGCCCTCGGTATCCGTCACCACGCCTTCGCCGAACTTCTGGTGGAACACCGCTTGACCGATGCGCCACGGCGACTTGGGCGACGGCGGTGTCGGTGGTTGCGCCGGAGCGCCGCCGAACGCCGCCACATAGCTCTCGGTCTCGCGCCGGCCACCATCGAAATTGCGTTTCTGCGCGAAGCGCGGCGTAAGCCAATGCAGCAAGGCTTCCGGGATCTCGCGCAGGAAGCTGGACGCCATGCCGTAATGCGTCTGCCCATGCAGCATGCGACTCTGCGCGAAAGTGAGATACAGACGACGGCGTGCACGCGTGATGGCTACGTACATCAGGCGGCGCTCCTCGTCGAGGTCGCCGTTGTCGATGCTGTTCTGATGCGGGAACAGCCCCTCCTCCAGGCCGGTGATGAACACCGCGTGGAACTCCAGCCCCTTGGCGGCATGCACCGTCATCAGGTGCAGCGCATCTTCGCTGTCGCCCGCCTGGTGTTCGCCCGCTTCCAGCGAGGCATGCGCGAGGAAGGCGGACACGCCGTCGTCCTCGTTCTCATGCACGAACAGGGTGGCCGAGTTGATGAGTTCGTTCAGGTTCTCGAGACGCTCCTCGGCTTCGCGCCTCTTGGCCGGCGCACTGCGTTCGCCTTCGTAATGTGCGATCAGCCCGCTGTGCTGCAACACATGGTCGATCACCTCGGGCAGCGGCAAGCCGCGCGTACCGCTGCGCAAGGATTCGATCAGGCCGACAAAGGCGGTGACCTTGCCACCCATGCGCGCGGCGGCATCGAACAGCGTGGTGTTGAACTGGCGCGCATTCTCCTGCAACTGCTCGATGCTGCGCGCGCCGATGCCGCGCGTGGGGAAATTGATGATGCGCAGCAAGGCGTTGTCGTCGTCGCCGTTCTCCATCAGGCGCAGGTAGGCCAGCGCGTGCTTGACCTCCTGGCGCTCGAAGAAGCGCAGGCCGCCGTACACGCGATACGACAAACCGGCCGACACCAACGCATGTTCCAGCACACGCGATTGCGCGTTGGAACGATAGAGCAGGGCCATCTCGCTGAGATGCACGCCCTCGCGTTTCAACTGCTGGATCTCGTCCACGATGAACGCGGCTTCGTCCACATCGGTGCCCGCCTCGTACACGCGGATCTGTTCGCCCTTGTCGGCATCGGTCCACAGGTTCTTGCCCAGACGCTCGCGGTTGTTGGCGATCAGCGCGTTGGCGGCGTCGAGAATGTTGGCGTGCGAGCGATAGTTCTGTTCCAGCTTGATGACGCTCTCCACATGGAAGTCGCGCAAAAGTTCCTGCATGTTGCCCACGTTGGCGCCACGGAAGGCATAGATGGACTGGTCGTCGTCGCCTACGGCGAATAACGCATTGCTCTGCCCCGCCAGCAACTTCAGCCAGCGGTACTGCAAGGGGTTGGTGTCCTGGAACTCGTCCACCAGGATATGTTTGAAGCGCGTCTGGTAATGCTCGCGCAAGGCGGCGTTGCGCGACAGCAACTCATAGCAACGTAGCAACAACTCGGAGAAATCCACCACGCCCTCGCGCTGACATTGCGCGTCGTACTCGGCGAAGATCTCCACCTTGCGCCGCGTGTAAGGGTCGTAGGCTTCCACATCGGAAGCGCGCAACCCCTGCTCCTTGTTGCCGCTGATGAACCATTGCATCTCGCGCGGCGGGTATTTCTCGTCGTCCACGTTCATCGCCTTCATCAGACGCTTGATGGCGGACAACTGGTCGCCGGAATCAAGGATCTGGAAGGTCTCCGGCAGACTGGCCTCGCGATGGTGCGCGCGCAACATGCGGTTGCACAGGCCGTGGAAGGTGCCGATCCACATGCCGCGCGTGTTGATCGGCAGCATGGCCGACAGGCGCGTGACCATCTCTTTCGCCGCCTTGTTGGTGAAGGTGACCGCCAGCACGCCGGAGGGCGACACCTGGCCGGTGCTGATGAGGTAGGCGATGCGCGTGGTCAGCACGCGCGTCTTGCCGCTGCCCGCGCCCGCCAGGATCAGCGCAGACTGGGCGGGAAGTTCGACGGCGGCACGTTGTTCAGGATTGAGACCGGA
Organism: Pseudomonadota bacterium; assembly: GCA_040754175.1. Lineage (GTDB taxonomy): Bacteria > Pseudomonadota > Gammaproteobacteria > Burkholderiales > Gallionellaceae > Sideroxyarcus. The sequence goes on along the minus strand of JBFMFN010000006.1, from coordinate 145,883 downwards.
GAGCAGGGAAGCATTCATGGCTCGATTATCCCACAGGCCATGACACACTCAGCTGCAAACAAAAACGGGGAAGCGTCTCCGCTTCCCCGTTGCTGTGCTGCGAGTAAGGCTTAAGCCTTTTTCTTCTTCTGGATCATGTCGTGCATGATCGGCGCCAGGATCACTTCCATCGCATGGCTCATCTTGCCGCCGGGCACCACCAGGGTGTTGGCACGAGACATGAAGGAGTTCGGGATCATCTGCAGGAAGTAGGGGAAATCCACACCCTTCGGATCCTTGAAGCGGATGACCACGAAACTCTCGTCCGGCGTCGGGATGTCGCGCGCGATGAACGGGTTGGAGGTGTCCACCGTTGCCACGCGTTGGAAGTTGATGTCGGTGCGCGAGAACTGCGGGGTGATGTAGTTGATGTAGTCCGGCATGCGACGCAGGATGGTGTCCACGGTCGCTTCGGCGGAATAGCCGCGCTCGGCCTTGTCGCGATGGATCTTCTGGATCCACTCCAGGTTGACCACCGGCACCACGCCGATACCCAGGTCGACGTAACGGCTGGCGTCCACGCCCTTCTTCTCGTCGGTGACCAGACCGTGCAAACCTTCATAGAACAGCAGGTCGGTATCGGACTCGATGTTCTCCCACGGGGTGAACACGCCGGGCTTCAAGTCGGTCAGGTTGAAGTGCTTGTTGTGCAGCGCTGCCTCTTCTTCGCTGTGCACGTAGTAGCGGCGCTGGCACATGCCGGTCTCGCCATACTGCTTGAACATGCCCTCGATCTTGTCGAAGTGGTTGGACTCCGGACCGAAGTGGCTGAAGTGGTTGTTGCCGGCCTTGGCGGCTTCGGCAGCGGCAGCACGGAACGCCATGCGGTCCAGGCTATGCAGGCTGTCGCCTTCGATCACGGCGGCGCTGATCTTCTCGCGGCGGAAGATGTTCTCGAACGCGCGCTTGACGGTAGTAGTACCGGCGCCGGACGAGCCGGTGACGGCGATGACGGGATGCTTGACGGACATGGGTTCTCTCTCCTGGAAAGATCTATGAAAAATTTTTGGACCGTGATTCTAGCAGAAACCCCTGACTTGCCACTAACTTAGCCACGATGGCCACCTGTTCGACATACCTTGCCGATATAATGTCGCCCTATTTTCGTCCAGCATCCATAGAACGCCGCCCATCATGCAACAAAGTTACACCCCTAAAGACATCGAATCCGCCGCTCAGCAGCACTGGGAACAGACCAAAGCCTTCCGCGCCGTCAAGGAAACGGGCAAGCCCAAGTACTACTGCCTGTCCATGTTCCCCTATCCCTCGGGCAAGCTGCACATGGGCCACGTACGCAACTACACCATCGGCGACGTGCTGACCCGCTGGCACAAGATGCGCGGCTACAGCGTGCTGCAACCCATGGGCTGGGATGCCTTCGGCCTGCCCGCCGAGAACGCGGCCATCGCCAACCAGGTGCCGCCCGCGCAATGGACCTACGACAACATCGCCTATATGAAGAAACAGCTCCAGTCGCTGGGGCTGGGCATCGACTGGACGCGCGAGATCGCCACCTGCAAGCCGGACTATTACAAGTGGAACCAGTGGCTGTTCCTGCGCATGCTGGAAAAAGGCGTCGCCTACAAGAAGACTCAAGTGGTGAACTGGGACCCGGTGGACCAGACCGTGCTGGCCAACGAGCAAGTCATCGACGGGCGCGGCTGGCGCACCGGCGCGCTGGTGGAAAAGCGCGAGATTCCCGGCTACTACCTCGGCATCACCCAGTATGCGGAAGAGCTGCTGGCCGACCTCGACAAGCTGCCGGGCTGGCCCGAACGCGTGAAAGCCATGCAGGCCAACTGGATCGGCAAGAGCCACGGCGTGCGCTTCGCTTTCCCGCATGACATCAAGGAAGGCGGCGCGCTCATCAATGACGGCAAGCTGTGGGTCTACACCACGCGCGCCGACACCATCATGGGCGTCACCTTCGTCGCCGTCGCCGCGGAACATCCGCTGGCCGCGCATGCCGCGAAGGGCAACGCCGCCGTCGCGGCCTTCGTCGAGAAGTGCAAGCACGTGTCGGTGATGGAAGCCGACATCGCGACCATGGAAAAGGAAGGCGTAGACACCGGCCTCAAGGTCACCCACCCGCTCACCGGCGAACAAGTGCCGGTGTGGGTCGGCAACTATGTGCTGATGGGTTACGGCGAGGGCGCGGTGATGGCCGTGCCGGCGCATGACGAGCGGGATTTTGGGTTTGCCAAGAAATACAAGCTGCCGATCAAGCAAAGCATCAGCGTCACCGGCAAGACCTTCTCCACCGACGCATGGGCTGAGTGGTACGGCGACAAGGAACACGGCGTCTGCGTGAACTCCGGCAAATACGACGGCCTCAATTACCAGCAAGCGGTGGACGCCATCGCTGCCGACCTCAAGGCGAAGAATCTCGGCGACAAGCAGGTGCAATGGCGCCTGCGCGACTGGGGCGTTTCGCGCCAGCGTTACTGGGGTTGCCCGATCCCCATCATCCATTGCGACAGTTGCGGCGACGTGCCGGTGCCGGACAATCAACTGCCGGTGGTGCTGCCCGAGGATTGCGTGCCGGACGGCAGCGGCAATCCGCTGCACAAGCGCGCGGACTTTTTGAACTGCACCTGCCCCAAGTGCGGCAAGCCCGCCAAGCGCGAGACCGACACCATGGACACCTTCGTGGATTCGTCCTGGTACTACGCGCGCTACGCCAGCGGCTTCAAGTCCGACGCGATGGTGGACAGCGAGACCAACCACTGGATGCCGGTGGACCAGTACATCGGCGGCATCGAGCACGCCATCTTGCACCTGCTGTATTCGCGCTTCTGGAGCAAGGTGATGCGCGACCTGAAGCTGGTGAACTACGACGAGCCGTTCGCCAACCTGCTCACCCAGGGCATGGTGCTCAACCACATCTTCTCGCGCCGCACCGACAAGGGCGGCATCCAGTACTTCCCGCCCAATGAAGTGGAGATGGTGAAGGACGAAGGCGGCCGCATCACCGGCGCCAAGCTGGTCAGCGACGGCTCGGCCATCGACTATCAGGGCATCTGCACCATGTCCAAATCCAAGCTCAACGGCGTGGACCCGCAGGCGCTGATCGACGAATACGGCGCCGACACCGCGCGCCTGTTCATGATGTTCGCCGCGCCGCCCGAGCAGACGCTGGAGTGGGCCGATTCCGGCGTGGAAGGTTCGCACCGCTTCCTCAAGCGCTTGTGGGCGTTCGCGGCCGAGTTCGCCAACATCGGCAAGGAAGCGCACGACCTCGGCAACCTCTCCGCCGATGCCAAGACGCTGCGCCGCGAGATCCACCTCGCGCTGCGTCAGGCCAACTACGACATGGCGCGCTTCCAGTTCAACACCGTGGTGTCCGCCGCGATGAAGATGCTCAACGCACTGGAGAAGAGCGGCAAGGAAGCGGCGAACCGCGCGGTAGTCAACGAAGCGCTGTCCATCCTGCTGCGCCTGCTCTCGCCCATCACGCCGCACATCGCGCATGCGCTGTGGCGCGAGCTGGGTTATGGCGACGACGTGCTCGCGGCACAGTGGCCGGAACCGCTGGAGGCGGCGCTGGTGCAGGACGAGCTGGAGCTGGTGTTGCAGGTGAACGGCAAGATGCGTGGCAGCATCAAGGTCGCCGCCAGTGCCGATAAGGCCACCATCGAACAGGCTGCCGTCGCACATGAGGCGGTGCAGAAGCAGCTCGACGGCGGCACGCCGAAGAAGGTGATCGTGGTGCCGGGCCGCCTGGTCAACGTGGTGGTGTAAGCGATGAGTGCGCGCCGCCTGCTGTTAGTCCTGTCCGTCCTGCTGCTCACGGCGTGCGGCTTCCATCTGCGCGGCAGCGACCTGAAGGATGTGCGCTTCGGCTTCACTTCCCTCTACCTCAAGACGCAGGGTGAGAGCCCGTTCGTCATTGAGCTGCGCCGCACCTTAGGCAAGAACAAGATGATGCCGGTCGCCAGTGCAGGGGAAGCGCAACTGATCCTGGAAATAGTCAGCGAGCAGACCACCAAGCAGATCCTTTCGCTGTCAGCCAACGGTCGCGTGCGCGAATACCAATTGGGCTACCGCGTCACCCTGCACGCTTATGACCAGCAGCGCATGGATTGGCTGCCCGAAGACAGCATCCAGCTGTCGCGCGTGCTCGCCTATGACGATGCGCAGGTGCTGGCCAAGGAACAGGAAGAGGCGCAACTGTACAAGGATATGCGCGCCGATGCGGTTGGCCAGACCGTGCGCCGTCTCATGCGCGCCAAGCCGCAGGAATAAGTAAGCATGAACGTCGACAGCGAAGACCTGCCGCGTCACCTGGCCAAAGGTTTGGCTCCGCTGTATGTGGTGCACGGCGAAGCCTTGCTGCTCGCCATCGAAGCGGCGGATGCCATCCGTAACGCGGCACGCACCGCTGGTTATACCGAACGCGAGACCTTCATTGCCGAACCCGGCTTCAAATGGCCGACCTTGCGCAACAGCGCGCAAAGCATGTCGCTGTTCTCCGACAAGAAGGTGATCGACCTGCGCATTCCGTCCGGTAAGCCCGGTACGGAAGGTGCGCAAGCGTTGCAGGACCATTGCGCCGACCTGCCGCCCGACACCCTGACCCTGATCACCCTGCCCAAGCTGGATGGCACCACGATGAAGAGCAAGTGGTTCACCGCGCTGGCGGCGCATGGCACGGTAGTGAGCGCCAACGATGTCGCACTGGCCGCGCTGCCGCAGTGGATCGCCGGCCGCCTGCAACGCCAGGGACAGTCGGCGGATGCGGACACGCTGACTTTCCTCGCGCAACGCGTGGAAGGCAACCTGCTCGCCGCCTGGCAGGAGATCCAGAAGCTCGCGCTGCTCTACCCCGCCGGTCCGCTGTCTTTCGAACAGGTGAAGGATGCGGTGATGGATGTGGCGCGCTACGACGTGTTCAAGCTGTCGGAAGCGATGCTGTCCGGTGATGCGGCGCGTTATGCGCGCATCCTCGACGGCCTGCGTGCAGAAGGCACCGCTACGGTGCTGATCCTGTGGGCGCTGGCCGAAGACATCCGCGCGCTGGCCAAAGTCGCGCGTGCCATGCAACAGACCGGCAACGTATCCAGCGCCTTGCGCGAAGCACGCGTGTGGGGCGTGCGCCAGAAGCTGGTAGAACGCGCGGTGCGCCGCATCAGCCCGGTCTTCGCCGAACGCGCCCTGCGTCAGGCGGCGCAGATTGACCGACTGGTGAAAGGGCTGCGCCAGGGCGATGTGTGGGATGAACTGCTGCATCTCGGTGTACGTTGTGCACGGGCGGGGGCGCGATGAGCGAGGTGCTGCTGGTGCTCACCAACCTGCCGGACCGTGCTGCGGCGGAACATATCGCCGAGGCGCTGGTCACAAACCGCGCCGCTGCCTGCGTGAACATCCTGCACGGCTGCACCTCGGTGTACCGCTGGCAAGGCGGGCTGGAACGTGCGGAAGAAGTACCCCTGTTGATCAAGACCACGCGCGCGGCCTATGCCGGCCTGGAGCAGAAGCTGCGTGAACTGCATCCCTATGAGGTGCCGGAGATCGTAGCCTTGCCGGTGACCGCCGGCTGGCCTGCCTACCTCGACTGGGTCGCCACCGAAACCAAGGAATAAGCCATGCTGCATCGTTTGTTGTTGATCGTCCTCTTATCCGTCGTCCCGCAAGCGATGGCCGACCTGCTGTCTTTCGGCAGCAAACCGAAGTTCCTGCCGCCTGACCAGGCTTTCCTGCTACAGGTCAAGGCAGTGGACGACCACACGTTGCTCGCCAGCTTCGATATCACGCCCAGCTACTATCTGTACAAAGACAAGATCCAGTTCACGCTGGGTGGCGGCGCAACGAAGATCGCCGCCCTGCGCCTGCCCGATGGCGAGACCAAGAACGACCCCAACTTCGGCGTGATGCAGGTGTACCACACCAGCTTCCAGGCCGAGATCGCGCTGCAGGATGCCGACATGAAGACGCCGCTGGAACTGGATGCCAGCTATCAAGGGTGCAGCGACGATGGCCTGTGCTATCCGCCCATTGAAAAACATTTCTCGCTCGACCTGGCGACCGTGGCCAGTACCGCACCGCCCGCTGCCATCCCAGCCGCAGATGAGAACCAACAGATCGCCCTGCTGTTCAAGAGCGGCAGCTTCTGGCTCATCGTGACCTTCTTCTTCGGCGCTGGACTGCTGCTCTCGCTCACGCCCTGCGTGTTCCCCATGATCCCCATCCTGTCCGGCATCATCGTCGGCCGCGGCCACCAGATCACCCATGCGCATGCTTTCCTGCTGTCGCTGGCCTATGTGCTGGGCATGGCCATCACCTACGCCATCGCCGGCGTGGCGGCCGGCTATTCCGGCAACCTGATCTCCAATGCCCTGCAGACGCCCTGGGTGCTGGGCAGTTTCGCCGCGCTGTTCGTGCTGCTGTCACTATCCATGTTCGGCCTGTATGAGCTGCAATTGCCGGCTGCATTGCAAAGCCGCCTGAGCGACACCAGCAACAAGCTGCATGGCGGCCACCTGACCGGCGTGTTCGCCATGGGCGCCCTGTCCGCCATCATCATGGGACCCTGTGTCGCCGCACCGCTGGCCGGCGCCCTGCTCTACATCAGCCAGACACACGATGCCGTGCTGGGCGGCAGTGCGCTGTTCGTGATGGGATTGGGTATGGGCGTGCCCTTGCTGCTGATCGGCACCTCGGCCGGCACCCTGCTGCCCAAGGCCGGGCCCTGGATGGAATCAGTGAAACGCTTCTTCGGCGTGTTGATGCTGGCGCTGGCGATCTGGATCGTCGCCCCGGTGCTCCCGGTTGCCGCACAGATGCTGGCCTGGGCCGCGCTGCTGATCTTCTGTGCCATCCATCTGCGCGCGCTCGACCCGTTGCCCGCCAATGCCCGCGGCCTCCATCGCCTGGGCAAGGCACTCGGCATCCTGGCCTTGCTGTTGGGCGTGGCCTACCTGATCGGCGCCCTGTCCGGTGCGCGCGACGTGTTGCGTCCGCTGGGCGGCTTCCGAGCCACGGCGCAGGCAACGGAGGCGGTGGCGACACCGTTCCAGCGCATCAAGGGACTGGACGGCTTGCAAGCACGGCTGGCCCAGACCGGCGGCAAGGTGGTGATGCTGGATTTCTATGCCGACTGGTGTATCTCGTGCAAGGAGATGGAACGCTTCACCTTCAGCGATCCCGCCATCCGCAAGCGTCTGGACCAGGCACTGCTGTTGCAGGCCGATGTCACAGCCAACGACATGGCCGACAAAGCCCTGTTGCAACACTTCCAGTTGTTCGGCCCGCCGGCCATCCTGTTTTTCGATGCGCAGGGCAAGGAATTGTCCGACCTGCGCGTGATCGGTTATCAGGATGCCACCCGCTTCGGCGCCTCACTGGCACATGTCGGGCTGTGAGCCCTTATTCACATATCATCACCGAATGGATGGACAAAGTTCCCCATTTTGCGGCAAACTGCGCGCCATGAAACACATCCTCGTTCTGCACGGCCCCAACCTGAATCTGCTCGGCACCCGCGAGCCGGAAGTCTATGGTCGCGTCACGTTGGATGAAATTAACGCCAGATTACTGGCACAAGCCGAGAAGAGCGGCGCCAAGCTGACTTACTTCCAAAGCAACACCGAAGGCACCCTGGTCGACCGCGTTCAGCAAGCGCGCACCGACGGCACCGACTTCATCATCATCAATCCCGCCGCCTTCACCCACACCAGCGTCGCCCTGCGCGATGCACTGGCGGCGGTGGCTATCCCCTTCGTCGAGGTACACCTGTCGAACGTGTATGGCCGCGAGGCGTTCCGCAAACACTCGTATTTCTCCGACATCGCTGTCGGCGTGATCAGCGGGCTGGGCGCCAAGGGCTATGAACTGGCACTCGAATATGCATTGCAACGCAACTGAACGAACATTCTAGGAGAGTAGAGCATGGACCTGCGCAAACTGAAAACCCTGATCGAACTGGTGGAAAACTCGGGCATCGCCGAACTGGAACTGACCGAAGGTGAAGAGCATGTGCGCATCTCGCGCGCCAGCTCGGTCGCCGCGCCGGTACAACACGTCTATGCGGCCGCTCCGCAAGCGGCTGCCATAGCCCCTGCGGCTGCTCCCGCAGCGGCCCCGGCCGAGCCCGCCGTGCCGGAAGGCCACGTCATCAAATCGCCCATGGTCGGCACCTTCTACCGCGCACCTTCCCCCGGCGCCAAGTCGTTCGTCGACGTCGGCGCCAATGTGAACGCCGGCGACACGCTGTGCATCATCGAAGCCATGAAGCTGCTGAACGAGATCGAAACCGATAAGGGTGGCGTGGTCAAAGCCATCCTGGTCGAAAACGGTCAGCCGGTGGAGTTCGGTCAACCCCTGTTCATCATCGGTTAAAGCATCATGGCCGTATTCGAACGCAAACCCCGCGCGCCGGCCGCCGAGAAGAAGCCGGCCATGTTCGAGAAGATCCTCATCGCCAATCGCGGCGAGATCGCCTTGCGCATCCAGCGCGCCTGCCGCGAGCTGGGCATCAAGACCGTGGCCGTGCATTCCGAAGCGGATGCCGATGCCAAATATGTGAAGCTGGCGGATGAATCCGTCTGCATCGGCCCCGCACCTTCCGGCCAGAGCTATCTGCACGTGCCCGCCATCATCAGCGCAGCGGAAGTGACCGACGCGCAGGCCATCCACCCCGGCTACGGCTTCCTGTCCGAGAACGCCGACTTCTCCGAGCGCTGCGAGAAGTCCGGCTTCGTGTTCATCGGCCCGCGCGCCGAGACCATCCGCCTGATGGGCGACAAGGTCTCCGCCAAGAGGGCGATGAACAAGGCCGGCGTGCCCTGCGTGCCCGGCGTCGAGGGCGCGCTGCCAGACGACCCGGCCGAGATCATCAAGATCGCGCGCAGCATCGGTTATCCGGTCATCATCAAGGCCGCCGGTGGTGGTGGTGGACGTGGCATGCGCGTGGTGCATACCGAAGCCGCGCTGCTCAACGCGGTGACCATGACCAAAACCGAAGCGCAGGCCGCCTTCAACAATCCCATGGTGTACATGGAGAAGTTCCTGGAGAACCCGCGCCACATCGAGATCCAGGTGCTGGCCGACCAGCATGGCAACGCGGTGTATCTGGGTGAGCGCGACTGCTCCATGCAGCGCCGCCACCAGAAGATCATCGAAGAAGCGCCGGCCCCCGGCGTCGACCGCAAACTGATCGCCAAGATCGGCGAGCGTTGTGCCGAAGCCTGTCGCAAGATCGGCTATCGCGGTGCCGGCACCTTCGAATTCCTGTATGAGAACGGCGAGTTCTACTTCATCGAGATGAACACCCGCGTGCAGGTGGAGCATCCGGTGTCGGAGATGATCACCGGCATCGACATCGTGCAGCAGCAGATCCGCATCGCGGCCGGCGAGAAGATGCCGTTCCGCCAGAAGGACATCGAGTTCAGGGGCCACGCCATCGAGTGCCGCGTCAACGCCGAGCACCCATACACCTTCGTGCCGTCGCCAGGGCGCATCACCACCTGGCACGTACCGGGCGGCCCTGGCATCCGCGTGGATTCCCACGTCTATGCCAATTACTTCATCCCGCCGCACTACGATTCGATGATCGGCAAGCTGATCGCTTACGGCGACACCCGTGACCAGGCCATCGCCCGCATGCGCACTGCCTTGTCGGAGATGGCGGTGGAAGGCATCCTGACCAACATCCCGCTGCACCAGGAACTGATGAATGACGCCGCTTTCGTGCGCGGCGGCACCAGCATCCATTACCTGGAGCACAAGTTGGCGGAACGCACCAAGGGCAAATAAGCCATGGCCTGGCTCACGCTGTCGGTGCAGGCGGAAGCCAGCCATGCGGAGGCATTGAGCGAGTCCCTGTTGGCGCATGGCGCGCTATCGGTGGACATGCTCGATGCCGATGCCGACACCCCGGACGAACAAGCCATCTTCGGCGAACCGGGCGAACCCACTGCCAGTGTCTGGCAGCACAACCTCATCAATGCGCTGTTCGAACAGGATGCCGATGTCGAGGGCATCCTGCGCGCCTGTTATGCCGAGCTCGGCATCGTACGACCCGCCCCGCACCGCATCGAGACACTGGAAGAGAACGACTGGGTGCGCCTGACGCAGTCACAGTTCGACCCGATTCGCATCAGTGATCGCCTGTGGATCGTGCCGACCTGGCATGAGGCCAGCGATCCCACTGCCATCAACATCGCCCTCGACCCCGGCCTGGCCTTCGGCACCGGCAGTCACCCCACCACGCGCCTGTGTCTGCGCTGGCTGGACGGCCACATCCGGGGCGGCGAATCGGTGATCGACTACGGCTGCGGCTCGGGCATCCTCGCCATCGCGGCCATGAAGCTCGGTGCCGGCAGCGCGCTCGGCGTGGACATCGATCCGCAAGCCGTCATCGCCAGCCGCGACAATGCACAGGCCAACCAGGTACAAGCGACTTTCTACGTCCCCGATGCTGCACCGGCAGGCGGTCGATACGACGTCGTGGTCGCCAACATCCTCACCAATCCCTTGCGCGCGCTGGCACCTTTGCTGTCCGCTTATGCCAAGACGGGCGGACGCATCGTGCTGTCCGGCATCCTGGCCGAGCAAGCGGAGGACGTGATGCGCATCTATGCGCAGTGGTTCGACTTCGCGCCGCCGGTCATCGAAGATGGCTGGTGTTGCCTGTCGGGAACCAAGCGATGAGCGGCATCACCCAGTGCCCGGATTGCAGTACGCGCTTCAAGGTCAGCGCCGAGCAACTCGAAGCACACGACGGACTGGTGCGCTGCGGTCGCTGCCAGCATGTGTTCAATGCCCAGGAGCACATGCACAGCGAGGAGCCTGACCCGCAATTGAGCCTGCCCATCGATGAGCAACCCGTAGACGACCAACCCAATGCAGCGGATGCCGGCACCGGTGATACCACCGTCAAGGTCGAAGCCGCCGAGATCGACGCCGACGCGCACAAAGAAGGCGACGTTGCCGCGAACGATCAGATCGCCGAACCCGCAGCAGACAAGCTGCCGGACGCACAGGAAGCCGAGCTGTCGCCCATTCCCGACCTCACCGAGCTGGAGCCCACTCCCACCACGCTGGCGCAGCAAGTGCAGTTCATCGAGGATGCGGACGTTCCGCCCGCCGCGCCACGGCCTGCACCACGTAGCGGCTGGGCCATCTGGGGCAGTGCCGCGCTGACGCTGGTACTCGCCGGCCAGGCCACCTACCATTTCCGCGACGATCTGGCGGTCCAGCTACCTGGCCTCAAGCCGCTGCTGATACAGACCTGTGACGCACTCGGCTGTCGCATCGGCCTGCCGCGCGACGTCGAAGCGCTCTCCATCGAATCTTCGGAACTGGAAGCGGCCCCGCATCAGGCAAGCGTGATCACCTTGCACGCCCTGCTGCGCAATCGTGCCAGCCATGTCGAAGCCTGGCCGAGCCTGGAACTGACACTCACCGACCTGAATGACCAGGCAATCGCGCGCCGCGCATTCCATCCCGCCGACTATCTCGCCGATAAGACGGAGATCGAGCGCGGCATCGGCCGCAACCGTGAGCGCGAGATCATCCTGCGACTGGACACCAACGACCTCAAACCCAGCGGCTACCGCCTGCTGCTGTTCTACCCGCAATAACGCACCGCACCGGTTGCCCACACGGCACGTAGCATCCACTTGGTCCCGTCGCGTCATGTCCCAGGCAATAAAAAAGGGGAGCCGAAGCTCCCCTGAAATCTGCCGCTTGCGCGGCAGCGCTCTCTTTCTTGATGCTTAGAACAGCACTTCCATCAGCAGAGTGGTCATGTTCTTGCCGACCGCCTCAGTACCACCGTTGGCGCGCTTGAATTCGTCCCATGCAGAGCCAGACTGAGTGGTGTAGTTCAGACCGAACTCGATGTTCTGAGCCAGCTCGTAGGTGCCACCGATCATGACGGCGTTGTCTTTGTAAGAACCAATCTTGCCAAAGCGCATACCGCCTTGCACGGTCATCACACCCGGAACCAGTTCCAAGGTACCTGCAACGTTGAAGGAGTTAGCCTTGTCGACGTTGCTGAAGCCAATACCGGCAGGTTGAGTTCCATTTGCTTTGTACAGGGTAGACCAACCGCCAGCCAGGTTGTTGCCGTTGGTGTCAGCCGGTGCGGTACCGTAGGAAGCGTACAGACCGAGCGACATGCCAGCGACTTCACCTTGCATCTGTGCATCAACGATGGTCGCCTTGTAGCTGGAGTTGCCCAGGCCCAGCGAGCTTTGCGTACCGGAGAAACCCTGCACGCCCACTGCGGAATCCCAGCCAGCCATGTCAAACAGGGCAGCAGCACGGAAGTAGGTCAGCGGCAGGTCGCTGGCATTGCCGGTGCCCGGAGCTGCGGCGGCAAACTTGCCCAGCACGGCGAAGCCCATATCGCTGTTGGCGACCAGGCTGATACCGGTAGCGTCGGTACGAGCACCCAGCCAAGAAGCCGCGGAAGTCGCGGCCACGTGTTGCTTGTTGGCACCGGCGTTACCCATCAGCTTGTGGGTATCGGCAGCACCAGTGTTCAGCAGTTCGAAGCTGTAAGCTGCGCCCTGACCGCCGGTGTACACCACGAAACCTGCATTGGCGGAACCGACCGGGAACATCATCGCCAGCTTGGCAGCGCCGGTCGAAGCAGTACCACCCGCACCGAGTTCGGACAGGAAGCCCGCGCCGTCAGCGATACGACCGCCGTAGAAGATCGACAGTTCGCCACCGGAAGCCGGCACGCCCCACTTGGACTGTTTGTTGCCCAGACCAGTAGTATCACCAGATTCAGTCTGGTAGTACGTAGACGTCAGCACCGCAGCGTTCAGCACTGCGGGGATGGACAGGTGCTCACCTTCCACCTTCTCTTGCGAACCGACCATGGAGAAACCATTGGACTTGAATGCACGGCCGAAACCGTTCAGCAGCGGGAAGTGCTGGAAGTGGCAGGCGCTGCAAGCCATGCCGGTCTGACGTGCGAACACCGGGACAGCGGATGCTTCCGGTGCGAATGCGACTGCGGCCATGACGCCGGCCAGAGACAGTGCGATTTTCTTCATGCGTTTCTCCTCCGAGAAGTGTGATCAAAGTCCGCCAATGTTGCCTTGTGCGATTGGACGAACGGATGGATGCACAAGCTGGCGGCGATGCTAGCAACGCGGTTGTGAGCATCCCGTCAACCAAAAGTGAAGGAATCGTGAAGTGTTACTTTTTTGCAACAATAGAATTGCAGGCACTCACGCCTGCACGGCAGCGAAATGCAACGTGACCCGGGTACCTTCGCCGGGACGACTGTCGATGGCCACCTGCCAGCCGTAACGTTCGCAAATGCGTTTGACCAGGGACAGGCCGACGCCGAAGCCGGCGCTGGCTTTGCCCTTGTAATACCGGTCGAACGCATGGGCCAGCTCTTCCGGCGTCATGCCGATGCCGGTGTCGCTGACTTCCAGGCGATCCGCTCCCAGCACGATCCGGATATGGCCTTGTCGGGTATGGAACGCGGCATTGCGCAGCAGATTGTCCACCACGATGGCGAGCAACGAGCGCTCCACGATCAGCGCAGGATCGCCGGTCGTTTCAAGTTGCAGCGCCACCGCCGAATCGCGTAACGCTGCGGCATGGCGTTCGACCACCTCGTGCACCACCGGCGCGACCTGACACAGCGGCTCATCCGCGCCCACCTTGCGTTCGCGCGACATCAACAGCAAGGCGCGCATCATCTCCACCATCTCGCGTCCGGAATACTTGATGCGCGCCAAGCGCTCACGCTGTTTGGCGTCCAGCCGTTCATCCTGCTCCAGCACCTCGACCGAACCGAGGATGACCGCCAGCGGGGTACGCAACTCATGGCTGACATCGCCGGTGAAATTCTTCTCGCGCTCGATGAACTCGCTGAGACGCTGCACATAACGCTCGAAAGCGCGCGCCAGCTCACCGACCTCGTCGTTGCGCATCAATTTGGCGGGCGGCATATGCAATATGCCTGGCTCTGCCTGCCCGACCCAGTCGGCCAAGCGGGAAACCGGTGTAACGATACGCGCGGCCAGCCAGAATCCGCCCACGGCAGATGCAACAGTCATCAAGAAGAAAAATAAGGCCAACTCGTTCAGGAACCTTGCTTCACGGTGGCGCTGGCGCTGGGTGTTGTAAAGCATGAAATAACGCCCGTCGTTACGGTCGGCAACCAGTACGTAATAGTTCGTGCCCTCCATATCGACATAATGCTTCCCCGGCGCAAGCGTCCGTATCGCATCGGGCACCAGCTTGTCCGGCTCGCGTTCTGACAGAACGTAGCCTTTAATGGAAACGGTGTTCGGCGGGACGAACGTCTGGTCACGCGCATGGCGTGCCGCGGAATCTTCCAGTTCCGCGCGCAGCGTCTCGCTCATCAGCCGGCGCCCAACGTCCTTGGCCGCCCAATACACACCGCCGGAAAGCGCTGCCGCGAGCAATGCCCCGAACAGCGCAAACACCACCGCTGCCCGGAAGCGCAGGCTATTCGTGCGCAGCATCCTGACCTGCCAACTGGTAACCGAAACCACGCAGCGTACGCAGCAGTTTGCGCTCGAACGGTTTGTCCATCAGCTCGCGCAACATGTACATGTGCGCGCGCAGCGCATCGCTGTCCGGCCGGCCCTCGCCCCACACGGCGCGTTCGATGTCGTCGCGGCTCACCACCTGCGGCGAGCGCGCCATCAACACCTCCAGGATCTTGTACGGGATGGGCGGCAGCTCGATCGCCTTGCCGCCGCGCTTGACCGAACAGGTCAGCGTATCCAGCGTGAGATCTTCCACCGTCAACAGCTTCTGCCGCTGCGTGCGCTCGCCGACGCGACGCATCAATACACGCAAGCGCATCTCGATCTCGCGCAACTCGGCCGGCTTCACCAGATAATCGTCCGCACCCGCCTCCAGCCCGTGGATCTTGTCCTCCAGCGCATCGCGCGCAGTCACCATCAGGATGGGCGTCTCCTTGCCCGCATCCTCACGCAACCGGCGGCACAGGGTCAGGCCATCCATGCCGGGCAAGGTGAGATCGAGCACGATGGCATCGTATTCATTGACCACGGCCAGATGCAGCCCGGTCACCCCGTCGCCCGCCGCATCCACCACATGCCCCTTGGCTTCGAGGAAGTCGAACATGTTGGACGCCAAATCCTTGTTGTCTTCGATGATGAGTACCCGCATCGCCTTGCGCTCCGAAAAATTACGGGCCACCACGCCGGCCGCCCCATTTTTTACCTTACCACCTATTTCCGCACTGCCGCCAGCGACCGCTTGCTGCGCCCCCGGTTCCGGTATAATCCGCCCGCCGTTCAAACCGTTGGGAGAGTGTGCTGTCAGCAGCACCGCCGAAGGCGTAACACCCGCAACCGCTCAGGCTCAAGGAACCACCGGTACAGGCGAATCTGGAGAGCGCTGTTGGATCAGCCACCGAAGGGGCACGCGGAATCTTCCGTAATCTCTCAGGTACCAAGGACAGATGGGGCGAAGCAGCGCTGGCTGCTTCGCCTTTTTTATTCTTGCCGAGGACGATTATGACGCTCAAACAGACCCCTTTGAACGCCGCGCACCGTGCCATGGGCGCCAAGATGGTGGATTTCGGCGGCTGGGACATGCCGGTCAACTACGGTTCGCAGATCGAAGAACACCATCAAGTGCGCAAGGACTGCGGCATGTTCGACGTGAGCCATATGCGCGTGGTGGATGCCAAAGGCGGCGGCGTGCGCACCTTCCTGCGCTACCTGCTGGCCAACAATGCGGACAAGCTCACCGTGCCCGGCAAGGCACTCTACTCCGCCATGCTGCGCCCGAACGGCGGGGTGATCGACGACCTCATCATCTACTTCATGAGCGAGCAGTGGTTCCGCATCGTGGTCAATGCCGGCACCGCCGACAAGGACATCGCGTGGATGCAGGAGCAGGCCGCGACGCACGCGCCTAACCTCACCATCACCTCGCGCGACGATCTGGCGATGGTCGCCATCCAGGGCCCGAATGCACGTGCCAAGGTATGGCAAGTGTTGCCGCAGATCAAGGCGGCCACCGAGGGTCTGGTGAACTTCCAGGCCGCCGATTGCGGCGAGTACTTCGTGGCGCGCACCGGCTACACCGGCGAAGACGGTTTCGAGGTGATGCTGCCGAAGGAGAAAGTCGAAGCGTTCTGGTATGACCTGAACAAAGCCGGCGTGAAGCCCATCGGTCTCGGCGCACGCGACACGCTGCGTCTGGAAGCGGGCATGAACCTGTACGGCCAGGACATGGACGAGAGCGTCGGCCCGCTGGAGTCCGGCCTCGGCTGGACGGTGGATCTGAAGAGCGAACGCGACTTCATCGGCAAGGCCGCGCTGCTGGACAACCCGCCGACGAAGAAACTGGTCGGGCTGGTGCTGCTGGATCGTGGCGTACTGCGCGCTCATCAGCAGGTGGTCACCGCGCACGGCGACGGCGAGATCACCAGCGGCACCTTCTCGCCTACGCTGGAAAGATCCATCGCGCTGGCGCGCGTACCCAACGGGGTGACCGTGGGCGACACCGTGCAAGTGGCGATCCGCGACAAATTACTCAATGCACAGGTAGTGAAGTATCCTTTCGCCCGCAACGGCAGATCCTGCCTGTGACCCACAAGAACCAACCGCACTGGAGAAACTGATGAGCAACCCGACCGACCTGAAATACACCGCCTCCCACGAATGGGTGAAACTGGAAACCGACGGCAGCGTGACCGTCGGTATCACCCAGCATGCCCAGGAACTGCTGGGCGACATGGTGTTCGTGGAAGCACCCGAAGTCGGACGCAAGATGCAGGCCGGTGAGGAATGCGCCGTGGTGGAGTCGGTCAAGGCCGCAGCCGACGTGTATGCCCCGATCGCCGGCGAAGTGACTGCCGCCAACGGACAACTGGGCGACGCCCCGGAACAGATCAACAGCGACCCGTACGGCGCCTGGATCTTCAAGATGAAGCCGGACAACAGCGCCGACCTCGGCAAACTGATGGACGCCGCCGCCTATCAGGCGCATGTCGATAGCGAAGCACACTGACAGCGGGATACGGGATACAGGTGTCAGGGGAAACCCACCCTCGCTCCGCGTCCCGCCTCCCTCCCTGAATCCTGTATTCCGTATCCTGAACCCTATGTCCGAATTCGTCTCTCGCCACAACGGCTCGAACGCACAAGACGTGCAGGCCATGCTGAACAAGATCGATGCCCCCTCGCTGGATGCGCTGATCGCCCAGACCGTGCCGGCGGCCATCCGTTTGCAGCAGCCGTTGCATCTGGCGGACGGGATGTCGGAGCATGAACTGCTGACCCATCTGCGCGGCATCGCAGCGAAGAACCAGCTGTACAAGAGCTACATCGGCCTCGGCTATTACGGCACCGTGTTGCCGGCCGTGATCCAGCGCAACGTGCTGGAGAACCCGGGCTGGTACACCGCTTACACGCCCTATCAGGCCGAGATCGCGCAGGGGCGACTGGAAGCATTGCTGAACTTCCAGACCATGGTGACGGACCTGACCGGCATGGACATCGCCAACGCGTCGCTGCTGGACGAAGCCACCGCCGCCGCCGAAGCGATGACCATGCTGCACGGGCTGCGTTCGCGCGACGATGTGGCCGCCGGCAAGAACAGCTTCTTCGTATCGCACGAATGCTTCCCGCAGACCATCGAGCTGCTGAAGACGCGCGCCAGACCGCTGGGCATCGAACTGGTGATCGGCGACTTCAAGACCGTCACGCTGAACGACCAGCTGTACGGCGCCTTGCTGCAATACCCGACCGCCGACGGCAGCGTGCACGACTACGCCGACTTCGTGGCGCGCGCCAAGGCCAACAACATGACCATCGCGGTCGCCGCCGACATCCTCAGCCTGGTGCTGCTCACACCGCCCGGCGAATGGGGCGCGGACGTGGTGTTCGGCTCGGCACAGCGCTTCGGTGTGCCCATGGGATACGGCGGCCCGCATGCCGCGTTCTTCGCCTGCCGCGATGCGCACAAACGCTCCATGCCCGGCCGCATCATCGGTGTGTCGCTGGATGCCGACGGCAACCCGGCACTGCGCATGGCACTGCAAACGCGCGAGCAACATATCCGCCGCGAGAAGGCCACTTCCAACATCTGCACCGCGCAAGCGCTGCTCGCCATCATGGCTTCGATGTATGCGGTATATCACGGCGCACAAGGCTTGCGTGCCATCGCGCGCCGCGTGCACCAGCGCACCGCCGCACTGGCCGCCGCTTTGCAGGGACTCGGTTATAGCGTGGCGCAAGGCGTGTTCTTCGACACCATCAAACTGCTCCACACCGACAACGTGAAAGTGCATGCGCTGGCCGCAGCGGCGCGCATCAACTTCCGTTATGCCGCCGACGGCGTGGGCATCGCGCTGGACGAGACCACCAGTCTCGCCGACCTCAATGCCATTCTCGCGCTGTTCGCCGCCAAGGCCGGCAAACCCGCGCCGCGCCTCAGCGCCGAGCAAGTGGCGGCACAACCGCTGCGCTTCCGCGAACGCCAGTCCGCCATCCTCACCCATCCGGTGTTCAACGCCTATCACACCGAGACCGAGATGATGCGTTACATCAAACGACTGGAGAACAAGGACCTGTCGCTCACGCATTCGATGATCTCGCTCGGCTCGTGCACCATGAAGCTGAACGCCGCCTCCGAGATGCTGGCGCTGACCTGGCCCGAGTTCGCTGACCTGCATCCCTTGGTGCCACAGGAGCAAGCCGCCGGTTATGCCGAACTGATCGAAGGCCTGAACGCCGCGCTGTGCGAGATCACCGGCTTCGCGCAGATGAGCTTCCAGCCCAACAGCGGCGCCTCCGGCGAGTATGCCGGCCTGTTGGTGATCCAGGCGTATCACCGTTCGCGCGGTGAAGCGCAGCGCAACGTGGTGCTGATCCCCTCCTCCGCGCACGGCACCAATCCGGCCAGCGCCGCGATGTGCGGCATGGACATCGTGGTGGTGAAATGCGATGCGCGCGGCAACATCGATGTCGACGACCTGCGCGCCAAGGCTGAGCAGTATCGCGACACGCTGTCCTGCCTGATGGTGACCTATCCCAGCACGCATGGCGTGTATGAAGAATCCATCAAGGACATCACCGCCATCATCCACGCCTGCGGCGGCCAGGTGTACATGGACGGCGCCAACATGAACGCGCAGGTCGGCCTGACCAATCCGGCCACCATCGGCGCGGACGTGTGCCACCTCAACCTGCACAAGACCTTCGCCATCCCGCATGGCGGCGGCGGGCCGGGCGCCGGCCCCATCGGCGTGGCGGCGCACCTGGCACCGTTCCTGCCCGCGCACCCACTGGTCAAGGTCGGCGGCGCACAAGGCATCCATGCGGTGTCCGCCGCGCCTTACGGCAGCGCGCTGATCCTGCTGATCTCCTATGCCTACATCAAGATGATGGGCGGCCGGGGGCTGACCGAGGCGACCAAAATGGCGATCCTCAATGCGAATTACATCAAGGAATCGCTGAAGGATCACTACGCCACGCTGTACAGCGGCGCGAACGGCCGCTGCGCGCACGAGATGATCCTCGACTGCCGCGAGTGGAAGAAGGCCGGCGTGGAAGTGGCCGATATCGCCAAGCGCCTGATGGACTTCGGCTTCCACGCGCCGACGACTTCCTTCCCGGTGGTAGACACGCTGATGGTGGAGCCGACCGAGAGCGAATCAAAAGCCGAGCTGGATCGCTTCTGCGAGGCGATGATCGCCATCCGGGGCGAGATCGAACAGGTCATCACCGGCCAGGTGGACAAGCAGGATAACGTCCTCAAACATGCACCGCATACCGCACAGCGCGTCTGCGCCAACGCGTGGTCGCGTCCGTATACGCGCGAGCAGGCCGCCTATCCGCTGCCGTGGGTGCGCGACAACAAGTTCTGGCCGGCGGTGGCGCGCGTTGACAACGTGTACGGCGACAAACACCTGGTGTGCACCTGCCCGCCAGTGGCGAGCTACGCATAAGGAATCCGCATGAACATCCACAAACGCATCATCGGCATCTGCTGGCTATTGATCGGCGTACTGATCCTGTCGCTGCTGGGCATCAACCTCGGCCATACCGAGACACGCATCGCGGTGGTCGGCCTGATGGTCGGCCTCACCTACACCGCAGGCGGTTTCGCGCTGCTGGCCAAAATGCCGCGCGCCTGGCGCATCGCCTTGCCGTGCGCGCTGCTGTCGCTGTTCTCCTTCCCCATCGGCACGCCGATCGGCATCTACTACCTCTGGTATTACTTCAAGCGCGAACGCCTGTAAGCGACACGGCATGGTCTGCGGCTGCGTATAATCCGGGCAGGCTGCCGGCGGCGGCCCCGCACCACAGGAGATCCACCACGTGCTGCTCTGGCTACAGCTGCTCCTCTGTCTCGCGATCATCGGCTATGCCGGTTATTACCTGTCGCGCTACGGCGACATCATTTCCGACAAGACCGGCATGTCCGCCTCGTGGGTCGGCCTGCTGTTGCTCTCCACCGCCACCTCGCTGCCGGAGCTGGTGACCGGGATCTCGGCGGTCACTGCCGCACACACCCCCAACATCGCCGTCGGCGACGTGCTCGGCAGCACCGTGTTCAACCTCGCCATCCTGGTCATGCTGGACGCGCTCTATCGACAAGAGACCATCTACAGCCGCGCCGCCCAGGGCCATATCCTGTCCGCCGCACTGGGCACCCTGCTGATCGCCTTCGCCGGTTTCAGCCTGTTGCTCGATCGCGCCGGCATGAGTCCCGCCATCTGGCATATCGGCCTGTACACGCCGCTCATCCTGCTGGTCTACCTGGTGGCGATGCGCGCGGTCTACAGCTATGAGCGGCAAACGCTTTCCACCTACGCCGAGCAAGCCAGCGAACGCTATCCCGACGTCAGCCTGCGCAGCGCCGTGAAGGGCTATGCCCAATCCGCCCTGGCGGTGGTGATCGCCGGTTCCTGGTTGCCCTTCCTCGCGCGCGACATTTCCGAACTGATGGGCTGGGGGCAGAGCTTCGTCGGCACCCTGCTGGTGGCCGCGGTCACTTCGGCACCGGAAGCAGTCGTCACCGTTTCGGCGCTGCGCCTCGGCGCACTGGACATGGCCATCGCCAACCTGCTCGGCAGCAATCTGTTCGACATCGCCATCCTCGCCGTGGACGACATGTGCTATCGCGCCGGGCCGCTGCTGGCACATGTGGATGCCAGCCATGCGCTGACCGCATTCACGGCCGTGATGATGAGCTCGCTGGTGATCGTCGGTCTGGTGTTCCGCCCGCGCGGCCGCGCGGCGCTCGGCCTCACCTGGATCAGCCTGGGGCTGTTCCTGTTATATATCCTCAATTCATGGCTGCTGTTCCAACATGGCTGACAACACTCCACACTGGCATGCACTGAGCACGGAAGAGACCGCACAACATCTGGGTAGCGACCCGCGCAACGGCATCAGCCGGGACGAGGCACGCACACGTCTCACCCGCTTCGGCCCCAATGCGCTGACCGAACAGCGTGCACGCTCGCCGTGGCGCATGCTGCTCGACCAATTCACCGACTTCATGATCGTCGTGCTGATCGGTGCCGCCATCATCTCCGGCCTGGTGGGCGACATGGGCGACACCATCGCCATCGTCGTCATCGTGGTCCTCAATGCCCTCATCGGCTTCATCCAGGAATACCGCGCCGAGCGCGCCATGGCCGCGTTGCAGCGCATGTCCGAGGCCAGTGCGCGCGTGCTGCGCGACGGCCAAACGCTGACGGTGAATGCGTCCGACCTGGTGCCCGGCGACGTGGTGCTGCTGGAAGCCGGCAATGTGGTACCGGCCGACCTGCGCCTGACGGAAGCAGCCCGCCTCAAGATCGACGAATCGGCATTGACCGGCGAATCGGTGGCCGTCGAAAAGCACGAACAGACGCTGCAAGCCCTAGCGCTGCCGCTCGGCGACCGGCTGTGCATGGCGTACAAAGGCACCATCGTGACCTACGGCCGCGCGCACGGCATGGCGGTAGCCACCGGCATGCACAGCGAACTGGGCAAGATCGCCGGACTGATCAACGCCAGCGATCCGGGCAAGACGCCCTTGCAGAAAAGGCTGGCCGACCTCGGCCGGCGCCTCGCCCTCGCCGCACTGGCGATCTGCATCCTGGTGTTCGTCATCGGCCTGTTGCGTGGCGAACCGCTGCTGCTGATGTTCATGACCGCGCTCAGCCTGGCGGTGGCCGCCATCCCCTCCGCCTTGCCCGCGGTGGTCACCATCTCGCTCGCGCTGGGCGCCCACAAGATGGTGCGCCAGCATGCGCTGATCCGCCGCCTGCCCGCCGTAGAGACGCTGGGCTCGGTCAGCTTCATCTGCTCCGATAAGACCGGCACGCTGACGCAGAACAAGATGCATGTCAGTGCGCTGTATGCCGACGGGGTGTTGCAGCATGTGCCTTGGCATGGGGAAGACACCCCGCCCTGGCGCAGCTTGCTGCAGGCGCTCGCGCTGAACAACGACGCACATCTCGTCGCTGGCGACGCAGTGCAAGGCGAACCGACCGAGGCCGCGCTGCTGCATACCGCTCACCAGGCAGGACATAGCAAGGCGGCACTGGAGCTGGAAATGCCGCGCCTGCTGGAACTGCCGTTCGATTCCGAACGCAAGCGCATGACCACCTTCCACCGGGCAGCGGAAGCTATCGTGGCGTACACCAAAGGCTCGCCGGAAAGCGTGATCCCGCTGTGCACGCATATGCTCACCGGCAACGGCGAACAAGCGGCCGATGCCCCCAGCCTGTTACGGCAAGCCGAACAGATGGCGGCAGACGGCTTGCGCGTACTCGCCTTCGCCTGTCGCCGCTGGCCGACGCTGCCCGATCCCAGCCAGAACGAAGCACTGGAACAAGGATTGGTGTTCCTCGGCTTCGCCGGGCTGATCGATCCGCCGCGCGTAGAAGCCAAGGAGGCCGTGGCGCAATGCATCTCGGCCGGCATCACCCCGGTGATGATCACTGGTGACCATCCGGCCACGGCGCGCGCCATCGCCCGGCAACTGGGCATCCTTGATGCGCAAGGCGATGAACGGGTATTGACCGGAGCGCAGCTGGCACACCTGGACGAAATGGCGTTCGAGGCGGCGGTGGAACGGGTACGCGTCTATGCGCGCGTCGACCCGGCGCAGAAGATCCGCATCGTGCAGGCATTGCAGCGACGCGGCGAAGTGGTGGCGATGACCGGCGACGGCGTGAACGATGCGCCTGCGCTGAAGGCGGCAGACATCGGTGTGGCCATGGGCAAGGGCGGCACCGACGTGGCGCGCGAAGCGGCGCACATGGTGCTGCTGGACGACAACTTCGCCACCATCGTGCAGGCGGTGCGCCACGGCCGCCGGCTGTACGACAACATCCGCAAGTTCATCCGCTATGGCATCTCCACCAACTCGGGCGAGATCTGGACCATCTTCCTGGCGCCCTTCCTCGGCCTGCCCATCCCGCTGCTACCGATCCAGATCCTGTGGATCAACCTGGTCACCGACGGCCTGCCCGGCCTGGCCCTGGCCACCGAACCCGCCGAACGCGGCATCATGCGCCGGCCGCCGCGCCCGTTGCAGGAGAGCGTCTTCGCGCACGGCATGTGGCAGCACATGATCTGGGTCGGCCTGTTGATGGCCGGCATGTGCCTGTCCGTCCAAGCCTGGGCCATGCACAATGGCACGACGCACTGGCAGACCATGGTGTTCACGGTGCTGACCCTGTCGCAGCTGGCGCATGTGATGGCGATCCGCTCGGAACGCGAATCGCTGTTCAGCATCGGCTTCTTCTCCAACCGTACGATGGCGGCCACCGTGCTCTTCACCTTCCTGTTGCAGATGTCCACCATCTATCTGCCCGCCTTCAACACCTTGTTCAAGACGGAGCCGCTCAGCGGAGGCGAGTTGGCGCTCTGTCTGGCGCTATCCAGCGTAGTGTTCTTCGCGGTGGAGATCGAGAAATGGCTGATACGGCGCGGCAAGCTCTACCGTACCGCCTGAATCAATCGGCCAGCCAGTAACAACCCAGCGCCGGCACGACCAGTCCTGCTTCCGTGAGCTTGATCCGCTGCTCGCTGCACAGGTCTTGCGGCGGCACCTGGAAACCTTGCGCCTGCAATACGGCCAATGGCAACACTTGCATCTCGACATTGAAATTGGCCACCACCAGCACGCGTTGCTGCGGTGCCTGCACGTCGTTGCGCAGGAACACCAGCAGGTTGTGATTGTCGATTTGGATGAGCTGGCGATTGTCAAAATCGGCGAACGCAGCGAGACGCTTGCGCAAGGCGATCATCTTTTGCAGGCCGCCGAAGATGCGCTGCTCGACGCTGCCTGCCTGGTGTCGCCGTTTCGCCTTGTCCCAATCGAAGCTGGAACGATGCGCCCAGCGCGAATCGTCACGCTTGGCCGGGTCGGCCAGGTATTCGACGTTGTTGAGCATGCCGATGCCGTCGCCGTAGTACAGCAGCGGGATGCCGCCGAAGGACAGGATCACGCTATGCAGCAGCAGGATGGTGCGGATGGCAGCGTCGATGGCGGCCTCATCCTGCGCTTCGATGGCGGACTCCAAGCCGGCCAGTGACGCCAGCGAGCCGGAGATGCGCGCATCGCCGGTCTTGTGGTTGACTCCGAAAGGCAGGCCACGCGCGGGCGAGCCCTCGAAGTGCCCGGTGAAGTAATCCACGATGAAGCGGCGGTGCAAGGTCGGATCGTAACCGGCCTGACGCGCATCCTCGTCGGCGAAGCCGAGGCCGATGTCGTCGTGGCAACGCACGTAGTTGAGCCAGGTAGCGCGCTCCAGTTTGGCCGGCAGGTGCTGGATGCCGAGATTGAGCAGGCGCGCGTTCTTGGTCGCCACCGCATCCCACAGCAAGGCCATCAAGGTCGCGTTGTAGGCGATCTCGCATTCCTTGGCCATGATGGCGTCGTCGCCGAAATATTTGGTGATCTCGCCCGGCGCGACGATGGCCTCGGCGATGAACAGCACGCCCGGCGCGGTGACCTGGCAGCAGTCCTTCATCAGTTGCAGCAGCAGATGCGCCTCGCGTTCGTTCTGGCAACGGCTGCCCGGCTTCTTCCACAGGAAGGCCACCGCATCCAGGCGCAGGATGTCCACGCCCTTGTTGGCCCAATACAGGATGATGTCCACCATCTCGATGAACACCGCCGGGTTGTGGTAGTTCAGGTCCCACTGGTAGTGGTTGAACACCGTCATCACCCACTTGCCCATGGCCTCGTCCCAGGTGAAGTTGCCCGGCGCGGTGAGCGGGAAGATCTCCGGCATGGCGGCCTCATACTGGTCCGGCATGCTGCGGTCGTCGAACACGTAGTAGTAATCCTGATACTGCTGCTCGCCGACCTGTGCGAGGCGCGCCCACTCATGTTCGTTGGAGGTGTGGTTCACCACGATGTCCAGCACCAGCAGCATGTCGCGCTTCTTCAACACGGCGGCCAGCGCAGCCAGGTCTTCGTTGCTGCCATAGCGCGCATCCACCTTGTGGAAGTCACGCACCGCATAGCCGCCGTCGCTGGCGCCCGCCGGGCAATCGAGGATGGGCATCACGTGCACCAGATTGACACCCAGCTCCTGCAAATACGGCAGCTTGTTGCGCAGCCCTTGCAGGTCGCCGGCGAAGCGGTCGCAATACAGCGCCATGCCTACCCATCGCTGGTGCAGGAACCAGTTGTAGTCGCGCTCGCGTAGCAGATCGGACTTGCGCAGATGCGGCAGACGTTCGATGTAGCGATGCGCCATGGTCTCCACCAGACGCACCATCTGCTGCTTGAAATCTGAGCGTTCGCCATACAGTTGATGGAACAGCGTGTAGATGTTGTAGAAGTTGGCACCCAGCCGCGTGTAGAAATGGCGCAGGCGCAGCTTGCCGATCTCGGGATTGAGCTCGTGCAGGAGCTCGTTGAGCATGGCGTGGGAGGCTTGTTCGTACATTTACGCCGCCTCCCGCAGCAACCAGGCTTCGATCTCCGGCCAGTGCCAGGCCGCCCCTTCGAGGATGCCCGCGCTGTAATTGCCGTTCATGCCGAGCAGGCCGCCGCGCGCCACGATCAGTGCGGCCTTGTGCACATGCGCCACCTGTCGCTTGAGTTCGGGCGCGGCATTGGCTACCAGCACCGCCGGGATGTCGCTCTGCAACACGTCGAGGTCGTTGCCGCTGTCGCCGGCGAACAAGGTATCCAGCCGGTCATAGCCTTCATGCGCCATGAGGAACTCGATGGCATGCAGCTTGCCCGCCGAGGCCGGCAACACGTCGAGCAGACCGACCTGCGCCGCCTCGTCCACGCTCCACACCAGATGCGCATGGACATCGTAGCGCTGCAACGTCTGTTCCACCTGCCGCAACAGCGTGGTGGCATCCACCTCCAGCGCCACGTAGTAACTCAGCTTGTGCAGCGCCTGTTTGGAAGTCTCCTGTAACCGCAGTCCCGCCTGCCCTTGCAGCAAGCGCACCAGATCGTCATGCGTGCGCCCGCGCCAGTCGGCCACGATGGCGGCATCCCAGGCTTTCCAGTGCTGCCATTCGGCCCGTGCGGTGCGATACAGGCTGGTGCCCACATCGGCGATGACGTAATCGGGTTGCGGCAGATCGTAATCGGCTATGGCCTGCATGATGAGGGCGCGATGGCGTCCGCTGACATAGGCCAGGGCTACATCGTCGCGCGCCACCAGTTGGCGGAAATGTTCGCGCGCACCGGGCGATTCCGGCTGTGCGCCGTTGGGGATCAGGGTGCGGTCGAGGTCGGTGCACAACAGGTAACGGCTCATGGCTGCGCTCCTGTCGTATCGAAGAATCCATAATGCGCGATGGCTTCCAGCACGCCTGCGGCATGCTGCTGCTGCGTCAGGTAGATGCTGTCCAGCGCAGCCACTTCGGCCAATTCGTCGAGATGGCGGTTGCTCACCACCGCCCCCAGCGTATTGCCCATCAGCATGTCGGTATCGGCGGCGGTCACCCCGCACACCAGCGTATGCCCCAGCGGGAAGCCCAGTTGCTCGGCGCACCAGCGCAACGCCAAGCCTTTCGAAGCGCGCACCGGCACCACATCGAGGAACTGGCCGAAGGAGAACACCGTGTTCACCGCCTGTTCGTGGCGCAGCAACGCTTGGCGGATCTCCTGCACGTCGGCTTGGCTGTGATCCACGTAATAACTGAGTTTGTATGCACCCTGGAACTGTTTGGGTTGCAGCGTCAGCCCGGGCAGTTCGGCCAGCACCTCGCGCACCGCCTGCGGGTTCCACAAGTGGTTGATGTGCCGCTGCCAGGCCGCAGAGCGCGTCAGTTCGCTACCGTAATGGATCTCGGTGCCTTGGGAGGTGATGAGTACGTCCGGGCGCGGGATGTTGAACTGGCGCAAACGCGCCAGCGCATCGTCCAGCTTGCGCCCGGTGGCGATGCCGAAGATGGTGTGCTTGCGTTGCGCCTGCATGGCAAGCAGGAAATCGAACAAAGCCTGTGCATCGCCGACCAGGTTGAGATCGATGCTGGTGAACAGGGCGCGCTGGCGATAGAGGCCCGGTCGCCGTACCGAAGTGATGGCCGCCACCGGTTCCGACTTCTCCACCAGCGGGCGGATCACCTGCAGGTATTTTTCCACGTGCGCCTGCCACGAGTAATGGCGGCGCACGCCGGCGATGCCGTTCTGCGACAACTTGCGCCAGGCGCGACGGTCGGTCAGCACTTCCAGCAGCGTCTGCACCATCGCCACCCGATCGAGCGGATCGATCAGGCGGCCGTTGTTGCAGTTGGCGATGATGTCCACCGGGCCGCCGTCCTCGGTCGCCACGATGGGCAGGCCGCAGGCGGCGGCTTCGATCAGGGTAAGACCGAACGGCTCGGTCAGCGCCGGATTGACGAACACGCCGCGCAAGCCGGCGGCCAGCCGGTACAACTGCGCCACCTCTTCCGGCGCATGGTGTTTGGGATAGGCCACCTTGCCGTACAGGTCGTACTTGTCGATGGCGAGCAGGATGCCGTTGAGCACAGCGGCACTGCCATCCTCCATCTCCTGGATATCCTCGCGATTGCCGGCCACGATCACCAGGTTGGCGATCTCCTGCAACGCCGGGGATTGGCCGTAGGCCTCGATCAATGCGGTGATGTTCTTGCGCGGGTCGGGGCGTGACAGCGCCAGGATGACCGGTTTGTTCGGCTGCTTGAGGAAGCGTCGCAGTTCCTGCGCGATGCGACTCTGCTTCTCGTTATCCAGCACAGGATGGAACTGCGTCAGGTCGGTGCCGGGCGGGATCACGCGCATGCGCTCCGGCTGGTAGAAATCGTACAGCCCGTATTGCTGTTCGATCTCCTGGCGCGTACTGGTGATGATGCGCTCGGCCACGCCCAGCGTAGTTTCCTCCGCTTCGATACGGCGCGTGATGTGGTAGGTGCTCTCGATGTCGGCGCCCTTCACGCCACTCGCCAGCAGGCGTTTGCGCTTGCTGCGCCCCAATGAATGGCCGGTGAACACCAGCGGGATGCCGAGCTGGTGCGACAGGCGCGCGCCGGCATATCCCGCATCGGCATAGTGCGCATGGATCACGTCGGGCAAGCGCGGCTGTGCCTTGAGCCAGGCCAGCGCGTTATCGGAGAAGTTCTCCAAGGCGTCCCACAGCATCTCCTTGCGCAGGTAGCGCGGCTCGCCGCAATCGATGCGCACGATGGCAGCCTTGGCCGACAGCGGCTCTTCCGATTCCGCATAATCGGCGCTCAGCTGCGTATCCAGGATGCGCCGCGTCAGCAGCACCACGCGTGCCACGTCGGCGCGCTCGCCCAGCGTACGCGCCAGCTCCACTACGTATTTGGTCTGGCCGCCGGTATCGGCATCACGCCCCAGCTCCAGATCATGGCCGCGGATCAAGCCATGCACGCTGACCAGCACGATGTAGAGCGGCGCCTTCATGCGCGCCAGCCGGCGAGGAACGGTTCGTAGAAATCCGGCTGATCCGGGACGGCCCCGCGCACCGTGCAGATCGCCGCAGCGAATGCATGCGCCCGCTCCAGCGTCGTCGCCAGCGGCCAGCGCGCCAGCTGGCCGAGGATGAACACGGCGGAGAAAGCATCCCCGGCACCCACCGTATCCACCACTGCCTGCGTCAGCGGGGACGGCTGCAAACGCGTCTCGCCGCCTTCGCGCTCCAGCAGGCAAGCGCCTTGTGCGCCGCAGGTCACCAGCACACGGCGGATATCAAACGATTGCATGAAGGAGTGCGCATGCCCCTGCCAGGTATCGCCGGGCAGGGCGAACAGATGGGCCAGCGTCTCCATCTCGTCCTGGTTGAGTTTGACCGTGTCCGCCCGGCGCAGTGAGCGGCGCAACACCTGCGCCTCATACCAGGGCGGACGCAGGTTGACGTCGAAGAAGGTGGCCGCGCGGGTACCGTTGAGCAACATGCGCAAGGCACTGCGCGAAGCGGCACGACGTTGCGCCAGGGTGCCGAAATAGACCAGCTCCGGCCGCACGGACAGGGCGACCATGCGCGCCAGCGTGGCATGGATATGGTCGTACGCCTGGTCCGGCAGGATCTCGAAACGATGGTTGTCGCCATCCAGATGCACTTGCACCCGACCGGTCGGGTGGGTGGAGTCGCATTGCACGCCCATGGTCTCCATGTCGCTGGCGCGCATGGTGTCGAGCAGTTCTTCACGCAAGGCATCGTTGCCGGTGCGCGTGATGAGCACGGGGTTCAGGCCGAAAGCCCGGAGATGGCGCGCGACGTTGAACGGGGCGCCGCCCAGCACATGGCGATCGGGGAACTCATCGGCCAGGACCTCGCCGAACAGGGCGATGGTCGCAGCACGGCGACGGGGTGATTGAGAGGAAAGGATTCGTGTTTCGTCTGTTACAGCTTTCATTGGCCTGAGGAACGAGCCGCCACATTACTCGCGACGAACTGAATGGTGAGCGATGCCGGCATTTTACACGGAATTGCTCATGCGTTCCGATATTAGTCCATCTACTATCGCAATCCAGCTCACATCCACTTGCATTTGCTCGCATCGTGCACGACAGCTTGGAGCGAGACGTCACCCTGTGGTATAAAGTCGGCCACCCCCATCCAGAACAGAGAAGCACGGTGCCGCCGGCATCGATGCCTTCCAGCCATTGCAAGGAGTACCCCGACCGTGACCGAGACACGACAGACCACCATTCCCGTCTATTCCGCCAACAACCCCCAGTTCCGTTCGTACAACCTGAACAACTTCCGCGACATCCCGCAGATCGCCCGCCTCAGCGAACAGCAGCGCTTCGACATCGAAGTGGTCGGCCATGTGCTGCCGTTCAAGGTGAACAACTATGTGATCGACCAGCTGATCGACTGGGACCAGGTGCCGAACGACCCGATCTTCGCGCTCACCTTCCCGCAGCGCGACATGCTGAGTCCGGAACATTTCGAAGAGATGGCGGCCCTGCTCAGGAACAGCGCCGACAAGACGGCGATCAAGGAAGTCGCCCACCGCATCCGCATGCAGCTCAATCCGCACCCGGCCGGGCAGATCGACCATAACGTGCCGGAGATGGATGGCGAGCGCCTGCACGGCATGCAGCACAAATACCGCCAGACGGTGCTGTTCTTCCCCAGCCAGGGGCAGACTTGCCATGCCTATTGCACCTTCTGCTTCCGCTGGCCGCAATTCATCGGCATGAGCGACATCAAGTTCGCCAGCCGCGAGGTGGAGAAACTGGTCGAGTACGTGAAGCGCAACCCGCAGATCACCGACATCCTGTTCACCGGCGGCGATCCGATGATCATGACGGCGAAGAACCTGGCCGCCTACATCGAGCCGCTGCTGTCGGCCGACCTGCCCAAGCTGGTGAACATCCGCATCGGCACCAAGGTGCTGGCCTACTGGCCGCACAAGTTCGTGGACGACGAAGACACGCCGGAGATGCTGGCACTGTTCCGCAAGGTGACCGACTCCGGCAAACAACTGGCATTGATGGCGCACTTCAACCATCCGCGCGAACTGGAGAACGACACCGTACGGCAAGCCATCCGCAACCTGCGCGAGGCCAACGTGATGATCCGCACCCAGTCACCGGTGATGCGCCATATCAACGACGATCCTGCCGTGTGGGCGCGTATGTGGGAAGAGCAGGTGAAGCTGGGTTGCGTGCCGTATTACATGTTCCTCGCGCGCGACACCGGCGCGCAGCACTACTTCTCGCTGCCGCTGGTACGTGCCTGGCAGATCTTCCGCGCGGCCTACCAACAGGTGTCGGGGCTGGCGCGCACCGTGCGCGGCCCCAGCATGTCGGCCAATCCCGGCAAGATCCAGATGCTGGGGGTGGCCGACGCAGGCGAGCGCAAGGTGATGGTGATGCGCTTCCTGCAAGGCCGCAATCCGGACTGGGTGCAGCGCCCGTTCTTCGCCGAATACGACGAACACGCCACCTGGATCGACGAACTCAAACCGGCCTTCGGCGGCGAACGCTTCTTCTTCGAAGAGGAGATGGAACAACTGTTCCACGAACGCAACGACAGCAGCACTGCGGACGATTTCGAGTGAAGCTCGTTAACTCACTCCGGCTCACACTCCTGGCGAAAACGTTGCAGATTGCTGATACCTGAAACATCACGCGGTACCGCCGACCAGAACCGGGCGCCGCAATGTACGGTCTCCATGCAGCGCGTCTTGGGGATGGGATCATCCGGTCGCACCGCATGTTTGAGGCAAGCCTGATACAACACATGGCAGGGTTGCCCCTCGGCCAGCCCGAGTTCCAGCAATGTCGCCTGCTCCAGGAAACGACATTGCGCCGACCCGGCTTGCGCACTCCCTGCCAGCAGCAGCGCGCCCACCAACAGCAGGCCACGCCTGAGGTGCATCAGGCTTGCTCCTGCTGCACGATGCGCAACGCCGGAGCGTGCCCTTGCTTGTCCTGCCCCAGATACAGCGTGAGATGGGGATAGGGGATCTCGATACCCTGCGCATCGAACGCCTGTTTCAGCCGGCTCAGGAACTGGCGACGCACCGCCCATTGCTCCATGGCCACGGTCTTGAATCGGCAACGTACCACCACTGCCGAATCGGCCCATTCCTGCACGCCCTGCACCTCGATGTCGTCCAGTATCTTGGGGCCGATCTCCGGATCCTCACGCAAGGCCGCACCAGCCGCGCGCGTAACACGATAGACCTCGTCCAGACTCTCACGATACGCCACACCGAAATCGATCAGCGCATAGGCATAGCCGCGCGACTTGTTGGTGACGATGCCGATCAGGCCGTTGGGAATGTAATGGACGTTACCCTCGATATCGCGCAGCGCCACATGACGCAAGGTGATGTCTTCGACCACACCGGTCTTGCCCGAGATCTCCACCGCATCCCCATGGCGGATCTGGTTCTCCAGCAACATGAAGAAGCCGTTGAAATAATCCTTGATCAGGCTCTGCGCACCGAAGCCGACCGCGATACCGACGACACCGGCCGCCCCCAGCAAAGGCGCGATGTGCCTGCATGTAATTGCGGAACAGCTGGATCAGGCGGCGGCTCGCCATCAGCAGCAGCCAAGCCAGTATCAGGATGAGCACCGCGCGCGCGACCTCCCTGGAGACATGCAGATATTCGAGGAAAGCGGGGTTTTCCATGGCAGACCCTCGGGATGGATGCGTCCCATTCTAACAGCCCCGCCATGCAGGAAACCGTCATATCGGCTCAGGTATAATCGCCCCCCGTTCATTGCAGGAGCCTACATGTCCACCACGATCCTCGTCATCGGCCTGATGGTGTTCTTCGCACACTTCCTGTCGCTGCAATTCAGCCGCACCAACATCCCGGACGTGCTGGTGCTGATGGTGATCGGCATCGTGATCGGCCCCCTGCTCGGCATCGTAGAGCCGGCAGATTTCGGCAAGATAGGTTCTTTACTCGCCACCATCGCACTGGTAGTGATCCTGTTCGAGAGCGGCACTTCGCTCGACCTAGACGTGCTCGGCCAGTCGCTGGGCACCACCGGACTGCTGACCTTCGCCTGCTTCATCCTCACTGCGGCGCTAGTTTGCGCCATCGGCATCGCCACGCTGGGACTCGAGCTGATGCCGGCGCTGCTACTCGGCCTCATCCTCGGCGGCACCTCATCCGCCGTGGTCATCCCCATGGTGAGTGCGCTCAAGCTGGCCGAGAAGCCGGCCACGGTGCTGGTACTGGAGTCTGCCCTGACCGATGTGCTGTGTATCGTGGGCGTGTTCGCCATGTTGCAGATTCTCACCCAAGGCGACGTCGCCGCCGGCAAGGTGGTGGGCAGCGTGCTGGCCGCCCTGGTGTTCGCCGCCGTGTTCGGCGTGGTGGGCGGCATCGGCTGGCTGATGGTGCTGGGCAAAGTGCGCGACTTCCCCAACACCATCTCGTCCACGCTGGCCTATGTGTTCATCGTGTATGGCGCAACCGAGGCGCTCGGCTTCTCCGGCGCCATCGCCGCGCTGGCGCTGGGCATCACGCTGACCAACTACCAGAAGTTCGGCCTCAACCGCATCCCCAACCTGGACCGCAACATCGAGCCGCTGAACGAAGTCGATCTGGCTTTCTATCGCGAAGCGGTGTTCCTGCTCAAGACCTACTTCTTCGTCTATCTCGGCATCTCCATCCACTTCGGCGCCATCGGCCCGGCCACCGTCGCCATGTTGATGGTGGCCGCCGTCTACGCGATGCGCCTGCTGCTCACGCGCATCGTGTTCCGCGCACCGACCTACACCCTGCGCGACACCGCCATCACTTCGATGATGGCCCCCAAGGGGCTGGCGGCAGCCGTGCTGGCCGCGCTGCCCTTGCAATACGGCATCGACGGTGGCGCATTGATCCGCGACACCGCTTACATGGTGGTACTGGTCAGTATCTCGCTCAGCGCCGTGCTGGTGATGGCCTACCCCGTCCCGGCAGTGCGCAGCCTGTACTCGCGTCTGCTCGGCAAACAACCGGGTGACACCATGAAGGTGCCGGCCTATAAGCCTCCCGCCGATTGATGCGACAACCCTCGCCTCATCCGCGCTCGATGGATCTCTCGAAATCGGGAGGAGCATAACTGCATGTTCGTCGGTTTGATCGATCTGATGACACGCTCAGTTGACAGGAGCAGGCTTTGATCGTCTGGTGGAAACGCCGCATCGTATTCCTCGGTGGCGCCATCAGCGTGGGTTTGGTCGCCATCCTGTTCGCCGTCATCTGCGAATGGGCGAATAGCAACTTCCACAAGTTACTCGCCGTGTCCCCCTGGCTGCCCTTGCTGGTCACACCGTGCGGTTTTGCGCTGGTGGTCTACCTGACGCGCAAATATTTCGCCGGTGCGCAAGGCAGCGGCATCCCGCAAGTCATCGCCGCGCTGGATGAACAATCGCCGATGCGCGATCGCCTACTGTCGTTGCGCGTCACCCTGGGCAAGATCTTACTCACCGTGATGGGCTTCCTGTTCGGCGCCTCGGTCGGCCGCGAAGGTCCGACCGTGCAGATCGGTGCCGCGATCATGCACAACATGGGCAAGCTGGCGCGCTTCCCCAGCTACGACCTGGACAAGGGCCTCATCCTGGCCGGCGCGGCGGCCGGCGTGGCGGCTGCGTTCAACACGCCGCTGGCCGGGATCGTCTTCGCCATCGAAGAGATGAGCCGCTCGTTCGAAGAGCACAACAGCTCTACCATCCTGATGACGGTGATCATCGCCGGCATCACCTCGCTCGCGCTGCTGGGCAACTATGCTTATTTCGGCCGCACCTCGGAGACGCTGGCCTTCGGCAGCGACTGGAACGTGGTCATCCTGTGCGGCGTCGCCGGCGGCGTGCTGGGCGGCGCGTTCAGCCGCATGCTGATCGAAGTCAACAAAGGACTGACCGGTCGCCTGGGCGGCTGGATGCGCCACCATCCGATCCGCTTCGCCGCCGCTTGCGGCCTGCTGGTCGCGCTGATCGGCCTGGCCTCGTTCGGCAACACCTACGGCAGCGGCTACAACGAAGCCAAATCGATGCTCGATGGCAACACCGCGCTA
This sequence comes from Pseudomonadota bacterium, assembly GCA_040754175.1. Classification (GTDB taxonomy): domain Bacteria; phylum Pseudomonadota; class Gammaproteobacteria; order Burkholderiales; family Gallionellaceae; genus Sideroxyarcus. Next base: position 110,912 of record JBFMFN010000006.1, on the reverse strand, counting down.
CCCGAGAATTTCGGTCTGCTGAAAATGGCCGCCACGCTGGTCACCTACGTCAGCGGCATCCCCGGCGGCATCATGGCGCCCACGCTGTCCGCCGGCGCCGGTCTGGGTTACAACATCGCGCACATCTTCTCCTCGGTGCCGCTGGGCGCGGCCATGATCCTGGGCGCGGTCGCCTACTTCGCCGGGGTCACGCAAGCCCCCATTACCGCCTTCGTCATCGTCATGGAGATGACCGCCAATCACGAGATGATCCTGCCGCTGATGGCCGCCGCTTTCATCGCCAAACTATGTTCGCGCGCGATCTGCCCGACACCGCTGTTCCTCACCTTGAGCCGCAACTTCTCGGCAACGATACAGCCCGCCGTCAAAAAATCTGACGCCGGATCCTGACGTCAGGATCCGCGCCGCACAGGAACATCCGTCACATACCAACCTGACCATCGAGTACCCACATGACCTCACGTACCCTGCTCTCCCTCGCCTTGCTTTGCACTTTAACGACCGCCTGGGCCGAACCCATCGTCGCCGACCGTCCCGGCTTCAGCACCGGCACTTACACCGTGCGACCCGGCCACTACAACGTCGAACTCGGTTTCCAGGGCAGTCGCGACGGTCGCAGCCTGCCCCTCACCAACGTGCGTATCGGCAGCACGACCTCGACCGAAGTGGAAGTGCAATGGGGCGGCTGGACCTTCGCCAACGGCAGCAGCACCGTGAACAATCTCACACTGGGTGGAAAATATCGCCTGCTCGACAGCGATGACCTCAAACTGTCGCTGCTGGGCTTGCTCAACCTGCCCAGCGGCAATGGCAATGCCGCCGGCAGCAAGGCAGCACCGCAGCTGTCGCTACTGTGGTCGCGCAAGGAGCTGTTCGGCATGCTGCAACTCGCCAGCAGCAATCCCGGCACCTTGCAGACGCAGGCACAAGCCGCCATCGGATATTCATATGCGATCGACGACTCACTGAGCAGCTACGTCGAACTGTATGCCGACCATCCGCTGAACCACAGCGGCAACGATGTGTACATGATGGATGGCGGCTACGCCTGGCTGCTGAACGAGAGTACCCAGCTCGACCTGCATATCGGCCTCGACCTGAACGGCAACGCCGCACACTTCATCGGCATGGGCTACGCCCGCAGTTACTGACGCTGAACACGCAGCGCCATAAGACACCGTTGTATCATCGGGGCAACTGATCCTCGGGAGCCTTCATGGAACTGCACCAATTCTTCCTCTTCCTCGCCATCATCCTGATCGCCGCGCGGCTGTTCTCGGAGACCGCCGCACGCTTCGGCATCCCGCCGGTGATCGGCGAACTGCTGGCGGGCCTGCTCATCGGTCCTTCGGTGCTCGGCTGGGTGTCTCCCGACACCACCATGAAGCTGCTGGCCGAGATCGGCATCATCCTGCTGCTGTTCGAGGTGGGCATGGATACCGATCTGTCGCGCCTGGCGCGTTCCGGCATCAAGCCGTATGTGGTGGCGCTGGTCGGCTTCGCGCTGCCGTTCATACTCGGCTACGGCGTCAGCGCCGTCGTGTTCGGCTTGCCCGATCTGACCGCCCTGTTCATCGGCGGCACGCTGACCGCGACCAGTATCGGCATCACCGTGCGCGTGCTGGACGGCCTCGGCAAACGGCATACCGATGAAGCGCAGATCGTGATCGGTGCGGCGGTGCTGGACGACATCCTCGGCGTGCTGGCGCTGGCCTTCCTCTATCAACTGGTGATCGGCCAGCATGCTTCGTACGATGTGCTGGGCGAGGTCGCGCTGTATATCCTGCTGTTCATGGTCCTCACCCCGCTGGTGGCCAAGCTGGCCTCGATGCTGATCGACCGCCTTGACCAGCGCGCCGCCACACCGGGGCTGTTGCTGACCATGGCGCTGGCGATGATCCTGCTGTTCTCCTGGCTGGCGCATGCCGTCGGGGCGCCGGAGATCATGGGCGGCTTCGCGGCGGGTCTGGCCTTCAGCCAGCATTTCGGTTTCCGCCTGTGGATGGGCAAGCGTCCTGCCATCGAATTCAAACCCAGCCCCAAACTGGCACATCGACTGGAAGAACAGGTGCGCCCGCTGATCCACACCTTCTCGCCGCTGTTCTTCGTGATGGTGGGCGTCTCGCTCAACCTGAATGCGGTGAACTGGGACTCTCCCTTCGTGTGGGAACTGGCGGGTTTGTTGTTGCTGGTCGCCTTCGTCGGCAAACTGGGCGCCGGGTTCTTCATCCGCGAACCGCGCCCGAAGCAGTTGGCGATCGGTCTGTCCATGATCCCGCGCGGCGAGGTGGGCCTGATCTTCGCGCAGCTCGGCTTCAGCCAGGGCATCCTCAACGGCGAGCTGTATGCCGGCCTGCTGATCGTCATCGCGCTGACCACCATGTCGCCGCCCTTCCTGCTGAAATGGTTCTACAACCGTCACCCGTGATGGATCATTGAGATGGCAGACTGGGAATCTCTCGGCAAACTGCTCGGCGGCATCGGCCTGTTCCTGCTCGGCATGGGACTGATGACCGACGGCCTCAAACTGGCCGCCGGTCCGGCGCTGGAAGGCATCCTCGCCCGCTCGACGCGCACCCGTCTGCGCGGCCTGGCGGCCGGCGCGCTGGTGACCGCGCTGGTGCAGTCCTCCAGCGCGGTGACGGTGGCCACCATCGGTTTCGTCAACGCCGGCCTGCTCACGCTGGGACAGTCGCTGTGGGTGCTGTTCGGCTCCAACGTCGGCACCACCATGACCGGCTGGCTGGTGGCGCTGGTCGGCCTCAAGTTCAAGATCGACGCGCTGGCGCTGCCGCTGATCGGCATCGGCATGGCGCTGCGCCTGTCCGGCGAGCGCGAGCGACGCGGCGCGCTCGGGCTGGCGCTGGCCGGTTTCGGCGTGCTGTTCCTCGGCATCGACCTGCTGAAGGAATCCTTCGCCGGCAGCGCCAGCGGTTTCTCGCTGCGCGAGTTCGAGGGCATGCTGGGCATCCTGGTGATGGTGCTGTCCGGCATCCTGATGACCGTACTGATGCAGGCATCGGCCGCCTCGCTGGTGCTGGCCTTCACCGCGGCCGAGAGTGGCATGATCAGCATCGAGGCCGCCGCCGCCGTGGTGATCGGCGCCAACGTCGGCACCACGGTGACCGCGCTGATCGCCGCCATCGGCGCCACGCCGAACGCGAAACGCGCCGCCAGTGCGCATGTGCTGTTCAACGTGCTCACCGGCGCGGTGGCGCTGCTATTGTTGCCGCTGCTGATCGGCCTGCTCGGCATGCTGCGCGAACTGCTGCATCTCGACCCGGCGCCGGCAGCTTTCCTCGCCCTGTTCCACAGCGTGTTCAACCTGCTCGGCGTGGCACTGATGTGGCCGCTGGCCGGCCATCTCACCCGCTTCCTGGAGCGACGCTTCCGCACCGCGGAAGAGGACGAGGCGAGACCGAAACATCTGGACGCCAACGTGCTCGGCGTACCCACCCTGGCACTGGACGCGCTGCACCAGGAAGTGCGGCGCATGGGCCGCATCGCGCTGCGTGCCCTGCGCGATGCGACCGGGGGCGAAGCCGCGGACAAGCTGGAGCGCGAACGGCAGACCGTGCTCAGTCTGAACCATGCCATCGCGGATTTCGTGATGCGCCTAAGCCGCACCGAGATGTCGGCGGAGAACGCGCAGCGTCTGCCCGACATCCTGCGCATCGCGCGCTATTACGAGACGCTGGCCGAACTGGCGGTGGACCTCGCCGCGACGATGCGCGAGACCGACACCCCGGCACCGGTCGAGGCCGGCAAGTTCGCCGCCCAGGCGCAAGCCTTGCTGGATGCCGTCGACCCGGCCATCGAACTGGCCGACCGCGCGGAGACCGCACGGGCACAACGCACGCTGGAAGAACACTATCAGGCAGTGAAATCCTGGCTACTGGAGGCCGGTGCACACGGCACGCTGGCGGTGTCGGAGATGGAGATCCGGCTGCGCGCCGCCAGCATGCTGCGCCGCGCCACGCAACAAGCAGTGAAAGCCGCATTCATGCTGGGCAACAAACCGTGAACCGGCACGCGCCAGCGCGCTCGCTTCATTCCAGCACCGGTCGATAATCCAGGTCGCGCACCGTCTGCATCACGCGCTCGATGTCGCTCTGCGGCACCTGCAGGATCTGCAGGGCGGATGCGCCCAGACGCAGACTGGCCTCGATGGCCTCGGGGTATGCATGCGTCGCCCCAGCCGTCATCAACTGTGAACTGGCCTGCAAGTCGCGCGCCCGGGCGACGACCGGCACCTGCGGGCAATGCTTGCGCAGGAAATGCACCGTGCGCAGCGCGCTCGCCGCATGGTCGATGGTGATCACCACCAGCGCGGCACGCTCCACATGGATGGCGGTGAGCAGTTCCGGATCGGCGATATCGCCATACAGCACAGGTAGACCGTCCGCCCGTCCCTGGGCGACGCGACGGGCATCGCTGTCGAACACCACGAAGGGTACACCGCTGGTCTGCAACAGCACCGCGATGGTATGGCCGACACGCCCGTAGCCACCGATCACCACCTGCTGCTCTGCAGCACCGAGCAAGGTTTCCTGGCTGGCCTGGGCAGGTTCCGCCACCAGCCACGCCGAGATCGCCGCATTGAAGCGGATCATGACGGCACCGATGACCAGCGACAGCAACACCGAGGTGATCGCGATCTGCCCCAGCCGCTCATCGAGCACGCCGGAATCGAGTGCGATGGCGATCAGCGCCAGCCCGAACTCGCCGCCCACCGCCAGCAGCAGACCGGTGCGCCAGGATACGGCCGCATCGATCCCGCTGCGACGCATCATGGCCGCGACGATCAGCGTCTTGCTGAGCACGATGAGCAGCGCACCGAGCAGCGCCCAGTGCCAGATCGGCGGGATGGAAGCCGGATCGAAGCGCATGCCGATACCGATGAAGAACAGGCCGAGCAACACGTCGCGGAACGGCCGGATGCTGGATTCCACCTGGTGGCGGAACTCGGTCTCGCCCAGCATCATGCCGGCGAGGAAGGCGCCGAACGCCAGCGACAGGCCGAACAGGTTGGTACCCCAGGCCGCCAGCAGCGCGACCAGCAGCACCGCCAGCGTGAACACTTCGAGCGAGCGCCGTTCGGACACCATGTGGAACAGCGGACGCAGCAGCCAGCGCCCGACGAAGAACACCAGCGCGAACGCGATCAGCGCCTTGACCAGCGCCCAGCCCAGCGCCCCGGTCAGCGCGGCCGCGCCGACCGCCGTGCCCAGTACCGGGATGATGATCAGGAAGGGCACCGCCGTGACATCCTGGAACACCGACATGGCCAGACCGAGCCGGCCATGCTGGCTGTTCTCTTCACCTTGCTCGGTGAGCAGGCTGCCGATGATGGTGGTGGAAGACTGCGCGAACACCGCACCGACCACGAACGCCACCTCGGCCGGCAATCCCGCCAGCCAGACGATGACGCCGACCAGCAGCGTGGTAAGCAGCACCTGGCCGGTGCCCAGCCCGAACACCTGATGGCGTAGCGCATGCATCTGCGGCAGCGAGAAACTGAGGCCGATGGTGAACAGCAGGAACACCACACCGAACTCGGCGAGCGCCTTGAACTCGGGCACATAGACGGTCGGCCCGGCGGTATACGGCCCGAGGATAACGCCGACCAGCAGATAGCCCAGCGCAGTGGGGAACCTCAGGCGCTGGAAGATGACGATGACGGCGACGGTGACGGCCAGCAGCAGGATGATCTGTGCGAGGTGTCCCATCATCGTGCTCAGGCGGTCAGCAATACGTCACAGGCCGCGTGGTACAGGATGTTCTGCGTGACGCTGCCCAGCAGGCGCTCATCGAACGGACTGCCGCCATGCTTGCCGATCACGACCAGGTCGCTGCCGCGCGCCTCGGCCTGGTCGAAGATGACGCTGGCCGGCGAGCCTTGCAGGGCCAACGGCTGCAATGCGTCCGGTGCTGCGCCCAGCCGTTGCACGAAAGCATCCAGCCCCTGCTGCGCCTGGGCGAACTCGCGCTCGCGGAAACGTTCGATGTCTTCCTCGCGCGCGCCACCCAGCCGCATGCTGGCCTCCAGCGGTACCAGCCAGGCATGCACCAACACCTTCTGCGTCTGCGGGAAAGCGGCCAGCGCCAGACGCGCGGCATGTTCCGCAGAAGCGGAGAAATCGGTGGCGATGACCGCATCGCGGTAGTCGCCGGGCTGGTTGCGGCGCACCAGCAGCACCGGGATGCGCGCGGCCTCGATCACCTTGAGCGCGGTACCGCCGAGCACGATGTCGCGCACCCAGTTCTCGCCGTGCTCGCCCACCACCAGCAGGTCGGCGCGACGCGCGGCGACGATCTCGCCGATCTGCTGCGAGGCGCGTCCGGTCAGGATCTCCACCTGCACCGGCACGCCGAACTCGGCACCGATCTCCTTGCCCAGCTGCATCAAACGGGCGCGCTGGTTGACCACCGGTTTCACGTCGTTCCAGCCGGGCAGGTCATACACCGCGCGCAGGCTGGCCCACACGCTGTCGTTGAACACATGCACCAGCAGCAGCTCGGCGCCCCAAGCGCGCGACAGATGGGCGGCCTGACGCACTGCCTGCGTGGCGCTGACGGAAAAATCGGTGGCTGCGATGATGCGTTGCGGGATCGGCATGGCGGTCCTTTCATGGCTTGACGTGGCTACCCTGTCCCGATTGTAACGTTTATCGACGACCAGTCATCCCCTGCCGCCTTGATATAATCCAGACGCTTCCATCCACATGACAAGGGCGAACATGAAGACACTCATCTGCGGTTCCATGGCCTACGACACCATCATGGTGTTCAAGGACCATTTCAAGAAACACATCCTGCCCGAACAGATCCACATCCTGAACGTTGCCTTCCTGGTGCCCGAGATGCGCCGCGAATACGGCGGCTGCGCCGGCAACATCGCCTACAACCTGCAGATGCTGGGCGGCCAGCCGCTGATCATGGCCACCGTCGGCGACGACTTCGGCCCTTATGCCACGCGCCTGACCAAGCTCGGTTTGCCGCAGACCCACATCAAACATGTCGAGGGAAATTTCACCGGCCAAGCGTTCATCACTACCGACCTGGACGACAACCAGATCACCGCCTTCCACCCCGGCGCGATGAGCATGTCGCACCTGAACCACATCAAGGACGCGCAGGAAGCCACTCTTGCCATCGTATCGCCGGACGGCCGTGACGGCATGCTCAAGCATTCGCGCGAGCTGGCGGAGGCCGGCATCCCCTTCGTGTTCGACCCGGGTCAGGGCATGCCCATGTTCTCCGGCGACGAGTTGCTGGAGATGGTGGAGCTTTCCAACTACGTCACGCTGAACGATTACGAAGCGAAGATGTTGCAGGAGAAGACCGGCAAGTCACTGGCCGATATCGCCCAGCGCGTGTCTGCACTCATCGTCACCATGGGCGGCGACGGCTCCATGGTCCATGCCGACGGCAAGCACATCGCCATCCCCACGCCGAAGGCCAAAGCCATCGTCGACCCCACCGGTTGCGGCGACGCCTATCGCGCCGGTCTGCTATACGGCATCCAGGCCGGTTGGGACTGGGAGACCAGCGGACGTCTCGCTTCGCTGATGGGTTCGCTCAAGATCGCCAGCCGCGGTGGCCAGAACCATCGCCATTCGCGTGATGAGGTCATGGCGCTGTTCAAGCAACACTTCGGTTTCGACATCAAGCTATGACCTTGTGGGACCGTGTCGCCGCCGCCATCGCGGAGGCGACGCAGCGCCCGTTCCACCTGCGCGCACAAACACCGGTCAGCGGGGGCGACATCAACCGGAGCCATCGCCTCGAAGGGGCGGACGGTTCGTGCTATTTCGTCAAACTCAACGATGTCCGCCACGCCGCGATCCCTTCGACATGGCTCAGGACAGGATTCGCGGCCGAGGCCGCCGGTCTGAATGCCCTCGCCGCCACACAGACGCTGCGCATACCCTGCGTCATCGCGCATGGCACGGCTCAAGGCCACAACTTCCTGGTGCTGGAGCAGCTGGACCTGCACGCTCACGGCGATGCAACAAGGCTCGGCACACAACTTGCCGTCCTGCATCGCTGCACAGCCGAACGCTTCGGCTTCATGCAGGACAACTTCATCGGCACCACGCCCCAACCCAACGCATGGTCAGATAGCTGGATCGAGTTCTGGGCCGAACGGCGTCTCGGTCATCAGCTGGATCTGGCGCGCCACAATGGCCTGGGCAAGACGTTGCAGACGACCGGCGCACAGCTATTGGAGACGCTGCCCGTCTTCTTTGAAGGCTATACGCCACAGCCCTCTTTACTGCATGGCGACCTGTGGAGAGGCAATCACAGTTACCTGGCCGATGGCACGCCGACCATCTTCGATCCTGCTGTGTACTATGGCGACCGCGAATGCGATCTGGCGATGACCGAACTTTTCGGCGGCTATCCTGACGATTTCTACACGGCCTACCATAAGGCATGGCCGCTGGATGCCGGCTACACCCAGCGTCGCCAGCTCTATAACCTCTATCACATTCTGAACCATGCCAATCTGTTCGGCGGCGGTTACGTCCCGCAAGCGCAACGCATGATGCGTGCTTTGCTCACCGCCGCCTGAGGCACTCAAAAGATTTATTTGCTATTGTCGCCGATAGCGCGCATAGTGCCGCCCGCGTTTCAAGTCTGTCGTTGCTGTCTGGTTCTGTTCTGCATCTCTGCGGTTCCTCTCCTTCATCTCTCTGCCGTCTTGATATCCGCACCCAATCGGGCGCAAGCCTTTAATTTTTTCAGGAGATTCATCATGGCAACAGGTACCGTAAAGTGGTTCAACGATTCCAAGGGCTTCGGCTTCATCACTCCCGCCAACGGCGGCGATGACCTTTTCGCGCATTTCTCGGCCATCCAGAGCTCGGGTTTCAAGAGCCTGGCCGAAGGTCAGCAAGTCGAGTTCGATATCGTCACCGGCCCCAAAGGTCAGCAAGCTGCCAACATCCGCGCCATCTAACCGATGGCCAAGGAAGAGCTGCTCGAGATGAGCGGCATGGTGGATGAGGTCCTCCCGGATTCGCGCTACCGTGTCACTCTGGAAAACGGGCACCAACTGGTCGCTTATAGCGCCGGCAAGATGAAAAAGAATCACATCCGCATCATCGCCGGTGACAAGGTATCGCTGGAGATGTCGCCCTACGATCTATCCAAGGGCCGCATCACCTTCCGCCATATCGAAGGTCGCAGCACGTTCTCGCCGCAGGCGAAACGCCGCTATTGATCGACCAAGACCGGAAAAAGAAAGCCCCCGAACCTTTGAGGTCGGGGGCGAAGGTCTTAACAAAGGGGAAAGTTAAGACGCACGCTCAGGGAAGAGAAACGTGCAACAGCAAAGCTGTTGATGGTTAGAATATTAAAGTATTCTTATATTGTCAACTGCTGAGTGAGCGTCTGTCACCAATGGCGCGCCACGAGTTTATTGCAGGCAACCTGGAACAAGCGGCGGTCCTCCAGGCGGATGGCCGTCATCGGCCCGCCCCACAGGCAGCCGGTATCCAGCGCGATCAGGTTGTGTTCCACGCGCAAGCCCAGTGCCGACCAGTGGCCGAAGATCACCGTAGCATCCTGGCTGCGCCGTTGCGGCAGCTCGAACCAGGGCAACAGCCCCGGCGGGATATCCTGCGTTTCACCCTTGAATCTGAATTCCATCTCGCCTTGCTGCGTGCACACCCGCAAGCGGGTGAATGCATTGACGATGACGCGCAGGCGCGCGTAACCCTCCAGCCCATCCTCCCAGGCATGCGGGCTGTTGCCATACATCTTCTTGAGGAATAGCGCGTAATCGTCGCTGCGCAATGCTGCCTCCACCTCATGCGCCAGCGCTTGTGCCTGCGCCACTGTCCATTGCGGCAACAAGCCGGCATGCACCAACACATTGCCCCCCTCGGCATGCAGCAAGCGTTGATGGCGCAGCCAGTGCAGCAGTTCGTCTCGATCCGGAGCATGCAGGATGTCATCCAGCGTATCGGTGCGATGCAGTTCGCCTATCCCTTCCGCCACGGCCAGCAAGTGCAGATCATGGTTGCCCAGCACGGTGATGGCACGGTCGCCCAACGATTTGACCAAGCGCAACACCTCCAGCGACCCCGGCCCGCGATTGACCAGGTCGCCGACGAACCACAACTCATCCCGCCCCGCATCGAAGCGGATCCCCTCCAGCAAACGCTGGAGTTCGTCATAACAGCCCTGAATGTCGCCTATGGCGTAGATGGACATCGGTGATCCTCATGATTGACGGTAAAATAGGGTAGCAGAAAATGACTGCAAGCCTTTGGACACCAACCGCTGCGCGATGCTCTTCAACTCTTACAGCTTCATCTTCCTGTTCCTGCCGGTCGTGTTCCTGGGTTTCTTTCAGCTCGGCCGTATCCATCGCGCATATGCAGCGGCATGGCTGGCGCTGGCCTCGCTGTTCTTCTATGGCTACTGGAACCCGGCTTATGTCGGTCTGCTGCTCGGCTCCATCGTGTTCAACTATGCTTGTGGCCTGTGGATCTCCAAGGCACACGTTCAAGGACTACAGCGTCGCAAGAACCAACTGCTTTTCTTCGCCATCACCGCCGACATCCTGCTGCTCGCCTATTACAAATATGCGAACTTCTTCCTGTCCAGCGTGAACAACCTGACCGGCAGTGAATTCTCGCTGGAGGCGATCATCCTGCCACTCGGCATCTCGTTCTTCACCTTCACGCAGATCGCCTTCCTGGTCGACACCTGGCAAGGCAAGGTCAAGGAATACGACTTCATCCATTACGTGCTGTTCGTGACTTTCTTCCCGCACCTGATCGCCGGGCCGGTGCTGCATCACAAGGACATGATGCCGCAGTTCGCACATGCTGCGACCTACCGCATCGACTGGGACCATGTCGCGACCGGCTTGCTGCTGTTCACCCTGGGGCTATGCAAGAAAGTGCTGTGGGCCGATTCGCTGGCCCCTTTTGCCACGGCTATCTTCGATGGCGCCTCGCACGGCATGCAGCTCGGCATTCTGCCCACCATCTATGAAGCTTGGGCCGGCGCCCTGGCTTACACCTTGCAGATCTATTTCGATTTTTCGGGTTATACCGACATGGCGCTGGGCATCGCGCTGATGTTCAACATCCGCCTGCCGATCAACTTCAACTCCCCCTACAAATCGACCAGCATCATCGACTTCTGGCGGCGCTGGCACATCACGCTGTCCACCTTCCTGCGCGACTATCTGTATATCCCGCTGGGCGGCAATCGCAAAGGCAAGCTGCGCCGCCATGCCAATCTGCTCTCCACCATGCTGCTCGGCGGTCTGTGGCATGGCGCCGGCTGGACCTTCGTGATCTGGGGCGGCATGCATGGAGCTTATCTGGTCATCAATCATCTGTGGCGCGATTGGGTCTCGCAGCGTTACTTGCAATGGATACCGGGCTGGCTGGGTGCGTTGACAGGGGGCGCGTTGACCTTCATCGCCGTGGTCGCCGCCTGGGTGGTGTTCCGCGCCGAAGATATGGCCCAGGCAGCGATATTGTTGAAGGCCATGTTCGGCATCGAATATCGCCCCATCGCTTTCGATCTCGTCGCACACGGCAACCTGCTGGTATTGACCAGCTTGTCCGGACGCGACCTGCTGCAACTGCTCGTCCCCGGATTGTTATGGGTATGGCTGCTGCCGAATTCGACGCGCATCCGTTTCATTAGTAGCAGCTATCTGCTGACCGCACTGCAAACGGCGACCGTCCTGTACATGCTCTATGTCGCCATCGATCGCTTCGGCAGCTACAGTCCTTTCCTCTACTTCCAGTTCTGACATGAGACACGCTCGCTTCTTCTCCCTCTTCGTGTCGCTGTCCCTGCTGGCATATGGCGCAGCCGGCTTCTATTTCCTGCCGATGGCCACCTTTCAGTCAGAGTTGACGCGCATGGCCTTGCTGCCGGAATCGATGTTCGGCTGGACCAAACCACAACCTGCGATCGATGCAAGCCTGCTGCAACAAGCCAGCATGCAGGATGCCGATGTGCTGGTGATCGGTGATAGTTTTTCTGACGGCCGCGTATGGCAATTCGTACTAACCAAGCAAGGTTTAAAGGTGCGCACTGAATCCTGGAACAGCATGCGTGGTATCTGTGCCGATTTCATGCCATGGCTACGTGCGCAAGGTTTTCGGGGACAGCACATCGTGCTGGAATCCATCGAGCGCAACCTGGTCAGCGACATCCAGAAATCCGTCGCGTGCGAAAAGATGCAATATCACCCGGACCCGGAAACTGATGCACCTCGTCATCCACCCGCCGTCAGCAATGACATACATTACGGCAATTACGCCGGGCGGCTGTCGACCGGGATCAGTACCTGGCTCACTGCGCTGGATTATGAACGACGTAGTGCCGCACCCGATTTCGCTGCCTGGCAACTACGCAATGAGGTGACAGTGGCTCGTATCCCTGATGGCTGCAACCTGTTCAGCCATACCCGATGCAATGATGCCCTGTTCTATTCGATAGACAAGCCGGAAGACATCGATCCGGCGATCATGGCCGATATGCAGACGGTGGAATCACGCATGCCTGGCATCAAGGTGATCTGGGCCTTCGTGCCGAACAAGTCAACGGCCTACCGCTATCCAGACAAACGCTTCTGGAAAACTGTCGGCCAACGTTTCAATGCGCCCGACCTGCTGCAGGTCACGCAGCAGGCCATCAAGGAAAAAGTCGTCGATCTCTATCCGGCCAACAACACGCACTTCTCTACCAGCGGTTACCTACTGATGGGCGCAGAGATACAGAAGCACCTACAGCAGTAACCAGCGGTCAGTCAGATTCCGGCCCGCCACGGGAGAAATCTGCATGACCAGGCAATGGGTCCCAGCGTTCGATACCATCCAGCGGATAGCCGTATTTCAAGGCATAACGGATACGGCGCAACTTTCCCAGCCACGAGGTACGCACACAGTTTTCCGGATTGTCGGGCGTCGCACCACCATCCGGGCGCGACAAAGAAGCCATATAGCGCCGGTAGAACTCGATCTGTGTGATACCCCACTTCATCACGAACATGCGACCACCCTGGTTGCGCGAGATACGGCCGGTACTCGCCATGCCGAAGTGGTAGAAGCGACTGCCACCCAGCATCCGGAAAGTCCGGCAGCCGGCAACCCAGAACTTCATCAGGAAATCATCGTCGCTACTCATCCCCGGCGAGAATTCCAGACTATAGCCGCCCACCATCGTCCACCATTTCTTATGGAACAGAGTCGGCTGAGAGGGCGCGCCCTCACGGTCTCCGCGTGGGTCATCGAAGCAACCCGCCAGAAAAGCTGCTTCGTCAAAGGTTTCCGGGGAGCGCCCGAAATCCCGCTTGATGATGATATCGTTGCCGCCATCCTCGGGTTGGATCAGGGTACCAAAGAACAATACCAGGTCACTATCCACCGAATCGATCGCCGCCAGCATCGCCGTATCCCAGCCTGGCGCAGCCACCATATCGTCGTTCATGAACAACACCCAGTCATGGCTCGCCATAGAGACCACATGATTCATCGCCAGACAGATGCCGACATTCTTGCTGCTGCGTGTGTAGCGCAAACCTTGCGCCTGCACCCACTCCAATGAGCCATCCGAACCATCGTTCAGGTGAACGATGATCTCATGCTGATGAGCCGAATTCTTACGCAGACTCTCTACGCAAAGTTTAAGGTGTGCCAGATTGTTCCAGGTAGGGATGACGATGCTGATCATTTCACCGCCTCCAGTTCCCACACCATATGGTGTACGCCCTTGCCCGAGATGCGCCGTCCCATATCGCGCAGGAAGCTTTCAACCGGCTTGGGTGGCATCTTGCGGAAGTTCGTCGGCACCGACCGCTTGGCAATCAGCGCATTGAACCTACCGTGGAATCCATAGATGCTCCCTACCGGACTCTCTCCACAGAAATATCGATGTGTGCCCTCCGCGATATGGTTCACATGAGTAGGATCAGCGAAGGTTAACGGCGAAGGATAGGCCGGCGTCACCGCCAACAATCTCCCACCCGGTTGCAACACGCGCCATATCTCGTTCATCAGCTGAATGAAAGGATAGATCACCTCATTGCTGCTACCCAGGCAGATCTGACGCGGGACATGCTCCAGAAAATCGATTGCCGAGATACTGGAAAAAAAATTATCTTCAAACGGGATCGGTTCAAAAATCAGATTCGCCTTGTGCGCAATCACGCCTTTCTCTGCCAATATCGCCTCAATATCATCCCGGATATCTACGCCATACACTTGTGGCTTTCCATAGGGGTTGTGAGGAGTCGTCCCGCAACCAAGATCAAGGTGTCGGCTCATGTTGCTCATGTTGTGTGCTCAATTTGTTGTTACCCAAACTATGGCAAGCAGCCAATAACACCGCTACGGTAAAAGCGTAGAAAGCTGCAGCCAATGTCAGGTTGAGGAATTCGACTGTCAGGCCGAATACGGCTGTGCCGGAGACAAAGGTCACGCCCAATATGCCTGTCCTTCTCACTTCTCTGATGGATGATAGCGTCGCTTTCCTAAACATTCTTATGGGCACCAAATAGAGCGCCAAAATTGCCGCAAGTCCAAATAGGCCCATCCCTGCCGCTTTGGACAACATATCGTTATGCACCTCCCCTCGTCCGAGATTGGCTGCCTCCTGCGTCAGCTTGCCTGCTTTCGCCATCGGCTCCATCTCGTGCGCAAAACCGCTCGGTCCGACACCTACAATGGGATGTCGACTGAAAATATCGAGTGCAGCACCATACAGCTGCCAGCGGATGCCTATGGACGTATCTCGGTTGCCCTCCCGATATTCCCTGATATCGCTTAACATATTCCCCACGCGCACGTTTACGGTTGTGTTGAACATATACAAACCGACCATGCTGGCGCAGGTCAGAAAAGTGACTCCGGCCATCATTCTGAATGGCACACGGTTACGGTTGAAATATAAATAAAGCAAGAAAAAAACCGGTATCGCCAGCCAGCCACCCCGGGAACCGGAGCTGAACGAAGCCGCCACTCCTGCAACAAAACCCGCAACCTTCAGTAAACGCAATGCAGCACTATCCCGCCCGAACCAGTTGATACTGAACAGCGACAAGATCCCAAGCATTAATTCCATGTCACCGAAATGAATCAGATCCAGCGTACTGATTCCGGATCGTCCCCATACATCAACGGCCAGCAGGAAACCGGCGATTGCCGCAACTGGGAAAGCAATTTGCATCGCATGGAAAACTTCAGGTTCCTTACGCGACAGCCAGAGGAATATTGGGATAGCAAGCCAGTATCGTGCGGCGGCGTCATATGACGGTCCTGAATAATCCTGCCAATAGCTCTCGCTGATGAATATGGCTATGGTCAGCCCAAACATAGCCCATGCGTAGCGTTCAATATCCTGGCGGGTATACAGCCCATCGTCTCGCCAGGTGAAAGGCCAGGCAACAAGCGATGAAACCAAGGCCAGGATGAATACGCCATTCATTCCACCGCGAACCGTCAGCATCAAGGATGGATAGGAAATCAGCATTAAAACCGCCCACCCTGTCATCACAGTCGAAAGTGGCTGACTTCTCATGATCTGCTCCGCTTGTAAATTTCGGCGAACTCAGATGCCACCACACCCCAACTACGGACGAACCCCGGCAACGGTTCACTACTTGCCAGTTGCCTTTCTACCGTCGCAGCCCATACAGGTAAGGATGCTTGCAGGCTGAGCACCTCGCCGCGGTCTTCCGCCACCTGCGCCGCAGCCCCACACAGGTCAGACACTACCACCGGCACCTTGGCCGCCATCGCCTCACTGATCACCATGCCATAAGGCTCGGCCTTGGCGGGATGCAATAAGACATCGATCTGCTCGAAATGCGCATTGTCGCTGCGCCAGCCGAGTAAACGGTACCCTCCCTGCCAATCGCGGAACAAATGCTCTATCTCTCGCGGCTCAGGGCCGACGACCCACAACTCCAGCTTGGGGCGGCGCTTGCGCAATTCAGCGGCGATCGCCACCGCGAGTGGCAATCCTTTGCGCTGCCACTCCCGCCCGACAAAACCAATGATGCCACCGTCGCTCGGCACCTCGCGCGGAAGACGCATCACGCCAGGCACCACGCCAGGCACAATGGGTGCCGTGATCTTGTGCGCATATTCGGGATAGTAATGCGCGATCTGCTGCGCGATGATCTGCGAATTGGGCACGATGGCCTTGGCGACGCGCAGTTCGCGCCGTTCCATCCAAAGCTGCATGGCAACGCGGATGGAAACCTTCTTCCACCACGGCTTGTCGCGCACCGACGCGAAGGGCGGTCCGTGGAAGGTGGTGATGTCGTGCACCCCCACGCGCTCGTTGCTGTGGATCAGCCAACCGGGCTGCGGATGCGCCCTGAGCCAGGCATGCACACGACGACCGAAGCGCCAGTAATACAGCCAGCGCGGGCGGTATCGCATACGCCCGAGTTCGTGTACCACGATGCCGGGCATCACCTCACCGACACATATCTCGCACAGCACCATCACCTCATGGCCAAGCTTGGCCAATTCGCGCGTGGTCTCCCAGACATAGCGTTCCATGCCGCCCACCGGGCCGTAGCGTCTGACGATGTGGATAGTTTTCATGCCGTATCTGGAATGGATGGTGTCGTTTAGAATGCGGCCCTGGCCCCATCCCGACTTCAAACGTGAACAGTATAGCAAGCCAACCCCGCCCTTCCTGCCCCTTGTGCGGCGGCGGCAGCACCAGCGCCGTGTCCGGCATCCACGATCCAGATCGACAACTGGATGGCACCTGGTCGTTCCGTCGCTGCGATGCATGCGCGGTGTATTGGCTAGACCCGGCACCGCTGCCGCAGGATATGTGGCGTGCCTACGCCTCTTACCACACGCATACGAAGAGACGCGGTCAACGCTTGGCGAAGTCGCTGCTGAGTCTTGCTCATCGCCTGATCCGCCTGGCTTACTTGCCGGCATTCATCGCCAGCGGGCTGAAACTGGATGCGGGCGCCCTGCGCTTCATGGCGCTGGGCGATGTCACACCAGGACGGTTGCTGGACGTGGGTTGCGGCGGTGGACGCTTCCTGCGACGCATGCAGAAGCGCGGCTGGCAGGTGGTGGGTACCGACTTCGATGAACAAGCGACGCGTAAAGTAAGCGACCGCTATGGCATCGAAACCCATGTGGGCGACTTGCCGCAATGCGCGTTGCCGGCCGCCAGTTTCGACGCCATCACACTGAGCCAGGCCATCGAGCATCTGTATGACCCGCAAGCCACGTTGCGCGAATGCCTGCGCCTGCTCAAGCCGGGCGGACTGCTGGTGCTGACTACGCCGAACGCCACCAGCATCGGTGCCTCCGAATTCGGCGCCAGTTGGCGCGGCTGGGAAGCGCCGCGTCACCTGCAATTGTTCACCGTAGCCAGCCTGTCGGCTTTGACTCGCGCCGCTGGCCTGGATATCGTCGAAGCGCGCACCTGCTCGGCTGGTTCGGCCGTGGTATATCGCGTCAGTCGCGAGATCGCGCAAGGAAATCCCGGCAACTGGTGGCAGCAACTCTCTGCTTTGGCATGGAGTTACGGTAAAGAGCTGCACGAACAACAAGCGCAAGCGAACAAGCCGCATACCGGGCAGAACGTCCTGATCGTTGCGCGCAAACCCTGAGGCCCTCATGTTCTCCATCATCATTCCCACCTGGAACAATCTGCCGCTGCTGCAACTGTGCGTGCGCAGCATCCGCCAGAACTCGGCTTTCCCGCACCAGATCATCGTGCATGTGAACGACGGCAGCGATGGCTCGCTGGAGTGGGTGCGCAAGCAAGGGCTGACCCACACCGCTTCGCCCGACAACATCGGCATCTGCCTCGCGGTGAACGAGGCGGCGATGCATGCCACGCATGACTACATCCTGTATCTGAACGACGACATGTATTGCTGCCCCGGCTGGGATACTGCGCTGGTGGACAAGCTCAAGCAATTGGATAGCGACCTGTTCATGCTGTCCGGCACCATGATCGAGCCGCGCGAGACGAACAACCCCTGCGTGGTGGTGGGCGACTACGGCACCGAGGCGCACACTTTCGACGAAGCGCGCCTGCTGGCTGACCTGCCGAACCTGCACAAGGCGGACTGGCTGGGCGCGACCTGGCCACCGACGCTGGTGTCGCGGCGCTGGTGGTTCAAGGTGGGCGGCTACAGCAGCGAGTTCTCGCCCGGCATGAGCAGCGACAACGATTTCTCGATGAAGCTGTGGCACGCAGGCTGCCGCGTGTTCCTCGGCGTGGGCGCTTCCTTTGTGTATCACTTCCAGTGCAAGTCCACCGGCAAAGTGAAGAAGAACGACGGCGGACGCCAGTTCCTGATGAAGTGGGGCATGCGCCAGTCGGTGTTCGACCGATATTTCTTGCGCCGCGGTCAAGCAGCAGAGGAACTGAAACTGGAGGATCCGGAAAACACTCTAGAGCTGCGCTGGCAACTGTTGCGCAGCAGGTTGAAACGGGCATTGGGTTAGCCTCTTCATTCCCGCCTGCGCGGGAATGACAGAACAACCGGCTTATCGTTGCGAATTCAGCGCAGCCAGTTTGCGGTATTTGAGCCAAGTTGTACGCGCATTCATCATGGCGATGCCCCAGCCTGCGCGCCCATCCAGCATCCCCAGACGGATCACCCAGGTACGTACGAATGCCCACACTGCACTAAGTGCGGCGCGCAGAAAAGTGGTGCGCTTGCCTGCAGCTTGCATCTGCTGCGCGGCGGCATCCGAGTAATGCGCCACTTTGCGTTCCACATCCGCACGATTCAGATAACTGTAGTGCAACAACGGTGATTTCAGCTTTGCGCTGCGCCCCTGCAGTTGCACACTCTCGTGCACCAGACTGTCGGAGAACCTGCCCTTGCCGCGCCGGAACAGGCGCAGCACATAGTCCGGATACCAGCCGCTGTGATGGATGAAGCTGCCGCAGAATTGCGACAGACGCGGGCAATAATAACCCTCCGCCTCACCCTCTCGCATGGCTTGTTCGAGTTCAGTGCGTAGTTCCGGTGTGACGCGTTCGTCCGCATCGATGGAGAAGACCCAGTCGCCGGTTGCATAACCGAGCGCGCGGTTCTTCTGCGGACCGAAGCCGCGCCAGTCGTGTTCATAGACATGCGCACCCATACTGCGCGCGATGGCAACGGTGTCGTCGCTGCTGCCAGAATCAACCACAATACGCTCGTCCGCCCAAGCCACCGATTCCAGGCAGGCGCGGATATTGGCGGCTTCGTTCTTGGTTATGAGGATGACTGAGAGTGTAGCCACTCAATGCCCATTGGATGTGGGCGCATATTCAGGCACCCATTGCCGCATTTTCTGGCGCACCTCCTCGTCGGAAGCCTGCACATCCGAGAAAATCCAGGCTTTCAGTTGCTCCAATGCCTCCTCGTCAGCCGAACGTACACGCGCGATACGCAACTTCGGATGGGGTGTCGGCAAAGTCTGTTCATTGTCGGCCAGAACCTCTTCGTAGAGTTTCTCGCCCGGACGCAGCCCGGTGAATTCGATACGGATATCATCCTCATTCAAGCCGGACAGCCGAATCAGGTCCTTGGCCAGATCGACGATCTTGACCGGCTCTCCCATATCCAGCACGAAGATCTCCCCGCCCTGCCCCATGTAACCCGCCTGCATCACCAACTGCGCCGCTTCAGGAATGGACATGAAGAAACGATTGATCTCGGGATGCGTGACCGTGATCGGCCCGCCTTTGGCGATCTGTTCGCGGAATTTAGGGATCACGCTTCCGTTGCTGCCCAGCACATTGCCAAAGCGCACGATGACGAAACGCATGCCTGCCCGCTTTGCCAGTCCCTGACACACGATCTCGGCCATGCGCTTGGTCGCCCCCATCACGTTAGTCGGGTTCACCGCTTTGTCTGTCGAGATCAACACAAATTTGTCCGCGCCATGGTTTTGCGCGCAAGTCGCCACCTGCCAAGTTCCAAGTACGTTATTGCGCACTGCCTGCCATGCATTATGTTTCTCCATCAACGGCACATGTTTATAAGCGGCCGCATGGAACACCACGCTCGGCTTGCATTGGGCAAATACCTGATCGACCCGCAACGCATCACGGACATCTCCGGCAAGATATTCAATATCCAAATACGGGAATTTGCATCGCAGTTCCTGCTCGATGTTGTACAGTGCGAATTCGCTTGACTCGAACAGCACCAACTTGCCGGGCGCAAAACGTGCGACCTGACGGCACAACTCGGAACCGATGGAGCCGCCCGCGCCCGTGATCAACACCACTTTACCCGTGAGCTGTTGATGCAAACCGGCATCGTCCAATTGCACCGGATCGCGCCCCAGCAAATCATCCAGCTCGATCTCGCGCAACTGGGAGACCGAGACGCGACCGCTGAGCAGATCATCGAAGGCCGGCACGGTCAGCGCCTTGACGCCTATTTGATTGGCCAGGTCGATCACATGTTTGCGCTGCTGATGCGATGCGGAAGGCATCGCCACGATGATCTGGCAAACCTGCAACTTCTTCGTCCAGCGCGCAAGATCGTCCACGCCACCCAAAACCTTAATGCCGTTCAACGTCTTGCCATGCTTTGACTTATCGTCATCCAGAAAGCCCACCGGATGCCAGTCCCGGCTGCCCTCCAATTCCCTGACCAACCCCACGCCCGCCCTGCCGGCACCCATGATCACAACCGGCTCTCCACGCAGATGGAAATTACCGTAGAGCAGATTCTCTTTCCACAAGCGGTATAACAAACGGTTTCCACCCATGATCACCAGCAACAAGAGCGGATAGATGATCAAGATCGAGCGCGGAATCACTACATCGATGCGGAAAAGACTATGCGCCAGCGGGATCAATGCCGAAGCAACAAGGATCGCCAGCAGGATGCGGCGAAGATCGGCGATGCTGGCATAACGCCAGATGCCGCGGTACAGACCAAAACTCCCGAAGACAGCCGCCTGCAATGGGATGACCCAAATCAGAGTGCGCCACATCTCATCACTGAACGACTGCGGCATCTCAAAGTTGAAACGCAGCAGATAGGCGAACCACCAAGCAAACGTGGCCGCGGCCACGTCATGGAAGACTGCAATGCCTGTGTTGATACGCGACCTGATCATTTCCGCTCCCGATTATTGAACTGTATCCAGTTGCGATCCAGAACCGTCATGACGACGGCATAAATCCCCGCCCAAATCAGCAGCAGCAACCAGGGAAGGGTCTGCTCCCGACACAGCAAGGCCGACGCAGCCACCGAAGCCATCAGGGCATACTCGGCCAATGCAAGCTTGCGGTGGCCCCACCCCATCTGGATAGCCCGCTGATAATAGTGTTCGCGATGGGCCTCGGTTATTTTCGCACCGCGCAGAGCACGCCTGATCAGCGTAACACTCGCATCAACGATGAACGGTGAAAACACCAACAACGGAAACCACATAGGCCAGCATCCCTGCTGCCAGCCCCACAAACCCATAGCGGCAACCAAAAAACCCAGCGGGATGGAGCCGGCATCTCCCATGAAGATTTTGGCCGAAGGAAAATTGAAGTAAAGGAAAGCTAGCGCTGCAGCACTGATCGCGAAGTTCATCATCGCAAATGGTTCGTTATTCGCCAGCAGTGCTGCGATACCGTAGCTGGAGAATCCAAACAGTGCCATGCCGCCCGCCAGACCGTTCGAGCCATCCATGAAATTGTAGAGATTGGTCAACCATGCAGTGAACAATAGCACCGCCAATGCCACCAGCGTGCCTTCCCGTTCAAACAGGCCGAGTCCCGCGACCAGAATAGCCGCCGCAACAAGTTGCACCAGCAAACGCAGTCGCACCGGCAAATTGCGGATGTCGTCGAGCAATGAGACTGCGATCAAGCCCAGCAGCGGCAACAGCAACCACCAAGACAACAGCGAGTTCAATATCATCCAACTGCCGAGCACGCCGGCCATCAATCCCACGCCGCCGATGCGCGGGGTGGGTGCCGTATGCAAAGAACGTTCGTTAGGGATGTCCTGAAACTTCTTGCCAAATCTGCTGGAGAGGATTGCCGCAATTGATGCCAAAGTCACCAGAAAAGCAACAAGAGGAGAATAGTGAATCATAGATGGGCATTTCGATACCACTCCGCCGTCGCTTGCAACCCCTGCTGCAAGGTATAGGGCGGTGCACAGTTCAGTTCGCGAAGGATTTTACCACTATCGACCTGTAACGAATCGATCAACCGCTGGACTTTGGTGGATATTCCAGGCAGCGCTACAGCCCATTTCAACCATGCAAGAGGACTGGGAATCAAACGATCCGCCCCCCCAATCCGATGCAACTGACCCCGAATAGTGATGTCCTTGCCAGCGCGCTCTATATAGCTAGCCGCGGGAGCATGCAGCGCACAGGCAAGCCGTCCATCACAAATATTGCGGACACCCTCCGGCGCGCACCGCAGAAAAAGCCGCTGACACCCGTCACCCGCATGAAAGTCATCGCATTTCGTGCGACCTAGGAACGCTTAACTGGGCTTAGACCACACCGTACGGTTCACGTAGTCGACATAGCTCATCACGATACGCAAGAGTTGCTTGGATACCGGACCGCCTTCATAGTCCTCCACCCGCCGCATCACGCGCTTCGACTTATCGTGCTGGGAGACGATGACGCGCACCGCATCCAATACGCGGTCTTTCTTCAAACCGCTCATGATCAGCGTGCCGACATCCATCCCCTCCGGGCGCTCGTGTGCATTACGGATGGTGATGGCGGGCAGGTTGAGCAAAGAACCTTCTTCCGTGATCGTGCCGCTGTCCGACACCACGCACAGCGCCTCCATCTGCAACTTTATGTAATCGCAGAAACCGAATGGCTTGAGGAACTGGATATGCGGATTGAGCGCGCCCAATTCCATCGAATCCAGGCGCTTCTTGGTGCGCGGGTGAGTGGAGACGATCACCGGGCAATCATAGGTCTTGGCCAACGCATTAAGCGTGTCCACCATGTTCGCCATATTCTCGGGACTGTCGATGTTCTCTTCACGGTGCGCACTGACGATAAAGAACTTGTTCGCCTTCAGTCCCATGCGTTCCAGCACATCAGATTGCTCGATCTTGGGCATGTAGTAGTCCAACACCTCGCGCATATGCGAACCGGTCTTGATGATGGTCTCGGGACGGATGCCTTCAGCTATCAGATAACGGCGCGCATGTTCGGTCAGAACCAGATTGATATCGCTCAAGTGATCGAGCACCTTGCGATTCAATTCCTCCGGCACGCGCTGGTCGAAGCAGCGGTTGCCCGCTTCCATATGGAACACCGGAATCTTGCGTCGTTTGGCAGAGATGACCGCCAGACAGGAGTTGGTGTCGCCATACAGCATCACCGCATCGGGCTTTTCCTTCTCCATCACGGCATCGGATTTCTCGATCACACGTGCAATGGTCTGCGCGGCGTTCTCACCCACAGCTTCAAGGAAGTGATCCGGCTTGCGGATGCCCAAGTCTTCAAAGAACAACTGATTCAGCTCGTAATCGTAGTTCTGCCCGGTGTGAACCAGAATATGGTTGGTATGCTGGTCGAATTCCGCGATCACCCGACTCATCTTGATCAGCTCGGGGCGCGTTCCAACAATGGTCATAACTTTAAGCATTGAGTTCTTCCTTGATGTAATCGAGTTTCAAAAGCAATTGCTTCACTTCTTCGACGCTCAGTCTATGAGTGTTATGCGAAGTGTAATCATCCAGATGGGATATCTTTTCCTCGCCCTCGCTGAAGTACTTTGCGTAATTCAGGTCGCGATTGTCGGCGGGGATACGGTAATAGCCGCCCATGTCCTGCGCATGCGCCATCTCTTCGCGCGAGATCAGGGATTCATAAAGCTTCTCGCCGTGGCGGGTACCGATGATGCGAACCGCACTGTCGCTTTTAAAAAGCTCCTTCAACGCCTGTGCCAGATCGGCCACCGTCGAGGCAGGCGCCTTCTGCACAAAGATGTCGCCTTGTTTGCCGTGTTCGTAGGCATATAGCACCAGATCGACAGAGTCTTCCAGCGACATCAGGAAGCGTGTCATGTTGGGGTCGGTCACCGTCAGCGGCTTGCCTTCCTTGAGCTGTGAGACGAACAAGGGAATGACCGAACCGCGCGAAGCCATCACGTTGCCGTAGCGCGTGGAGCAGAACACCGTCTCGGTCTCGCGCTGCATGCGCGACTTGGCAACCACCAGCTTCTCCGCCATCGCCTTGGAGATACCCATCGCATTGATCGGATATACCGCCTTATCGGTACTAAGCACTACCACTCGCTTCACCCCGTTGGCTGTGGCCGCATTCAGCACATTCTCGGTACCAATGACATTGGTGCGCACCGCCTCCATCGGATAGAACTCACACGAAGGAACCTGCTTCAGTGCGGCCGCATGGAACACATAGTCCACACCGCGCATCGCCTGATGTACGCTGTCATAGTCGCGCACATCGCCGATGTAGAACTTCAGCTTGCCATTGTTCAGGGCGATACGCATATCTTCCTGCTTCTTCTCATCGCGGCTGAAAATGCGGATCTCACTCACCTCCGTGGAGAGGAAGCGCTTAAGCACAGTATTCCCGAAAGAACCAGTGCCGCCGGTGATCATCAATACCTTGTTTTTAAACATAAGAAACCCTTAAATATTCAGATTCCGTCATTCCGGCGAAAGCCAGAGACCGCTGTCAATTATTACAAGACACCGGCCATCCCGATGCGACTTGTGAGTACTTTTAGCTGTAACCACAGATTCAACACGGTATTAATTATATGCATGCATCCTCTCGATCAATTCCGGCCAACCCGGTGCGACATATCCGGTCGCCTCACGGAAGCGCGTCGCATCCAGCGAGCGGTCGATCGCCAGCCTGTCATCCGACTCGATCTCGATCTGCTTGCCATAGACAACGGCGATCAACTTGAGCAGATCGAACTTGTTGATCGCCTGCGCGGCCACGTGATACAAGCCGGAAAGTTCCGGGTTCGGAATCACCACATCACGCACCACTTCGGCAAAGACCACTGTCGGCAAGCCGGAAAAAACGGCGCGATTATAGCCTTTGCAACGCCCTTCCTGCGACAGGAACCACTCCAGCAATCCATATTTGGTTTCAAATTCATGGCCTATCGTCGAGGTGCGCAAAGTCACCGTGTGCGGGTAAGTCACCTCCCCCAGCGCCTTGGATTTGCCATATACATCGCGGGCATCGGCAAAATCCTCCTCGGTGTAATTGCCCTTTCCACCCGAAAACACGCAATCCGTGCTGACATGGATCAAACGCGCGCCTGCAAGCTTGCACAGCCCGGCCAGCCGGTGCGGCATCAGCGTATTGATCGGGATAGAGACCAGAGGGTCTTCGGCTTCAGGCTTGTGCTTGGTCAATCCGGCACAATTGATCACCGCGTCGGGCCGTATCGCATCCAGCACCTTGGCCAGCGCATCAGGATGCTCGACATCCACGCCTTCCACGATACGTTCCGCGATATGGGACGGAAAGAATCTTTTCGCATCGCCATTGCGAACCGTGCCGCTGACCTGCCATCCCTTTTTTTCGCTCAACACGCGCAACACCGTACTGCCTATCATGCCGCTCGCCCCGATCACCAGAACCTTCATTGGATACTCTCTTTCTTCTGTACAACCCCGCGCAACTCGTCGATCAACTGATCGACGAGACGCTCATGATCATAATGCTCGTAAAAATAAGCACGCCCGTTGCGCCCCATCTCATCCCGCTCCGACCCGGACATCTTATAGAGTCCCAAGACCGCTTCCGCCAATGCCTTGCCGTCTTCCGCCTTGACGCCCACACCCGCCTTGGCTTCAACCACCAGCCTCGCCCCCTCTCCAGGCAAGCAGGCGATGATCGGCCGCCCCGCAGCAAGGTATGCCTGAACCTTGTTCGGCACGGTCGCCGCAAATATCTCACGATCCGCCAGCGTCACCAGCAAAGCCGACGCCTTCTGCATGAATCCCGGCATCGTCTCCACGGGGAACCTGCCGGGCAAATGCAGATTCGTCAGATTGCGATCCGCCACCTGCTGCAACATCCACTGCCTGCAGCTGCCATCCCCCAGCACCACGAATTGAATGTCTTTATGCTCCTTGAGCAAAGTGGCCGCTTCGACGATCACTTCGACACCCTGCGCCGCGCCGATGTTGCCCGCGAACATCACGGAAAATCCCCCTTCAAGCCCCGGCACATCCGGTGACTTGCCTGTTGCGGGCACGGCGAAGCTGCCATCAACCGAATTAGGGTAATACTTTATCGGCGTGCCGGATGCCAGTGCGCAGACCGGCTCGACAAAAGCCCTGGACTGGACCAGTAGCAGATCAGCATGGCGATAGATAAAACGAACGACCTGCTCCACGGCCCACAGGATGAGACGATTGCGCACATAGCCCGTCGCCGACAAACTTTGCGGCCACAGATCCTGCACCCAGATCACGACCGGCACCTTCTTCAGCCAGCCGAGGAACAAGGCCGGCAACGCCAGCATCAGCGGGGACAATCCGTAGACGAATATCACATCATATTTCCTGCCGCGCTTCAGCCAAGGCCCGAAAACCAAACCGGAGACGATGAACGAAAGATAGTTCAACGCCAAACCCATGCTGCTGTTCTTGCCACGGGGGATCAATGGCACCCGGCTGATGTTCGCCCCGCAATACTGCTCGCGCTGGCATCCGCCCATCCGGTAACCCGCAAATATCTTCCCCTCCGGGTAGTTAGGCTTGCCCGTCAGAACATCCACTTGAACACCCTTTTCGACCAAAGATTTGCTGACTTCGTTGATACGAAATCCCTCCGGCCAGAAATATTGGCTCACAACAAGGACACGCACGTTATATAGCTCTCTCTAAAATATGCTCAAGGAAACCTGCTGCGTTTTGCAAAGACAGTGGCGGCTCTTCCTTCAGCATGAACCGTTTCACCGCCCGCGCAATGGATACCGGCGAATTGGGATCGAACGATTCTTCAGGATCGATCACATCGCGCACATAATCCAGCTCCGAAGCCAGGATCGGCAGCCCTGCTTGTCGGGCCTCGATCAACGGCAAGCCGAATGACTCAAAGGTGGAAGGATAGATCAGCGCATCTACGCGGCCATAAAGCTGCGTGACCGCCTCGCTGGGCAGGCTTCCCTCATTGCTTATTTTAAGCTGATGTTGGACTACCTGATGTTCGATCCAAGCGCACAGATCGGGGAAAGTCCGCCGATCCAGGGTCAACTTCAGGGAGGGATACAACTGCTCTTCAGCAAGCAAACACCACGCTGAAACCAGCATGCGATGGTTCTTGTGCGGCTCGCCGGACGCCACATAAGCGAACTCGATCTGGCTGTTCCCGGCGGCTTCATGCTTCCGTATGCTGCGCACATAGTTCGCCGGGTCTGCCATGAACGGCAAAACATGCACCGGCACCTTCCCTTTCGTCCGCGCCAACAGCAGCCTTTGCATCGAAGGTGTTTGCACAATGAACGCATCGACATTCGCCATCCGGCCAGACAGCCAGAGACGCTCTATCCACAGCCTGATCCTTGTCTTCAGCGGAAAATCGCACAGTGGGACATCATCGATCAAGTAGCGGTTCTGAAGGAATACCTGCACACGCCCAGCCAGCTTGAATAAAGGCGGCAGGTTGCCGAAACACAAAATGACATCGTCCGGCCGAGAATTCCGCGCAAGCCTGCACTCTGCCCGCAACCGCTGCAAGACAGACGGCTTCACAAATTCGACTGTCAGGTTCTCAGAAAGAGGGGGCGAAACCGTCATGCGCCGATCCAACTGCGCAGTCGTTTGGGTTGATTTTGGAACGGCCAACAAAATTGCCGTCAACAAAGCCTTGCCGCCACCCTGATGCACATTGGTGGCATGCAAAAACAACCTTGAGGCTTTCTCACCGATCAAGCAGCACTCCGTTCATTGCGGACGCCAATATGCTTTCGGATCATTTGGTAAATTTTATCCGACTGCACAACATAAACAATCAATACAAAGCACACGATCATCGCGTAGAAGGGCAGATCCTGCCTCGGTGCAACACCGAATTGCGCAATGGTATTTGCCAGCGTAAAGCCGAAGAGCGAGCACAGCAGGGGATTGGCTGTCAGCTTGAATACTAGCTGTTCCGCCAATTGCAGCACGATCACGAACAGCGCCATGCCCAGCAATACCACCCACATCGATCCGCTGAAGAACAGGAATGCCGCCGAGCCAGGCAGACTGGCAAAACGCCACTGGCTGGAATCTGTCCATTGGTAATGTGATTTTGCCACGATTTGGAATTTTGTTGCGCTACCCGCATCGCGCTTTTCCAAGGCCGCTTCCTTCAACAACTCCATACTCTTGTTGGGATAGGCGACCACTGCCATCACTCCCTCCAGGCCGATCCAGCGATCTACCGACAAAGACAGAATCCTGTATATAGCCCCAGAACCCACCTGATGCATAAACTCCTCAAACAGTTGATGTTTTTCAGCTGCGGCAGTTACCGGCACCTCACTGATATTCTTTTCTTCCACGCCAATTGTCGGGACATTCGCCGCAAGGGTTTGTTGGACTGCGGATGACGCTTGTTGCTTCGCCGCCCCTACACTCAACACGGAAGGCTCTTGCCCCACAGCATCAGATTCTCCCCCCCCCTCACGAGGACCTTCAAATTTTGACTTTGTCGGCTGCTGAACTGCCTGCGATGCAAGTTGCACCACCTTTTCTTTCGTCGGCGGTTCTTTCTCCTTGCTGACTACCGATTGATTCCGTAGCGCCTTCTCAAGCTTGACCTTCTCGGCAAGCAATTCCTTCAGATGCCCCTCTTGCGGCTCGCCCTTCTGGATCAGTTTCTTAACGTGCGCGATCCCGCCTGCAAGAACCTCAAGGCGCGACTGCATTTTTTGCCTATTCAGCTCATTGAGCACATCTGCGAACTCCGCTTCTCCGGATCCCTTTATCGCCAAGCTTTTCTCTATGCGCGCCTTTTCGGCCAGCAACTCCTGCAGATGCCCCTCTTGCGGCTCACCTTTCAGGATCAGTTCCTTAACGTGCGCGATCCCGCCTGTAAGTACCTCAAGGCGTGACTGCATTTTTTGTCTATTCAGCTCATTGAGCACATCTGCGAACTCCGCCTCTCCGGATCCCTTTATCGCCAGGCTTTTCTCTATACGCGCCTTTTCGGCAAGCAACTCCCGCAGATGCTCCTCTTGCGGCTCACCTTTCAGGATCAATTGCTTTACGTGGGCAATCCCGCCTGCAAGCACCTCCAAGCGCGCCTCCTGTCTTTGCACTTCCAATTGGGCCTTTTCAATAAGCAATTCGCGAAGATGCTCTTCCTGCGGCTCACCATTTGCTATTAGTTTTTTTACATTAGCAATACCACCTTCAAGCACTTCCAGTCGGGTCAGCCGCTTCTGCTCCTCGGTTGTAAACCCGCCAACGTGCGGGTACAGATATGCGCGGAACGTCGTCACGCCTGCAATGGCAAGCATCATCAAACATCCCAATGCAATAATCAGAACTGCCACCTTAGTCCTCGATAAGCCAATCAAGGATTTTCTGTTTTCGAATAACGCGAATAGCTGCGGAAGCGTGTGAAAGACGTATATTCCGCGACTCAATAAGCTTGAGGCAGACAGGCCTGCCTCAACCAGCGGCGCATAGATCGAAACGGCGATATTCTTTCGTAGCGCCACTTCCCACCATAGCAATACCGTCACTAGCAGCGCGCTGCCTATACTCACTTGCCAGGCGATCAGTCCATTCAAAGGCCAGGGCAATATCGTACGGGGCGCCAATCCGATTTGCTGAATACCCAATAGCATATTCGCAATCGCCACGCCGACCATCCCGGTTGCAGCGAACAGCCATATCCACTTCCTTGCAGCCGGGTACCACGCCGGCACCATGGATTGATCACAACGCATCTCTCTGGAATAGGTATTCGAAAATATGCGAAAGACCAGCCTTCCCAGCATCACACCGAGGCTGGCCACAATTGCCACCCACAGCACCTCATCCCATGCCGCTGCCGAGCCATCGAATTGCCCGACCGGTTCTACATAGGGATAGGCGAGTATCAAATGGGCAGTGAGCTTTCCCCAAAAACCGAGCCATAGGGTAACCACCAAAAACAGATAGCCATAGTGCGCGTGCTTATCGAATGCCGTTAGCAGCATCAGCCAAAACGATACGCAGAACAGAAAATACGTCGGCTTAGCGCCGGGATAGCTGTCCATGCCCGCGAGTATCAGCCCAGCACCGGCAAGACCCACTATGAGAATGAACAAATTATTAACCTTACTGAACATGCTGCACCTTATTGCGGGAGAATAGTTTATGGGCGACCCAGCCCCGACGGAACCAGTAAGCCTGGGCAAGGGAGATGATACCGATCACGGCAAGATTCATCGCGATCTGAGGCAACAATTGCCGGGGTGTCACACCAATCTGGGCAACCATATTCGCCATCCATATCCCGGACATAGCGCAGATAAATGGATTCTCGGAAACAATCTGGATCAGGCGCTCACTGGCGGATACGCTCAAGGCCAACAAAAAAGTACCCGCAAAAACCAGCCCGAACGACCCACTCAAGTACAAGAAGCCAGCCACTCCAGGGAGTGTATTGAATTGATATTTATTTGCATCCATTTGGCTGTAATGTGACTTTGCGATGTATTGATATTTTGTCACATGGCCTATGGAAGGCTTTTCTACCAGCAACTCTTCAAAGAGTGCCACGCTTTTATCTGGATAGC
Organism: Pseudomonadota bacterium; assembly: GCA_040754175.1. Classification (GTDB taxonomy): domain Bacteria; phylum Pseudomonadota; class Gammaproteobacteria; order Burkholderiales; family Gallionellaceae; genus Sideroxyarcus. The sequence continues at coordinate 80,171 of JBFMFN010000006.1, read as the reverse complement.
CTACAGCGACCATGATCCCTTCCGCCCCGACCCAGCGATCCACAGCAAGATTCATCATGCGGCCACCGCTTGCCACTACCGTATCAAACTGAGTGCCATAAATAGTTTCCGCATTGAGGGTGTTTACGGTTACGTCGTACAGCGAATTTCTGAAGACATTGACGGCCGTGCCTATGACCAGGAAGCCAACCATTGCCAGAACCGAATAAAACACTAGAGCGCGGGTTGACAAGAAATCCCTGAATTTGCGCACATTGACCCATGCCGCCAAAAATACCGGGAGCACATGCCAGAGATATAGCCCCCGACTGATGGTTGTCATCCCGCCGAGTGCCGCCTCAAATAGCGCCACCAATACCCCGGTTGATAGATTTCTTCTTCTTAAAAAATCCCAATATACAAGCGCAGCCACCAGAAACGATAGTCCACTATACAAGAACCACCCTGCTAGAGCATTGGTCGGCCACGGGAATATCCTGCGTGCAACCAGCCCCGACTGCACAAAACCAAATTGGATATTTGCAATATTCAGCAAGGCAATTGCCAATATCAACAGGCCCCATAAGTATTTTTGCGGTATCGGCGGCACATGATCCATTGCGGGACTTGGCGAGTCTGGACTCCCTCCGACGCTCTGCTTCTCTCTAAGCCAGCGTATTGAGATCATCCAGGCACCACTCACTCCAAGACACACTAGCGTGGCAACGCTCATCAATTCATCGTACTGATGGGGCAAGAATTCAAATCCCCCCGTCGCTTCGGTGTATGGCCTTGAGAAAAACAGATTCACGGACAGTTTCAGCCACAATCCCAGCCAAAGGAAGATCGACAGCATGGTTGCGCCATAACCCAATCGACAGCGCAATCCCAACCACAACATCAATGCCGCCGCTCCGGAAAAAAGCACATAGCGTATTGCGGAACCTTCGTATATTGATGCCACCGCAGCAACAGCCAAGCAATACAAAACCGCGCCCAGCACAAGAACGGCATTCTTGATGCGGGATTCATGCTTCATCATCGCGATTGCTGCTTGGGCAGGCCACGAATTGGCAATGGAACTATTACGCACTTAACTCTTTACTTACTTGGGTATGTATATTGTAGAAAGTCCCACATTACCCAGACTCAATATCTCAGGCTGCAGCAGGGCCACTTTGTAGTTTGCAGCGATTGCATCGCTGATAATTCTCGGATAAGGCTGTATCCCGGTAACGATCAGGTCATATTGCTTCTCCCTGACTGCCGTTATAACCACACTTGGCTGGAATATTTCTCCATGTGCCCATGCATACTGGAACATCGTGGAACCCTCGTTCTCGACATTCGCACCGTGCGCCACCAATGCACCGATATTCCGGTTGGTAAGTATCTTGGCATTCGGTCGCTCCTGAACCAACTTCCCGACCGCCTGATAGTGCTCCTCCATCAGCTTCTCAAGTTCCGGACTGGGGATGACACTTGCATTCAGTTGACGATGTATCGAAATAGTTCCTATTGAGATAGTTACGAACAAGCCAATCAACAACAACTTTGTCAACCCTTCAATTCGAACCTGTGAGTTCGCGGAGAGATGGAAATATGGCGAAGATATTTCTGTGGGTGCTTTGGTTAAGCTCGCGACTAAACCAACGCCTACCAACACCATAGTGATCCACATAGTCAGGAAGTAATTTGGCCCGCCTCCAGCATTGCCCAAAACCTTCAGCAGAAAAATCAGATGAAGAACAAAGCTCACATGCCAAATAGATAGCTTTGTCACTCGAAGAGCCATTGCAGCTATGGACAGCAAAGCAGCAAGAGCGAATACGGCATTGTTTTGGATGACGAACCCATACAATCTTGATTCCGCTAATTCTGGATCGTGGGACATTATTATTTTCAAATCTGAAATGGTCGCCCTCAGATATTGCCCGGAATTAACCCATTCCAAATATGCATACGCCAACCCAAACATCACAGCAAATCCCGCCATTACTGCTGCCATTTTCCAAACCGGGATTCTTCTGCCCAGCAGGAAAGCCATTACGCTGCCAATTGCAATGATGCCCTGCTGTTTTGCCAGGAAACAAAATGCCGCGAATACTCCCAGCAACACCCATGCTTGCCATGAAACATCCTTCTTTTCCACGCAATACTCTGCCAGCAGGAGTGTCGCCAAGAACATGAATGCCATTGTGCTATTCGGCGACACCTGCACGATATCCAGCAACAGCCCCGGCTCACTTGGAAGCCAAACAAATATCGCGGCAATAGCAGAAAGGAATAAGCCCCATTTCTTAGCGTAGTAGAAGAAAACGGCCAATGGGCATAGCAACCAGAACAAAAAGGACACGCCCCGTGCCAAACTCATACCTGCATCAGCACCGCCAACAAGCGCAATGATCGCGTGATATAGGGGATTGTAGATACTCAGTACCTTTCCTGCCTCCAATGACAGATAGATCGGTAAGCCCTGAGCAATTCGATGCGCAAAATTGAGATGGTCGCCATCTGTAGCCTCCCAGTCATAGGGAAAAGCTACCACTTGGACGATATAGTGGAAGTAGCGCCCCACACAATAGACTGCGGCAAGCGCTAATACGCCGTAGAAAAACCGGAACAGCATTTCTGTTTTATTTAGCTTCAATCTGCGCCCCGCCATCAGAATTTTTAAAAACTAATTTTTTCGCAAATATAAAGTTCGACAACATGCCGAACATAATCCCCAATGCCTGCCCAAAGAAGTGGTATTGCACACCTGTAGCCATAACGACCAAGTTCAGAATTACCAGATTGATCATCAAGCCTTGTATGTTGCCCAGAAAATAGTAAAAGAACTGCCGGACATTAACCGGCCGTGTCCCATTCTCCGCCCTGAAAGTCCAAATATGATTTAAAACATAGTTGTTTATCACTGCAATACAGAAGGCCGTTACTGCACTCAGATTCACACCAAAGTGGGCATATTCAAAAGCGAAATAGTAAGCTGCAAAATTAATGCCCGCTCCCATGGCGCCAACCATGCCAAACCGAATTAATTTCGGGAGGTTTCTTTTGATGCCCCAATACATATTTTGCATACAGTTCCGCAGAAATAATTAGCGCCTATAAATCACGATCTGAATCTCAGACGAATAATCGTATACAGGTAAGTGAGGATAAACATAATGAGATTTCGCTTGGTCTCACCAAACATCCGTTTCTTGAATACGAAAGGCACTTCCTTGAAACGCATGGCGGGATAGCTGCGGCGCAATTTGAAGAGTATTTCTTCGACGATATCGAAATTGTTGCAACTCAGCTTCATGGTTTTTAGTTGCTCGGCCCGGTAGACCTTGAAGCTGTTCGATACGTCTTTGCACGGCAGGTTCAGTACAAATGAGAATGTCCAGTTGACGATCCGACTCATCAGGATCAAGGCAAGGCTGTTCTCGGTATTGCCATTTTCCACATAGCGGGATGCGATCACCACATCGTATTCATCCGCGAAGCGGAACAATTCCGGAATGAACTCCGGCGGATGAGAGCCGTCGGCGTCCATGAATATCACATATCGGCCCTGTGCCTCTTCGATACCGGTTCTGACCGCACTGCCAAAATAGTTGCCACCGCGCCGGGTGACATAGTGAACACCATGTTGCTCGCATACCGCTTTGGTCTGATCCATGGGTTCCATGGTGTCGATGACCAGCACTTCTGCATGCAGCCCCATGGCCTGCAAAGTTTGCAATATCCTGGGCAGCAGATTCTTCAGGTTCTCTTCTTCCTGATATGCCGGCAGGATGACGCTCAAATCGATGTTATTTTCCATTGCTGTCTTTCACCCACTGAATCATTCTTTGCAGACCCGTCAGCTTGTCGACCTGGGGTTGCCACTGGAATTCATGCGATGCCCTGCGAATGTCCGCGACGAATACCTTCTGGTCGTTCGAGCGCCACGGCAACTGCTGGTAGGTCAGCTTGACATCCAGCTCCTGCTCCAGCATGGCGAACAGCTCCAGGAGAGAGAGACTATTCGGCATGCCGCCACCGATATTGAATGCTTTCCCGGCACATCGATCCACGGCTTTCGCCGCCATGAAATAGCAACTGATCAGGTCGGAAGCGAACAGCACATCTCTGACCTGTTTGCCATCACCGGAAATGGTGAATGGCTTCTCCAGCCGGCCTTGCTGAGCCAGCAGCGCCTGGCTCACGAACCAGCCGACCCAGCCTTGGTCATAGGTGCTGAATTGTCGCCCGCCGAAGATCGAGGAATGTCTGAATACTATGGCTTTTATCCCGAAGTTCCTCGCATAATCGAGCATGTATTGATCTGCAGCCCCTTTCGAACAGCCGTAGGGCGATCTGAAATCCAGAGCGACTTGCTCATCGAATCCGAAAGGTAATCCCTTGGCTTCGTAGCGCGTTGTAGCTTCTATGTACTCGTAGTTCTCAAGATCGCCGTACACCTTGTTGGTAGACGAATAGATAACTGTCGCCTCCGGCGCATGCTTGCGCAGAGACTCCAGCAGATTGAGACTGCCCACCACGTTGATCTCAAAATCCCGGCGCGGGTTTTGCAGCGAGGTCGTCATGGCCACCTGTCCTGCAAGGTGGAACACCACATCGGGCTTGATTTCCTGGATCACGCGCTCAATATCATTGTTGAGACGGATATCGCCATGGAAATAAGTAAACTGACCGAGTGTTTTCAGCCATTCCAGATTCTGCGCGCTGCCTGCCCGTGAAAGATTGTCAAAGACAAAGAGCTCTTCCCCTTTTCGCAGAACTTCGCTCGCCAGATTCGACCCCAAGAACCCGCATCCACCCGTAATCAAATAACGCATGATTAATTAACACTCCCTTTTTCCTTTTCAATCATTCTTCTTATCCCGTCTTCCAATGACACTTCCGGCATCCAGCCCATGGCTGTTAGCCCGCCGATATTCACATCGGACGCCATGACCTCGTTCTTTCGATATGGTATCGCCCCGAAATCCAACCGGGTCTTCCGGTTACCACTGATCTCTTGTGCCAGAGCGACGAACTTTCTTATTTCCACCGGTTGCGCCGACCCCACTTCGAACCGGTAGTATCGATGCGCCAGACCCGGCGCTTTTTCCAGCAACAACTCAAACGCGCGGATCACATCGTCGATGTAGATGAAATCGCGCTTCTGTCGCCCTTCGGTCAGCGGGATACTTTCAACGTTTTTCAAAAGCGACTGAACGATGAATGTCACGAACTTGGACGGATCGTCGCCGGGCCCGTAAAAGTGCTCGAGGGCCACGTTAATACCGACGATTCTATCTGAATAGCTTTCCAGCCAATCCGCAAACTGCTTCTTGGACAGGCTGTAGTTGCTCACCCCCTTGTCCAGAATCGTGTCGGTGTTGATGAAGACGGCAACGCCATTCACTGCCGCGGCATGCAGCAACTTCAGCGGCAGTATCAGATTGGCTTCGATCGTTCCGCACGGATCAACCTGCTTCCGCCCGTAGTCCGTCGCGCAATGCATGATGTACTGGATGGGGTGCGCCGCGAAGAAGGCGTTGAAGTCCGTCGTTTCCAGATCGACCCACGTGACTTCGTCAGCGATGTCGCGTACACGGTCCAGCTTGGATACCGCGCGCCTGAGGCCATAGATGCGATAGCCTTGCTTCAGCAGCTTGCGCATCAGGTGGCTGCCCAGATAGCCGGTGCCGCCCGTCATGAATATGGCTTGCCCCCGCGCTTCGATCCTCATTCCTGGCATCCTGGCTCCCTTGCTATTTCACGCCTGAAAGATCGGAAGTAATCCATCATAGAATTTCAATCCCTGCTCGCTCCGCAGAAACGCTCGCCCCGCTTCGCGCATCGACTCGATCTCCTGATCGGACATGCGCATCAATGCCGTGTGCATCTGCTCCCATGTGGCGAACTGCCGAACATCGATATAGGCTTCGCCAGGGATCAAATCGGCGATATCGGTTGCCCCCCAATACAGTGGGATGGTTCCGGCATAGAAACAATCGAATATCTTTTCCGTGATGTAACCCTTCATCGCCATGTTCTCGAAGCACAGCGCGAACGCGTAATGCCCCATCACCTCGTATTTGGATGCGCATGAACCTTTGTAGATCGACATCAGCGTCCTGCGATGGCGCCAATAGGGCAGCCACAGTGAATTCCGCGACCACCAGCGCTCCCATCCCCGCCCATAGAGATCGACGGCACCCGATCTGGCCAGCGATGCCATCGCTTCGATCCTCTTGCTATACAGTTCCTTGCGGGCAGAGACCGGCTTGTGGTTACCATTGATCACGACGATGCGTCGTTGACGGTCCGGCATACTCCAGCAAGCCTCGATCACTTCCGCTCTGGGTTGCGGCCAGTAGAACTTATGCAGTCTGGAAGCGTCCACCCCTTTGAGCGAGTAGCCATCGCCTTCTACGTTGTGGATATAGACGCGTTCAAAGACTTTGGTCAGTTCCGGCAATTCACGATACAGATGGGGAGCGACGACCGGCGGCTCGAAGATGACAAAAGCACGCATCCTGATGTTTGGCTGCGCGGCGAGCGCACGATAGTTCTCCAGCACGCCAAAGGAATAGTAATCGGCTTCCTGTTCGCCCTCTTTCTGCGCCAGCAGGAAATCGGCGGTGTGAACCGCGGCACCCTCCCGTTCGAGTGCTGCCCGCATCCGAATATTCGGCGCCAGTGTGTCGTCCCGGTTGAGCACGGGGTCGCTCTCGTCAAACAGGCGATCTTGATAGTAGGCCTTGTAGGCCGGATCAACGTAGATAGTCCGCACTTTTGATTCCTTCATTTGCGCATGACGCGTTTCAAATATCCCAGCGTGAGCCGCCCGATCTTTTCCAGCCTGAACAGCAGCAAACCACGCAAATAAATGCCGGCGACCAATACGCCGAAGCCTCTCTTTGTTTGCATAGCGGCCTTCCAGGCATCCCACGAATAGATGTCATGTAGCAGGCTTTTGGCTTCGCCCGATCTCGCGCTCAGGAAACAGTTCACTGCCCGCATCACCCTGTCGCGCCTGTCCAGCCGCGCGTAATTCTCGAGATCGGTGTGGTTCAGCATGCCGCGCACATCCTCTTGCCCTAGATAATGCTCTGTGACGAGGAAGAAATCCGGCCGTTCGGTCTGCAATCGCACTTTTGCCGAGAATTGGCTGGCGCTGACCCGGTATCGCATCAGAGGCGCGGGAAGCAGGCCTATCGGGTGCTTGCGCGCAATCCTCAACCAGACGTCCAGATCAGCCGAGGATTTGAACAGACCGCCGCGCCAGGACTGGATGTCCTGTTGGTACACCGTTGTCCTCGCCATTACGCTGGGGCAGATAAAGAAATTCGAATGCCGCAGTACCGCTTTGAAGACCGTCTCGAAACCATATAGTCGGTCGAAAGATCCCAAGCCAGCGGGGAAGCTGATCTCGCCGAATTTTTTTCCCGTTTCGTCGATCATGCTGGCTGCGGTGAACACTGCCCCCGCCTCCGCATGGCTTTCCAGAAAGGCCACCTGCCTTTCCACCATCTGCGGCTCATAAAGGTCGTCGGCATGGAATATCGCCGTGTACTTTCCCTCGGCCAGCCGGATGCAGTTGTTGAAATTCTCTTCCGCGCCGACATTGCTTGCCTGTCTATGGATATGCACTCTGGGATCGGCCAGGCTTTCTACGACCTTTACGGTGTCGTCGGTCGATGCGTTGTCCGAGATATGCACGACCAGATTGCGATAGTTTTGCGACAGGATCGAAAGCAGCGTCTCGCGAACTGTGCCGGCAGCGTTATAGGTGGGAATGCAAATGCATACCAAAGGTTGCTCAGTCATTGGCCAGCCCCATTCGTCTGAACACGGTTTGGAATCGCTGCGCGTAGGTATGGTCGCGCTGCGTGCGCGTGTATGCCGCTGCGGCCATCGATTCGCGCAGCGCCTCGTGTTCAAGGTAGAACCTGATCTTCTCGATCAGATCGTCGGCATCGGCATACACCGCGATCTCACGGTCTATGTCGTAGCAATTGGCCAAACCCTCGACGAAATATGAAAGCTGAAATGCGGCGCAGCCGTTCACCTCGAAGATGCGCGCCTTCATCTGTTCGATGTTCTTCTTGCTGCGCACGCGGTTGATCAACGCGCGCGGGGATGCGGCCAGATAACGGATGTCCCACGATGCGGAGTTGGTCAGATTCAGATTGATCTTGCTTTCGTTGAATATTCTGACCATCCCTTCCTGGTCGACTTCGCCTTTCGGCCATCGGTATCCCATCACCTCAACGGCTATGCCTGCTTTCCTGATACGGTTGATCAGCCATTCACGGTAGGGGTGCCAGCCGCCGACGAAAGACACGTCGAATCTCTTGCCGGTTTCCATCTTCCGGAACACTTGCTCGTTGCAGCCGAAGGGGAAGTAGATGGCGTTGGCCAAACCCAGCTCGCGGTATTTCATTTCGCCGTGCAAGTCTGGGGTCGAGAAATAGTCGAACTGTCTTGCCCAATATCGTGAGTAGTCGACACGCCAGGTATCGTCATGAAAGAAGCAGAAGGTCTTGGTATGTGTCCGCAAGGCGTTGATGGTTTCCACCTCAAACTGGTCGGTATAGAGCGAGAACACCGCTGCCGCCGGTTGCCAGTCGCGCACGCGCTCCAGCAATCTGCGGTTCATCCCGGCCTTGCCGTGCGCCCCTATCTCCCCCATGTAGTCGAAAAGCTCGACCTCGTGCCCCATGGCCTTGAGCACCTGATAGAAGTTGAAATATTCGAATGAATATTCGCGCATCGGATCACCGTAGGTATGCAACATGCAAACGACCAATATCTTCATGCTTCCCTCATTTCTACCAGGTGTTGCCGCAACAGCCTGTACAGCAAACCGAGATATACCAAGCCCGTAATCACGATGACGCTGATGACCACGGCCCAATCGGCAGTGTTGAAGAGAGCCCGCATCCCCAGCGCTGCCACGCACAACACGACGGCTGCCAATGCGGCCTGCCCGAGGGCCTGCAGCGGCACGCTGCCGCCCGCGCGGTGCGCCAGCAATATGTGCAACAACGCCACCACTACAAAACCGGCCGAAGCCAGCGCGATACCCGCGCCTTGGGCGCCCAGCGGGGGGATCAGGAGTACACACAGCACTATTGAAAGTGTTGCCCCGACCGCTGTCGGTACTATCAACCAGCGTGTACGCATATAGACATGCGCAATCAATGAATAGACCCCGGCCAGCACACGCGCCGCTTCGGCCAGTGCACCCCAGACGACAAAGCTTGCCGCCCCCTGGAATCGCTCGCCCAGTAATATCCGCGTGAATTCCGGCGCCAGCAGTACGATCATTGCGACCGTCAGTATCAGCGACGGGATGACCGCGCTTGCGTATCGTCGCCATGCTTGCGCTTGCTCTGCCGGATGATCCTTGTTCGCATCCCGGTACAAACGGGGTTGGAAATATGCCGTCAGGATCGATTCGAAGCCCGCGATCATGCCCGCGCTGATGCTATAGCCAGCCACGAACAGCCCCAGCTGCGCCATGCCCAGATGGCTTTCCATGATGTAGCGATATCCCTGCAGCTGCACCCAGCCCAAGCCCGCTGCGAGCGCCACCGGCCATGCGAAATCGAACAACACCTGCAGATGCCGCCCGCGTATGCCCGGCGTTGCGGTGGCGGGAACACCATGCAAGCCAAGCTTGGCGAATAGCATTTGTGTACCGACCACAGCCAGCAGCATCTGCCCCAGCAGCAGTCCCAATACCCAGTACTGGGCGGATGTCTGCATCGTTTCCACCAGCGTGACCGCGCAAACAAAACTGGCCGCCAGCGTCGCCACGGATAGCGCCACAAAGCCGCGTGCGTCGCCCAGCATGTTCAATGATGGGATGGATGTCTGGTTGATCGTATTGAAGATCAGCGAAGCGCAAACCAAGGCGACGATCCAGCCGATCGGCATGCCAAAGTTCACCAGTCCGCTCAGGTTGAACAGCGGCAAACTGATAGCGGCTAGCAGCGCCACCCCGATCAGATAGCCCGCATAGCGTTCCAGATACGCGCGGGCCGAACCGCTTGCCTGCCAGGCATGCAGGCGACGATTGATGAACATACCGACTGGATTCACCAGGAACATCGCGAAGAATGCAATGGTCGTCAGCGCCAATGAGACTTTGCCCATCTCTTCAGGAGACAACAGCGTGGTGGCGACCCGCAGCATGGCGAGCGCCAGAATGAACTGCGCCGCCCGGCCGATGATGATCGTGATCAAGGCTTGCCCGCCGTGGCGAGTGGCGCTCGCAGCATCGCCGCAGCTTCCTTCAATACGCCTTCCGCCGAAGTAAGCCGGGGTTGATAGCCGAATTCCGCCGCACGCTTGTTCAGGGAATAGTAATGAGGCTTGCCGCCTGTCGCATTGATGACGGCATGCGACTCCGTCACTTCGTAGCGCAGCCCGAATTCATTCTGCATGGCCTGCAGCAGGCCGGGCTTGTCTATGGGGGCCTTGCTGTAGCAATCGACAGCCGCATTGGAGGGTGGTGCGGATAGCAAGGCCGTCACCAGACGGTAGAAGTCGGATGGATGCAGATAGTCGCGCACGATGTAATCAGAGGATGTCTTCAACACCGTTCTGTCGCGGATGGCACGCAGCATGTCGGTGACGAGGAAGCGCGCCTCAATATCCTGCGTGCGGCTAAAATAATTAAATACACGGATATCGATGATGTGCAACTCGGGATGGGCTCGGTGCCTGCATTCGGCATGCAATTTCGCCACGCCATACCATTCATGGGGTGCAAGGTCGTTAATCCGAATCACCGCCGGCGTTTCGTAACGCGCAGGCTCGACAAAACTGGATCCGTAAGCCGCGCCACTGCTCAGGAATAGATAGCGGCATGACGGGTGTGTCTTGAGATATTCGAGCACCATCTCGTCGAAGCGCAGGGTGACATCAAGTATCTCGCCGCCCATCTTCGCAATCTGCGCTGGATCGCCAGCGCCGACGAAGTTGATGACGGCATCGAATTCCTGTTTCCCGAACTCGGCAAAGCCTTCAACGCGATGCTGCCCCGCCATTCCGTTGCCAGCCAGCCAAACCGATACTTCTTCAGTGCGGCGCGCAAACAGATGAAGCTGATTCCCGGTTGCGCCTGAAAGCGAGATGATCAGGTCTCTGGCTATCTGGCTGGTGGCTCCTAGGATCGCTATCTTCATCGTAGCGATGCTCAAGCATCCAGCTTGGGAAATTGTTCGTCCAGTTTCGAGCCGAAGGCCAGGCGCGGTCGGCATTCCGTGGCTCCGCTCATCATCAGCTCGATGAGCAGCGGGCCTTTATGATCCGCAATCATCGGCAGGATGGCATCCATTTCGGCGGCATTGGTTATGCGTTGCGCAGCGATGCCATATGCGGCTGCAATATCGGCAAAAGCGGGGCTGCTATAGCCTTTCTGCGTGGACTGGTTGCGACCGTCGAAGTACATATCCTGGAAATTCTTGACCATGCCCAATACGGCGTTGTTCATCACGATGATGGTCACATCCAGATTCAGACGCTTCAAGGTATCCAGCTCCTGGATGTTGAGCTGCATACTGCCGTCGCCGGTGATCACGACCGTTTTGCTCCGCGACTGGAAAGCGATGCCCAATGCTGCGGGAAAAGCGAACCCCATCGCGCCCATGCCGCCGCTGTAGTGAACCGCCTGCCCGGCATTCAGGCGCAAACTTTGCGCCGCCCACATCTGGTGATTGCCGACATCGCAAACGAAATCGACGGGTTGTCTAGCAAGAATATGATTCAGCTTGTTGAATACTTCGCTGGGGCTGATCTCCCAATCTGCATATTCGTTGAATCGCGCGCGCGCGCGTTTTTCGGACAGCGTTGAAATCCAGTCAGGGACCAACTGTGGGAATGTTTCAGTGCTGAGTGAGAAACGCTGAAAAAAGCTTTCTGCTGTCGTGCAGATGTTCAGGTTCGCATGCACCCGATTATTCAGTTGTGCCGGATCAATGTCTACCTGGACAATGCGCGCTTTGCGCGCAAAATCGTTCACATCCGCACCTGTCTGCCTGACATCGAGACGTGCCCCGATCACGATCAGCAAATCGCAGTTCTGCACCGCCCAGTTCGCTTCGCGGTTGCCATAGCTGCCGATCATGTTGAAATAGTTCTCGCGGGCGACTACGCGCTCATGGCCCATGAGCGTCGACACATATGGGACACCCAGCCTGTCGGCTTCCTGCAGCCATCCGTCCATCCCATCGGCCCAGCGCGCACCGCCACCGATGCAGATCAGCGGTCGTTGCGCATCCTTGCACAGGGAAGCCAACTCTTGCAGTGCGACTGGCGTTGTTTCCGGGCCTGCTTCTATCGCCAGCGGAGTATTCACCCATTGTTCAACGAGCGCATCCGGAATATCGAATCGCTGCACATCGTTCGGGATATCCAGCAATACTGGCCCTTGGCGTCCGCTGATCGCAGCAGACAATGCCTTGTGCAACTCGGGCAACAATGCTTCCGCACTGTCTACACGTGCCGCATATTTGGTCAGCGATTTCACCACCTCGACGATATCCAGCTCCTGAAAGCCTTGCTGGCGAACTCCCCTCGCCCCTTTGAGTTCGCGTGTATTGACTTGGCCGGTGATAAACAGGCATGGCACGGAGTCGAACCAGCAATCGCCGATGCCGGTGATCATGTTGGTCGCGCCCGGACCGCTGGTGCCCATCGCCACGGCAATGGTCTTGCCTTTGGTGTAGCGGGCCACGCCTTCCGCCGCAAATGCGGCAGATTGCTCATGGTGCATCGAAACGATGTTGAATTGCCCCGATTCGGCAAGGCTGTCGAGCATGTGGGTGATCATGCCGCCCACGAGTTCGAAGCAAGTCTGTACCCGGTGGGCAATCAGGAATTTGGCGAGTGCGTCGGATGCCTTCAAAGCTTGATCCTGTTGTTTTGTTCTAGAAATTCACGCCGAAAAACGCTTCCAGCTTTTCGATGACGAAATCCAGCATCTCCTTGCTCAGGCCCGGGTATACGCCGATCCAGAAGGTGTCGTTCATCACGGTGTCGGTGTTGGTCAGCTCGCCCGAGACGCGGAAGTTGCGGCCTTTCATGTAGGGTTGGCGCGTGAGGTTGCCGGCGAACAGCAGGCGTGTGCCGATCTTGTTCTGGTCGAGGTATTGCAGCAGGTCGACACGATTGATGCCGGCAGCGGCCTTGATAGTGATGGGGAAGCCGAACCAGGATGGGTCGCTGTTGGGCGTGGCTTCCGGCAGCAGCAGGAACTCTTCGCAATTCTTCAAACCGGCCTTCAGGTAGGCGAAGTTGGCCTTGCGTGCGGCGATGAATTCTTCCACACGATCCATCTGCGCCAGCGCACAGGCAGCCTGCATGTCGGAGATTTTCAGGTTGTAACCCAAGTGCGAATAGGTGTACTTGTGGTCGTAGCCGTAGGGCAGGTCGCCCAGTTTCTGGCAGAAACGCTTGCCGCAAGTATTGTCCTTGCCCGGTTGGCAGTAGCAATCGCGGCCCCAGTCGCGGAACGATTCGATGATCTGACGCAATTGGTCGTTATTGGTGAACACCGCGCCGCCTTCGCCCATGGTGATGTGGTGCGCGGGGTAGAAACTCAGCGTGCCAATGTCGGCATATGTACCGCATAGCTTGCCGTCATAGGTGGAGCCGAGCGCATCACAACAGTCTTCGATCAACCACAGATTGTGCTTCTTTGCCAAGGCAGTGATGACGCCGAGGTCGTAGGGATTGCCCAGCGTGTGCGCCAGCATGATGGCCTTGGTCTTGGGGCTGATCGCCGCTTCGATCTTGGCCGGGTCAATGTTGTAGGTGCCGAGTTGCACATCCACGAACACCGGCACCGCACCGAATTGCAGGATGGGATTCACCGTGGTGGGGAAGCCCGCCGCAACCGAGATGACTTCATCACCGGGCTTGATTGCACGTTCGCCCAGTTTGTGCGAAGTGAGGGCGGAAAACGCCAGCAGGTTGGCCGAAGAACCGGAGTTGGTGGTCAACGCGTGCTTCACGCCGAGGAATTCGGTGAGGCGCTTCTCGAAGGCATCGTTGAAACGGCCGGTGGTGAGCCAGCCGTCGAGCGAGGCTTCCACCATCAATTGCAATTCCTTCGCACCGATCACCTTGCCGGAGGGCGGCACGACATTCTTGCCGGCCTCGAATGTAGTGGGCGCATAGGCCTGGTCGGCATATTGCTGGACAAGTTCGGCGATCTGGGCGCGCAGTTGTTCTTTGGTGCTCATGTTTTTACTCACTTTGTATATTGTTCGATCTGTTGCAGGGTGAAGCGGCGCATGTCTTCGTTCGCCAACCAAGCGCGTTGCCAAGCGACGATCATCTCCAGCGTATGCTCAAGATGCCAGCGCGGATGCCAGTCGAGGCGCATCTTGGCCTTGGAGCAGTCCAGCTTCAGGTAATGCGCTTCGTGCGGATGATCGCCGCCATCCAGTTGCCAGCTTGCGCCTTCGCCCCATTGCTGCGTGAGGCGTTCGACGATCCACTGTACCGGCTTGGCATCTTCATCGTTCGGGCCGAAGTTCCAGCCTTCGGCGAATTCGGCACCTTGCTCATAGAGCGTTTGCGCCAACAGCAGATAGCCGGACAGCGGCTCCAGCACATGCTGCCAAGGGCGGATGGCGTGCGGGCTGCGGATGACCACCGGCTGTCCCTCGCTGATCGCACGCAGGATGTCCGGAATCAGGCGATCCAACGCCCAGTCGCCACCGCCGATCACGTTGCCGGCACGCACCGAGGCTAATGCAACTTTGTGTTCGTTGTATTTGGCCGGGTTGAAGAAGGAGTTGCGATAAGCTGAAGCCACCAGTTCGGCACAACCTTTGCTGTTGCTATAGGGATCAAAACCGCCCATGGGTTCGTTCTCGCGGTAGCCCCACACCCATTCCTTGTTGTCGTAACACTTGTCGCTGGTGACATTGACCACCGCGCGCACCGAAGGCGTCTGCCGCACCGCCTCCAGCACATGCACGGTGCCCATCACGTTGGTGGAATAGGTCTCGACCGGGTTCACATAGGAGTAGCGCACCAGCGGCTGTGCCGCCATGTGGATGACGATATCGGGCGCAGCTGCGCGCATCGCACGGCTCAATGCTTCGGCGTCGCGGATATCGCCGATGATGGAGGTCATGCCCTGTGCAACGTTGGCCTCCTCGAACAGGCTGGGGGTGGTCGGCGGTCGCAAGGCGAAGCCGGTCACTTGCGCTCCCATCTGTTGCAGCCACAGCGACAACCAGCTTCCCTTGAAGCCGGTGTGCCCGGTCATGAAGACCTTTTTGCCGCGCCAGAATGCCGCGTTCACTTCCACACCTTCCACGGCGCCTTGCCGGATTGCCACAGCTCTTCGAGATGCACCTTGTCACGCAAGGTATCCATCGGTTGCCAAAAACCGCCGTGCTGGAACGCGGCTAGGTTCCCCTCCTCCGCCAGTCGTTCCAGCGGCTCGCGCTCCCAGATGGTCTTGTCATCCCCGATGTAATCGATCACCTTGGGCGACAGCACGAAGAAACCGCCGTTGATCATCGCCCCATCACCCTTTGGCTTTTCGCGGAAGCTGTTGACCTTGTTGCCGCTCATATCCAATGCGCCAAAGCGCCCGGGCGGGATGGTCGCCGTCAAGGTGGCTTTCACTTTCTGCCCTTTGTGGAAGGCGATCAATTCGGTGATGTTCACATCGCTCACGCCATCGCCGTAGGTGAAGCAGAAGGCTTCTTCGTCTTTCACATATTCCGCCACCCGCTTCAAGCGACCGCCCGTCATTGTTTCCTCGCCGGTATCGACCAGCGTCACCTTCCACGGCTCGGCATAACGCTGATGCACTTCCATCTTGTTATGCTCCATGTCGAAGGTCACGTCCGACATGTGCAGAAAGTAGTTTGCGAAATATTCCTTGATGACGTAGCCCTTGTAACCGCAGCAGATCACGAAGTCATTCACCCCGTGTGCGGAGTAGATCTTCATGATGTGCCACAGGACTGGCTTACCGCCGATTTCGACCATGGGCTTGGGACGCACAGAGGTTTCTTCGCTGATGCGAGTACCCAAACCACCGGCAAGAATCACAGCTTTCATTTTTTTTCCTTATACAGTTCGATTACAGTTTGGCAAGCGCCTCGAATGCACCGGGGATCGGGTAATGATGGTTACCCACGAACAACCCGTTCTTGTCGATATGGTCGGCATTCTTCAGAACGCCATGCACTTCAGAATCGAAGTACTTCACCACTTCGTTCTTGGCAAAGTTGCCCGCCACGATAGGGCGACTCTCGAACCCCAGTTCGTTCAGCTTGGTCAGCAACTGCTTGCGGGTCAGCTTGCTGCCGGGACGGATCACTAGGCTGAAACCAAACCAACTGCTTTCACCAATCTCTTGCTGGATGATGATGTCAGGGTGATTACCCAAGGTCTGCTGCAAAAGCTTGCCGTTCTTACGGCGCTCTTCCACTATCTGCGGCAAACGCTTCACCTGCTCTACGCCCAAGGCCCCCTCTATCTCCAGCGGACGAACGTTAAAGCCGGGCAACACAAAACGGAAAGATTCCTCGAAAGGATCGTCGCTTTTATCGCTGCACACCAGGTTTTTCTTGGGCAGATTGCGCGTCCAGCCGTGTGCACGGAGAGATAGCAAAATCTGATATAGCTCTTCATCATCGGTAACGATCAGGCCGCCTTCCATCGTTGAGATGTGGTGACTGAAGAATGAGCTATAGCTGCCCATCACGCCGAACGTGCCCGCATGCTTGCCGTTGAATCTAGCGCCCATCGATTCACAATTGTCTTCCATCAGCACGATGCCGCGGCCAGAAATGATCTGGTTGATGCGGTCAAAATCATTGGGATTGCCCAGCAGGTTCACTGCCATGATCATGCGAGTCTTGTCGGTAACGGCCTTTTCCAGTTGCTCAAGGTCGTAGTTCAGCGTGTTCAGGTCGATATCGACGAACTTGATCTTCAGCCCGTATTGATACAGCGGATAATAAGTCGTGCTCCACGACACAGCCGGAACAATGACCTCATCGCCGCGCTTAAGCTTCAGCTGGGAGTTCTTAGTGTAGAACAGCGCCGCCACCATCAGCAGATTGGATGAAGAACCCGAGTTCACCATCACGCAATGTTTGCTGCCGACATACTGGGCAAAGTCGCGCTCGAAAGCCTGCACATTCGCGCCCATGGTAAACATGCCGGATGCGATGACGCGCTGCATTGCGTCCAGTTCTTCTTGTCCCCAAGATGCGGTCGCCAATGGAAATTTGAAACTCATTGCAGATACTCCCCCAAATAAAATTGATACGCCTTTGCTATGCCTGTATTCAAATCGCTCTCAGCCTTCCAGCCCCACGCCCGCTGGCGCTCCACGCTGACCAGCTTGCGCGCCATGCCGACGGGTTTGCTCAAGTCGTGGACGAAGCTTCCCCTATAGCCCATCACATTGGCAACCGCCTGGTAATATTCGTTGATGGTGTAGTCATGCCCCAAGCCGATGTTCATCATGGCCGGCAAGCTATCGAATTTCTTCACTGCCTGCACCAGCGCATCGGCCAAGTCTCCTGCATACATGAATTCACGGCGCGCGCTCCCGTCACCCCATATTTCGACGGCTTGCTCACCATTTTGTTTGGCTTGGTGGACTTTGTGGATGATCGCCGGGATCAGGTGTGAATGCGCCGGATCGAACTTGTCGTGGCGACCATACAGATTGCAGGGGATGAGCGTCTTGTACTGGAAGCTGGCATCTTCGCGCGTGATGTATTCGCACAGACGCGCCGTCACCACTTTGGCAAGGGCATAGCCTTCATTGGTGGGCTCCAGCTCTCCCTTGAGCACCAGCTCTTCCTTCAGCGGCTCGTTATGGTTGCGCGGATACATGCAGGAGCTGCCCAGATTGAGCAGCCGCTTGATGCCCGCTTGCCGCGCTGCCCAAACGATGTTGCGCCCCATGTCGAGATTCTCGAGCAGGAAGCCGACCGGCTCGCGCATATTGGCCTGGATGCCGCCGACCTTGCCTGCGGAGTGGATGACCATGTCCGGGCGATGCAGGGCCAAATAATCTTGCACGGCCTTGAAGTCGCGCAGGTCCAGCTCGCCGCTGCGCGGTGCCAGCATCTCGAATTCGCCGATGGCCGGATGTTCGAGCAGGTTACATCCGACCATGCCACCGCCGCCTGTCAGCAGGATACGAAGTTTGCCCATGCTTATTCGTGCGGAATGAATGCGGCATAGCCGTGTTTTTTCACCAACTCGTCGCGCTCGGCGGACTTCAGGTCTTCGCGCACCATCTCGCTGACCAGTTGATCGAAGCTGATCTTCGGCGTCCAACCCAGCTTGTTCTTGGCCTTGCTGGGGTCGCCCAGCAGTGTCTCGACTTCGGTGGGACGGAAGTAACGCGGATCGACCGCAACGATGCATTTGCCGGAAGCGTCGTAGCCCTTTTCATCCACGCCCTCACCCTTCCAGGTGATGCTCATGCCCAGCTCTTTCGCCGCCGCATTCACGAAGTCGCGCACGCTGTATTGCACGCCGGTGGCGATAACGAAGTCTTCCGGCTTTTCCTGTTGCAGCATCAGCCACTGCATCTCGACATAGTCTTTTGCATGGCCCCAGTCACGCTTGGCATCCATATTGCCAAGATAGAGGCATTCCTGCAGACCGAGCTTGATGCGGGCCAGTGCACGGGTGATCTTGCGCGTGACGAAAGTCTCGCCGCGGATAGGCGATTCGTGATTGAACAGGATGCCGTTGCAGGCGTAGATGCCATAGGCCTCGCGGTAGTTGACCGTGATCCAGTAGGCATAAAGCTTGGCCACTGCATAGGGGCTGCGCGGATAGAACGGTGTGGTCTCCTTCTGCGGGATCTCTTGCACCAGACCGTACAGCTCGGAGGTGGAGGCTTGGTAGAAGCGGGTCTTCTTGGTCAGGCCAAGGATGCGGATCGCTTCGAGGATGCGCAGTGCGCCCAGCGCATCGGAGTTGGCGGTGTATTCCGGTTCTTCAAACGAGACAGCCACGTGGCTTTGCGCGGCGAGATTGTAGATCTCGTCCGGCTGCACTTTTTGAATGATGTGCGTGAGGCTGGAAGAGTCGGTCATGTCGCCGTGATGCAGGAAAAATGGCTGGCCTTTCTCGTGCACATCGTGGAACAGGTGATCGATACGCGCAGTGTTGAACAGCGAGCTGCGGCGCTTGATGCCGTGAACTTCATAGCCCTTGCTCAGCAACAGTTCCGCCAAGTAAGCGCCATCTTGTCCGGTGACGCCAGTGATCAATGCGACTTTTCTTTTACTCACGATGTTCTCCCAATCAGTTCAATGACATTTACAAATCTTGCATCCAACGCACTTCGCGCTTAAGCGAGCAGCCTGGCGATCTCCGCCGTCCGTTCCTTCATCAGCTTTTCATCAGCTCGCGCCTCGACATTGAGCCTTAGCAGCGGCTCGGTATTCGAGCCGCGCAGATTGAAGCGCCAGTCCGGAAATTCCACGCTCACGCCGTCGGTACGATCGACCACCGGGCCTTGCGGTATGTAGTGCTGCAACACACGTTCGATGGTCTGCTTCACATCGGCAACGCGGTAGTTGATCTCGCCGCTGCAAGGGTAAGCGGCGATGCGCTCGCCAACCAGCTTCGACAGGCTCTTGCCACTGCGCGAGATCAGTTCGACCACCAGCAGCCAAGGGATCATGCCGCTATCGCAGTAGGCAAAGTCGCGGAAATAATGGTGCGCGCTCATCTCGCCACCGTAGATCGCGTTCTCTGCGCGCATGCGTTCCTTGATGAAGGCATGGCCGGTCTTGGATTGCACGGGGATGCCCTTTGCGCGCTTCACCACTTCGATGGTATTCCAGGTGAGGCGCGGATCGTGAATGATCTTTTCGCCGGGGTGTTTGGCCAGAAACGCTTCTGCCAGCAGACCGACGATGTAGTAGCCCTCGATGAACTCTCCGTGTTCGTCGAACAGGAAGCAGCGATCGAAATCACCATCCCAAGCGATGCCCATGTCGGCACCATGCGCACGCACTGCATCGCTGGTTGCGGCACGATTCTCCGGCAACAGCGGGTTGGGGATGCCGTTGGGGAAGCTGCCATCAGCCACGTGATGCACCTTGATGAAACTCACGGGGATACTCAAGCGCTTGAATTGCGCTTCGATACCGTCGATCACATGCCCTGCGGCTCCGTTGCCGGAATTGACCACCAGCTTGAGCGGTTTGATGACAGAGGACTCGATATAGGTAAGCAGGTGCGCAACGAAAGCATCAAGGATGGACGTTGACGTCAGAGCGCCACGCTTGCCCGCAGGAGCGAACTGGTTCACCTCGGCCAAGGCCTGGATGTCCTTGAGGCCGGTGTCGCCGCTGATCGGCACCGCCCCGCGCGCCACCAGCTTCATGCCGTTGTAATCCATGGGATTGTGGCTAGCCGTCACCTCGATGCCACCGTCCACATCCAGATGGAAGGCGGCGAAGTAGATCTCTTCGGTTCCGGTCATGCCGATGTCGATGACATCGGCGCCACCGTCCATCAAGCCTTTGGCCAAAGCCTGCTTGAGCGTGGCACTGGTGGGGCGCACATCTCCACCGACCACGACTCGTTTCGCTTTCAGGTGCTGTGCATAGGCCAGACCGATGCGATAGGCGATGTCGTCGTTAAGTTCTTCGCCCAACTTGCCGCGAATGTCATACGCCTTGAAGCAGGTCAATGTCATTGTTCTGTTCTTCCGTATTGATCCTCAAAGCGGACGATATCGTCTTCACCGAGATACTCGCCGCTCTGCACCTCGATCATCACCAGAGGGAGCAATCCCGGATTGGACAGCCGATGCCGATGGCCTGCCGGGATATAGGTCGATTCGTTAGTCTGCACGTAAATTTCCTGCTCGCCGTTCACCACGCGCGCCATACCGTTCACCACGATCCAGTGTTCGCTGCGATGATGATGCATCTGCAGGCTCAGGCTGGCGCCCGGCTTGACCTCGATGCGTTTGATCTTGAAATGCGTGCCTTCTTCCAGCACGGTGTAGGTACCCCAAGGACGATGCACCATGGAATGCAGGCGATGTGCTTCGTGATCCATGGCTTTGAGGCGGGAATATATACGCTTGACGTCCTGCGCATGTTCACGGTGTGCGACCAGCAAGGCATCGGGCGTATCCACGATCACCAGATCCTCGACCCCGACCGCACCGATCACCCGCCCCCCACTCTGGATATAGCAGTTGCGTACGTCATGCAGGATCGCCTCTCCCTGAATGCGATTCCCTTCTGTATCGAGTTCCGTCAACTCGGCCAGCGCCGACCAGGAACCGATGTCGCTCCAGCCGATATCGCACGGTACCACCGCGATATTCTTCGACTTTTCCATAACGGCGTAGTCAATGGAATCATCGGGGACTTTCTCGAAGGTCTTGCCATCCAGCTCGACTTGGCAGGCCATCTCTCCGTCCGCCTTGCGCGATGCCTTTAGGCTCGCCTCCGTTGCCGCCAGGATCTCCGGACAATGCTGACGCATCTCTTGCAACATGCTCCCTGCCTGGAAGCAGAACATGCCGGAGTTCCACAAGAAGCGACCGGAAGAAACATAATCCTTGGCGGTCTCAAGGTCCGGCTTTTCCACGAAGCGCTTCACTGCATTGCCATCGGCTTCGATATAGCCATAGCCGGTCTCGGGGCGATCTGGACGGATGCCGAACGTTACCAGCTTACCTTGTCGAGCGAGCCCCACCGCCGTTTCGACTGCCGAGGCGAAAGCGCCCTGATCTGCGATGAGATGATCTGCTGCCAGTACCAGCAAACATGCGTCCTCGCCATGTGCGGCTGCCACCTGTAGCGTAGCCGCAGCAATAGCCGGCGCAGTATTACGACCAAAAGGTTCAAGAATGTAGCGATTGAAGATCACCTTATCGACCAGAGCGGCCACCTCCTGATAGTCATCGGCCGTCTTGAAGAGAAGCTCCCGGTTGCTGACCGTACACACCTCCCCCACATCCGGCAGCCTCACTCCGCGCAGCCAAGCTTTTTGCAACAAGCTCTGTCCATCCCCCAGTCGAATGAACGGCTTGGGGTGCTGCTCCCGCGAGACCGGCCACAGACGGGAGCCTGCCCCCCCGCAAAGGATTGTAGGAATGAGTTTTTTCATGATTGACGAATCGTCACATACTGGTGAACCGCAAAATGGCGCGCATTTTAAATGTATTCATTGCCTTTTTCCGGGCATTATTGGCCTATATATCCCTGTCAGCGCCTGCGGCGGTCGTTAGTACGAGATTTCTGATTCTGTAGCACCGAATTCCTCAACTCGTCGATCTCCACCTTCAGGCGCTCGTATTCCCGCACCTTCATCTGCAGGAATTCGACCGTCATGCGTGCCTTCTGCTCGATGCCGTGCGGCGTCAACAGATAGGCATAGCCCAGTTTGTTGTCACTTTTGCGGAAGTTGTCGATTTTGACGCTGCCTTTTTCGACCAGCGCCTTGAGGCAGAAATTGACCTTGCCCAAGCTGATGCCCAATTTCTTCGCCAAGTCGCGCTGCGACATGCCGGGGTTGTCTTCCAGTAACTTGCAAGGTGTAATGGGTGTTTTCGTCCAGCATGTGCGTGCGTTCAATCGTTGAACGCACGCATTAGACGAGCCCACCCCGGCGCTGTCAAGCCACATCGGCAGCTCGTGTATCATTGCAGCCCAGTTTCTTCACCGCTTTCGCCATGCACGCACCCGACCTGCTGCTCGTCAAGACCTCTTCCATGGGCGATGTGCTGCATAACCTACCGGCCGTGACGGATATCCTGAGTCACTTCCCGGAGGCCCGTATCGACTGGGCCGTGGAAGAGAGCTTTGCTGCGCTGCCCGCCCTGCATCCCGGCATACATCAAGTTGTACCGGTGGCCATCCGCCGCTGGCGCCGCGGCTGGCTGGCTGCTCGCCACGAGATGCGCCAAGCCTGTCATGCCTTGCACGCACATCCATATGACTTGGTGATCGACACCCAGGGACTGCTGAAGAGCGCCTTGATCGCCCGCTGTGCACAAGGTGTGCGCTGCGGCTATGACTGGGGCAGTGCGCGCGAGCCGCTCGCCAGCCTGTTCTACCAACGCAAATTCGCCGTCCCACGCCGGCTGCATGCGGTGGAACGCAATCGTCTGCTGGCCGCCGCGGCGCTCGGCTATGAAGTAGCTGGGCCGCCGGTGTATGGCTTGACCATCCCCAACCTTGAGTTGGCTTGGCTAGGTGCTGCGCCGTATGTCGTGTTCCTGCATGCCACCAGTCGCGACAACAAACTCTGGCTGGAGGACAACTGGATCGCATTGGGCCGCACCCTACATGAACGCGGCTTGCGCGCCGTGCTAACGTGGGGCACTCCCGCCGAGCAGACCCGCGCCGCACGTCTGTGCGCGCTGATCCCCGACGCACTGATGGCGCCCCGCTTGAACCTACCCGAAGCCGCGACCCTGCTCGGGCGGGCGCAAGCCGTAGTAGGCGTAGATACCGGGCTCAGCCATCTTGCCGCCGCGCTGGATGTACCGACGATCGGCCTCTACACCGCCACCGACCCCGGCCTGACCGGCCTGCATGCGGGCGCACGCGCAATCAACCTCGGCGGCAAGATGCAGCAACCCGCCGTGACCTCCGTCTTGGAGAACCTGGCCAACATGGGGTTACATGTCTAGTCCGCGCTTCTGGTACACCCTCAGCCTGTGGCTGTTGTTGCCCTACGCTCTGCTACATCTGCTGTGGCGTGCGCGCAAACAACCGGAATATCTGCAACATATCGACGAGCGTTTCGGGCGCTATGCGGTCCATAGCGAAAAACCGGTGATCTGGCTGCATACTGTCTCGGTGGGAGAAACACGCGCCGCCGCAACCTTGGTGCGCGAACTGCGTGTGCGTTACCCGCAACACCAGATCCTGCTCACCCACACCACGCCTACCGGCCGCGCCGCCAGTGAGCAGCTTTATGGTGACGACGTGTTGCGCGTGTATCTGCCCTATGACTACCCGTTCGCGGTACGCCACTTCCTCAAGCATTTCCGGCCGCAGATCGGCGTGCTGCTGGAGACCGAGGTCTGGTTCAATCTGGTGCATGCTTGCGCACACACCGATGTCCCGTTGCTGTTACTCAACGCACGCCTGTCCGAACGCTCCGCCCGCCGCTATGCGCGCTTCCCGCGCTTGACCCATGAAGGGTTGAACGCCTTGCGCCTCATCGCCGCGCAGACCGTTGCGGATGCCGCCCGCCTGCATAGGCTGTGCAAGCGGGATATCGTGGTGATGGGCAACCTGAAATACGACATCGAACCACCGCCCGCCCAATTGGCACTGGGCCAACAGTTGCGGGCACGCTTCGGCGAACACCGTCCGGTGTTCCTCGCCGCCAGTACGCGCGAGGGAGAAGAAGCCTTACTGCTAGACGCCCTGCAACACGCCGACATCCCGAATCTGCTGACCATTATCGTGCCGCGCCACCCGCAGCGCTTCGAAGACGTCGCACGGCTGATCGTGGCGCATGGCTTGCGCATGCAACGCCGCAGCCATGACGAAGCGATCGCCCCCGACACCCAGGTCGTGCTGGGCGACAGCATGGGCGAGATGTTCGCTTACTATGCTGCCTGCGATATCGCCTTCATCGGTGGCAGCCTGCTGCCGCTGGGTGGGCAGAACCTGATCGAGGCCGCCGCCTGCGGCAAACCGGTGCTGATCGGACCGCATACCTTCAATTTCAGTCAGGCCACAGCATTAGCGATCGAAGCGGGTGCCGCGCTGCGGGTAAAAGATGCAAACGAGCTGGTGCTACAGCTACGGACTTTGCTGCAGGAAGACGAGCATCGCATGACGATGTGCAGCAATGCACAGCGCTTCGTCAATGCGAACAGGGGGGCAACCATGCGTGCGGTCAAGCTGATCGCCACGCATCTGCAAGCGTCGGGAAGCTAATGCTCAATGTTGGTCTGACGGCAAGATGTCAGCAAAGAGCTTTGGCCAATCCATGCCGCTCGTGCCATGCGCGATGAAGAAGGGATTCAACAGGGCGGATGCATCTCCGTAAGTCAACGGCACGCCGGACAATTGCACCACCTTGCCGCCGGCCTGTTCCAGGATGCATTGCGCAGCAGCCGTATCCCACAGTGAAGTCTGCCCCAGACGCGGATAGACATCCGCCCTGCCTTCGGCGACCAGACAAAGTTTCAACGAGCTTCCCATACAGACCAACTCATGAGCACCGAGACGCTGCAACAGGACTTCCAGCGAATCACCTGCATGTGAACGGCTGCCGACCACGCGCCACGGCATGCCCGGCCGGTGTGTCGCCACACGGATCGGCACTCTTCCCGTCGCATCCAGCTTGAAGGATCCCGATCCTTTTGCTGCCGCATACATCGCCCCCAGCACGGGCGCATATACCACACCCAGAACCGGCTCCCCATGTGCTATCAGCGCAATATTGACCGTGAACTCACCGTTGCGCTTGATGAACTCCTTGGTGCCGTCTAACGGATCAATCAGCCAATATCTACCTTCCGCATTGACTCCGCGAAATGCCGGCACATCTTCTTCCGACAGGCACGGAATTTCCGGGCTTAAGCCGGCCAGTTCGCTGACTATCAAATCATGCGCAACGCCATCCGCCGCGGTCAACGGACTGCGGTCGTCTTTAAATCGCACGTCAAGACCGGTGCGCGCATAAATTTTCATGATCGCGCGCCCCGCTGCACGTGCGATCCGCTCTACCTTGACCAGGCTCTGAAGATCAATTTCCATGGGCGCTTCTAAAATAGCGGGATTTCGCCAAACCGGACAGGATCTTTATCGTTTGCTCGTGATGGCTTCACTATCCTTGTCGAGACACGCCAACACTTGCTCCACGCACTGCTCGGGAGACTTTTTTACCGTATCAAGCCTTACCTCTGGCTTCACTGGAATTTCATAAGGGCTATCCACCCCAGTGAAATGCACCAACTGGCCGCGGCGGGCCTTGGCATAGAGTCCCTTCACATCGCGTCGCTCACATTCGTCGATCGGCGTATCCACGAACACCTCATGGAACTCACCCGGCACGAACAGAGAACGGGCAAAGTCACGCTCCGCACGGAACGGGCTGATGAAGGAAACGATGACGATCAGACCTGCATCCACCATCAGCTTGGCCACCTCAGCCACCCGTCGGATGTTCTCCACGCGGTCCTCTTCCGTGAAGCCCAGATCGCGATTCAAACCATGGCGCACATTATCGCCGTCCAGAAGATAGGTATGCCTGCCTGCCGCATGCAATCGCTTCTCCAACAGGTTAGCGATCGTCGATTTGCCAGAGCCGGACAATCCGGTGAACCACAGGCAGACCGGCGTCTGCATCTTGGCCGCAGCACGCACCTGCTTGTTCACATCCAGCGCCTGCCAATGGATGTTGGAAGCACGCCGCAAGGCGAAATGGATCATGCCAGCGCCGACCGTCTCGTTCGTCATGCGGTCGATCAGGATGAAAGCCCCTAGCAAGCGGTTTTGCTTGTAAGGTTCGAACGCTACCGGATGGCTGGTGTACAGCGTGACTTCACCGATATCGTTCAACTCCAGCGCATTGGCAGATAGCTTGGCGCCGTAATTGATATCCAGTTTGTATTTGATGTTGGTAATACTGACGCCGACCTGATCGTTATGCAGCTTGATCAGATAAGAACGTCCCGCGACCAAATGACGTTCGGACAGACACAACACACTAGCTTCGAATTGGTCGCTGATCTCGATTGCATCTTCCACGCTGCTCAGTACTTGGCCGCGGCTTACATCCAGTTCGCGATCCAGCGTCAGCGTGATGGCAT
>JBFMFN010000006.1:0-53274 GCA_040754175.1 Pseudomonadota bacterium | reverse complement strand
TGACGTTCGGACAGACACAACACACTAGCTTCGAATTGGTCGCTGATCTCGATTGCATCTTCCACGCTGCTCAGTACTTGGCCGCGGCTTACATCCAGTTCGCGATCCAGCGTCAGCGTGATGGCATCGCCTGCATCTGCGAACTCGCGCTCCCCTTGCCATACAACAATCGATTTCACTTGGGCTTCTGCGCCACCCGGTACGACACGTACTGGCATTCCTGGCATGACGCTACCAGAAGCAACGGTTCCACAGTAACCGCGAAACTCTGAATTTGGACGATTCACATACTGTACCGGCATGCGAAATGGTCGCGCTTCGGCTTCTGGCGTAACGTCGATGCCTTCCAGATAGCCAAGCAACGTCGGGCCCTGATACCAATCCCGTTCGCGCGCACGCGCCACATTCTCACCGGTCAGCGCCGACATCGGAATGGCCTGAATGGAAGCAAATCCGAAATCGGTCACCAGCGTCTGAAAGTCCGCCACGATCTTGTCGAAGGCAGCCTGTTCCCAACCTATCATGTCCATCTTATTCACGGCCAGTACCACATGGCGCACACCCAGCAAGGAAACGATACGGCTATGACGTTTGGCCTGCGTCAGCAGCCCCTTGCGCGCATCTACCAGTAGTACCGCCAACTCGGCCGTCGATGCTCCGGTAGCCATGTTGCGCGTGTATTGCTCATGCCCCGGGGTATCTGCCACGATGAACTTGCGGTTCTCGGTCGAAAAGAATCGATTGCCACATCGATGGTAATACCCTGCTCACGCTCCGCCTGCAAACCATCTACCAGCAGTGCTAAATCGAGCGCATCGCCTTGCGTACCGTATTTTCTTGAGACGCGCTCCAACTCGTTCATATGGTCATCAAAGATCTGTTTGGACTCAAACAGCAGACGACCAATCAGGGTCGATTTCCCATCATCCACGCTGCCACAAGTGATAAAGCGCAATGTATCCAGCATCAGAAATACCCTTCCTGCTTCTTGCGCTCCATTGAGCTCGCACCATCATTATCGATCAAACGCCCTTGGCGCTCTGAAGCATGTGCCGTCAACGTCTCGTCAATGATTTTATCCAGCGTGTCGGCATCACTCTCGATTGCCGCTGTCAGCGGGTAACAACCTAGCGTCCGGAAACGCACTCGGCGCATTTCTGGTGATTCCCCGGGATTGAGCTGAAAACGATCATCATCAACCATCAGCCACTGTTCGCCGCGTTTGACCACGGGGCGCTCTTTGGCGAAATATAAGGGAACGATGGAGATGTTCTCTGCCGCGATGTACTGCCAGATATCCACCTCGGACCAGTTTGAGAGCGGGAACACCCGGATGGACTCCCCGGGATTAATGCGAGTGTTATACAGGTTCCACAACTCCGGGCGCTGCGCTTTGGGATCCCAACGGTGACCCGGTGCACGGAAAGAGAACACGCGCTCCTTGGCTCTCGATTTCTCTTCATCACGCCGCGCGCCGCCGAAAATCAAGTCATAACCACCCGCATCCAATGCCTGCCTTAACGCCTCGGTCTTCATACGGTCGGTATAGCGCTCCGATCCATGCGCGAAAGGAGAAATACCTTCCGCCTTGGCAACTTCATTTACGTGCACGCGCAATTCCATACCGGACTCTTTCGCCATGCGATCCCGGAAAGCGATCATCTCGCGAAACTTCCAGGTGGTATCAACATGCAGCAACGGGAACGGCGGTGAAGCCGGCCAGAAGGCTTTGCGCGCGAGATGAAGCATGACCGAGGAATCCTTACCGATTGAGTACATCATCACCGGATTGCTCGAGGTGGCGACCGCCTCACGGATAATCTCCATCGATTGGGATTCGAGCGAGCCCAGGTTGGATTTGTTCATGCTTGTTAGTCGTTGCCTATTCGAGGATTCTTGGCCGCTATCACCCTGTGCGAAAGATTCTATCTCATAGAGAGCCCGTCCAGCATTCCGGTTCGAAGATTACGGTAGAATCTCCACATCATGAAGACAATCCTCATCACCGGCGGTGCCGGCTTCATCGGTTCTGCCGTGGTCCGCCAGTTCATTCTCGATTCCGACCACAGCGTGGTCAATGTCGACAAATTGACCTATGCCGGCAACCTGCAATCGCTGGCTTCTGTTGCCGACTCACCGCGCTATGCGTTCGAAAAGGTCGACATCTGCGATGCCGCTGAAGTGGCGCGCGTGTTCCGCGAGCATCAGCCGGATGCGGTGATGCACCTGGCGGCGGAGTCGCATGTGGATCGCTCGATCAGCGGCCCGGCGGCGTTCATCCAGACCAACATCGTCGGCACCTATACCCTGCTGGAAGCGGCGCGCCAGTACTGGAACGGGCTAGAAGGCGACAAGAAGGCCGGCTTCCGCTTCCACCACATCTCGACCGACGAAGTGTATGGCAGCCTGGGTGATGACGGCTTCTTCACTGAGGCAACCGCCTATGAGCCGAACTCGCCCTATTCCGCGAGCAAGGCATCGAGCGACCATCTGGTACGCGCCTGGCATCACACCTACGGCCTGCCGGTGGTGACCACCAACTGCTCGAACAACTACGGCCCCTATCACTTCCCCGAGAAGCTGATCCCCTTGATGATCCTCAATGCCTGCAACGGCAAACCGCTGCCCATCTATGGCAAAGGCGACAACATCCGCGACTGGCTCTATGTGGACGACCATGCGCGTGCTCTGCGCACCGTACTGGAACGTGGCCGATTGGGCGAGACTTACAACATCGGCGGCTGGAACGAGAAGACCAACCTCGAAGTGGTGGATGCGATCTGCTCCATCCTCGATGAACTGCGCCCCCAAGGCGCCCCGCATGCACGCCTCAAGACCTATGTGCCGGATCGACCAGGCCACGACAAGCGCTACGCCATCGACGCCAGCAAGATCGAACGCGAGCTGGGCTGGAAGCCGCAAGAGACTTTCGAGACCGGCCTGCGCAAAACCGTGGAATGGTACTTGTCCAACGACGACTGGGTACAGGGTGTCACCAGCGGCGAATACCAGAATTGGGTCGCCCAGAACTACACGAACAGGAGCATCTGATGAAGGGCATCATCCTCGCCGGCGGTTCCGGCACGCGTTTGTATCCGGTCACCTTACCGGTTTCCAAGCAACTGCTGCCGATCTACGACAAGCCGATGATCTACTATCCGCTCAGCACCCTGATGCTGGCCGGCATCCGCGACATCCTCATCATTTCGACACCGCAGGACACACCGCGCTTCGAACAGTTGCTCGGCGATGGCGCGCGTTGGGGTTTGAACCTCAGCTATGCGGTACAACCTTCGCCGGATGGCCTCGCCCAAGCGTTCATCATCGGCGAATCGTTCATCGGTGGCGATACCTGCGCACTGGTACTCGGCGACAACATCTTCTATGGTCACGGCCTTGAAGAGCAGCTCTCTGCGGCGGCGGCGCGCGACGATGGCGGCACCGTCTTTGCATACCGCGTGACCGATCCCGAGCGCTACGGCGTGGTGGATTTCGATGCCCAGGGGCACGCGCTGAGTATCGAGGAGAAACCGCTGCAACCGAAATCCAATTATGCGGTGACCGGCCTGTATTTCTACGATAACGAAGTCGTCGAAATCGCCAAGTCGATCAAGCCTTCTGCGCGCGGAGAACTGGAGATCACCACCGTGAACCAGATCTATCTGGAACGCGGCAAGCTCGACGTACAAGTGATGGGGCGCGGCAGTGCCTGGCTGGATACCGGCACCCATGATTCGCTGATGGAAGCCTCACTGTTCATTCAGACGCTGGAAAAACGCCAAGGCCTAAAGATCGCCTGCCCGGAAGAGATCGCTTATCGCCGCGGCTATATCTCGCACCAGCAGCTCGAAGCCTTGGCTGCACCGTTGGCTAAAAACGGTTACGGTCAATATCTGCTGACCATCCTGAAAGAGAAATTCTGATCATGCAGGCGATTCCCTCTGCGATCCCGGATGTCATTATCATCGAGCCGAAAGTATTCGGCGATGACCGTGGATTCTTCTATGAAAGTTTCAATCGACGCCAATTCGCCGCACTGACCGGGCACGATATCGATTTCGTACAGGACAATCACTCGCGTTCGGCCAAAGGCGTGTTGCGTGGTCTGCATTACCAGATTGCGCAGCCACAAGGAAAGCTGGTGCGCGTGATCGCCGGCGAGGTGTTCGACGTCGCAGTCGATATCCGCCGCTCCTCACCTACCTTCGGTCGTTCGGTCTGCGTCAACCTGAGTGCCGAGAACAAGCGCATGTTGTGGATACCGGCCGGCTTCGCGCACGGCTTCCTGGTCGTCTCCGAATATGCGGAATTCTTGTACAAGACCACCGATTACTGGGCACCCGAGCACGAACGCTGCATCCGATGGAACGACCCGGCCTTGGGTATAGAGTGGCCGCTCTCCACCCCGCCTTTGCTCTCCGCCAAGGATGCCCAAGGCAAGCTGCTCGCTGAAGCCGAACTCTACGCATGACCATACTGCTCCTCACTGGCGCCAACGGCCAGGTCGGCTGGGAACTCCAACGCACACTGGCCCCGTTAGGTCACGTGATCGCGTTTACTCGCGAACAGCTTGACCTGTCTGACGTGGAGGCGATCCGCGCCACTGTTGCCCGTCATCGCCCGGATATCATAGTCAACCCTGCTGCTTATACTGCCGTCGACAAGGCAGAGACCGATGCTGAAACCGCGTATGCAGTGAATGCCTATGCTCCTGGCGCGCTTGCGCTTGCCGCGCAAGAGTTGGATGCACTGCTGGTGCACTATTCCACCGACTATGTGTTCGATGGCCGCAAGACAGCCCCTTATAGCGAGACTGACACGCCGAATCCACAAAGTATCTATGGCAAAAGCAAACTGGAAGGTGAGCGCGCCGTACAGGCTGCTGGCGGCCGTCATCTGATCTTGCGCACCAGCTGGGTGTATGGCCTGCACGGCGGCAATTTCATGAAGACCGTGTTGCGCCTTGCGCGCGAACGCGACAGCTTGCGCATCGTGAATGACCAGTTCGGCGCCCCGACCTGGGCTCGCCTGATCGCGCAGACCACCCACGACATCCTGCGCCAAGCACTGCAGCCCGATTTCGATCACAGCCGATTGGGGCTGTACCACCTGACTGCGCGCGGGCGCATCTCTTGGTATGACTATGCGCAGGAGATCATCCGTTTGGCACGCCAGTACGATCCGAATCTGCGCGACAAAACGCTTTCCGTTCATGGCATACCGACACAGGAATATCCGCTGCCGGCCGCACGCCCGAGCAATTCGGTGCTGGCCACGAACAAGCTATGCGAGGCTTTCAGCGTGACCCTGCCGGACTGGCAGGCCGATCTGGCGGAGTGCGTACATCAGCTGTACGACGCACCCGCCGGTTGAACCGATTCAGTGCAATGCCTGGTTGACCTGGGTCAGGTCACCTTCCTCCAGGCTGCCTGCGGCGGCCTTCAAACGTAACTGGCTAACCAGATAGTTGTATTTAGCCTGATACAGGTCGCGACGGGTGGCATACATCTGCTGCTGCGCATTGAGCACGTCCAGACTGGTACGCACACCGACTTCCTGCCCCAGCTTGCTGGCGGAAAGCAGGCTCTCGCTCGACTTCAGTGCCTGCTCCAACGCCTGCACCTGAGCGATCCCGCTCACCACACCGAGATAAGCCTGACGTGTCTGCACGGCTACGCTGCGGCGTGCATTCTCCAGATCCTGGCGCGCTTTTTCACGGCCGGCATCCGCTTCGCGCCACTTGGACTGGGTCGCACCGCCCTGGAACAACGGCATGTTCAGCTGCACACCGACCGAAGTGCTGCGCACATCGCTGCCGACACCGAAGCTGCTGCCGTTCGAAGTGTTCTTGGAATAGTTCGCCACCAGGTCGATGGTGGGCAGATGGCCGCCACGGTTGCGCGCCACCTCTTCATCCGCCAACTGATAGGCGGCTTCAGCCATACGCACCTGCACGTTGTTATGTTGTGCCGTCTCCACCCACTTCTCGGCATCTGCCGGTTCCGGCGAAACCAGCTTGAAGGCATCTCCCAGCACGTTCAGCGCCGGGACATCCGCATTGATCAGTTGTTGCAGGTCGCGCCGCTTCACTTCCAGATTGTTGGCGGCGGCCAGCTCCTGGGCCAGGATCAGGTCGTAACGTGCCTGCGCTTCATAGGTATCGGTGATGGTGGCGGTACCGACCTCGAAGTTGCGCTTGGCCTGTTCCAGTTGCTGGGCGATGGCATCCTTCTGCGCCGCCGTCAGTTGCACGGTGTCCTGTGCGATCAGCACATCGAAATAAGCCTGTGCGGTACGCAGGATGATGTCCTGCTGCGCAGCCTTGAACTGCTCTTCGGAGATGGCGACCTGCAATTCGGATTCGTTGTACATCGCCCAGTTCTGCTCGCGGAACAAGGGCTGCACCAAGGTCACCCCGTAGCCATGCGAGTTGTAGCGCTTCTCGCCGGAAGGGAACACGGTCGTACCCATGTATTGGGTATTGGTGTTGTTGTAAGTGCTGTTGGCATTCAAGGTGACACTTGGCAACAGCAACGCGCGCCCTTGGGTCAGCTTCTCCTGCCCGGCCTGCTGCGCAGCGCGCGCGGCGGCGAACACCGCATCCTGCGATTGCGCAGCACGGTAGATATCGAGCAGATCGTCGGCCTGGGCTGGCGCGGCCAGCATAGCGGCCAACGTGACGCTCAACAGGGTTGCGGATGATTTCATGTGGCGCTCCATTAGAATATTAGGATTGGCTAATATTAAACGCTAGCCGCAATCCTGACAAGCGTACTAGGTCTAAAGATCTCAGAATACGAAACGTTCGGGCTGCGGCGCATTGCGCAGCGAAGTCACCACCGTCTCGAACAGCTTGCGGCTCGCAAACGCATCGGCCGCAGTACGGGTGATCAGTTGCGCCTGCATGGCCGGCGCATCGCCGATGATGGCGAACAGACGACCGCCCACCTTCAGCTGCTGCTTGAAGGCTTCCGGCAGTACCGGCACCGAGGCGGTCAGCACGATGGCGTCGTATTCCGCCTCGCCCCAGCCCTGAGCGGCATCGCCCACTTGCAGGATGACATTGTCGATGTTGTGCGTAGCCAGATGGCGCGCAGCCTGCGAGCTCAGCTCCGGCTCGATCTCCACGCTGGTCACCTGCGCGGCCAGACGTGCCAGCAAGGCGGTCAGATGGCCGCTGCCGGTACCGATCTCCAGCACCTGGTCGGTCGGCTGCAATTCCAGGGCCTGCAGCACGCGTGCTTCCAGCTTGGGTTGCCACATGCTGGCACCGTGGCCCAACGGGATCTCGGTGTCGACGAAGGCCAGCGCCTTGCGATCGGCGGGGACGAACTGTTCGCGGCGCACCACCTTCAACAGCTCCAGCACCTTGGTATCTAGCACGTCCCATGGACGGATCTGCTGCTCGATCATGAAATGGCGTGCCTGTTCCTGGTTCATTCCCCTCTCCTTGTCTGTTATGGTGCCCACGGACGGGCAAGTTTGCGCGCGAGTATAGCAACTGCCCCCCCTCCCCTCAACCCGCGGCGCGGGGTGCCACACGGCGCACCTTATCGAACATGCGACGCAGCCACACGATGCCGTCATCCACATAGGTGAACACCACCGGGATCACCAACAGGCTGAGGAAGGTCGAGGTGATCAGGCCACCGATGACCACGATGGCCATCGGACTGCGGAAACTGCCATCGCCCACGCCCAGGTCGAGCGCCACCGGCAACATGCCGGCCCCCATCGCCATGGTCGTCATCACGATGGGGCGGGCGCGCTTGCGGCAGGCATCGAGGATGGCTTCCAACCGCTCCATGCCGCGTTCTCGACGTGACACGATGGCGTACTCCACCAGCAAGATGGAGTTCTTGGTAGCGATACCCATCAACATGATGAGGCCGATCATGGACGGCATGGAGATCGCGGTCCGCGTCAGGAACAAGGCCAGGAACGCCCCCGGAATGGACAGGATCAGCGCCCACAAGATGGTCGCCGGCTGCATGAAATCCTTGAACAGCAGCACCAGCACGAAGTAGATGCACATCACCCCGGTGAACATGGCCAGGCCGAAACTGGCGAACAATTCGTTCATCGCTTCGGCATCGCCGATGGCCGCCATCTGCACCCCTTCCGGCATGTCCTTGATGGAGGGCAAGGCTGCCACCGCCGCCTGCACTTTGCCCAGCGGCTGGCCCGCCAGCTCGATCTCGAAGGTGATGTTGCGCTGGCGGTCATAGCGGTCGATCTGCGCCGGCCCGCTCTCCAGGCTGAGTTCTGCCACATTGCCCAGCAGCACCGGGCCATGTGCACCTTGCACCACCAGACGCTTCAGCAGTTCCAGGTCCTGGCGCGCATCGTCGCGCAGCTTGACGATGATGGGCAGCTGGCGGTCAGGCAGATTGAGCTTGGCCAGCGACTGGTCGTAATCGCCATTGGTCGCCACGCGCAAAGCCTCGGCGATGGCCGCCGTGGTCACCCCAAGGTCGGCGGCACGGGCAAAATCCGGGCGCGCCACGATCTCCGGGCGCAGGATGCTGGAATTGGACACCACATTGCCGATGCCCGGGATGGTGCGCAGCTCCTGCCCCACCTTCAGCGCATGCTCGGCCAGCAGCTCGTTGTTCTCGCTGGTCAAGACCAGCTGGTGTTTGTCGGCGGACGAGCCAAGGCCGACCTTGACCCGCACACCTGGCAATACACGCAGGTTCTCGCGCAGCTCGTCCTCGATCAACTGCTTGCGTGGACGCTGGTCGCGCGGCTTGAGCTGGATGGACAAGGTTGCCTTGCGCGCTTCCGGTGCGCCCGACGGCTCGAATGCATTGCCACCCGCCGCACCGCCGCCGATCGCGGTATACACCAGCTCTACATTGGCATTGCGCATGACGATCTCGCGTGCCTGCTCGGCCAGGGCATAGGTCTGCTCGAACTTGCTGCCCGGCGGCAGGGTCAGCGACACCTGCGTCTGCGACTGGTTGTCCTTGGGCTGGAACGCGGTGGGCAAGGTACCGGCCAAGGCGAAGGAGCCGAAGAAGAACACCACGGCCGCGATGATGGTGGTCTTGCGATGCTGCAGGCACCATTCCGCCCAGCGCAG
This sequence comes from Pseudomonadota bacterium, assembly GCA_040754175.1. Lineage (GTDB taxonomy): Bacteria > Pseudomonadota > Gammaproteobacteria > Burkholderiales > Gallionellaceae > Sideroxyarcus. The sequence goes on along the minus strand of JBFMFN010000006.1, from coordinate 44,189 downwards.
GTAGATCCTGATCCAGCCCGGGGTCTCATGTTTGGCGCGCGGTTGCAAGAAATAGGCGGAGATCATCGGCGTCAGCAAGCGCGCCACCACCAGCGAGAACAGCACCGCCACCGCCGCCGTCCAGCCGAACTGCACGAAGAAACGGCCCGGCACCCCACTCATGAAGGCAGTCGGCAGGAATACGGCGACCAGCGTGAAGGTGGTCGCGATCACCGCCATGCCGATCTCGTCGGCCGCTTCCATCGCCGCCTCATACGGGGTCTTGCCCATCTCCAGATGGCGCATGATGTTCTCGATCTCCACGATCGCATCGTCCACCAGCACGCCCACCACCAGCGACAGGGCGAGCAAGGTGACCATGTTGATGGTGAAGCCGAACAGGTACATGCAGGCGAAAGTGGGGATGATGGCCATCGGCAGCGCGGTTGCTGCCACGATGGTGGCACGTGCGTTACGCAGGAAGAAGATGACCACGATCACCGCCAGCGCGGCGCCCTCGAAGATCATCTCCATCGAGCCTTCGTAGGCTTCGCGTACCGTCTCCACGGTGGTGAACACCAGCTCGGTGTGGATGTCCGGCCGCGTTTGTTGCAAGCCAGCCAAGGCTTGCGCCACCCCGTCGGCCACCGCCACATCGCTGGCACCGAGCGAGCGCACCACTTCGAAGCCGACCACCGGCTTGCCGTTATGCAACGCTGCAGAGCGGCGTTCGGCGATGGTGTCGCTGACATCGGCCACCTGCTCCAGCTTGATGTGCCGACCATCCTTGAGCCCGATCTCGATCCGCCCCAACTCCTCGGCGGTCTTCACCGTAGCCAACGTACGCACCGATTGCTCCTGGCCGCCCAGGTCCATGCGCCCACCCGGGGCTTCCTGCTGGATCTCGCGCAAGCGTTGCGACACCTCGGCGGCCGTCAGATTCAACGCCAGCAACCTCACCGGATCGAGCTCCACGCGCACCTGGCGCGTGACACCGCCGACCCGGTTCACCGCCCCCACGCCCTTGACGCCCAGCAACAGCTTGGCGATGTTGTTCTCCACGTACCAGGAGAGCTCTTCCTCGCTCATGTTGGGCGAAGAGATGGTGTAGGTGAGCAAGGGCTTGCCGCTCAACTCGACCTTGTTCACTACCGGGTCCAGCATCTCGCGCGGCAGGTCGCTGCGGATGCGTGACACCGTCGAGCGCACATCCTCCAGCGCTTCGCGCGAATCGCGCTCCAGGCGGAATTCGGCGGAGATGATGGCGCTGCCATCCTTGACCTGGGTGTAGATGTGTTTCAAACCCTGCGCGCTGGCCAGCGCGTTCTCGATCTTGCGTGCGACCTCGGCCTCCATCTGGTCGGGCGAAGCGCCCGGCAGCGAAGCGGTGACGGTGATCATCGGGAGGTCGATGTCCGGGAACAGCTGGATCTTCATCGCCTTGAACGCAGCGATGCCCATGAAGCCCAGCAGGATGAAAGCTAGTACGGCGGGGATGGGGTTGCGGATGGACCAGGCGGAGATGTTCATGCTTATTCCTTCACCACCTGCACCAGGTCACCCTCGGTGAGGAACGGCCCGCCGCTCTCTACTACCTGCTCGTTGCCCGCCAATCCTTTGACGATCTCGATCTTGGCACCTTTGCGCTGGCCGGTGGTCACCTCGCGCTCATGCACTCGACCCGCCGCATCCACCACCAGCACATAGGTGACATCGCCACGCTGCATCACCGCCGTGCTCGGCAACACGCTCACCTTGCGCGCATCGCTCACATCGAAGGTTCCGCGCGCGTAAGCCCCGGCGATTACGCCACGACTGTCGTCCAGTGCGACCAGCGCATAACCATAACGCGTGCGCGCATCGACGGCCGGCGCGATGGCGCGCACCGTGCCATGCAGCACACGTCCGCCGGCCAGCACCACATGCACCTTCATGCCGCGGCGCAGGCGCATCAGTTCGTCGGCAGTCAGCTCCGCGCGCCACTCCAGGCGTCCCTTGCGGATCAGGCGGAACAGCTCCACCCCCGGCTGCGGCATGGAGCCGACATTGGCGCTGGTGGACGAGATGACCCCATCATCCGGCGCCAGGATCTTGCCTTGCGGCGCATCGTCGCCTTCGCGGCGGATGGCATTGTCCAGCGTCGCCAATACTTCGCCGCGCTGCACTTGGTCGCCGATGCTCACCTTCACCTCGGCGATGCGCACCCCCTGCAGCTGTGAACCGATGATGGCTTCCTGCCAGGGCAGGATGCTGCCGTTGGCAGACAACACCTCCGACCAGCGGTCCGCGCGCAGGCTGACGGTGCGCACGGTGAGAGCGGGACGCCCTTGCGCGTCGGCGCTCGCTTCAGGCTGTTGCGCCTGACTGTTGCCGCTCATCCAGGCTGCGCCACCGCCAAGCAGCAGGGCAGCCAACATCAGCTTCATCAGCAAGGGGTTGTTCTTCAGGATAGAGAGCTTGTTCATGTGTTTTCCTTTTGTATGTCTTCGCGCCTTGCGCGTTCGCCTGCAATCAATATGCGTGCATAGCCCACCAGCCGTTCGACCATCCGCTCGCGTGCCGGCACCCCGCTGATCAGTTGCGGCGCGAAGGTCTCCGCCACCGCGCGCCCGCCATGCAGATACACCGTGCCCAGTCCAGCCAGGCAGAAACCCAGGCGGATCGCTTCATCGTCCGGCGCCGACAAATTCAGTTCGCGACAGAGCAGTTGCAGCAACTGGTCGTGATTGGGTCGGAAATTCTGCACATGGGCTTCGCCCAGTATCCCGCTGGGATCGGCTTCCTCCCGCGCATGCAAGCGCAGGAAGTGCCCCATCATGGGATCCTCCTCGGCGGCCGGCGGGAAGATCCAGAGATAGAACGCACGCAGAGCTTCATCCAGCGGGACCTGGGCGATGTCCAGCGTGGCGAAGGTGTTGCAATCATTCAGGAACGGTAGCCGGAACACCTCGCGGTACAGCGTGGCCTTGTCGCCGAAGTGATAATGGATGGAGGCCAGGTTCACCCCGGCGCGGCGCGCGATCTCGCGCGTGGTCGCAGCGCGGTAACCGACCTCGGCGAACACTTCGGTGGCCGCCTGCAACAAGCGCCAGCGCGTCTCCTCCTGCGAACTCGGCTCATGTCCCAGCAGACGCTGGGCCATCTCCAACAGGGGACAACAAGGTTTATCTGCGGCTTTGCTCACACCCACTCCGAAAGACCAGTGAAGGCGCGCACGATATTTCAGTCAGATGATTAAGTCAAACGATTAAGTCGCGTGACTGAATGCACTTCCAACCGTACCGCAAGGGCCCGGCGCCCCCCGCCGAGGAGAAAGGGAGAGATAGCGGGGGGACGGGCGAACGGGTGGATGCTTACTTCTTGGCCTGGCCCAGCTTGCGCCAAGTGTCGAGCAGGGTGTCCGGGTTGAGCGACATGGTCTGGATGCCCTGTTCCATCAGCCACTGCGCGAAGTCGAAGTGGTCCGACGGGCCCTGGCCGCAGATTCCGACGTACTTGTCCAGACGGTTGCAGGTGCTGATCGCCATCTTGAGCAGCGCCTTCACCGCGCCGTCGCGCTCGTCGAAGCGGTCGGCCACCAGGCTGGAATCGCGGTCCAGACCCAGCGTGAGCTGGGTCAGGTCGTTGGAGCCGATGGAGAAGCCATCGAAATGTTCGAGGAACTCTTCCGCCAGCAGCGCGTTGGAGGGGATCTCGCACATCATGATCAGGCGCAGGCCGTGCTCGCCGCGCTTGAGGCCGTGCTTCGCCAGCGTGGCGACCACTTCCTTGGCTTCCTGCACGGTGCGCACGAAGGGGATCATGATCTCCACGTTGGTGTAGCCCAGTTTTTCGCGCACGCGTTTCATGGCGCGGCATTCCAGCTCGAAGCAGTCGCTGAAGGTGGCGGCCACATAGCGTCCCGCCCCGCGGAAACCGATCATCGGGTTCTCTTCCATCGGCTCATAGATCTCGCCGCCCAGCAGCTTGCGGTACTCGTTCGACTTGAAGTCGGACATGCGCACGATGACCTTCTTCGGCCAGAACGCGGCGGCCAGCGTGGCCACACCTTCGGTGATCTTTTCCACGTAGAACTCGATGGGATCGGCATAGCCGGCGGCACGCTTCATCACCGCCTCGTGCAACTTGCCCGGCAGGCGGTGGTGTTCCAGCACCGCCTTGGGGTGCACGCCGATCATGTTGTTGATGACGAACTCCAGGCGCGCCAGACCGATGCCGGCGGAGGGCAGTTGCGCGAACTCGAAAGCCAGCGTGGGGTTGCCCACGTTGAGCATCAGCTTCACCGGGATCTGCGGCAGTGCTTCCTCGTCATGCACCGCAACCTCGAACGGCAGTTCGCCGTGATAGACGAAGCCGGTATCGCCCTCGGCGCAGGACACGGTCACCATCTCGCCGTCCTGCAGCTCGGTGGTGGCATGGCCGCAACCGACGATGGCGGGAATGCCCAGTTCGCGCGCGATGATGGCCGCGTGGCAGGTGCGGCCGCCGCGGTTGGTCACGATGGCGGCGGCCTTCTTCATCACCGGCTCCCAGTTCGGGTCGGTCATGTCGGTGACCAGGATGTCGCCGGCCTGCACCTTGTCCATCTCCTGCGGACCGGCCACGATGCGCACGCGGCCCACACCGATCTTCTGACCGATGGCGCGGCCTTCGGCCAGCACGTCGCCGCGTTGCTTGAGGCGGTATTTCTCGGTGGTGCCATGGGTGGCGTTGGACTTCACCGTCTCCGGGCGCGCTTGCAGGATGTACAGCTTGCCGTCGTTGCCGTCCTTGCCCCACTCGATGTCCATCGGGCGGCCATAGTGCTTCTCGATCAGCACCGCATAACGCGCCAGTTGCAGCACATCCTCATCGGTGATGGAGAATTTCGACTGGTCGGCAGCAGGCACCGGCTCGATGCGGCAGGAACGGCCGGCCGAACGCTGTTCGTCAAACACCATGCGTTGCAGCTTGGAACCCAGACCGCGACGGATCACTGCCGGGAAGCCGGCCGCCAGTTGCGGCTTGTGCACATAGAACTCGTCCGGGTTCACCGCGCCCTGCACCACCATCTCGCCCAAGCCGTAGGAGGAGGTGATGAACACCGCGTCCTTGAAACCGGATTCGGTATCCAGCGTGAACATCACGCCGGAGGCGCCCACGTCGGAGCGCACCATGCGCTGCACGCCGGCGGACAACGCCACTTCGGCGTGGGTGAAGCCCTTATGCACGCGGTAGGAGATGGCGCGGTCGTTGTACAGCGAGGCGAACACTTCGCGGATCGCATGCAGGATGTTGTCGATACCGTGGATGTTGAGGAAGGTCTCCTGCTGACCGGCGAACGACGCGTCCGGCAGGTCCTCTGCGGTGGCGGAGGAACGCACGGCATAGCTGCCCTCGCCCGCTGCGCTCATGCGCGCGTAGTGCTCGCGGATCTCGGCTTCCAGCTTGGCCGGCAGCGGCGCTTCCACGATCCAGTTGCGGATGGTGCGGCCGGCCTCGGCCAGTGCGGAGACATCCTCGATGTCCAGCGTCTTCAGCTTCTCTTCGATGCGCTTGTCCAGACCGTCGTTGGCGAGGAAGTCACGATACGCATGCGCCGTGGTGGCAAAGCCGCCCGGCACCTGGACGCCGGACGAGCTCAGGTTGGAGATCATCTCGCCGAGCGAGGCGTTCTTGCCGCCCACTTCGGGGATGTCCGCGATACCCAGCGATTCGAATGGAATGACATACGGTTGCATGCTGTTTCTCCCTCGTTAAGAACTTGCTAGTGATGATGAGCGCTGCTCACACAATGATTGGAACAATGGCCGCCCCCGCCGCAGCCACCACAACCCTCTTCCCCTTCTTCGCGGGCCGGGCCGAATTCCGGATGGCGCGCGGCGAAGCGGCGCGCAGCGTGCTGCACCGCGACCCACAGCAATACCAGCATCGGCATCAGCAGCAGGGTGATGAGGTATTTCATCGCGACACCCCGATGCCGCCGAAGCCCATGAAGGCCAGCGACAACAGACCCGCCAGCATCAGTGACAACGCCGTGCCCTGCATCACGCCGGGCATGTCGGACAGTTTCAGGCGCTCGCGCACGCCGGCCATCAGGATCAGCGCCAGCGAGAAACCCATGCCGCCGCCGAGGCTGAACGCCAGCGACTGCCCAAGATCATACCCGCGCGCAGTCTGGAACAGCGCCACACCGAGCACCGCGCAGTTGGTAGTGATCAGCGGCAAGTAGATGCCCAGCGCGCGGAACAGCGCAGGCGAATATTTCTTCATGAACATCTCTACCAGTTGCACGGCAGAGGCGATCACCACGATGTAGGCGATCAGGCGCAGGAACTCCAGGTCGAAACGTGTCAGCAGCTCGTTCAGGGCATAGCTGCACAAGGATGCGACCAGCATCACGAAACTGGTGGCGATACCCATCGGCACGGCGGTCTCCAGCTTGCCGGACACGCCGAGGAAGGGGCACAGGCCGAGGAACATCGCCAGCACGAAGTTGCTGGAGAGCACGGTGATGATGAAGATCTGGCCGAGCGAATCATCCATGATGCACCTCCTTGCGTTTGGCCAGCCAGGCGAAGAACAGCAGCCACAGGCCGAGCACGAAGAACCCGCCCGGCGGCAATACCATCACCACCCAGGGCTGGAACTGCGCGCCGAACAGGTCGATGCCGAACAGCTTGCCCGCGCCGAGGATCTCGCGCACGCTGCCCAGCGCCAGCAAACCGAGGGTGAAACCGATGCCCATGCCCAAGGCGTTGAGCATGGCCGGCAGCGGCGGATTCTTGGCGGCATGCGCCTCGGCGCGGCCGAGGATGATGCAGTTCACCACGATCAGCTGGATGAAGGCACCCAGTGCCTCATACAACCCCAGACTCACCGCCTGGATGAGGTAGTCGACCAGCGTCACGAAGGTGGCGATGATCACGATGTAGGTGGCGATACGCACTTCCTTGGGGATGTGATGGCGCAGTAGCGACACCAGCACGGCGGAACACACCAGCACGAACGTGGTGGCGACCCCCATGCCCAGCGCATTGAAGGCGGACACGGTCACCGCCAGCGTGGGACACATGCCGAGCGCCATCACGAACACCGGGTTCTGTTTCCAGATGCCTTCCAGCAACTGTTCCATGTTGCCAGCCTGCAAGGGCTGCCCGCTCATTGCGTGCCTCCTTTCCGTTCCAGTTGCGCCAGGTGCGGCTTCAGCCAGGGCAGCAGTTTCTGCACGCTGTCGTTGATACCGCGCCCCACCGCCTTGCTGGTGATGGTCGCGCCGGCGATGGCGTCGATCTCCCAGCCGAACTGCTTGCTGCCATGCTTCACCGTCTTCACTGCGTTGTACAGCGACTTCATGTCCTGCGTCACGCTCACGTCGAGCTGCTCGAAATTCTTCAGGAACGCCGCATCGGTGATGATCTTGTCGCCGATGCCCGGCGTCTCTCGCATCTGCGTGACACGGATGCCGAAGATGCATTCGCAATCCGGGCGATAGCCGTACAGCACACGCACCGTGTCGGCATAACCGCGCGCAGCACCTTCGGCGGCGAGGGCAGCGAGCTGGCCGTCCTTGTCATAAGCGGCGTAGAAACGGATCGCGCCCTCGGCCGGCTCGCCCCTGGCGGGCGCGATGCCTTGGCTGCTCGCATCGTACTCCACGATCTCGGCGGCTTGCGGGATCAATGCGCGCACGCTGCGCTCCAGCACCACCTTCTTGTTGGCGGCGATAGCCGGTTGCGTCCATTGCCACACCGCCACGATCAGTCCGCCGCACAACGCAGTGACCAGCATCAGCGTGCGCACCAGACGCAGGCTGTTCACCGGCGGCGGGGTGAGGTTCATCGGGCTGCCGCTGCTCATCGCTTGCCCCCGCCGAACACCTTGGGTTGCAGATATTTATCCAGCAACGGCGCCAGCGCATTGCCGAACAGGATGGCGTACATCACGCCCTCGGTGAGGCCGCCGAAATAACGGATGAGGATGGTCACCACGCCGATGACCGCGCCGTAGGCCCACACCGCGCGCGGGCTGACCGGCGAGGTCGCCATGTCGGTCGCCATGAACAGTGCACCCAGCATCAGGCCGCCGGACAGCAGCACCAGATGCACCGGCGGATATTCCTCGCCGCCGAACAGGCGGAAGGCCAGCGCCAGCAGCAGCGCGCTGCCCACCACCGCCACCGGGATGCGCCAGTCCATGAACTTGCGCGCGATCAGGTACAGGCCGCACACCAGCAACAGCAAGGCCGACGATTCGCCGGTGGAGGCAGTGGCGGCGCCAGTCAGCATATCCTGCACCGGATAGACGAAATGCTCGAACTTCCAGCGCGCCAGCGGCGTGGCGCCGGTGAAACCGTCCACCATGTTGGCGGCCACCCAGGCGCTGATGTCGTTCGGCTGCATCAGCGGCAAGGTCAGCGTGGACGGGATGAATTCGGTGAAACGCTGCGGCGCGAAGGCCGGCGCCCAGGTGGTGATGGCGGTGGGGAAGGCGGCCTGCACGAAAGCGCGGCCGACCAGCGCCGGGTTGAACGGGTTATGCCCCAAGCCACCGAACAGCGACTTGCCCAGCCACACGGCAGTGAGGCCGGCCACCGCGCCCATCCACAGCGGGAACGCGGGCGGCAGCGACAAGGCCAGCAGCACACCGGTGATGGTGGCGCTCCAGTCGGACAGGGTGTTCACCGCGCCAGACAGTTTGTTGGAGACACGTTCGGCGAACAGACAGGACAGAGTGACGGTGACGATCAGCGCCAGCGAGGACAGGCCGTATTGCCAGATCGAGAACGCGCACACCGGCAGCAGCGCATACACCACATGACGCATGATGGTGGGGACGTCGCGCCCGCTGTGCAGGTGCGGCGAGGCGCGCAGTTGCATGCTCACAACGGTTTCCTTTCTCGCAGGAATGCCTTGGCCGCGCGGAACTGTTGTACCAGCGGGATGTGCGACGGGCACACGTAGCTGCAGCAGCCGCATTCGAAACAATCGCCGAGGTGATAGTGTTCGGCCATCTCGTCGAACTCCAGTTTAGCCGACAGCATGCCGAGCTGTGAGGGATTCAGCCCCATAGGGCAAGCGTTCACGCACTCGGAACAATGGATGCACGCCCAGCTCTGTTTGGTGATGGGTTCCAGCATGCGTTTGTCGAACACCAGGATGCCGGAGGTGCCCTTGCTCACCGGAATGTCCAGCGTGCTGGCCGCCTGCCCCATCATCGGCCCGCCGAGGATGACCTCGCGCTCCTGACAGGCCGGATCGCCCGCCCAGTCGAGCAGACTGCGCAAGGTGGTGCCGAAGGGCACCCAGTAATCGCCCGGCTTCTTGATGCCGGGGCCGGCCAGTGTCACCACGCGCTCGATCAGCCCCTGCCCGCGCGGCAGCAACTTGCCGAGCAAGGCCAACGTGCCCACGTTGTGCACCACCAGGCCGAGCTGACTGGGCAGACCGCCGGCCGGCACATCGAGACCGAGCAGCGATTTGATCAGCATCTTCTCCGCCCCTTGCGGATATTTGGTGGCGACGGCTTGCAGCGTGATGCTGCCATCCGGCGGCAGATGCGGACGCAAAGCTTCCAGCGCATCCAGCTTGTTGTCTTCCACGCCGATGATGGCGCGTGTGGCACCGCTGGCGCGCATGGCGATGCGCGTACCCAGGATCAATTCGCGCGGCCATTCGCGCATCAGCTTGTAGTCGCAGGTGAGGTAAGGCTCGCACTCGCAGCCGTTGACGATCAGCGTATGCACCGCCTTGTCGGCCGGCACGTTGAGCTTGGCGTGGCTGGGGAAGGCGGCGCCGCCCAGCCCCACCATGCCGATCCGCTGGATGGCTTCGATCAGCTGCGCGTGATCCATCGCCTCGATGTCCTGCGGCTCGCCCCAGCGCACTTCCTGCGTCGAGGCTTCGTACACGCGCAGCACGATGGCATCGGTCCACAGGCCGCGTGTGTTGGGTTGTGGAGTGATGGCTTCGATCACGCCATCGGCCGGGGCATGGATGGGCGCGGACAAGGCGCCATCGGCACGCGCGATCAACTGGCCACGCACCACCTCCTCGCCCACGGCGACCAGCGGGACAGAGGGTTTGCCGATGTGCTGCGCCAGCGGCAGCACCAGCTTGCGCGGAAAGGGCATGCGCTTGATCGGCTGATCCAGCGTGCCCTTGTGCGGCGCAGGATGGACACCGCGTTTGAAACTACCGCGGCGCCAGGAAGAAAAAAGTGAGGCAAGCCCGTGGGAAGGTGTTGCGTCTTCCGCCAAGGGGGGATGCGCGGGGGGCGCGGAGAGGAGAGAGAGCCCCTTTTCCGAACCTGTCTCACTGTAAACCGGTCGATCCATGTCTTCCTTGCAGGATCAGTTGAACTTGGCTGCCCGGGCGAGCAGCTTGTCCAGGTTGGGTTCGTTCTTGTTCCAGGGCGTACCCGGATGGATCACGCCTGCGGTGCACTTTTCCGCCGCTTTGACGATCTCCAGATAAGTGCCCGCTTTCGGGTCGACAACGATCGCTTTATTCGTTTCATTGTAGGCAAACAGCTTGGGGTTGATGTTCATGCATTCATCGCACGCAGTGCATTCCGGCGTGTCGATCCACACGGGCTCATAATTGTCGGCATTGGCCGCGGCCGACGCCTCGGATGTCGCTACCACTACCCTGCTGGTGACCGGCGCCGCACTGGACAGGCCGGCCGACAATTGCGCGATCAGTTCACGCCGCACGCGGTCGGCGATGACGGCCTCGTCGCCGGCGCTCTTGCCGATAGCGGCCACATCCTTGAGCTGGCGCCAGAAGTGCTGGCGCTCTTCGCAGGCGTTGACCATCTCCTGCGACACCAGCACGCGCATCAGGCGCTGCTTCTTGTCCACCGCCCAGATGTACGGGTACTTGCCGTCGCGCGCGTCGCCATCCAGCTGGAGGAAATCGGCCAGCAACACCATGTCGTCGTTCCAGGTCTCCGGCGGCGCCTTCTTGAACTGCTTGGCGAAGCGACCTTCGGTGAGCGCGAAATCGGCGAAGGTGAACGGCAGCTTGATCTTCTGCGCGGCGCCCTGCTCGTCCAGATAGCTGAGCGAGTATTCGACCCACTCTTGGTCCAGCGCCGGGTTGCCTTCCAGGCTGACGCAGTCGGACAGCGCGATGCCGGCATCCGGATCGAAGCGGAACAGCGGATAGGCGCGCGATTCGATCGCCATCTTGCTCTGATGGGTCAGCATGTCGTCGCCCACGCCCTGTTCCGGCGGGCACACGGCATACACGTTGAACAGTGCCGGGCGGCGGCTGTTCAGGCCGTCGATATAGCTCTCGATCAGATGCGTGGGGTTGGCCACGGTGCCCTGCATCACGTAGGCGGAGCGGTGTGCCATGCCGATCAGGCTGATCTCCTTGCGGATCTCCTTCTTGCCGTGATCCTTCTTGCCGTACGGCGACATGTCCGCCACCTGGCCGATGAAGCCGGAGGTGCAGGCCTGGCCGCCGGTGTTGGAATACACCTGGGTATCCACCACCATCACCTTCACCGGCAGGCCGGACATCAGCATGCGCGACAGGTTCTGGAAGCCGATGTCATACATCGCGCCGTCGCCGCCCATGGCCACCACCGGCGGGCACAGATGCCACTCTTCATCGCTCAACTGCTCCCAGTTGAAGTGCGTGAAGAAGGCGTCGCGGTCGGCTGCGGCATAGCCCTCGGCCAGTTCGATCTCGGCCATGCGCACGGCCTTGAAGCCGTCGATCATCTTGGCCATGTGGCCTTCGAACACGCCCATCGCCACCGACGGTGCATCCTGGAACAGGTGCGAGGTCCACGGGAAGGGATAGGGATTGAACGGGAAGGTGGACGCCCACACCGAAGTACAACCGGTGGAGTTGATGATGCCCATCTCGGCACGGCCCTGATTGTTCGGACCCTGCACATAACGCCAGCGCAGATCTTTCAGTTTCTCCAGCAACTGACTCACCCAGCGCAGCCATTCCTGGTCGATCGGCTCACCGCCGGCCGCCAGCGTGGACAGCGTCAGGTCGCGTCCCTGGTTGGCCTGCAAGGCTTGCATCAGCGCCTGCGTATCGGTCAGGTCCACGGTGGACGACAGCTTCAGGCGGATATGGCCTTCCAGCTTGCCGATCACATCGTCCAGCTTGCTCACGAACGCCTTCACGCGCGGCTGCATCAGCGCGGTGACGGTGGCGGTGAACAGGTGGATCGCGGTCTTCTCGCCGCAACCCAGACAGGCGCCGTCGCCGCTGACCAGCGAACCGTAGTTCTTCTTGTCCAGCAGCAAGGTCTCCAGTGCGCCGATCTTGTCGTCCAGACTGTCGATGCGGCTGTACTGCACCGGCGTGCTGGGCAGATCGAGCCAGAAATCCCAGTCTTTACGCAACGTGGCGATACTGTCTTCGGTCTGCGTCACCATCTTCAGCGCGTTGTCGCTACACACATCCACGCACACCGCGCAGCCCTTGCAGGTATAGGGATTGACGGTGATGGAGAACAGTCCGCCGCTGTTCTTCTCCTTCTTCTCGCGCTGCGTCCAGTACGGCTTGGTAGTGGCGAACTTGAAGCCACCCAGCGTCTCGCGCAGCAGGTTCAGCTCCACTTCCAGACGGGTGCGTTCCTCGCCGCTCGCCGGGTCTTCCGCGAACGCTTCGGTGATGGCGTTGTTCATCAGCGCGCGCACATCGAGGCCATCGCCCTCCAGCATGTTGCGCAGTTTCTTCTCCACGCCGCGCGCGAACTTGCGCAGGAAGCGGGTGGGACGGCCGGACAGTTCGATCTTCTGGATCGCGGTACCCAATGCATCGGCCACCGGAGTGACCAGACCGGGGATGGCGCTGTCCGGGCACTGTGTATAGCACTCGCCGCAGGCGGTGCAGTTCTCGGCGATCCATTCCGGATGCTCGAAGCGGATCTGCGTCATGTCGCGATACACACCAGTGGCGGCGGGGATCAGCGTCAGGCCCATGAAGGGATCGACCAGGTTCTCGGAGCCTTGGCCCTTGAGGTAGAAGTTGCCGGTCTGCTCCCAGAAGCGATGTACGTCGGCCATGCCGCCGTCGCCTTCCGGCAGCCGCTTGAGCATCACCGGCAGCGTGGCAGCCGGCTTGGCTTCGGCCTGCTGGCGTGCACCGACGCGCTTGGCGGCGGCCGGGATCTCGAAGATTTCCTCGTAGCCACGCTTCACCACGCGCAGGTTGTCTTCCACGATGCGCTTGCCCTTCTTGCCGAACTTTGCTTCGAGCTGGTTCTCGATGGCCTTGAACAGCGTATCTTCGTTGAGGCCGGCGCGTTCCTTCACGTCGGAGGCATGGAAGAACGCCCCCTGGAAGGCGTTGCCCTGCATGCGCAGTTGCAGATCCGGATTGGAGGATTCCTCGCGTGCGATCTTGAACGCATCGAGATAGAACACGCGGATGTCGTTATCCACGATGTACTTCTGGATGTGCATGGGGAAGGTGGCCCACACGGCTTCCGGCGTGGCGAGGTTGCTCTGGATCACGAACACGCCGTTCTGCTTCAGGCCAGCCACAGCGTTGGTGTGCAGGAACACCTGCGGGTCGGGCGACAACGCCACGTCGATGTGGGTGTATTCGCAGTTGATGCGGATGGGTTCGGGTGCAGCCGACAGGTAATAGGTGGTCGGTTGGCCCTTCTTCTCGGAACCGTATTTGGGGTTGGCCTTGATGTCCCAGCCCAGCAGTTCGAACAGTGTCATCGCCAGATTCTTGCCGGTGGTCACCGCACCCCAGCCGCCGACCGAGTGCATACGCACCGCGATGGCGCCCTTGGGCAACAGATTGGGGTTCTCGGAACCGCGCAGCGCCATCTCCTTGATGCGCGGATAGGCTTCCTGCAATGCCTGCTGGCGGATCTCCTGTTTGGGATTGGCTGATTCGTCGCGCACGAAATCGACGGACAGATAGTAGAACTTGCTACGTGCAGCGCCCGGCAGCATGTTTTCCACGGCGGCGATCAGGCCTTCCGGTTGCAGGTCGCGCGAGCCGAGACCGTAGCAGCCGGAATACAGCAGCGGCGCATCCTTCACGCTGGCGTAGCTGGCATAGCCTTCGTGGCCGCCATCGGCACCGTTCTCCAGACACTTGGATACGGTGGCGCGTACTTCGCGCATCAGCGGCAGGTCTTCCGCCAGCGGCTGATCGGTGCGTTCCAGCACCGCCACGCCCTTCTTGCCCTTGAGCAACTTGCCCAGCACGTCGCCGGGGAACGGGCGGAACATGGTCAGGTTGGCGACGCCGACCTTGATCTTGCGTGTCTCGCGCAGCCAGTCGGCCACGGCGGCGGCTTGCACCACCATGCTGCCCTGACCGAGCAGGATGTAATCGGCATCCTCGCAACGGTAGGCCGCGACGCGCTCATAGCGGCGGCCGGTCAGTGCGTAGAACTCCTGCGCGCTCTGATCGAACAGTGCCGGGATGTGTTCGAAGAAATACGGACGCTGCGCGGCCACGGCCTGCATGTAAGCGTCCTGATTGGTCACCACACCGGACTGCACCGGCTGGTCCACGTCCCACAGCAGCGGCACGCGCCGACGCTTGTCGCCATAGATCAGCTTCTGCGCCGGGGTGGGCGTATCGATGATGTCTTCCGGCAGACCGAGGTATTCGGCCACCAGCGCCTTCTCGGGCACCAGTACCGGCTCGATCAGGTGCGTGGTGAGGAAGCCGTCCTGCGCCACCATGGCCGGGGTCAGTGCCAGCTCGGCGGTCTTGCGCGCGATCATGTTGAGGTCGGCCGCTTCCTGTGCATCCTTGGCGAACACCTGGATGAAGCCGGTGTCGTCGGCACAGTGGTAGTCGTCGTGGCCGCAGTGCACGTTGAGCGAGCTCTTGGTGATGGCGCGGCAGCCCACGTTGAGCACATAGGGCAAGCGCTTGCCGACCGCGGCGTACAGCGATTCATGCATGAAGGCCATGCCTTGCGCCGAGGTGAAATTCACCGCACGCATGCCGGTCATCGCCATGCCGGCGGTGACGCCGGCGGCAGCGTGTTCGGATTCCGGTTCGATGAAGGACAGCGCACGACCCGCGTTGTTCACATGGCCGGCGGCGACCGCCTCGGCCCAGTATTCGCCCATCTGCGTGGATGGCGTGATGGGGTAGGCGCCGGCGCCGTCGGAAGCTTCGCGCTCCACCATGATGACGGCGGTGTTGCCATCGATGGCATCGCGCACGCCGGGATACTTGAATTCGGTCTGCTGCTCGGCCCCGGTGATGGCATCGAGCAACTTGAACTGTTTGATCTTGTTCAGCATGGCAGGTCTCCTTGAGAGAGGTCAGGCTTCTGCCATGACTGGCAGGGGTTGGATACGGATGATCTTGCGGGCGGCGCGCCCCTTGTCGGCACGGGCACCGTCCAGCCACACGATGGCCCCGGTGGGACAACGCTCGATGGCGGCACGATCGGCCGAGGCGTTCTTGCTGTAATCGATGACGGCGAGGTTGCGCTCGAGCTTGATCAGGCCGGGCGCGGCATCCATGACACAGCGGCCGCAGGCGGTACACGACACTTCGCAGGCATTTTCCGAGGCGTTGGGGTCAGCCTGGTTCTTGCAGGCCACCCACAGCTGGCGCGACATCGGCTCCAGCGAGAACAGTTGCTTGGGGCAGATGTCCACGCAATCGCCGCAGGCGGTACACTTAGCAGGGTCCACTTCGGGCAGGCCGAAGCGGTTCATCACGATGGCGTCGAAATCGCACACCTTGGCGCAGTCGCCGAGGCCGAGACAGCCCCAGCTACAGCTGCGGCCACCGCCGCTGATGACCGAGGCCGAGCGACAAGTGGAGAGACCGATGTATTTGGCGCTGCTCTTGGCGACGTTGTTGCCGCCGGCACAGGCGAGGCGCGCGATGCGCTTCTCCACTTCGCCCAGGTCGATGCCGAGGAAGGCGGCGATGCCCTGGTTCTGATCGGGCGCATTGACGGTGCAGCGCGCAGGTTCGAGCTTACCGGCGACCACCTGCTCGGCGAAGTTGCGGCAGCCGGCGGTGCCACAGGCGCCGCAGTTGGAATGCGGCAGCATCTCTTCGACCTGGTCGATGCGCGGGTCTTCGAACACATAGAGGCGCTTGCTGGCTTGCGCCAGGAACAAAGCGAGCAGGCCGCCCAAGGCAGCCATGAACGTTGCGGCAAAAATGACCGATTGCAGTATCTGCATCGTGGTCTCCTCTCCCTTGCGTCTGCCTCGGCGGGCAGTCTGCACATTTACTTTGTGGGAATAAGGGTATTAAAGTTACAATCATTTGCCGAATCAATAATTTCAATTTTTATTATTAGTCAATAGAGAATAGTTGCGGGGAGGTGGCACCATGGCAAGGGAAGGACAGGCTTACTATAAAGACAGCCGGATCAAGCAGATGCGTGCGTTCTGTGAAGTCGTGCGTAGTGGTAGCGTGACGCAGGCGGCACAGAACCTGTTCCTCAGTCAGCCCTCGGTGACCTTGCAGATCCAGGCGCTGGAACGCGAACTGAACACCACCTTGTTCGAACGGCGCGGACCGGTGCTCAAGCTCACACCGGATGGCGAGGCTTTATATGGTCTGGCCGAACCGCTGGTGAAAGGCGTGGACAGCCTGCAAGAGAATTTCGCCGCCATGCATGGCCGGCTGGAATCCGGCGAGCTGAACATCGGCGCCGGCGAATCCACCATCCTCTATGTTTTGCCGGAAGCGGTGCGCCGCTTCGTGGCCGCCTATCCGCGCATCCATACCAAACTGCACAACGTGACCGGCCGCGACGGCCTGAAAATGCTGCGCGCCGACGAGATCGATTTCGCCGTCGGCTCCATGCTGGAAGTGCCGGACGACATCATCTATGAACCGGTGGCCATGTTCGACCCGGTGCTGATCGTGCCGCTCGACCACCCACTGGCCTCCTATGATGAAGTGACACTGGAAGCGGTGAGCCAGTACGGCATGATCCTGCCGCCGCGTCATCTGTCCACCTGGAACATCGTGAAGTATGTGTTCCAGCAACATAACCTCACCTTCAAGGTAACGCTGGAAGCCGGCGGCTGGGAAGTCATCAAGAAATATGTCGAGCTGGGCATGGGCATCTCCATCGTCACGGCGATCTGCCTCACCGGCAACGAGAAGCTGAAGCGCATCCCGCTCAAGCAGTATTTCCCGCAGCGCGGTTACGGTCTGGTGTTGCGCAAGGGCAAATTCCTGTCGCCGCAGGCACGCCGTTTCGTGGAGATCCTGCACGAGGTGTATGGCACCACACCGAGCTATTGAACTGCGCCCGGACGAGACCTCACCGTGCCGGCGCAGACCGGCGATACCCCCATACAACGTGTGACCGCTCGCCCGCCCGGCTTGTCTTTTCCGCGTGATTCCAGTACCTTGCGTCCCTCGCTAGGGGTCTGCCGCAAGGCAGTGAGAGACACCCTTTGAACCTGTACGGGTCATGCCGTCGTAGGGAAGCATCCTTCCGGTGCTTTCTGCAATCTTCAGGAGCACCAACATGAACGCACCCGAATTCCTCGCTTCCTCCGCCCACGTCGACGAAGCCGCCATCAAGCCGCTGCCCAACTCGCGCAAAGTCTATGTGCAGGGCAGCCGCCCCGACATCCGCGTGCCGATGCGCGAGATCACGCTGACCGACACCCACACCAGCAATGGCGTGGAGAAGAACCCTCCCATCTACGTCTACGACTGCTCCGGCCCCTACACCGATCCTCAAGTTACGATCGACATCCGTTCCGGTCTGGAAGAGATGCGTGCCGGCTGGATCGCCGAGCGCAACGACACCGAAGAATTGCCGCGCCTGAGCTCCGACTACGGCCAGCAACGCCTGAACGACCCTGCGCTGGCGCACATGCGCTTCAACCTCAAGCACACGCCGCGCAGAGCCAAGCCCGGCATGAACGTCACGCAGATGCACTATGCGCGCAAAGGCATCATCACCCCGGAGATGGAATACATCGCCATCCGCGAGAACCAGAAGCGCGACGGTCTTTCCGAGATGCTGCTCAAGCAGCATCCGGGCGAGAACTTCGGCGCGAAGATGCCGAAAGAGATCACGCCAGAATTCGTGCGCAGCGAAGTCGCCGCCGGCCGCGCCGTCATCACCGCCAACATCAACCACCCCGAAGTCGAGCCGATGATCATCGGCCGCAACTTCCTGGTGAAGATCAACGCCAACATCGGCAACTCCGCGCTCGGCTCCAGTATTCAGGAAGAAGTCGAGAAGATGACCTGGGCCATCCGCTGGGGCGGCGATACGGTGATGGACTTGAGCACCGGCAAGAACATCCACGAGACGCGCGAGTGGATCATCCGCAACTCGCCCGTACCCATCGGCACCGTGCCCATCTATCAGGCGCTGGAAAAGGTGAACGGCAAAGCCGAAGACCTGACCTGGGAAATTTTCAAGGACACGCTGATCGAGCAGGCCGAACAGGGCGTGGACTACTTCACCATCCACGCCGGCGTACTGCTGCGCTACATCCCGATGACCGCCAAACGCATGACCGGCATCGTCTCGCGCGGCGGCTCCATCATGGCCAAGTGGTGCCTCGCGCACCACAAGGAAAACTTCCTCTACACGCACTTCGAAGAGATCTGCGAGATCATGAAGGCCTACGACGTGACCTTCTCGCTCGGCGACGGCC
Organism: Pseudomonadota bacterium; assembly: GCA_040754175.1. GTDB lineage: Bacteria > Pseudomonadota > Gammaproteobacteria > Burkholderiales > Gallionellaceae > Sideroxyarcus. The sequence continues at coordinate 25,609 of JBFMFN010000006.1, read as the reverse complement.
TGCGCCCCGGCTCGGTCTACGACGCCAACGACGAAGCACAACTCGGCGAACTCAAGACGCTGGGTGAACTCACTCAGATCGCGTGGAAGCACGACGTGCAGGTGATGATCGAAGGCCCCGGCCATGTGCCGATGCACATGATCAAGGAGAACATGGACCTGCAACTGAAGTGGTGCCACGAAGCGCCCTTCTACACGCTCGGCCCGCTGACGCAGGACATCGCCCCCGGCTACGACCACATCACCAGCGCGATTGGCGCGGCGATGATCGGCTGGTTCGGCACCGCCATGCTCTGCTACGTCACGCCCAAGGAACACCTCGGCCTGCCCAACAAGGCCGACGTGAAGGAAGGCATCATCACCTACAAGATCGCCGCCCACGCCGCCGACCTCGCCAAGGGCCACCCCGGCGCACAGATCCGCGACAACGCCATGAGCAAGGCGCGCTTCGAATTCCGCTGGGAAGACCAATTCAACATCGGCCTCGACCCCGACCGCGCCCGCGAATTCCACGACGAAACCCTGCCCAAGGAATCCGCCAAAGTCGCCCACTTCTGCTCCATGTGCGGCCCGCAGTTCTGCTCGATGAAGATCAGCCAGGACGTGCGCGACTTCGCCGCCAAGGAAGGACTATCCGAGCAAGCTGCTTTGGAAAAGGGGATGGAAGTGAAGTCGGTGGAGTTTGTGAAGCAGGGGGCGCAGGTTTATCACAAGGCATAAAGCCCCTCGCCCGGAACCCGTCATTCCCGCCTGCGCGGGAATGACGCGGTGAACGTGGATTCGCGCAGGTTCTGCGTGCGCAAACCCTTCATCGTCTTGTGCGCTTTAACATCCACATCAGCCCATTCCTGATGAATGATGTTGGTCAGGATCGCGTATTCCTCGCCCTCCTTGATGTCGTGCTCTTTCCAGTAGTCCGTCAGCTTGTTGCGCGTCTCCTGCCCGGTCATGCGCTGCCGTATCCACTTCTCGCTACGCCCGTGCTTCTGCCACGTCTCGCGGGCGCGCTCCAGCGAAAGTGCGGGATCGGCCATCTCCTGCATCCGTTCATAACCCACCTTCGCCAGCCACAACTTGATCGGCTCCGCCTTCGGGCTTGACACAGACTGCACCAGACGCAGCAGGGTTTCGGCAGTGGCAACATCGGTGAGGTAATTCTTGCCGTCGGCGGCAGGCAATTTCAGTCGGTTACATTTTGTAACCGACTCACTGCCTTCTTTGCTTAGCCGGTTCTTCAGCACCTTCCAATAGTTTCTGGCAGCTTGATAATCCGGCTGTTGCGTCAACACCTGCACGATGTCCACAACCGAGAACCACCATGTTTCGGTGCCCTCGTCATACACGCGGCGGATCTCGTGTTCTGCAAAGATGGCTGGCTGGGGCTGCATGCTCGGGACTCCTCAATAGGGGATACCGAAAAATATCAGTCGGTAACTTGTATCGCCGGTTGGTGAAACGGCATCCGCATCGTAGAGAACGAACGTTCTGGTGTCAACAAGGTGCCTTTTGCTCGATGAAGATCAGTCAGGACGTGCGCGACTTCGCCGCGGCTCAGGGCGTGTACGAACAGGCCGCGCTACAGAAGGGGATGGAAGTGAAGTCGGTGGAGTTCGTGAAGCAAGGGGCGGAGGTTTATCACAAGGCTTGATGCTTTTTGCACCCTCCTGAAATGAAACGGGCCGCATCGCGGCCCGTTTAGTTTTCAACCATTAGTATTTCTCGCTGGCAGCCAAGGCATTCGTTAACAAAAACTTGCTCGCCTTCTATCTTTTTCAGTGCAATAAACTCAAGGCGTGCGCCACAGTATCCGCAGGTATCCGGCTGGTCGGACATGATGAAGTAGCTTCGGCATTCCAGCGTTTCATCTTTAAGTTGCAAATTGATACCCCTTAGATTTCTGTAAAACCAATTTCCTTCAAGTAATTGAAGGTTCCGTCATAGAACTGCGGACTTCGTGTGTGGTCTTCAATGTCACCGGAAGGCACGACTAATACCATCCCTTGCCGAGCTCTGGTCATCAGTACCCGATACGCATTTTTTAGATACTGCTTCCGCTCGTCCTTGTTGATTCTGTTCCAGCCGTTCCCACGGAATGAATGGTGGCTCCAGCCATTTTTTGTGTAGCGAAAATCAGCATCCCAAGTTACACAGCTCCAATCCAGCTCTAGCCCTTGCACGTGGAATTCTGTTGCGACATCTTCCAAGTAATAGGAAGAGCGTACATCATCCTTCTCATTTAGGAACCAGTTCACCGGATCCATTGGAGATTTGACGTCAATAGCGTGAGGCTTCAATCGTTCGGCCTGAGACGACACAACTATTCCATAACGCTCAGTACCTCGGGCATGGCGTTTGAGCCAAGCCTTGGCCCTGCCCAAGTCTCTTGTGATGACAATCGGGTAGCGTTCCTTGATGTTTTGATAGGTACGTTTTGCAGAAACAATGTCCATATCCAGCATCTGTTTCACTAGCAAAGACACATCTTCCGCGCGGAAAGAACGCATGGATACGCCTAAATGCAGCTCATCTAAATAATTCACGTTGGCGTGTGACTGCAACTGCTTTAGGGCCTCACCAGCTTGATATTCACTATCAGTCAAACGCGAAGAAACATAGACGTGCCAATCAGGGAAGGAACGAGTTATTGAATTAATCCATTCACCGATCCCGGCCTCACCTGTATTTATTTCTTGTCCCCCTCCCACAAGGCACACAATGGCTGCCCAATCTTTATGCCGGTCCATGCAGGAAATAAGAAACTCCGGCTCGGACTGGCTAAAGTTTGGATGATTTTTCTTGCGCCGCATAAATGAAGAGGTTTGTTCAAGATTCCATGCGCGCTGTGCTTCATCAAAAATTGCTACGTGTTCTATCGGCGCCGCATTTTTATCACGCAAGCAATCATCTCTAAAGTGATGAACGTTTTGGATGAAGGCCTTTACGGAGCTTCTTGCTTCTCCAATCTTTATGCGGTCACCCCTGCTCTTTCCGCGGAAAACTTGATCGCGAGCAAGCGCCTCACACAGAATTTTCACTAGCGGACCATTGCCAGACAGGTAGACGCTATACAGATCGTCTTTCGCCTCCGAGTGCTTTGTTGCCACATCAAGTCCCACCAAGGTTTTTCCTGCTCCCGGCACGCCCGTTACGAAGCAAAGCGATTTTTGAGACCTTTCCTTCGAGCGTTGAATGATTTCGGATATTGCAAAAGACGTAAGTCGCAAATTGGTTGCGCCAGCATCAGACCTCGTAATATCAGCGACAGCATGGCTGTTATACAAGGCCATCGCTGCTTCGATAATCGTGGGCGTGGGGTGGTAGCGGCCGGCCTCCCATTCGGAGACGTCCAATTTCCCTGCTCCGACAAAACTTAGCACGTCATCAATCGCATCTCCCAATTGGTCCTTGTTCGCCTTTATTGGGAATAGCAATTTGTCGTTGCGCGGAGTAAACGAAACGGAAATGGCAGATTGAGCTGCTTCGGTTGCAACCAGTATTGGCGCTATGAATTGTTCATGGCTTGCTTCGTGAAAGTTCTTCAAGTCCAAGGCATAGTCGAACACTTGGTCAAAGGCGAAGCTGGTATGTGTCTTCTCACCAACCTTAAATTCGACAACGAATATCACCGGACCAATCAATAAGACCGCATCAATTCTGCGACCCATTCGAGGGATCGAATATTCGAAATATATTGAGCCCTCGCGGTTTGCCAAAACATTTCGAAGAAGATCGATTTGTACAACCCATGCGTCGCGTTGGGTTTGGATTAGCGCATAGTCATTATTGAGAGATAGCTTGCCGACAATCTCTTCTGTCGAGCTTCGAAGGAAATCATGAATCGTTGCTGAGTAATATGCTCTCTTCATATCGTTTCACTAGCCTTCACTTGGAGGCAATCTTCTTCAGTCGTTTGACATGCGCTTCGGCCGACTCCTTGACTACACGGCCGGCTGTGATGTCGGCCCGTGTTTCAGCCAGTGCCGTTTCAATGGCGGCTATCTTCTTGGTCTTCTGAACTTTGGCTGTCAGTTTTTTCATTCTCTATTTTTTCCGCTTCGCCGCCGCCAGATAGGCCACACTGCTTTCACGTTTGCCCACTGACAGCACCAGCACGATCAGTTCGTCGTCCTCGACCATGTAAACCAGACGGCATCCCTGTTTGAGCAGTTTGATCTTGTAGCATCCTGCCAGCTCACGGTGTAGCAGCGAGCCCGGCACATGCGGGTTTTGCAGGCGTTTGGCCAGTAGCGGCTTGAGGGCTTGTTTGATGGAACCATCAAGCGCCTGCCATTCGCGCCATGCGTCCGGCACAAACTTGAGCCGGTATTTCGCGGGGACTTTGCCCTGCCTAGAGGTCATCCAGTGTCACCTCGACGGCTCGGCCTTTTTGCTTGAGGCGTTCCTTTGCCAGCCGCAAGAGTTGCAGGTCGTCGAGCTCTTCCAGCATGGCCTCGTAGCGTTCCGGCGGCACCATGTAGAAGGCGGGTTTGTTGTGGCTGAGCACGGCCACCGTTTGCCCGTTCGATTCACGGAGCGCGTCGTTCGGGTTTTTCTTGAATTCCGTCATGCTGACCGTAAGGTCGGACAGTATCGTTTCCATTGCCATGATTCGGCTCCTTGTTTGGCTCAGATTTATGAGCGAATTAGGCCAGCGGACAATGCCTGAGTCAAGCACGGATATAATCGCGCCCCATGAACTGCCGCCCCTCCTGCGCTGCCTGCTGCATCGCTCCTTCCATCACCTCACCCCTGCCCGGCATGCCGAATGGCAAGCCTGCCGGGGTGCCGTGCGTGCAGTTGGATGAGGCGTTGCGCTGCAAGGTGTTCGGCCAGCCTGCGCGCCCGGCTTTCTGCGGCGGGCTGCAACCCTCGGCCGAGATGTGCGGTGCTTCGCGCGAGGAGGCGATGGTTTGGTTATCGCGGCTGGAGCGGGCGACGCTGCCGGTATAATCGCGCCATGTCTTGCCTTACCTCTTCCACTACACTGATCACCGCCGAGTCGCCCTGTGTCGGTCATTGCACGACGGTGCATGGCGATGATGTGTGCCGCAGTTGTCTGCGCACGTTCGAGGAAGTGACACGCTGGGTGGGGATGAGCGATGACGAGCGCAGGCAGGTGAATCTGCGTATTGCCACCCTTCGACAGGCTCGGGGCGAAAGACCTTCTTAATTAAACTGGATTCCCGCCTGCGCGGGAATGACGGAGTCACATGGACATTGCACTGCTGATCAAGGCCGCCATCCTCGGCATCGTCGAGGGTTTGACCGAATTTCTGCCGATCTCTTCCACCGGCCACCTCATCATTCTTGGCGACCTGCTGGGCTATAACGACGAGACCAGCAAGGTGTTCAAGATCGTGATCCAGCTGGCGGCGATCTTGGCGGTGTGCTGGGATTACCGCGAGCGGCTGACGAAGATGGTGGTCGGACTGCCGAGTGACAAACCTTCGCAGCGTTTTGCGCTGCTGTTGTTCATCGGCTTCCTGCCGGCGGCGATATTGGGACTGATGTTCCACTCGACGATCAAAGCGTTGTTGTTCAACCCGATCACGGTGGCGACGGCGCTGATCGTGGGCGGTTTGATCATCCTGTATGTGGAGAAGCGCAACTATCATCCGCGCTTGAACTCGGTGGATGAGATGCGTTGGCCGGATGCGTTGAAGGTGGGCTTTGCGCAGGCGCTGGCGATGATTCCCGGTACGTCGCGTTCGGGGGCGACGATCATGGGCGGATTGATCTTCGGTCTGTCACGCAAGACGGCGGCGGAGTTCTCGTTCTTCCTCGCCATTCCCACCATGTTCGCGGCGACGGCTTATGACTTGTACAAGAACTGGTCCGCGCTGCACGCTTCCGACATCCCGGTGTTCGCGGTCGGTTTCCTGTTCTCGTTCATCGCGGCGATGTGGGCGGTGCGCGGGTTCATCAAGTTCATCTCGAACCACACCTTTGTGGTGTTCGCCTGGTATCGCATCGTGTTCGGTCTGGTGGTCTTGCTGACGGCCTATACCGGCGCAGTAGCCTGGTCGCACCCGTAAAACAAAAAGGCCCGCCGAGGCGGGCCTCCCTCTCCCTAACCCTCTCCTGCAAGCGGGAGGGGGAATCGGGTTGCAACGATCAATTCTGTTCCCAGGGCAAGCCGGCAGCGCGCCAGCCGTTGACCTTGCTGCGCTGGTTCTGCGGGTTCTTGTCGCCTTCGAAACCTTCCAGGATGTTGTAACAAGCGTTCCATCCGGCTTGCGTGGCAACCATCGCGGCGGCATGAGAGCGCTGACCGGTGCGGCACAGGAACAACACCTGCGCTTCCTTGTCCACTTGCTGCTCCATCGCCGCCATGAAATTGGAATTGGGTTGCATGCCGGGATAGGCCATCCATTCGATCTCGACGGCACCGGGCACCTTGCCGACCCAGTCGATCTCGGCACGGGTACGCACATCCACCAGCTTCGCGCCGGGGGCACTTTGCAGGATCTTGTAAGCCTCCTGCGGGGTAAGTGCACCTAGATAGGGCAAGCCCAGTTGTTTTGCGCGCGTCTGCGCGGTGGTCAATATTTCGCTGATCATTGCTGTATATCCTTGCGCGTCCGATGTTTTAGGTTGGGGGCGCAGGATGCTATCCTGCGCCTCGTCTGCATACTATCCCAACACCGATGAAAAATCACACGCACAGCCACTCGCATGGCCAGCCGGAGACCTTCGACCCGGCTCATCCGGAGCGCTTCGAGGCCGCCCGCAAGAGCACGTGGGTGAGCATCGGCGTGAACCTGTTCCTGACACTGACGCAATTGCTCGGCGGCTTTTTCGGACGTTCACAATCGCTGATGGCGGACGGCCTGCATTCGCTGTCAGATCTGCTTGCCGATTTCCTGGTCCTGTTCGCCAATCGCCATGGCAACAAACATGCGGATGCCAACCACCCTTATGGTCACGCGCGCATCGAGACGGCGGCTTCGCTGATTCTCGGCGCCAGTCTGGCCGTAGTCGGTATCGCGCTGCTGGTCTCGGCCGCCATACGACTACAACATCCCGAGCATGTGCAGCCGGTGCATATCTATACGCTGTGGGTGGCACTGGGCACACTGATCGCTAAAGAGACCTTGTTCCGCTACATGCTAGCCGTCGCGCAACGCGTACGCTCGCAGATGCTGGTGGCGAACGCCTGGCACGCACGTTCCGACGCCGCCTCCTCGCTGGTCGTGCTGATCGGCATCTCGGGCAACCTGCTGGGTTATGTCTTCCTCGATCTGGTCGCTGCCGCCGTGGTGGGCGTGATGATCGCGTGGATGGGTATCCAGTTCGCGCGCGAAGCGCTGCTGGAGCTGGTGGACACCGGATTGGAACCGGAAGAGGTACGCGCCATCCGCAACACTTTGAAGGCCGTGCCCGGCGTGATCGGCCTGCACGAGCTGCGCACACGCAAGATGGCCGATCATGCGCTGGTGGACGCACATATCCTGGTCGATCCGCGCATCAGTGTGTCGGAAGGCCATTACATCGCCGAGGCGGCGCGTGCGGCGGTGCTGAAGCAGCACCATGTGATGGACGTGATGGTGCACATCGATCCCGAGGACGACCTCCAGTTCAAACCCAATGCACACACCCCGCAACGCCATCTGCTGCTGGCGCATCTGCAACAGCGACTGGGACAGGCGCTACCGGCCGATAGCCGTGTGGTGCTGCATTATCTGGCCGGCAAGGTGGAGATGGAGCTGCTAGTGCCGGTCGGCGTCGAGACAGCTGCGCTGCAAAGACGCTGCGACGCTTTGTGTGCCGACGACCCTTATTTCTCACGTTGCTCGGTCTATTGCACGGGCGCACCAAAATAGTGCGCTCGCCCGCTTGTGCGCCCCATTTCTGGGCGTTCACGATGCCCGCCATTTCCGGGCGGATGTGGCAAAATGCGCGCCTGACTGGGTGAGCGGCGATGGCACAGTTTCTGCTTTTCCGACCCGTACCAATCAAACGGTTCGTTTTTCATCTGATTATTGTTAATTATTTCTGGGAGAGTGAGTATGGCCAAGACAGCCGCTGACGTTCTGAAGCAGATCAAGGAACAGGGCATCAAATTCGTCGATCTGCGTTTTACCGACACCCGTGGCAAGGAACAGCACGTGGGCGTGCCTGTTTCCCATTTCGATGAAGACAAGTTCGAATCCGGCCATGCCTTCGACGGCTCTTCCATCGCTGGCTGGAAAGGCATCCAGGCTTCCGACATGCTGCTGATGCCGGATCCCGAGACCGCATACCTGGACCCGTTCTTCGACGAGCCCACTCTGGTGATCACCTGCGACGTGATCGAGCCGACCGATGGCAAGGGCTATGACCGCGACCCGCGCTCCATCGCCAAGCGCGCCGAAGCCTATCTGAAGTCCACCGGCATCGGCGACACCGCCTTCTTCGGTCCGGAACCCGAATTTTTCATCTTCGACTCCGTGGAGTGGAAGGTCGACATGTCCGGTTGCTTCCTGAAGATCAATTCCGAAGAAGCGGCCTGGGCCACCGGCGAGAAGTTCGACGGCGGCAACACCGGCCACCGTCCGATGGTGAAGGGCGGCTACTTCCCCGTCCCGCCCGTGGACAGCCTGAACGACATCCGTGCCGCAATGTCCATCGCGCTGGAAGAGATCGGCATCCCGGTCGAAGTGCACCACCACGAAGTGGCCACTGCCGGCCAGTGCGAACTGGGTACCAAGTTCAACACGCTGGTGCGTCGCGCCGACTGGACCCAAGCCCAGAAGTACGTGATCCACAACGTGGCTCACCAGTACGGCAAGACCGCCACCTTCATGCCCAAGCCCATCGTTGGCGACAACGGTTCCGGCATGCATGTGCACCAGTCGATCTGGAAGGACGGCAAGAACACCTTCGCCGGTAACGGCTACGCTGGCCTGTCCGAGACCGCCCTGTACTATATCGGCGGTATCATCAAGCACGCCAAGGCACTGAACGCGATCTGCAACCCGGGCACCAACAGCTACAAGCGTCTGGTTCCGCACTACGAAGCACCGGTGAAGATGGCTTACTCCGCCAAGAACCGTTCCGCTTCCATCCGCATCCCGCACGTGGCCAGCGACAAGGCTCGCCGCATCGAGGCCCGCTTCCCGGACCCGACCGCGAACCCGTACCTGTGCTTCGCCGCACTGATGATGGCTGGTCTGGATGGCATCCAGAACAAGATCCATCCGGGAGATCCGGCAGACAAGAACCTGTACGACCTGCCGCCGGAAGAAGATGCGAAGGTGCCGACCGTGTGTGCCTCGCTGGACGAAGCACTGGATGCACTGGCCAAGGACCACGAGTTCCTGACCCGTGGCGGCGTGTTCTCCAAGGACTTCCTCGACGCTTTCATCGAGCTGAAGATGGAAGAAGTGAACAAGATCCGCATGACGACCCATCCGGTCGAGTTCGACATGTACTACAGCATCTAAGCCACACCGGATGCTTTGAGGAACGGAGCCTACGGGCTCCGTTTTTCTTTGTGCCGGCCGTTTGTCTCCCGGTGAGCACATCCCCTATACTCCGCGCATCGAATCTAGAGGTCACCCCATGAAGCCGACCCGCATGTTTTTGTTGTGCACCATCCTGGGGCTCTGCGCCAACGCACAGGCGGAGATCTACAAGCGCGTGGACAAGGATGGACATGTCACCTACTCCAGCGAGCCGCTCAAAGGCGCGCAGAAGCTCAAGCTGGAGCCGTTGCCGACCATGCCCGCTACCCGCGCCGAGACGCCGCAACGCCAGCGCGAGGAACGGCGCAGTTCGGAAGAGCAAGCCTTTCCGCGTGTTGACAGCAACACCCAGCAACGCCGGGACGACAAGCGCCGCCGTATCCTGGAGGACGAGTTGGCCAGCGAACAGCAGGCACTGGAAGAGGCGCGCCAGCAGTTGCAGATCGCACAGGACACGCCACAGGTCTATACCGGCGCCGACGGCAAGACCTATCGCAACATGGCGAAATACGAAGAGTCGGTGCAGACCGCGCAGGATCAGGTGCGGATGCACGAGGAAAACGTGCGCGCGATACAGACGGAACTCGATCACCTGAAATGAACTGACGCTGGCATGTTTTCTGCTTTTCATCCGACATGACCAGCGCCCCGCTCCCCTCACTCGATCACCTCTCGACCGCCGTGATGCTGCTCGATGAGCAGTCGCGCATCGCCTATCTCAATCCGGCGGCAGAGCATCTGTTCGCAGTGAGCCACAACAACCTGCTCGGCCATCCGCTGCAACACGGTTTTACACATACCGAGCAACTGTTCGCCGCCATCCAGTCGGCACTCGCCACACGTGCCGTGCATATCGAACACGAGATGATGCTGGGCACGCATACGCTGAGCCAGAAACTGCACCTGAGCTGCACGGTGACCACCACGCAGTTGCCGCAATATGCGCTGCTGATCGAATTCCATCCGATCGAACGCCCGCTCAAGCTGGCGCGCGAAGAACAGATGCATGACCAGACACAGGCCAACCGCTTGCTGTTGCGCAATCTGGCGCACGAGATCAAGAACCCGTTGGGTGGCATCCGCGGCGCGGCGCAACTGCTGGAACAAGAACTGGACAAGCCCGGCCTGCGCGAATACACGCAGGTGGTGATCCAGGAAGCCGACCGCCTGCGTTCGTTGATGGAGAACCTGCTCACCCCGCAGCACACGCCCCATTTCAGTGCACTGAACATCCATGAGGTGCTGGAACGGGTGCGCAGCGTGGTGCTGGCCGAGCTGCCCGACGGGCTGACCATCCAGCGCGACTATGACCTCAGCCTGCCCGAGCTGGACGGCGACAAGGCGCTGTTGATCCAGGTGATGCTCAACATCGTCCGCAACGCCGCACAGGCGATGAAGGGCAAGGGCGCCATCACGCTGCGCACGCGCATCGCACGTCAGGTCACCCTGATGAAGAAGCGCCACCGCCTCGCCATCGCCGTGCAAATCATCGACGACGGTCCCGGCATCCCGCAGCACCTGAAGGATAAGATTTTCTATCCGCTGGTTTCCGGCCGCGCCGATGGCCACGGGCTGGGCCTCACGCTGGCGCAGGACTTCGTCAGCCAGCATCAGGGCAGCATCGAATTCGAAAGCGAGCCGGGACGTACCTGCTTCACCATCACGCTGCCGCTCAATACATAGGTGTGGATATGACGAAACCTGTTTGGATCATCGACGACGACCGCTCCATCCGCTGGGTGCTGGAAAAAGCGCTCGCCCGCGAAGGGATCGACCATGTCAGTTTCGCTTCCGCCGACGAGGCGCTGGCCGAGCTGCACAACAGCCTGCCGCAGATGGTGATCAGCGACATCCGCATGCCGGGCACCTCGGGACTGGACCTGCTGCAGACGCTGCGCCGCGACCATCCGACCTTGCCGGTCATCATCATGACCGCCTATTCCGATCTGGAGAGCGCGGTATCCTCGTTCCAGGGCGGCGCTTTCGAATACCTGCCCAAACCGTTCGACATCAACCACGCGGTCGAACTGATCCGGCGTGCATTGGCACAGAGCCAGCGCAAACAGAGCGAGGGGATAGACATCACCGAAGCGCCGGACATCCTCGGCCATGCCCCCGCGATGCAGGAAGTGTTCCGCGCCATCGGCCGTCTGGCCGCCTCCAACGCCACCGTGCTGATCAACGGCGAATCCGGCACCGGCAAGGAACTGGTTGCCCGTGCCCTGCATCGCCACAGTCCGCGCGCCGACAAGCCCTTCATCGCCATCAACACCGCCGCCATTCCCAAAGACCTGCTGGAATCGGAACTGTTCGGCCATGAGAAAGGTGCGTTCACCGGCGCCAACAGCACGCGCCACGGCCGTTTCGAACAGGCCGAGGGCGGTACCTTGTTCCTGGACGAGATCGGCGACATGCCGGCTGAATTGCAGACGCGCTTGCTGCGCGTGCTGTCCGACGGCAACTACTACCGCGTCGGCGGCCACCAGCCGATCAAGGCCAACGTGCGCATCATCGCCGCCACCCACCAGAACCTGGACGAACGCGTGAAGCAAGGGCAGTTCCGTGAAGACCTGTTCCATCGCCTGAACGTGATCCGCCTGCGTCTGCCGCCGCTGCGCGAACGACGCGAGGATATCCCGCTACTGGCCAAACACTTCTTGCAGAAGAGTGCGCAGGAACTGGGAGTGGAACAGAAGACGCTGAGCGAGGCTGCATTGAACTATCTGGCGGCGCAAGACATTCCTGGTAACGTGCGCCAGCTGGAGAACCTGTGCCACTGGCTCACCGTGATGACGCCAACGCAGGTGGTGGAGATCGCCGATCTGCCGACCGAATGGCGCGCAGGTACCTCCGCAGCAGACCTCTCCGGTGATTGGCACACGCTGCTGGCGCAGCAGACCGCGCAGGCACTGCAGCGCGGCGAAGCCCACATCCTCGATACGCTGACCAAGGAATTCGAGCGCACGCTGATCACCCAAGCGTTGCAACACACCGGCGGACGGCGCATCGAAGCCGCCACCCTGCTGGGCATGGGCCGCAATACGCTGACGCGCAAGATCCAGGAACTGGGTCTGGATGGCGACGGCGAATAAACCTCAGCGCCAAGCGTCGCGTATCGGCTCTGCGCGCGCCGCTTGGTCGGGTGCCGCAGCGCCGTTCATCTCCAGCACGCTACGCAACACGTTGTAATGATCGATGCGTTGCGCATAGCGCCCCGGTTTGACCATCGCGCCATAGAACAGCGTCACCACACGATTGCCTTGCGATCCATCGTCCTCGTCGAAAGTGACGATGAGCAGGCTGTTGTGCGTCAGCGACCATTGCGCATAAGTCTCGAGGTTCTGCTGCAACCAGGCGTCACCCTCGGCGAGGCTGCCGTCATGCATGTCATGCCGCTGGTCGGGGATCACCAAGGCGACTGCCGGCAATTGTGCATAATCGGCAGGGAATGCCGTGAACGGCTGGTTCACCGCCGTCAGTTCGGCCCAGTTCGCCACCGGGTTATGCTTGCGCATGTAGGCGCCGTAGCGACAACCGTCATAACCGGCGCGCGGCATGGATTCTGCATAGCTGATGAAGCTGTGCCCTGATTGCTGTAAGGCGCTCGCCAGATTGGGGCCGGACAGATCGAGCGGACAGGTGTTACTGCCGACGCCGCGCGTACTGCCGGTGAACAGTGCTAGGTAATTGGGTTGGCTGGGATGGGTCACACCGTGCGCGTCGGTGAACAGCGCGCCCTGCTGTGCCAGCCGATTGATATATGGTGCATCGGGATTGCCGATGATCTGCGAGTACGCCTTGTTCTCTTCGATCACGATGACGATGTGATCGGGCTGCGGCAACCCGGCCGCCTGAGCAGGCAACGCAGCCACCATACACAGGATGGCCCAGAGACGATGCATCATCGTTCTTCCTTCTTGGTTGGGGAGATTTCCGTTAGCGGCTGCGGCGACGGGTTGCGCACCCGGTTCTTGCTGGCGTCATAGAAACGGAAACGGCCAGACAGCACGCAGCCCTTCATGCCGATCTCACAGGGGCGGTCCAGCACCTTCTGGCATTTGCCCTCGACCTCGTGTGGACAGCCCCAGCCGGCCATGGCATCAGGCTTTCTTGACGAATTCCGTCTTCAGCGACATCGGGCCGATGCCGTCGATCTTGCAATCGATGTCGTGATCACCATCGACCAGACGGATGTTCTTCACCTTGGTTCCCACCTTCACCACCAGCGAGGAACCCTTCACCTTCAGGTCCTTGATCACCGTGATGGTATCGCCGTCCTGCAACACGTTGCCGAAGGCATCCTTGTACACCTTCACTTCTTCCGCGGCAGCGGCCGCCACTTTGGGCCATTCATGCGCGCACTCCGGGCAGACGTAGTTGTCGCCGTCTTCATAGGTATATTCGGAATTGCATTTGGGGCACTTGGGCAGACTGCTCATGGTGTTTCCTGTAGTTGGTTAATGGTAATCGTCTTCACGCTGGTGACGCACCGCAAGGATGGTCACCGTCTTGTCGTCGTCAATATTGAATAGTGCGACATAGCCTGCACCACCGAAGGGAATCAGCAATTCACGCAAAGACGGCAGGCCTGCCTCCGCCTTGCGACATGAGAAGGGGAAGAACTCCAGAAATTCGACGGCTTTGTATACGGCTGCTTCGGCCTTTTCGGCGGACTCAAAGTCTTGCTCAAGCAGAAAATCAAATAACCGCTCCAAATCATCTTCGGCCCCACGCGTGAAGCGGATGCGATAGCTCATTTCGCCGACTGATTCTTGCGGGCTTTCTCCAGCTTGGCACTAAGTTTCGCCAATACCTTTTTCGCGGGGACATATTCACCGCTCTCTTGCGCGGCATGCAGCGATGCCAAACCGCGCGCGATGAATTCCTGCTGCGTCCGCCGGAACGCCACATTGCGGCGCAGAGAATCTTCTACAAAGGCGGAAAGCGTCTCGCCCGGACGCAATATCTCTTCAGCGGCCTGACGCAACTCGGGTTCAACGCGCAGCGCAGGCATGGTGGCGGTCTTCATAGGGCACCTCGTGCATTGCAAATGTGATGCACATCATCACCGAAGTCTGAAGGGGATGCAAGGGCGGGGTTTACATGCGGCGCACTGACCATTGGTTAGTGCCCTACGCCCTACGTGGTCGGTCTAGCAGAGAAGTCTGTTGCTTGTTACAGCTTGTATCCCCGGTGCACCGCCACCACACCGCCGGTCATGTTGAAATACTCGACGCGTTCCAGCCCCGCATCGATCATCATCTGCTTCAGTTCTTCCTGCCCCGGATGCATGCGGATGGATTCGGCGAGGTAGCGATAGCTGTCGGCATCGTTGGCGATGAGTTCGCCCATCTTGGGCAGCAGCTTGAAGGAATACAGGTCGTACATCTTCTCCAGCGGCTTGGCCACCTTGGAGAATTCCAGCACGATCAGGCGGCCGCCCGGGCGCAGCACGCGCTGCATCTCGCGCAGCGCGACGTCCTTGTGGGTGACGTTGCGCAGGCCGAAGGCGATGCTGACCACATCGAAGTGGTTGTCGGGGAACGGCAGCTTCTCGGCGTCGCATTGCGCGGTGGGCGTGGCGATGCCTTCGTCCAGCAGGCGGTCACGACCGACGCGCAGCATGGCATTGTTGATGTCGGTGAGCACCACCGTGCCCTCACGCCCGACCTTGTCCAGGAACAGGCGCGACAGGTCGCCCGAGCCGCCAGCGATATCCAGCACGCGCTGGCCCTGATGCACGTTGGCGAGACCGACTGCGAAGCGCTTCCAGATGCGATGCAGACCGACCGACATCAGGTCGTTCATGATGTCGTACTTGCTGGCGACCGAGGTGAACACGCCGGCGACCTTCTTCGCTTTGTCCTTCTCGTCTACGGTCTCGAAACCAAAATGCGTCTGTGCCATGGTGTCTCCTATTTCGGGTCGCGCGAAGCGCCTGCCGCCAGTAATTTGTCGAGATATTCCTGCCACAACACTTGCTGGTTCTGCCCCAGCGCATAGAGCAGGTCCCAATCGTACAGACCACTGTCGTGGCCATCATCGAACTCCAGCTTGACCGCGTAGCTGCCGGCGGGCTCCAGCCCTTTGAGCGCCACCTTGCGCTTGCCGACCTGTAGCGTCTCCTGCCCCGGACCATGACCGCGCACCTCGGCCGAGGGCGAATACACGCGCAGGTATTCGGCCGGCAGGTTGAAACGGGCGCCGTCGGCAAACGCCACTTCCAGCGAATTGGACTTCTGATGCAGCACGATCTCGGTAGGGATCTGGTTCATAGGGCGCGGATCTTCTTCAGCAATGCGGTGGTGGAACGTTCATGCAGGAAGGGGATGCTGTGCACGCTGCCGCCCCAGCCCTGTACCTCTTTGGCACCGACGATGCGGTCCGGCGTCCAGTCGCCACCCTTGACCAGCTTGTCCGGCCTGCTGGCCAGGATCAGGTTGAGCGGGGTGTCCTCCTCGAACTTCACCACCAGACTCACCGCTTCCAGTGCAGCCAGCACCGCCATGCGGTCCGCCTCTTGATTGATCGGGCGGTCATCGCCCTTGCCCTGGCGCTTCACCGAGGCGTCGCTGTTGACGCCGACGATGAGCGACGCGCCCAACGCGCGCGCCTGTGCCAGATAGGTGACGTGGCCGCGGTGCAGCACGTCGAAACAGCCGTTGGTGAACACCACCGGATGCGGCAGCGCAGCAACGCGCGCGGCCAGTTCCTGCTGTGTGCAGATCTTGTTCTCGAAACCTGGCGTCGGATATTCCATATGCGCTCAGTTGATATATTCGAACACGCGCACCACCTTCTTCACACCGCGTGTGGTAGCGGCGATATCGGAAGCGGCATCGGCCTCGGCACGCGTGACGATGCCCATCAGGTAGACCACGCCCTCTTCGGTGTAGACCTTGATGTGTTCACGTTCGAATGCCTTGCTCTCGCCGAAACGCATGCGCACGTCACCGCTGACGCCTGAATCGCTGCGACGCAAACCGATATTGGAGGTACGTTCGATATGCAGTTCGTTGGCGATGCCTTTTACGGTGGCGATGCCGCCCACGATGCGCTCGATGCCCTGCTTGGTAGCATCGTCCGGCACCTGGCCGGTGATGAGCGCGAAATGGTTGAAGCAGGTGACGCTGACCTGGATGTTGCTGCGATAGCGTTCAGCGATGCGTTGCACTGCGGTGTATTCGATATTGCGGTCATCCTGCACGGCTTGCGCGCTGCGGCGATCGTTGCCCACGCTCGCGGTGCCCGGCATCTGCGCACAGCCTTGCAGCAAGGCGAGCAGCACCAGTCCGAGTATCCAGCCCGCACGCATCACACGCCTCCCAACAGCACGTGGTCGATCACATCGCACAGGCAGTGCAGGATGACCAGGTGCGTTTCCTGGATGCGCGCCGTGCTCTTGGCCGGCACGCACAGGTGGAAATCGCCCTCGCGCAGCATGGCGCCCATCTGGCCGCCCTCGCGCCCGGTCAGCGCGATCACCACCATGCCGCGCTCGTGGGCGGCGGTGATGGCCTCCACCACATTGGTGGAATTGCCGCTGGTGGAGATGGCGATCAGCACATCGCCTTCCATGCCCAGGGCACGCACCTGCTTGGAGAAGATCTGCTGGTAGTCGTAATCGTTGGCGATGGAGGTGAGCACCGAGCTGTCGGTGGTAAGCGCGACCGCCGGCAAGCCCGGGCGCTCCACCTCGAAGCGGTTGATCAGTTCGGCAGCGAAATGCTGCGCATCGGCCGCGGAACCACCATTGCCGCAAGCCAGCACCTTGCCGTCGTTCATCAGGCAATGCACGATGGCCTGCGCCGCATCGGCGATGGGTTGGGCCAGCGTCTGCTTGGCCTGTAATTTGGTTGCTGCGCTGTCGTCGAAGTGCTTGCTGACGCGTTGGGCGAGTGTCATATCTCTGGCGGGCAATAAAAAAGTGCGTGGATTTTAACCTAAAGCTGGAATGCGTTCTTGAGCCACTCAATACCTTGCGTGCCATCCGCCGCACGCAACAGCAGCGCATCGAAGCGACAGGGTGGCGGCAAGGCAACAGCCGCGAGGTAATGCTGGGCGGCCAGGATGAGACGCCGCTGCTTGCGCCCATCGATGCTGGCGGCGGCGCCGCCGAAATCGTTGCGGCTACGCAGCCGCACTTCGACGAACACCAGCGTCGCTCCATCCTGCATAACGAGATCGATCTCGCCCTGGCGACAACGGTAGTTGCGCTGCAGCAGGCGCAAGCCTTGGCGTTGCAGGTATTGCGCGGCGAAATCCTCGGCCTGCGCCCCTGCCTGCATGGCTCACTCTTCCGGATCGGGTTCGACGTTGGCCGGTGCGACCGGTTGCGGCCCTTGCAGCGCAGCCTCCATGCTCATGCCCTTGCCGTAACGCAGGATGGACTTCACGCCCTCGCGCATCACCGTATGTCCGTCCAGCGACAGCTTGCCGCTGACACCATCGAGCGGCAAGGCATTGACCGTGGTGTGATGCAACAACACCTGCATCATGCGGTAGGCATCGATGCCCAGCGCATACAGGCGCTCCTGATCGAGCGGATACGGCGGATCGGCGCGTGGATAGACCATCACGGCGGGGTGGTCGGGCTGGATCACCCACGGCATGTCATAGAAACGGATCTCGGTCAGGTCGTAATTGATGAGGTTGTTGCCGTTGCCGACGAACACCTGCGAAGTCGCGTACACCGGGATGTCGGAGAAGATGTACGGCCGCATCAGGCGCGCCTTGTCCGGCTCCGCCGCCAGGAACACCATGCTGCCCGCCTCACCGCCCAACAGACGGATCTCGCTCGGGTCGCCCTCGTACACGATGTCCGGCCACAGCATGCCACCGAGGCGCGTCCATTCCTCGCTGAACGCCTGCGCCAGTCGGCGCGACAACGGCGTATCGGTGCGCACCACGGTAGCGGTGATCAATCCGCTCTGCGTCGCCCATTGTGCAGCCTGACGCGCTTCGAGTTCCGGCGGCAGGCCGAAGAAATACAACTGGTCGTTACGCGGCGCCACCTGTTCCGGCATGTTCAGCGCCAGCGTGGGCACCGGCACCGCGCCATTCTCGGCCAGCGCCATGACGCCGCCACGCGTCAGCGGACCCACCACGGCCTGCGCCCCCTGGGCGATGGCCTGGCGATACAACTCCGCCACTTCGTATTTCTCATCGTTGGCCGAATACACACGCACCGGCAAGTCGGGCTGCACTTCAGCAGCCGCCAGGAAACCCAGTTGCAACGCTTCGGCGGCACGGCCGAAACTGGCGGAACGCAGCGGCAGGATCAGCGCGATGTGTGGCTGCGCACCTTCCGTCATCTGGCCCGGCAGCAATGGCGACACGCTCGGTGCCGGCATCGCTTCGAGCGGCGTCACCTCCACGGCCGGCGGCGGCGCGGTGACGGGCTGAGCCGGCGCCGTCGGCACGGACTCCGCCACAGGCTTGGGCGGAGTGGCACAGCCAAACACGCTCACGTATAGTGCGGCGATCAACAGACCGCGCAACCATTTCGATCCGGGGAATCCAGTTTGCATTTCAAGACTAATCAAAAAATCGAGTGTGCATTATATGTAGTCGCCACCCCGATTGGAAATCTGGGGGACATCACGCTGCGTGCGCTCGAAGTGTTACAGGGCGCGGACGTCATCGCCGCCGAAGACACGCGCAACACCCGCCATCTGTTGCAACAGCACGGCATCACCGACAGCAAGCTGCTCGCCGTCCACCAGCATAACGAACGTGGCGCCGCGCAACGTATCATCGAATTGTTACAGCAGGGACAGAGCGTGGCACTGGTGACCGACGCCGGCACACCGGCGGTGAGCGATCCCGGCGCCTTGCTGGTGGAGGACGTGCGCGCCGCCGGTTTCCGTGTCATCCCACTCCCCGGCGCCAGCGCAGCCATCGCCGCGCTCTCTGCTTCCGGTCTGGCCGCGCCGCACTTTCTGTTCTACGGCTTCCTGCCCAACAAGCGCGCCGCACGGCGCACTGCCTTGCAGGCGCTGGTCGCCCATCCCTACACGCTGGTGTTCTATGAAGCGCCACACCGCATCGTGGAATGCAGCGAAGACCTGCTGGCGGTGTTCGGTGCTGAGCGCGAGATCGTGTTCGCGCGCGAACTGACCAAGCTGTTCGAGAGCATCCATCGCTGCAAACTTGGTGAAGCCCTGGACTGGCTGCACCGCGATGCCAACCACCAGCGCGGCGAGTTCGTACTGCTGGTCTCCGGCGCGCCCGCGCAGAGCGAAGGACAGGATGCCGCAGCCGAACACGTATTGCAGGTATTGCTGCAGGAGCTGCCGCTGAAACAGGCGGTGCAACTGGCGGTACAGATCAGCGGCGGCAACAAGAACGCGCTCTACCAGCGCGCGCTGGCACTGAAATCCGCCTAGCATTGTGGTTGTGATCCCACAAGACTTTGATACACTTCACGGTCCGCACAAGCTCCGGACACCCTGAGGCCGTATGAATCCTGCAAGCCG
The DNA here is from genome assembly GCA_040754175.1 of Pseudomonadota bacterium. Classification (GTDB taxonomy): domain Bacteria; phylum Pseudomonadota; class Gammaproteobacteria; order Burkholderiales; family Gallionellaceae; genus Sideroxyarcus. The sequence goes on along the minus strand of JBFMFN010000006.1, from coordinate 5,686 downwards.
TTTCCTGCCGCTGTTGCTCCTCGTTTCCCTTGCCGCCTGCAAAGGTGGAGAACAGCCTGCTGCCCCCAACAAAGCGGGCGCCGCCATGCCGCCGCCCGAAGTGGAAGTCATCACCATCGCCCCCGGCAAGGCCACCTACACGCGCGACCTGCCCGGCCGCGTACAAGCCTATCGCACCGCCCAGGTGCGCGCCCGCGTCGACGGCGTGGTGGAAAAACGCCTGTTCAAGGAAGGCAGCGATGTGACCGCCGGCACGCAACTGTTCCGCATCGACGCGAGCAACTATCGCGCTACGGCCGAAGCGGCCAATGCCGATGCCGCACTGGCGTACCAGAATCTGGAGCGTGCCAAGCGTCTGCTGGAAGCCAAGGCCATCAGCCAGCAGGAATACGACCTGACGCAGGCCAAAGCCGCGCAGGCGCGTGCCGCACTGGTGAAAGCCAATGAAGACGTGACCAACGCCGGCGCCCCGGCACCGATCAGCGGCCACATCGGGCGCACCGAAGTGAGCGAAGGCGCACTGGTCAGCAAGGGCAGCGCCACCCTGCTCGCCACCATCGAACAGCTCGATCCGGTGTACGTGAACTTCACCCAGTCCGCCACCGACCTGCTGCGCCTGCGCCAAGCCGTGGCCAGCGGCGTACTGAAGCAGGCTGACAGCACCGAGGTCGAACTATTGCTGGAAGACGGCAGCAGCTATACCCGCAGCGGCCGCATCTTCTTCACCGACATGGCCGTGGATGCCGGCACCGGTTCCGTCTCGCTGCGTGCCGAGTTCCCCAATCCCAAGCACGAACTGCTACCCGGCATGTTCGTGCGCCTGCGTTTCCCTGAAGCCATCGCCGAGCACGCCATCCGCGTGCCGCAGCGTGCGGTGCAGTCCGGCGCCGTAGGCCAGTTCGTGATGTTGGTCGGCGCTGACGGCAAGGTCACCCCGCGTCCGGTCACCACCAGCGGCATGTCCGGCGGTGACTTCATCATCGCCAGCGGTCTCAAGGAAGGTGACCAGGTGATCGTGAACGGCCTGCAGAAGGCACGCCCCGGCACGGTGGTGAAGCCGGTGCCGCTGGCCAGCACGATGAAGATGGAAAACCAGCTTTCTGCACCGAAGTAAGCCGCCATGCTCGCCCGCTTCTTCATCGACCGCCCCATCTTCGCCTGGGTCATCGCCCTGGTCATCCTGCTGGCCGGCGCGCTGGCGCTGCGCGGCCTGCCCGTCGCCCAATATCCGGCCGTGGCCCCCCCCGCCCTCTCCGTCTCGGCCACCTATCCCGGCGCATCCGCGCAAGTGATCGAACAGACCGTGGTCTCGCTGCTGGAGCAGGAGATGAACGGCATCGAACATCTGCTGTACATGGAATCCTCCGCCGAACTGGGACGCGGCACCATCACGCTCACCTTCGAGACCGGCACCGACCTCGACCTGGCCTCGGTGGAGACACAGAATCGCGTCAAGCGTGCCGAGATCCGCTTGCCGGAAGAAGTGCGCCGCATGGGTGTGCGCGTGGCCAAATCGGCGCGCAACTATGTAATGATCGTGGCGCTGATCTCGCCCGACAAACGCTATGACAATGTGGCATTGGGCAGCTATGCCAGCGCCAACGTGCTGGAGAGCATCCAGCGCGTGCCGGGTGTGGGTGAGGCACTGCTGTTCGGTACCGAATACTCCATGCGCATCTGGCTCAAGCCAGAGAAACTGCAAGCCTATGGCATCTCGCCGGGCGACATCGCCAAGGCCGTGCGTGCGCAGAACGCCGAGCTGGCCATGGGCGAACTGGGCGACCTGCCGGCCAGTGCCGGCCAGGAACTGAACGCGGTGATCGTCACGCGCAGCCGTCTGTCCACGCCGGAAGAGTTCGGCAACATCGTGGTGCGCACCAATCCGGACGGCTCTGCGTTGCGACTCAAGGATCTCGCACGCGTGGAACTGGGCGCGCAGGACTATTCCACCGCCGCACGTATCGACGGCCAGCCTACGGCCGCCATCGCCATCCGCCTGACGCCGGAAGCCAACGCGCTCGACACCGTGGCGGCGGTGAAGGCGCGCATGGGAGAGCTGGCCAAGTTCTTCCCGGAAGGGATCGACTGGATCATCCCTTACGACACCTCGAAATTCATCGATATCTCGATCAAGGAAGTGCTGAAGAGTCTGGCCGAAGCCTTGGGACTGGTGTTCCTGGTGATGTACCTGTTCCTCGGCAACCTGCGCGCTACGCTGATCCCCACCATCGTCATCCCGGTGGCGCTGGTCGGTGCGCTGGTCGGCCTCTATCTGCTCGGCTATTCCATCAACGTGCTGACGCTGTTCGCCATGGTGCTGGCCATCGGTATCGTGGTGGACGATGCCATCGTGGTGGTGGAGAACGTCGAGCGCATCATGAGCACCGAGAACCTGCCGCCGCGTGAAGCCACGCGCAAGGCGATGGACCAGATCATCGGCGCCATCATCGCCATCACGCTGGTGCTGTCCGCGGTGTTCATCCCGATGTCGCTGTTCCCCGGCTCGACCGGCGCCATCTATCGCCAGTTCGCAGTGACGCTGGTGCTGACCATGGGCTTCTCGGCGCTGATGGCGCTGACATTGACACCCGCGCTGTGCGCCACCTTGCTCAAGCACACCCCTGGCAAGGACGACCTGGTACCGCACGCCGGCCCGCTGCACTGGTTCCATGCGGCATTCGACCGCATGAGTCATCGCTATGTCGGCGTGGTCGGCCGCATCGTGCGCAAGGCTGCGCGCTACCTGCTGGTCTATGCCGCCATCCTCGTGGCGGTGGGCTGGATGTTCAGCAAATTACCGGGCAGCTTCCTGCCGTCGGAAGACCAAGGCTATTTCGTCAGCGTGATCCAGTTGCCCTCCGGCGCGACACGTGAACGCACGCTGGAAGTACTGTCGCAGGTGGAGCAGTACTACCTCGGCCAGAAGGAAGTGGAGCACGTGATCGGCGTGGCCGGCTTCTCCTTCTTCGGGCGCGGCCAGAACGCGGCGATCACCTTCGTGCGCCTGAAGGACTGGAGCGAACGCCCGGGCGAGGCCAGCGGCGCTGGCGCCCTGGTGGGGAAAGCCAACATGATGCTGTTCGGCATCAAGCAGGCGATGATCTTCGCCATCAATCCGCCCCCCATCCCGGAACTGGCCGCCGCCGGCGGCTTCGACTTCCGCCTGCAAGACCGCGGCGGACAGGGCCGCGACAAGCTGCTGGAAGCCCGCAACATGGCGCTGGGCTTGGCGATGCAGAACCCGGTACTGGCTGGCGTACGCCCCGAAGGCCAGGAGGCCGGCCCGCAACTCTATCTGGATGTGGATCGCGTCAAGGCCGAGGCACTGGGCGTCTCCATGACCGATCTGAACGACACCCTGCAATCCCTGCTCGGCACCGTGTACATCAACGACTTCGTGCGTCAGGGGCGTGTATTGCGCGTGCAGATGCAGGCGGAACCAGACACCCGGCGCACCCCGCAAGACATCCTGAACGTACCGGTGCGCAACAAACAAGGCGGCATGGTGCCACTGTCGGCCCTTGCCAGCGCCAGCTGGACCACCGGCGCACCCAAGCTGGACCGCTACAACGGCCTGCCCGCGATGAAGATCGCCGGCGGTCCTGCGCCCGGCCACAGCTCGGGTGAAGCCATGCAGGCGATGGAAGCCATCGCGGCGCAACTGCCGCCCGGCTTCGGCTTCGAATGGTCGGGCACCGCGCGTGAGGAGATCCAGTCCGGCGCGCAATCCAGCCTACTGTTCGGCGTCTCCATCATCGTGGTGTTCCTGTGTCTGGCCGCGCTATACGAGAGCTGGTCCATCCCGTTCGCGGTGATGCTGGCCGTGCCGCTGGGCGTGTTCGGAGCACTGCTGGCGGTGACGCTGCGCGAGCTGCCCAACGACGTGTACTTCAAGGTCGGCCTGATCGCCATCATCGGCCTGTCGTCCAAGAACGCCATCCTGATCATCGAATTCGCGCGCAAGTTGCAGGATGACGGCATGAGCCTGATCGACGCCACGCTGGAGGCCTGCCGTTTGCGCTTCCGTCCCATCCTGATGACCTCGTTCGCCTTCATGGCCGGCGTGCTGCCGCTCGCCCTCTCCACCGGTGCGGGCGCGCAGAGCCGCCATGCCATCGGCACCGGCGTGATCGGCGGCATGCTCACCGCCACGCTGTTCGCGGTGTTCCTGGTGCCGGTGTTCTTCGTCATCGTGCGCCGCTTTTTCCCGGGCCATTCGCGCAAGCACACCGACTAGGCGGCTTCAAACGACCCGCGAGCAATCGCGCTACAATCCCGGCTGACCTCAATCAGCCGGGATTTTTTCATGCAACAACTCACCCTCACCCGCCCCGACGACTGGCATTTGCACCTGCGCGACGACGCGCTGATGGCCTCGGTCCTGCCCGACACCGCCAGACAATTCGCTCGTGCCATCGTCATGCCCAACCTGCGTCCGCCCGTCACCACCACCGCACAGGCCGTGGCCTACCGCGAGCGCATCCTCAAGGCACTGCCGACAGGCATGCAGTTCGAACCGCTGATGACGCTCTACCTCACCGACATCACCAGCGCCGATGAGATCAGGAAAGCCAAGGCCAGCGGCGTGGTGCATGCGGTGAAACTGTACCCGGCCGGTGCTACCACCAACTCCGACGCGGGCGTCACCGACCTGCGCAAGACCTATGCCGCGCTGGAAGCCATGCAGGCCTGCGGCATGCCGCTGCTGGTGCACGGCGAAGTGACCAGCGCCGACATCGACATCTTCGATCGCGAAGCGGTGTTCATCGAGCGCGTGATGCAGCCGCTATTGAAAGACCTGCCCGGCCTGCGCGTGGTGTTCGAACACATCACCACCAAGGATGCCGCCGAATTCGTGATGGGCGCGCCGGACACCATCGCCGCCACCCTCACCCCGCAACACCTGCTGTACAACCGCAACGCCATGCTGGTCGGCGGCATCCGCCCGCACTACTACTGCCTGCCGATCCTGAAGCGCGAGACGCACCGCCAAGCCCTGGTGAAAGCCGCCACCAGCGGCAGCAAGAAATTCTTCCTCGGCACCGACAGCGCCCCGCACGCCCAGCACACCAAAGAGAACGCCTGCGGCTGCGCCGGTTGCTACAGCGCGCACAGCGCCATCGAACTGTATGCCGAAGCGTTCGAAAACGCGGGGGCGCTGGACAAGCTGGAAGGGTTCGCCAGTTTCTATGGCGCGGACTACTACGGGCTGCCGAGGAATTCGGAGAAAGTCGCACTCAAACGTGAAGAGTGGGAGATGCCGCATACGGTTGAGTTTGGTGGGTCGAAGCTGGTGCCGCTGAAGGCAGGCGAGAAGGTGATGTGGAAGTTGCTACAGAAGTAACTTTTTATTCTTTCAGTTTATGGATATGAACTACACAGATCCATTTAAATTTTGGCAACTAAATCCCGACGGGGAAAAAGCATACCAAGCATACGAGCAAATTCATTCCTACTTTGATGGCGCCACGATGCAGTACTCGCGCATCTATGCTGTTTGGGCAGCATCCTCAAAAATTAACGGTGACCAAGCTGACCCAAATGTATTTCGGGAAAAACGGGGCGGTTTCAAACCCCAAGTGCAAATAGCGCAGCATGATGCTGCCGGAAATCAAATGCATCCGGCGTAAACAACTGGGCCGGGCATTTGAAGTCTAGTGATTTGCGTGGGCGAGTATTCAGTGTC
>JBFMFN010000005.1:0-80658 GCA_040754175.1 Pseudomonadota bacterium | reverse complement strand
ATGATAGTGTGGATTACCCATGTGAAAGTAGGTCATCGTCAGACTCCTTACAAAACGATCAAGCCCTCCTCAAGAGGGCTTCTTCGTTTATAAAACAACCCCACCAAAAAGGTGGGGTTTTTTATTGAGCGGGACACAGTCATCAATATCGAACAAACCTTTACTCCATGTGTTACTTTTTGAGAGTAAAAGCGAATTAAGATACAATCGCGGCCCATGACAAAATACATCTTCATTACCGGCGGCGTTGTCTCTTCTTTGGGAAAAGGCATCGCCGCCGCTTCACTTGCTGCCATCCTCGAGTCGCGCGGTCTCAAAGTCACCATGCTCAAGCTGGATCCCTACATCAACGTGGATCCCGGCACGATGAGTCCTTTCCAGCACGGGGAAGTGTTCGTCACCGAAGATGGTGCCGAGACTGATTTGGATCTGGGGCATTACGAGCGATTCATTTCCGCCAAAATGCGCAAGGCCAACAACTTCACGACAGGTCAAATCTACGAAAGCGTAATCCGCAAGGAGCGTCGCGGCGAATATCTGGGCAAGACGGTGCAGGTGATTCCGCATATTACCAACGAGATTCAGGCATTCGTCGAGCGCGGTGCTGCTGCATCGCACGATGGCAAGGCGGATGTGGCTATCGTCGAGATTGGCGGTACGGTCGGCGACATCGAATCCTTGCCGTTCCTTGAAGCGGCACGTCAGATGGGACTGCGCCTGGGACGCAATCAGGTGGCCTATGTCCATCTCACCCTGGTGCCCTATATTGCGACGGCCGGCGAACTGAAGACCAAACCGACGCAGCACAGCGTACAGAAACTGCGTGAGATCGGTATCTTCCCGACCGCATTGTTGTGTCGTGCGGATCGTCGCATTCCTGATGATGAGCGCGCCAAGATCTCGTTGTTTGCCAACGTGCGCGAAGAAGGTGTTATCTCCATGTGGGACGTGGATAGCATCTACAAGATCCCGCAGGTGTTGCATGAACAAGGTCTGGACCGTATCGTCTGCGAAGAGCTCGCTTTGCAGGCGGCGCCCGCAGATCTTTCTGTCTGGCATAAGTTGATCTCAGCACAAGAGAATCCGCAGCACGAGATCACTATCGGCATGGTCGGCAAGTATGTCGAATTGACCGAGTCCTATAAGTCGCTGATCGAGGCCTTGAAGCACGCAGGTATCCATACTTCGACGCGCGTGAACATCCAGTATCTAGATTCAGAGGATATCGAAGCGGCTGGCACTGGATGTTTGCAGAAGCTGGATGCGATTCTGGTTCCCGGCGGTTTCGGCAAGCGTGGCACGGAGGGCAAGATCGCCGCGATCCGATATGCACGCGAGAACAAGATTCCGTATCTGGGCATCTGCCTGGGTATGCAGTTAGCGGTGATCGAATACGCTCGCCATGTGGCAGGCATGCATGATGCCAACAGCACCGAATTCGATCTCGAGACCGAGCATCCCGTCGTTGCACTGATCACCGAATGGTTAGATCGCGATGGCAAGATAGCCAAGCGTAGTGCGGACTCCGATATGGGGGGCACCATGCGTCTGGGCTCCCAGCGCTGTCCGATCAAATCCGGCACGATGGCGCAGAGTATCTATGGCGATGAGGTGAACGAGCGTCATCGTCATCGTTACGAAGTGAACAACCATTACGTCCCGGCGTTGGAACAGGCTGGGCTAATCATCTCCGCGCGCACGCCATCCGAAGATCTCCCGGAGATGATGGAGTTACCGCAAAGCATGCATCCCTGGTTCGTCGGTGTGCAGTTCCACCCTGAATTCACCTCTACGCCGCGCGATGGGCATCCGTTGTTCAAGGCCTATGTCGAAGCTGCGGTGAAGCATAAGGAAGTCGTATGAAACTGTGTGGCTTCGAAACTGGCCTCGATAAACCGTTGTTCTTGATCGCCGGTCCTTGTGTGATCGAGTCCGAACAGATGGCGCTGGATACAGCTGGCCAACTGAAAGAGATCTGCAATGCATTGCAGATAAACTTCATCTACAAATCTTCATACGACAAGGCGAATCGCAGTTCCAGCAAGTCTTTCCGAGGCTTCGGCATGGAGGCAGGTCTCAATATTCTGCAAAAAGTGAAGGAACAGATCGGTGTGCCGGTGTTGACAGATGTGCACAGCGAAGATGAGATCGCTCCGGTCGCAGCGGTGGTCGATGTGTTGCAGACCCCGGCCTTCCTGTGTCGTCAGACAGATTTCATCCATGCGGTGGCGAAGGCTGGCAAGCCGGTGAACATCAAGAAGGGGCAGTTCCTGTCGCCGTGGGATATGAAGAACGTGGTGGATAAGGCGCGCGAGGTAAGCGGTACCGATAACATCATGGTGTGCGAGCGTGGTGCTTCGTTCGGCTACAACAATCTGGTGTCGGACATGCGCTCGCTGGCGGTGATGCGCAACACCGGCTGTCCGGTCGTCTTCGATGCCACGCATTCCGTGCAATTGCCGGGGGGGCAAGGTACGGCGAGTGGTGGTCAGCGCGAGTTCGTGCCGGTGTTGGCACGCGCCGCGGTTGCGGTTGGCGTTGCGGGGCTGTTCATGGAGACGCATCCCGATCCAGCCAAGGCTTTGTCGGATGGTCCCAATGCCTTCCCCTTGGGGCATCTGAAGGAATTGTTGCAGACGCTGAAGGCGATCGATGCCTTGGTGAAGCAGCAGGGGTTCATCGAAGAGAACGTTAATCTGAAAAGTATGTGAGAGAGAAGAGAGAGAAGAATGAGTGCAATCGTTGATGTCGTAGCGCGTGAGATCCTGGATTCCCGCGGGAACCCGACTGTAGAAGCGGATGTGTTGCTGGAATCCGGTGTAATGGGCCGTGCGGCCGTACCGTCCGGTGCCTCCACCGGTGAGAAAGAGGCCATCGAACTGCGCGATGGCGACAAGCAGCGTTATCTGGGTAAGGGCGTGTTGAAGGCGGTCGAGAACGTGAACACCGAGATCGCCGAAGCGATCATCGGCCTGGATGCAGAGAACCAGGCCTTCATCGACCAGACCATGATCGAACTGGATGGTACGGATACCAAATCACGTCTCGGTGCCAACGCCATCCTCGCGGTTTCCATGGCCGTGGCCCGTGCTGCGGCGGAAGAGAGCGGCCTGCCGCTGTATCGCTATCTGGGCGGTGCGGCACGCATGGAGATGCCGGTGCCGATGATGAACATCATCAACGGCGGCGCGCATGCTACCGGCGGTGCCGACATCCAGGAATTCATGATCATCCCCGTCGGCGCACAGAGCTTCCGCGAAGCGCTGCGTTGCGGTGCCGAAGTGTTCCACGCGCTGAAAAAGATCCTGCATGACCGTGGCTACACCACCACCGTCGGCGACGAAGGCGGCTTCGCACCGTCCCTCGGCTCCAACGAAGGCGCACTGAAGGTCATCGTCGAAGCCATCGAGGCTGCGGGTTATGTGCCCGGTGCTGATGTGGCCATCGGCATCGATGCCGCTGCGTCCGAGTTCTACAAGGATGGCATGTATCACCTGAAGGCCGACGGCCTGACCCTGACTGCTGCACAGATGATCGATATGTATGCCACTTGGGTGGACAAGTATCCGGTGATCACGCTGGAAGACGGCATGAGCGAGCATGATTGGGACGGCTGGAAGGCGCTGACCGACCGGCTCGGCAAGCAGATTCAGCTGGTGGGCGACGATGTGTTCGTGACCAACACCAAGATCCTGAAGGAAGGCATCAAGCGCGGTATCGCCAACTCCATCCTGATCAAGGTGAACCAGATCGGTACGCTGACCGAGACTTTCGCTGCCATCGAGATGGCCAAGCGCGCCGGCTATACCGCCGTGATCTCGCACCGCTCCGGTGAAACGGAAGATTCCACCATCGCCGATCTGGCGGTGGCGACCAATGCCATGCAGATCAAGACCGGTTCGCTGTCGCGCTCCGATCGCATGGCGAAATACAACCAGTTGCTGCGCATCGAGGAAGATCTCGGTGACAGCGCTTCCTATCCTGGTCGTGAGGCTTATTACCAGTTAGGCTGATGCGCCCGGTCACCTACATCCTGCTTGCTCTTCTCCTGCTGCTGCAATATCCGCTCTGGCTGGGGAAGGGGAGCTGGTTGAAGGTGTGGGACAACAATCACCAGCTCGAAGCACAGAAAGCCGCCAACGAAGTGCTACGCCAGCGCAATGCTGTGGTGGAGGCGGATGTGCGTGACCTTAAAGCCGGTAGCGACGCACTCGAAGAGCGTGCACGCAGCGAGCTTGGCATGATCAAGCAGGGCGAGGTGTTCTTCCAGGTCATCGGCGACACGGCTACGGCCGCTTCTGCCGTCGCCGCTGTACCCACAGCACCGATCAAGTAATCACCGTCGGACGTTCGCGTCCGGTTCTGACATGCAATTCCGAAATCTGTAATGCGATAGCGATCAGCGGAGCCAGGGCTGCCTGTGCATCCAGATGATGGCGCGCCGCCTCGGCCTCGAATGCTTCCAGATATACGCGCAAGGTTGCACCTTCGGTGCCGGTGCCGGACAGTCGATAGACGATACGCGAGCCATCCGCAAACAGGATACGCACGCCTTGGTTTTTGCTGATGCTGCCATCCACCGGGTCGGTGTAACTGAAATCGTCGCAGGCCTGCACCGTATAGTGGCCGAGGGTGCGACCTGGCAGGTCGCTAAAACCGTCGCGCAGGTGCTGCATCACGCCGTTGGCTGCCTCGGTCGGCAAGCCTTCGTAGTCGTAGCGTGAATAGAAATTACGGCCATACTTGGCCCAGTGCGCGCGCACGATGTCCTCCACCGACTGTTTGCGTACTGCCAGCAGATTGAGCCAGAACAGCACTGCCCACAGACCGTCCTTCTCGCGCACATGGCTGGAGCCGGTGCCGAAGCTCTCTTCGCCGCATAACGTCACTTTGCCGGCATCCATCAGGTTGCCGAAGAACTTCCAACCGGTCGGTGTTTCGTAACAGGGGATGTGCAGCGCCTGCGCCACGCGGTCCACGGCGGCGCTGGTCGGCATCGAACGCGCTACACCCGCCAAGCCCTGGGCATAACCACGTACCAGCGTGGCATTTGCCGCCAGCAGTGCAAGGCTGTCGGAAGGCGTCACGAAGAAACGCTTGCCCAAGATCATGTTGCGGTCGCCGTCGCCATCCGACGCCGCACCGAAATCCGGTGCGTCCGCGCCATACATGATCTCTACCAGGTCATGCGCGTAGGTCAGGTTGGGGTCGGGATGGCCGCCGCCGAAATCCTCCAGCGGCACGGCATTCATCACGCTGCCCGCCGGTGCACCCAGACGGCGTTCCAGTATCTCCTTGGCATATGGGCCGTTCACGGCATGCATGGCATCGAAACGGATGCGGAAGCCACTGTGCAGCAGGCTGCGGATGGCGGAGAAGTCGAACAACGACTCCATCAGTTCGGCGTAATCGCTCACCGGATCGATCACCTGCACCTGCATGCCGCCTAGCGTGGTCTCACCTAACTGATCTATCGCCACATCCGCCGCATCGAGGGTGCGATAGCTGCTGATTGTTTTGCTCCTGGCGAAGATCGCCTCGGTCACCGTTTCCGTTGCCGGGCCGCCGTTGCTGCTGTTGAACTTGATGCCGAAATCCTCTTGCGGTCCGCCGGGATTGTGGCTGGCGGACAGGATGATGCCGCCGAACGCCTGATATTTGCGGATCACGCACGAGGCTGCCGGGGTGGACAGGATGCCGTCGCGTCCCACCAGCACTTTGCCGTAACCATTGGCGGCCGCCATCTTGAGGATGGTCTGGATCGCCGTGCGGTTGTAATAACGCCCGTCGCCGCCCAGTACCAGCGCCGCTCCTTGCGGTGCATTCACGCTGTCGAAGATGCTCTGGACGAAATTCTCCAGATAGTGGGCCTGCTGGAACACCGGCACTTTCTTGCGCAGGCCGGAGGTGCCGGGCTTCTGATCGGGGAAGGGCTGGGTGGTGACGGTGCGCAGGCTCATGAGGCTCCTTGTGGACGGAAAAAACTAGCTTGCATCATACCATCGCCGTATTACGCCACTGTCTCTGGCGGGCGATGTGCGGGATAATCCCGCACCGTCATTGCGCTGCCCCCCCATGAATCCCTCCAGCCCGGCGCATATCCTGCGCGACATCTTCGGTTACACCGCCTTCCGCGGTGAGCAGCAGGCCATCGTCGAACATGTCGCGGCGGGCGGCGATGCGCTGGTGTTGATGCCCACCGGCGGCGGCAAGTCGCTGTGCTACCAGATCCCCGCTTTGCTGCGCCCAGGTGTCGGCATCGTGGTGTCGCCGCTGATCGCGCTGATGCAGGACCAGGTGGATGCCCTCAAACAATTGGGCGTGGCGGCCGCGTTCCTGAATTCCAGCCTGGATGCCGAGGCCGCACGCGACGTGTTCCGGCAACTGCATCGTGGCGAGTTGAAGCTGCTGTATGTCGCGCCGGAACGGCTGATGACCGAAGGCTTCCTCGAACGGCTGGATGGACTGGCGCAGGACAATGGCATCGCGCTGTTTGCCATCGACGAAGCGCACTGCGTCTCGCAATGGGGCCACGACTTCCGTCCCGAATACCGACAGCTCACCATCCTGCATGAACGCTATCCTGATGTGCCGCGCATCGCACTGACCGCCACGGCGGATGCACCGACGCGCGGCGAGATCGTCGAGCGGCTGGCGCTCGGTGGGGCGCAGCAGTTCGTCTCCAGCTTCGACCGTCCCAACATCCGCTACCGTGTCGCGCTCAAGGACAATGCGCGCAAGCAATTGCAGGCCTTCCTTGAAAGCGAGCATCCACATGACGCCGGCATCGTGTATTGCCTGTCGCGCAAGAAAGTGGAAGAGACCGCCGCCTGGCTGAAAGAACAAGGCTGGGATGCCTTGCCCTATCACGCCGGGTTGGATGCCAGTGTGCGCAATACCAACCAGCAACGCTTCCTGCGCGAGGAAGGCGTGATCATGGTCGCCACGGTCGCCTTCGGCATGGGCATCGACAAACCCAACGTGCGCTTCGTCGCCCACCTCGACCTGCCCAAGAGTATGGAAGGCTACTATCAGGAAACCGGCCGCGCTGGACGCGATGGCCTGCCGGCCAATGCCTGGATGGCCTACGGCTTGGGGGATGTGGTGTCGATGCGCCAGATGCTGCTTTCCGGTGATGCGCCGGAAGAGCGCAAGCGTGTGGAGCTGCAAAAACTCGATGCGCTGCTCGGCTATTGCGAATCCACTGCCTGCCGCCACCAGACCATCCTGCGCTATTTCGGCGAGGCCCATCCCGGCGATTGCGGCGAATGCGACAACTGCCTTTCGCCCGTGGATACCTGGGATGCCAGCAAGGCCGCGCAGATGGCGCTGTCGTGCATCTACCGTACCGGGCAGCGCTTCGGCGTGGCGCATCTCATCGACGTGTTGCTGGGCAAGCCCACGCCCAAGGTCATGCAATTCAACCACCAGCAACTCACCGTCTTTGGCATCGGCCACGAATTGACGCAGCAGCAATGGAGCAGCGTCTATCGCCAACTCGTTGCGGCCGGATTCATCAATGTGGACATCGAAGGCTATGGCGGCTTGCAACTGGCTACAGCTGCGCGTCCGGTGCTGAGGGGCGAACAGGCAGTGTGGCTGCGCCGGGATGCTGCCCCCGAGAAACGCAAGACTAGCAAGGCCGAGCGCGGTGCACGTTTGCGCGAAGCCTTCGCCGGGACCAACGACGACCCGCTATGGCTTGCGCTCAAGGCCAAGCGTATGGAGCTGGCGCGCGAACAGGGGGTGCCGCCGTATGTCATCTTCCACGACAGCACGCTGCTGGAGATTCTAAACCGCAAGCCGCAGACGTTGGACGAACTGGCGCAGATCAGCGGCGTAGGGCAATCCAAGCTGGCGAAATACGGCGACGAATTCCTGCGCGCGGTGGAAGACGCCGCCAACGCCGCATGATTTGACGGCGGTTCGGCCACCCCGTATATTCGCTGCCATGCAAGCACCAGCTCATTTCTCCCACGCGCGCATCGCGGAACGACTGTGGATCGCCAAACCGGGCCATCTGCGCGGCGCTTTTGTGTATTGATCTTCCACCGGGCGTCTGCGGGTCTTCCGTAGTCGTCGCCCCAGAGACCCGTAGCTGCCGTTAACCCAGGGTCTCAGCATGACAAACTCGAGCAACACCTTCACGCAACAGGAAAGATTCTTCGGCGTCGTATTCGCCTTGCTGGCAGCGGTCGGTTTCTCCGCTAAGGCGATCCTGGTGAAGCTGGCCTATCTGGGCAGCGTGGATGCGGTGACGCTGTTGGCCTTGCGCATGGTGTTCGCGGCACCGTTCTTCATCGGCGTGGCGATCTGGGCGCGGCGGCATCACGCGCTACCGATGACGCTGCACGAACGCGGCCTGGTGGTGGGATTGGGATTGATCGGTTATTACTTGTCCAGCTATCTCGACTTCCTCGGTCTGCAATACATCACGGCCGGCCTGGAACGGCTCATCCTGTTCTTGTACCCGACCATGACGGTGATCCTCGCGGCGGTGTTCTTCAAGCAGCACATCACGCGCAAGGTGCTGGCGGCGATGGCCTTGAGCTATGCGGGTATCGCGCTGGTGTTCCTGCATGACGTGGGGGTGAGTGAAGGCGATGCCGTGCTGATCGGGGCGGCGCTGGTGTTCGCCAGCACGCTGTCGTATTCGATCTATCTGGTGGGGGCAGGGCATGCCATTGCGCGCATCGGCGCCCTGCGTTTCACCGCTTACGCCTCGTTGGTGGCCAGCGCAGCCTGCGTGGTGCAGTTCCTGGTGATGCGCCCATGGGCGGCGCTGGATTTGCCTGTGCAGGTGTATCAGAGTGCGATCGCGATGGCGATCTTCTCGACGGTGCTGCCAGTGTTCCTGCTGTCCTTCGCCATCCATCGCATCGGTTCTGGCAATGCCTCGCTGATCGGCACCATAGGACCGGTCAGTACCATCTATATGGCCTATGTGTTCCTGGGCGAGAGCATCTCGCTGCTGCAGATCGCAGGTTCTGCGCTGGTGCTGGCGGGCGTGCTCATCATCAGCTTGAGCAGCCGCAAGGTGGGGTGAGACGGCGCACTGGCGCCGTCCACAAGGGCGGATCAGCGCGCCGTGCGTTCGGCCGATTGCACGGTGTTGGCGACCAGCATGGTGATGGTCATCGGACCGACGCCGCCGGGCACCGGGGTGATCCAGCCGGCGACTTCCTTGGCCGATTCGAAATCCACGTCGCCGCACAGCTTGCCGTCCGGCAGGCGGTTGATGCCGACATCGATCACGGCGGCACCGGGTTTGATCATGTCGCCGGTGATCATCTTCGGGCGACCGGTGGCGACCACCAGGATGTCGGCATCGCGCGTGTGCTTGGCGAGATCGACGGTCTTGGAGGTGCAGATCGTCACGGTGGCATTGTGCTGCAACAGCAACAGGGCCATCGGTTTGCCGACGATGTTGCTGCGACCCACCACGACGGCATGCTTGCCTTCGATGGAAACACCGCTCTTCTGCAGCAGCACCAGCGAACCGTACGGCGTGCAAGGGGCGAAGCGCATGTTGCCGGTGGCTAGCGCGCCGACGTTGACCGGATGGAAACCATCCACATCTTTTTGGGGATCGATGGCGTTGAGTACCTTGTCACCATCGATGTGCTTGGGCACCGGCAATTGCACCAGGATGCCGTGGATCTTGGGGTCGTTGTTGAGTGCCTCGATCTTAGCCAGCAGTGTGGTTTCGGAGGTGTCGGCGGGCAAGGCGATGTGTTCGGAATGCAGCCCCAGTTCAGCGCAGGCTTTCACCTTGTTGGCCACATAGACCTTGGAGGCCGGGTCTTCGCCGACGATGATGACCGCCAATCCCGGCGTCACGCCACGTGCTTTCAGTGCATCGGCGCGGGTGCGCCATTCGGCGCGGACTTCCTGTGCGATGGCTTTGCCGTCGATGATGCGTGCGGTCATCTCGTTCTCCTTGCGATGATCAGAATTCCGGCTTGACGGCGGCTTTCTGATAGTTGGCCACACCGGCCATGATCTCCTTGCGAGCCTCTTCGATGCCGTCCCAGCCGGTCACCTTGACCCACTTGTTCGGTTCCAGATCCTTGTAGTGCGCGAAGAAGTGCTCGATCTGCTTCATCAGGATCTCCGGCAGGTCTGCCTGCGACTTCACGTTGCGGTACACGGTGGTCAGTTTGTCTACCGGCACCGCCAGCAGCTTGGCATCCACGCCGGATTCATCTTCCATCTTCAGCACTGCCAGCGGGCGGCAGCGCACGACCACGCCGATCTGCAACGGGATTGGGGTGACCACCAGCACATCTACCGGGTCACCGTCATCGGACAGGGTGTGCGGGATGTAGCCGTAGTTGCACGGATAGTGCATGGCGGTGCTCATGAAGCGGTCAACGAAGATCGCCCCGGAGTCCTTGTCCACTTCATACTTGATGGGTTCGCCATGCATCGGGATCTCGATGATGACGTTGAAATCGTCGGGGAGGCTTTTGCCGGAAGGAACCTTGTTCAAACTCATGATGCGTCGCCTTGGTCAGGAAAAAAGAAGGCGCGAATTGTATCACTGCGCGGCTGCCTGCCCAAGGCCATGCAAGCCGTTACCCGATGACGGGAAAAGACTATTCCTCGGCGACGATGATGGGGGCAGCTTCCGCGTACAGGGTCTGTAAATGAGCTTTATCCACTTCCAGCAACTGCATGCAGGCGGTGCCCAGTTTGGCCCATTCCTGCGTGAAGCTCAGGCCGGAATGCTGTTGCACCAGATGTTCCGCCAGTTGCGTCACGGCGATCAGTTTGCGACTGAGCAGTGGCAGGCCGGGACTGTTCATATCCAGTACGCTGCGTTCATGATGATGGCGGATGGCCAGGCACAACTCTTCGGGTAACCACCAGCTCTGTGCCAGTACACAGCCCACCATCGCGTGGTTGGTGGGCAGCATGTCTTCTTCTACCTCGGTGAACAGCAGTTCGGTTTCATGGTTGGCAGATTCGAGCACGCCGTGATAAGCCGGGAAACGTCCGAGCAGGACCGGGATGCCGCAGTCGCGGAACAGGCCGAAGGTATAGGCATCTTCCGACATCATCTTGGGGATGGCGAGTTGCTGCACCAGCCAGCCGGACAGGCGGGCGAAGCGCGCAGAGGCATCCCAGAAACGCTCCAGGTTGAGTTCGGCCGGGAACGATTTGCGCAGGATGATGCCGGCTACGGCGCGGCTGGCGATATTGAGACCGAGCAGCATCAGCGCCTCATTGATCGAGCGCACGCGCTGGCGCACGCCGAAGAACGGCGAATTGGCGGTCTTGATCAGGCTGGCGGACAAGCTCACATCGGCAGAGATGATGCTGGCCAGGCGTTGATAGTCCGGCTCATCCTTCTGCGCCTCATCCATGAAGCGGGTGAGGATGGCCGGACAAGGCGGGATGCCGAGGTCGAGCACGGTCCGTTCGAACAGCGCATCGAGGGCGGAAGGATCGTTCTTGTGTTGCAAGGCGTTCATGACATTTTCCTTGTGTGCAGCCAGTCCAGCAGGTCGTCGCCGGGCATCGGGCGGGCATGGAAGAAGCCCTGGATAGCGTCCACTCCGGCTTCCAGCAAGACATCGATCTGCTCCTGCGATTCGCAGCCCTCGGCCACGATGGTCATGCCCAGATCATGTCCCAGCGATGTTACCGCACGCACCACGGACAATGCGCGCTGGTCCTGTGGCAGGACGGTGACGAAAGCGCGGTCCAGCTTGAGTTTACCGGCGGGGATGTCTTTCAGATTGGCCAGGCAGGAATAACCGGTGCCGAAATCGTCGATGGACAGGCCGATGCCGGCGGCGATGATGTTCTTCAGGTTCTGCTGCACCGTGTCCGAGATATCCATGAACAGGGATTCGGTCAGTTCCAGTTCGATCATCTCGGGATCGGCATTGGAGCAGATCAGGGCGGCATGCAGGGCTTGGGTGAACTTGGGTGAGATCAACTGCGCGCGCGATACGTTGATGGCCACCTTGGTGTGGTAACCGGCATCCTGCAGCACGCGCGCATGCTTGGCACCTTTGAGCAGGCTCAGTTCGCCGAGGCGCACGATGAGGCCAGTCTTCTCCGCTACCGGGATGAACTTCGTGGGTGGGAGTGTTGCGCCTTCCACATTGCAGCGCATCAGCGCTTCCACCGCATCGACGGAACCGTCGGCACGCAGGATGGGCTGGTAATGCAGGCTGAAGCCGCCCGATTCGAGTGCGCTATGCAGCGTGCCTTCCACGGCCAGTTCTTCGCGCGCCAGCGTGATACCGAGACGTCCGGGGATGGGGTCGTCGCCCGAGCACACGATGCAATGGCCACCTTTCGATTTGGCGGCGAACATCGCATGGTCCGCGCGCTCCAGCAGATTGAGCGGATCCTCCTGCGCCTCCAGCAATGCCACGCCGATGCTGGCCGTGGGGCGCAAGGTCAGGCTGCCGATGCGTAATGGTTCTTCCACCGTGCTGGCCAGTTCCTTGGCCAACCCCAAGGTCCGTTCGCGGTCATGGTCCAGCAACAGGAAGGCGAATTCGTCGCTGCCCACACGCGAGATCTCGGCGCGTCTGCCGATGCGGGCGCTAAAGCGCAGTGCCAGGTTCTCGATCACTTCATCCCCGATGAGGTGGCCGAACGAATCGTTGACTTGCTTGAAACGGTCCAGGTCGAGCCAGATGACGGCGAACGCCCGGCCTTGACCGGAGGCGAGGGCGGCCAGTCGCATGGCGGTATGAAAGCAACCGAAGCGATTGAGGAATCCGGTTAAGGAATCGACACTGTTCATCTGTTCTGGCAATAGCCGTGGGGCGGGAAAGGATAAACCAAAGCGCGCAAATGATGAAAGGAATTTCTCCATGCGTGCGCAGGCAGTCACGGCGGCCGAACATCGCAGCGATATTGTCCATGTGGCGGCAAGGGGGTAATATCGCCTCCACTTGGCAAACATATCGAAAGATATGGACGCAAAGTCACCGGCCTAAGGGAGACTATGGTAGCGGGACTGCGGCAGATACGGCACCGTCCATCTGTCCCTGCTTACACCTCCCCATGGCCGTTGCATCAACCCTTAGCGCAGTCGTCGTTCGGCGGCGCAGAGGATCGATAAATGTACCTAACTGAACCGGGGGGTAGCTATGTCTGCTGATGAAGTGTTCTTCAAATGGTCGCAGGATTACAGCGTCAACATCAAAACGATCGACGAGCAACATCAGGAACTGGTCAATATCCTGAACCGCTTGTTCGTGGCAGTCTCCAAACGCGAAGGGGATAAAGTGGTGGCGGGGATACTGGATGCCCTGACGGATTACACCAGGACCCATTTCGCACTCGAAGAGAGGCTCATGCGTCAGGCCAACTATCCGGGCTTGCCTGCCCATATGGAAGAGCATCGCAAACTGATCGAGCAACTGGACGGACTGTGCCAGAAGCACCTGATGGAAGATAAGCCTATCTATTTCGAGATGCTGAGCTTCCTGAAATCCTGGTTGAAAGAGCATATCCAGGGGGTGGATACGCTCTATAGCGCGGCCTTGCAGAAGTCCGGATTCCAGGTGAGCAGCTGGGAGCGCGAGGCGAATGCCGAATTCGCTTTGCTGAGCAGCAAGAAGAAGTGGTGGGAGGTCTGGAAGACGGCCTGAGGCGGCGCTGCCTAGCGGGCGGGGCGCCGACTGGCGCGCCCGCCGCTACTGATACTGTTACAGCAGTGGCACGATCAGCAGTGCCACGATGTTGATAATTTTGATCAGCGGGTTCACCGCAGGTCCCGCCGTATCCTTATACGGGTCGCCCACCGTATCGCCGGTCACCGCCGCCTTATGCGCCTCGGAGCCCTTGCCGCCCAGGTGCCCTTCCTCGATGTATTTCTTGGCGTTGTCCCAGGCGCCGCCGCCGGTGGTCATCGAGATGGCGACAAAGATGCCGGTGACGATGGCACCCAGCAGCACACCGCCCAGTGCCTTGGGCCCCAGCAACAGACCGACCACGATGGGCACGGCCACCGGCATCAGCGAAGGCAATATCATTTCCTTGATCGCGGAGCGGGTGAGCATGTCCACCGCACGTGAGTAATCCGGACGCGTCGTACCTTGCATGATGCCGGGCATCTCGCGGAACTGGCGGCGCACTTCTTCCACCACGCTGCCTGCCGCGCGGCCCACTGCCTCCATGCCCATCGCACCGAACAGGTAGGGTACCAGGCCGCCGATGAACAGGCCGATGATGACGGTGTGGTCGGACAGATCGAAGCGTGTCGCTTCGCCCAGATGACGCTCCAGTGCATGTGTGTAGTCGGCGAACAGCACCAGCGCCGCGAGACCGGCCGAGCCGATGGCATAGCCCTTGGTCACCGCCTTGGTGGTGTTGCCCACTGCATCCAGCGGATCGGTGATGTTGCGGATCTCTTCCGGCAGGCCGGCCATCTCGGCGATGCCGCCGGCATTGTCGGTGATCGGGCCATAGGCATCGAGCGCGACCACGATGCCGGTCATCGACAACATCGAGGTGGCGGCGATGGCGATACCGTACAGGCCGGCCAGATCATAGGCGACATAGATACTGGCGCATACCGCCAGCACAGGTGCTGCAGTGGCGCGCATGGAGACGCCCAGCCCGGCGATGATGTTGGTGCCGCTACCGGTGGTAGAGGCGGCGGCGATATGGTGCACCGGGTCATGTTCGGTGGCGGTGTAATACTCGGTAATGAACACCAGCGCCGCAGTCAGCACCAGCCCGACCACGGCTGCGCCATAGAGCGAGCTGGTGCTATACAGACCGTTGTCGGCCATCAGCCAGTTGGTGATCGGGTAGAAGGCGATCAGCGACAGCACGCCGGACACCGCCAGGCCACGGTACAGCGCGTTCATGATCTTGCCGCCTTCCTGTGTCTTGACGAACCAGGTGCCGACGATGGCGGCGATGATGGAAAAACCGCCCAGCGCCAGCGGATAGACCACGGCGCTCGCACCGGCATGGCTCAGCACCAGTCCGCCCAGCAGCATGGTAGCGATCAGCGTCACTGCATAGGTCTCGAACAGGTCGGCTGCCATGCCTGCGCAGTCGCCCACGTTGTCGCCCACGTTGTCGGCGATCACCGCCGGGTTGCGTGGATCGTCCTCGGGGATGCCGGCTTCCACCTTGCCCACCAGGTCGGCGCCGACGTCCGCACCTTTGGTGAAGATGCCGCCGCCGAGACGGGCGAAGATGGAGATCAGCGATCCGCCGAAGCCCAGCCCCACCAGCGGTTCGATGATCTCGGCCATGCTCATCCCGGCCGGGGCGGTCGCGGCGAGGTAGGCGTAATAACCGGCTACGCCGAGCAGCCCGAGTCCGACCACCAGCAAGCCGGTGATCGCACCGCCACGGAAAGCGACGTTGAGTGCGGCGTTGAGTCCGTCATACGCGGCTTGTGCGGTGCGCACGTTGGCGCGTACCGAGACGTTCATGCCGATGTAGCCGGCCGCACCGGAGAGCAGGGCGCCGATCAGGAAGCCGACAGCGGTCTTCCACGACAGGAACAGGCCGATGGCGAGGAACAGCGCGACACCGACCAGCGCGATGGTGCGGTATTGCCGGTTGAGATAGGCGCGCGCGCCTTCCTGGATGGCGGCAGCGATGCTGCGCATCTTGTCGTTGCCGGCGGGCAGCCGGATGATCCAGCGGATGGAGAGCACGCCATAGAGGATGGCGATGAAGGCGCAGCACAGGGCGAAGATCAGACCGTCAGACATAAGAGCCTCCTCGGTTGGTGGCGGATGGGATGTTGTCGGTGCAGAGACTGTGTCACAGCTTGAACTCGGGCAGCTTCTTCGGCAGCGCGACGTTCTTCAGTTGCACGTATTGCGGCAGGCCGTCCTTGTAGGTCGGATAGTCCTCGCCCTTGATCAGCGGCGTCAGATAGGCGCGGCACTTGTCAGTGATGCCGTAGCCGTCCTTGCTGATGAAGTTGCGCGGCATGAATTTCTCCACGTTGGCCACCTTGGCCAGCGGTGCGGTGGCGATCTTCCACTTATAAGGCTTGTCGGAGACGCGCTGGATGGCGGGCATCACCGCATTGTGTCCTTTGAGCGCCAGTTCGACGGCGGCCTTGCCCAATGCGTAGGCCTGTTCCACATCGGTCTTCGAGGCGACGTGGCGTGCGGCGCGTTGCAGGTAGTCGGCCACCGCCCAGTGGAACTTGTAGCCGAAAGCTTCCTTCACCATGTTGGCCACCACCGGTGCAGCGCCGCCGAGTTGCGCATGGCCGAAGGCATCCTTGCTGCCCTGTTCGGCGAGGAAGCGGCCGTCCGGCCAGTGACAGCCTTCGGATACCACCACGGTGCAATAGCCATGTTGCTTGACCATGGCATCCACCTTGGCGAGGAATTTCTGCTGGTCGAATTCGATCTCCGGGAACAGGATCACCACCGGGATGCCTTGCGCCTCGGCCAAACCGCCGGCCGCGGCGATCCAGCCGGCATGGCGGCCCATCACTTCCAGCACGAACACCTTGGTCGAGGTCTTGGCCATGGAACGCACGTCGTAGCTGGCTTCCAGCGTGGAGATGGCGATGTATTTGGCGACCGAGCCGAAGCCGGGGCAGCAGTCGGTGATGGGCAGGTCGTTGTCCACGGTCTTGGGCACGTGGATGGCCTGCACCGGGTAACCCATCTTCTCGGACAGTTGCGACACCTTGTAGCAGGTGTCGGCCGAATCGCCACCGCCGTTGTAGAAGAAGTAGCCGATGTTGTGCGCCTTGAACACCTCGATCAGGCGTTCGTATTCGCGCTGGTTCTGTTCCAGCGATTTGAGCTTGAAGCGGCAGGAACCGAAGGCGCCGGAAGGCGTGCTGCGCAGCGCAGCGATGGCTTTGGCGGATTCTTTGCTGGTGTCGATCAGGTCTTCGGTGAGTGCGCCGATGATGCCGTTGCGTCCCGCGTATACCTTACCGATCTTGTCCTTGTGTTTGCGGGCGGTCTCGATGACGCCGCAGGCTGATGCATTGATGACGGCGGTGACGCCGCCGGATTGAGCATAGAACGCGTTCTTCTTCGTCGACATGTTATGCTTCCCCTCAAACATGGATGGAAATCGCCGGCGGTTATCTTACGCTGTTTTCCCGCTAGCGGTATCCGGCGATGGATTTGATTTTCATCAAGGCGGCCGCCGCGGCGAGCGGGCAGAATGCGCGTCCCGAAACGAATCTAAAGATAGACAGGAGTGCAGAGTTATGGCGATCGAGCTGTTCAACAATGGTAAGCACCAGTGCCTGATGTTCGACGACCTGGTGGATGACTCCATGGGCGAGGCGGTGCAGGCCAACCAGTTCCTCATCGTCGACAACGGTCACGGTGCCTTGCTCGATCCGGGCGGCAACATGACCTACAACGGCCTGCTGATGGCCATGCATAACTACTTCGCGCCGAAGAACCTGGATTACATCCTGGCTTCGCATGCCGATCCGGACATCATCGCCTCGGTCAACAAGTGGATGATCCATTCCGAATGCAAGGTGATGATCTCCAAGCTGTGGGCGCGTTTCGTGCCGCACTTCTGCAGCGTGGGCAATGCCGCGGGCCGTGTGGAAGGCATCCCTGACGCAGGCATGAATCTGCCGCTCGGGCAATCGGTGGTGCAGGCCATCCCGGCGCACTTCATGCACTCGGAAGGCAACTTCCAGTTCTACGATCCGGTCAGCAAGATCCTGTTCACCGGCGACATGGGCGCCTCCATCGTGCCGCACGACGCAGCCGACACGCCAGTGGAGGATTTCAAGGACCATATCCAGTACATGGAAGGTTTCCACAAGCGTTACATGATCTCGAACAAGATCTGCCGCTTCTGGGTGAACATGGTGCGCGGCATGGACGTCGAGATGATCGTGCCGCAGCATGGCCGCATGTTCAAAGGCAAGAAGATGGTGAACGAGTTCCTGAACTGGATCGAGGCGTTGCCGTGCGGCATCGACCTGATGACGCAGGAAAACTATCGCGTTCCGAAGTGACTATCGAGCGTCGAAGTGTGATGAAGCTGCGCCGGAGAACCCGGCGCAGTTCGTTTTTCTAGAGTGCCGCAGCGCCGGCTGCGGCGATCTGTCCGTCCTGGGTGGAACGTACCCCGCTGATACCGATCGCGCCGATCACCACGCCGTCGCGTAACAGCGGCACGCCGCCTTCCGCCGGGATCACGCCGGGCAGGGCGAGGTGGATCAAGCGGCCCCCCATCACGGCATCTTCCGAAGCTTTGGAGGGCATATGCAGCGCTGCCGCCATATGCGCCTTGGCGGTCGCCGTCTCCACGCTGCCGAAGCGCGTCTCGTGGCTGCGCTGCATGTAGAGCATGTGGCCGCCATCGTCGACGATCACGATCGACACCTTCCAGTCGTTGGCGCGCGCTTCGGCATCCGCTGCCGCAGCCACGCGCTTGGCATCTTCCAGTGTCAATACCGGCTTGCTCGCCATGTTCAGGCTCCCAGCGCCTTGAACACTTGCTCGCGGATGGCATCCACGCTGCCGATGCCGGCCACGTGGGCCACCTTGGGAGCCTTGGCATCGCCGGTGCTCGCCCACGCGGTGTAATACTCGACCAGCGGCTTGGTCTGCTCGTGATAGACATCGAGGCGCTTGATCACGGTGTCTTCCACGTCGTCCGGGCGTTGCACCAGCTCTTCGCCGGTCACGTCGTCCTTGCCGGCGACCTTGGGCGGGTTGTACACCACATGGTAGGTGCGTCCCGAGGCCAGGTGCACGCGGCGGCCGCTCATGCGCTTGACGATCTCGTCGTCGGCCACGTCGATCTCCACCACGTAATCGATCTTGATGCCCGCATCCTTCATCGCTTGTGCTTGCGGGATGGTGCGCGGGAAACCGTCGAACAGGAAACCGTTGGCGCAATCCGCTTCCTTGATGCGTTCCTTGACCAGGTTGATGATGATGTCGTCCGACACCAGGCGGCCTTCATCCATCACCTGTTTGGCGGCCAGGCCGAGCGGGGTGCCGGCCTTGATCGCGGCGCGCAGCATGTCGCCGGTGGAGATCTGCGGGATGCCGAATTTCTCCTTGATGAAGTTGGCCTGGGTGCCTTTGCCGGCGCCGGGTGCGCCCAACAGGATCAGTCTCATGATGTTTCCTCCAGTAGTGTGATTATCTTGATTGGAATAGTTGGCGTGCGGTCAGCAGATCCTGCTCGGTGTCCACGCCGCTGGGCGGAGCTTCCTGCGTGAGGCTCACGCCGATCTTGTAGCCATGGTACAGCGCGCGCAGTTGCTCCAGCGATTCGACCTGCTCCAGCGGGGCCGGGGCGAGCTGGCCGTAGACCTTGAGGAAGCTGGCACGATAGGCATAGATGCCGATGTGGCGCAGCACGGTGACTGTCGGCGGCAGCGGTTTGCCTTGCGCGTAGGCATCGCGCGGCCAGGGGATGGGCGCGCGGCTGAAGTACAGCGCGTTGCCGTGTTTGTCCAACACCGCCTTGACGATGTTCGGGTTGCGCATGGACGCTTCGTCATGGATGGGGTGGCAGGCGGTGGCGATGGCGCATTCGTCGTGCGCATGCAGATGCTGCGCCACGGCGCGGATGAGTTGGGGCGGGATCAGCGGTTCGTCGCCCTGCACGTTGACCACGATGGTGTCGTCGGACCAGCCTTGTTGCAGCGCCACTTCGGCGATGCGGTCGGTGCCGCTGGCATGGTCGGCGCGCGTCATGCAGGCGCGGAAGCCATTGGCCTGTGCGGCTGCGAGTATGGGTTCGTGGTCGGTGGCGATGAGGATCTCGTCGGCGCCGCTCTGCGCAGCCTGTTCCGCCACGCGGATCACCATCGGCTTGCCGCCGATGTCCAGCAGGGGTTTGCCCGGCAGGCGGGTAGAAGCGAAACGCGCCGGGATGACGACCTTGAACGCGGACATCAGAGTTTTTCGATCTCTTCGGCAGACAGTGCGCGCGCCTCGTCGGCCAGCATCACCGGGATGTCGTCCTTGATGGCGAAAGCCAGGCGATCTGCCTTGCAGACCAATTCCTGTTCGGCCTTGCGATAGAGCAGCGGCGACTTGCACAGCGGACAGACCAGGATGTCGAGCAGTTTAGCGTCCATGTCGAGAGAGTATTTCCGTGATGAGATTGAACAGCGGCGGGTCGATCTGCGCATCCACCTGCAACACCCAATGCCGCTCGGTAGCGAACGCGGCGCATTTTACCGCATCTTTCTCGGTCATGAGCACGGCTTCCGCCCCGGCATGTTCGATGTCGGCGGGCACGTAGTGGTGATGGTCGGGGAAGGCATGTGTGCTCGGGTGCAGGCCCAGGTGTTGCAGGTGGCGGAAGAAACGTTGCGGGTGACCGATGCCGGCGACGGCATGTACCTGCATGCCGGCGAAATCCTGTGCCGTGCGCGTCACTTGCGGATTGAGCAGATTGCGGAACAGCATGCCATGCAGCGACATGGGGAAGGTGCCCGGCTCGTGCGCGGCACCGCCGTTCACCACCACCGCATCGACCTGCCGGAGCCGGGATGCCGGTTCGCGCAAGGGGCCGGCCGGCAGCAACAAGCCAT
The DNA here is from genome assembly GCA_040754175.1 of Pseudomonadota bacterium. Classification (GTDB taxonomy): domain Bacteria; phylum Pseudomonadota; class Gammaproteobacteria; order Burkholderiales; family Gallionellaceae; genus Sideroxyarcus. The sequence continues at coordinate 60,152 of JBFMFN010000005.1, read as the reverse complement.
TGCCGAAACGGCGCGCACCATCCACCACCACGATCTCGATATCACGTTGCAGACGATAATGCTGCAAGCCGTCGTCGGAGATCAGGATGTCGCATTCGGGATGCTCCGCCAGCAGCGCCAGCCCGGCGGCAGGGCGGTCGCGTCCGATCCATACCGGGCACAGTGCGCGGCGCGCCATCAGCAACGGTTCGTCGCCGACCGCCTCGGCGCTATCGTCGGCCTGTACCCTACGCGGCGCATCATGGGCCGCGCCTTGCTTGCGATAGCCGCGACTGATGATGCCGGGATGCCAGCCGGCGGCGAGCAGTTGTTCGGCCAGCCACAGCGTGAGCGGTGTCTTGCCGGTGCCGCCCACACTGATGTTGCCGACCACGATCACCGGCACCGGCAGGCGCACCGAGCGCAGCGCACCGCTGCGATAGAGCGCGCGACGCAGCACGCTCAGCAGGCGGAACAACAGACTCAGGGGATACAGCAGCAGGTGGAGCGGCGACAGGCGATACCAGTGCTGTTGCAGCCGTTCCATGGGCAACTTATTTGCTAGCGTTGCGCGTGGTGAAGGTGATGCGTCCGTAGCCGGCCTCGCGCGCGGCTTCCATGATGACGATGACCGACTGGTGCGTTGCCTTGGCATCGGCATTGATGACGATCACCGGATCGTCCTGCTTGCCGGCGGCCTTGCGCATGGCCTGTGCGAATTCGACGCGGTCCTTGAAATCGATGCGCTTGCCGTCGATCGCATAATGACCGGAGGCATCCACCGCCACGGCAATGGGCTTGCTCACCGGGATGGTGCTGTCCGCGCCGTCGGCTTGCGGTAGGTTGATCTGCAATTCGGAGAACTTGCCGTAGCTGGTGGTGACCATCAGGAAGATGAGGATCACCAGCAACACGTCGATCATCGGGATCAGGTTGATCTCCGGTGTCTCGCGGTCACGCCCGCGGCGGAAATTCATTTGCGCTCACCGTGCACCACTTCCACCAGCTTGATGGCCTGCTGCTCCATCTCGATGGTGAGGCTGTCCACCTGGGCGCGGAAATGGCGGTAGGCGATCATGCTGGGCACGGCCACGATGAGGCCGAACGCGGTGTTGTACAGCGCCACCGAGATGCCGTGTGCCAGTTCCGCCGGCGCGGCACCGCCCGCATTCTGTGCACCGAAGATCTCGATCATGCCGATCAGCGTGCCGAACAATCCCAGCAGCGGGCTGATGGAGGCGATGGTGCCCAGCGTGGTGAGGAAACGCTCCATCTCGTGGCTGGCCGCGCGGCCGGTCTCTTCGATGGCTTCCTTCATTACCTGCGGCGGGCTCTTGATGTTCTTCAGGCCGGCGGCGAACACGCGGCCCAGCGGCGAGCCGCTGGCCAGACGCTCCAGCATGGCGGGGCTGACGCCGCGTTGTTTCATCTCCTGCACCACTTCGTCCAGCAGCTTGGGCGGGATCACGTTCTTGCTGCGCAGGTAGATCACGCGCTCGATGATGAGGGTGACGGCAACCAGCGAACAGAGGATCAGCAACCAGATCGGCCAACCGGCCGCTTCGATGAGATTGAACACGCAGCAACTCCAGGACATGAAAAAAATCGAGGCGCGAACTGTAGCGCGTGAGGGCGCCGGAGGGCAAGGAAAGAACTCTGTCTCGCGCTAACTCGTGGAGCGTAAAGCGATTTGTATTTTATTCACAAAAGCTGGGGATAACTTTGTGGATGAAAGGATGGCAAAGGCATCCAAAGGCCGTCAGCACGGGCTTCGCCGTTTCGTTGCGTAAAAAATATACGCATTTCAAATTCATTTAAAACAATAACTTACCGTAAGTCATTGTTTTGTGGATGGGGACGCTCGGCGAACGAGCGGCACAACTGGTGCGGGTGTGGATTATCTGAGTTTGTCAATATGCCGTTTGGCCTATTTTGACGATCCTTTCACGCCAATTGTGCGGCCAAGGTATCGCGCAAGGCACTGCGTGCCTGCGCATCGGACAGGCAGGCGCCATCAATCCAGAAGGTGTCTTCGGCGCGCGAGCCCAAGGTGTTGATCTTGGCGCTGCGCACCAACACCTGGTGGCGCGTCAACAGATAGGCGATGCGCGCCAGCAAGCCCGGTCGGTCGCCGGCGACCAGCGACAGGATGTAGCGACCTTTCTCGTCGCGCGCGATCTCCACCTGCGGTTGGATGGGGAAATGTTTGAGCTGGCGGCTCTGGCGACCGAAGGCCGGTTCCGATAGGGCGGCGGCATCGGTGATCTGCTCGGCCAGTGCGAACTCGATGTAGTTCATCACGTCGCGATAGGCGGTCTTGTCCTGGTTGGCATCCATCACCAGGAAACTGTCCAGCGCATAGCCTTGCTCGGTGGTGTGCACCTTGGCTTCCATGATGTTGTAGTTCATGCGCGCGAAGAAACTGCAGATGCGGGCGAACAGGTAGGGCTGGTCGCGCTGATAAACCAGCACCTGCAAGCCTTCGCCGATGCGCGACAGGCGCGTCTTGATGATAGGTCCTGCGATATCGGCGCGCTGGGTGAGCACGCGCGTATGCCAGGCGATCTCGTGTGCCTCGTGGCGGATGAAATATTCGTCGTCGAGTTGCGCCCAGAACGGCAGATAGCGTTCCGGCGCGATGGCATACAGGTTGAGCGTGGCAGCCGCTTCGCGTTGCGTCGCACCGATCTGGTCGGCGATCTTGCCGTAGCTCAGGTAATGCAGCGTAGCCTGGTACAGGTCTTCCAGCAGCTTGCCTTTCCATGCGTTCCACACCTTGGGGCTGGTACCGCGCACATCCGCCACGGTGAGCAGGTAGAGCGCGGTCAGATGACGCTCATCCGGTATCGCGGCGGCGAAGGTGGCGATCACATCCTGGTCGGTCAGGTCCCGTTTCTGCGCGGTGGCCGACATGCGCAGGTGGTTCTGCACCAGCCATACGATGAGCGCGGTGTCTGCGGCAGAGATGCCATGCATGCGGCAGAAACGCTGCGCATCGGCGCGGCCCAGCAAGGAATGGTCGCCGCCGCGCCCCTTGGCGATGTCGTGGAACAGCGCGGCGAGGTAGAGTACCTCGGGACGTTCGAAGTCGTGGATCAGGCGGCTGCTCAGCGGGAACTCATGCGCATATTGTTCCAGCGTGGCGCGACGCAGGTTGCGCAGCACCATCAGGATGTGTTCGTCCACGGTGTAGACGTGGAACAGGTCATGCTGCATCTGGCCCACCACGCGGCCGAAGGCGGGCAGGTAGCGGCCCAGGATGTCCTGCTGGTTCATGCGGCGCAGTGCGTGCGTCAGGCCTTGCGGCTGGCGGAACATCTGCATGAACAGTGCGCGGTGGCGCGGTTCGCGGCGGAATGCCGGGCCGACCAGGTGCCGCGCACGCCACAGGGCGCGCAGGGTGGGGGCGGAGAAGCCGCTCAATTCAGGATGCTGTTGCAACAACAGGAAACATTCCAGGATGGCGGACGGCTCGCGCTCGAACAACTGGTCGTCGCATACCTCCAGCGTGTCGTCGCGCGCCAGGAAGCGGGCGTTCAGCGGGCGCGTGGGACTGGCCGGGAAAAGGCGTGCGCGCAGGGTCTGCAACAGCACGCCGTTGAGTTGCAGCACGGCGCGCTTGGTGCGGTAGTACTGGCGCATCATGCGCTCGCTGGCGCGCAGTTGCGGCGTGGCGACGAAACCCATCTGTTCCGCCAGCGGTTGCTGATAGTCGAACACCAGCCGGTCGTCGTGACGGCCGCACAGTTCGTGCAGGCGGATGCGCAGGTCTTGCAGCAGACGCTGGTGGCGCATCACTTCGCGTGCCTCGGCGGCGGTGAGCAGACCGTTGTGCGCCAGCATCTGCCAGGTGTTGCCCAGCCCTGCTGCGCGAGCGATCCACAGCACGTTGTGCAGGTCGCGCAACCCGCCCGGGCTCTCTTTCAGGTTGGGCTCCAGATTGAAGTCGGTATCCACATGGCGCGTGTGGCGCTGCTGTTGCTCCTGCGCCTTGGCCAGATAGAAGGCGGGCGGATCGAGTTGCGCATGCACAGCTTCCTGCAACGTGGAGAACAGTCGGGCATCGCCATCCAGCAGGCGCGCTTCCAGCAGATTGGTCTGTACCGTGATGTCATGCGCGGCGCTCAGGCATTCGGCGACCGTGCGCACGCTATGGCCGATCTCCAGGCCCATGTCCCACCATTGGCCGACCAGCGTCTGCAAGCGCTGCTGCAAGGCTTCATCCGCGTCGTTCGGCAGCAGGATCAGCAGGTCGATATCGGATTTTGGATACAGCTCGGCCCGACCGTACCCGCCCACCGCGACCAGTGCCAGGTCTTGCGGCAGCGCCGCCGTGCGCCACAGCTGGCGCAGATGTTCGTCCATCACCTGCGTGTGTTCACGCAGGTAACGCGCCGGGTTGGGCGCTTCGAGATAACGTTGCCGCAGGGACTGACGTGCGGCGCGCAGGCTGTCGCGTAAGGCGCGGTGTGGCATCAGTCAGGCATGGGCGGGGCGCCGGCGGAGAGCGTCAGCACCTCGTAGCCGGTATCGGTGACCAGGATGGTGTGTTCCCACTGTGCGGACAGGCTGTGGTCCTTGGTCACGATGGTCCAGCCGTCGCCCAGTTGCTTGATCTCCTTGCGGCCGGCGTTGATCATCGGCTCGATGGTGAAGATCATGCCGGCCTCCAGCTTCACGCCGGTACCGGCCTTGCCGTAATGCAGTACCTGCGGCTCCTCATGGAACTTGCGGCCGATGCCGTGGCCGCAGAACTCGCGCACCACACTGTAGCCGAGTCCTTCGGCGAACTGCTGGATGGCGTGGCCGATGTCGCCCAGATGAGCGCCGGCGCGCACCTGGCGGATGCCCACCCACATCGCTTCATGGGTCTTCTCGCACAGGCGCTTGGCCTGGATGGAAGGTTCTCCCACATAGAACATGCGGCTGGTGTCGCCATGGAAGCCGTCCTTGATCACCGTGATGTCGAGGTTGACCACGTCGCCGCTCTTCAGTTTCTTCTCGCTCGGCACGCCGTGGCACACCTGATGGTTGATCGAGGTGCAGATGGATTTCGGATACGGGGTATGGCCGCCCGGCGCATAGTTGAGCGGCGCCGGGATGCAGCCTTGCACATCGACCATATAGTCGTGACACAGCTTGTCCAGCGCTTCGGTGGTGATGCCGGGCTGCACATACGGGGTGATGTAATCCAGCACCTCGCCGGCCAAGCGTCCGGCGATGCGCATCTTTTCGATCTCGTCTGGGGTCTTGATGCTGATAGGCATGATGTTCGTTCTTGTCGCAACAGGGCGCGAGGATATTAGATAGGGGAGTTCAATACAACAAAAAGGCACGCCAGCGGCGTGCCTTTTCGTGTGCGTCAGTCAGGCTTAACGCTTGTTGCCATTACCGCTGTTATGGCCGCGTCCCAGCGAGAAGCTGGTGCCTTGCGGACGGCGGCTGCCTCCGAAGTCACTGCGGTTGCCGCCGAAGTTGGAACGATTACCGCTGTGATCGGTACGGTTGCCGTTCACCTCGGTACGCGGACGGTCGTTGCCGAAACGCGTGTGCTTGTTCCCTTCGCGGCGTTGCTGGCCGCCGAACTCGTCACGCGTGAAACTGTGACGGCTGTCCGGTGCGTGATGACGCGGTGTGCCGCTGGCGTTGCGCGGACCGTTGCCGTTGCGCGGACCGTTGTTGAAACGCGGGCCACCGTTGCCGCCACGCGGTCCGCCATTGCCACGCCCGCCGGGCGCGGCGGGACGCGGCTTGAAGCGTGCTTCCATGCCTTCGACCTCGTGCGGCTGGATGTTCTGGCCGGTATAACGCTCGATCTTCTTCAGCGTCATCATGTCGCGGCTGCCGGCGAACGAGACAGCGATGCCGGAAGCGCCGCCACGGCCGGTGCGGCCGATGCGGTGCACATAGTCTTCGGCGAACTTGGGCAGGTCGAAGTTGATGACGTGGGTCACGCCGGAAACGTCGATACCGCGCGCGGCCACGTCGGTGGCGACCAGCACGCGCAGGTTGCCGCGACGCATGTTGAGCAGCGTACGGTTGCGTTCGCGCTGGTTCATGTCGCCGTGCAGGGCGGCGGCAGAGTGGCCGGCGGCGGCCAGGTCATCGGCGATCTGGTCGGCGTCGCGCTTGGTGGCGGTGAACACCACCGCCTGGTTCAGCGCCACGTCGCGCAGCAGGTGGTCGAGCAGGCGGTTCTTGTGCCCCATGTCGTCCACATACATCAGGCGTTGCTCGATGTTCTCGTGCTTGGCCTTGGTGGCGGCGATGCTGATGCGCTTCGGCTCCTTCAGCAGGCGCTGTGCCAGATTGCCGATCACGCCTTCCAGCGTGGCGGAGAACAGCAGGGTCTGGCGCGTCTTGGGGGTGGCTTCGGCGATGCGTTCCACATCGTCGATGAAGCCCATGTCCAGCATGCGGTCGGCTTCGTCCAGCACCAGCATCTCCAGACGCGAGAAGTCGATGCGGCCGCGTTCGATGTGGTCGATCAGACGGCCCGGCGTCGCCACCAGGATATCCACGAAGCCGGACAGCAGCTTGTTCTGCAACGGGTAGGGCATGCCGCCCAGGATGCTGACAGTCTTCACGCGCATGTGCTTGCCGTACTTGGCGGCGGCGTCGGACACCTGTTGCGCCAGTTCGCGCGTCGGGGTCAGCACCAGCACGCGCGGGCCTTTGCTGCGCACTTCGGATTGCACCGACAGGCGCTGCAATGCGGGCAGGATGAAGGCGGCGGTCTTGCCGGTACCGGTCTGGGCCGAGGCCATCAGGTCGTGGCCGGCCAGCACTTCGGGGATGGCCTGTGCCTGGATGGGCGAGGGCGTGGTATAGCCGGCTTCCTTGACGGCTTTCAGGATGGCGGGGTGCAGCGCGAGGGCGTCGAAGGTCGGGCCGCTCTCGGCAGTTGCGGGAGTTGTTTCGATGATGTCGTTGGACACAGTGATTCCTTAAAGAAAAATACAACAGCGCATGTGCGGCATGCGGCCACACAGGGAAATTCAGTGAGGGGATTTTTCCTCAACCGGCGCAAATAATCATCGTTGCTAACCGGTGAAGCAGGGAGCGGTCTTGGAACAGCGGCCGCAGGGGGTCAGGAAACGATGGACTCGTTGCCGTCCGGGGACGGCTGGGCGCGCATTATACGGATAGCCGGCGGAATAGCCAGCGTTTTTTCCGCGGCAGTGAAAAGGGTTGGTCGGGCGGCGACACGGGATTACACTGTCCGCGTACCATCCGGGGGGAGAACATGAAGCGCTTGTGCTTGGTCGTATGCGCCTTGGCCTTGCTGGCCTGTGAGCGACAGCCGGCCGAATATCAGCCGGAGTTCAGTCCGCCGGCGGCCAGCGCAATGCATGAGTATGTGGTCGGTATCCATCCCCTGCATAACCCCAAGCGCCTGGTCGAACTCTACGGCCCGGTGATCGACCATCTCAACGCCAGCATCCCGCAAGCGCATTTCCGGCTGGAGGCTTCGCGCAACTACGAGGATTTCGACAAGAAGCTGTTCAGCGGTTATTTCGATTTCGCCATGCCCAATCCCTACCAGACCGTGCGTTCGCTCAAATACGGCTATCACGTGTTCGGCAAGATGGGCGACGATGAATTGTTCCGCGGCATCATCCTGGTGCGCAAGGACAGCGGTATCGCGCAGGTGTCCGATCTCAAGGGGAAGAAGGTGGCCTATCCATCGCCCAGTGCGCTGGCCGCCACGCTGATGCCACAGTATTACCTGCATACCCATGGCCTGAATGTGAACCGTGACATCGAGAACCTCTATGTCGGCTCGCAGGAGTCGGTCATCATGAGCGTACTGCGCGGGCATGTGGCTGCTGGCGCCACTTGGCCGGTGCCGTGGCGCACCTTCTCGCAGGAACATCCGGCTGAGGCCGCACAGCTGGAAGTGAGATGGCAGACCGAGATGCTGCCCAACAACGGCTGGGTGGTGCGCCAGGATGTTCCGCTGGCGTTGACCGAGTCCGTCGGCCGCGCACTGGTCGACTTGAGCGATACGGCCGGCGGGCGCGCCACGCTGACACGGCTCGGCATCACCCACTTCGAGGCCGCCAACGACGAGATCTATCTGCCGGTGCGGCGCTATCTGGAACGCTTCTCCGCCACCGTGCGGCCCATCGAATACTGACCATGCGCCTTCCCCGATATCTCAGCGCATTCTGGCGCGGTTCCATCCGCCGGCAACTGGTGCTCGGTTTCGCACTGGCCTCGCTGGCGCTGATGACCGTCTTCGGCATGCTGTTGCTGGAACAGCAGCGCGCTACGCAGTATCAACTCTCCACCGATCGCGCCACCTCGCTGGCGCATGCCCTGTCCATCAGCAGCGCCTCCTGGGCGGCGGCGCATGACCTGGCCGGCTTGCAGGAAGTGGTGCAGGGATTCGCCCGGACCACCGACATGCAGCGTGCCTATTTCCTCGACCGCGAGGGCGAAGTGCTCGCCTCGACCAACCCGCACGAGATCGGCTTCTTCGTGCGTGACCCCTTGAGCCGCAAGATGCTGGGGACGGAGACGCACGACCAGTTGCTGCTGGTGGATACGCGCAGTCAGATCGTGGTCGCCCATCCGGTACTGCTGGGCGGACGGCAGTTGGGCTGGATACGTGTGGAGATGACGCGCGATTCGGTGAATGCCAACCTCGCCGAGCTGATGCGCTACTGGCTGCTGTTCGCGCCATTCGCGGTGGTCATGGTGTCACTGGTGGCGATGGCGCTGGCACGCCGACTGACGCTGGGGCTGCATCACCTGATGCGGGTTGCGGCGGCGGTGGAGCAGGGGCGCTACCGGTTGCGCGCCGACATTCGCCGCAGCGACGAGATCGGTCGTCTCGGGCAACAGATCGACCGCATGCTGGACGCGCTGGATGCCCAGCAGCGCCTCATCAGCGAGAGCGAGGCGAAATACCGTTTCCTCGCCGACAACATCTCCGATGTGATCTGGGTCTACAACCTGGAACGGGCGCGCTGGGAGTATGTCAGCCCTTCGGTGCAGAAGCTGCGCGGCTATTCTGCGGAGGAAGCCATGTCCCAGTCCTTGTCCGATATCTTGGCGCAGGCTTCCGGGGGACTGGTCGAGCAATTGATCGCCCAGCGCCTGCAGGATTTCCTGGCGGGCCGCGACGGCACCCATGTCTATACCGACGAGATCGAGCAGAAACGGCGCGACAGTTCTATCGTGTGGACCGAGGTGACCACCCATTTCGCGCACAACCCGCAAGGGGAACCCATCCTGCTTGGCGTGTCGCGCGACATCAGCGAACGCAAGAAGGCGGAGGAGCAGATCCGCAACCTGGCCTTCTACGATCCGCTCACACAACTGCCCAACCGCCGCCTGCTGCTCGACCGTTTCGATCAGGTGGTCGCCGCCTGCAAGCGCAGCCAGCGCCATGCCGCACTGATGTTCATCGACCTGGACAACTTCAAGCCGCTCAACGATGCGCATGGGCATGACGTGGGCGACCTGCTGCTGATCGAGGTGGCGCGGCGCATCCTGAGCTGCGTGCGCAAGATGGATACCGTGGCCCGTTTCGGCGGCGACGAGTTCGTGGTGATGTTGCACGAGCTCAGTGTGGAGCATCAGAGCGCCGTGCACCGCGCCATGCATATCGCGGAGAAAATCCGCCAGGTGCTGGGCGAAGCCTATCGCCTGGAAGTGGCGCAGAAGCACGGGGATATGACGCATCTGGTCGAGCACCATTGCACGGCCAGCATCGGCGTGGTGCTGTTCGACCAGCGTTGCGAATCGCACGACGATCTGCTGCGCCTGGCCGACGATGCCATGTACCAGGCCAAGCAGGGCGGGCGCAACCAGGTGCGCTTCCTCGAATCGCGCCCGCCCGAGCATTCCCCCTCTTGAAATCCGCGCAGGCGTCCCCACCTGCCGCTGCACGTATTTCTGTTCAACCCATCTTCAACGGAGAAAACATGACTGACAGTACCACCGTCAACCGCGAAACCATGGGCTTCCAGACCGAGGTCAAGCAGCTTCTGCAACTGATGATCCACTCGCTGTATTCCAACCGCGAGATCTTCCTGCGCGAGCTGGTCTCCAACGCGTCCGATGCCTGCGACAAGCTGCGTTTCGAGGCGCTGCACAACGATGCCCTGTACGAGAGCGATTCCGACCTCGCCATCCGCATCGGGTTCGACAAGGCCGCACGCACGCTGACCATCAGCGACAACGGCATCGGCATGAACCGCGACGAGGTCATCAACAACCTCGGCACCATTGCCAAGTCCGGCACGCGCGAGTTCTTCAGCAAACTTTCCGGTGACCAGAAGAAGGACGCCAACCTGATCGGCCAGTTCGGCGTCGGCTTCTATTCCGCCTTCATCGTGGCTGAAAAGGTCACGGTGGTCACCCGCCGCGCGGGCGAGAAGAGCGACCAGGGCGTGCGCTGGGAATCGGACGGCGGCGGCGAGTTCGCCATCGAGATGGTGGAGAAAGCGACACGCGGTACCGAGATCACCCTGCATCTGCGCGCCGACCAGGACGACCTGCTGGCCGGCTACAAGCTGCGCGAGATCGTGAAGAAATATTCCAACCACATCGTGCAGCCCATCCTGATGAAGAAGGAAGAATGGAAGGACGGCGGCTACGTCACCAGCGACGAGGACGAGACCGTCAACCAGGCCACCGCGCTGTGGGCCAAGCCCAGGAACGAGATCAGCGACGAGCAGTATCAGGAGTTCTACAAACACGTCGGCCACGACTACGACGAGCCATTGGCCTGGAGCCATGCGCGCGTCGAAGGCCGCCAGGAATACACGCAACTGCTGTACATCCCCAAGCACGCCCCGTTCGATCTGTGGGACCGCAACGCGCGCCACGGCATCAAGCTCTACGTGCGCCGCGTGTTCATCATGGACGATGCCGAACAACTGATGCCGCTCTACCTGCGCTTCGTGCGCGGGGTGGTCGATTCCGCCGACCTGCCGCTCAACGTCTCGCGCGAGATCCTGCAAGAATCCAAGGACATCGAAGCCATCCGCAAGGGCTGCACCAGCAAGGTGCTGGCACTGCTGGCCGACATGGCCGAGAAAGAACCGGAGAAATACGCCACCTTCTGGGGCGAGTTCGGCAAGGTGCTGAAAGAGGGCGTGGGCGAAGACTTCGCCAACAAGGACAAGATCGCCGGGCTGTTGCGTTTCGCCTCCACCAAGACCGACACCAAGGACGAGACCGTCTCGCTCAAGGAATACATCGCGCGCATGAAGGACGGCCAGGACAAGATTTACTATGTCACCGCCGAGACCTTCAACGCCGCCAAGAACAGCCCGCACCTCGAAGTGTTTCGCAAGAAAGGCATCGAAGTGCTGCTGATGTCCGACCGCGTGGACGAATGGGCGCTGAGTTACCTGACCGAATTCGACGGCAAGCCACTGGTCTCCGTCGCCAAGGGCGGCCTCGACCTGGGCGCGCTGGCGGACGAAGCGGAGAAGAAGGAGCAGGAGAAGCAGGCCGACGAACTCAAGCCGCTGCTGGAAAAGATCAAGACCAGTCTGGCCGACCGCGTGAAGGAAGTGCGCGTCACGCACCGCCTCACCGACAGCCCGGCCTGTCTGGTCGCCGACGAGCACGACATGAGCGCCAACCTCGCGCGCATGCTCAAAGCCGCCGGACAGAACGCACCGGTCTCGCAGCCCATCCTCGAGATCAACCCCGGCCACCCGGTGGTGACGCGCCTGCAAGCCGAGGAGCAACACTTCGACGACTGGGCCGCCGTGCTATTCGAGCAAGCCCTGCTGGCCGAAGGCGGTCAACTCGATGACCCCGCGACCTTCGTCAAGCGCATCAACCAGTTGATGCTGGAGATGGGGAAGTAATCGGAAGATCGTCTGGCTTAAATAGAACGGGCACCTGAGGGTGCCCGTTTAATTCAGCATTTCGGTGCTGTCTCGCTCGAATGATAGGTTAGATATTCTCTGCCGATTTATTTGCGAGAACCTCAATATCTAGAATGATCGTATTTGCCATTTCGATGATGGCGCGCGTTTGAGCCAGATTAGGCTCGACATCGTTGTGTGCGAAACGGTTTCGGTATATGCCGTAAAAGCCACTGATTAAGTTGCGAAATGCCTGTTTTTTGGCGTCGTCTAGTGCAACTGGAATTTTGCCGCCTTTTCCAAACACTAAGTTGATGAGATCATCTCCATCAATCTCTTCGGCTACGCCAAATGCTCTGCGCAATCTGTCTGTAAGCACAACGAATGCCTTCCGGATTGCTGAGTCATAGTGCCCACCGTTCATTAGCGGTGTCACCCCATCTTTTAGTCGTTGATCGAAGTGCTTGTCATCTGCAGCATTGGCGACCAAATTTCTAAGTGCAGTTGGTAAATCAAAAAAGACAATATCTTTCACGTCCTGTGCACAATTTTCTTTTTCATTATTCTTCAGATAGCGTTGAAGAAACGTAAGGTGGCGTCCCAAATTTCCGCAGTCACCCCATGCTAAACCTGATACATGCAATAAGCTCTCAATCTCATTTTCTAGAGCCATCTGCATACGTAGTAATTCTGGTGCATCTGCGTCTTCGAAGATGTTGAAGAGTTCAATCGCTTTGTCATAAGCCTTCTGGTATTGCTGGACTGAAGTTGCTAGTGATGAGGGAGTTGTCATGGTGTGCTGTGAGCCTTAATAGTTATTCATGCATTTATCTGTACTTGTTTTGATAAGTCGGAATTCAAAGAGGGCAATGTTCGATAACAGGCTAACTCAATAGCTATTCGGAATAGCTCACTTCATCCTATTTCTCAACGATAACTGAACCTCGCCGCATGCAGATTCCTCTGGTTCTTACATTCCAACTTGCGCAGGTGTGATTGCGTGGTGGCGCAATCCTGGGGGAGTTGCAGTTTGGCCATCCAGGCTTCGAAGGCGGCTTTTCTGTTGCGCTTTTCGTTCCAGTGTTGGAGTTTGTCGTTCGCGGCTTGCAGGTGTTCTTGCGGTTTGGCGAGTAGTTCGGGGCGGTTGGCCCAGATCATCAGGGTGACCATCACGGCGAGTACGGCGAAGCTCAGGCCCAGGTATTTCATCTGCTTGTGTCTCCGGTTGTCTGTGGCATCGGGATGCCAGGGGCGCACCTTAAACATTTCTGATGGCAGGGGAAATATGCCGAATGGCCTATATATTTTTCTGAAAGTTATAGGCGGGCGCGCTGATCCGGTGTGACGCGCATCGCTTTGTGCAAGCTGGATTTTCGCTTGCGCGGGCATGACGAGGTTGTTTGCTGCGGTGAGTCTTAGGCGCGCGCGATGCGATCCAGGTAGCGGGCGCGGTACAGCAGCCGGGGCTGCTGCGGGTCGTCGGTGAAGGCGCTGCGGTCGTGCAGCACGTTGTTGCAGAGCAGGCCCATGCCGGGTTGCAGGCGGGCGCTGAAGACGTGTGGGACATCGGAGGCGAGCAAGGCTTCCAGGGCGGCGACGGCGGCTTGGGTGGCGTCGTCTTTCTTCCATTCGATGCTGCGCGTGCGGGCGGTGTAGCGCATATGCAGATTGCCTTGTGCATCCGCCGAGAACACCGGGCCGCTCTGTGCGGCGCGCACGCCGTCGGTGTCGTCCACGCGTGCGGGGATGGTCATCACGTCCGGCTGCATCAGCGCTTCGATGTGTGCGGGGTCTTGTTCGCGCAGCAGCAGGTAGCACAGCTCGTGGTCCATCAGGCGGTTGTCGCCGCCGCTGGCGGCATCGCGCACGCAGTGCAGCACCATGGCGTGGATCTGCCGCTCGGGCGGGTTGTAGTAGCCGTCGGTGTGCCACTTGATGGGTTTGTCGGTGTAGGGGATGTAGTGCTGGCGGGTGCCGGCGTCGACCACGCGGATGGAGGAGACGCCGTCTTCGCCGGCCAGCCAGTTGGCATCGAGATGGTCGAGCCCGAACTGGGTGCCGAGCTTGCGCAGCAGGTCGCTGTCTTCGTCCAGCACGGGGCTGGCGTAGATCGCCATGTTGCAGCGCTGGATGCGCTCGTTGAGGGCGTCGCGTTCGGTTTGCGTCAGATCGCGCGGGTCGCGCACTTCGACGATGAGGTCTGCCGTGCGTTGCGGGGCGCTGGCCAGTTTGGCGTCGCGCCAGCGTTGCCAGGCGGCGTCATCGTTCAGGTCGAACGGGTCGCCGCGCATGTTCATTCGCCGCTGGTGCCGCTGCGGCGGCGGGCGGGGCGCGGCTCTTCTTCCCACAGGCCGCGCAGCGTCTTTTCCACCAGCTTGATCGATTCGGGCGCTTCGTAGCTGATCATCGGATCGATGATCCACTTGGCGTCCTCTTCGCTCAGGATCTGGCTGATGCACCAGGCGAGGTAGCGATAGAAGCCATAGTCGGGGCCGTTCTCGTCGTAATCGAAATCGGCATATTCGCCGGCGCGTTGGTTGACCAGGTCGATGAAAGATTGCTTGCAGGCCTTGATGTCCTGATCGAGCAGGCGGCTGCGGTTCTCGGCGTAGGTCTCGCCGGTGCGGTTGGCGAGGTTGCCGGTGAAGATCTGGCGCTCCTCGGCATCCAGCTTGCGATAGGCGATGCGGTCGGCGGCGAGGATGAGGAACACCAGATATTCGGCGAGGAAGTCGAGGAACTGCGGACCGGTCTCGACGGTGAAATCGAATTTGCGCGTGTTGCGCAGGGCGGCGTCGGCGATACGCCAGAGCATGAAGGCGAGCGCGTCCGAGATCTCTTGCGGACCGCGCTCGCGTCCTTCCTTGAACCAGTTGCTGCGGATGCGTACCGCCACGACGTCAGCCTTTCTGGATGTAGAACTCGTGCACGCCGGCAGCGACTTCCACATGCTCCACCAGTTTCATGCCGGTGGAGGCGGCCCAGCCGTCGATGTCCGAAGCCACGCCCGGGCAGTCGCTGGTGAGCTTGAGCACTTCGCCGGACTGCATGCCGTTGAGCAGCTTCTTGGCTTCCACGATGGGGCCGGGGCAAACCGCGCCACGGATGTCGAGGTCGACATGCGCATGCGGATGCTTGGCGCTCTTGCCGCCTTTCTGGATGTGGTAGCCGGTGCTGCCGTCCGCCATCTTCTCGGTCTTGACGATGGCGTTGCCGGTGAGCTGCGCCCAGGAGAACAGGTCGTCCGGGGTGCCGGGGCAGTTGGAGATGAGCAGCAACACCTGACCGGGGTTCAGTTCATCCACCATGCGCTTGGCGCCGATCAGCGGCTTGGGGCAGGACAGCCCCTTCATGTCGAGTACTACGTGCACGTTTTCCATCATCTCGTTCTCCTCAGTAGCCGCCCTTGCCATAAGGCTGCGGCAGCCCGGCGACCTTGGCGGCCTGCTTGGCCGGTCCGGTGGGGAACAGATCATACAGCGCCTTGCTGTCGGCCTCGGGCCAGAATTCGTTCACGCCCTTGAGCATGTTGCGGAAGTTGGGGGTGTGCCCTTCTTCGCGATACTGGTCGCGCATGTAGTTGATGATCTCCCAGTGTTTCGGGGTCAGTGCTATGCCTTCGGCGGCGGCGATCACGTTCACCACTTCCTCGCTGTAGTCCGGCTCCAGCAGATAACCATCTGCATCGGTCTCGAGTTCATTGCCTGCTACCACATATCCCATTTCGCTCTCCTTACGTGTGCCCAACAAAAAATGCCCGCGCCTCGGCGCGGACGCTCGATTCATTCCAATCCGGTGATGACCTTGTAGGGGATGAAGATGCCGCAACCGAAACGGCGATGTGCGCCTATCCCTTGTGCCTGCACGCGCAACGAGTCTTCCGGCTTGAGGTCGTGCAACACCAGGCTGAAGCCGCTCAGGGTCTGCGTGCCGTCACTGAGACGGGTGGGACGGCCGCAGATCAGTCTGGCCTGCACTTGCATCCCCTCCAGCGCCTGTTCCACCTCGGCCATGAAGGCCAGTTCGTCTTCCGCGCCGCACACCAGATGGGCGTGCAGCGTGGGGTAGGGTTGCAGTTCGCGCGTTTGTGCCGCGCCCAGACGCAGCGTGGCAGCGCCCAGTGCGATGTCCTGCTGCTCCAGCACGCGGGCCGCATCGCAACTGGCATGTGGCAGACGCAGCACCAGCTTGGCGCGGCGCGCCAGCACCAGTCCGTTCTCGTTCTCGCTGCCGCGCAAGGGCAGCAGGCCGCTGCTTTCATGTTCGGCGATGGCAGGGGCACGGCGGGCAAGGGCGGGCCACAGGGCGTAGGCGTAACCGACCGGCAGCATGTCGCCGCTGAGGTCGAACACCAGATCGCTCATCTGCGCGGTCATCGTGCGCCTTGCTGGTCGGCCCATGCCTGCATGGCGTGCGCCCATTGCGCGGCGGTGGCCGGGTCGATGTCGAAGATGGTGAAGCGTTTGCCCTCGCGGATGCGCAGGCGCAGCATGCTCATGCCGCCTTCGGCGTGATCGATCTGTTGCAGTTCGATCTGTTGGCCGCCGAGCGGGACGGTGAGTTTCTCCAGTGTGGTGGTCTGTGCCATGGGTGTCCTGTATCTGCTGATGGGAAGGGCGCGCACGGCGGCCCGGAACTGCGGCAAGTCTAGCCGCATTGGCGGCACGATTGGAATACTACCGGTGTCGTGAAACGACCCACCCTTTGGGGTTACCTGGGATAGCCGCTCCGGGTGATGGTTTGCTTGAATCTTGCCACGTAGTATGCCCAGCCATCGAGAAACTGGGTCGGGCCTGAAAGGGACGGAACCCATACGCAGAATAAGCTATTCCAGCCCGCAGGGTCTAATCGCAACGCGACAGAAAGGAAGAATTATGGCCAAGAAGCTGCATGACACCCCCAACCTGGATGAACTGGAGTCCGGCCCGTGGCCCAGCTTCGTCACCGGCCTGAAGCATCTGGCCAAGGACAAGGATTACGTGGTTGACCTGCTGGGTCAGCTGGAAGAGTCCTACAAGACCCGCAAGGGTTACTGGAAGGGCGGCACGGTCGGCGTGTTCGGCTACGGTGGTGGCGTGATCCCGCGCTTCACCGAACTGAAGAATGCGGACGGTACCCCCAAGTTCCCCGATGCAGCCGAGTTCCACACGCTGCGCGTGATGCCGCCGCCGGGCATGCACTACGATACCGACACCCTGCGCAAGTTCTGCGACATCTGGGAGAAGTACGGTTCCGGTCTGATCGCATTCCACGGCCAGTCCGGCGACATCATGTTCCAGGGCGCGACCACCGATAACGTGCAGAAGGCCTTCGACGAAATCAATGAGATGGGCTTCGACCTCGGCGGCGCCGGCCCGGCCGTGCGTACCTCGATGTCCTGCGTGGGCGCTGCCCGTTGCGAGCAGTCCTGCTACAACGAAGCCAAAGTGCATCGTGCGGTGCTGAACACCTTCACCGACGACATCCACCGTCCTTCGCTGCCTTACAAGTTCAAGTTCAAGTTCTCCGGCTGCCCGAACGACTGCATGAACTCGGTGCAACGTTCCGACATGGCGGTGATCGGCACCTGGCGCGATAACATCCGCACCGACGAGGCGCTGGCCAAGAAGTGGTTCGCCAAGCACGGCATGGACGAGCTGGTGAACGACGTGGTGGCGCGCTGCCCGACCAAGACCTTCCAGGTCAAGGAGATCTCCAAGATCAAGAGCGGCGAGCACATCTCTTCCGTCAAGGTGAGCGACACCCACGCGGTCGAGATCAACAACCAGGATTGCGTGCGCTGCATGCACTGCATCAACGTGATGACCGGCGCACTGGCACCGGGCAAGGACAAGGGCGCGACCGTGCTGGTCGGCGGCAAGAGCCACCTGAAGATCGGCGGCCTGATGGGCACCGTGATCCTGCCGTTCGTCAAGCTGGAGTCCGACGAGGACGTGGAGAAGCTGGTCGATTTCGCCCAGCGCACCATCGACTTCTTCGCCGAGAACGCGCTGGAGCACGAGCGCACCGGCGAGATGATCGAGCGTATCGGTCTGGCCAACTTCCTCGATGCGATGGAAGTCGAGGTCGATCCGGCCATGGTCAATTCGCCGCGTATGAACCCCTACGTCCGTACCGACGGTTGGGAAGACGAAGTCGCCAAGATCAACGCCAAAAAGCACGCTGCCTGAGGAGATAGAAGATGAATCAAGCCGTTCAAGCCGCACCTGCACAGAAGCGCAAGCCGAAGGAGACCGGTGTACCGGAGAATACCCAGTACCTGCACCCGACGCTGGCGAAGAACTATGGCAACTGGAAGTACCACGACCGTCCGCGCCCCGGCGTGCTGCATCACGTGGCACACAGCGGCGACCAAGTGTGGTCCGTGCGTGCCGGTACCCAGCGCCAGATGGATATCTTCACCATCCGCAAGCTGTGCGATATCGCCGACAAGTTCGCCGAAGGTCGTGTGCGTTTCACCATCCGTTCCAACATCGAATTCATCGTCGCCGACGAGAAGAAGGTGGCCCCGCTGATCGCCGAGCTGGAGAAGAACGGCTTCCCGGTGGGCGGTACCGGTAACTCGGTGACCATGATCGCCCACACCCAGGGCTGGCTGCACTGCGACATCCCCGGCACCGATGCTTCCGGCGTGGTGAAGGCGCTGATGGATGAGTTGTACGACGAGTTCAAGCGCGAAGAGATGCCCAACCGCGTGCACCTGTCCACCTCCTGCTGCGAGATCAACTGCGGCGGCCAGGCCGACATCGCGATCATCGTGCAGCACACCAAGCCGCCCGTGATCAACCATGATCTGGTGGCCAACGTGTGCGAACGCCCGGCTGTGGTGGCACGTTGTCCGGTGGCGGCGATCCGTCCCGCCATGGTCAACGGCAAGCCTTCGCTGGAGATCGACGAGACCAAGTGTATGTGCTGCGGTGCCTGCTATCCCCCGTGCCCGCCGATGCAGATCAACGACCCGGTCAACTCCAAGCTGGCGATCTGGGTCGGTGGCAAGAACTCCAACGCACGCGGCAAGCCGACCTTCATGAAGATGGTGGCCGCTGGTCTGCCCAACAATGCACCGCGTTGGCCGGAAGTGGCCGAGGTCGTGAAGAACATCCTCAGCGTGTACAAGGAAGATGCGCGTCCCTGGGAGCGTATCGCCGACTGGATCGACCGTATCGGTTGGCCGCGCTTCTTCGAGAAGACCGGTCTGCCGTTCACCAAGTACCTGATCGACGACTGGCGCGGTTCGCGTTACAACCTGAACGCGTCGACCCACATCCGTTTCTAAGGGAGTCACTCGATGAAATTCGGGATCGTAGTCAACGAAGGACCGTACCAGCATCAGGCGAGCGACTCCGCTTACCTGTTCGCCAAGGCGGCCATCGCCAAGGGCCACGAGGTGTGGCGCGTGTTCTTCTATCACGATGGCGTCAACAATGCGTCCCGGCTCACCGAGCCGCCGCAGGATGACCGCCACATCGTGAACCGCTGGGCCAAGCTGGCGGAAGAGAACAAGATCGACCTGGTGGTGTGCGTGGCGGCAGCATTGCGTCGCGGCATCAAGGAAGACAACCTGGCGCAGGGCTTCCGCATCTCCGGTCTGGGACAACTGGTCGAAGCGGGCATCAAGTGTGACCGCGTCGTGACCTTCGGCGATTGAGGAGAACGGGATGAGTGCCAAGAAATTCATGTTCGTGAACCGCAAGGCGCCCTACGGCACGATCTACGCGCTGGAATCGCTGGAGGTGGTGCTGATCACCGCCGCCTTCGACCAGGACGTGTCGCTGGCCTTCCTTGATGACGGCGTGTATCAGTTGAAGAAGGGCCAGCAGACCAAGGGCATCGAGACCAAGAACTTCTCGCCGACCTATCGTGCGCTGGAGGACTACGACATCGACAAGCTGTACGTCGAGAAGGAAGCACTGGAAGCACGCGGCCTGAACGAGGAAGACCTGATCGTCGATGTGAAGGTGATCAGTCGCGCCGAGATGGGCAAGCTGATGGACGAGCAGGACGTCGTCCTGAGTTTCTGAGGGGGAAGACATGCTGCATATCGTCAACAAATCACCGATGACCAGCGCCACGCTGGAAAGTTGTCTGAACACTGCGACAGGCGGCGACGTCCTGTTGATCGAGGACGCCGTGTATGCGGCGACCGCCGGCAATGCCTGCGAAGGCAAGTTGCGCGCCGCCATGGGCCGGTTTAAGGTCTATGTGCTGCAACCGGACCTCGACGCGCGCGGCATGGGCGACAAGCTCATGGCGGGGGTGACCGCAGTGGATCACGGCGGTTTCGTCGAGCTGACCGTCAGCAACAAGAATTGCCAATCCTGGCTTTAATCAGCAACACATAGAAGGAGAAACAACATGCCTAGCATCGAAGTAGGTGGCAAGAGCTACGAGACGGACGAAGAAGGTTATCTGGTCAACCTGGCTGACTGGAACACCGATGTGGCGAACTACATCGCCAAGACCGAGAGCATCGAGATGACCGACCAGCACTGGGAAGTGATCAACTTCCTGCGCGAGTACTTCGACGAGTACCAGATCGCTCCGGCGGTGCGCGTGCTGACCAAGGCCATCGGCAAGAAGCTGGGCGCCGAAAAGGGCAACAGCGAGTACCTGTACGGCCTGTTCCCGTACGGTCCGGGCAAGCAGGCGTGCAAGATCGCCGGTCTGCCGAAGCCGACTGGCTGCGTCTAAGAGGCAGGATCTGGGATTTGGGATTTAGGATTTGCAATGCGCATCCTCGATACCAAATCCCGTCTCCAAAATCCTAAATCCAAGATCCTAAATCCTGATTTTTGATATGAGCATACTCTTCGCGATCCTGTTCTATGTTGCGACACTCGCGTTCGTCGTGGGGTTGCTCTCCCGTATCAACACCTATGCGCGCACGCCTGCGCCGCTGAAGATCCCCACCACGCCAGCGCCGTTGACCAAGTCCGGTGTGGCATTGCGCCTGACGCGCGAAGTGGTGTTCTTTGAAAGCCTGTTCAAGGCCAATCTGTGGACCTGGGCCATGGGCTGGCTGTTCCATACCAGCATGCTACTGGTCACCTTGCGCCATCTGCGCTATTTCACCGATCCCGTGTGGGGTTGGGTCGCTTTCCTGCAACCGTTCGGCATCTATGCGGGCATCACCATGCTGCTGGGGCTGGGCGGTCTGTGGGTGCGCCGCCTGTTCGTCGAGCGTATCCGTTACATCTCCACGCCGTCCGACCATCTGTGGCTGGTGCTGCTCATCACCATCGCCGTGTCCGGCCTGTTGATGCAATTCGTCGCGCATCCCGATGTGGTCGCCGTGAAGTCGTATTTCATCGGCCTGCTGCATCTGCAGATCGGCAGCCTGCCGGCGGACGGCTTGCTGCTGTTGCACCTGTTCCTGGTTTTTGCACTCCTGGCTCTCTTCCCTCTTAGTAAGCTGCTGCATGCGCCAGGGGTGTTTTTTTCACCGACCCGCAATCAGACCGACGATCCGCGCGAGCATCGCCATCTGAGCGCCTGGGCTGCCGGACTGGAATCGGAGAAGAACTGACATGGCCGACATCACCGCACCGGCATATCGCACCATCCCCATCGTGCCCGCCCTGAAGCCGGGCGCCATGGAGGGCAAAGGACCGTTCATCGCCAGCGACAAGCATCAGGAAGCGCTGGGTTTTCCCGGTCAGCTGGTGGAAGACTGGCATGACAAGGCTATCGCCAAGCTGGGCGAACTGCTGGGCAAATACCGTTCGCTCAAGGTGTACATGGATGCCTGCGTGCACTGCGGCGCCTGCTCCGACAAGTGCCACTATTTCATCGGCACGCAGGATCCGAAGAACATGCCGGTGGCGCGCCAGGACCTGCTGCGCAGCGTGTATCGCCGCTACTTCACCTTCGCCGGCAAGTATTTCCCGGCGCTGGTCGGCGCGCGTGACCTGACGCGCGAGGTGCTGGACGAGTGGTACAATTATTACCACCAGTGCTCCGAGTGCCGTCGTTGTTCGGTGTTCTGCCCCTATGGCATCGACACTGCCGAAGTGACCATGGCCGCGCGCGAGATCCTCGCTTCCATCGGCATGGGCCAGAAGTATTCCAACGAGATCATCGGCAAGGTGCATAAGATCGGTAACAACCTCGGTCTGCCCGAACCTGCACTGCGCGACACGCTGGAAGGGCTGGAGGAGGACGTCAAGGAAGATACCGGCCTCGACATCAAGTTCCCGCTGGACGTGAAGGGCGCCGAAGTGCTGCTGATCACGCCGTCCGCGGATTTCTTCGCCGAGCCGCACATCGACGGCCTGATCGGCTACGCCAAGGTGTTCCACGCCACCGGCACCAGCTGGACGCTGTCCTCGATGGCCTCGGAAGGCGCGAACTTCGGCATGTTCATCGGCAGCTACGAGCAGCTGCGCAAGATCGCGCTGCGCATCCGCGAGGCCGCGCTGGAGCTGGGCGTGAAGCGCATCGTGGTGGGCGAGTGCGGCCATGCCTGGCGCGTGGCCTACAGCTTCTGGAACACGCTGTCCGGTGTGGGCGACGGTGCGGACGAGACCGACAAGTTCGCGCAGATGCTGCAGAAGCAGCTCGACCACCGCTACAAGCAGCCGACCCATATCTGCGAATTCACCTGGGACCTGATCCAGCGCGATGCGCTGAAGTTCGATAAGTCGAAGAACGACAAATTCGTCATCACCATGCACGACTCGTGCAACGTGGCGCGCGGCTCGCGCATGGGCGACATGCCCGGCGGTCAGTTCGAGATCCCGCGCAACATCATCAAGGCGGTGGCCAACAATTTCGTCGAGATGGACCCCGGTACCACGCATGAGCGCACCTTCTGTTGCGGCGGCGGTGGCGGTCTGTTGACCGACGACCTGATGGATCTGCGCGTGAAGGGGGCCTTGCCGCGCATGGAAGCGCTGAAGCAGGCTGCGGACGACCATGGCGTGAATTACATGGCCGCCATCTGCGCGATCTGCAAGACGCAGTTCTCTAAAGTCATGCCCGTCTACGGTT
Organism: Pseudomonadota bacterium; assembly: GCA_040754175.1. Lineage (GTDB taxonomy): Bacteria > Pseudomonadota > Gammaproteobacteria > Burkholderiales > Gallionellaceae > Sideroxyarcus. The sequence goes on along the minus strand of JBFMFN010000005.1, from coordinate 37,347 downwards.
TCGACCGCAGGATGGTGGGCGGCGTACACCAGTTGGTCAGCAACGCGATCATTCTGGGCGATAAGTAACTTCAAACTGGAGGCATAGCGATGTCGGCAACAACCGAAACCCCGCAAAAACTGACGTTCCGCCGTTTCAAGGACGGTGACAGCAAGATCCGCCGCTGGAATGAAAAGATCTTCCAGTCGAGCTGGTCTTACAAATGCCCGACCTACATCCAGTCCACGCCGCCTTGCCAGGGCAGCTGCCCTGCGGGCGAGGACATCCGCGGCTATCTGTCCATCGTGCGCGGGACCGAGAAGGTGCCCGTCGGTGCCGACGGCAAGACGCCGATCATGCCGTGGCAGGAATATGCCTGGCGCCGCCTGACCGAAGCCAATCCGTTCCCGGCCGTGATGGGCCGCGTGTGCCCGGCGCCGTGCGAGAGCGGCTGTAACCGCAACGAAGTGGAAGACCACGTCGGCATCAACTCGGTGGAACACTTCCTCGGCGAATATGCCATCGCCCACAAGCTCAAGTTCAACAAGCCCAACGTCGCGCCCACCGGCAAGAAGGTGGCGGTGCTGGGCGGTGGCCCGGCCGGCCTGTCGGTGGCCTATCAGCTGACGCTGAAAGGTCATGAAGTCACCATCTTCGACGACCACGAGTTCCTCGGCGGCATGATGCGTTACGGCATCCCCGGTTTCCGTACCCCGCGCGACGTGCTGGACGCGGAGATCCAGCGCATCCTCGACCTGGGCGTGAAGACCCGCATGAAGTGCCATGTGGGCCGCGACATCAGCATGGAACAGATCCGCAAGGAGTTCGATGCGGTGTTCCTCGGCATGGGCGCACAGGCTGGCCGTGCCTTGCCAGTGGCCGATAGCCAGGCACCCAACGTGGTGACCGCGACCGCCTTCCTCAAGGCGTTCAACGACGGCCGTCTGCAACATGTGGGCAAGCGCGTGGTCGTGGTGGGCGGTGGCGACACCTCCATCGACGTGGCCACCGTGGCACGTCGTCTGGGCCACATCAAGAACGCCAATCCGACCGATACCGAACTCGCCATCACCGGCCAGCTGGCCCATGACGTGGCCGAGATCTCCGCCAAGGAAGGCGCCGAGGTCACGCTGACTTCGGTGTTCCCCATCGACAAGATGCAGGCCAACAAGCACGAGATCGAGCAGGCGCTGGCGGAAGGTATCGCCATCAAGGGCGGCCTGATGCCGATCGGTGTGGTGCGCGGGGCCGATGGCCGTGCCACCGCGCTGCGCGTGATGCAGTGCGAGGCCAAGATGGTCGGCGGCAAGCTGGAACTGGTCAAGGTCGAAGGTACCGAGCAGGACATCGCTGCCGACCTGATCGTGTCCGCCATCGGTCAGGCGGTCGATTTCACCGGTCTGGAAGAGTTCGATAACGGCAAGGGTGCCGTGTCCACCGACCGCAACTATGTGGTGAACGGCAAGCAAGGCGTGTTCGCCGGCGGCGACGTGATCCGTCCGCATCTGCTGACCACCGCCATCGGCCACGGCTCCATCGCCGCCGACGGCATCCACAACTATCTGCTGGGCAAGGATCTGGACAAACGGCCCAAGATCGACGCGCACCAGTTCGACCTGCTGCGCAAGATGGCGGAGAAGGGTCTGGATCCCAAGCCGATGGAAGAGCCGACACGCGGCACCTGCTTCACCAACCAGGCGGTGCACAACTTCGACAACCGTTCCGACCGCTATATCATCCCGCATGACAAGCTGTTCCTCGGCCACTTCGGCTACACGCCGCGCAACGTGCGCAGCGTGATCACGCTGGACGAGAAGAGCGCGCTGGGCAACTTCCAGGACCGCCTGGGCGTGCTGGACGAGAAGCAGGCCGTGTCCGAAGCCAAACGCTGCATGAGCTGCGGCATGTGCTTCGAGTGCGACAACTGTGTGGTGTACTGCCCGCAGACCGCGGTCTACCGCGTGAAGAAGAGCGAAGCCACACTGGGCCGTTATGTCGCCACCGACTACGACAAGTGCGTCGGTTGCCATATCTGTGCCGACGTGTGTCCGACTGGTTACATCCAGATGGGATTGGGTGAATGATGCGATTCCTTGCGCTCCTGCTGCTGGGGTTCACCCTGTCGCTGACGGCGACGGCTGCCGACGAGGCGCCCAAGCTGGACATCGGCAAGGGGGGGCAATGTGTGAAAGACCCGCAGTGGATGCGCAAGAATCACATGCATCTGCTCAAGCATCAGCGTGACGAGGCGTTGCGCCACGGTATCCGCGACGAGCAGATCAGCCTGAAGAACTGCATCGAGTGCCATGCCAGTACCCAGGATGACAGCGTGATCGCGCGCGAGGACAGCTTCTGTGTCGGTTGCCACAAGTATGAGGCGGTGAAGCTGGATTGCTTCGAGTGCCATTCCGGCAAGCGCAAGAGTGCCTGGCTGGCGCAAAGGGACAAGAAATGAGCGAGATCGATATCCAACGTCGCCAATTCCTGAAGACCTCGGTGGGGGCCGCGGCCGTGGCCCTCGCGCCGGGCATGATGTTGTATTCCGTGGCGCAGGGCAGCACCGAGGGCGCTTCCAGCAAAGTGCGCTGGGGCATGCTGATCGACACCAACCAGTGCAAGCCGGGCTGCAACGATTGCGTCACCGCCTGCAACCGTGAGAACGGTCTGTCCGGCGAGACCAAGGCCACCGATTCGCAGTGGATCCGCAAGATCGAGATCAAGGACATCAGCAGCGGGCGCGAGCTGTCGTTGCCGATGATGTGCCAGCATTGCGAGCACCCGCCGTGCGTGGATGTGTGCCCGACCACCGCATCGTTCAAGCGTGCCGACGGCATCGTGCTGGTGGACAAGCACCGCTGCATCGGCTGCCGTTACTGCATGATGGCCTGTCCGTACAAGGCACGTTCCTTCGTGCATGAGCCGCTGCATGACCAGAACCCGGACGTGCCGCGCGGCAAGGGTACAGTCGAGAGCTGCACCCTGTGCGTGCATCGCATCGACGTGGGCGGCAAGCCGGCCTGTTCCGAAGCCTGCCCCAACCAGGCCATCCTGTTCGGCGACCTCAACGATGCCAACAGCGATATCGCCAAGAAAGTGCATAGCGTCGCCTCTTCGCAGGTGCGCGCCGATCTGCGCCTGAATCCTGGCGTCCGTTATCAGGGGATCTGACCATGACCACCGCTACCCCCAACCTGGCTGCCCTGAAGACCAAGAACCGCCTGTACTGGCTGCTGCTCGCCTGCGGCGGTCTGGTGGCGCTGGCCGGCATGTATGCCGTGCACATGATGGAATCGCACGGCCACATCATCACCGGCATGAACAACCAGATCGTGTGGGGTTTGCCGCACGTGTTCGCCATCTTCCTCATCGTGGCGGCTTCCGGCGTGCTCAACGTCGCTTCCATCGGTTCGGTGTTCGGCAAGGCCATCTACAAGGCGCGCGCGCCGCTGGCCAGCCTGCTGTCCATCGCCATGCTGGCGGGCGGCCTGACCGTGCTGATGCTGGACCTCGGCCGTCCCGACCGCATCATCGTCGCCGCCACCAATTACAACCTGACCTCGGTGTTCGCCTGGAACGTGCTGCTGTACTCCGGCATGGTCGGTCTGGTGGTGGTCTACCTGTGGACCATGATGGAGCGCCGCATGAACCCGTACAACAAGGCCGCCGGTCTGGCCGTGTTCGTGTGGCGTTTCGTGCTGACCACCGGCACCGGCCTGATCTTCGCCTTCCTCACCGCACGTCAGGCCTACGGCTCCGCGCTGCTGCCGCCGATGTTCATCGTGCTGTCGTTCGCCTGGGGCATGGCGGTGTTCCATCTGGTGCAGACCAGCATCTACTGCTGGAACGACAAGGTCATCGACCCCGCCATCCTGCAACGCAAGAAGCACTTGCTCGGCGTGTTCGTGCTGGGTTCGCTGTACATGGTCGCCACCTATCATTTCACCAACGCCTACTTCGCCCAGCAGCAAGGCTTCGAGCGTTTCCTGCTGGTCGATGGCGGCACCTATCCGGCGCTGTTCTGGTGGGGCTATGTGCTGCTCGGCAATGTGCTGCCGCTGCTGCTGATCTTCCTGCCGGGATTCCAGCGTGACCTGTGGACCGTGCTGGCTTCGGTGCTGGTGGTGCTGGGCGGCTTCGCGCTGCTGTACGTGTTCATCATCGGCGGTCAGGCCTGGCCGCTCAACCTGTTCCCGGGCTTCGAGGTGAGCAGCACCTTCGGCGACGGGCAGGTCGCGCACTATTCGCCATCGCTGTACGAGTTCCTGCTCGGCTGCGGCGGGCTGGCGGTGGCCTTCATCATCACCACGGTCAGCGTGCGCGTGCTGAATTTCATGCCGCAGGACAAGCCGTATATCGCCGATTGACGCGGACAGGAGGCTGCCTTGCATCGCTTCCTCATTTCGGCAGCGCATAAATCTTCCGGCAAGACCATGACCAGCATCGGCCTGTGTGCGGCGCTCGCCGCACGCGGCCATGCGGTGCAGCCGTTCAAGAAAGGACCCGACTACATCGACCCAATGTGGCTGGGGCAGGCCGCCGGTCACGCTTGCCGCAACCTCGACCTGTATCTGATGGAGAACGAGGATGTGGTCGCCACCTTTGCGCGCCATGCCTCCGAGGTGAACCTGGTCGAAGGCAACAAAGGGCTGTATGACGGTCTCGCGCTGGACGGCAGCAACAGCAACGCCGCGCTGGCCAAGCTGCTCGATCTGCCGGTGGTGCTGGTGATCGATGCGCGTGGCATGACGCGCGGCATCGCGCCGCTGATCCTGGGTTATCAGGCGTTCGACCAGGACATCCACATCGCGGGTGTCATCCTCAACAATCTCGGCGGCAAGCGGCATGAATCCAAGCTGCGCCAGGTCATCGAGCATTACACCGACGTGCCGGTGATCGGTGCCATCCAGCATGACGAACGCCTGTCCATCGTCGAGCGCCACTTGGGGTTGATGCCCAGCAACGAATCCATCGCTGCCAATGCCAAGATCAAACAGATCGGCGAAGCCATCGCCGAGCAGGTCGATCTGGATAAGTTGCTCGAACTGTCACGCAAGGATCCGCTGCCGGTACCGCGCACGGCCGAAGTGTTGCCCATGCCGTCCGGCGGCAAGGTGCGCATCGCCATCGCGCGCGACCGCGCCTTTGGTTTTTATTACGCCGACGACCTCGATGCCTTGCAGGCGGCCGGGGCGGAGCTGGTGCCGTTCGATGCCTTGAACGATGCGCACCTGCCTGACGTGGATGGCCTCTATATCGGTGGCGGTTTCCCGGAAGCCTGTGCCGTGGAGCTGGAGGCGAACAGCAGTCTGCGCCACGAGATCAGGCAGGCCATCGAGCGCGGCATGCCGGCCTATGCCGAGTGCGGCGGGCTGATGTACCTGTCGCGCAGTATCGCCTGGGAAGGGCGCAGCTATCAGATGGTCGGCGCCATCCCCGGTGACGTCTCCATGCACGCCAAGCCCATCGGTCGCGGCTATGTGCATCTGCGCGAGGATGCGGAGCATCCCTGGCCGCGTCCGGATATGCCGGCCAAGCAGATCAAAGCCCACGAGTTCCATTACTCGAAACTGGAGAATCTGCCGGCCGATATGCGGTACGCTTATCATGTGGAGCGCGGCTACGGCATCGATGGTGAACGCGACGGTCTTGTCGTGCACAACCTGCTGGCCTCCTATACCCACCTGCGTACCATCGGCAGCTGTTACTGGGCGACCCGTTTCGTCGGGTTCGTGCGGCGCTGCAAGGAGCAGGCCACCTCAACCATGAGCAAAGAGAAAGCACTATGAGCACCAGTCTGTACCAAGCGGCCATCGCGGCCTTCGACAAGGCGAACGCGGAAGATCCCAACAAGGAAGTGTTCGAGGGCAAGGAGTATCCCAAGGAGCTGCTGTATGCGCAGCGCATGACCGAGATGCAGGAGCGCTATGCGCCCGAGGCGTCGGAAGCGGTGAAGCTGGCCTGCCGCGCGCAGCATATCCAGCGTTGGAAGTCGCCGCGCAGCGACTACCCGATGGACAAGAAGGGTTACATGCTGTGGCGCACCAACCTGTACAAGTTCCACGCCGAGACGGCCGGTGCGTTGATGAAGCAAGTGGGCTACGACGACGAGATGATCGCACGCGTGAAGACCATCGTCGGCAAGAAGGACCTCAAGAGCAATCCCGAGACGCAGTTGATGGAAGACGTGGTCGACCTGTGCTTCATCGAGCACTACATGCTGGGTTTCGCCGCGCAGAAGGCCGATTACAGCGAGGAGAAATGGCTCCTCATCATCAAGAAGACCTGGGACAAGATGTCCGAGCGCGCGCATGCGTTCGCCCTGTCCGGCCAGATCAAGCTGCCGGAAGCGCTGGTGCCACTGATCCTGAAGGCGATCAAGTAATGGATTTCCTGCCGGTATTCCAGAACGTCAAAGGCCGTCGCTGCCTGGTGGTGGGCGGCGGTTCGGTCGGTGCACGCAAGGCCGGTGTGCTGCTGGAAGCGGGCGCCCTGGTACGCGTGGTGGCGCCGGAGATCGAGGACGACCTCAAGGCGCAGGCCAACGTCGAGGCGGTGCATGCGCGTTTCGAGCCTCAGCATCTGGAAGGCATGGCACTGGTCATCGCCGCCACCAACGACCGCGCGGTGAACCAGCAGGTCTCCGAGCTGGCGCAGGCGCGCAACATCCCGGTCAACGTGGTGGACGATCCCGAATTGTGCAGCTTCATCATGCCGGCCATCATGGACCGCTCGCCGCTGATGGTGGCGTTCTCCAGCGGCGGCGCTTCGCCGGTGCTGACGCGCATGATGCGCGGCAAGTTGGAGACGGTGATCCCGCAGAACTACAGCCGGCTGGCCGGTTTCGCCGAGCGCTTCCGCGAAGTGGTGAAACAGCGCGTGACCAATCCGGCCAAGCGCCGCATCTTCTGGGAGAACGTGCTGGACGGCGTGATCGCCGAGAAGGTGCTGACCGGCGACGAGGCGAGCGCCGAAGCCATGCTGGAGCAGATGCTGGCCGATGAGGACAACATCGTGCGCGGCGAGGTGTACCTGGTCGGCGCCGGTCCCGGCGACCCCGACCTGCTGACTTTCCGCGCGCTGCGCCTGATGCAGAAGGCGGATGTGGTGGTGTACGACGCGCTGGTGAGCAAGCCCATCGTCGACATGACGCGGCGCGATGCCGAACGTATCTACGTGGGCAAGCGCCGCGCCGACCATGCCTTGCCGCAGGAAGACATCAACCTGCTGCTGGTGCGCCTGGCGCAGGAGGGCAAGCGCGTGCTGCGCCTGAAGGGCGGCGACCCGTTCATCTTCGGGCGTGGCGGCGAGGAGATCGAGGAGCTGGCCGAGCATGGCATCCCGTTCCAGGTGGTGCCGGGCATCACCGCGGCAGCGGGCGTGGCGTCCTACGCCGGCATCCCGCTCACCCACAGGGATCATGCGCAGTCCTGCGTGTTCGTCACCGGCCACCTGAAGGACGGCACCATGAACCTGGACTGGGAGCAACTCGCGCGCCCGCGCCAGACCGTGGTGGTGTACATGGGCCTGCACGGCCTCGACACCCTGTGCGCCAAGCTGGTCGAACACGGTCTGCCGGACACCACCCCCATCGCCATCGTGCAGCACGGTACGCAGCCCACGCAGCGCGTGATCACCGGTACGCTGGCGACCTTGCCGGCCATCGCAGAAAAAGAGAAACCGCAGGCACCCACGCTGATCATCGTCGGCGGCGTGGTGACCTTGCGCGACAAGCTGGCCTGGTTTCATCCACAGGCCTGATCGATCCGGCTGTTCCAACAAAGGGGAGAACAAGATGGGGAAGATACTGAAGCAGGGGATGTTGACGTTGTTGTTGTGTGGTGCCGCGTTCGCGGCACAGGCGGCAGATGCGATGCTGAAACCGTTCGTGCTGGCAGCCACCGGCACCGGTACGGTGGCGGAGAAGAGCGCGCAGGTGAAGGGCGCACTGACCGCGGCCGGTTTCACCATCGCCGGCGAGTATGCCCCTTATCCCTCGGCCGACATCCTCATCGTCACCAATGATGCGTTGCAGAAGAACGCTGCCGCTTCCGAGTTCGGCGGCTATGGCGCGGTGCAGCGCGTGGCGGTGACGGCGCACGGCGACCAGGTGCAGGTGAGCTATACCAACCCGCAGTACATGGCGGCCGTGTATCGCATGCAGGGCGACCTGGCCGAGGTGGCGGCAGCCTTGGAGAAGGCGCTGGGGCGCATCGAGGAATATGGGGCCGCCAAGGGCATGAGCGCGAAACAGGCGCGCAAATACCATTACATGCTGGGCATGGAATATTTCGATGAGCCGAGCGTACTGGCTGAATATCCTAGCCATGACGCTGCGGTGCAGGCGGTGGATGCCAAGTTGTCCGCCGGCAAGAACGGCATCAGCAAAGTCTATCGCGTGGATGTGCCGGGCAAGCAGGAGACGGTGTTCGGCGTGGCGATGAAGGGCAGCGGCGACGACAAGTACCGCGACGACCAGTTCATCATGAGCGAGATCGATTTCCACGATGTGCGTTCCACCGCGCATCTGCCGTATGAGGTGCTGGTGTCCGGCAACAAGGTGTATGCGCTGTATGCGCGTTTTCGCATCGCCATCAATTTCCCGGACCTCAGCATGATGGGCAAGAACAGCTTCATGAACATCATGAAGACGCCGGAAGCGATCCGTGTCGCATTGGAGAACACGGTCAAACAATGACGAGGAGGGCGCATGGCTGAACAACTGATGCAGGCCGCCCGTACGGGCGATATCGAGACGGTGCGGCGCCTGATCGCCGCCGGGACCGACGTCAATGCGCGCGACGAGCGCGGCTGGACCGCTATCGCGTATGCGGTGTACGACGCGGAAGCGAAGCGCGGTTACGCCGAGGTGGTGCAGGCGCTGATCGATGCCGGAGCCGATCTGGAGGCAGCCATCGGTTATGGCGTGCGCCCGCTGATGCTGGCTGCCGGCTACGGCGAGGCCGAGGTGGTGGCTACGTTGCTGAACGCCGGCGCCGACGTACTGGCCAAGAACGAGGGCGGCTTCACCGCCTTGATGATGGCCAAACAGAAATTCTACGTGGACGTGATCAACATGCTGCACGAGGCCGAGCGCGATGCCGGCATCGGAGAGAACAGCTGCGCCAGCAAGAACGCGCCCGGCAGCAATGTCGTGACTTTCCTGAAACGCCCGCAATAGGACGAGAAGACCATGCCGTATTACATCTATCGCATCACCGAGCGCCCTATCCGCATGCTGGAGAAGCTGGAGCAGCATGAGGTGTACAAGGATGCCTCGGCGCGCGCCAAGGCGCTGCGCAACCAGGAGGTGTGGGGCGAGAACGGCCAGATCAAGATGATCCATGCCGACAACGAGCTGCAAGCGGAAGACCTGTTGAACCAGGTGCGCGAACCGCAGCCGGAACTGGGCGACGACTAGAGGTAGCCGGTGGACGAGGCGGCGTTCCGGCAGCGACTGGAGGCGACGCATCCGTTGCTGTGTCCGTTCGCCAAGGCGTTGTTCGCCGGTTGTGCCGGCTGTGCCCTGGCCGGACGCCTCAATTTGGCGGAGCGCGAGATCGTCGTGTGTCGCGAGGAGGCTGCGCAACAGCACTGCCGTGCCATGCACGATGCCCTGCGCCACAACTTCGGCTTCGCCATCCGCGAAGTGCATGACGATGCCGCCATCCCGCATGCGCAGGAGATGCGCATCCAGTGTGGCGGGCTGCGCGGCTTGAGCGATGTGCTGTGCGGTGATCCCGCAGTGGCCGATGTGGCAGGGCTGATGCGGCAACTGGCGGGTCGCTGGCCTGATGCGGACGACATCCCTTACGCCGAGGTGGTGCGTGCCGCGCGCATGTTATACAAAGGACGACACGGCTGAAGGCCGACAACCAACGACACTGACCATGGACCGCACCGCCGCTTTGCAAGACCGCTTCGGCCGCCGCATCGATTACCTGCGGCTGTCGGTCACCGACCGTTGCGACCTGCGTTGCAGCTATTGCATGCCGCAGGGGTTCAGCGATTACGAACAACCCGCTGACTGGCTCACCTTCGACGAGGTCGAGCGTGTGGTAGCGGCCTTCGCGCGGCTGGGCACTTCGCGCTTCCGCATCACCGGCGGTGAACCTTTGCTGCGACGCGACCTGGCCGGGCTGGCCGGGCGCCTGTCTGCCTTGCCCGGCGTGGACGACCTTTCACTCAGTACCAATGCCACGCATCTGGCCAAGCATGCGGTGGCACTGAAGCAGGCCGGGGTCAGCCGCCTCAATGTCAGTCTCGATTCGCTGTGCAGTGAACGCCTGCAACAGATCACCCGGCGCGATGCGCTGGACGACATCCTCGACGGCCTGCTGGTGGCCAAGGCCAGCGGCTTCGCGCCGATCAAGATCAACATGGTGGTGATGGCGGACGTAAACGAGGACGAGGTCGACGCTATGGTGGAATTCTGCGCGCACCACGGTTTCGTGTTGCGCCTGATCGAAGCCATGCCCGTGGGCGAGACCGGCCGCAACGCCGCCTACGCCGACCTGCAACCCATCCGCCAGCGCCTGCAACAGCGCTACGATCTGGTGGACGGCATCGTCGGCGGTGGTGGGCCGGCGCGCTACCTGGTGTCGCCGGACGGGCGTTTCAGTGTCGGCTTCATCACGCCGTTGTCGCAGCATTTCTGCGCCACCTGCAACCGCGTGCGCCTGTCGGTGGACGGCACGCTCTACCTGTGTCTGGGGCAGGAACACAGCCTGCCGTTGCGCCCCTTGCTGCGCGCCGGTTGCAGCGATGCCGAACTGGAAGCTGCCATCCGCCAGGCCATCGAACTCAAACCCGAGCGCCACGAATTCGTCGAACAGCCCGGCAAGATCGTGCGCATCATGTCCATGACCGGAGGTTGAAGTGGGACTCACGCATTTCTCGGAATCGGGCCGCGCCCGCATGGTGGATGTCTCCGCCAAGGACGCGACGGTGCGCGTCGCCATCGCCAGCGGCATCATCCGCATGCAGCCGCAGACCCTGCAACGCATCCGCGAGGGCAAGGTCGGCAAGGGCAATGTGCTGGCCGTGGCCGACGTCGCCGCCGTGATGGCCGCCAAACGTACGCCGGACATCATTCCCATGTGTCACTCGATCGCCTTGTCCGGTGTGCAGGTGGAATTCAGCGAGATCGATGAAGCGGATGCGCAGGGCTGCGTCGGCCTGCATGCCACGGTCACCGCCAGTTGTGTCGGCCAGACCGGCGTCGAGATGGAAGCGCTGACCGCCGCCAACGTCGCGCTGCTCACCATCTACGACATGTGCAAGGCCATCGACCGCGGCATGCGCATCGAATCGGTGCAGCTGGAAGAGAAGCGCGGCGGCAAGAGTGGCGTGTGGCGGCGAGGTGAGGGCGCATGATCAACGTATTGTTCTTCGGCCCCGTCGCCGACCGCGTAGGACAACGCGAGATGCAGCTCGATTATTGCGACGGCATGACCCTGCACGACGTCACGCACAAGGTCGGCATGCAATTCCCCGGCGCACTCAGCATCGTCAGCTTCATCGCCGTCAACCAGGAACAGGTGCACGACAAGCAGACCGTGCTGCACGATGGTGACGAGATCGCCTTGATGGCGAAGTTCAGCGGAGGCTGAGATGCAGAATGCAAACCACCAACCTCGTCATTCCGGCGCAGGCCGGAATCCAGTCCAAATACAAAACCCGCGTAGCGGACAAATTCGCATGCAGTCCTGCTGCGCAGGGGTTATTTTTTCTATCTGGATTCCGGCCTGCGTCGGAATGACGATGGAGGGTGTATGACCGATCCCGTCCGCATCCAACAGGAAGACTTCTCGCAAGACGCCGAGATCGCCGCCCTCAAGGCATCCTCCAAACGCATGGGCGGCATCGCCACCTTCCTCGGCTGCGCGCGCGACTTCTCGGAAGGACGCGACGTCAGTCAGATCAGCTTCGAAGCCTACGGCAGCATGGCGCTGGCCGAGATGAACAAGTTGCGCGCGGAAGCCATCGAGCGTTTCGGCCTGCTCGACGCCCGCATCGTGCATCGCGTCACCACGGTTGGCGCGGGCGACAACATCGTGTTCATCGCCGCCGGTGCCGAACACCGTGCTGCCGCCTTCGACGGCTGCCGCTGGATCATCGACGAACTCAAGCAGCGCGTGCCGATCTGGAAGAAGGAAGTCACGCCGGAGGGGGAGTCGTGGGTGACACAGCATCCATGAACAGCCTCGACATCGAGGCGCTGGCTTTACGCAACATAGCATTCGCTTCCGATGCGTATCAGGCGATGTGCGCGCTACGTCATGAGGTGTTGCGCAAACCGTTGGGATTGGACCTGTATCGTGAAGATCTGGCAAGAGAAAAGGATCAAGGCCTTTTCGGTATGTTCGATGGCGCGGAACTGATCGCTTGCGTGATTGTGGTGCACCAAGCCGAGGATGCCGTCAAACTTCGGCAGATGGCGGTCAAGTCCGGATATGCCGGGCAAGGTGTGGGGCGCGTGCTGTTGCGTGCGTTGGAGTCGCGATTGCTGGCACAGGGCGTGCGCCGATTGTCCTTGCATGCCCGGGCCGGTGCGATAGGCTTCTATGAGAAACTCGGTTATCAATGTCGGGGAGAGCCCTTCATCGAGGTCGGTATCCCGCACCGGCTGATGGAAAAACATATACTGCCCATGGGGAGCGCATGAACATCATCTCCATCGTCGGCCATTCCGGTTCCGGCAAGACCACCCTGATCGAGCAACTGATCCCCGCGCTGACCCAGCGCGGGCTGCGCGTGGCGACGCTCAAGCATGCGCACCACAACGTGCAACTCGATACGCCGGGCAAGGATAGCTGGCGCTATACGCAGGCGGTGGCAGCGCGCAGTCTGCTGGTGTCGCAGTCCGGCGTGCAGATGGTCGATACGCAGGTGCAAGACCGTACACCGCAGGCTTTGGCACAGCGGTTCATGGGCGGCATGGATATGGTGTTGGCGGAAGGGTTCTCGCATGCGCCGGGCCCCAAGATCGAAGTGTTGCGCCGCGCGCATTCGACGACACCACGCTGCACGGCGGAAGAAGGTGTGATCGCGCTGGTAACGGACGTGGCCGAGGCGCATCCGCAATTGCCGCATCTGGCGCTGGACGACATCGCAGGGATCGCCGACTTCATCCTGCAACGGGAGTGGGTGTGATCAGCGATTGCACCGCGCTCATCCTGGCCGGTGGCGATTCCAGCCGCATGGGGCAGGATAAGGCGATGTTGGTGCTGGACGGGGCAACCTTGTTGCAGCACGCGGTGGCCGCGGTGGAGCCGTTGTTCTCCCATGTGCTGGTCTCGGTGCGACAGCCGCGTACCGGGCTGGTCTGGCCGCAGGTGTGTGACCTGCATGCCGACAGCGGCCCGTTGGCCGGGCTGGCCGCAGGGCTGGAGCAGGCGGGTACTTCCTGGGTGTTCGCCTTGGCTTGCGACATGCCTTATGTGTCGGGCAAGGTGGTCGAGGCATTGGCGGCTTATCGCGCTGGTTGCCAGGCGGTGGTGCCACTGGTGGATGGACATCCGCAGCCGCTTGCGGCGTTCTATGCCAAGTCGGCATTGCCGGTGATGCGTGCGGCGCTGCGCGAGGGCGAGAAGCGCTTGCGCAGCGTGTTGTTGAAACTGGATGCCTGTTATGTGGACGAGGCGGCATTGCGCGGCTTCGATCCGCAGCTGTGCAGTTTCGTGGATCTGGATACGCCGCAGGATGTGCGCGCGGCAATGGAGCGATGATGGATGGATTGACGGTGGCGGCGGCACAACGCTGCATCCTGGAGACGAGCAGGACCTTGGGCATGGAGCGCGTGCCGTTGCAGCAAGCCTTGGGGCGTGTGTTGGCGGAGGGCGTATGTGCCAATCGCGACCAGCCGCCGTATGACGTGTCGGCGATGGATGGTTACGCCTTGCGCAGTGCGGATGTGGCGCAGGTGCCGGCGGTGCTGGAAGTGATCGAGGACATCAAGGCGGGCGACATGCCGCAGCACACGCTGCAGGCCGGGCAGTGCGCACGCATCATGACCGGTGCGCCGCTACCGCAGGGGGCGGATGCGGTGCTGCGCGTGGAAGATACGCAGTTGCTGGCGGATGGGCGGGTGCGGATCGATGTCCGCGTGCCAGCGCGCAACGATATCCGCGACCGGGGCGAGAGCATGCGCGACGGCGAGATGATCCTGCCGGTCGGCACCAGCATCACGCCCGGGGTGGTGGGCTTGCTGGCGATGGTGAAGGCGGCGCAGGTGATGGTGTATCGCCAGCCGCGTGTGGCCATCCTGTCCACCGGCGATGAGCTGGAAGGACTGGACGATCCGTTCGATGCGAACAAGATCCCGGATGCCAACAGCTATGCCTTGATGGCGCAGGTGCAGGCGCTGGGCATCGAACCGGTGTTGCTCGGGATCGCGCGCGATGAACCGCAGCACCTGCGGGAGATGTTGCAACGCGGCTTGCAGTTCGACGTGTTGCTGGTGTCCGGTGGCACCTCGGTCGGCGTGCATGATTACGTGCGCCCCACGCTGGAAGCGCTGGGTGTGCAGATGAAATTCTGGCGCGTGGCGATGAAGCCGGGCCATCCGATGGCGTTCGGCGTGGCGCCGTTGACCTGGGTGTTCGGTCTGCCGGGCAATCCGGTATCCAGCATGGTGTGTTTCGAGCAATTCGTGCTGCCCGCGTTGCGCAGCATCCAGGGACATGCGCCGCGCTACCGACGCACGCTGACTGCTCAGCTCACGCATGCCATCAAACACAAGCCGGGACGCAGCGAGTTCGTACGCGTGACCTTGCGGCGCGAGGGCGGCGACTGGCTGGCCACCTCCACCGGTGCGCAGGGCAGCGGCATGCTGCGTTCCATGGCACAGGCTCATGGTTTGTTGGTGGTGCCTGCGGCAAGCGCCGGCTTGCCGGCCGGTGAGGCGGTGACGGTGCAGTTGCTGGACGGCACGGCATATCAGGATGAGGCAGGGGAGTGAGATGAAAGCGCGTATCGGTTTCGTGACGGTGTCGGACCGTGCCAGTAGCGGCGTCTATGAAGACAAGGGCGGCCCGGCGATGCAGGCCTGGTTCACACGTGTGCTGACCAGTGAGTGGGAGGCGGTGGCGCGCGTGATCCCGGACGAGCAGGGGTTGATCGAGCAGACCTTGATTTCTCTGGCCGACGTCGAAGGATGCAGCCTGATCGTCACCACCGGTGGCACTGGCCCCGCGTTGCGCGACGTGACGCCGGAGGCGACCGAGGCTGTGTGCGAGAAGATGATGCCGGGCTTCGGCGAACTGATGCGCGCCGAGTCGCTCAAGGTGGTGCCGACCGCCATCCTGTCGCGCCAGACTGCGGGCATACGCGGCAAGAGTCTCATCATCAACCTGCCGGGAAAGCCTTCCGCCATCGACGATTGCCTGAACGCGGTGTTCCCCGCCGTGCCTTACTGTCTCGATCTCATCGAAGGTGCCTGGCTGGAAGCCGATCCGGCGCAGTGCAAGGTGTTTCGCCCGGCACACGCGAAGAAACAGCGCGGTTAGAATGGTCCGGCAGTTGATGGTGGGTTTGGCTTCGAGAGGAGGGGGCGGTGCGCATCAATTCTCTGCCAGTCTGGTTGGCGCTGTTCAGTATCCCGCTACAATCGTACGCGGCCATCGGCCCGGTCGAGTTCGAACAGCTATGGTTGCTCAACAATCAACGTAACCTCATCGCTCGTTATCAGCAGCGCAGCGAATTGCTGCGGCGCGATCCGCGTCCGCTCTATCTGATCGATGTCGATTCCAGCGTGAACCAGACCATCCGCACCTCGGCCGGAGAGCGCGAGGCGACCCTGAGCCGGCTCGGTCTGCATTTCCAGAACAGCGACTATCTGTTCATGCTCGACTGGCTCTCGCTCATCCTGCAGCCGCAGACCACTGAGGGGTTCACCTATGGTGACCTGGTGCTGGCGAGGAATTGGCAGATAGACGAGCGCTGGGGCATCGCGCTCGGTGGCCGCATGCAGACGCGGCCGAACACCTTGCAGGTGGCGGGACAGACGGTGTTCAACCTGACTGACAATGCCAGCCATGACAGTGTGGGCGGCTTCGTGCAGCTGACCTACGGTCCGTGGAATTTCGGCAGCTATTATTCACAGCACGACGGCAACCAGGCCAACGCTGTCGGCGTCACCGTGCTGGAAAGCGACGCGCGCACGCTGGCTGCGACCTTCAGCCATCTTGGTGGGATACCTGAACGCAGTTTGCCGGGGCGCAATGAGCTGGCTCTCGATCTGCGGGAAAACCTCTACGGCCAAGACCTGCATGCAGGGGCGACGGCGAGCGCGGTGAATGGCAGCGGTCATACCGGGTTAGGGAATGTCTTCCTCGCCTATCGTTATGCCGACGGTGCTGCATGGCGTTACAGCGGCGGGCTCTACCAGACGCGTATCGCGGAGACAGGGGAGCGTCTGCCCGGATTCAAACTGGGGGTGGAATATATCTTCGATATGGGGGGCGAGCTCTCGCTGGGGTTCTCTGTGCGCCGGAACGCGTTCGGCGAGATCGATGCCATGGCGGTGAGGAACGAGAACGTGTATGCCTTCCGGCTACAGGGGCGCGCCGAGCCGTCCGGTCGGTGACGAGCAAGTCGGCCGAGGCCTAAACAAAAAAACCTCCGGAGAACCGGAGGCTTTTTGTTTGGAGTGTCGTCTTACTTCAGCTTCTCGATGCCCAGCATCTTCATGATGCTGCCTTCGTAGAAGGGTTCGGACGAGCCTTTCTTCATCTTGCGGATGAAGTATTTCTCGAACGCGACCTTGGCCAGGTGCACCCACTTGCCTTCCGAGAACCAGTTGACGTTGCGCGGCGGGATCTGCGGGATGGCGACGAAGGCGACGCCGGTCTCGCCGAAATCGGCCAGACACACGGCGTTCCAGGTTGCTTCCCAGTCGGCCGGTTGGCCGGTCAGGTCGGCCTGGATGTTGTGCACGGTGGCGGTGACCATTGACTCGATCATGTAGCCGGTCTTGGGTGTGCCGAGCGGGACCGGGGTCGGTTCCACCGGCGGGATGGCGACGCAGACACCTACCGCGAAGATGTTCTTGTACTTCGCGTTGCGCTGGTGTTTGTCCACGGTGATGAAGCCGCGCGGGTTGGTCAGGCCTTCGATGCCGAACACGGCGTCCACGCCCTTGAAGGCGGGCAGCATCATGCTGTACTTGAACGGCAGTTCGTGCTTCTGCTTCTCCTGGCCCATGTCGTCATGTTCGGTGACGTACATCTTGCCGCCTTCGATCTTGGTGACCTTGGCATTGCAGATCCATTTGATGTGCTTGTCGCGCATGGCGGATTCGAGGATGCCCTTGGAGTCGCCCACGCCGCCCAGGCCGAGATGGCCGATGTAGGGCTCGGAGGTGACGAAGGTCATGGGCACCTTGTTGCGGATCTTGCGCTTGCGCAGGTCGGTTTCCATGATGAATGCATACTCATAGGCCGGGCCGAAGCAGGAAGCGCCTTGTACCGCACCGACCACGATGGGGCCGGGCTCCTTGCAGAAGGCGTCCCATTCGTCATGCGACTTCATGGCATGGTCGACGTGACAGACGGAATGGGTGTGGCCGCCATGCGGACCGAGGCCCTCGATCTCCTCGAAGGCGAGTTTGGGGCCGGTGGAGATGACCAGATAGTCATACGGCATCATGCTGCCATCGTTGAGTTCCAGCTTGTTCTCGTCGGGATGTACGCGCTTGACGCCGACGGAGTTGAACTCGATGCCTTTGCGCTCCAGATAGGTGCGCACGGGGAATTCGATGTGCTTGCGGTCGCGCCATTTGACACCGACCCATGGGTTGGACGGGACGAAGTGGAAATTCTCGCCGTTGTTGACGACGGTGACCCGGTGCTTCTTGTCCAGCATCTCGCGCATCTCATACGCGGCCGGCATGCCGCCTATGCCTGCACCCATGATGACTACATGTGCCATGTGAGTTCCCCCATTGAGTTGGTTTTGATGGAATCTTCCCTTGGTGTCGGGTCTGACACCCGGCGCGTAATTAGGCGGAATTAACCCTGTTGGTGTCTATAACCCCATGGGGGTGTATGGATAACACCTATGGGTCAGGTGTCCAGCTCGGCGTTGCTCTGTTCCTTGGCGAACAAGACCGCAGCCTTGACGCGCGAGGAGAGGTTGAGTTTGTTCAGGATGTGACGCACATGCTGCTTGACCGTGTCGTAGCTGATGGACAGGGTCTGGGCGATGGCCTTGTTGCTCTCGCCGCGCGCCAGCAATTGCAGGATCTCGCGTTCGCGCTCGGTGAGCAGGCTCAGCGCATGACGCGGGTCATTGTTGGGTTGCTTGCCCTTAAGCATGTCGATCATCTTGACCGTCATGGAGGGGGCGACCACCATCTCGCCGCCGGCGATGCGGCGCAACGCATCCACCACGTCTTCCGGTGCCATATCCTTGAGCAGGAAACCGCGCGCGCCGGCCTTGATGGCGTTGGAGAGGTCGGTTTCGGAATCGCTCATGGTGAGGATCACCGTGGGGATGGCGCAACCCTCGCTGCGGATCTGTTCCAGCATGGCGATGCCGTCCATCGGCTTCATGCGCAGGTCCATCACGATGATGTCCGGTTCCAGCTCGATCAGCTTGCGCAGGCCCTCTATGCTGCCGACGGCTCCCAGCACCTCGAAGCCGTAACCATGGCTCAGCAATTCGCACAGGCCCATGCGGCACAGGTTCTGGTCATCGACCAGGGCGATCTTCAGTGTCTCACTCATCGAGTGTCCTCCAGTTGGCTTCCGGCTCGGGGAAGTAGAATTGTACGCAGGTTCCCAGTCCCTTGGCGCTTTCCACACGCACGTCGCCACCCACCCGGTAGGCGCGTTCGCGCATGATGACGATGCCGTAATGGCCTTCGGTGGGGGAGAAGGTACCCACGCCGTTGTCCTCGATCATGAACACATAATAGCCGCAACTGTAATCCACGATGACGCGGGCATGGCTGGCATTGGAATGCTTCTCGATGTTGGAGAGCGCCTCGCGCACGATGTTGTAGGCCTGGATCTCGTGTTCCAGCGGCAGGTCGAGGTCGGCCACGCGGACCTTGCAGTCCAGCACGATGGGACTGCGCTTGCGGAAATCCTCGCACAGACCCTGCAAGGCATGCAGCAGGCCGGCCGGGTCCATCTCGCTGCGAAAGTCGCTGATCAGTGTGCGCACTGCCTTTTGGCCGATCTCCAGCGCCATCTCGATGTCGTCCACGTATTTCGCCGAGGTCTCCTTGTCGTGGCGCACCGCGTCGCGCAGCAGCGTGGTGTTCATGCGCGCATAGTTCAGCGTCTGGGCCAGCGAATCATGGATCTCGTTGGCGATGGACTGGCGTTCCATCAGTAGTTCCGCGCGGCGTGCCTCGCGCCCGGCCTGGGTATGCTCGATGAGGGTGGAGAGCAGATCGGCGAAACTCACCGCCATGCGCGCCGACGGGCTGGCGGCATTCTGGGGTTTGTCGAAGAACAGGGTGAACACGCCGAGCAGGGTATCGGCGGCGGCGCGGCCTTCGAGCGGGATAGAGATCACCGAACGCATGCTGTGCTGCGGGCTCTTGCGCGTATTGCATTCATTGATGTCGGTCGCGCACATGCCGTGCCGAAAGGCATCGCGATTGCAAGCCTCGCAAGCCAGTTCGTTGAAGCGTTCGGATTCCAGCTCCTCATTGGAAAGGCCTGCGGCACTGATGATGGGCAGCGTCTCTTCGTCCGGCAGCAGGATGCGGATCACCCCGGCACGGGCATGCAGCATGCCGAGAGCAGTCTCCAGGAAGTTGTTGAGCAGCGATTCCAGGTCGCTGGCGCGGAGCGAGGTGAAATTCTGTTCCACGCAGGCATCCACGCCGCCGTCCTGGTGGGGCGGGATGAACTCCGGCTCAGTGGTCCAGAAGAATTCGGTCTCCTCCGAAATCTCTACGGGTGTCGATAGTCGATGCATGAGACTCTGCAAGAAAGGGTTGCCAGGTCCTGCTATGAAGACTGCCGCGGTACTTGAGTACTCTAATTTTTTTAAGGTTATGTTGCTTTCGGATAAATATCAACCGCATTGCCGCAAAGTTTATTTACGGCGTGCATGGGATGCTCCATAGCTATAATCGCGACAGTCACGATATCACCGATCAAGGAGGCCGCATGCAGCATCTGACTCCACAGGAAGCCTATGCTTTCCTGCAGAGCAATCCCAATGCCGTGTTCATCGATGTGCGCAGCGAGATGGAATATATGTTCGTCGGCCATCCGCGCGGCTCCATCCTCATCCCTTGGGTGGACGGGCCGGACTGGGAGATCAATCCCTCCTTCGTCGCCCAGGTGCGCAAGGCGGCCAGTGTCAACCGTCCGGTGGTGCTCATCTGTCGCTCCGGCCAGCGTTCGACTGATGCCGGCAAAGCCTTGGAAGAGGCCGGCATGAGCAATGTGTACAACGTCAAATATGGTTTCGAAGGCGAGCTGGACGATAGTCATCATCGCAACTCGCGCAATGGTTGGCGTTTCGACGGCCTGCCTTGGGCGCAGACCTGAGGTATCGCAAGACGCCATGCCATTGCGGCATGGCGTATCCCCATCAGGCTGCGGTCAGCAGCCAAGCTCCACTCAAAGCGATCCCCATCCCCAGCATGCGTGCCAGCGTCATGTGACGTACGCGCAAAGTGTTCCCCAGCACGATACCGCTCAGATGCAATGCAGCCGTCGCCAGCAGGAAGCCGGCCGCATAAGCGAGCGGGGCGGCAGCGCTGGGCATCTCGCTGCCATGTGCGTAGCCGTGGAAGAGGCCGAAGGCGGCGGTGAGGGCGTAGCTGATTGGTAGTGCGAGTTTGGTGGGGCTGGCGATCAGCAGGCCGAGTATCAGCACCGAGGCGGCGATGCCGGGTTCGATCAGCGGCAGGTCGGGGAGTGCCATACCGATGAACGCGCCAGCAGCCAGCATGGCCATGAAGGTCGCGGGCAATCGCCAGACACGTCGTCCGCCCAGTTGTCCGGCCCACAGGCCGACAGCCAGCATGGCGAGCAGGTGATCCATGCCGCTGAACGGATGCAGCAGGCCGGTGACCAGACCGGAAGCGCCGTGACCCGTATGGGCGCTGGCAGCGGTGCTGAAGAACAGGAGGGTGAGGGCGCTGAGTATGCGTTTCATGTTTGGGTCTTCCTTTATTTGATCTTCACTTTGACGAGTTCTTCGCCATCTGGATCGGTCACGTGCACCGCGCAGGCGATGCAGGGATCGAAGCTGTGGATGGTGCGCAATATCTCGATGGGTTGTTTCGGGTCGTGCAGTTTGTGGCCTTTGAGTGCGGCTTCATAGGGGCCTTCCTGTCCGTTCGCATCGCGCGGCCCGGCGTTCCAGGTGGAGGGTACCACGGCCTGGTAGTTGTCGATCTTGCCGTCCTTGATGACGATCCAGTGTGCCAGTGCACCGCGCGGGGCTTCCATGAAACCGGCGCCCTTGGCGAGTGAAGGCCAGGTGGACGGCTCCCACTTGGTCTCGTTGAAGGTGCGCACGTCGCCGGCCTTGATGTTGGCGATGAGCTGGTCGTACCAGCCTTGCATCGCATCGGCGAGGATCTTGGTCTCCAGCGTGCGCGCGGCGGTGCGGCCCAGCGTGGAGTAGAGCGCCTGCACCGGTACGTCGAGTTTCTTCAACGTCATGCCAACCAGTTCTTTGGTCTGTTCGTGGCCGCTGGCATACAGCATCAGCACGCGCGCCAGCGGGCCGACTTCCATCGCCTTGCCTTTCCAGCGCGGCGATTTGAGCCAGGAATAATCTTTCTCCGTATCCAGATTCTCGTACGGCGGTTTGGGGCCGGTGTAATGCAGGTTCGTTTCACCTTGGTAAGGGTGCAGCCCTTTCTCCTTGCCCACGCTGTAGTCGTACCAGGAATGCGAGACGTATTCCTCAATCTCGTTCTCGGCATGCAGGTCTACCGGATGGATGGTGGACAGGTCGCGGTTGAGGATGACGCCGGCGGGGATGAGATTGCTGGCCGGATCGTTGATGCCCTTGGCGGGGAAGTCGCCGTAGGTGAGGAAGTTGCCCACGCCTTCGCCCTGTGCGGCCCAGTCCTTGTAGAAGCCGGCGATGGCGAGCGTGTCGGGCACGTAGACCTGATCCACGAAGTCGCGCATCTGCTTGATGATGTTCTGCACGTTCGCCAATCCCACCATGTTGAGCGAGGTGGCGCCTTCGTGTTCGGCGTTCACGCTGATGGCGCAGGGCACGCCGCCGACCAGGAAGTTCGGGTGCGGGTTCTTGCCGCCGAAGATGGTGTGCAGTTTGGCCACGTCGCGCTGCCAGGCGAGCGCGTCGAGGTAATGCGCCACCGCCATCAGGTTGGCCTCGGGCGGCAGCTTGTAGGCGGGATGGCCCCAGTAGCCGTTGGCGAAGATGCCGAGCTGGCCGCCTTCGACGAACTGCTTCACCTTCTTCTGCACATCGGCGAAATAGCCGGGCGAGGATTTCGGGTAGGACGGGCTGACCATCTGCGCCAGTTGCGAGGTGGCTTTCGGGTCGGCTTTCAATGCGGATACCACGTCCACCCAGTCCAGCGCATGCAGGTGGTAGAAATGCATCACGTGGTCGTGGATGTATTGCGCGCCGATCATCAGGTTGCGGATCAGTTGCGCATTGGCCGGGACCTCCACCTTCAGCGCGTCTTCCACCGCGCGCACCGAGGCGATGCCGTGCACCAGCGTGCACACGCCGCAGATGCGCTGGGCGAAGGCCCAGGCATCGCGCGGGTCGCGGCCGCGCAGGATGATCTCGATGCCGCGCACCATGGTGCCAGCGCTGGAGGCTTGCGTGATGCGGCCGCTGGCATCGGTCTCGGCTTCGATGCGCAGGTGGCCCTCGATGCGGGTGATCGGATCGACGACGATGCGTTGGCTCATGCTGCACTCCCTTTCTGTTCATCCGCGAGATGCTCGGCCACCAGCTCGGTCAGGCCGATCACTTCGATGTCATCCATGTGGTTGTGCTCCAGCCCATCCAGCAGCATGCTGCGGCAGTTGGAGCAGGAGGTGACGATGGTCTTCACGTCCACCGCATCGAGCTGCGCCTTCTTGCGGCTGAACACCTTGATGCGCACCGGCTCGGCGCGATGGTTGGCGCTGACGCCGCCGCCCCCGCCGCAACACCAGTTCTGCACGCCGGCATCGGGCATCTCGACGAAGTTGGGGGCGACCTGTTTCAGCAAGTTGCGTGGCTGTTCGATCACGCCGCCGCGGCGCACCATCTGGCACGGGTCGTGGAAAGTCATGCGCGTCTGGTCCACGCTGGCGGTCTTCAGGCGGCCTTCGCTGCGCAACTGGTCGAGCAGTTCGATGATGTGCAGCACCTTGAACGGATAGGGACGGCCGATCAGATTGGGGCCTTCCCAGCGCAAGGCGGTGAAGGCGTGGCCGCATTCCGGGCTGATCACGTATTTCACCTTGAGTCGTTCGGCAGCATGCACGATGCGCCCCACCAGTTCTGCCGCCAAGTCGGAGGAGCCGATCTGGATGCCGCTATTGGTACCTTCGAAACCGTCCGAGGCCAGTGTCCATGAGACGTTCGCCTGTTTGAAGATGCGCGTCACGGCACCGATGATGTCGTTGTATTCGGCGATCTCGGCGGAGGACAGCACCAGCATATAGTCCGCACCTTCTACATCCAGCGGCACGGTCAGCCCGGTCTCCTTCTCGGCATGTTTGATCTGCGCCTTCAGCGTGTTGAGGTTGACGCCCATCGGGCTGCCCAGTTCGATGGCGCGTTGCGTCGCGCCCTTCAAACCTTCCGGCGCATGGCCGGAGGCGACCATGCCTTCGCGCATCTTGCGCACCATGTACACGATGTCGTTGCCCACCGGGCACACCAGCGAACAGCGGCCGCACAAGGTGCAGCTGTCGTACACCAGCGGCTCCCACGCGGCCAGGTCGTCATCGGTCACAGGCTTGGACAGGCCGACCTTCTTCATCAGTTTGCCCCAGAAGGTGTATTCCTGCTGCCACAGGCGGCGCAGCGGTTCCAGTTTGCGGATGGGGGTGTATTTCGGATCTTTGGTCTCGGTGTAGAACAGGCAGGCGTCGGCGCACAGCCCGCAATGCACGCAGGACGAGAAGAAGGTGGCGACCGGCGCATCGATCTGGCCGAGCAGGGTGTTGATGCCGCGCTGAAGGGTAGTAGCCATGTCCGTCTCCTAGGCCTCGATGCCCTTGAACCCGTTCACCGCGCCGTTGTACCAGCGCGCGATGAAGGTCGAGAACATGTGGGCGAGTTTGGTGAAGGGGGCGACGATCAACAGCAGCTCCACGCTCAGGATGTGCAGGGTGAGCAGCGTGACGTACTGGAAGCCGATCTCGCGCAGCAGCATGAAGCCGGTCAGTAGCGGCAGGAAGGAGAGCAGCCAGGTGAGATAGTCCTGGTAGTCGGACAGCATGCGTTTCACCGGGTCGATGAAACGGTGCACCAGCAGCGCGATCATGGCGGCGATGGACAGCACGGCCGTCATGTCGATCACGCCGCGCGGCAAGGCGGGCCAGTGTACGCCTAGCACGGCACGCAACAGGTCGATGTGCTGGCTGAGGAAGAAGAAGGTGATGAAGAAACCGAGATGGAACAGGTAACCGGCGATCACCGTGAACTTGCCGCGCGCGCTCAATCGCGGCAGCACGAAACTGCGGCGCAACATGGTGCGCAGACCGCCCGACCATTCCGAGCCGCGTGCCTCGGCCAGCGACTGCCTGCGACCGAGCAACAGCAGATGCAGCATGCGGTAGGCCATGCCGATCACGAACACCGCAGCAGCGATCTGTAGACCGGTGCCGCGTACCCAGAGCAACATTTCCTGGTCCATGCTCATTCCCCTTTCAGGTCTGCGATGGTGAGTTTCTCGCGCGTCCGTTGTGCCTGCTGGCGTTTGGCACGGTCCATGGCGCTGACCGCCACGGCCGCACCGGCACCGATGACGGCCGCTGCCTTGGCGACGCTGCTGACATCGGCAGCGGGCGCGGGCAACGGTGCATAGAAGCTGCCGGCATCCCAGAACTTCGGCTCCGAGCAACCGATGCAACCGTGACCGGCCTCGATCGGGAAACCGGCACCGCCGTTCCACTTGGTGGTGGCACAGGCGTTGTGCGTGGTCGGCCCCTTGCAGCCCAGTTCGTACAGGCACCAGCCGTTGCGTGCACCTTCGTCGTCGAAGGTCTTGGCGAACTTGCCCTGTTCGTACATCGGGCGGCGATAGCAGCGGTCGTGGATGGTCTCGCCGTAGAAGGCCTTGGGGCGGCCCAAGGCATCGAGTGCGGGCAGCGCACCGAAGGTCAGGTAATGCGCCAGCACGCCGGTGATCACCGCCGGGATGGGCGGGCAGCCGGAGATGTTGATGATGGGTTTGTCCTTCACGATGTCGGATACCGCCACTGCGCCGGTGGGGTTGGGCTGGGCGTTGGGCAGGCCGCCGAACGCGGCACAACTGCCCACCGCGACGATGGCCGCAGCGCCCTTGGCGGCTTCCTGCAACAGGTCCAGGTTGGTACGGCCGGCGATGGTGGAATACACGCCGCCATCGTTGAGCGGGATGGAGCCGTCCACCAGCAACAGGTATTTACCGTAGAACGCCTGCATCGCCTCCTCGCGTGCCTGCTCGGCGCCGAAGCCGGAGGCGGCTTGCAAGGTGTGGTGATAGTCGAGCGAGATCATGTCGAAGATCAGGCTCTCCAGCGTGGGCGAGTGCGAGCGCGTCAGCGACTCAGTGCAGCCGGTGCATTCCTGGAACGACAGCCAGATCACCGATGGACGCTTCGCCTGTACCAGCGCAGCGGCGATGGCCTGCGCGCTGCCCGGCGGCAACGCCATCATGGTCGCCATCGCGGCACAGAACTTGAGGAAGGAACGGCGGCTGATGCCTTGTTCCTGTAATCGCTGTCCCAGTGTTTCGTGTTCTTTCATCGTGTCACCTCACTCATCAGGCCATCGAATCTACTGCGGCAGCCATCTGCTGCGTTGCGCGGTGTTGGTTTCTGCATAACGCGCTTTGCGCATGAGCATACGCCGCCACTGCGTTGTCGAAATCCTCATGCTCGACATGTGCATTCCGGTTTCTGCGCGCCGTGCGCCTTGCATCTGGCCGTCCTCGCGACGATTCAACGGCCTGATATGTTCTTCTGCAATCTTTCCAATCCGTCGCGCACGTCTTCCGGCTGACTGGGCAGGATGGCAGGCACGGCGGCGATCTCGATCAGGTCGGCGACCACGTCGCCTTCCACATTGTGGTGCGTCACCCACCAGACGCCGGGGAATTGCGTCTCATAGATCTCGGAATCGCCGATGGCATCCAGGCGCGCGCTGACTTCGCCGCGCCCGAGTGCCGTGCGCAGGCCCTCGTATTCGGCCGGGGCGAACGGCAGGCTCTTGAGGTCGATCTGGGCGCTCTCGCCATGCTCGACGTAACGTTGCAGCAGGGTGGCGATCTCGTGTAGCAGGGCGTCGATGTTGCCGACGGAATAGGGGGCGGCGGGCTGGATGGGGATGGTGCGCAGGTTCATGCTTGCCATGCTGCGATGATCTGTTTCGCCTGGGCGCAAACTTGCGGCAAGGCGGTGGAAACGGCAGGTGATGGCAGTTCGCCCCAATCGATCTCCGCCGGCTGGATGCCGATCAGCGCGCGTTGTGCCGGCAGGTGGTCGGCGAGGCGGGCGATCATCATCAGGTCCAGCAGGCTGACCTCATGCACGCTGCGCTTGCGCTGGCTGCCGAGGAAAGTATCCATGTCATCGCCTTCGAACACCTGCGAGTGTCCGGGCACAGCGTTGAGTTGGGCGGCGTCGATGACGATGAGACGGTCGGCGTCTTCGATATGGCTGGCGAGGGTGAAACTCAGGGTGCCGCCGTCGATGAAGGTGATGTCGTCGCGATCCACCAGCTCGTCGCGCAGGCGGTACAGCGCATGTATCCCCGCGCCTTCGTCGCGCAACAGGTTGTTGCCGATACCGAGGATCAATGTGCTGCCGGTTCTACTCATGACATCTGATGGATGGTGAGTCAACGACGGACGGCAATCTAGCATTAGAATGTGACGACTTCAATCATCCTTGGTGGTTATCCATGTGTCTCGGCATCCCCATGCAGGTCATGAGCATCGATGGTTACAACGCGCGCTGCGAGGCCAAGGGCGTTTCGCGCGAGGTGAGTCTGTTCATGTTGCAGGGCGAGGAGGTCAAGGTCGGTGACCACGTGATGGTGCATGTCGGCTATGCCTTGCAGGTGATGACCGAGCAGGAAGCGCGCTCGACCTGGGAGCTGCTGGATGAGGTGCTGGCGGCCGAGGTGCGCGATGCCTGAGGCGCAAGACTGGCTGGGTCGCATCCATGCCCTGAACATCGAGCGCCCGTTGCGCATCATGAACGTGTGCGGCGGACATGAACGCTCCATCTCTATGGCCGGGCTGCGCAGTGCATTGCCGAACACGGTCGGCTTGATCGCGGGACCCGGTTGTCCGGTGTGCGTATGTCCGGAAGAGGATGTCTACCAAGCGATACAACTGGCCGCACACGCGGGCGTGATCCTGGTCGCGTTCGGCGACATGTTGCGCGTGCCGGTGAACGTGCCCAAGGGCGAGTTGCGTTCGCTGGAGCGGGCCAAGGCTGCCGGGGCCGATGTGCGGCCGATCGCCAGCCCGCGCGAGGCGGTGCAGATCGCACAACAACATCCCGAGCGCCAGGTGGTGTTCTTCGCCGCCGGTTTCGAGACCACCATGGCGCCGGTGGCGGCGATGCTGCTGGAAGGTGTGCCGGACAATCTCTCGCTGCTGCTGTCGGGTCGTCTCACCTGGCCGGCGGTCGCCATGCTGCTGGATTCCGGTGCGCCGGGCTTCGATGCGCTGATCGCGCCTGGCCATGTCTCCACCGTGATGGGGCCGGAAGAGTGGCAGTTCATCGTGGACAAACATCACATCCCCGCTGCCGTGGCCGGCTTCACGCCGGTGTCGCTGCTGGCGGCGATGTATTCGGTGCTGCGCCAGCTGGTGGAGGGGAAGCGTTTCCTCGACAACTGTTATCCCGAGCTGGTGCGTGCCGGCGGCAATCCGGCGGCGCAGCGGCAATTGGCGCAGGCGTTCGAGGTGAGCGATGCCAACTGGCGCGGCATCGGCATCATCCCGGCTTCCGGCTATGTGCTGGCGCCGCGCTTCGCGGCACAGGATGCGCGCACGCGTTTCCCCGATTTCAACGATGCCGCACGCAAGCGCGCCGGGCAGATGCCGCCGGGCTGCGATTGCGCGCAGGTGGTGCTGGGGCGTATCAACCCGGACCAATGCAAACTGTATGGCACAGCCTGCACCCCCCGGCAGCCGGTCGGCCCGTGCATGGTGTCCGACGAAGGCGCGTGCCGCATCTGGTGGAGCAGCGGCGTGAGGGCGTCTGCAAGTGAGTAGACCCGGCTCAAATTCGCAGGCGAGACAAGGCGGCGACGAGCGAACGACGCAGACAGTGCAGTTAGCACGGCAAGGAGTGAGCGAGGAAGCCAACGCCGTATCGCCAATGAAGTTGAGTCGGGATGAAGCGCGGCGCTGGCTGCTCACAGGCCGCGTACAGGGCGTCGGCTTCCGGCCTTTCGTTTTCCTGCTGGCGCAACGTCATCGCCTGCGCGGATTCGTGCAGAACCGTGCCGGGCAAGTGCTGATCGAGGCGGCAGGCGAAGCGCAGGCACTGCACGATTTTGCGCAAGCCTTGCTCGCCGAAGCGCCGCCGCTGTCCCGGCCGCAGATCGCCGGGATGCAAGACATCGCCGTCGGTGAATGGACGCGCTTCGAGATCCGCGACAGCGCGGCAGAGGATACGGCGGACATCCACCTGCCGCCCGATCTCTACCTGTGTCCGGACTGCCAGCGCGAGATGCTGGACCCGCAGGACCGGCGTTACCGCTATCCCTTCATTAACTGCACACAATGCGGGCCGCGCTATACGCTGATCGCGCGCCTGCCCTACGACCGCGCCAACACCACGATGGCGCACTTCGCGCTGTGCGATGCGTGCCGTGCCGAATATGAAGACCTGACCGACAGACGCTTCCACGCCGAGCCCATCGCCTGTCCGCAGTGCGGCCCGCAACTGAGATTCGTCGTGGGGGAGGTGAGGTTGCAGCGCGAAGCCGCACTACAGGCGTGCATCGCCGCTCTGCGTCGCGGCGACATCGTCGCGGTGAAAGGCATAGGCGGCTATCACCTGATGTGCGACGCGACGAACGCGGCGGCCATCGAAAGATTGCGCGAACGCAAACAGCGGCCGCACAAGGCGCTGGCAGTGATGTTCCGTGACATGGCGGCCGTGCGTGCGGCACTGCAAGCCGATGCGCAGGCGGAAGCCGCGCTGTGCGATGCCGCGCGTCCCATCGTATTGTTGCGTCGTCGGGCGGATGCAACATTGCCCGACGCCATCGCCCCCGGCCTGCGCGAGGTCGGCGCGATGCTGCCTTACAATCCTTTGCATCATCTGTTGCTGGAGGCGCTGGGCGCTCCGCTGGTGGCGACCTCGGCCAATCTCAGCGGCGAACCGGTGCTGACCGATGCGGCCGAAGTGGAGGCGTGCCTGGGCGCAGTGGCCGATGCCTTCCTGCATCACGACCGCGCCATCGCGCGCCCGGCGGACGACGCGGTGCTGCGCCTCATCGCCGGCCAGCCGCGCCTGATCCGCGCCGGACGCGGCATCGCTCCCATCGAGCTTGAACTGCCGTTCGA
This sequence comes from Pseudomonadota bacterium, assembly GCA_040754175.1. Classification (GTDB taxonomy): domain Bacteria; phylum Pseudomonadota; class Gammaproteobacteria; order Burkholderiales; family Gallionellaceae; genus Sideroxyarcus. The sequence goes on along the minus strand of JBFMFN010000005.1, from coordinate 7,670 downwards.
GCTGTCACAGCCGACGCTGGCCGTGGGCGGACACATGAAGAACACCATCGCCCTCGGCTGGGGCAGTCGCGCGGTATTGTCGCCGCACATCGGCGACCTTGATGCGCCGCGCAGTTTGTACGTGTTCGAGCAGGTCGTCGCCGACCTGCAGCGCTTGTATGGCGTGATGGCAACGCGCCTGGTGTGCGACGCGCATCCCCATTACGCCAGCCGCCGTTGGGCGCAGCAGCAGGGACTGCCGGTGCACACGGTCTGGCATCATCACGCCCATGCCGCCGCGCTGGCACTGGAGCATGGCGCAGACAAGACCTGGCTGACCTTCACCTGGGATGGCGTGGGACTAGGCGAGGATGGCACGCTGTGGGGCGGGGAGGCGCTGCATGGTCGCATCGGCGACTGGCAGCGCGTCGCCAGCCTGCGTCCGTTCCGCTTGCCCGGCGGCGAACGCGCAGCGCGCGAACCCTGGCGTGCCGCAGCCGGGCTGTGCTGGGAGGCGGGCGTGGCACGCGACTTCCCGGTGGCGGATGCGGCGCTGTTGCACACGGCCTGGCAGCGCGGCCTCAACGCGCCGCTCACCAGCGCAGCGGGAAGATTGTTCGACGGCATCGCGCATCTGCTCGGCCTGCTCGATGCAGCGAGCTACGAAGGGCAGGGCGGCATGCTGCTGGAGCACGCCGCCGCAGGCGATGCCGAGGCGATCGCGCTGCCCTTGCAGGCGGATGCGCAGGGCGTGTGGTGCATCGACTGGCAACCCTTGCTCGCCGCCATGCTGCGCGACGATGTGCCAATGGCGACGCGCGCGATGCAATGCCATCTGAGTCTGGCACAGGGCATCGTGGCGCTGGCGCAGCGCTTGCACGCGCAGCGGCCGTTCGATGCGGTGGGACTGAGCGGCGGCGTGTTCCAGAACAAGTTGCTGGCGGAACTGGCGTTGCAGGGCTTGCGTGAGGCAGGGTTCGCGGCGTTCCTGCCGCAACGTCTTCCGTGCAACGATGGCGGCATCGCTTTGGGACAACTGATGGAGGCAGGATAGACACATGATTCTCCATAAGGACCCCAAGTCCGTCATTCCGGCGCAGGCCGGAATCCAGCGGTTTTCTAAAAAGGCATCCGCACGCCAGTGCGCGACACTGCACTTGTATCTTTACTGGACACCGGCCTTCGCCGGTGTGACGAATGATTGGAGATCCATGCATGGATGACACACATATCAGTCTGGCGCACGGCAACGGCGGGCGCTACATGCGCGAACTCATCGCCGCCGTGTTCGCGCGCTATCTCTCCAATCCGCTGCTCGACGTGCAGGTGGATGCCGCCTCTCTGCCGCAGATGGACGGTGTGGTGATGGTGACCACCGACGGCTTCACCGTGCAGCCGCTGGAGTTCCCCGGCGGCAGCATCGGTTCGCTGGCGGTGCACGGCACAGTGAACGACCTCGCGGTGTCGGGCGCGACGCCGCGCTATCTCACGCTGAACGCCTTCATCGAAGAGGGTTTCGAACTCGCGCAACTGGAACGCATCATCGCCGACCTGGCGCGCGCTGCGCGCGAGGCCAATGTGGCGGTAGTGGCGGGTGATACCAAGGTGCTGCGGCGCGGCGAAGGCGGCGGGCTGTACCTCGCCACCACCGGCGTCGGCGTGCGGCCGCCGCAACTGCAACTGGGCATGGAGCATATCCGAGACGGCGATGCCATCCTCGTCAGCGGGCCGGTGGGCGACCACGGCATCGCCGTGCTGCTGGCACGCGAACAGTTCGGCCTGAGTGGCGACCTCTGTTCCGATGCGGCCAGCGTGTTCCCGCTGGCGCAGGCGCTGCTGCCGCTGGACGGACTGCGCTTCATGCGCGACCCGACGCGCGGCGGGCTGGCGACGGTGATGCACGAGATCGCGCGCGCCACCGGCTTGCAGGTGAACCTGCAGCAGGAAAGCATCCCGGTGCGCGAGCCGGTGACGGCGGTGTGCGAGATGCTGGGTTACGACCCGATGTATCTCGCCTGCGAAGGGCGGCTGGTCGCGGTGGTATCGGCGGGGCAGGCCGATGCGGCGCTGGCGCGGCTGCGCGCATTGCCACAAGGCGAGGGCGCGGACATCATCGGGCACATGCAGGGCGGGCGTGCACAAGTGGTGCTGCACACCGGTTTCGGCGGTCAGCGCATCCTCGAAGAACTCGAAGACGATCCGCTGCCGCGCATCTGCTGATCACATCACGCTGCCGAACGACAGATCCTGCGCATGCGGCGGCGTGGGCAGACCTGCCAGACGACTGGCCTGGGTGACCGGTCCTCCGGGGAACAGGTCATAAAGGTGACCACGTCCATGGCCTTCGCAGAAGCGCATCTGCAGCTCATGCAAGAGGTCGCGCGCATGATCGATGTTGCCGTGGTCGCGGTAACGTTCACGCAGGTAATAGATGATTTCCCAGTGCGCTTCGCTCAGTTCCAGTCCTTCCCGTGCTGCTGCATGGTTCGCTTGTTGCGGCGACCACGGCGGCAGGTCGGTCATGTGGCCTTCCGGGTCGAGTGCATAGCGCTGGAGATTGCGTATGGCTTGGTTGATGTCGAGCATGATGGATACCTCCTGCTGACGAGGTCGGCCACGAACGGGCTGACATAATGTCATCATCCAACTCCTGATTCTTTTGGTCAACTATTCTGTGAGTGTGGATATCTGCCTCGGCCGACCATGTGCCGGACACAGGAAGATGTCGAGTATGTGTTGGCGCCCCCCCTTACGGGTTATGTCTGTCCCCCTCATTACGGCTATGGTCTCGTCATGGCGACATACGCATACTTGCGACCCTGAAAAAGGGAGTATCCCGGGCGTGCCGACAGGTACGTCATCGATAATCTACAGAAGGCCGATTGCCCATGTCATCGAATCCTGTGCACGACCCTGTGGCGCCTCCGTTGGCGGACGCTGCGACCGAGATCAAGACCACGACCTGCTACATGTGCGCCTGCCGCTGCGGCATCAAGGTGCACTTGCGCAACGGCGAGGTGCGTTACATCGAGGGCAATCCCGATCATCCGCTGAACAAGGGCGTGATCTGTGCCAAGGGCGGCTCCGGCATCATGAAGCAGTATTCGCCGGCGCGCCTGACCAAGCCGCTGCGCCGCAAGCCGGGCAGCGAGCGTGGTGCCAACCAGTATGAGGAGATCTCCTGGGAGGAGACGTTCTCCATCCTGGAGAAGCGTCTGTCGCACCTGCGCGCCACCGATCCCAAGAAGTTCGCCCTGTTCACCGGCCGCGACCAGATGCAGGCGCTGACCGGTCTGTTCGCGCGCCAGTTCGGTACGCCCAACTACGCGGCGCACGGCGGCTTCTGCTCGGTCAACATGGCCGCCGGTATGATCTACACCATCGGCGGCTCGTTCTGGGAGTTCGGCGGTCCGGACCTGGAGCGGGCCAAGGTGTTCTACATGATAGGCACCGCCGAGGACCATCACTCCAATCCGCTGAAGAGCCAGATCGGAGAATTCAAGCGCAACGGCGGGCGTTTCGTGGCGATCAACCCGGTACGCAGCGGCTATGCCGCCATCGCCGACGAATGGATCCCGATCAAGCCCGGTACCGATGGCGCGCTGCTGCTGGCCATCATCCGCGAGATCATCGCGCTGGGCCTGTACGACCGCGACTTCCTGACCCGTTATACCAACTCCGGCCAGCTGGTGAACGCCGATCCGGCGAGCAAGGATTTCGGCATGTTCGTGCGCAACCCGCAAGGCGATGTGCTCAATCCCTTGCGCCCGCATAACTTCTACTGGTGGGACCGGCACACAGGCAAGCCGGTGGCCGACCACACCGAGGGCGCCGATCCCTGCCTGTTCGGCAGCTTCACCATGCCGGACGGCATGCCGGTGAAACCTTCCTTCCAGTTGCTGAAGGAACGCGTGGCCGAATGCACGCCGGAATGGGCGGCCGGGATCACCGGCATCCCGGCCGATACCATCAAGCGCATCGCGCACGAGATGGGGATCACGGCGCGCGACGAGAAGATCGAACTGCCCATTCCGTGGACAGACTGGTGGGGCAAGGAATATGAGAGCGTCACCGGCGCGCCGGTCGCATTCCACGCGATGCGCGGTCTGGCCGCGCACTCCAACGGTTTCCAGACCATCCGCTCGCTGGGCATCCTGATGTCGCTGCTGGGCACCATCGACCGTCCGGGTGGCTTCCGCCATAAGGCGCCGTATCCGCGCGCAATCCCGCCTAATGCGCGCCCGCCCAAGGGGCCGGATGCGGTGAAACCGAATACGCCGCTGAACGGTGCGCCGCTGGGCTGGCCGGAGTCGCCGGACGATCTGTTCGTGGACGGCAGCGGCGAGCCGGTGCGTCTGGACAAGGGCTTCTCGTGGGAACATCCGCTGTCCGCGCATGGCCTGATGCACAACGCCATCACCAACGCCTGGCGCGGCGACCCGTATCCCATCGATACGCTGTTGCTGTTCATGGCCAACATGGCATGGAACTCCAGCATGAACACCGCCGAGGTGCGCAAGATGCTGGTGGACAAGAACGCGGATGGTGAATACAAGATCCCGTTCATCGTGGTGTGCGATGCGTTCCAGTCCGAGACCACCGCCTTCGCCGATTTGATCCTGCCGGACACCACCTATCTGGAACGCTACGACTGCATGTCCATGCTGGACCGTCCGATCTCCGAATATGACGGTCCGGTGGACTCGGTGCGCGTGCCCGTGCTGCCGCCGACCGGCGAATGCAAACCGTTCCAGGAAGTGTTGGTCGAGCTGGCCAGCCGCCTGAAATTCCCGGCTTTCACCAGGGAAGACGGTTCGCGCAAATTCACCGGTTACAAGGATTTCGTCATCAACTACGAGACCGCGCCGGGCTCCGGCATCGGTTTCCTCACCGGCTGGCGTGGCAAAGATGGCAGCCAGGCGATGCGTGGCGAGCCGAATCCCAAACAGTGGGAGATGTATGAGCAGAACAACTGCCACCATCATTACCACCTGGCGCCGTCCATGCAGTACATGCGCAACTGGAACAAGGAATACATGCAGTGGGCGCAGCAGGCCGGCATGCGCCGTGACAACGACCCCATTGTGATCCACATCTATTCAGAGATCATGCAGAGCTTCCGTCTTGCGGCCGAAGGCAAGCGCCCTGGCAAGCAGCCGCCCGCGGCACTGCGCGAGCGCGTCGCCACCTATTTCGATCCGTTGCCGTTCTGGTATGCGCCGCTGGAGGATGCGCAGAGCGATCTGCAGAGTTATCCGCTCAACGCGCTGACCCAGCGTCCGATGGCGATGTACCACTCATGGGACACGCAGAACGCCTGGCTGCGCCAGATCCACACCTACAACTATCTGTACGTCAATGCCAGGACCGCGGCCGAGGCGGGCATCGCCGACGGCGGCTGGATGTGGGTGGAATCGCAGTGGGGCAAGGTGCGCTGCCTGTGCCGTTATTCGGAGGCGGTGGAGCCGGGCACGGTATGGACCTGGAACGCCATCGGCAAAGCGTCCGGCGCGTGGAACCTCACCGGCGATGCCAATGAGGCGAAACAGGGCTTCCTGCTCAATCACCTGATCACCGAAGAATTGCGTGCGGATGCCAACGGCAAGCGTTACTCCAATTCCGATCCGATCACCGGCCAGGCGGCCTGGTACGACGTGCGCGTGCGCATCCGTCCGGCCGAGGCGGGGGAAGCGGAGGAGAGCTATCCGCAATTCGACACGATGCAGCCGGTCCCCGGCATGAAGCAACGCGCGATGGGCTGGCAGGCCTGGTTCGCCGGTAAAGGAAACAAGTCATGACCCAACTCGCACTCGTTATCGACCTGAACGTCTGCGTGGGCTGCCATGCCTGCGTGACCAATTGCAAACAGTGGAACACCTCGGGTTCGGCCGGCCCGCTGACCGACCTGAACCCCTACGAGCAGAATCCGAACGGGACTTTCTTCAATCGCGTGCAGACCTTCGAGGTGGGCGCCTATCCCAACATGGAGACGGTGCATTTCCCCAAGAGCTGTTTGCATTGCGAAGACCCGGCCTGCGTGCCGGTGTGTCCTACCGGCGCTTCGTACAAGCGCAAGGAAGATGGCATCGTGCTGGTGGACTATGACAAGTGCATCGGCTGCAAATACTGTTCCTGGGCCTGCCCGTATGGCGTGCGCGAGTTCGATGAAGAGCGCAAGGTGATGACCAAGTGCACCTTGTGCGTCGACCGCATCTACGACGAGAGTCTGCCAGAAGAGCGACGCAAACCTTCCTGTGTGCTGGCCTGTCCGCCCGGTGCGCGCCTGTTCGGTGACGTGCATGACCCGGATTCCGAGGTGTCGGTGGCGATCCGCGAGCGCGGCGGTTACACGCTGATGCCGGAAGCCAATACCAAGCCGGCCAACCACTATCTGCCGCGGCGCAAGACTACGCTCACCATCCGTGACGAGGAACTCTATCGATCCGACAATCCGCACAAGATAGATGGCGCGCCGTTCGACCATAACCTGCCGCCGACCACCGAGGAGTTGAACTGATGCGTCCCGCGTTCTCCGTACTTTTCCTGACCACCCTGATCGGCGCTGGGCAGGGCATGTTCATCACGCTGTTCTTCATCGAATTGCTGTTCGGCGGGCAACTGTCGCACGGCTTCTATGTCGGCGGTAGTCTGCTGGTGCTGGTGTTCAGTGGGCTGGGCGGCATCTCCTCGGTGTTCCACCTCGGCCACCCCGAGCGCGCCTGGCGTGCCATGACCATGTGGCGCACCTCCTGGCTGGCGCGCGAAGGCATCGCCTTGCCCGCTTTCATGGCGGCGGTGTTCGCTTACGGCGTAGCGCACTGGAACGCTTCCGGGGCGACGCTGGCCATCGGGCTGGTGGGCGTGCTGCTGGCGATCACCCTCTATGTGTGCACGGGCATGATCTATGGCGCGATCAAGGTGCTCAAGGAATGGGCGCATCCGCTGACGGTGGTGAACTTCATCGTGCTCGGGTGTGCTTCCGGCACGACACTGGCCGCCGCATATGCGACCTTCGCCGCCCCGGAGCTGACATTGGGGCTGGCACGCGCCGCCTTGTTGCTGACCCTGCTCGGCATGTTCACGCGTACCGCTTCGCTGTGGCGCAATGCGACGTTGCGTCCGACCAGCACCTTGCAGACCGCCATCGGCATCCGTCATCCGCGCATCGTGCAGAAATCGCAGGGGGCTTTGGGCGGTTCCTATAACACGCGTGAGTTCTTTCATGGCAAGAGCCCGGCATTCGTGCGCAACGTGCTCATCGTCGCCTTGCTGGGTGCATTCATGCTGCCGCTGTTCCTGGTGTTGAGCGTACCGCTGCTGGCGTTCGTATCGCAGTACACCGGTTTGCTGGCCGAGCGCTGGTATTTCTTCGCCGAGGCACAGCATCCGCAGAATCTTTATTACCAGGGCAGATCATGATGCGGCGCGACTGGCCGGCTTGGGCCGGCGTGCTGAAGACGAACTGGCTGTTCCTGACAGTGGGCTTGCTCGCCTTCGTGGGGAGCGCCTGGGCGGTGGAAGCGATGCCGCCGGAGAACGAGACGCCCTGGTGGGTATGGCCGCTGGCGTTGTTCGTCACGTGTTTCTTCCTGGGTATCGTGGCGGTACCGTCCGGTGTCGGCGGCGGTGTGCTGTTCGTGCCCATCGTCGGTGGCTTCTTCCCGTTCCACCTGGATTTCGTGCGCGGTGCC
>JBFMFN010000004.1:0-17683 GCA_040754175.1 Pseudomonadota bacterium | reverse complement strand
GGTCTTGTCCAGCTCGGTCTCGGCACCGCTGATCTCCAGGCGGATATCCTTGCCCAGTTCCTTGCTCACGTCGCGCACCACGCGCTGGAAGCGGTTGAAGGTGGCACCGATCTGCACCATGCGCAGGCTGAGTGCGGAGTCGCGCACCTCTTCTACCATGCGCGACAGGTTGGCGGTGGCCTCGACCAGTTCCGGCAGGTTGGCGCGCTGGGCGATCAGCGTGGTGCCGGCACCGGCGATGATGAGTTCGCCCACCAGGTTGATGAGCTGGTCCAGTTTCTCGGAATCGACGCGGATCAGGCTGGCTTCGCTATTGCCCTTGCTGGCTTCTTTCACTTGCTTCTGTTTTTCCAGCGCGGCCTGCACTACGGGCGCTTCGACCATGCCTTGCTTGACCAGCACTTCGCCGATGGGATGAGTGTCCTTGCCGGCAGTGTTCTGGATATGCAAGGCAGCTTCCAGCTCGGCATCGGTCAAGGTGCCGCAACTGACCAGGATGTCGCCCAGACGCATATCGTCGCTGTCCATGCTGCGGATCAACTCCAGGTATTCGCTGATCTTGCTGCGCGGGGGCAGGATGCGGATCTGGCTGTCTTCGCGCACGAATTCGAACACGCCTTCGATCACGGATTTATCCACGTCGGACTGGAAGGCGATCTCGAAACCGAGATGGCAGGTTTCCGGATCGAGGTCTTTCAGCTGCGGCACCTGCTCGGTGATCGTGACGATGTGCACGATGCGCCCCAGCGTGCCGAGATAACGGATGAAGGACAATGGGTCCATGCCGTTGCGCAGCGTGTCCGCGCCGAAACGCAGCGAGATGTGCCAGTTGTCGGTCTCGACGGCATCGCCCTCCTCGCGTTCGACTTCCACTTCATGCACGGCGGGCATGTTGCGCTGCTGCGCTTTGGCGGCGGGCGCGCCGTCCAGATAGACATTGAGACGTTCGACCAGCGTCTGGCTATGCGCGTCGGAATCGGCATCCGGCGTCTCGCCCTTGGCGACATGCGACACCAGCGCGTTCAGGTGGTCGCAGACATCGAGCATCAGTGCGACCAGCGTATCGTCCATCGCCAGTTCGTTGGCGCGTACCTTGTCCAGCACGCTTTCCGCGACATGGGTGAACGAGACCACGAAGTCCAGCCCGAACAGGCCGGCCGAGCCCTTGATGGTATGCGCCGCGCGGAAGATGGCGTTGATGGCGTCGCCGTCGGCGGCGCCGCGTTCCATGTCGAGCAGCGATTCTTCCATCGCCAGCAGCAGTTCCTTGGCCTCGATGACGAAGGTATTGAGTGCGTCGTCCAGATTCATTTCTTGTCCTCGCTCGCGATCAGTGGATGACGACCGGGTCGCCGAAGAATTCGCCCAGGTCGCACAGATCCAGGGCTTCGCGTACCGGCTGGCTATGCCCCACGAAATGGAGGTGCTTGTCGCGCACCTGGGAATCCAGCTTGGCGGCGATCAGCAGTTGCACGCCCGCCCCATCGATCTCGGTCACGTGCGACAGATCGACCTCTACCTCGCTGGCCGAATCGAGCGCGAGCGAGATGCCTTCGCGGATGCCGGAGACGCGGTAGATGGTGAGTTCACCCTCGATGGAGAAGCAGATCTTCTCTTCCACCTTCTTTTTCGACTTGGTTGCCATACGCACCTCGATTCAAATGGGTTCGGGAGATGTGCCGTCGATTACGGCAACACCAGCTTGGACACCGCCGCCAGCATCTGCGCCGGCTGGAACGGCTTGACCACCCAGGCCTTGGCGCCGGCGGCCTGACCGGCCTGTTTCTTGTCCTCGCCCGCCTCGGTGGTGAGCATGATCACCGGCGTGAACTTGTATTCCGCCCTGGTCTTCATCTCCTTGACGAAGGTGATGCCGTCCATGTTGGGCATGTTCACGTCGCTGATGACGAGGTGGATCTTCTGACCGCCGAGCTTGCCCAGCGCGTCCTTGCCGTCGCAGGCCTCGATCACGTCATACCCGGCGCCCTTGAGGGCGATGGAGACGACCTGCCGCAGCGATGCGGAGTCGTCCACTACCATGATGGTCTTTGCCATGTTGCATTTCCTCCTTAAAAGAATGTGATGTCGTCGTTCTTGGTCGCCACCGATTTGCCGCTATGCACGGCGTGCTGCTCCGGCATGGTGTAGGTGCGCGACAGTTCTTCCAGCCACTGGCCGGCATCGAATGGTGTCTCCACCTTGCCGGCAGCGATGTCGCGGCGGCAGTCCTCGATGTTGTGTTCCAGCTTGTTCATGTCGTTCTGCACGTGGTCGAGCACCTGGCTGACGCGATCCTGGAACTGGAGCGAGACCAGAACCTCGGCGATCTCGGCGCCGATGACCTTGTTCTCTTCGCGCAACACTTCGGCGGAACGGTCGATCTCGGTGGCGGCATGCTCGAACTGGCCGATCACATTGGCGATGATCTGTTCCGATTCGGTGCTCATCGCGGCATCCTGCTCGGCGAACTGCTGCGAGGATTCCAGCGTGGAAGCGATGGCTTTGTTCACGTTCTCCACCACGATGGAGATCTTCTTGCCGGTGTCGGCGGACATGCTGGACAGCTTGCGCACCTCGTCCGCCACCACCGCGAACCCGCGCCCAACTTCGCCGGCGCGCGCCGCTTCGATGGCGGCATTCAGCGCCAGCAGGTTGGTCTGGCCGGCGATCTCGCCGACGTCCTTGGCCATGTCTTTCAATTGCACGGTGAGCTGGGCCAGGTCGCGCACCTCCTGCAACAGGCTCTGTCTGCGCTCCAGCGCCAGGCGCATGGAGGCGATCACCGAGTCCAGTTCCTGATGGCAATCCTTGAGCAGCGCCGCCAGATCGAGACCGCTGCCGCTGCCTTGCGACATCTGCATGGCCTTCTCCAGACCTTGCGACAGGTTGATGAAGCGGTTGGTCAGTTCCAGCGTGGCTTCTTCGGTGTGCGTGCGCGCCATGCCGATCTGGCGCACCCATACCGGCAACACGCCGCTGCACAGGTCGTCCAGACCGCCGATGCCTTTGCGTACATCGTCATCCATGCGTGCCTGCATGATCGCGTGCTCCGCCGCGACGGCGGCATCCAGATGCGCTGCGTAGCGGCGTTGCAGCCATAGCGCGCCGATCGATCCCGCAAGCGCCATCAGGCCGCCGGCGACCAGCAACGGCATGGCGGGGACACCGAACACGGACAGCGCGGACACGCCCAGCAGGGGCGCCCCCAGGCAGGCCACATAGGTCCTCAGATGGTCGTTGCCGGATGTCTTCACGCATACTCTCCTGTCTCATCAGGCGATGTCTCGCCTGTTATTTCATTCGTCGCTAGCTTCTCAGGATTGGCCGCACAGAACTATCAGGAAATCTTGATTTGCATGTCAGACTGCAATATGGGGGTAGGCAGATTCCTACAAGGTCGCGCTCAACGCGGGAAGCGGATGGCGATGGTGATGCCCGGTTGCTGCCCGCTGTCCACCTGCATCGATCCGCCACTGGCGACGATGCGTTCGTGCATGCCGAACAGACGCAAGGAGTGGCTGCCGGTGAGATCGACCGCGGCGGCATCGCCGTTGTGCCAGAAGGCAAGCACATGGTGCTGCGGTTCGCTGCGCAGGGTGATACACACTTCGCTCACGCCGGGATGACGCAAGGCATCTTCCAGCGCTTCCTGCGCCAACCGGAACATCAAGGTCTGCAATTCGCCATCCACCTCCCCGTCCCGCCAGCCATCCAGCTGCAAGCGGCAGACGATGCCGGGATGGCGGTTGAACTTGCCGACCAGCCACTCCAGCCCGGCCGCGATGCCGTGCATCAATACCGTGGGACGCAACTCTTCGACGATGTCGCGCATGATGCGGATGGACCGATCGACCAGCTCGGAGATGACCACGGCCCGCTCTTCCAGGTCGCGCCCGTTCTTCAAGGCGCCGCCGCGCAGGCCGCTCAGGTTCATCTTGATCGCGGACAGCACCTGCCCAAGTTCCTCGTGCATCTCCCAGGCGACGCGCGTGCGTTCCTGCTCGCGCTGTTTCTCGCGATTGATGACCAGGGCATGCAGCTTGGCCTGACGATCGTGCAGCGCCAGCTCGCCCTGTTTGCGCTCGGTGACTTCATGCATGAAACCATTCCACACGATGCTGCCATCTTCGCGTGCTACCGGCATGGCGCGCGACTCTATCCATAGCTCGCCGCGTTGCGGGTGCTGTACGCGGAACTCCACGCTGTAACCGCGCAAGGACACGGTGGACTGGGCGATCGCATCGAAGAAGCGCGCCAGATCGTCCGGATGGATGCAGGTGAACAGCAGGCCGATGTTGCCCGCCACCTGTTGCGGCGTCAGTCCGAACAGTTCGCGCATGCCTTCGCTGGCGAAGGGCATGCGGTTACGACCGTCCGCGCCATGCTCGAAGGTATAGAAGAACCCAGGCGCACTGGCGACGAAGCCGGACAGGCGCTCCTGCAGGGTGGCATGTTGTTGCAGTTCGCGCTCGTAACGCAGTTGTGCGCTGATGTCGTGTGCGAAACACAGCAGGTGGCTGAGCCCCCCGTCATCCGCCATGGGGATGATCTGGAGCTCGAAATCCTGCACTTCGCTGCCCTGCGCGCAGGGGCAACGATCGCGATAACGCACCGGCAGTTGCCGGTCGCGCGCGCAGGTCAGCTGCGTCTCCAGATTGTCCAGCATGCCGGCCAGCGGTGTGCCCTGCGCCACTTTTCGCAGCGCCGCCAGCGGCCAGCCGCTGGCATCGGTGACCAATCCCCATAGCATGCGTACCGCCACTGGATTGAGGCGCTCCACGGCGAACGCCCCGCCCGGCTGTACGCCGACCACCATGATGGCATCGTGACTGTGCTCGAACAGCTCGCGGTAGTGCGGCGCCGCATCGCCTTGCGCCGCGATGCAACGCGACTTGCCGGCACGCCAGCGCGCGAGCAAGGATGCCAAGGCTGTGAAGGGATGGGTATACGTTCTCAATGCACACGCACCGTGATAGGAGCGTGCGCACTATGCCGGATGCGTCCGGCGACGGCTATCAGGCAATCTTGATTCGTTTGTAGGGAAGTCGATGCGGGGTAGGAATCGCCTGACAGGACTACTCGATCAGACCGTGGTCGGCGGCGTAACGCACCAGTTCCGCATTGCTGCTGAAGTTCAACTTCTGCATCAGACGCGCCTTGTGCGTGCTGACGGTCTTGTTGCTGATGAACAGTTGTTCTGCGATCTCGTTCACGCTGCGTCCGCGCGCGAACAGCTTGAGGATATGCAGCTCGCGCTCGGACAGTCGCTCGTGCGGCGCGCTACCGGAGAACTGCGGTTTGTCGAACATCATCTGCTCGGCGATACCGGGATCGACGAAGCGCCCGCCCGCTGCCACGCGACGGATGGCGGTGACCAGTGTGTCCTGCTCGCTGCCCTTGGTGACGAAACCGATGGCGCCGGCCTGCAACACGCGCTTGGCCACTTGCAGTTCATTATGCATGCTGAGCACGAGGATGGGCAGTTGCGGATACAGACCGTGGATGCGCGCCACCAGGTTGATGCCACTCAATCCCGGCATGGTGAGATCCAGCATCACCAGGTCTGCCTGGCCATTGGCCAGCATGTCCAGCACCTCTTCGCCGGAACTGGCCTCGCCCATCACGGCGACATCGCCCATCACCCCGAACAATTGCTTCAATCCGTTACGCACCACGACGTGGTCGTCGGCAACCAGCACCCTGATCATCCTGCCTCCTTCATGCATTGCTGAGGTATGCGCACCTCGATAGAGGTTCCCTGCCCCGGCCGACTCTCGATATTCAATTCGCCGCCCAGCATGAGGGCACGCTCGCGCATGCCGACCACACCGAACGAATCCAGCTTGCGTTGGTGGACATCGAACCCTTTTCCATTGTCGCGTACTTTCAATACGTAGTCATCTCCATCCTTGAGCACGGAGATATCGATATGCGTGGCTTGCGCATGACGCGCGACATTGGTCAGCGATTCCTGCGCGATGCGGAACAAGGCGATGGCGGATTGTTCTGACAAGGCGAACTCGTTGTCTGCCACAACGATCTCGCATGCGATACCGGTATTGGTCGAGAAGCGCTGCGCCAGCCATTCCAGCGCGGACGCGATGCCCATGTCCAGCGCCGCCGGACGCAGGGCCGAGGCCACGTTGCGTGCCACTTCCAGGGAACGGTCGGTCAGGCGCGCGGTATCGCGCAGGTGTGCCTGCAACTCGCCATCGACATGCGTCAGACGATGTTGCAGCAACGAGACGTTCATCTTCAGACCGGTGAGGATCTGCCCCAGCTCGTCGTGCACTTCGCGCGCGATGTATTTGCGCTCCTCTTCGCGCACCTCCTCGCGCCGTGCGGCCAATCCGCGCAGTTGCTCGCGCGAGGCCTGCAACTCGCGTTCGACGCGCTTGAGCTCGGTGATGTCGCGCGAGATACCGATCAGGCGATGCACCTTTCCCCCGAGATAGATCGGAGTGATGGTCGAATAATAGGTACGCAGACCGCTCGGAAGATCGAGCTCGATGACTTCCGTCAGGGTCTCGCCGGCCGCGACCACGCGCTGGTATTTCGCTACGATGGCCCTGCCAACTTCTTCCGGCACCGCGTCATCCACGAAACGGCCGATCATGGCCTCGCGCGGGATGCCGGTCGAGGCGGCGAGTGCCGGATTGATCTCGATGTTGCGGAAGCGGCCGTCCTGCGTGACCTCCAGCAGATACATCCCCTCCACCGCATTGTCGAAGATCTCGCGGTAACGCTGCTCGCGTTCCTTCAGCTCGTTCTCGATGGCCTTCATCGCGGTGATGTCGCGCCCTACCATGAGCGCGCCGACGACAATGCCATGTTCGTCGCGCTCGGCGACGAAGCGGATGTCGAGCGTGCGCGGCCCGATTTTGGCGTGATACAACTCGACTTCGAGTTCCTGTGGCTCACCGCTGTCGAGCGTGCGCGCCAATGCAAGCACATAAGCCTCGGCCTGGTCGGCCCTCCTGGCCGGCAAAGTTTGCTGCGGCGTCCTGCCGATCAGGCTTTCGGAATTAGCGCCGATGAAGCTGGCCACCGCAGTGTTGACATAGGTCTTCCTGGCCTCTCTGTCATAACGGATGATGGTGTCGGGGATGTTCTCGGCCAGCGTACGGAATTCCCGTACGCTCGCGGCGAGTGCTGTCGTGCGTTCCGCCACGCGCAGCTCCAGCTCTTCGTTCATGCGCCGCACCTGCTCTTCGGCACGCCGGCGTTCGGTGATGTCGATGCTCACGCCGACGATGCCGATGGTCCGCTCGCCCACCCGGACCGGTGCGACCAGGCTGTCGAAGATACGCAGCTCGCCGCCGGCCTCCTTCTCGTATTGGCCGTGGAAGGTCTCACCGTCGAGCACACGCTGGTCCTTTTCCCTCCAGTCGGTAACGATTGCTTCCGGCAAGCCCAGTTCATGCAGCGACTTGCCCACCATGCTGCCGTAATTCGCCAGGCTATTGGCGTTCTGCATGCTGTAACGCAACTCATCGTCCATGGCCCAGAACTCGAACGGCAGGTTGTCGATCAATGCGCGCAGGTGCGCCTCGCTCTCCTGCAACTCGCGGGTGCGCGCCTGCACCAGCTCTTCCAGGTGCTCGCGGTAGCGCAGCAGTTCTTCCTCGACCTGTTTGCGTTCGGTGATGTCCATCACATAACCGAGATAATGGCTGACCTCGCCGTCTTCATCGTGCTGGACGATGGTGAAGTCGTAGATCCAGCGATAGCTGCCGTCGGCATGCCGGATGCGATATTCCTGCTCATAAGAGGCGCGCCCCGCCGCCGTGAACGTAGCGACCTCGTTGGTGATGCGTGCCAGATCGGCGGGATGGATGATGTCGGCGAAACAAAAACCCTCGTCGGTGAATTCGCTGGCGGCGTAGCCGGACTGTTGCAGTACGTTGGGGGAAACGTACTCCACCGGCCAGCCTTGTTCCGCGCGCCACTTGAACACCACGGTCGGCCCGCCGACGAACAGGCCGCGCTCTTCGCGCAACAAGTCTTCCGCCCGTTTGCGTTCGCTGATGTCGCGCCCGATGCTGAGTACCGTGACAACGCTGCCATCCGGGCCGAATTCGGGCACCAGGCGAATATCGGTCCAGCCCTTGTTGCCTTGCGCATCGTAGAACGGCAATTCGATGCTGAGTTCCTGGCCGCTATCGAACACGGCGCGCAGAATGAATTCGAAATCGTCCACCGCTGTGGGAAGTTGCTGCAACGACTGACCGACCAATCTTCCATGCGACAGGCCATACAGCTTCTCCGTCGCCGGATTGACGTAGATGCGACGCAACTGGGCGTCATAACGCGAGATGGCATCGGGCGAATTATCGACCACCGCGCGGATGGCCTGTTGCTGCTCGTGCAGCAGACGCTCCGCCTCCTTGCGCTGCGTGACATCGATGAAGGTGACGATGATCTGTAGGAGCTGACCATCCCGGCCGAACACCGGATCGGCATTGACCAACACCCACACATCATGCGGTCTTCCCGGTCGATGGATGCCCGCCATGTAGCTGCGTAACGGACGCAGGGTATTGCGCACCTGATAAACCGGGTAGTCTGCCTGCACCAGCGGTTGCCCGCTCTCATCGAAGAAATGCCAGGCGGGATCGATGCCCGAGCGCCCCAGCATCTGATCGACAGAGAGTCCCAGCAACTGGCTCGCCACCTGATTGCAGATCAAGATGCCGGTATCCGCCCCATGCACCACCACGCCGGCCTGGATGTTCTCGATCAGCGAACGGTACTTCTCCTCGCTCTCGCGCAACTGCGCCTCGGCCTGCTTGCGCTCGGTGATGTCAGTCAACGAGACCAGTATCTTGGACCATGGAGCATCGCTATTCGGCACGATGGAGAATTGCACCTCGACATGGCGCACTTCGCCGCTCAAAGTCTGCACCACGGCATCCTGCTTCATACCCGTACCGCCCTGCCACAGACAGATCAACTCATCGCGGAACACCCGCAGCGAGTCCGCCGTGAAAGTGCGTGACAGCCCGGCGAACAGCGCCTCCTTGCTTACCGCTTGATGCAACGCCACCGCGGCCTGATTGACATCGACGATGCGTACCGACTCCACGCATTGCAGCAACGCCTGCGGATGGGCATCGAAATAGCCGGCGAGATCCTGGACACCGGATCGGCGCAGCGTCTCGAAATAGTCATAGACCGCGGAAAAATCCTCTTCCCAGATGGAGACCGGCGAGTCTTCGAACAGTTGACGATAGCGCTGCTCGCGCTCCACCAGTTCGTTCTCGATGGCTTTCATCGCCGTGATGTCGCGCCCCACCATCAGCGCCCCGACGATCTCGCCCTGCTCATCGTGCTCGGCGACCAAACGCACGTCATGCACCTGCCTGCCCAGCTCTGCATGGCGCAACTCGAGCTCGAATTCCTGCGCTTCGCCGGTTCGCAGCACCTGCTGGAGATGCTGTGCGAACTCGTCGATCTTCATTGCACGCAGTTCCTCCGGCGTTTCTTCCGGCGTCTGGTTAAGCAATGCCTCGGCCTTGACCCCCATCAGCTGCGCCGTGGCGGTATTCAGATAGATCTTGCGACCGTTCTTGTCGTAGCGAATGATGTTGTCCGGGATGTTCTCCGCCAGCGTGCGGAATTCGCGCTCGCGTGCGGACAGCTCTTCCTCGGCGCGCTTGCGCTCGGTGATGTCACGCCCGATGACCAACACGGTCGAGACTTTTCCATCCGCGCCGAACTCCGGCGCCATGCGCAGATCGACCCAGCGCTCCTTGCCTTCGCCATCGCGATACGAAGACTCCATGCGCTGCTCGATGCCGCTTTCCAGTACTTTCCTGATCGTGGCGACATATTGCGGAGGAAGTACCGTGGCGTCGGACGGCGATGTGCCGAGCAACTGCGCTCTCGACTGCCCCAACACCTGCTCTATTGCCGGATTGAGGTAGATGCGCCGGCATTGACTGTCATAACGGATGATGGTGTCTGGCGAATTCTCCACCACGGCGCGGATCGCCTGTTCCTGCTCATGCAGAATGCTCTCGGCCTTTTTGCGCTCGGTGATGTCGCGCACCATGGTCAGGCAATAGTTCGCGCCTTCCAGCTTGACCGGCGACGCGGCGATCTCGACCGGGAAGATGCGCCCGTCACGTGTGCGGTGACGGCTCTCCAGCGCATCCTTGGTCACCCCATCGGTGAATATCTTGTCCAGTAATCTGGCCAGCGCTTCGCTGCTGATATCCGGATCGATGTCGACCGGTGTCTTGCCCAACAACTCCTCTCGGCGATAGCCCAGACTGCGGCAGGCCTCTTCGTTGACATAGACGAAACGTCCCTGTGCGTCCGACAGAAAGGCTGCTTCTGACGAGGAATCCATGGCGCGATTGAGCAGATGCAATTCGCGTTCAGCCTGCTTGCGTTCGGTGATGTCGCGGCCGATGGCCAGCGCACTGACGATCTCGCCACGCTCATCGCGCTCAGCGTCGAAGCGGATATGGTGGTAGCGCACCTCTGCATCGCCGACCGGGAATGCCAGTTCCATTTCATGCGGCAGCCCGGTCTCGATGGTGGCCTGCAACGCGGCCTGATAGTCGATATACATTCCGCCGGGAGCAACTTCCAGCGGTGTCTTTCCAAAACGCTCCGCTAGAGTTTTTCCCAAGAACTTCTCGAGGCGGGTATTCATGTAGACGAGGCGGCATTGCCTGTCGTACCGGGCCACGTTGTCGGGCAGATTCTCCGCCAGCGTGCGGAACTCGCGCTCGCGTGCGGACAGCTCTTCGGTGCGCTCCGCAACGCGCTGTTCCAGTTCCTCGCGATGCCGGTCCAGTTGCGCGTTCTGTTCTTCGAGCCGCTTCTGTACCGCATGCAGTTTGAGGTGGGTACCGACGCGCGCCATCACCTCCTCGACTTGCAACGGTTTGGTGAGGTAATCGACCGCGCCAGCCTGAAAACCCTTGACCTTGTGTTCGACCGAGGCCAGCGAAGTCATGAACAGTACCGGAATGTCGCGGGTGGATGGATCGGCCTTGAGCTCCCGGCACACTTCGAAACCGTCGATGCCGGGCATCATCACATCGAGCAGGATAAGGTCGGGCTGGGTATGCCGTGCGCGTTGCAGCCCCTCTTCGCCATCCTGCGCGGTCAGGATGCGGTAGCCGTGTTCTTCGAACATTCGTACCGCCACCCCCAGGTTGCTGTGGGTGTCGTCGACGATGAGCAAGGTTGCGTTATCGGGTAGCGGTGTCATTCAGATAGTCCTCGACCATGCTCAGGATGCGTTTGGATTGATAGGTTTCCGCCAGTTCACGCAGATGTGCGGCGAACGAATGCAGTTCCGGTGCTTGTCGCTCGATACGTTCAGCGAATACCTGTATGTCACGCATGCTGCCCAGTTTGGCCAGTTCCAGCAGTTCGAGCAGCTGTGGGCGGGGAGGCGGCACGAGTCGCAACGGCACCGGGCTGGGTAGTGGCGCAGCGGGTTCGGGCAAGCTGGCTTGCGCCTGCACTTCGATCTCTGGCAAAGCCAGTTCGACGGTAAAGGCACTGCCTTCCCCTGGCGTGCTGCGTACCGAGATCTCGCCGCCCATCATGCGCACCAGTTCGCGGCAGATGGAAAGCCCCAAACCGGTGCCCTCCGCAGAGGGCCGGCTGCTGGCCTGCTCGAAAGGCTGGAAGATACGCTCCAGCTCGTGCGCGGGGATGCCGGCGCCGGTATCGCTGACAGTGAAGATGAATCGCCCGGGTCCGCGTCGTACGATCTGTAACTTCACCCTGCCGTGTTCGGTGAATTTGATGGCGTTGGCCAGCAGGTTGAGCAATATCTGGCGCAATCGCCGCTCATCGCCGCGCACGCCGGTGGGCAGGTCGCGCGGCAACTGGCATTCGAATTCCAGCCCCTTCTCGCGCGCACGGATACGCACCATGTCGCACACCACGCGCAGGAAAGTGGGCAAGGCGATGTCGGCGCTGTCGAGCTGGAAGTGTCCGGCATCGATGCGCGCCAGATCGAGGATGTCATCGATCAACGACAGCAGGTATTCGCCGCTGTGGCGGATGACTTCCAGCGCATCCGCATCTTGCCCGCTCAGTTTGCGGGCACGCTGAAGTACCTGGGTATAACCGAGGATGCCATTCAACGGCGTGCGCAGTTCATGGCTCATGCGCGACAGGAAGTCGCTGCGCATCTTGGCGAGTTTGACGGCTTCTTGCAGTGCGGCTTCACGCGCAGCCTCGAATTGCTTGCGCTCGGTGATGTCGCGGATCACGCCGACCAGCATGTTACGACCATCGGTCGACTGGAACGGGGTCTTCTTGGTCTGTATGAAATACCGTTCGCCGTGGACGGAGGTGAAATTCTCCTCGTTCAGATTGATCTCGTGGGAATGGAAAACCAGCTCATCCTTTTCCCAGAAGACGTCGGCTTCTGTCTTGGGAAACACGTCGTAATCGGATTTGCCGAGCAAACTCTGACGCGGCAAACCGGTGAAATTGCAGAACGCCTCGTTGAGCAAGGTCCAGCGATGTTCGCGATCCTTGACGAAGATCGGGTCCGGCACGGCGTCGATCACGCTGTTGAGGAAGTTGTGCGATTCCTGCAGTTCGGCTTCCAGCCGCTTGCGCTCGGTGGTGTTCAACACGAAAACGGTCATGCCGATGACTTCGCCATTGTCGTTGTAGATCGGCGAACCATAGTTGTCGTGGTACTCGAGCACCGGCTTGCCATCCTCCAGACGCTCTTCCCGGGATTCCAGGAAACCGTGATTCCCGGCCAGCACGGGCAGCGCACCTTGCCTGAAAATCTCGCGGTGAGCCTGGGTATCGATCGCATCGAGTACGTTCATGCCCAACTCGATGTCGGCCCCCCAGAGGCGTTTGGCCGCTTGCTTGAAGCGACGATTGAAGGCCAGCAGCCGGAATTCGCGGTCGATGGCATAAATGGAGACGCTGTCGGACGGGCTCTCGATGATGGCTTGCAGCAGATTGTAGTTGTAACGGTAGCGCGCTTCGCTTTCCTTCAGCTCATTCTCCATGCGTCTGCGCTCGGTGATGTCGTGCCCGAAAGCGATGGTGCCGATGATGTCCCCGCTTGCGCTGCGCTCCGGCACGACGACCAGCTGGGTGTAGCGCACACCGCCGCTCTCGTTCGGCACGCTCATTTCGAATTCCTGCATCTCGCCGCTTGCCGCCGCCCGTGCCGCCGCCGCTTCGATCTCCGCGAAACGACCGTCCGTCCACACCTCGCCGGGACGCTTGCCGAGCAGTTCGTCCATTTCGGAAATACCGAGCTTGCTCAACAGATTGTTGTTGAGATAGCTGTGACGCCCCTCGCGATCGTAACGGACGATGAAGTCAGGCGAGCTTTCCGCCAGGCTGCGGAATGCCTGCTCGCGCGCAGCCAGTCGCTCTTCCAGTTCCTTGCGCTCGGTGATGTCGCGCGACAGCGCCAGGAAGGTCGCTTCGCCCGGCCTGCCACCCGGTTTTTTAGAAAGTGTATGGGAGAACCAGCGTCGGCCGCCAGGCAGGTCGATGGCGATATCCATCCCTTGCGCATAGCCCTTTTCATCCGCTGCGCGGATGGCCGCTATCGCAGCAGCAGCGTTTTCAGGCGACAGCACTTCATGTACGGTCTTGCCTAGCAGTTGCGCTCTTTGCGCGGCCAGCAAATCCGGATTCTGTGTCCAGACGTTGAGGTAGCGGCCTTCCGGGTCCATCTCGAACAGGATGTCCGGGATGGCGTTGATGATCCCCTCGGAAAATTCCAGTGCCTCGTTCAGTTTCTGCTCCACCTGCTTGCGCTCGGTGATGTCCTGCATCATGCCCACCGCGCGCAATAATCTGCCTTCCGCGTCACATACAGTCTCGCCGCGTTCGTGCACGTACTTGATACGGCCGTCCTTCATCAGCAGGCGATGTTCGCTTTCGTAGGGGTGCCCGGTCTCCACGGCATCCAGATAGGCTTTCGCCACCGCCGCGCGGTCGTCCGGATGGGTGGCGCTCATGCAGCTGTCGTACGACGCGCCTGCGGCAGCATCGATCTCGTAGATGCGGAATAGTTCGTCCGACCAGGTATGGGTGTCGCTGGCGATGTCGTATTCCCAGCTGCCGACCTTGGCGATACGTTGCGACTCGGCCATCAGCTGACGGCTCTCGCGCAGGGCGTTCTCCATTTCCTTGCGTTCGGTGATGTCCTGCACCGTGCCGATGGAGCGCAACGGTTTGCCGTCGTCATCGTAGGTGGTCTCGCAGCGCTCATGCACGTACTTGATGCGCCCGTCCGGCAGCAGCAGGCGGTGCTCGATCTCGAACGGCAGGTGTTTGTCCAGTGCCTCCTTGTAGGTGAGATCGAGCTGCTTGCGGTCATCGGGATGTACTGCCGCCATGAATGCTTCATAGGAAGCGCCGAATTTCGCGGGATCGACTTCGAATATCCGGTAGATCTCGTCCGACCAGGTGAGGACGTTGTGCGCCAGATCCATCTGCCAGCTGCCGACATGGGCGATGCGTTGCGCCTCGGCCAGGGATTGGCGGCTCTCTTGCAGTTCCGTGGTGCGCTCTTGGACCCGCTGTTCGAGGCTGGCATTGAGTGAGCGTATCGCAGCGCGCGATTTGCGCAAACGCAACAGGAAGAACACGGTGAGGGCCAACAGTGCAGCCGTTGCCGCAAGCACCGTCCACAACCAGCGCTGCTGTTCTGCCTGTTGCTCGGCATTGCGGGTCAATTCCTCGATGCGGCGCTGCTTGCTTTCTGTTTCATATTGTCGCGCCAGCTCCATGATGCGGCTGGCGGTCATCTCGCTCCGACTCTTGGCGATCAGTTCTTGCGCTTCAGTGGCATAACGATAGGCCTTCTGATATTCGCCGCGTCGCGCTGCCAGTTCACCCAACAGGCGCGTGCTTTCGCCCAGATAGAGCGGCATGCCGATCTCGCGCGCCAGTTTGTAGGCATGCTCGGCCGCCAATTGCGAGCTTTGCGGATCCTGCATCGCCAGCCAGATACCGCTTTGCGCCTGCAAGCTCCACCACAGCCCCACTTTGTTCTTGCGCTGGATATAGATCTGGACAGACTCCTCCAACGTATTCAGGGCGTCACGATAGCGCCGCTGCTTGCGCTGAAAATCAGCGAGAACGAATAGTCCATGTGCCAGATAGAACGGGCCACCCGCCTTGCGGTATTTCTTGTCGATGGCCTCATGCACCAGCCGTTCGCCACTGGCCACATTGCCCAGGTCCGCCAGGATGGTGCCCAGGCTGATCAAGGCATCGGCCTCAAGCAAGCTGGAATGCGCATCCTGTGCGTAGCGCAACATCTGGTTGTAATGGTCGCGTGCTTCCGCCTTGCGTCCGCTCTGCTCGAACACGATGGCAGCACCTTGATGGGCATAAGCCTTGGCCAGTGGATGATCGCTCTGCCGCACCGTCTCCAGGTTGCGCATGGCCATCAACAAGGCCTTGTCCATCTGACCGTAACGCAGGTACATCATGGAGGTACGCAACATCGCCTCGGCCAGCAGGTCGGGACGGTCCACGCCTTGGAGGGCGACCATGCTGTCCTCGGTGGCTTCTTTCATGCGGTCGAAACGACTCTGGTTGACCGCGTTGAGCACGATGCACAGGTCGGCCTCGGCCTGGCCGGCACGGTCGCCGATCTCGCGCGCCAGCGCCAGCGCCTGCTCGGCATATTGCGCGGTCTGTGCGGAGTCGCCCTGATACAAGGCGATGCGCGCCTGCACATTGAGCATACGCACGCGATCGCCGGGCTGCGCATCCGGCGGCATGTGGTGCGCCAGGTCGTCCGCCTTGCGTGCGGCGGTCGCGATGTCGTTCTCGGCCAAGCCGCGTGCCTGCGCCACCTCGGCACGCCACTGTTCCAGCAACGTCTGTGCCTCGACGCACAGGGGCGACCCCAGCAACATGAGGGAGAGCGACAGGAAGCGGAGAAGACTCATGAGGTCATTGGCTGAGGATCAGCACCAGTGAGAAACGGCGGTCATTGTAGTAGATGCTTTCCGGACGCGAGACGTCGCCGTAGTAACTGCGGCGCACGGTACGCAACAGGTTGTTGCCTTCCAGCGTCAGCGTCGCCTGCTTGCTCATACGATAGCTGTAGGCTGCATCCAGCCAGGCATAGGAATACATGTACACCGGCGTGGGCGGCAGGCCGACGAAGCTGGCGACGCGCGACATGAAGCGGCCGCGCCAGTTGTAGGCGAGACGCGCCGAATGCGCGCCGCGCTCGTACATGCCGACCAGGTTGTAACTGTTGCGCGACAGGTTGGGCAACGGGGTGGAGGTGCCAAGCACGCTGTTCGGCGTGCTGCTGTCGATGTAGGTGTAGGTCGCATTCAGGCCCAGGCCGCCCAGCCAGCCCGGCCAGTCGCGATAGAACTGCTGATAGGAGACCTCGGCGCCGCGTATGTCGGCCGGCAGGCTATTGTAGGGACGCGAGACCTGGTAGGTCTCACCGCCGTAGCTTTCCGGGGCGCTGGCGTTAGCGATGAAACCATCGACGCGCTTGTAGAAACCGGTTGCCGTGAGCGCACCATCCTCACCGAAATAATGCTCCAGCGCTACATCCAAGTTACTGGCACGGATCGGCTTGAGCTCGGGATTGCCCGCGCTGCCCTGGTTGAGCGAGGGGGTCACGCTGTTGCGCACCAGATTCAGCGAGGGCGACAGTTGATCGAAAGCAGGACGGGTGATAGTGCGCGACAGCGCACCGCGCATTTGCCAGGCCTCGTTCCAGGCGTAACGCAGGTTCACGCTGGGCAGGTAATCCACGTAACGGTTATCGACGGCGAGCGGCAAGACCGTGCCGGCGACGGGATCGTTGCGGTTGCCGGCAACCTGTTCGCGCGTCTGCACCACGCGCATGCCGGCATTGGCATCCAGCCCCGCATCCAGTGCATGGAAATCCGCCATCAGATAGGCTGCCACTGTCTGTTCGTCGATGCGCCAGCGGCCCAGCGCACTGCCTTGCTGCGGCAAGGGCGAGGCGATGCCGAAGTCGGTATACATCTGTGCGGGATCGCGGGCTGCCTCCGCATGGCTCACGACGAAGGGGCCGCCGGGGAAGAAGCCGTTGCCGAACGGCAGGCCGGAGGTGTAGCCGGGCATGCTGCCCGCCGCGATGTTGTTGAGCGTGGCGTCGCCGAAGATCAGCCCCAGCCCGTTATCCGCCTCGCGCCGCGCCAGACGCAAACCAGCGGACCAGCGATCCAGCAGCGCACCGCCGACCAGGTATTCGCCATCCAGTGTGGCGGCGGTCGCCGCGCCGTCGTAAGGCCGCACGCGATACATCAGCCCGGCATAGTTGAAGTTGGCTGGATCGAGCAGGCTGATGCCGCTCACCGTGCTCGATATACCTGCGTCACTGGCACGCTGCCAGGCATCTGGCGCTGTCGCCTTGAGGATGGTCCCGGCAAAGAACAGGTTGTTGTGGCTGCGCGTGCGACTGACATCGGCGCGGAGCTTGCGTGCGCCCTCCTGCCACTGGCCACCGAGTGCATATTGTTGCGTGCGATCCTGGGTATCGCGCGCAAAGCTGAGGACGGAGATGGGGGCATTGGTCCAGTGGATCTGTAACCCTCCCGTAAAATCGGACCATGCATAACTAGAGGTCTTCCGGCAAACTACGATGCCAAGGAGGGCCAGATGCGCAAGAGCAGATTCAGCGAGAGCCAGATTGTCGGGATATTGAAGGAAG
>JBFMFN010000003.1:0-3953 GCA_040754175.1 Pseudomonadota bacterium | reverse complement strand
GCGATGGGCGGGGCGCTGGCGAACACGCTGGCGCTCGCTGCGGCAGGTTGTGCAGGTGCGTGCCGTCCTCAACGCTGGCGGTTCCTGCCCATCACGTCACGAAGGACGGTTCACGGACAACCCGCCCGACATCGCTATGGAGCTTCCACGCCACGCCTCAAGAGCGGCGCCGCAAGGTGCGGCGGGGGCGTTCTCGCCTGTCGTCGGGTGGTTGACCTGGCCCGCGTCAGTGGGCGAGCCGGAGAAGCCTTCGTGCGGGGATGCCGAGCCGGCCCCGTCTCCTTTCGGAGCGGTTCGGCCCAAGGCGTCCTTGTCTCGTTGTGAATCCTGGCGGTGGCGCGGCTGCGCCTCGGGCTTCATGGCTGCAACCGTCCGGCGAAAACAATTTCCCCTGCGCTGCGCGCATTCCTCGCGGGCCAAATTCTTTTCGCCTCCCGGCTCTCCACTGCGTTGCGACCGCAAGCGGTGCAGCCAGCCCGTCCCCCGCCGGCCGGATCACAACAAGGACGCGATGGGCGCGAACCTTGTTCAACCGAAAGGAGAAAACATCATGGCCAACATCGGCACCTTCACCACCGACAAAGACGGCTTCACCGGCACGCTTCGCACCCTGACGCTCAACGTCAAGGTCAAGCTGGTTCCCAACGACAAGGGCAGCAGCGAGAACGCCCCCGATTTCCGCCTCCAGGCCGCCAGCCACGACATCGGCGCGGCGTGGAAGAAGACCAGCGAGGCTGGGCGCGAGTACCTGTCCGTGACCCTCGATGACCCTTCGTTCCCGGCAGCGGTCTATGCCCGCCTGATCGAAGGTGAGGACGGCACGCACGACCTGATCTGGTCGCGCAGCAAGCCCCAGGCGGCGTGACCGCCGCAGCGCCCCGCCCATCGCGGCGGGGCGCTGTGCTGCTAATAGCAGCACATCACCTCATCACGCGCGCGGCTCCGCCGCGTCGCGTTCGCTCAACACCGCCTCCAGCTCTTGGCGCACCTGCGCCAGCAGCTCGTCGGCCTTGCGCGGGCTGTCGCCCGCGTAGGCCAGCGTCAGCAGCGTGAGCGGATGGATCTTCATCACCTCGCACAGCTCGGCCAGCTTATTCAGAGTCGGGCTTTTGAGGTCGCGCTCCAGGGTACTCATATAGGTGCGGCTGGACACGTCAGAAAAGGCTTCCTGGCTCAAGCCACGCGCCTTTCTGACTGTCTTCAACGCCTTCGCCAATGAGTTCCCAGCCGCCACCTATGGTTTCCTCTCAAAAACCAAGATGACATCCCATTGCGCCCTATAGGGCTACAATCTATAGTGTTCATTTGGTGTTCTCCGTTTTTGTGCCTCTACGGAAATCCGTATCGGCGGATTCCGGCAAAGCCATAGAACCGCATCCGTGCTTGCGCACGAAGGCGCAAATCCGGTTTCGTGGTTCTGCGCTTCGACGTGAAACCGCATTCGTGCATCATTGGATTTGTGGGATTGCCGACCATGCCCCAGCCATTCGCCACCGCCCCGGAGCGCGCGCAATTGCTCGCCAACGGCGAGGCCCGCGCCGCTGGCCGGGCCATCGACCCGGTGCCCGTGGTGCGGCTGTTCACCCCGGACGCGCACGTGACCTGGCTGCTGGCCGCACTCGATCCTGCCGATGGCGACACGGCCTGGGGCCTCATCGACCTGGGGATCGGGATGCCGGCACAGGGCACCGTCAAGCTGTCCGAGCTGGCCGGCATCGTTGGGCCGCGCCAGCAGCCCGTGATGCGCGACCTCTATTTCCGTCCCACGCGCACGCTGTCGGAGTACACCCGCGCGGCCGAGCGTGACGGCGCCATCCCGGACTGAACACAGCCTACTGTGACTTTTTCAGTCTGGTGTCATGCCGGGCAGGTCTCAATCGGCATTCTTGCGGCGTAGCCCCACCAGTCTGATCCAAATAGACATGATGGCTGGCACGGGCTGCGGCAGGCTGGCCTGTGCAGCACTCCAACTCGGGGCGCTGTCGCCGCAGCATTGAGACGAATACCGCAACGCATCGGAGCCAATCGGTCTTGACAACCTGATCCACCTTTTTGACCCATGACCTTTTGACGATGGCGATGTAGCGCGTAGTTCTTCCGTGGCGGCGAGTCCTGTTCGCAGGAGGAGGCGTCATGGTCGATCACAGCGCCGAGCCTTGGTATCCGACTGCCGCGTATCTGTACGTGCTGCATCTGGACGGCCTTGCGCTTGCCTGGGAATACCTGCGCCGGCATCCCGACTACCGGCTCGACTGGCTGCGCCGTCATCGTCGGCCACAAGCAGCCCAGCAGGCGGCGCATCACTGGGGCTTGCGCCTGCTGGAAGACCCGGCACTGGATGCGCGTGACGCGCATCCGGCCTGGCTGCCTGGTCATGCCGCCGTGGTGCAGCTCTACCCCGATGCCGATCCGCCGCTGGACGCGGCGACGTTCGCGTTCTGGCGTATCCCCGGCCACAAGCAACTGCTGCATGACGGCAAAGGGCTGGCGCTAATCGCGCGCAGCCCAGGCCACTGCCTGCGCTTCGCGCTCGCGGCCGGCCTGGAGGACGGCATGGCTGTCGCCTATGCCTATCGCGGCGGCGCTGCCGCGCCTGCACGCGGACAGGTGCCCGGCGCCGCTCTGGCCGATGCCAAACCCAGGCCAACACCTACCGCGCTGCTGGAACTGCACAGCTTGCAGGCGCTCGACGCGACCCTGGCGGGCGCGTCCTTGCGTGAAGTCGCGGAAGGACTGTTCGGCGTGGATGCCGCAGCCGATTGGTACAGCGATGGCGGGCTGCGCTCCAAGGTGCGCCGCCTGGTGCGTCGCGGCGATGCGCTGATGCGCGGCGGCTACCGCCACCTAGCACAGCTTCCGCCGCTTGAGAAGGGTCGTTTTGAAGACCAAGAAAAACGACCCTGAGCAGGAGAGCTTCGTTTTCTGAGACTGCCTCCATCCCGGTTGCGCTGGTGCAGCCGGCGTTTTCAACCGATGGAGGTTCACACCATGCGTCCCGCTCCCTTGCGGCCTGCCGCCACTGTCTCGACCGCTGCTGCGCAGCCCCAACGCTATCTCACCAACGACGAAGCCGCCGAGTACCTCCGCCTGTCGCCGCGCACGCTGGAAAAGCAGCGCGTGATCGGCGGCGGCCCGCGCTTTCGCAAGTTCGGCCGTCGCGTCATGTACGCCGTGGCCGACCTCGATGCCTGGGCTGCCGACCGCAGTTTCGAGACGACTTCCGATCCCGAATACGCCGAGCACCACTCGGCCGACAGTCGTGCGCGCTGATCGGCGGCGCGCGGCAGGCCATCGCCATGTCCAGCACTGCGCTGCCGCCCCGGCAGCGGCCGTTGCAGGAGCGCGAACAGCTCGACCTGTTCCGCGCCTTGCCCGGCGACATGGCGCCGCGCGACAGCCAGGACTTGATGGCCTATCCGTTCTTCTCGCTCGGCAAGTCCAAGCGGGTCAAGCCCATCGACTTCCGTGCGGGCAACGTGACGATCCGCGTGGAGGGAACAGCCGAGCACGGCATCGCCACGATTTGGGATGCGGACGTGCTGATATGGGCGGCCTCGCAGATCGTGGAAGCGAAGGACGCGGGCCTGCGGCCGTCGCGGCTGATGCGCGCCACGCCTTACGAGATCCTGCGCTACATCGGGCGCGGCAAGTCGCTGCGCGACTACCAGCGCCTCAAGGCCGCGCTCGACCGGCTGCAATCGACTACGGTGGCCACGTCCATCCGCGAGACGACCGGGCGGCGCCTGCACCGTTTCTCGTGGATCAACGAATGGAAGGAACTGGCCGATGCCCGCGGCACGCCGCTGGGCATCGAGCTGATCCTGCCGGACTGGTTCTATGCGGGCGTGCTCGACGCCGCCTTG
Organism: Pseudomonadota bacterium; assembly: GCA_040754175.1. Lineage (GTDB taxonomy): Bacteria > Pseudomonadota > Gammaproteobacteria > Burkholderiales > Gallionellaceae > Sideroxyarcus. Next base: position 90 of record JBFMFN010000003.1, on the reverse strand, counting down.
GTGCTGACCATCGACCCGGCGTACTTCCGGCTGACCGGCGGCATCGAGCGGTGGCTGTACCGCCTGGTGCGCAAGCACGGCGGCAAGCAG
>JBFMFN010000002.1:0-84805 GCA_040754175.1 Pseudomonadota bacterium | reverse complement strand
TTGGTTTTAGCGGCGGGTTTGTCTTCCGCTGCTTCCTTTGCTTTTTTGCTGGTCGCGGGTTTCTTGGTGGCCGCCTTCTTGACTGTCTTGCCCGAGCCGCCCTTCGCTGCCTTGGCGGCGATCATCTCCAGTGCTTCTTCCAGCGTCACCGCTTCCGGTGTTACATCTTTGGGCAGGGTGGCGTTGATCTTGCCGTGGCGCACGTAGGGGCCGTAGCGTCCGCTGCAGACTTCGATGGGCGCCTTGTCGTCCGGTTGTTCGCCCAGGGTGCGCAGCACAGTGGCGCCGCCGCTCTTGGCCTGCGCCAGCAGTTCCACGCAGCGCTCAAGGCCGATGTCGAAGATGCTGTCGGTCTTGGGAATGGATTTGAATTTGCCGTCGTGCCCAATGTAGGGACCGAAGCGGCCGATGTTGACGATGACTTTCTTGCCGGTCTCTGGGTGAGCGCCGACTTCTCTTGGAAGCGAGAGCAGCTTTAGCGCCGAGCCGAGATCGGCGTTCTCCAGCGGCAGTTCTTTGGGCCAGGAGACACGCTTGGGTTTGGTCTTGGCACCCTCTTCCTGTTCGCCGAGTTGCACGTAAGGACCGTAGGGACCGCGCAACAGCAGCACCAGTTGCTTGGTTTCAGGATGGTGGCCAAGCTCGCGGCGAGCTTCGCCGGCATCCTCCTCGCCGCCCAGGCTGCGGGTGTAATCGCATTCAGGATAGCCGGTGCAGCCGATGAAGCTGCCGCGCTTGCCGAGGCGCTTGGACAGGGGCTTGCCGCACTTGGGGCAGGCTTCTTCCAGGATCTCGGTGCCGGGGCGGTCCACGTCCTTCTTTTCGCCGATGAGTTTGTTGAAGCCTTTCCAGAACTCATCCAGCACCGGGATCCAGTCGCGCTTGCCTTCTGAGATGTCGTCTAACTCGTCTTCGAGGTTGGCCGTGAAACCGTAATCGACGTAGCGCGTGAAGTGCTCGTTGAGGAACTTGATGACCACGCGGCCCACGTCGGTGGGCATGAAGCGTTTTTTGTCCAGCGTGGCGTACTCGCGCGCCTGCAAGGTGGAGATGATGGTGGCGTAAGTGGAAGGACGGCCGATGCCGTACTCTTCCAGCGCCTTCACCAGGCTGGCCTCGGAGAAGCGCGGCGGCGGCTGGGTGAAGTGTTGTTCGCCATAGAGCTTGTCGATGGGCAGCACGTCGCCTTCGGCCAGCGGTGGCAGCTTGGCGCTGTCTTCTTCCTCGGCATCGTCCACGTCTTCCATATAGACACCAATGAAGCCGGGAAACACCAAGGTCTGACCACTAGCGCGGAACAAGGTGTCATCGCTGCTAAGGCGAATATCGACACTTACCGTGTCGAATCGGGCAGGAGCCATTTGACAAGCCAGGGTGCGTTTCCAGATCATCTCGTACAAACGCATCTGATCAATGTTCAGGTGATCACGCAAGCTATCCGGAGTACGTAGGATGGATGTTGGGCGGATGGCTTCGTGCGCTTCCTGTGCATTCTTGGACTTGCTTTTGTACACCGGCTGTTTTGCGGGCAGATATTCGCCGGCAAAGTTATCTTTGATGTAATCCCTGATTTCAGCTACCGCCTCATTGGCAAGATTGACCGAGTCAGTACGCATATAAGTGATCAAGCCGATAGTTTGTCCACCGATGTCGACACCTTCATACAAGGACTGCGCGGTGCGCATGGTGCGCTCTGAGGTCATGCCAAGCTTGCGTACGGCTTCCTGTTGCAAGGTCGAGGTGGTGAATGGTGCCGCTGCATTTCGTTGCTTGGCCTTCTTATCCACGCGCACCACTTTGGGTGGCAATTTGGCATCACTCAGCTTGGCATGAATCGCGTCGTATTCAGCTTGGCTGCCGATGCTGAGTTGTTCAAGCTTGGTACCGCGAAACTGGAAAAGCTTGGCAGTGAAAGGAATGTGGTTCTTCTGGCTATCGAGATGCACGGTCCAATATTCCTGGCTCTTGAACCGGTCGATTTCCTCTTCTCTTTCAACGATCAGTCGTAATGCGGGACTCTGCACGCGACCGGCGGAAAGGCCAGGGCGTATCTTGCGCCACAACAAGGGGGAGAGGTTAAAACCTACCAGATAATCGAGTGCGCGGCGTGCTTGCTGTGCATTGACCAGCGGCAGCGATATCTCGCGAGGATGTGCAACCGCATCCTGTACTGCTGATTGAGTGATTTCATAGAAAACGACCCGCTGCATCCGTTTTCCCTTGAGCGCGCGCTTACTTTTAAGCAGCTCTGCAATATGCCATGCGATTGCTTCGCCTTCGCGATCCGGGTCAGGTGCCAAGAAGATGTTGTCTACCGTGGCAGCAGCTTTGGCGATGGCATCCACATGCTTGCTGTTCCGTGCAATGGTTTCGTAGTGCATGGAATAACCGTTGTCGACATCTACTGCACCGTTACGCGGGACCAGGTCGCGTACATGACCATAAGAGGCCAGAACCTCGAAATCCTTGCCAAGATATTTTTTCAGAGTCTTGGCCTTGGCCGGGGATTCGACGATAAGCAGGTTAGAAGGCATGGATGGTCTAATGGAACAGGGCGGGTTGTACAGGTGTGAGCAGGTCTTCGATCAACAGGGGGTCCAGATCCTCATGCTGACTCCATAACACCATCAACATGATCAATTTGACCTTGTCGAGTGCGAGATTTTCGCGGTCGAGAGCAACTACACGGTCAATGATCATCTCCCGTTCGATGGGCGTGATGAATTTGTTGTGTTCCCAGAAACTGAGGAACTGCAACGCCTCAGGTGTCAGACGACGGCGCTCGTAATCGGTAAAGATGCGGATCCCGGAATGATTAATCGCGTCAGGATATTTGGAGCGAGTGAGTTGTTGCAGGCCAGAAAGCCAGTTCAGCGCCTGATGGATGTCATCTTCCTCAAAGCCGGCAGCCGTAAGTTTGAGGGTCAGCTTTTCGTGATCAGGGTAGCTACCGAGATCGAAATAACTTTCGAACAGGAAGAGCAAAATATCGAACATGTGGATCTAGTATCAAGCGATGCGTTGGTAAAAGCCGCCGGGCAAAGTAGCGATATGCCCATCCAACTCCAGTTTTAACAGAATGGCCGATACCTCAGATATCGTCAAGCCACAACGTTGTGCGAGCGTATCAGCATCTATCGGATCGAAGCCAACATGTTCCAAGAGCGGGTGTGCAACAGTAGAGCTGGGGATGCGAGTTTCAAGCACAGCAAAGCTACCCAACTCTTCCAGGATATCCTGAGCGGACTCCACCAGCTTGGCACCTTGCTTGATCAGAAGATGACAACCTCGTGATTGTGGAGAGTGGATGGAGCCAGGGATGGCGAACACGTCGCGCCCCTGTTCGAGGGCTAGGCGAGCCGAGATTAAAGAACCGCTCTGGATGGAGGCTTCTACTACCAAGCAGCCAAGGCCCAGACCGCTGATGATGCGATTCCGACGCGGGAAGTTGGCTGCCAATGGCGGCGTGCCGAGTGGGAACTCGGAAACAATCACCCCTTGTTCTGCCAAACGATGAGCGAGCTCTCGATTGGACGCAGGATAGACCTTATCTAAACCGGTGCCGATCACCGCGATACTGGAGGCGCTGCCTTGCAGACCGCCGACATGTGCCGCCCGATCGATACCTGCAGCCATGCCACTGACGATGCACAAACCGGCATCGGAGAGTGCCAGGGCAAAGGATTCGGCGTTGCGCAGACCTTGCGCTGTAGCGTTGCGGCTACCTACTACCGCAAGAGAACGCTGATTGAGCAAGTCGAGGCGGCCCTTCACGTAAAGCAAGACAGGCGGATCGGTGATGCTCAGCAAAGCTTGCGGATAATGCTGATCGCCCAGTGTGATGACATGATTGGCCGGATCATCCAGCCAAGCGAGCGTCGCCTCGATCAGTGATACATCAACTTCTTGCCTGAAACCTTGAATGGCAGAGGGGCGTAGGTGGCGGGAAAGTTCGGAAAGCGGCTGGTCGAGAACAGAGGCTGGCGATCCGTAGAGCTTCAATAGATGGCGCTGGCCTTCACCGCCCAGTCCCGGGATCAAGCAGAACTTGAGCCAAGCGACCAGGTCGGTGTCGTTATCCATTCAATCGGGGGTACGAACGCTGTCGAACAACTGCACCGGGAAGCGGGTCTCCATGACCAGCGCATAAGAGACTTTGTTGAAAACGCGGAACACCATCACCAAGCCATAGCGCACATCAGGCAATTGGACATTCGGGGTAAACCAACCCTTGGTTTTGAGTTCTTCCCCTTTTTGATAAAGGGCTAGTACATGGCCAATCTCCAGACCGTCGCGGCGACCTTTATTCAGAGTGATCACGGCGTGTTGACCGGCCTGCTGTACGCCGCCATAGATGGAGATGACCTTGGCCGAGATAGGAGTGTTGGGGGCGTGCGGCAGGTAATCCTGCTGATAACCCGTGGTCGCCTGTGCGAAATAATCGCCTTTATGGATTTCCTGAATGGAGTTGGTGATGCGCAGAGTGCTTGGATCACCGAACTTTTCTACACTGGCATCCCCTAGATATTGCACTTCACGCCCCAAAGTCTCATCCGTATCAGGATCAACGAATTCAGTGCCGGGACGATAGACCTGCCATTGATTACCTTTATCCGTAGGCAGATTGGAGACATAAGCGATATCGTTGCTGGCCAGCAAGGTACGGTGCTCATAGGTTCCGACCAAGCGAGGGGCATCATCCAGCTCTTCTTCGTCGACCACCAATGGACGCGCCAGGAAAGAGGAGATTGCCGCCAACGGGATAGCGGGTACCGCCTCAGTATTCTGTTTTACGACACGGACCTTCGGCTCCAGCTTGACGATCTCTTGCTCGACCACCGGCTCAGGCGCGGCCGGTGGGGTAGTCGAAAGCGTACCGGTACGACGATCCAGATAAACCATGTCGCCGGGGTAGATCCAGTGCGGATCTTTGATCCCCTCTTTGTTCAACGCCCAGATCTCGGGCCACTTCCACGGATCTTTGAAAAAGCGGGCAGAGATGTCCCACAGGGTGTCCCCTTTCACTACGACATAACGGTCAGGGGCGTCGTCGCGGATCTGCAGCACGTCTGCACTGGCAAGTAAGGGCAACAGCAGGCAAATCAGCGATATAATCTTGCGCATGGAAAACTCCAGCAAAGTAATGAAATGCGGTGCAAACTTTGCACAACTGTTTAAATTCTGCATCTAGTCACTTAAGTTGGCAAGCATTTATGGCAATCCTCCCAATCCTGAAATACCCCGATCCACGGCTGCATAAAGTGGCCAAACCCGTCGCAGAAGTGACCGATAGCACACGCCGACTCATCCGCGACATGAGCGAAACCATGTATGCCGCACCTGGCATCGGCTTGGCTGCGACACAAGTGGATGTGCATGAACAGATCGTGGTGATCGATGTTTCTGAGGACCATAACGAGTTGATCGTGCTGATCAACCCACAGATCCTGCAACAGGAAGGTACGGAAGAAAGCGAAGAAGGTTGCCTGTCGGTGCCGGGGATCTATGAAAAGGTAACGCGCGCCGAGAAGGTCACCGTGCGTGCCTTGGATGCACAAGGCCAGCCGTTCGAATTGCAAGCCGAAGGTTTATTGGCGGTATGTATCCAGCATGAGATCGACCATTTGCGCGGACGGGTGTTCGTTGAGCATCTATCCCAACTCAAACAGACTCGTATCCGTGCCAAGCTGAAGAAGCAAAAGCGAGAGACCTTGTAAACGTGAAACTGATATTTGCCGGCACTCCGGAATTCGCTGCCCAGGCATTGAGCGCGCTGCGGGAAGCAGGCCATGACATCGTGATGGTCCTTACCCAGCCCGATCGCCCATCCGGTCGTGGTATGCAGATGACGGCGAGCCCAGTCAAACAGGCGGCCCAGAAATACGGCTTACCGGTTATGCAGCCGGCGACCTTGAAGGATGAGGTCGTGCAACGGCAACTGGCCGCTTTGCAAGCTGACGTGATGGTCGTGGCCGCATATGGTCTGATCCTACCGCAGGCGATCTTGGATATCCCGCGTAGAGGTTGCCTGAACATCCATGCGTCGTTGTTGCCGCGTTGGCGCGGAGCTGCTCCGATACAGCGCGCTATTCTGGCTGGCGATGCACAGACTGGCATCACCATCATGCAGATGGATGCCGGACTGGATACCGGCGACATGTTGCTCAAGAGCGTCTGCGCCATCGAAGAACAGGATACTGCGGCAAGTTTGCATGACCGGCTCGCCAGCATGGGGGGGCGGGCTATCGTAGAAGCGTTGCAAGCATTGTCGGCAGGGACGCTGTGTGCAGAAAAACAGGATGGTGGTCTGGCAACTTACGCTGCCAAACTAAGCAAGGCGGAAGCCACATTGGACTGGAACGAACCCGCCGAGGTGTTGGCCCGAGCGGTGCGCGGGTATTTCCCTTTTCCCGTTGCCAACACGCATTATGGTGATACCCTCATCAAGATACATCAGGCCGCAATCAGCAGTCGTCAGGGGGCACAACCGGGCACCATTCTGGCCATCGAGAAGGACGCGTTACACGTCGCTTGCGGGACCGGTGCCTTGGCATTGCTGGTGATGCAGAAACCAGGCGGCAAGCCGTTGCCTGTCACGCAGTTCATCCAGGGATTCCCGTTACAGCCGGGTGACCGGTTCGGCGGCGGTTAGACATGCAATTCGTCCAACAAGAAGCGGCCAAGGTAGTGGATCGGGTGATCCGTAATGGACGCAACCTGACCGATGCCCTGGCTGAAGCAATAAAGCTGTCAAAATTGACTGGGCAGTCGCGTGGCGCATTACAGGATTTGTGCTATGGCACACTGCGCTATCAAAACCGGCTCGCCTTCATGCTAGACCGCTTACTCAACAAGCCGTTGCAGAATCCGCTGGTCGGCAGCTTGTTACAGGTTGCCCTGTATCAGTTGCAATATACCCGAGCCAGATCACATACCATCGTCGATCAAGCAGTACGTGCTACCAAAGACATACATCCCGCCACTGCCGGGCTGGTGAATGCAGTGTTGCGCAATTTTTTGCGCCAGCGCGAAGAATTGCAAAGAGTCGCAGATTTGCAGTCGACCACAAGATATGCCTACCCCGAGTGGTGGGTGAATAAATTGTCGGGCCAATATGGCGAGCACGCGCCAGATATCCTGCAAGCCGGCAATACCCATCCTCCCATGACGTTGCGCATCAACCAGCAGCATGGCGACAGCGATACATATCAGGCACGACTGGCGGCCGCAGGGATCGATGCACGACCTCTCAGCACGGGCGCATTGCAACTAATACGCCCGGTTCCTGTCGACCGTTTGCCGGGGTTCTTTACGGGCGATGTCTCGGTGCAGGATGCCGGTGCGCAATATGCGGCCAAGTTGCTGGCGGTCGCCGATGGCATGCGCGTACTGGATGCCTGTGCTGCACCAGGGGGCAAGACGGCACACTTGCTGGAATGTGCCGACATCGAGCTCTTGTCTTTGGACAAGGATGAGGGGCGACTGCAACGTATCCATGAGAATCTGCAACGCTTGGGTTTGCATGCCGATGTCCGACAAGGGGATGCCGCTCTGCCCGACACGTGGTGGGACGGCCGCCCCTTCCAGCGCATCCTCGCCGATGTGCCCTGCTCCGCCTCGGGCGTGGTACGTCGACACCCGGATATAAAATGGTTGCGCCGACCAGAAGACATCGAAAATTTTGCGCGCCAGCAGACACAAATCCTGCAGGCTTTATGGCCGCTGTTGGCGGTCGATGGTAGATTGCTCTATGTTACCTGCTCGATCTTCGCGCAGGAGAACCAGCAGGTGATCGAGCCCTTCCTGACCAAACATGCTGATGCCCGGCGTGAGCCGACAGGGATTGTGCAGATCGACGGGGCGGCCGGGCAGTTATTGCCTTGCGACGAGCATGATGGATTCTTCTATGCTGTGTTGCGCAAAACTGCTTGAAACCATGTTGCGCTGGCTAGTCCTGTGCACATTGCTCCTGTCTACCACGCAGGCCGCAGCGGAAGGTATCGACATCCGCAAAGCAGAAGCCAGACTGACCAATGAAGGTTATCTGTTGTCGGCGGACTTCGATATCAAGTTGCCGTCTCAGGTCGAGGAAGCCCTGATGCGCGGTGTAACGCTGTATTTCGAAAGTGAATTATCGGTGCATCGTTCCCGCTGGTACTGGCCCGATCAGGAGATCGCCAGCTTCACGCAGACCAGCAAGCTGTCCTACAACACATTGACCCAGCAATATCGTCTGACCCGGGGGGGGCTGTACCAGACTTTCGTTTCTTTGCCAGATGCCTTGCGGGTGTTGGGAAGACAGGTCGCCCCCCCCATCGAGATCGCTCAACTCGATCAAGCCAGCGGCGGATATTTCTCGCGTCTGATCAAGAAAGGAAGCCAGGTCGGAGTCGTGGCTTGGATGGGGCTGGATATCACACAGTTGCCCAAACCGTTGCAGATGAACGTATTGACGGACGATCAATGGAAACTGGAGTCGGTGCGCTTCCATTGGGATATTCGGCCAGAAGAAGGCAGCAGCGAATGAAATATCTGATCCTGCTTTCCGCCGTCATCGGGGGCATTCTGCTTTACCTGCTGTCCAGCGCAAGCGGCAACTCGGAGCTGTATGCAGAGAACTATTTCACCTTGCTAGTGATGACGGGCATGCTGGCGCTGGCGTTGCTGATTCAGGTCCTGTATCAATTCTGGCAATTGCGCAACCGCTTGCATGCCCAGGTCTATGGCGCCAGGCTGACGTTGCGACTGGCCATGTTCTTCTCGTTGATCGCCGTACTGCCGGGCATGCTGGTATATGCCGTGTCGGTACAGTTCCTTGGCAAAAGCATCGAATCCTGGTTCGATGTACGCGTCGAGAAAGCCTTGGAAGGCGGCCTCAATTTGGCGCGCAGCACCTTGCAGAACGGCTTGGACGAACTCGGTCGCAAGGGGCAATTCGTCGCCTTGATCCTTGCGGAACAGCCGCCACAGCGGCACGGCGAGACCTTGGCGCGCTTCATCTCCGAGGGGGGCGCGCAGGAAGCAGCCGTGTTCGATGCGGGCGGGAGATTGCTGGCTTTTGCCAGCAGCCGGCAGGCCATCCGCACCGATACGCCGACAGTAGAGATGCTGCGCCAAGTCGAGCGCAAAGGGCGCTACAGTCAGGCAGATGCCCTGCCCGATGGCAGCCTCATCCTGCGTGTGATCGTTCCTATCCGCTCCGTGTTGTTCGACGGCCATGTGTTGCAGTTCGTTCAGCCTGTGCCGTATCAATTGGCCCAGGATGCCGAGACGGTGCAATCGGTGTATGGCGACTATCAGCAACTCGTGCTTTCCCGTGTCGGCTTGAAACGGCTGTATGGCATCACCCTCACCCTGTCCTTGCTGATCGTGTTGTTGAGCGCGATCTCGGCAGCTTTCTTCCTCAGTGCCAAACTCAGTGCGCCGCTGGCCGCGTTGGCGGCCGGTACACGTGCAGTAGCGAAGGGGGATTTCAGCAGCAGCTATCCGGTACAGAGCAATGACGAACTGGGTGGACTCACCGCATTGTTCAACCAGATGACCGCCCAGCTCGCTGCCGCCAAGAAGCTCGCCGAACATCAGCAACAACAAGTTGCAGATGCCAAAGCGTATCTGGAGAGCGTGTTGGCGCATCTGTCATCCGGCGTGCTGGTGCTGGATGAACGCTTGATGGTCAAGTCCATCAATGCCAGTGCTGCGCGCATCCTCGGCATGTTGGTGAGTGAACTGGCCAGCAAGGACCTGCCACAATTGACAGAAGAACATCTGTTGCTGCGCCCGTTCCTGTCTGGCATCGAGGAGGGCATCGCGTCACAACCTGAGCGAGCTTGGGAAAGACAGATCGAGCGCATGAGCAAGGAAGGTGATCAGGTGTTATTGCTGCACGGTACCCGTTTGATGAGCGAAAGCAGTCGCGGCTATGTCGTGGTGTTCGATGACATCACCCACTTGCGTTTGGCCGAACGTCAGGCAGCATGGGGCGAGGTGGCACGGCGCTTGGCGCACGAGATCAAGAATCCGTTGACCCCGATACAACTGTCGGCGGAGCGCTTGCAGCATAAACTTGCTGACCACCTGACCGATGAGAAAGATGTTCAGCTGCTCAAACGGGCCACGCAGACCATCGTCAGCCAGGTCGCAGCCATGAAGAGCATGGTGACCGATTTCGCCGATTATGCGCGGACCCCAGCGGCCAAATTGGTGCCATTGGATATCCATCAATTGTTGCAAGAGGTACTCGGGCTGTACGAAGCCAACAGCAGTCCGATCCAGACCAAACTGGAAGCGCAGCGTACGCAAATCAATGGCGATGCCACGCGCTTGCGTCAGGTCGTGCACAATCTGTTGCAGAATGCCCACGATGCGTTGCAACAGGTCAGTGATCGCCTGATCGTATTGTCCACAGCCGACACGGCAGAAGGCATGCTTAAGTTGTCAGTGTGTGACAACGGCAGCGGCTTTCCCGAACACTTCCTGGCCAAGGCTTTCGAGCCGTATACAACGACCAAGGCGCGTGGCACAGGGTTGGGATTGCCTATCGTCAAGAAGATCGTGGAAGAACACGGCGGGAGCATCAGCATACAGAACCGGAGCGAGGGGGGTACCTGTGTCAACATCCTGCTGCCGGTATTGCTACAAAAGAAGGAGAGGGCGGCATGACGACCAAGAACATACTGGTGGTGGATGATGAGGCCGGGATACGCGAGCTTCTGTCGGAGATCCTGTTCGATGAGGGGTACGGAATCTTGTTGGCTGAGAATGCGGAACAGGCGCGCCAGATGATCCGCCAAGCACCGGATGCGGTGTTACTCGATATCTGGATGCCGGATACCGATGGTTTGACCCTGCTCAAGGAGTGGGTGGCAGCAGGGCAGCTCACCATGCCAGTCATCATGATGTCTGGGCACGGAACCATCGAAACCGCGCTCGAAGCCACGCGCATCGGTGCGGCGGATTTTCTGGAGAAGCCGATCGCACTGAAGAAGTTGCTGAGCACCATCGCACAGACATTGAAGCAGCACCAGGCCGTCAGTGTGCCGACGCCCGTAGTGCCGCAGGCTACGGTGGCGGTTGCAGGAGAGCAAGGCAGCATCGTGCTGGAGCTGCCGGTCGACCTGCCGTTCCGTGAGGCGCGCGAGCGCTTCGACACGGCCTATTTGAACTATCATTTGGAACAGATGCAGGGCAATATCGCTGGTTTGGCTGACAAGATCGGCGTAGAACGTACCCATCTGTATCGAAAACTCAAACAACTGGGGATAAAACCTCCAAAAAGGCAAGGGAGTTGAACTGGGCACGCCTTATCTCCCGGTGTGCCAAGCGGGTATAGCGAGTTGCCCAAATATCGGGCGCTGAGGCATAATCCGCGTTCTTTTAATGCATAGTATTGATTGGCCTAATCGCTTATAAGTCTCTCGGAGGAAATAGCAATGTCAGCAACGCGTAGCGTCACCCCACCAAAATTCAACGACATCACCGGTGCAATCCGCATGCTGGCAGTGGATGCCGTGCAGAAAGCGAATTCCGGTCACCCGGGTGCCCCGATGGGCATGGCAGAGATCGCGGAGGTCCTATGGAACCGCCATCTGCGTCACAATCCGGCCAATCCAAAGTGGCCCGACCGCGATCGTTTCATCCTGTCCAACGGTCACGGCTCCATGCTGGTCTATGCATTGCTGCATCTGTCTGGCTATGACCTGCCGATCGATGAGTTGAAGCGTTTCCGCCAGATGCACTCCAAGACTCCGGGTCACCCCGAGTATGGCTATACACCCGGCGTGGAAACCACTGGCGGTCCGCTCGGTCAGGGCATCACCAATGCCGTGGGTATGGCGATGGCCGAGAAGCTGCTGGCCAATGAATTCAACAAGCCGGGTCACGAGATCGTCGATCACCGCACCTATGTGTTCTTGGGCGACGGTTGCATGATGGAAGGCATCTCCCACGAAGCCTGCGCACTGGCCGGTACCTGGGGTCTGGGCAAGCTGACCGCCTTCTGGGATGACAACAATATCTCTATCGACGGCCACATCGATGGCTGGTACACCGATGACACCGCCAAGCGCTTTGAAGCCTATGGCTGGCACGTCATCGCCGACGTGCAAGGTCACGATCCGGAGGCGATCAATGCCGCCATCGAAGCAGCGAAGAAGGTCACCGACAAACCGACGCTGATCTGCTGCAAGACCGTCATCGGTGCCGGCTCTCCGAACAAGCAAGGTACCCACGACGTGCACGGTGCGGCGCTGGGCGATGCAGAAGTGCAAGCGACCCGTGAACACATCGGCTGGAAATATCCTCCGTTCGAGATTCCCGCACATGTCTATGAGGCATGGGATGCGCGCATCAAGGGTGAAGGGCTGGAGAAGCTGTGGAACAACAAGTTCGCCGAGTATAAGAAGGCATTCCCCAAGGAAGCCGCAGAGTTCGAACGCCGCATCAAGGGTGACCTGCCGACCAACTGGTCCGAGCATGTGGCCAAGGCCATTGAGGCGGTGAACGCCAAGGGTGAGACCATCGCTACGCGCAAGGCTTCACAGAATGCGATTAATGCACTGCAACCGGTGTTGCCCGAGTTCCTGGGCGGCTCTGCCGACCTGACAGGTTCCAACCTGACCAACTGGACCGGCGCGCACCACGTTTCCGGCAAGAAGCCCGGCAACTACATCAGCTATGGCGTGCGCGAGTTCGGCATGTCGCACATCATGAACGGTATGGCCTTGCACGGTGGTCTGTTGCCGTTCGGTGGCACCTTCCTGATGTTTTCGGAATACGCCCGCAATGCGATCCGCATGTCCGCACTGATGAAGCAACGCGTGATCTATGTGTTCACCCATGACTCCATCGGTCTGGGGGAAGACGGTCCGACACACCAGCCGGTCGAACAGACTTCCACGCTGCGCGTGATTCCCAACATGGAAGTGTGGCGCCCGTGTGACACGGTCGAATCCATGGTTTCCTGGGCCTGTGCGGTCGAGCGTCGCGACGGTCCGAGCAGCCTGATCTTCAGCCGTCAGAACCTGCCGTTCCAGAAGCGCGACGACAAGCAGATCGCCGCCATTCGCAAGGGTGGCTATGTGCTGTCCGAAGCTGCAGGCGGTAAGCCGCAGGCCGTGCTGATCGCCACCGGCTCCGAAGTTGACCTGGCAATGAAGGCACAGGCGGCTCTGGCCGCAGAAGGTATCAACGTGCGCGTCGTGTCCATGCCGTCGACCAATGTGTTCGACAAGCAGGATCAGGCCTACAAGGACAGCGTCCTGCCCAAGGGCGTGAAGCGCGTCGCCGTGGAAGCCGGCGTGACCAGCGGCTGGTACAAATATGTCGGTCTGGATGGTGCTGTGGTGGGTATGGATTGCTTCGGCGAATCCGCACCGGCCGGCGAACTGTTCAAGCACTTCGGCTTCACCGCGGAGAACGTGGTCAAGGCCGTCAAGAGCGTGCTGTAAACAAGTTTTCAATTACTTAACGGGAGAAGAAACATGGCAATCAAAGTTGGTATCAATGGCTTCGGTCGAATCGGTCGCATGGCGTTCCGCGCGATCGCCAAGGATTTCCCTGAACTGGAAGTGGTCGCCATCAACGACCTGCTGGATGCGGACTATCTGGCCTACATGCTGAAGTACGACTCCGTGCACGGCAATTTCAAGGGCGACATCAAGGTGGAAGGCAACAACATGGTGGTCAACGGTAAAAAGATCCGTCTGACCGCCGAGACCGATCCGGCCAATCTGAAGTGGAGCGAAGTTGGTGCCGATCTCGTGCTGGAGTGTACCGGCTTCTTCCTGGACGAAGAAGGCTGCAAGAAGCACCTCGCTGCTGGCGCGAAGAAGGTGGTGATTTCCGCTCCTTCCAAGGACAAGACCCCGATGTTCGTGTACGGCGTGAACCACACCTCCTACAAGGGTGAGGCTATCGTTTCCGCTGCTTCCTGCACCACCAACTGCCTGGCGCCGGTCGCCAAGGTGCTGAACGACAACTGGGGTATCAAGCGCGGCCTGATGACCACCGTACATGCAGCCACCGCTACCCAGAAGACCGTTGACGGCCCGTCCAAGAAGGATTGGCGCGGTGGCCGCGGCATTCTGGAGAACATCATCCCCTCCTCCACCGGCGCCGCCAAGGCCGTCGGCGTGGTGCTGCCCGAATTGAACGGCAAGCTGACCGGCATGGCGTTCCGCGTGCCGACCTCCGACGTGTCCGTGGTCGACCTGACCGTCGAGCTGAACAAGGAAGCCAAGTACGCCGATATCTGCGCTGCCATGAAGAAGGCTTCGCAGACCGGCGACATCAGCAAGACCTTGGGTTACACCGATGAGAAGGTGGTCTCCACTGACTTCCGCGGTTGCGGCTATTCGTCGATCTTCGACGCTGAGGCCGGCATCGCGCTGGACGGTACCTTCGTCAAAGTCGTTGCGTGGTATGACAACGAATACGGCTACACCTGCAACATGCTGCGCTTCGCGCAACACGTTGCCAAGTAATACGTGACGAACAAGGGCTGGCTGATGCCAGCCCTTTCTGCTTTCAAGTCTGCAATTAAGGAAACATCATGTCTGTGATCAAAATGACCGACCTGGATCTGAAGGGCAAGCGCGTCCTGATCCGTTCTGACCTCAACGTGCCCGTGAAGGATGGCAAGGTGACCTCCGACGCGCGTATCACGGCCTCCATGGCCACCATCAACGCCGCGCTGAAAGCCGGTGCCAAGGTGATGGTGACTTCGCACCTCGGCCGCCCGGAAGAAGGCGTGTTCACCGAGGAGAATTCCCTGAAGCCGGTGGCTGATGACATCGCCAATAAGCTGGGCAAGCCCGTGCGCTTGATCCGTGACTGGATTGATGGTGGTTTCAACGTCGCCGAAGGCGAACTGGTGCTGCTCGAGAACTGCCGCTTCAACAAGGGCGAAAAGAAGAGCAACGATGAGCTGTCCAAGAAATACGCCGCACTGTGCGACGTGTTCGTGATGGACGCGTTCGGCACTGCTCACCGTGCCGAAGCTTCCACCCATGGCGTGGCCAAGTTCGCGCCGACCGCTGCGGCCGGCATCTTGCTCACCGAAGAGCTGGAAGCCTTGGGCAAGGCGTTGGCTAACCCGGCTCGACCCATGGTCGCCATCGTCGGTGGCTCCAAGGTCTCCACCAAGCTGACGGTGCTCGAATCGCTGTCCGAGAAGTGCGACCAGCTGGTGGTCGGTGGCGGCATCGCGAACACCTTCATCAAGGCTGCCGGCGGCAACGTGGGCAAATCGCTGTGCGAGGACGATCTGGTGCCGACCGCGAAGAGCCTGATGGAAAAGATGTCCGCACGCGGTGCGACCATCCCCGTCGCCGTCGATGTGGTATGCGGCAAGAAGTTCGACGCCAATGAACCGGCCGTGCTGAAGAACGTCGGCGAAGTGGCCGACGACGACATGATCTTCGACATCGGTCCCAAGAGCACGCAAGAGCTCGTCGACATCATCATGAAGGCTGGCACCGTGGTGTGGAACGGCCCAGTCGGCGTGTTCGAGTTCGACCAGTTCGGCGCAGGCACCAAGGCCATCGCAGATGCCATCGCCAAGACCAGCGCGTTCACGCTGGCCGGTGGCGGTGACACCATTGCCGCGATCCAGAAGTATGACATCTACGACAAGGTGTCTTACATCTCCACCGCCGGCGGTGCATTCCTGGAATACCTGGAAGGCAAGACCCTGCCGGCCGTGGCGATCCTGGAAGAACGCGCAAAGCAGTAAAAGCATCGGTCCGGCATCCCTGATTGAGAGAGAGGGATGCTGGGCCCAAACAAGCCGATAACCAAGGAAATCATGCTGCGCAGAACAAAAATAGTCGCAACGCTGGGGCCCGCCTCCAGCGATCAAAGTGTGCTGGAACAGATGATCCGCGCCGGGGTAGACCTGGTCCGGATGAACTTCTCCCATGGCACCGCCCAAGACCATATGAAACGTGCCGAGACCGTCCGTGCGGCGGCCGCGGCGGTCGGGCGTACCGTGGGTATCCTTGCCGACCTGCAAGGTCCCAAGATCCGTGTGCGTAAATTCGAGAACGACAAGATCGTCCTGAAGAAGGGCGACATGTTCATCCTCGATGCGGCATTGGATGGCTTGGGTAACCAGCAACGCGTCGGTCTCGATTACAAGGAGCTGCCCAACGACGTGAGCAGCGGTTCCATCCTGCTGCTGAACGACGGCATGCTGGAGTTCGAGGTGACCGAGGTCAAGGGCAACGAAGTGTATTGCAAGGTGATCCGCGGCGGTGTGCTGTCCAACAACAAGGGCATCAATCGCAAGGGCGGCGGCTTGACCGCACCGGCGCTGACCGACAAGGATAAAGAAGACATCAAGACCGCCGCGCTGATCAAGGCCGACTATCTGGCGGTGTCCTTCCCGCGCTCGGCTGATGACATGAAGCTGGCACGCAAGCTGATGCATGAAGCTGGCGGCAAGAGCATGTTGTTGGCCAAGATCGAGCGTGCCGAGGCGATCCCGGTGCTGGAGGAGATCATCGAAGCTTCCGACGCCATCATGGTGGCCCGTGGCGATCTTGCTGTCGAAGTCGGTGATGCGGCGGTACCGGGCTTGCAGAAGAAGATGATCAAGATGGCGCGCGCGCAGAACAAGCTCGCCATCACCGCGACCCAGATGATGGAATCGATGATCACCAATCCCATCCCGACCCGTGCCGAAGTGTCCGACGTGGCTAACGCCGTGCTGGATGGTACCGATGCGGTGATGCTGTCGGCAGAGACGGCGGTGGGCGATTATCCGGTGGAGACCATCGAAGCCATGGCGCGAGTCTGCCTCAAGGCCGAACGCGAAGCCGAGGACAACGCCATCGATCGCCGCAGCAACCAGCAACGTTTCACGCGCATCGACCAATCGATCGCCATGTCGGCATTGTACGCAGCGTCGCATTTCGACGTGAAGGCCATCGTAGCACTGACCCAGTCCGGCTCCACCACGCTGTGGATGTCGCGCGTCAATTCCAGCGTGCCCATCTTCGCGATGACGCCGATGGAATCGACACTGAGCAAGATCACCCTGTTCAGCGGCGTGTATCCGATCGCATTCAGCATCGATGACCATCAGGACCATTCGGTGACCCTGCGTAACGCAGAGGACGAGCTGGTGCGCCTCGGTCTGGTGAAGGACGGCGACTTGATCGTGATGACCGTGGGCGACGCCGTGGGCAAGGCTGGTCATACCAACACCATGAAGATCGTGCGCGTGGGCGACCACCGCAAGCATTAATGTTTTTGTAATTCAAACAGGAGGAAGAAAATGGCACTCGTATCGTTGCGTCAACTACTCGATCACGCCGCCGAAAATGGCTATGGCCTGCCGGCGTTCAACGTCAACAATCTGGAGCAGGTCAAGGCCATTATGGAAGCGGCCGACGAATGCAACAGCCCGGTCATCATGCAAGGTTCCGCTGGTGCGCGTAAGTACGCAGGCGAGCCGTTCCTGCGTCACCTGATCGAAGCCGCGGTCGAAATGTACCCGCACATCCCCGTCGTGATGCACCAGGACCACGGCGCATCGCCGGCTGTCTGCATCAACGCCATCAAATCCGGTTTCTCTTCCGTGATGATGGACGGTTCGCTGATGACTGACGGCAAGACCCCGTCCAGCTTCGACTACAACGTCAACGTGACCCGTCAGGTCGTCGAGATGTCCCACGCAGTCGGCGTTTCCGTCGAAGGTGAACTGGGCTGCCTGGGTTCTCTGGAATCCGGTCACGGCGAGAAGGAAGACGGCCACGGTGCTGAAGGCGTGCTGAGCCACGACCAACTGCTGACCGATCCGGACGAAGCCGCTGCATTCGTGAAGGCCACCCAGGTCGACGCACTGGCCATCGCCATCGGTACTTCCCACGGTGCCTACAAGTTCACCAAGCCGCCCACAGGCGACACCTTGGCGATCAGCCGCATCAAGGAGATCCACGCCCGTATCCCCAACACCCACCTGGTGATGCACGGTTCTTCCTCCGTGCCGCAAGAGTGGCTGGAGATCATCAACCAGTTCGGCGGCGCGATGCCCCAGACCTACGGCGTGCCGGTCGAAGAGATCGTGGAAGGCATCAAGCACGGCGTGCGCAAGGTGAACATCGACACTGACCTGCGCATGGCTTCCACCGGCGCGACCCGTCGCTACCTGGCTAACAACCCCAAGGACTTCGATCCGCGCAAGTTCCTGGCCGAGACCACCAAGGCCATGAAGGCAATCTGCAAGGCACGTTACGAAGCCTTCGGCTCCGCAGGCATGGCCGGCAAGATCAAGCCGATCTCGCTGGACAGCATGGCACAGCGCTATGCCAAGGGTGAGCTGAACGCAGTGATCAAGTAAGCAACTGCTTACGGGTAGTGATGAGAAAGCGGCCTGCGGGCCGCTTTCTCATTGGGCGGCATCCGCCGCGTGTTCCAACAGGAAACGCTCGAACTCCTGGGCCGCCATGGATGGACGTTTATCCTTGCGCTGGACCAGATACCAGTGTCGCACGATGGGGAAGCCATCCACATCCAGCACCAGCAGACGCCCGGTCTCCAACTCCAGCTCGATACCATGGCGCGAGATGATCCCGATGCCCATGCCTGCCTGCACTGATTGCTTGATGGCTTCGTTAGTGTCCATTTCCATATGGCTGGGCAGCGGCAGTTTGTGGGTGGTGAAGTAGCGCTCGGCCACGCTGCGCGTACCGGATCCTGATTCACGTAACAGGAAGGTCTCGCGCACCAATTGGTGCGGCTGGATCTTGCGAGCCGACGCAAGCGCATGGTTGGGTGCCGCGATCACTACCAGCGGGTTCTCCAGGAACGCGCTGGCAGTCATCTCCGTACCGGCCGGCGGCTGGCCCATGATGGCCAGATCGGCCAGGTTCTCGCTCAACTGGCGCAGCACCGCATCACGGTTGGCCACCGAAAGCGCGACCTGGATCCCGGGATGGATCTGGATGAAACGCGCCAGCAATTGCGGCATGAAGTAGTTCGCCGTACTCACTACCGCGATGTTCAGCCGGCCGCGTTCAAGACCCTTCATCGCGTCGAAGCTGGACTCCATCTCCTGCATCAGTTGCAGGATGGCGCGCGCATAGTGCAGCAGCTCACGCCCCGCTTCGGTGAGGAAGATGCGCTTGCCACTCTGCTCGAACAACGGCAGGCCGACGATCTGCTCTGCTTGCTTGATCTGCATGGAGACCGCAGGCTGCGACAGATAGAGTTCCTGCGCAGCACGCGAGTGGCTGAGATGGCGTGCGACACATTCGAAGACCTGCAATTGACGCAAAGTGATGGCTAACATGCACACACCTTATCATAAGCTCGACTTATGATTCCAATAAAAACATTTGACTGTCAATTATGGGTGGTGTGCGTATAGTGCGCATCGGAACATTCATCCAACAACATCTGAGGAGAAATAGATGGATCAATCGAATCGTTATGCACGTCTGGACCTGAAAGAGGCCGACCTGATCGCCGGCGGAAAGCACCTGCTGGTTGCTTACAAGCTGATCCCGGCCAAGGGCTATGGCTTCCTGGAAGTGGCTGCTCACGTCGCAGCCGAATCTTCCACTGGTACCAACGTGGAAGTGTCCACCACCGACGACTTCACGCGCGGTGTCGACGCGCTGGTCTATGAAGTGGACGAGACCGCATTCGGTGATGATCCGGTCAAGGGCGGCGGTCTGATGAAGATCGCTTACCCAGTCGAGCTGTTCGACCCGAACCTGATCGACGGTCACTTCAACGTCTCCCACATGTGGTCCCTGATCCTCGGCAACAATCAGGGCATGGGCGACCACGTCGGTCTGCGCATGCTGGACTTCCTGGTCCCCGAGTGCATGATCCGCAAGTTCGATGGTCCGAGCGCCGGTATCGCCGACCTGTGGAAGGTGCTGGGCCGTCCGGAAGTGAACGGCGGTTACATCGCCGGTACCATCATCAAGCCGAAGCTGGGTCTGCGCCCGGAGCCGTTCGCCAAGGCATGTTACGACTTCTGGCTGGGCGGCGACTTCATCAAGAACGATGAGCCGCAAGCCAACCAGCCGTTCTGCCCGATGGAAGTGGTTATCCCCAAGGTCGTGCAAGCGATGGACCGTGCCCAGCAGGAAACCGGCCAAGCCAAGCTGTTCTCCGCCAACATCACCGCTGACTTCCATGGCGAGATGATCAAGCGCGGCGAGTACATCCTCGGCGAATTCGCAAAGATCAAATCCGAATCGCACGTTGCCTTCCTGGTGGACGGTTTCGTGACCGGCCCCGCAGGTGTGACGACTGCCCGTCGTGCATTCCCGAAGACCTTCCTGCACTTCCACCGTGCTGGTCACGGCGCCGTGACTTCTTACAAGTCGCCGATGGGTATGGACCCGCTGTGCTACATGAAGCTTTCCCGTCTGATGGGCGCTTCCGGCATCCACACCGGCACCATGGGCTACGGCAAGATGGAAGGTCACGCCAAGGAGACCGTGCTGGCCTACATGCTGGAGCGTGACGAGTGCCAAGGGCCTTACTTCTACCAGAAGTGGTACGGCATGAAGCCGACCGCGCCGATCATCTCCGGTGGCATGAACGCACTGCGTCTGCCGGGCTTCTTCCAGAACCTGGGCCACGGCAACGTGATCAACACCTGCGGCGGCGGCTCCTTCGGCCACATCGACAGCCCGGCAGCCGGTGGTATCTCCCTCGGCCAGGCTTACGAGTGCTGGAAGACCGGTACCGACCCGATCGAATACGCGAAGACCCACAAGGAGTTCGCCCGCGCATTCGAATCCTTCCCCAAGGATGCCGACAAGTACTTCCCGGGCTGGCGCGAAAAGCTGGGCGTGCACAAGTAATCCACGCAGCAGCTGAAGCAACAAAACGCGCCCCCACTCGCTGGGGGCGTTTTTTTCCCCGAAAGCAAGACCGTGCCGTGTGCGCGGTTACATGGAGAAAACCATGACGAACGTCGAACAATACAAGGTGCACAAGCAACCGTTCTACCAGGCGCAAGGCAACGAGGTCGCCTTGTACGAGGCCGCCTACGCCGCGCGTCTGCCGGTGATGGTGAAAGGTCCCACCGGATGCGGTAAATCGCGCTTCATCGAATACATGGCCTGGAAGCTCAACAAACCGTTGATCACCGTGGCTTGTAACGAGGACATGACTGCTTCCGATCTCGTCGGTCGTTATCTGCTGGATGCCAATGGCACACGCTGGCTGGACGGTCCGCTCACAATCGCGGCGCGTATCGGCGCCATCTGCTATCTGGATGAAGTGGTCGAGGCGCGCCAGGACACCACCGTGGTCATCCACCCGCTCACCGACCACCGCCGCACCCTGCCGCTGGACAAGAAGGGCGAACTGATCGAGGCGCACCCCGACTTCCAGCTGGTGATTTCGTACAACCCGGGCTACCAGAGCCTGATGAAGGATTTGAAGCAGTCAACCAAACAGCGCTTCACCGGCTTTGAGTTCGACTATCCGCCGGCCGAGCTGGAAGCCGAGATCCTGTCCAAGGAGACCGGTGTGGAGCAGGCGTTATCCGCCAAACTGGTGCAGATCGGCCAGGCTGCACGTAACCTCAAGGGCCATGGCCTGGACGAAGGCATCTCCACCCGTCTGCTGGTGTATGCAGCGACCCTGATCAAGAATGGCGTCGACGCGCGCGACGCCTGTCGCATGGCACTGGTGCGTCCGATCACCGACGATGCCGACATCCGCGACACCCTCGATCACGCGATCGATGCGGCGTTCGGCTGAACAACCGGCGGGATGTTGCGACACACCGTGTGTTGACCTATGCGAACAGGTGGAAGCGATGGCTGTTGAAACGACAGGAAGAAGCGAAGAGCTGGAAGGTTACTGGCAGAAGCTGGGGTGCAGGTTCGCCCAAGTGGATGCCGTGTTCGACGAGTGCATGAAGGAAGCCATGAGCAGCCTGACGGCTGAGGGGCTGGAGTCGTACCTCGAGAACGCACGCTTCATCGGTAAGATGGGGCGCGGCGCGGAACCCTTGCTGGTCTACCTCGAGGAAGCGCCACGCGTAGCCAGTCTGGTCGGTGAGCCGGTGCTGAAGGACTTGCGTGAGTTCGCTTACTACATGTCCACGCACACTAACTTCAAGGCGATCGTTCCGTTCTTGCAGTCTTGCGCCGCAGTGGCCGAGTGTCTGCCTACCTACGCGCTGTTCACGCAGTATGTCGAACTGGTGCGCGACATGATGGATTGCACCACCGGCTCGGTGCACGGCCATCACACCACCTTTGCCAGCCCCGGGCTGCCGGAACTGCTCAAACAGGCGCCCAGCATCCTGACGCTGGTGCCGCTGGGCGGCTTCAAGAACTGGATTGACTACGGCATCCGTTACTACAACGATCATCCCGAGCGCCAGACCGAGTACTTCTCGCTGGAATCAGCCGATTCCAAGGCGGTGCTGCAACGCGAGCGTCATGGCACGCTGTTCATCGACAACGAGCGCAAGCTGGATCTGTACATGCGCGGCCTGTGGAAGGACCCTGAACAGCTGGTGCCGTATTCACAGGTATTCGACAGCCTGACCAAACCGATGCCGTATTACGACAAGGACGGCATCCGTCTGCCGGATGTGTTCGACGATCTCGGCGACATCCGCGGCATCGACCGCTATCGCGCCACGTTGGCGCACATGGCTGCCCACCGTCGCTGGAGCACGAAGATGGTGGTGGACAACTGGAGTCCTTTCCAGCGCCTGGGCGTGGAAGTGTTCGAGGATTGCCGTGTCGACTATCTGACCATGCAGCGCTATCCTGGTCTGCAAAAGCTGTTCCTGGCGCTGCATCCGATCCCGGATGAGGATCTGTTGAAGAACCCTGAGGCATCGACCATCCGCATCAAACTGGCCATGGTGTCGCGCGCCATGCTCGATCCCGACTATCGTTATGAGAACGCCGATATCCGCGAGTTCGCCAACCGCTTCCATGAAGCGATGGCAGCTGGCGAGAGCAGCAGCCCCGAGATGGCGCGCTTGGGCCTGTCCTTCATCGCACGCATGCGCCGCCAATCCGATCTGTCGCCCAATGTCTACTTCCAGGATACCGAAGTGGACTACCGCGACGACAATCGCCACCTGTGGATCTATCTGGAGAAAGGCGACGACGAGGACACCCTGTTCGAACACCTCGATATGAAGCGCAAGCAGGAAGAGGAGTTGCACGCCCTGCCGCCGCGCCACTACGATGAGTGGGACTACACCAACCAGAGCTATCGCCCGGATTGGGCCAGCGTGTACGAGATGAAGCATCCTGGCGGCAGTCCGGCCAAGGTAGACAGCCTGCTGGAGAAACATGCCGGCCTGGCCAAGCGCATGAAGCGCATCCTCGACCTGATCAAGCCGCAGGACAAGGTGCGCATCCGCTATCAGGAAGAAGGGTCGGAACTGGACCTGGACATCGCCATCCGCTCGCTGATCGACTACAAGGCCGGCTCGCAGCCCGATCCGCGCATCAACATGAGCCACCGCACCGATGGCCGCAACATCGCGGTCTCGTTGGTGCTCGATCTGTCTGAATCGCTGAACGAGAAGGTGCAGGGCACCGGCCAGAGCATCCTCGAGCTGTCGCAGGAAGCGGTGTCGTTGCTGGCCTGGTCGGTGGAGCATCTGGGTGACCCGTTCGCCATCTCCGGCTTCCACTCCAACACCCGCCACGATGTGCGCTACTACCATATCAAGGGCTATAACGAGCCGTGGGACGACAGCGTGAAAGGTCGCATCGGCGCGATGCAGGCCGCCTGGTCCACGCGCATGGGCGCGGCCATGCGCCATGCCGGGCATTACCTGAAAGCGCAGCCGGCGGACAAAAAGCTGATGCTGATTCTCACCGACGGCGAACCCGCCGACATTGACGTGCACGATCCGCAGTTGCTGATCCAGGATGCGCGCCAGGCGGTCAACGAACTGGATCGCGACGGTATCTATACCTACTGTATCAACCTCGATCCCAAGGCCGACGAATATGTGTCCGACATTTTCGGCAGGCAATACACTATCGTGGACAACATTGAACAGTTGCCGGTCAAGTTGCCGGAGTTGTTCATCGCCCTGACCAAATGACATCGATACGCACCAAGGAGAAAACATGACGCAAGCAGCGAATGGCAAGGTTCTGGTCGGCATCCTCACCGGCAGCCCCAACGATCTGCCCACCGTGGTCAAAGTGCGCGACACGCTGAGCGATCTCGGCATCGCCAGCGAGATCGTGGTGGCCTCGGCGCACCGTACGCCGGACAAGGTGATCGCCTACATCGAGCGTGCTCACCGAGAAGACGTGCAAGTGCTGGTCGGTTGTGCCGGTATGGCTGCGCACCTTGCCGGCGTGATCGCTGGTCATACCCGTTTGCCGGTGATCGGTCTGCCGCTGTCCGGCGGCGTGGTGTCCGGTCTGGACGCCCTGCTCGCCACCGTGCAGATGCCGCCCGGGGTTCCAGTCGCCACCGTGGCGGTGGATGGCGCCAAGAACGCTGCCATGCTGGCCGCGCGCATCCTGGCGTTGAAATATCCCGAGATCAACCAGGCACTGGAAGATGCGGCGAAGCAGGAGCGCGCACGTTACGAGCAGAACGCCGACCAGGCCCTCGCCAAGCTGGCCAAGTGAGCGGGCACAGCTGCCAAATAGTCATGAGACCGGCGTGGAAAACTTGTAAAATCACGCGGTTGAAAAATCTTAATCAGAGGAGAGAGAAGCAATGAGCAAGAGTGTGATCCAGTTCATCATCGAAGAACAGCGCGCCATCCCCGGCGCCACCGGTGACTTCACCGGCCTGCTGAGCGACGTTGTGTCCGCGTGCAAGCAGATCGCCCATCAGGTCAACAAGGGCGCGCTGATCGGTGTGCTGGGCGGTGCCGGCAGCGAGAACATCCAGGGTGAAGCGCAGAAGAAGCTGGACGTCATCACCAATGACATCATGCTGGATTCGTTGAGCTGGAGCGGCCATCTGGCCGGTATGGCATCGGAAGAGATGGACGACATGTTCCCCATCCCGGCCCAGTTCCCGCGCGGCAAGTACCTGATTACCTTCGATCCGCTGGATGGCTCTTCCAACATCGACGTGAACATCTCCGTCGGCACCATCTTCTCCATCCTGCGTTGTCCGGAAGGCGTGACCAACCCGACCGCCAAGGACTTCCTGCAGCCCGGCACCAAGCAAGTGTGCGCTGGCTATGCGCTGTACGGTCCCAACACCATGCTGGTGCTGACCACCGGTCACGGCGTCAACGGCTTCACCCTGGATCGTGACGTTGGTGAGTTCTACCTGACCCACCCCAACATGACCATCCCGGCCGACACCGCCGAGTTCGCCATCAACATGTCCAACCAGCGCTTCTGGGAGAAGCCGGTGCAGCGCTACGTCGAAGAGTGCGTCAAGGGCAAGGACGGCGGCCGCGAGAAGAACTTCAACATGCGTTGGGTCGCTTCCATGGTGGCCGAAGTGCACCGCATCCTGACCCGCGGCGGCATCTTCATGTATCCGTTCGACACCAAGGATCCGACCAAGCCGGGCAAGCTGCGCCTGATGTACGAAGCCAACCCGATGTCCTTCATCGTGGAACAGGCAGGCGGCGCCAGCTCCACCGGCCGCCAGCGCATCATGGAGATCCAGCCGGAAGGTCTGCACCAGCGCGTGCCGGTGATCCTCGGTTCCAAGAACGAGGTCGAGCGCGTGGTCAGCTACCACAAGGCGTAACACCCAGCGCGACGCCCCCGGCGACGGGGGCGTTGTCGCGTCTGCGACTCGCAACAACCGAAACAACGAGGTCATCATGGCTGCACTGCACGAATCCAATCTGCCCAGTCTGAAGTTCCTGCACCGTGGCAAGGTGCGCGACCTGTACGAAGTGGATGCCGACCATCTGCTGATCGTACAGACCGACCGCCTGTCTGCGTTCGACGTCATCCTGCCGACGCCCATCCCGGGCAAGGGCGAGGTGCTGACTGCGGTGTCCAACTTCTGGTTCAACAAGCTGGGGCAGGTCATCCCCAACCATCTGTCCGGCATCGATCCCGAGAGCGTGGTGAAGACGGAGGCCGAGAAGGCCCAGGTGCGCGGCCGTGCCTTCGTGACCAAGAAACTCAAGCCTCTGCCCATCGAAGCCATCGTACGTGGCTATCTGGTGGGTTCCGGCTGGAAGGATTACAAGAAGACCGGCGCCGTATGCGGCATCCAGTTGCCGGCCGGTCTGCAAGAGGCACAGAAGTTGCCCGAGCCGCTGTTCACGCCGTCCACCAAGGCCGCCGTGGGCGAGCACGATGAGAACATCTCGTTCGAGGAAGCCAAGAAGCTGCTCGGTGCCGAGATGGCGGAGAAGGTGAAGCAGGCCACGCTGGCGCTGTACACCGCCGCCGCCGATTACGCGCTGACCAAAGGCATCATCATCGCCGATACCAAGTTCGAATTCGGTACCGATGCCGCCGGTACGTTGTATCTGATCGACGAAGCGCTGACGCCAGATTCGTCGCGCTTCTGGCCCGCCGACCAATACCAGGTCGGTAGCAACCCGCCCAGCTTCGACAAGCAGTTCGTACGCGACTGGCTGGAAGCTTCCGGCTGGAACAAGCAACCGCCCGCGCCGCAGATCCCGGCCGATGTGTTGCAGAAGACCGCTGACAAATACCGCGAAGCGCAACAGCGCCTGCTGGGGGCATGACCAACCCCGCCGACCTGATCGAAGGGTTCCATCGTTTCCGTGAACGGCATTTCACGGATGACGATGCCTTCTACCGTCAGTTGGTGCAGGAAGGCCAAGCCCCGCGCATCCTCGTGGTCGCCTGCTGTGATTCGCGTGTGGACCCGGCCCTGGTGCTGGATTGTGCACCGGGCGACCTGTTCGTCATCCGCAACGTGGCCAACCTGGTGCCGCCCGACGAGAACCGCATCGGCGGCCGTCACGGCACCAGCGCCGCGCTGGAATATGGCGTGAAGATTCTGGGCGTGGAACACGTCATCGTGCTGGGTCATGCCCATTGCGGCGGTATCCGCGCGCTGATGAGCGGCTCCGGGCTGGAAGACGGTCAGGGTTCCTTCATCGATAGCTGGATGCGTCTGGCATCCCAGGCGCGCGACAAAGTGCTGCAGGAGATGCCGCAAGCGTCGGTCGAGGTGCTGGAACGGGCCTGCGAGCAGCAAGCCATCCTCAGCTCACTGGAGAACCTGCGCTCCTTCTCGTGGATACGCGAACGCGTGGAGGCCGGTAGCCTGAAGCTGCATGGTTGGTATTTCGACATCGAACATGGGCAGCTGATGGAATACGATCCCGCTGCCCAGCGTTTCGACGCAGTCTGATCACTGCCCTTCGACGGGCGGCAGACCTTTCAACTCACGATAGCGCGCCTTGTCGGCGGCATACTTGGCTTTGACCGCCTCCAGTTCGGCCTTGCTGTTGTTCAGATCGGCCTGGAACTTGTCCAGGCGTTGTTGACCTTCCGCCATATCTTCTTCCAGCGATTTGGGAATCTTGCGGTTCTGCTTTTGCAGGCGTTCCTGTTCCTGCTGGAGACCGGTCATGTTCTCCTGCGCGGATTTGAGCAAGGTGGAATAGCTGCTGATGCGCGCCTCTACCTGTTGCAGGTTGCGGTCGCGCGCCAGGTCGATCTCTTTCTCCGAGCTGTAGGTATTGAGCAGTGCGTTGTCGCGGCGCTGTGCTTGCTCCTTTTCCGGGGTCAGGGCACGTTGCTCGTCTTTCATCTCGTGTTTGCTGTCGCGTTCATATACGCGGCCCTTGTCCAGCGTCTGCGTCTCGCGGTTGGCATACTTGGGCGGGATGGTCTCGCCATAGTGCGTGGTACCGTTCTCGTCCACCCACTTGTACAGTTTCGCTTCGGCATTCAGCGACACGGCGGCCAGCAAGGCGGCCGCACCCAGCAACGCTTTGGAATCCATCATCATTTCACCCCGTAACGGTCACGATAAGCCTGGACGGCTTGCAGATTCTGCACCAGTTCCGCTTGCCCCTGCAAATAGCCCAGCAGGTCATCCAGCGAGGCGATAGACACGACCGGCAGCTGATAGTTCTGCTCCACCTCCTGCACGGCGGAAAGCTCACCCTGCCCACGTTCCTTGCGGTCCAGCGCGATCACCACGCCGCACGGCGTGGCACCGGCCGCACGGATCAGCTCGATGGATTCGCGCACCGAAGTGCCGGCCGAGATCACGTCATCCACGATCAGCACGCGGCCTTGCAGTTTGGCGCCCACTGTGGTGCCGCCCTCGCCATGGTCCTTGGCTTCCTTGCGGTTGAAGCAATACGGCACGTTGCGACCTTGTTCGGACAAAGCGATGGAAGTACCCGCTACCAACGGGATGCCCTTGTAGGCGGGCCCGAACAGCATATCGAATTGCACGCCAGAAGCCTGGATCGCCTGCGCGTAGAACTGGCACAACTCACGCAGCGCCGCCCCGTCCTGGAACAGGCCGGAGTTGAAGAAATACGGCGACAAACGGCCGGCCTTGGTCTGGAACTCGCCGAAGCGGAGGACGTTCTGGGCGACGGCGAAACGGATGAAATCCTGGCGGTATGCGTGCATGGAAACCTCGATGTTTGCTCCTGCTCCCTCTCCCATCAGGGAGAGGGTTGGGGAGAGGGTAGAAACGTGGGCGGATTATAATGCCTGCCTTCATCGAACGAGACACGACATGCTCATCATCACCCTCAACTTCAACGGCATCCGCTCCGCCTACAACAAAGGCTTCCTCGAATGGTTCGGCAAACAAAATGCCGACATCCTCTGCGTGCAGGAACTCAAGGCCCAGGCCGACGATATGACCCCGGACATGCTCGCCCCGCACGGCTACCACGGCTACTTCCACTATGCCGAAAAGAAGGGCTATAGCGGCGTAGGGATCTACTGCAGGAAGAAGCCCGACAACGTCATCGTCGGCCTTGGCATCCCCGAGTTCGACAGCGAAGGCCGCTATATCGAAGCCCAGTTCGGCAACCTCAGCGTCGTGTCGCTGTACCTGCCCTCCGGCTCCAGCGGCGAAGAACGCCAGGCGGTGAAATTCAAGTTCCTCGAAGCCTTCATGCCGCACATGGTTGCGCTGAAACAAAGCGGTCGCGACGTCATCGTCTGCGGCGACTGGAACATCGCCCACACCGAGAAAGACCTGAAGAACTGGAAAGGCAACAAAAAGAACTCCGGCTTCCTGCCCGAAGAACGCGCCTGGCTCACCAAACTGTTCAACGAGGTCGGCTTCGTGGATGTGTTCCGCAAACTGCATCCCGAACTGGAGGCTTATACCTGGTGGTCCAATCGCGGCCAGGCATGGGCCAAGGACGTCGGCTGGCGGCTGGACTACCACGCCGTCACCCCCGGCATGGCCGAAAAGGCCGTCACGACGGGCATCTACAAGGAACAGCGCTTCAGCGACCATGCGCCGTTCATGGTGGATTACGTTGATTAACCACTACTTGGAAAAGCACGTCATTCCGGCGCAGGCCGGAAAACAAGGCCGGAGGCCGCAGTTTCGAGGTACGGCCATCCAGCGGGTTTATCCAAAATGCCTTTGGCTTTGACTTGCTGCGCAAGACTGATTGAATCAACTGGATCCCGGCCTGCGCCGGGATGACGGGAGAAGTGAATTGAAAGCGATTAAAGAACCAACGATTCTGCTACTGAGCGGCTTCATCCTGTTGGGCATTACGGCCATCCACCTCCACGACTACCCCACTTGGTGGATGGAGACCGCGCCCATCTTCATCGCGCTGCCTATCCTCATCGCCACCTTCAAGACTTACCGCCTTACCTCCCTCACCTATCGCCTGCTGTTCCTGCACGCCATCATCCTCATGGTCGGCGGCCACTACACCTATGCCGAAGTGCCGCTGGGCTACTGGATGCAGGACTGGTTCGGCTTCGCGCGCAACAACTACGACAAGATCGGCCACCTCGCCCAAGGCTTCATCCCCGCGATGCTGTTCCGCGAACTACTGCTGCGCAGTTCGCCGTTGCAGCAAGGCAAGCTGCTGTTCACCTTGGTCACCGCCTGCTGCCTCGCCGTCAGCGCGGTGTACGAACTCATCGAATGGGGCGCAGCGGAAGCGATGGGCCAAGGCGCGGATGCCTTCCTCGGCACGCAGGGTTATGCGTGGGATACGCAGTCGGATATGTTGATGGCGTGGATCGGGGCGATGGTGGCACAGGTGGTGCTGGGGAAGGTGCAGGACAGGCAGATTGCTGGCTGATTACTTGGGATCTCCCACCCAGTTCTCCAACAACAACCCCGGGACTCTTTCGAATTCGCGCAGGTTATTCGTGACCAGCGTCAATCCGTTGCTGCGCGCGTGGGCGGCGATGTGCAGGTCATTTACGCCAATTGGCTGCCCTGCTTTTTCAAGCGTCGCGCGGATATTTCCGTATTGCCAGGCTGCCTTGTCGTCATAGGCGAGGACTTCCAGACGACTCACAAAATCCTCGACCACCGCCATGTTGCTCGACACATCGCTGCTCTTTTCTGCCCCATGCACCAACTCCGCCAAAGTGATGGATGAGATCGCCATGCGCCCGTGATGCCGGTTGAAAATCTCCAGCGCCTCCAGCGGGCGGCGCTTGATCACGTAGATGACGATATTGGTATCGAGCAGGTATTTCAGCATGGCCGCCCTTACAGGCTTTCGCGCTCGGATTGTGACTGGCTGGCACGCTCGGACATGAAATCATCAGTAGCCGTGGTCGCCCCCAGAAAGAAACTGTCCCATGAGGAAGTCGCGGGCGAAATGATCCGCTCCTGCCCATTGCTGCGCACTTCGACCTTTTTGACCGAATCGGGGAAGCGCATTTCTGCGGGCAAGCGAACGGCCTGCGTGCGGTTGTTGGTAAACACGGTAGTAATCGACATGGCGGCCTCCAGACGGTGCGATATATATAAACTATATACGCGGAAATCCTTTAAGGTCAAGGGAATGGGGGTCATTCCACGGCGCAACCTTCACCAACAACACCATCCCTGGAATCGCCAACAGCACGCACAACAGGAAGAACATCGTCCATCCCATGCCCTCCACCAGCCAGCCCGTGGCCGCATTGGCGAAGGTGCGCGGTATCGCCATCAAACTGGTGAACAGCGCGAACTGGGTGGCAGTGTAGGCCGGATGGGTGGTGCGAGCGATGAAGGCGACGAAGGCGACGGTGCCGAGGCCGACGCCGAGCGCTTCGAGGCCGATGACGATGGCAAGCTGGGTACGCTCGGCGACGCCGATCTCGGCGAAGGGGCCGTGCGAGGCAAGCCAGGCGAAGCCGAAGATGGAGACCACCTGCACCACGCCGAACAGCCACAGCGCGCGGTTGATGCCGATCTTCACCATCCACAATCCGCCCAGCATGCCGCCGATGATGGAGGGCCACAGGCCGGCGTTCTTGGCGATGAGGCCGATGTCGGTCTTGCTGTAGCCCATGTCCAGATAGAACGGCGTGGCGAGTGCGGTGCACATGCTGTCGCCCAGTTTGTAGAACAGCAGGAAAGCCAGCACGGTCAGCGCGCTGCCCCAGCCCTGGCGCGTGATGAATTCGTGGAAAGGTTCCACCACCGCTTCGCGCAGTGTCTTGGGTGGCGAAGCGCGGTGCGGTTCGCTCACCATCAGTGTCATGGCGATGCCGGGCAGCATGAATAGCGCGGTGATGATGAACACCCAGTCCCATGCCATGTGGTCGGCGAGGATCAGCGACAGCGAGCCAGGCACCAGTCCGGCGACGCGGTAGGCGTTGACGTGGATGGCGTTGCCCAGGCCCAGCTCGGCGTCACTCAGCAGTTCTCGGCGATAGGCGTCGAGTGCGATGTCCTGCGTGGCAGAGAGGAAGGCGAGCAAGGTGCAGAACAGCACGATGGCGGTCATGTCGGTTTGCGGCGAGAAGCCGCCGAGTGCGGCGATCACGGCGAGCAGGCCGACCTGGGTCAGCAACATCCAGCCACGGCGGCGGCCCAGTATGGGCAACACATAGCGGTCGAGGAAGGGCGACCAGATGAACTTCCACGTATAGGGGAACTGGATCAGCGCGAACAGGCCGATGGTCTTGAGATCGACCTGCTCACTACGCAGCCACGCAGGCACCAGGTTGAACAGCAGGAACAGCGGCAGGCCGGAAGCGAAACCTGTGAAGACGCATATCAACATGCGCTTCGTGAACAGTTGTTGCCAGACGCTCATCCGTTCAGGTATTGCGCTTGAAACGATACACCGCGCTGCTGCCGCGCAGGTTGGGCAGCAGGCTCACCTCGCCCTGCGCGTTCATCACATGGCGCGCGAGGATGCGCAGGTGCAGGTGGTCGCACAGCAATTCGAAGTCGTGCAGCGTACACAGGTGCACGTTGGGTGTGTCGTACCACTGGTAGGGCAGCACCTTGGACACCGGCATATGGCCGTTGAGGATCTGCAGGCGGTTCTTCCAGTGGCCGAAGTTGGGGAAGCTGATGATGCCTTCGCGACCGACGCGCGCGATCTCTTTCATCACCGCTTCGGTGTGGCGCGTCGCCTGCAGCGTCTGCGACAGGATGACGAAGTCGAACGAGTCGCTCTCGAAATCGGCCAGGCCCGCGTCGAGGTCGCTGTGGATCACGTTCACGCCGTTGGCGATGCAGGTGGCGATCTTGCTCTCGTCGATCTCCACGCCGTAGCCGCGCACTTCGCGCGTCTCGCGCAGGTAGCGCAACAGACTGCCGTCGCCGCAGCCGAGGTCGAGCACAGAAGAACCCGACGGGATCCACGCCGCGATGGCCGCGAAGTCGGGGCGCGATTGGATGATGGTGGCGTTCATTTGCATTCCTCCGCCACGCGGTTCAGATAATTGCGCATCACGGCGAAATATTGCTCGTTCTGCATCAGGAAGGAGTCGTGGCCGTGCTGCGATTCGATCTCGGCATAGCTCACGTCGCGCTTGTTGTGTAGCAGCGCCTTGACGATCTCGCGCGAGCGGTCCGGCGAGAAGCGCCAATCGCTGGAGAACGACACCACCAGGAACTGGGCCTGCACTGGCGCAAAGGCGCGCGCCAGATCGTGTTCGGTGTGGCGCGCCGGGTCGAAGTAATCCAGTGCCTTGGTCATCAGCAGGTAGGTGTTGGCGTCGAAATACGAAGCGAACTTGTCACCCTGGTAGCGCAGATAGGATTCGACCTCGAACTCGATGTCGTAGCCATACTTGTATTCGCCGGAGCGCAGGCCGCGCCCGAACTTGCCGGCCATCGCATCGTCGGAAAGATAGGTGATGTGGCCCAGCATGCGCGCCAGGCGCAGGCCGCGCGTGGGCACCACGCCATGCTGATAGAAATCGCCGCCGTGGAAATCCGGGTCGGTGAGGATGGCGTTGCGTGCCACGTCGTTGAACGCGATGTTCTCGGTGGTCAGGTGTGGCGCAGTGGCGATGGCCAGCACATGGCGTACACGCTCGGGATGGGTGATCGCCCATTGCATGGCCTGCATGCCGCCTAGGCTGCCGCCGATGATGGCAGCGAACTGTTCTATGCCGAGACGGTCGGCCAGCCGTGCCTGCGCCTGCACCCAGTCTTCCACCGTGACCAGTGGGAAGTGCGAACCATAGGGTTTGCCGGTCTCCGGATCGATGGAGGACGGGCCGGTGGAGCCATGGCAGCCGCCCAGGTTGTTCAGGCCGATGACGAAGAAATTGTCGGTGTCGATAGGTTTGCCGGGGCCGACCATGTTGTCCCACCAGCCCATGTTCTTCGGCTGGTCGGCATAGCTGCCGGCGACGTGGTGGTGGCCGGACAGCGCATGGCAGATGAGGATGGCGTTGGACTTGGCGGCATTCAGCGTGCCATAGGTCTCGTACATCAATTCATAGCGCGGCAGCACCTTGCCGCAGGCGAAATGCAGCGGTTGCTCGAAGGTGGCGCGTTGCGCGCTGACGATACCGACCGAATCGGACAAGTGATACTCCTGAAAAAACAAAACCCGCTCGGCTTGGTGCTAGAGCGGGTCAGTTCGCTTTAGCTGGAATGTTTAACGTGCCCCGCAAGCTGAGCTCAAATCGGCACGGGACGAAGTGTCCGTGTTTTGTTACAGGCTGTCAAATCACGCCGGCAACAGGGATATTGGGCCTCCGTTGCAAAAAACACACAGCGATAAAAGTTTAACAAGGCTGTAACAATCGGTCTGCATCATGCGCGCCAGTTCTTTCCGGCCCTTGCCCGTTAAGAGCCAAGTGCAACAACTTACTAACGTTAAGGAGTAATGATGAAACAAAAACTGATCGCACTGGCCATCGCCTCTGCCCTGTCCGCACCGGCTTTCGCCGATAACGCCAACGTGACCGTTTATGGCAAGGCGTTCATGACTTTCGAACAATATGATGCGGGCACCACCGGCTCCACCAGCCAGATGCGCGTGAACACCAACGCTTCGCGTTTCGGCGTGAAGGGTGACGAAGACCTGGGTAGTGGCTTGGCCGCGGTGTACCAGTTCGAAGTCGAGATGGATGCTGATGGTAATGCCGGCAACGGTCTGGGCAAGACTCGCAACAGCGGTGCCGGTCTGAAGGGTGAATTCGGCCAAGTGATGCTGGGTATCTGGGATAGCCCGTTCAAGGTCGCCCACAATGCGATCGAACTGTTCGACAACACGACCAACTGGAGCGCAACCAAGACCATCGGTATCTCTGCTGGCAAGGACTACAACACCCGCCAGAAGAACATGGTGCAATACTGGTCGCCGAAGATGGGCGGTCTGCAAGCTGCCTTCATGTACAGCCCGGACGAAGCCAAGACCGCTACCAAGAATGCCAGCATCATGTCCATGTCGGCTACGTTCAGCCAGGACGCACTGTACGCAGCTGCAGCCTATGAAAGCCGCGCAGATGTGGTCGTCGGCACCACCGACAGCGCCTTCCGTCTGGTCGGCAAGTACGACTTGGGCACTGCTTGGGTCGGCGCCATGCTCGAGAGCATCAAGACCAACACCAGCGCCACTGCCAGCGTGACCGGCAAGAACGTTGAACTGGTCGGTCAGGTCAGCCTGGGCAGCACTTCCAGCCTGGCAGCCAGCTACGCCAAGGCCGGTTCTACCTCCACTGGTGCGGCCGCTGCCAACGACGTGAACCAGCTGTCCGTGAAGTACGCATACAAGTTCTCCAAGCGTACCGAAGGCTTCCTGGCTTACGCCTCCAAGAAGACCAATGGTGCTACCAGCACTACTGCCAACACCATCGGTGCAGGCTTGGTCCACGCGTTCTGATCCAGACTCCGGTCTGAGCTGAACGAAAGAACGGGCGCCGCAAGGCGCCCGTTTTTCATTGGTGATACAGCAAAGGGTCAGGCGGCGTTGAGTTTGTCCAGCAGCTCGCGGATGCGCAACGGATCGTCGGCACGCAGGATCTTCTGCACCAGCGGACCGATCTCGGGCAGGCTGGTGGTGAGGATGCGCTGTTTGGTGCCCAGCAGTTGTGCCGGGTGCATGGAGAACTGGCGCAGGCCGAGGCCCAGCAGCAGACGCGTGTAGGCCAGCTCGCCCGCCATCTCGCCGCACACCGAGACCGGCACACCGGCCTTGTTGGCTGCGCCGATGACGTGGGCCAGCAGTTCCAGCACTGCCGGATGCAGTGGGTCATACAGGTGCGCGACTTCCTCGTCGGTGCGGTCGATGGCCAGCGTGTACTGGATCAGGTCGTTGGTGCCGATGGACAGGAAATCCAGCTTCTTCACGAAGGCGCCCAGTGCCAGCGCAGCCGCCGGGATCTCGATCATGCCGCCGATGGGGATGTCGTCGCGGAACGGGAGGTTCTGCGCGGCCAGTTCCTGTTTCACCGAGTCGATCAGTTGCAAGGTCTGGTTGATCTCCGAGGCACCGGACAGCATGGGCACCAGGATCTTCAGGTTGCCATACACCGAGGCGCGCAGCAGCGCACGCAACTGGGTGCGGAACAGTTGCGGTTCGGCCAGACACAGGCGGATCGCGCGCAGCCCCAGTGCCGGATTGCTGGCGACGCGGGTAACCCCCTTCAATTGCTTGTCCGCGCCCAGGTCATAGGTACGGATGGTCACCGGCGCCTCGCCCAGACCTTCCAGCACGGCCTTGTAGGCTTCGTATTGTTCTTCTTCGGTGGGCAGGTCCTCGCGGTTGAGGAACAGGAACTCGCTGCGGAACAGGCCCACGCCGGCCGCGCCGTTGTCCTTCACCGCCTGCACGTCGTTGGGCATCTCGATGTTGGCCAGCAGATCGATGCGCGTGCCATCCAGCGTATTGGCGCGTGCGGTGCGCAGTCGCTTCAGCTTTTGGCGCTCCAGCTGCCATTCGCTCTGGCGCAGCTTGTATTCGGCGAGCAGGTTCTTGTCCGGGTTGACGATGACCACGCCCTGGCCGCCGTCCACGATCAGCATGTCGCGATCCTTGATCAACTCGCGCGCATGGTGCAGACCCACCACGCACGGCGTGTTCAGGCCGCGCGCCACGATGGCGGTATGCGAGGTGGCGCCACCGAGGTCGGTGAGGATGCCGCAGAACTGGTGCGGCTTGAGCTGGATCAGGTCGGCCGGGCTGACATCGTGTGCCACCAGCACCATCTCGGCATCGTGCTGTGGGGTGGGCGGCACATGGCCGGGATGACCGCCCAGCGCCTTGAGGATGCGCTCCACCACCTGGATCACGTCGGTCTTGCGTTCGCGCAGATAGGCGTCGTCGAACGCCTCGAACTGGGCGACCAGCTCGTCCATCTGCGTCTTCAGCGCCCACTCGGCATTGCAGTGCTCGCTCTTCACCATCTCGCGCGCAGCATGGCTGATATGTTCGTCGCCGAGGATCATGAGGTGCAGGTCGAGGAAGGCGTCGAACTCGGCCGCCGCCAGTTGCGGGCGGTGTTCGCGCAGCGAAGTCAGCTCGTCACGCGTGGCTTGCAGGGCCGCATCCAGGCGCGTGACCTCTTCCTCCACCAGATGTCTGGGCAACTGGTAATGCGCCACCTCGAGCGAGGTGTGCGACACCAGATGGGCACGGCCGATGGCGATACCGCTGGAGACGGGCAACCCGTGCAGTGCGAAAGTCATTCACCTTCTCCGAAGTAATCGGCGATCAGTGCCTGCAACGCAGCCATCGCCTCGGCTTCCTGCTCGCCGATGGTCTCGATGGTGATGGTGCTGCCTTTGGCGGCAGCCAGCATCATCACGCCCATGATGCTCTTGGCGTTGATGCGTTTGCCGTTGCGCGACAGCCATATCTCGCACGGGAACTGCGAAGCGAGCTGGGTCAGCTTGGCCGAGGCGCGAGCATGCAGCCCCAGCTTGTTGATGATCTGTGCGTCCTGTGTCGCCATGAAACTCAATCCTCTCCCATCTTGACGATGCAATCGCGACCGCCCTCCAGGGCGATCTCGGCCAATTCCGGCATGTTCTTGCTGGGGTGGCACACCACGCGCAGCAGCATGGGCAGGTTCACCCCGGCCACGCCCATGATGTGTTCCTCGCGGCACAGGCGGCGCGCCACGTTGCTCGGCGTGGCGCCGAAGATGTCGGCCAGGATGAGCACGCCGTTGCCGCGATCCAGTTCCTGCACCAGCTGATGGCCTTCGGCCAGTTTCTGTTGCGGGTCATCGTCGGCATAGACTGACAGCACCCTGACGTTCTCTGGCGTACGTCCCAGCACATGGCGCACGCAGTCCACCAGACTCTCACCCAGCGCGTTGTGCGCCACCACCAATATGCCCGCCATCAGCTGCCCCCTGTGATCTTGCGTCGCTCCCGCCGTGCCATATCAAGGCTCGACGATGACGACCGTCTTGTCGTCGGCGAATTCTAGCCGTTTCTGCATGTCGCCGCTGAGGTGCACCCGGCCTTGATCATCGATCAGCAAGGCATCCTCCAGTTGCATGTCGCGCGCCGCCTGGCGCCAGCCGTTGACGCCGGCGATGAACAGCGGCTTGGAGGTCACGTCCGAGCGCAGCCCGGCCTGCGTGCCACGAGTGAGCACGGTCACCGCCTGCACGCCTTGCGCCGGCCAGCCGCTGCGCGGGTCGATCAGGTGGCAAAAGCGTTTGCCGTCCAGTTCGAAATAGCGTTGGTAATCGCCCGAGGTGCCCACCGCTTCGCCATCGTGCAGCACCAGCGTGGCCAGCGCACCGGACCGGCGCGGATGCTGGATGCCGACGCGCCACGGACGCGTACCGTGCGTGCCCAGCGCCATCACGTTGCCGCCGATGTTGATCAGCGCGTTGCGGACACCCTGGGCGCGCAGGATGGCGGCGGCGCGATCCAGCGCATAGCCTTTGGCATAGCCGCCCAGATCGAGCTGCACCGCGCGGTTGCGGCTGCTGACCGTGTTGCCGTCGAAGCGCAGGTCGCTCATCTGCGGCTGTGCCTTGAGCAGGGCGGCGATGTTTCTTGCGTCGGGCAGCACCGCCTTGAACGTGTCGTCGTGGAAGCCCCACAGGGCGATGAGCCGGCCGATGGCCGGGTTGAAAGTGTCGCCGGAACGCTGCGCATAGGCAGCGGCATCTTGCAGCATGGTCGCCACTTCGGTCGGTACCGTGTAAGACTTGCCTTGCGCGATGGCGGCGTTCAAGCGACTCAGCTCGGAAGGCTGCCAGGCGTGCAGCAGGTCGTGCAGGCGCTGGAACTCGGCCAGTACCGCGGCCACGCCCTGCCTGGCCTTGGCCTCGTCCTCGCCGTAGATGCTGACGTCGACGATGGTGCCGAACACATAGGCCTGTTCCTGGTACAGCGGTGCCTTGCTACAGGCGGCCAGCAGCAGGAGCGCGGCCAGCGCCAGCCAGCGGCGCATCATGCGGTGAGCGCTTCCACTTCGATGGAGGCCGCCAGCATGGCCAGGCGCGCGATCACGCCATAGGCATAGAAACGGTTGGGCGTATCGTCCGGCGCGCACTCCGGGCTGGGCAGCGTGCAGCATTGCTCGAACGCCAGCGGCTGGAACTTCATGCCGGGCGCATTCAGGTTCTCGTCCACACCGCGCTCGGTATGCACGCGGTAGAAGCCGCCCACCACATAACGGTCGATCATGTACACCACCGGCTCGGCCACCGCGCCTTCCAGGTCCTCGAAGGTATACACGCCTTCCTGCACCAGCACGTCGGAGACCTGCATGCCTTCCTTGATCACCGCCATCTTGTTGCGCTGCTTGCGGTTGAGATCGCGCACCTCGCTGGCATCCTTCACCGTCATGATGCCCATGCCGTAGGTGCCGGCATCCGCCTTGACGATGGCGAACGGCGCCTGCTTCACGCCGTACTCGGCATATTTGGCACGCACCTGTTGCAACACCGCATCCACTTGCGCGGCCAATGCATCCTCGCCCACGCGGGCGTGGAAATCGATCTGGTTACATACCGCAAAATACGGATCGATCAGCCAGGGATCGATGCCCAGCAATTCGGAGAAACGCAGTGCGACCTGATGGTAGGCGGCGAAATGCTGCGACTTGCGTCGGTTGTACCAGCCTGCTTGCAACGGCGGCAGCACGGTCTGCTCCAAGCCCTTGAGGATGTCCGGCGCGCCGGCGGACAGGTCGTTGTTGAGCAGCACCACGCAGGGATCGAAACCGGCCACGCCCAGACGGTTGCCGGTGCGTACCAGCGGCTCCAGCGTCAGCGAACTGCCATTGGCCAGTTCCAGCGTGGTCGGGGTGGTGATCTCCGGCAGCAGCGAACCGATGCGGATGTTGAGGCCGGCCTGGCGCATCACCAGCGCCAGTTGCGCCACGTTCTGCAGATAGAACTGGTTGCGCGTGTGGTTCTCCGGGATCAGCAGCATGCCGCGCGCTTCCGGGCATACCTTGTCGATGGTGCTCTGCACCGCCTGCACGCACAGCGGCACGAAATCCGGATTCAGGTTGTTGAAGCCGCCGGGGAACAGGTTGGTATCCACCGGCGCCAGTTTGAAGCCGCTGTTGCGCAGGTCCACCGAGGAATAGAACGGCGGCGTGTGCTCCTGCCATTGCGTGCGGAACCAGTGTTCGATCTGTGATTGGGCGGCGATGATGCGCTGCTCCAGCTCCAGTAGCGGACCTTTGAGCGCAGTGGTGAGATGGGGGACCATGGGATGTCAACGGAAAACGATGCGCCGATTCTAGCAGCCTGTTAGCCGATTTGGCCGGGAGCGCAGACTATGGCTTGTTCAGTCCGGCAGGCTGGCGCGCAACACGTCGCGGTCGAACCACCACTTGTCGCCCACGATGGCATCCACCACCGCAGCCAGGCGCGGCAGGAAGCGCTGCGGGTCGCGCAGTTGCAGGTGGTTCAGCCAGCGGTCCAGCCCGGCCTGGTCCTGCACGTTGCTGTGGCGCTGGGCGACCATGCCGATCAGGCGGTCGGCGAGGAAACTGAGATCGCCGTGCCGTTCGTCGCTGGCGCGCAGATCCACCACATAGCGCGCGGCGATGGCGGCTACGGCGGCGCCATCCGAGTCGTCGGGTGTCTCGTCCACCACATGCACCAGCATGGCTACGGTGAGTTCGGGATCGACCGGGAACGTCACCGCCAACCATACCCCCATACCCAGTGCGGCCAGCGAGTCGGTTTGCTGGCACTGGAACAGCACGTCGCAGGCTTCCACCGCATCCGCCCAAGCGGCGTGCTGCATGGCGGTGACAAAGGCCTGTTGCGCCAGTGGCCAGGCATCGGCGCCGCGCGACAGGGCGTTCAACAGCTCGGCTGCATCCAGTTGCAGGCGCGCGCGCGGTAACGGGTCGCCC
Organism: Pseudomonadota bacterium; assembly: GCA_040754175.1. Classification (GTDB taxonomy): domain Bacteria; phylum Pseudomonadota; class Gammaproteobacteria; order Burkholderiales; family Gallionellaceae; genus Sideroxyarcus. Next base: position 44,163 of record JBFMFN010000002.1, on the reverse strand, counting down.
TCGTCGAGGGTGGACAGTTGCTGCAGCTTGTCGGCCAAGGCGCGTTTCAGCGCCTCGCTCTCGGCGGCAGAGGGTGCCGTCTCGTCACGCTGCACCAGCTTGGTGATATCCAGGGTCTTGTCAGTCATGCGCGCAGTTTAATCCAGCTCGGAGGCTGCGGTGATGTTCATCTGCGGCACGGTCTGCCGGGTGATGGCCTGTTCCGTCTCCTGATTGAGCACGATGATGCTGATGCGCCGGTTGTTGGGCGCATAGGGGTCTTGCGTGTTGAACAGCACCGAGGAAGCGAGGCCGACCACGCGCAGGATCTTGTCCGGTGACATGCCGCCCGATATCAGCTGGCGGCGTGCGGTATTGGCACGGTCGGCGGACAGCTCCCAGTTGCTGTAATAGCGCTCGTTGCCGGGATAGGGCGAGGCATCGGTGTGGCCGGACAGGCTGATCTTGTTCGGCAGCGGGTCGATGGCGGCGCCGACCGCATCCAGGATCTCGGCGGCGTAGGGCTGCAGGCGCGCGCTACCGCTGGCGAACATGGGGCGTTCCAGGTCGTCGAAGATGAGGATGCGCAAGCCTTCCGTGGTCAGCTCGACGCGCAGCTGCTGGCGGAAGCGCGACAGGCGCGGGTCGCTATCGAACAGCTGCTCCAATTGCGTCTTCAGCCCGCGCAGACGATCAAGCTCCTGCCGACGCAGCAGCCGGTGCGTGTCGTTCTCCATCAGGTTGCCGAGCACGGCAGGACGGTCGCCGCGCTGCACCTGGCCTTCACTGCGCGATTTGTCTTCGCCATAGCGGCTGGGGATAACGGAGGCGCGCGCATCGGTGCTCTGGCCGCCGGCCAGTGCTACGTGCAGCGGGGTCTGGAAAAAACGGGCGATCACTTGCAGGTCTTGCTGCGGCACGGTGGGCAGCAGCCACAGCAGCAGAAAGAAGGCCATCAGTGCGGTCATGAAATCGGCATAAGCGATCTTCCAGGTACCGGCATGACGGCCGCGCGTGACGATGCGCCGGCGCCGGATGACGATCGGCCGTTTCTTCTTTTTCTTGTCGTCCTTATCGTTCGGCTTGGCCATCACAGTCTATGCGGTGTGTGGCTTATCGAGGAAGGTGTCAGCCTGGTCGCTGGTCATCATTCACTCGGCGTTCGCCATCTTCCCCAGCAGGTTGAGGTAAAGGGTGTATTTCTTGTTGGCGGGATTGATGCGGCCGACCTTGTCCAGCAGGGCACGCGCCTCGGCCACCATCTCGGCATCCTTGCCGGTGCGGTTCATCAGCCCGATCATCATGCCGCACAGGTTGGTCAGCATCAGGTCGTTGTTCGGCATCGCACCCACCGCCTGGCGCAGCAGCGCGATGCCTTCCTCGAACTTGCCTTCGTTGGCCAGCTTCACGCCCTGGTTGTTGATGCTCACCACTTCCTGCGCCGCCTGCTTGATCAGTGCGGCGCCCTCTTCCTGCAGGCCGGCAGCGGCGAATACGCCCTGCACCTGTTGCAGCACGCCGGCATTTTCATGGTTGTTCTTCACCACGCTGGCGAGCAGCGCCATGGCTTTGTCCTTGTCGCCCTGTTTTAGCATCAGCGCGGCCATGTCCATCGCGGTGTTGCTGTCGGCCAGTTCAGGTTGTGCGGCGGCAATGGTCTCCGCTTCGCTCAGCGCGGAGGCGGCCTTTTGCATTTCGCCCAGCTCGCGATAGGCCAGGCTCTCCGCCACGGCGGTCTGCAACATGGCGGCGGGATCGTCTTTGAAGGCGGTGCGGCTGCTGCCCAGCACCTTGATCGCGGCCTCCGGCTCGTCGCGTGCGGTCAACGCCTTGGCCAGTCCGGCATAGGCACCGGCGTTCTTGTGCACGGAATGTTCGCCCAGCTTGATCGCTTTCTCGTAGGCGGATTGCGCCTGTTCCAGATCGCCGTTCTTCAAGGCGGCGTCGGCCAAGCGTTGCTGGCGTGCCACGGCATTGGGCGACAGCACCATGGCATCGCTCAGTACCTTTTGCGCTTGCTGATGATCGCCCAGCGCATCCAGCGACTTGGCCAGCCAGTCGGCCGCTTCCAGGTACATCTTGTTCTCCTTGAGCACGGTCTGGAAACTGTCGCGTGCCGCTTCGTATTCCTTGTTCATGAACTGCACCTTGCCCAGCCCGGTGCGTGCCCAGGCGGTGCTACGTGCGGCCAGCAGGCTCTCGAAGAAGCTCTTGGCATTCTGGAAATCGCCCATCTCCATCAGCAGCTCGCTCTTGATGCGCTGCACGTCCTGGCTGGCGCCGGACGGGGTCTGCAACATCGTGTTGCAGTGCGACAGCGCCTTCAGGTAATCCTTGGCGCGCACCGCGCGCTCGATGGGTTCGAGCGCCTGTTTCTTCTCGATCAGCTTGTGCAGGCGCGATTCCAGCAATGCCTCGGTGACCGGCTTCAACAGGTAATCGTCGGGCTTGGTCTCGGCCGCACCCATGAACATGTCCATGGTCTTCTCCGCCGTCACCATCACCCAGATGGTGGCATAGCCGATGTAGCCCTTATGGCGCGCCGCTTCCAGGATCTGCTGGCCGTTCTGGCCATGCCCCAGGTTGTAATCGCAGATCACGATGTCGAATTTCTGTTGCGCCAGCAGGTCCAGCGCATCCTTGGCCGTGCCGGCGTTGCTGAGCTTGGTCAGCCCCATGGACTTGAGGAAGCCCATGATCATGGTGCGCATGCTGGGGAAGTCGTCGATGACCAGGGCGGTGGATTGGTTCAGGGGTTTGCTCATGTCGTGTTCCTGGGAAATGTGGTGGGGTTCAGGGCAAGGTCAACACGAAACAGCCGCCGCCGAATGCGCCGCCGTTCTCGATGGTGAGTGCGCCCAGGCGGTCGCCATTGCGGTGCATCTCGGCCACGCGTGAGGAAAAATAGAAGCCGAGGCCGGTGCTGCCGGTGCGGAAGTTGATGCTTTTGCTCTTGGTGATGCGCTCTTGCAGCATGGCCGGCGGATAGCCGCGACCGTTGTCCTCCACGCGGATCTCCAGCGCGCCATCGTGTATCCGTGCGGCGAGGCGGATCTGGTCCTGCGTGTAGTTGTAGGCGTTGTTGAGCGCGTTGATCAGCACGCCGCTCACCAGGTCGCGGTCGAAATACCAGAAGCAGCCGGGGGCGCAGTCGATGCTGATGCGGATGCCCTTCTGTTCCATGATGAACTGGTTCTGCAACACCACGTCCTGCAGCAGTTCATCCACCGCATGTTCCGAGATGTCGATGGGATAGATGGATTTGCCCAGCTTGTACAGGCTGAGCACCTGGATCAGGTTGACGTTCATGCGCCCGGCCTCGTAGATGGCGTGGCCCAGACGGCTCAACGTCTGCGGGTCGGCGCTATGCTGGAATTTGACCATCAGCTCCTCGAGGAATCCGGTCTGGATGCTCAAGGAGTTCTTCATGTCGTGGATGGCCGACGCGATGAAGTCGGAGAAATCGAGGTCGTCCTGCGGTTCCATGGGTGTCCCTTTCGTTGCGTATGGACACGCAAAGCCGAAAGGCGCATGGGAACGGGGATGCCACAGCAGGGCGATGCTGGAAGCCTGGCAACCCCGCTAGCATAGGAATCATCCTTTAGCCCGGTGGCTTTGCGTCCCCGCCTTTCGACGGGTTTGCCTTTTGCAGGCGCCGATGCAGAGATCAGCGAGTGCGGCTGCACTGTAGCGGAAGGGCTTGGCAGACGTCAAACCCTTCTTGCGAGGGATGCGGGGGCGGCAGGGTCAGCGGCCCGTGCTCATGCCCATCAGCAAGGCTTCGGTGACGGCCTGCTTGATCTGCGCCTCGGACAGATATCCGCCGATCGTCGGTTTGAGCGCCAGTGCGCGCGGGTTGTCGCCGGCCAGCTCCATCAGGGTATAGGCGCGGACAAGATCCTGCGGCACGCCGTGGCTGTTGATGAAGGCGACGCCGAGGTCGACCATGGCGTTGGAGTTGCCGCCCATGGCGGCCTTGTTCAGCCATTGCACGCCTTCTTCGAACTTCGCTTGCCGCATGTAATAGACGCCGAGCTCGCCCTGCGCCAATTCATGGCCCTGTTCGGCGGCTTTCAGATACCACTTGCTCGCCTCGTCGGGATTGGCGGTAACGCCTTCGCCGTTGGCCAGCAGGTAGCCGATGTTGTATTGGGCGGCCGCAAGATTCTGGTCGGCCGCCTTGCGGTACCACGCCATGGCTTCCTGGTAGCTTTGCGGAACCTGGTTGCCGTAGTAGTAGCGGTCGCCCATGTCGTTCTGCGCGCGCGCGAAGCCGAGCGCGGCGGAGGTCTTCAGCCACTCGAGCGCGGCGGCCTTGTCCTCGGCGACGCCCACGCCCTGGGTGTAAGCGAGGCTGAGAGAGTAGGCGGCGACGTCGTGTTTCTGCTGTGCGGCTTTCTGGTACCACGCGATGGCGGCCTTGTTATCGATTTCCACGCCGAGCCCGAGGCCCAGCATCTGACCGACGTGGAACTGGGCGTCGGCGTTGCCCTTGTCGGCGAGGGCACGCCATTCCTTCATGGCCGTGGCGTAATCCTTCTTCTCCATCGCGGCCTCGGCCTCCTTCTGACCGGCATGAGCCGGGAAAATGAAGGCGGCGCAGAGCAGGCCGGCCAGGGTGCGGGATGCGGCGTGAAGCAAGCCATTGCGGTGTGTCATGGGTGTCTCCTCAAAGTGATGGATGGTTTCAGCGCAGCGTTTGCAATTCCTTCTCCGCCTCCGGATGGCCCAGCGCGCGGGCTTTCTCCAGCCACTGGCGAGCCAGCGCTACGTCGCGCGGGAGGTACTGACCGTCACGGTAATACTGTCCCAAGGTGATTGCGGCATGCGGGCTGTACTGGCTGCCCATGACCGCAGCTTTCTCCAGCAGCGTGGCACCGAGGCTGTTGCGCGGGCCGCCGACACCGCGCAGCAGCAAGTCGCCGTAATTGATGATACCCATGACATTGCCCTGTTCAGCACTGCGCCGCGCCCATTCGCGCGCTGCGACGGGGTCGGCAGGCACCAGCTCCCCGACTTCCAGGAAGTTGGCGTAGTTGGCCTGCGCCTCGGCATGGCCGCCTTCTGCGGCAGCCCGCATCATGCGTACCGCACGCGGGACGTCCGCTGCCGTGTTGGGGCTGCCGGGGAACAGCAGCATGGACGCGTCGAACTGCGCCTTGACCACGCCGGCATCCGCCGCCCGCAGCAGCCAGCGTTCCGCCTCGGCGTGATCCACCGCGCCGCCTACCCCCTGCGACAGGCAGAGCGAATAGGAATACATGCCCGGCGCATAACCGGCGGTGGCCGATTTCGCGACCCATTGCCGTCCCGCGACATCGTCTTTGGCGATAGCCCTGCCGTTGAAATAAGCGTCGGCCAGCAGGTACATCGCCATGCCATCGCCTGCCTCGGCGCCGCGCTTCGCATACTCAATGGCTTTCTCGCGGTCCTGCGCGATGCCGTATTGCGCACCGTTCACATGGAGCGAAGCGAGGTCGCCGTAGAGCTGCGGGAAATCGCGTGCGGCCGATTCATACCATTGCAGCGCCTGTGCCGTGTCGCGCGGCACGCCGTTGCCGGTCATCAGCGTCTGCGCGGCGAACATCTGCGCCGCGCTGTCCCCGGCCATGGCGGCCGGGCGCAGATATTCCATTGCGGCGCGCGCATCGGCGGCGAGGCCGCCACGGCCCAGCAACAGCGCGCGGCCGTAGCCGCTCTGCCCGCGCGCGCTGCCCTTGTCCGCGGCCAGCTTGTACCAGCGCACCGCCTCGGCATCGTTCTTCGTCGTGCCGAGGCCGAACTCGTACATCGTGCCGGCGTTGCCGAGCGCGGTCTCCTCGCCGCCCTGTGCCGCCTGCAGGGTATAGCGGAAGGCGGCTGCGTCGTCCCTGGCCACGCCGATGCCGTTGGCATACATCGCGCCGAGCGCACTGGCAGCCAGCACATCCCCGCCGCGGGCGGCCAGCTCATACCACTGCGCCGCAGTGGTGGCGTTCTGCTGTGCTGCACCGACCCCGGCGCGATACGCATCGCCCAGCGTGCGCGCCACCGTGGCGTCGCCATTGCGCGCGGCGGCTTCCATGCGCTGCAGGATCTCGTAGCCGCTCGGTTCGCGCGGCCGTGACGCAGCCGAAGCGGCTGCCGCCCTTGCCGCCTGCCGTTCGGCGCGCTCCGCCGCCTCGGCATCGGCCATTGCGCGCTGGAAGGCGGCGAAGCGCGCATCGCGTTCGCGCGCGCGGCGTTCGTAATAACCGGCGGTCTGCCGCGCCATGTCGGCCTGCGCGCCGGCGATGATGCCGTCGGTGCTGCGCTGCTCGGCGCGCAGCAACTCGTTCATGCGCGAACTGAAACGGTCGGCCTCGAACTGGCTGCGCCAGTCGGCCTGGGCGGATGCGGCACAGGCCGACAGCAGCAGGAACAACAGCGGTCGTAGCGTTCTGTTCTTCATGTTCACCTCACTGTTTTGCGGCGGCCGGGCGCGGGATCTGGCCGTCGATCAGGCGCGTGGTCTTGCATGGGATCCCGCGTTGAGATTCGATGATGTATTCCTCGCCGGTCTTGTCCTCGAGGAACTCCTTGAAGGTGTCGTATTCGATGAAGTCGTTCTCGTCCGGTTCATCGGGTGTGAGGACGCCTTCGGCGATGAAGCGCATGCCGGGCGGAGGCATGCAGCCTGCGGTCGCCAGCACGAACTGGGGATCGCGCATGCTGCGTCCGTCGCGCATCTTGACCTCCACGCCCAGTGTGACCAGGTGGTAATCGAGCCGGTTGCCGGATTGCCAGGATTCGTCCGCATACAGCCGCGTCACCTGATAGACATGGAAATCCGGCTCTTTCAGTTCCCTCCAGTCGGCATTGCCGACCGGGCGTAAACCGACGTTGTCATAGAACTCCTGCTCCATCTGCTTCAATTGCGCCAGACTGCGTGGCGAGCCATCATTGCCGAGGACATAGAGCAGGCCTTTCTTTCGGTCGGTATACATCACCCTGTTGTAGACGAACGGGTAATTGCCGAAGCGCACTTTCTGCCCGTCTGCGTTGAACACCTCCCCGCTCAGCACGAAGTGTTTGTCATCTATCCATGTCAGGTTGCTGCAATAGTTGCCGGAGAACTTGGAGATCTTCTTGCCCTTGTAATCCAGCAGATAGCCGTACGCCTTATCTCCCGATTTCACTTGGGCATAGACGCGCCCGTTCTCGGCCTGGCTGTAGCAGCGCGCATCGGGCAGGGAGGCGACCTTATTGCCATTGCGATCGATCAGTATCGCTTCCTTTTCGTACGGATCGTCCTGCGAAGTGATGACCACAGCCACTTCGTCGTAGAAAGGGTTAGCACCATAATATTTGGGGGGGATCACCCAGTTGCCTTCGGTGTCGATATACCCCATGCGATTCTTCTCGGGGTCGTAGCTGACCGCGAGACCATTATGGAAACCGCTGTCCGCATCGGAAAAATTGCCGATGTGCGGCACACCTGAGATCAAGTTGCCCTCATGGTCAAAGACCCGGGACACAGAAAGATACTCCTGTCCCCACGTCTCTTCCTTCTTCTTGTTCCAGGTCAGCCTGTTTTGGACCTTCTTGCCATAGATGATGTGACGGTCGGTGATCTCGGCATGTTCATCTCCATCCAGCGTGATGATGCGCAGGTCGTGCGTCATCACGCCGTCATAATTTTTACCATCACGCACGGCGCGGAACTCATAGAGATAGGGGATGTGGGTGGTGTAGATAGCACTCAGCTCCAGCGCGAAGGGCGGCGCATCGGCGACCTTGTTGCCGCTGCGATCTACGATGTACAGGGGATTCTTGAGAACAAAACCATTTGTCGGGTAGGTCGCTGCCCCCGGCAAGGGCAGCATATATTGCATGTTTTGCCAGACCATGAAACGGTTCTCGTCCAGCACCATCACGAACTGATAGTTGGGTTGCAGCACCCAGTTGCCTTGTTCATCGGTGACACCGACCCGCTCGGTGGTCAACGTCGGATGCAATCCGGCTTGCGCGGGCGTCATCTCTTCGCGGAAGGGGATGGCCAGCCCGTCGGCGTTGAGCGCGCCGACAACATTGAAGGTGGCCGCATGGGCCTGCGGCAGGCAGAGGGACAGCAGCAACAGTGCTGCGATCAATGGTCTTGCGGTTCGCATCGTTTTCTCCCTGAAAAGCTAACGCTGGAAACAAAACCGCCCGTACGGGACGGGCGGCTCTGGATGGGTGACGGGATCACTCCGACTTGGCTTTGAACACCAGCATCTCCGAGGCGGCGTTGAGGTGCTTGAGCGCGGCTTCCCTGTAGGCGGCTTCGTTCATGCGCGCTTCGAAATCCTTGTGCGCATAGGATCCGCCGCCGGACAGCAGGCTCAAGGCGTTCAGCGCGACCATGCCGACCTGGGTGCCGGTGGAAGTGACGTTCGCCACCTCGTTCACCACATTGTCCCCGGCCAGGATCGGCTTCTTCAGGAACACGCTGCCGCGGTTGCTATCCACCTGGTATTTGTCGCGACCGATGATCTTGTAGGTCTCGGGATAGAAAGTGATCTTGGATTCCTTGGAGGCGACTGCCACTCCCATGCGCGCACTTACGGAAGAGGAAGTTGTGCCGCCCGACTCGGAAACAGAGGCAAAACCCACTACCAGACGCGGGCGCACCAGCGCGGCGTCGAGGGCGTGCATCAATTCGCCTTCCAGGTCCATGATGCTTTCGCCGCCTAGTCCGCTGCCGGCCTGGCTGAACACGTTGCCGAGGCCGCCCTTGCCGTCATCCATGGAGAAGTACATCGGCTGGCCGCTGGCCGCGAAGAACAACGATTCGTCGTTGCCGCCCAGCAGGCTGCTGTCCTTGAACGGCGACTTCTTGTCGAACTTGGCGGCCAGTTTCTTGTAGAAATCGCTCTTGGCCAGTTCGCTCTGCGGCACCACGGTGTAGCCGGCGGCGGTCAGGTCTTTGACGAACTTGGCATACATCTGGTCGGTGATGTCCTGCATGGTCTTCGCGCTCACGCCCTGCATCGTGTAGCTGGCGCTGGCGCTAGACCTGTTCTTGCTCATCGCGTCATAGCTGTCGGCCGCACCGCCGGTCTTCACCAGGAACTCGACCTGGAAGGTGGGGATGATGACTTTCTTGCCGCTCACCTTGCGGATGTGGCGCGAGCCGTCGGAATCGGTGAACTCCTTCACCATCGCTTCCTTGTTGGAAGCGAGCTGGTTGTTATCGAAATACTTCGGGCCGGACGCACAGCCGCTGAGCAGGACGGACGCACCGATCAGCAGCGTGCCGAGGGTGGAAAGCTTCTTGAATCCCATGATGTCTCCATTAGTCTGTTTTGGTATCCCTGGCGGTGCGAACCGCCCTCGTGTTGGTGCGGGAAGGGTCATGCAAAGGTGCTGTACTGCCGCTCGAGGAGAAACCCTTCCCGCGTGCGAACTTTATGGGGCGGAGTGGGCTGTCTCAACCCCGCGTTCGGGGGGGCGGGGTGTTGAAAATCTACTGCGGTGGACCATCTGCAGCGTTGCGCGGTACTCGCTCCCGCGCCTATCTAGCCGATATGTCTTGGTCGCTGCGTTCTGTGCGCCTTGCATCTGGCCATCCTCGCTACGATTTTCAACACCCCTTCAGATCAGGCCGAGGTTGCGCGCCGTCATGGCCGCTTCGGCGCGCGAGGAGATGTTCAGCTTGCGGTAGATGTTCTTCACGTAGCCGGAGATGGTGTGCGCGCTGATGCCGAGGAGGCGCGCGGTCTCGGGCAGCGTCATGCCCTTGGCGATATAGCGCAACACCTCGGTCTCGCGCTCGGTCAGCTGTTCCAGCTCGGGCTGCGGCGCGGGCTGGAAATGGCCGAGCAATTTGCGCGCGATGGCGGGCGACAGCGGCGGTGAGCCGGCCGCGATACCCTTCAGCAATTCGACGATCTGCGGCAACGGCTGGTCCTTCAGCAGGTAGCCCTGCGCACCGGCGCGCAGCGCGGGGAACAGATGCTCGTTGTCGTCGAAGATGCTGGCCACCACGCACAGCGTCTGCGGTGCGCGCCGGTTCAGCTCGGCGATCAGCTCCACGCCGCTGCCGTCCGGCAGGCCGAGGTCGATCAGCGCGATGTCCGGCGCGGCATGCGCCGCCAGCCAGGCGCGCGCTTCCGCCAGACTACCGGTGCAGTGCAGGGCCAGGCCGGGGAAGGCGGTGTTGAGCGCCTGGCTCAGCCACGCCTGCGAATCGGCGACATCGTCCAGGATGAGGGCGGTCTTCATGGCGGGGCATGATAGCCGAGCGCGCCGATGGGCGTCCCCCCGCGTTCAGGGGGTGAGCGCGGCTAGTGGCACGTTGAGCGTGACGCGGCAGCCGTGCGGTTGCACCGCCTGCCAATCGAGCGCGGCACCCAGCGCCGCCGCGCGCGCCTGCATGCTGCTCATGCCGCGATGTGCGGCGGGTTCGGCCGGCAGGCCGATGCCGTCATCCTCCACGCTGAGCGTGAAATGGCGTTCGTCCAGTGCGGTCGTTATCCGTAGCTGGCCAGCCTGGGCGTGGCGCAGCACGTTGCTGATCGCCTCGCGCAGGATGCGGGTGAGGTTGAGCGCCGCTTCCGGGGTCAGCAGCAGCTCGCATTCCTGTGCCGGGAAGCGCCAGTCCAGCGACACCCCGGCGGCCTGGGCGCGCTGCTGCGCTTCCATGCGCCAGTCGGCCAGCAGGTCGGCCAGCGGCGTCGGGGCATGCATGTCGCGCGACACCACGTCGCGCAGGTCCTGCAGCGCGGAGCGCGCGAGATCGGCCTCTTTCGGCAGGTTGGCGCGCTGCGCCGAGATCGCCAGCCCCAGCAGCTTGGCACCCATGTCGTCGTGCAGGTCGCGGTAGATGCGCTGCCGTTCCTGCGAGGCGCCCGCCTCGAAACTCTGGCGACCGCCCAGCATGCGTTCCAGCGCCTGACTGAGCGAGGCGGCGAAGGCGGCATCGCGCGAGGAGAACAGGCGCGCGCCATGTCCGGCGTGGCGCAGGCGCAGCGGCGGCAGCTCGCCGCAACCCGGCACCACCATGGCCAGGCCGTCTTCGCCGATGCCGGGCACTTCGTCCGCCTCTGCGGTGTGCAGCGCCAGTGGTTCATAGATGCGCCGCAGCAGCGCTTCCCATCCCGCCTGTTGTGCGGCCGGGACGGGTGCGAAAGCGACCGCCGAAAGCTCGGGCAGCAGGCTCTCGAAACTCGGCGTGTGCCGCATGACCATGCGTTGCCACAGCCATTGCCGCAGCGGGAAATACAGCCAGCCGCCCAGCAGCAGACTGACCCCGAACGAGACGCCCAGCGACAGTCCCGCCACGATCAGCAGCGCGTCGAGCGCGATCACCAGCGTGGCACCTCCCACCCACAGCAATACGCGGTAAGCCCATTCATCGATGTCGAACAGGCGGTAGCGGCGCAGGCCGAGCGCGATGCCGAGGTACATGATGAGGAAGAAGCCGATGGCATAACCCTGGATCAGCAGCTCGGGCTGGCCGAACAGGCGCGGCATCATGTTGGTGAAGGCGAACAGCGAGCAACCCAGCAGCACCGACAGCACGAACCAGCGCAAGGCCGCGCGTTCCAGCGGTGCATCGGCAGTGCGCCGCCATTGCACGATGCCGCAGACCATCATCAGCAAGATCTGGCTCAGGATGGCGCTCATCAGGCCGAGGTCCGGGTTCGGCAGCAGGTGGAGCTGATCCAGCAGCCACCATAGCAGATAGAACGCAACCAACCCGAGTTGCCGGGCGGGTGAGAGCAATTGTCGCGGATAACTGAGGAACAGCATGACCAGTGTCGCGCCGAACAGGATGCCGGCCAGCGCATTGCCGGTATCCAGCAGTTCCAGCCGCCACGCATCCAGCGCCAGCGCCCGTTCGCTGAGCAAGGCCGAGGTGATGCAGCCCGCGAACAGCGTCAGGCCGGTGAGCGCGAAGATGCGCGTATCCCGCTCCTGCGGGCGCAGCAGGAACACCCAGCAGGCGATGAGCAGGCACAGGCTGGCGACAGCCAGCGTGAACCAGAACATCGACGACAGGCTGGACAGCATGCGCGCCTGCGGCGTGATGGCGGTGGTTTGCGCTTGCCCGTCCGCTGCGCGCCAGGTCAGGTGCACCGTGCCCGACTCCTGGATCGCGTGTAACGTGTCCTGCCGGGCGAAGAACTCTTCCTTGTGCGCATAACTGGGGAAGGTGTCGGTGTTGTCGAGCAGGTCTGAAGCATGCAGGTCGAATACGGTGCCATCCGCACCCGTGAGGCGCAGCACCTCCGCCCCTTGCGGGATGCGTCCCTGCGTGTCGCTGGCGAGCAGCACCTTGCCGTCCACGGCGACCAGCCGCAGCGCCAGCCAGGATTGCTGCATGGCGGACCATGCCGCAGCGGCACATAGCCCAAGGGTGGCGAACCAGAGCAGGAGCAGCAGGAAGGTGGGACGTCTATAGCGCGGGTTCATGCCGGGCGACTTCCCTTGTGAGGTGATCCAGCGGTACGCGCAGTGCGACCCGACAGCCACGCTCCAGCCTGTGCCAGGTGATCTCCGCCCCGAGCGCGGCCGCGCGCGCCTGCATGCTGCTCATGCCGCGATGCGGCTCTGTCTGGGGCGGCAGGCCGGTGCCGTCGTCCTCGACGCTGAACGAAAAATGGCGGCCGTCGAGTTGCATGTCGATGCGGATGCAGTTGGCCTGGGCATGACGCAGTACGTTGGTCACTGCTTCGCGCAGGATGCGCGTCAGATGAAGCACGGCCTCCGGGCTGACATCGCGTCCAGCCTCACGGTCGGGGAAGTGCCATTCCAGCTGCAGGCCGGCGGCACGCACCCTTTGTTCGGTCTCCATGCGCCAGTCGGCGAGCAGGTCGGCGAGCGGTGTCGCGGCATGCATGTCGCGCGACACCACGTCGCGCAAGTCTTGCAGCGCGGAACGGGCGAGGTCGGCCTCCTTGCCGAGGTTCGCCCGTTCGGCGGAGATCGCCAGCCCCAGCAGTTTGGCGCCCATGTCGTCGTGCAGGTCGCGGTAGATGCGGTTGCGCTCTTCCAGCATGGCGCGTTGTCTCTCGATGTTTTGCGCGGTGGCGAATTGCGCTTCCAGCTCGGCCTGTTTGGCGCGTACACGGTGTTCGAGGTCCGCATTCAGGCGCTCGAACTGGTTGAGCGCCAGCACGAAGCGCCGGGTCATGATGCCGCCCACCACCAGGAAGAACAGCGGGCCACCGAAGTGCAGCCAGTGGCTGTCGCCGTTGCGCAGGATGGCGGCCTGCTGCATCAGGTCATGCGCGGCGAGCACGATATTGGTGGCCAGCGCCCCGGTCAGCAGCCAGGTGTCGAAATGCGGTTTGCGGAACGTGGCATGCAGCAGGTAGCCGATCACTGCCAGGCTGCATACCAGCGTCATGAAGTGCCAGAGCAGCGAGATGGGGGTCACCCACGCATCCGGCAGCAACAGCATACTGAGCGGCGAGCCGATCATCAGCAGCCACAGCATCCTTTCGAGCAGCCGGTGGTGCAGGCCGAGGAAGCGCAGCAGCGAGAGCATCAGCAAGGCGATGAACACCTGGAAGCTGGACTGTATCAGGCGTTCCCACAGCGCGGCGGGGACGGGGATGGTCTGCAGGAACTGGTTGCTGGCATTGAACGCCCAGACCAGCGCCGACAGGCCGAACAGGCCGTACATCGTGTCCTGTCGCCGCTGCCACCAGAGCAGCAGCATGAACACGCCCATCGCGGCGATGATCAGCGTGGCGGTCTGGTTGAGCGTGATGCGCAGGAAGAATTTCTCCTCGTAGGCCGGGCGCAGCGCATCCTCCGGTCCGACCTGCACGGTGGACAGGCTGCCCAGGGAATAGACCGGCGAGTTGATGCGCAACAGCAGCGTGTTCTCTCCGGGATGCAACAGGCTGGGCGGGGCGAGGAACAGCAGCGGCCGGTTCCAGTTGCGTGCCACCGGCTCCTCGAAACGGCCGCCGTCACCGAGGAACGTGCCGTTGAGATAGACCGCCGCGTTCATGCACAGGCGCGGCAGGAGCACCGCGAACTCTTCCTGCGGCGCCTCGTCCAGCCGGAAGTGCAGGCGATACCAGATATCGCCGCCGTAACCGGGGTGGTTCTCGCTCCACAGGTCGGGCAGGCGTACCGGCGTCCAGACCGCATTTGCCGGAAGCATGGCGCCGTCCGCTCGGGCATATTCAGCCTCGGTGAGTTCGAGCACCGTGCCAGCCTGGGCGGGCAGGCACAGGCTCAGGCTGGCAAACAAAAGCCCACTGAGACAGCGGGCGAGCGAGCGAAGCGCGCGGGAAACGATGGCAGGCCTCATCAGGCGAACGGATTGGCGACAGGATAGCGGATGGCCGCAGGGGCACCAACCCCCTGAACCCGGGGAAGGAGGGCGTCCGGGATGCTAGAATGCGCGCCTTGTTTTTTTAAGGCCACACCATGCTTTCCACCGCAAACATCACCATGCAGTTCGGCGCCAAGCCGTTGTTCGAGAACGTCTCCGTCAAGTTCGGCGAGGGCAACCGCTACGGCCTCATCGGCGCCAACGGCTGCGGTAAATCCACTTTCATGAAGATCCTGGGCGGTGATCTGGCGCAGACCTCGGGCGAGGTCATGCTGGATCGCGGCGAGCGTCTCGGCAAGCTGCGCCAGGACCAGTTCGCCTACGAGGATGTGCGCGTGCTGGACGTGGTGATGATGGGGCATGCCGAGATGTGGGCGGCGATGTCCGAGCGCGATGCGATCTACGCCAACCCCGATGCGTCGGAAGAGGACTACATGCGCGCCGCCGACCTGGAGGCCACCTTCGCCGAGTTCGACGGTTACACCGCCGAGGCGCGTGCCGGTGAGTTGCTGCACGGGGTGGGCATCGCCATCGACCTGCACAACGGCCCGATGAGCGCGGTGGCCCCCGGCTTCAAGGTGCGCGTGTTGCTGGCGCAGGCGCTGTTCTCCAATCCGGACATCCTGCTGCTGGACGAACCGACCAACAACCTGGACATCAACACCATCCGCTGGCTGGAGCATGTGCTGAACGAGCGCAACTCCACCATGGTCATCATCTCGCACGACCGCCACTTCCTGAACAGCGTGTGCACCCACATGGCCGACCTGGACTACGGCAAGATCACCATCTATCCGGGCAACTACGACGACTACATGCTGGCCTCCACCCAGGCGCGCGAACGCCAGGCGGCGGACAACGCCAAGGCCAAGGAGAAGATCGCCGAATTGCGCGCTTTCGTGGCGCGCTTCTCGGCCAACGCTTCCAAGGCCCGTCAGGCCACCTCGCGTGCGCGCCAGATCGACAAGATCAAGATCGAGGAATTCAAGCCGTCCAGCCGCCAGTACCCGTTCATCCGCTATGAGTTCGACGACCGCGAAAAACTGCACCGCACCGCCGTCGAAGTGCAGAAGATGGCCAAGGGTTTCGACCGCATGCTGTTCTCCAACGTCAACTTCCGCATCGAGGCGGGCGAGAAGGTGGCCATCATCGGCCCCAACGGCATCGGTAAATCCACGCTGCTGCGCATCCTCGCCGGCGACCTGGAGCCGGATACCGGCACCGTGAAATGGGCGGAGAAGGCCAATGTCGGCTACTACGCGCAGGACCACGAATACGAATTCGCCAACAACAAGACTCTCACCGACTGGATGACCGACTGGCGCGGCGAGAACGACGACGACCAGGTGGTGCGCGGCACGCTGGGCCGTCTGCTGTTCGGCGGCGACGAAGTGAAGAAGCACGTCAAGGTGCTGTCCGGCGGCGAGAAAGGCCGCATGCTGTTCGGCAAGCTGATGCTGCAACGCCCCAACGTGCTGCTGATGGACGAGCCGACCAACCACATGGACATGGAATCCATCGAGGCGCTCAACACCGCGCTGCTGGAGTTCAAGGGCACGCTGGTGTTCGTCAGCCATGACCGCGAGTTCGTCAGCTCCCTCGCTACCCGCATCATCGAGATCTCCGAGCGTGGCGTGACCGATTACCACGGCACCTACGAAGAATACCTGCACTCGCAGGGTGTGGACGAGAACTGACGCGAGCCAACCATGCCGCAGGGCGTTCGCACCATCGGCGTATTCGATTCCGGCGTGGGTGGCCTCTCGGTGCTGCACCACATCCGCGCCACCCTGCCCGATGCACACTTGATCTACGTGGCCGATTCCGGCCACGTGCCCTACGGCGACAAATCCCCGGCCTACATCGAAGCCCGTTCGCAGGCGCTGACGCGCTTCCTGCTGCAACAGGGCGCACAGGCCATCGTCATCGCCTGTAACACTGCCACCGCCGCCGCCGCCGGTCCCTTGCGCGACACGCATCCGGGGCTGCCCATCGTGGCCATGGAGCCGGCGGTGAAACCGGCAGCGGCGGCCACGCGCAGCGGCGTGGTCGGGGTGCTGGCCACCGTGGGTACTCTGGAGAGCGCCCGCTTCGCCGCCCTGCTGGAGAAATATGCCGGCAACGTGAAGTTCGTCGCCCAGGGTTGCCCCGGCCTGGTGGAAGTGGTCGAGCGCGGCGATCTGCGCAGTATCGAAGCGCGTCGCCTGATCGAACGCTATACCGAGCCGCTGCTGCAACAGGGCGCGGATACGCTGGTGCTCGGCTGTACCCACTACCCTTTCCTGGCGCCGCTGATCCGCGAGGTGGTGGGCGAGGATATCGTGCTGATCGATACCGGCGCTGCCGTGGCACGTGAGCTGAAGCGGCGCATCGACAGCGAACTGCCGGCTGCGGCTGGCGCCGGCGTTCCTGCCGAGTCCTTCCATAGCAGCGGCGAGACCGAGCGCGCCACGCGCATCATGTCGCTGTTATGGGGCAAGGCAGTGGCCGTGCAGCCTTTACCTCCCGAGTATCGCTGACGCGCGCTTTGGCGGCGGCCGGCGTACAATCCTGCGCACATTCGAGGATACCGCCATGACCCAAGCGAGATCGAGATTGCACATTCCTGCCGCACGCTGGTGGCTGCTGGGGTCGTTCCTGCTGTTGCTGGCCGGCTTCGCCGGAGTGAACCTCTATCGGGAACATGCGAATCTGGAACGGCGCGAGCAGGAGCGCCTGTTGACGCAGGCGCGGGTCATCGCCGAGAACATGGAAAACCGCCTGACCACCGCCAACCTGGCGCTGGAAGGATTGCGCGACGAGTTCGCGCGCAACCAGCGCTATGCGGTGACGCCCGAGTTGCGCACCCATTTCGAGATGCTGGCACGCCTGATGCCGGGCATCCGCACCCTCAATATCATCGATGCCCAAGGCCGCCTGGTCGCCTCCAACCGCGCCGATCTGATCGGTGCCGATCTGCGCTATCGCGACTACTTTAAACTGGTGCAGGCGCACCCCGAGCCAGCCACCCTGTATGTCTCGCCGCCGTTCCAGACCATCCTCGGTGTCTATGCCATCAATGTCACGCGCGCGATCGTTGGTCCGCGAGGCGAGTTCCGCGGTATCGTCACGGCCACCCTCGATCCCGACTACTTCCGCAGTCTGATGGATTCGGTGCTGTATGCACCGGACATGTGGGATGCCATCGCCCATGGCAGCGGGGTGCTGTTCCTGATGTGGCCACAACGCGAAGCGGTACAGGGCGCCAACATCACGCAACCGGATTCATTCTTCAGCCGTCATCGCAACAGCGGCAAGCAGGCCAGCGTGATGAGCGGCCTGGCGCATGCCACGGGCCAGACGCGCCTGATCGCGGTGCGTACCGTGGCGCCACCGACACTGCATATGGATATCCCCTTGCTGGTGGGTGTCAGTCGCGACCTCGATGTGCTCTACCAGCCCTGGCGCCAGAACGTGTTCATCCAGGCGTTGTTGCTGGTGGCGGTGGCGACGGTTTCCCTCCTGGGCATGTATGCCTACCAGCGTCGCCAGCATCGTCTGGAACGACAGGCCGCACAGGCGCGTGAGCAGGCGGAACGCTTCAGCTTCGCGCTCGACCGCATCCCCACCTACATCTACATGAAGGACCGCCAGCGGCAATATGTGTATGCCAACAAGCCGACGCTGGAGCTGTTCGGTTGCAGCGCTGCAGAATTGGCCGGCAGCTCCGACACGCGTTTCTTTCCGCCGGAAGCCGTGGCGCGTCTGCAGGCCATCGATACGCGCGTACTGGAACATGGCGAAGACACCGCCGAAGAAGTGGTGGTGGACATAGCGGACGGTCAGCGGCGGGTGTACTGGGAGATCAAGACGCCGATCTACGAGGACGGCGATCATTCCCGCATCTGGGGACTGTGCGGCATCTCCACCGACATCACCGAACGCAAGGCGATGGAAGAACGCTTCGAACGACAGGCCCATCTGGATTACCTGACCGGCCTGAACAACCGCCGCCACTTCATGGAGCTGGGCGAGATCGAACTGGCGCGTGCGCAGCGCCATGGCCATCAGCTCTCGGTGTTCATGCTCGATATCGACCACTTCAAGCAGTTCAACGACACCTACGGCCACAAGGCCGGCGACACGGTGTTGCAGAAGCTGGCGGCCATCATGCGCGACACCTTGCGTTCCGTAGATATCCTCGGCCGTGTCGGCGGCGAAGAGTTCGCCGTGCTGTTGCCGGAAACCGACCTGGACGAAGCGCAGGAAGTCGCCGAGCGTCTGCGTCTCGCGGTCGAACAGGCGACCGTGGTGTTCGAAACCGGTCTGCCGCAGCGCTTAACGATATCGATCGGCGTCACCACCCAACGCGTACAGCAGACCAACCTTGACATCCTGCTCAACGCGGCGGATCGCGCGCTGTATCAGGCCAAAGCCGGCGGACGCAACCGGGTGGTCACCGGCGGACAGGTGGGTGATGGCGAGCGTTGACGGGCCGGCGGGCGTTGCCCCCCATTGCAACAGCTGCCGCCATTTCTACATCACCTGGGATGCGCGCTTCCGCTACGGCTGCCGCGCCATGGATTTCAAGAGCCAGCGCCTGCCGATGCTGGACGTGCTGGAAGCGTCCGGCCAGCCGTGCCAGGCGTTCCAGCCCAAGCCGGAAGTTTCCTGAACGCGTCACACCGCCATATCCGCTAGAATCCGCGCCAGACCATCGGAGCATCAGTCATGAACAGTTTGCGTCGCTACACCCTCACCATCTCCTGTCCGGACCGTTCCGGCATCATCGCGGCCGTCACCGGTTTCATCGCCGAGCATGGCGGTTTCATCGTCGAGGCGAGCTACCACACCGAGCAGGAGGCGCAGCGTTTCTTCATGCGCCAGGAGATCCGCGCCGATTCGCTGCCGTTCGATGCGCCGACCTTCCGCGACAAGTTCAAAGCCCTGGCGGATGAATTCGGCATGAGCTGGCAGTTGACCGACTCGGCCATCAAGAAGCGCCTGGTGGTGCTGGTGAGCAAGCAGGACCATTGCCTGGATGACCTGCTGCATCGCTGGCGCAGCGGCGAGTTGCAGGTGGACATCCCTTGCGTGATCTCCAACCACGAGGACCTGCGCAGCTTCGTCGAATGGCATGGCATCCCCTACCTGCATGTGGACATGCCAGGTAACGATCCAGCATCAAAGGAAGCCGCGTTCCAGCGCATCGCTGCGCTGTTCGAGGAATATCGTGGCGACACCATGGTGCTGGCGCGCTTCATGCAGATCCTGCCGCCGTGGATGTGCCAGCGCTTCCCCGGCCGCGTCATCAACATCCACCACAGCTTCCTGCCCTCCTTCGTCGGCGCCAAGCCTTATCACCAGGCCTACCAGCGTGGCGTGAAGCTGATCGGCGCCACCTGCCACTACGTCACCGACGAGCTGGACGCCGGCCCCATCATCGAGCAAGACACCGTGCGCATCGACCATGGCGACACCGTGGACGACCTGGTGCGCTACGGGCGCGACATCGAGAAGACCGTGCTGTCGCGCGGCTTGCGCTTCCATGTGGAAGACCGCGTGTTGGTGTGCGGCAACAAGACCATCGTGTTCCGCTGAGGCCACTGGCCTGTGGCGGGCCAGGTGATCCGTGGCAGCGGTCGGACGGCGAGGAAACTAAATGCCGGCGTAGCCACTCTATGGCGCTGTCGCTTATCCTTTAGCATGCGCTGCCCAGACATCCAGCCGTGAGCCCGAACACCCTACGCATCGGCCCCTATTCCATCGTGCGCGAACTCGGCGAGGGCGCCACTTCCAACGTCTATCTCGCCTTGCGCGACGGCTCCTACGCCTCGGTCGCGCTCAAGCAGTTGCGCAAGGCCAGCCAAAGCCCGCTGCACAAGGCCATGTTCACCGCCGAGGTCGAGCTTGGACGCAAGATGCAGCACCGCAACATCGTGCGCGTGCTGGATGCCGATCTGGACGAACCGAGCGGCGCCTACCTGGTGATGGAATACATCAACGGCAAACCGCTGGACCGGCATGACAAAGTGGAGAACCTGTTGCCATTGGACAAGGTGCTCTCCGTCACCGCCCAGGTGGCCGAAGCACTGAAATACGCCGCCGAGATGGGCGTGGTGCACCGCGACGTGAAACCCGGCAACATCATCCTCATGCCCAACGGCGTGGCCAAACTCGCCGACTTCGGCTGTGCCATCCCGGTCAGCGAGATGGGTGCCGTGGTGGCTGGCAGCCTGGCCTATATGTCGCCGGAACAACTGGAAGGCGAAGCGCTGGATGCGCGCTCCGACATCTACTCGCTGGGTGCGGTGCTGTATCGCCTGCTCACCGGCCACCACAGCTTCGAGGCCGACAACCAGTTCGACGCCCGCATCGCCATCCTGAACTTCCCCATCATCCCCATCGACACCTGGCGCAAGGCCCTGCCCAAGGTGCTCACCGACGTGGTCGAACGCGCCATGCAGAAAGACCCGGCACAGCGCTACGCGAATTGGGACGAATTCATCGCCGACCTCGCCAGGGCGATCCAGCTGATCGAACAGAGCGACTACGACATGGACTTGTACCGCGGCTTCAGTATGAACACGCAGAAGGAACTGTCGAACTACATGTCGCAGTCGAGGGTGTTCTCGCGGAGTGTGTTCTCAAGGAGCGGGTTTTCCAGGAGTACGGTGCCGGATACGTATGGGGGCGGGTAGGTTTGTTTCTAGTTCCCTCTCCCTACGGGGGAGGGCTAGGGTGGGGGAGCACTTTAGGTTTATTCGCCTAACTTCAAAACCAAAGACAACACCGTCGGGGGTTGCACCCGCAAGGGGTACGCCGTGGTTGTAAGGGGCTAAAGCCCCAACAACCACGCGGCCCGACAGCAAGTCACTTTTCTCGTCTTGCCGAGAAAAGTAACCAAAAGAGGGCGCCCCCGGTTTGCCGCCCCTTCGGGGTTCCCTGCGTTGTTGGCTACGACATAACCTGAAGGTTAGTCTTCGCCGCAACAATCCGCTGTGCGGCTTGTTGTCGACTGTTCAGGCGGCTGCGGAACTCGCGCTGCGCGCTCAGACAGTCCTCGCCGACATCCCCTGACCAGCCTGCGCTACTCGGCGGCGCACAGGGGAGGAAAAACGAAAGTCAAAATCGCATGGTGGGCAGCAAGCTGCCCACCATGCTCAAACAATTCGACTTCAGTACATTGGGGGCGCAGGGTTAGGTGCCGTAGGCTCCCTCGAAGACCCATTGAAACACCCACTCGTGATAAGCACTTTGAATTCCCCTTGGCGCAGGCTCTTTTTCATCAATTTCGTACAGCCAAACAGAAATAAGATTATCCGCCATAGCTAAAGCCTCAAGCTCCACTCGAAGCCGAATGAGCTTTTCATGGATAGATTTTGCTGACGTCGAGGATAGTGGTCCAAGCTGCGTACTTTCGTGAGCAATGTAATTTCTTGCATCCTTCCCGCGTTGAAATATGGCCAGATCCTTTTCAGTTAGCGTGGCTATGGTGTTCAGTTCCATGATCGTTGGGCCGAGCATTTTCTCTTTAAGAACTTTCGCCAACTTAGAAGTAGCTGATGTATCACCCGTACTCTCATAATGTCGAACAATTTTCATAATACGAAGCAAGAGCTGACATTTGGCCTCGAATGAACTGGCTAAATAAAGGGCCTTCCCTGCGGCCAAAAATAATTGGTCTAGGAGCGCGGGCTCTTTGGGCGGTTGATAATCGAGAGACCAGGGCACGTTGCACCTAATGTTTGAATTAAGGGGCTGCGCGCTATTGCGCGATTCCGCTTGAATGATTGGTTGGGCCGGAAATCGTCAAGTTATTTAATCCTCTCAACATACAGCCAAAAATGGTCTAGCTGTGCATGGGGACCAGCGCCATTAACTGATGCTTGGGGTGTTGAAAGCATTTTAAGAACATAGCCAAGTTGAGTTGCAGCAGCGGTCGGTGTGCAATGAGGAACTGCTGATTCCCAAGTGCCAGTTTTAACGTTCCGTTTAATGCCACATTGTTTCAGAACGGGGACTATGGCATTCCTTACTGCTGAGGATTTATCGTAATCAAGAGAGAACCGCAAGATCACTCTCCAATTTCCTACTGCAGGATTTACATTGCCTTGAACCATGTTTGTGCTCTCCCGATGTTAATTGCTGATGCTCAACGCTTGACATGGGCTCCAATGTACCGGAGCCGACTTGTTTTGAATATGGTGGGCAGCTTGCTGCCCACCATGTGATTTTGACTTTTGCTTTTTCATCCCCTGTGCGCCGCCGAGTAGCGCAGGACGGACGGGGGTAGTCCGACGAATATGTTTGAGCACGTGGCCGCGTAGCGGATCGTGCGAGTTTATGAGGAGGCCCGGCCGTTCGAGCAACGCAGGGAACCCCGAAGGGGCGGCAAACCGGGGTCGCCTTTTCTTTGGCTACTTTCTTTTGGCGAAGCAACAGAAAGTAGCTTGCTGTCGGGCAACCCCCGACGGTTTTGACTCTGATTGATAGATATCGCTACGCACTACCCGCAACCCCTCCTCCCATATATAGAACATGCCACGCCCACTTCTGGTGCGCCCCCCCTCTCCATGCACTGCAATCAGGCAACCTCCAATCCCGCTTTGACGTAACCCGCTGTATCTACAAGCATGAAACAGCTGGCACGCATCCTGCTGTATAGCCATCGAGGGTGCTGATCATGTCGATCAGTCACTTGTGAGCACTAGGGTTCCGATTGCCGGGTTGTGTCACGGCGATGTCTGGTCCGAGAGTGCTCGGCCTTGTCGGAGACAAGGCTCCACGGAGGGATAAAAGCCCGGGAGGATGTGACCACGTTGCGGTCGGCACCCTCCCGGGCTTTGTTTTTTTTTCAGGAGAGTGTCATGTCGTCACGTAACAAGATTCTCGCCGGGTGGGGCAGCATGTGGGTGATACGCGGGGAGTTGAGCCGCCGCACCTATCTGCTGTTCGCGCTGTTCGGCATGCTGGTGCCGCTCGCCGGTTGGTGGGGGCTTTCGGTCAGCGGCTGGATGGATGCCGTGTTCATGCCGGGACCGATGCAGGTGCTGTCGCGCACTTATACCTGGTTCGTGGAAGATGATCTGTCGTATGACATCTGGATCAGCACCTATCGCGTGCTGGCCGGCTTCAGCATCTCGGCCGTACTCGCCATTCCCATCGGTTTGATGATCGGCACCTACCGTCCGGTGCAGGCCATGCTGGAGCCGCTCACCGATTTCATCCGTTACATGCCGGCCGTTGCTTTCATCCCGCTGGTGATGTTGTGGGTCGGTATCGACGAGAGTTCCAAGATCGCCATCATCTTCATCGGCACTTTCTTCCAGATGGTGCTGATGGTGGCGGAGGACGTGCGCCGCGTGCCCATCACGCAGATCGAAGCGGCGCAGACCATGGGCGCGAACCGTGGCGAGATCGTGAAGCTGGTGATCGTGCCATCTGCAAAACCGGCCTTGCTCGATACCTTGCGCGTGACCATGGGCTGGGCGTGGACCTATCTGGTGGTGGCCGAGCTGGTGGCTGCCAATTCAGGCCTCGGCTATTCCATCCTGCGCGCACAGCGCTTCATGCAGACCGACAAGATCTTCGCCGGGATCATCCTCATCGGCCTCATCGGTCTGACCATCGATCAGTTGTTCCGCTGGCTGCATCGCAAGAACTTCCCCTGGTTGTACAAGAAATAAGGCGAACGATGACGACCAAGATCAGCATACAGGCAGCACACAAGACCTTCGGCAGCGGCGAGAAGTCCATCGTCGCCCTGCAGGAGGTCAACCTCGATATCGGCAGCAACGAGTTCGTCACCTTCGTCGGCGCCTCGGGTTGCGGCAAATCCACGCTGCTGCGCTGCATCGGCGGACTGGAGCGCCTGTCCTCCGGCAGCATCCAGGTGGATGGCGCGGACATCGACGGCCCCGGCGTGGACCGGGCCATGGTGTTCCAGCACTACAGCCTGTACCCGTGGATGACCGTGACGGAGAACATCAAGTTCAGCCGCCTGTTGCGCGCAGGCCGCGAAGACATCACTTCGTCGGATGTCGAAGTCGCCTCCGGACGTGCCGACGCACTGATCGACCTGATGGGGTTGGGCCATGTGCGCGAGGCCTATCCCAACCAGCTTTCCGGCGGCATGCAGCAGCGCGTCGCCATCGCGCGCGCCCTGCTGCCGCGTCCACAGATATTGCTGATGGATGAGCCGTTCGGCGCGCTCGATGCACAGACGCGCGAAGTGATGCACGACCTGATCCTGCATGTCTCCAAACTGGAAAAGACCACCATCGTGTTCGTCACCCACGACGTTGAAGAGGCCATCTATCTGGGGCAGCGCGTGGTGGTGATGGCGCCGCGTCCGGGGCGCATCGACAGCATCTGCGACGTCGACCTGCCCGCGCAGCGCGACCAGGACATGAAGCTGGAACCCGGTTTCCTGCAGCAGAAGAAAGCCATCCTGACCCGCATCCGCGAGACCGCCGGCATGCGCACCGATCACGAACTACTGGAGCGCATGACCCGGCAGGCCGCACAACAGAACGACATGCAATGAGGAGCGAGACATGAGCGAGGCATTTTCCAAAGACAAGCTGATCTGGGAGGAGACCGTGCCCGGCGGCGGCCACTGTTCCTTCGTGATGAAGCGCGGCACCGCACTGCGCATCACCGACGTGGAAGGCGGCGCCAACCTTTCCGCGCTGTTCTATAACCAGGAAGAGAAGCTGGAACGCTACAACATGCCGGACACGCTGAAGGCGCAGCACACCGCGCACCTCACCACCGGCTTCGTGTTGTATTCCGACATGGGGCGGGTGCTGGCCTCAGTGATCGGCGACAGTGTCGGCTGGCACGACCCCATCGGCGGCATGAGCAATGCCGCGCTGGTCGAGCAGAGATACGGCAAGGCCGACTACCAGCAGGCGCGCAACGCCATGCACCGCAATGCGCGCGACAGCATGCTGATCGAGCTGGGCAAGTGGGGACTGGGCAAGCGCGACATCGTGCCCAACGTGAATTTCTTCAGCAAGGTGAGCGGCGACGAGAACGGCGGACTGCACTTCGCGGCGAACCACACAAAGGCAGGTGCGTTCGTCGAACTGCGTTTCGAGATGAACGTGCTGGTGGTGCTGTCGGCCACCCAGCATCCGCTGGACCCGAATCCCGAGTACGCCCCCAAGCCGCTGCTGCTGCAGGCATGGCGCTGCGGTACGCCGGACGAACAGGACATCTGCCGCAACTTCCGTCCCGAGAACGTGCGCGGCTTCCACAATACCGAACGTCTGTTCCGTTGAGCGCAGGAGAGAACATGAGCATCGTCGAAAGCAAACTGAAACCCGAGCAAGCCAGTTACGACCACGTGTTGCCGGCGGGCGAATCCTGGCTGCACGAAGTGAAGCGCGGCCAGACCTTCCGCATCCTCGATCTGGAAGGCAACCAGGCCGTGGATACCCTGTTCTACAACGCCCGCGATCCCGAAGAACGTTACAGCGCGGTGGACACCATCCGCGCGCAGGGCAACCTCTATCTGACCGCCGGAACCAAGTTGCTGTCCAGCGAAGGCAATGTGCTGATGACCCTCGTCGCCGACACCTGCGGCCGGCACGACACGCTGGGCGGCGCCTGCGCGGCGGAAAGCAATTCCGTGCGTTACGCCCTCGACAAGAAATACATGCACAGCTGCCGTGACAGTTTCCTGCACGCACTGGGGCATTGCGGCTGCGGGATGGACAAGCGCGACCTCACCGCCAACGTGAACTTCTTCATGAACGTGCCGGTGACGCCGGCGGGCGAACTGACCTTCGCCGACGGCATCTCCGCGCCCGGCAAGTATGTCGAGATGCGCGCCGAGATGGACGTGATGGTGCTGATCTCCAACTGCCCGCAACTGAACAACCCGTGCAACGCCTACAACCCGACGCCGGTGCAGCTGCTGATCTGGGATGCCGTCGCGCAATGAACCCGCACACCCGGACGACCGGGTGCATGACCAATCCGCAGGACGACCTGCGACACAGGTGAAGAAACATGTTCGATAAAGTATTGATAGCCAATCGCGGCGCGATCGCCTGCCGCATCATCCGCACCCTGAAGAAGATGGGCGTGCGTTCCGTCGCGGTCTATTCCGAGGCCGATGCCCGCTCGCTGCATGTGCAGATGGCGGACGAGGCCGTGTGCATCGGCACTGCGGCTGCTGCCGACAGTTACCTGCGCGGCGAACACATCCTCGAAGTCGCGCGCAGTACCGGCGCACAGGCCATCCATCCCGGATACGGTTTCCTGTCCGAGAACGCTGCTTTCGCCGAACAGTGCGCACAAGCGGGCGTGGTGTTCATCGGCCCGACGCCGGAACAGATGCGCCGCTTCGGTCTGAAGCACACCGCGCGCGAACTGGCCGAACAGAACGGCGTGCCGCTGCTGCCGGGCAGCGGACTGCTGACCGACGTCGGCCATGCGCATGCCGAAGCCTCGCGCATCGGCTATCCGGTGATGCTGAAAAGCACGGCCGGCGGCGGCGGCATCGGCATGCGTCTGTGCTGGAGTGCGGATGAACTGAACGAGGCCTTCCAGTCCGTGGAACGTCTGGCGCGCGCCAATTTCAAGGACGCGGGCATCTATCTGGAAAAGTACGTCGAGCAGGCGCGCCATATCGAGGTGCAATTGTTCGGCGACGGCAAGGGCAACGTGATCGCGCTGGGCGAACGCGACTGTTCGGTGCAGCGCCGCAACCAGAAAGTGATCGAAGAAACGCCCGCGCCCAACCTCACGCCGGAAGTCAGACAGCATCTGCTGGAGACCGCCGTGCGACTGGGCAAGGCCGTCGGTTACCAGTCGGCAGGCACGGTGGAGTTCGTGTTCGATGCACTCAGCGGCGAGTTCTACTTCCTCGAAGTGAACACGCGGCTGCAGGTCGAGCATGGCGTCACCGAAGAAGTGACCGGCGTCGATCTGGTGGAGTGGATGGTGTTGCAGGCCGCCGGTGAACTGCCCGCGCTGGACAGCATAGCGATCAAGCCCAAGGGCGCTTCCATCCAGGTGCGCCTGTATGCGGAAGATCCGAACAAGAACTTCCAGCCGTCCAGCGGTGTGCTGAGCGGCGTGGAATTCTCGACCGCAGCGCGCAACGAGACCTGGGTGGAGCGCGGCAACGAAGTGCCGCCCTACTACGACCCGATGATCGCCAAGGTCATCGTCAAGGGAATGAATCGCGAATCCGCGCTGGAGCAGATGCGCACGGCGCTGGCCGAAACGCGCGTGGACGGCATCGAGACCAACCTCGATTACCTGCGCCAGATCGTGGCTGATGCTGTGTTCAGCGAAGGTCGCCAGACCACGCGTTACCTGAACGGGTTCCACTACCGGCCGAGCACCCTCGATGTACTGGAGCCTGGCGTACAGAGCAGCATCCAGGACCATCCCGGCCGTCTCGGTTACTGGAACATCGGCGTGCCGCCGTCCGGCCCGATGGACGCGCTGGCGTTCCGCCTGAGCAACCAACTGGTGGGCAATGCCGCAGAGGCAGCCGGACTGGAACTGACCGTGTCGGGGCCGACGCTGAAGTTCAACCGCGACACCGTGATCGCGCTGACCGGCGCGGCGATGAAAGCCGAACTGGATGGCAAGCCGCTGAAATTCTGGCGCAGCCATGCGGTGAAGGCAGGCAGCGTGCTGCGCATGGGCGCAGTCGAAGGGGGCGGTTGCCGCACTTATCTGGCGGTGGCGGGCGGTTTCGATGTGCCGGATTATCTGGGCAGCAAGTCCACCTTCACGCTGGGCCAGTTCGGCGGCCACGGCGGGCGCACCCTGCGCGTTGGCGACGTGCTGCATCTGGGTACACCGACTGAATCGTATGTCGCGCGCGCGCTGCCGTCCGACCTGCTGCCGAGCTACAGCAAGCAATGGGAGATCGGTGTGTTGTACGGCCCGCACGGTGCACCGGACTTCTTCACGCCGGCCGACATAGCGACCTTCTTCGCCACCGACTGGGAAGTGCACTACAACTCCAGCCGCACCGGCGTGCGCCTGATCGGCCCCAAGCCGGAATGGGCGCGCCAGGACGGCGGCGAGGCGGGACTGCATCCGTCCAACATCCACGACAACGCCTATGCCATCGGCGCAGTGGATTTCACCGGCGACATGCCGGTCATCCTCGGGCCGGACGGCCCCAGCCTGGGCGGCTTCGTGTGCCCGGTGACCATCGTGCAGGCCGAGCTGTGGAAGATGGGGCAGTTGCGTCCGGGCGACAGCGTGCGCTTCCGCTATATGTCGCTGGAACAGGCCAACCATCTGGAGCGATTGCAGGACGAGACTATCGCGCAACTGCAATTGCCGCAGAAGCTGGACGACTATCCCGCTGCGCAGAAAATGGGCAGCCCCATCGTGCATACCCTCCCGGCCAAGGGCGAACAGGTGCAGGTGGTGTATCGCCAGTCGGGCGACCGCAACCTGCTGGTCGAATACGGACCACTGGTGCTCGACCTCAACCTGCGCTTCCGCGTGCATGCGCTGATGGAGTGGGTACAGGCTGAGGTGAACGACGGCAAGTTGCCGGGCATCCTCGACCTCACGCCGGGCATACGCTCGCTGCAGATCCATTTCGACAGCCGTGTGCTGGCGCGCGATGCGCTGGTGAAGCTGCTGGTCAAGGCCGAGAAGCAACTGCCGCCGATAGACGACATGCGCGTGCCGACCCGCATCGTGCATCTGCCGCTGTCGTGGGACGACCCTTCCACCAAACTGGCGATCGAGAAATACATGCAGTCGGTGCGCAAGGATGCGCCCTGGTGCCCGAGCAACATCGAGTTCATCCGCCGCATCAACGGCATCGAAGATATCGAGACGGTGAAGAACATCGTGTTCGAGGCCAGCTATCTGGTGATGGGTCTGGGCGACGTGTATCTCGGTGCGCCGGTGGCGACCCCGCTCGATCCGCGCCACCGTCTGGTCACCACCAAATACAACCCGGCGCGCACCTGGACGCCGGAGAACGCGGTCGGCATCGGCGGTGCCTACATGTGTGTGTACGGCATGGAAGGCCCCGGCGGCTACCAGTTCGTCGGCCGCACCGTGCAGATGTGGAACCGCTACAAGCAGACCGCCGATTTCAAGGATGGCAAACCGTGGCTGCTGCGCTTCTTCGACCAGATCCGCTTCTATCCGGTGTCGGAGCAGGAACTGCTCAAGATGCGCGAGGATTTCGTGGCAGGCCGCTTCCAGCTCAAGGTCGAAGAGAGCACCTTCAGCCTCAAGGACTACAACCAGTATCTGCGAGACAACGACAAAGAGATCAGTGCGTTCCGCGACACGCAACGCGCCGCGTTCGCCGCCGAGCGCGAGATGTGGAAAGCCAACGGTCAGGCCGAATACGCGAGCGACAGCAGCGTAGCGGAAGCCGGTGCGGACAGCGAGCTCGACCTGCCGCCGGGCAGCCGCGCGGTGGCGGCGCATGTCGCCGGCAACGTGTGGGCAATCCCGGCCGAGGTGGGCAGCAAGGTCAAGGCGGGCGACACGCTGGTGGTGATCGAGTCGATGAAGATGGAGATCGCCGTGGTCGCACCGTGCGATGGCGAGGTGATCCAGATGAGTTGCCGCACCGGCGGGCAGGTCGCGGCTGGGCAGGATCTGCTGGTGATCCAGGGCGAGGCGTGAGAGATGAAGTCTGATCTGCACATCGCCACCCTGCGCCGTCGCTATCTGGCGGGCGAATTGTGTCCGCTCGACGTGATGCGGGACATCGTCGCGCGCATCGGCGACGACCCGCACCATGTGTGGATCCATCGCCTGCCGCTGGAGGAGATCGAGAAGTATGTGGCCGCGCTGGCGGACAAAGACCCCGCAGCGCTGCCGCTGTACGGCATCCCGTTCGCGATCAAGGACAACATCGATCTGGCTGGCGTGCCGACCACGGCGGGCTGTGCCGAATACACCTACCAGCCGCAACGCCATGCCACGGTGGTGCGCCTGCTCATCGAAGCGGGCGCGATCCCCATCGGCAAGACCAATCTGGATCAGTTCGCCACTGGGCTGAACGGCACGCGCTCGCCCTATGGCGCCTGTCGTAACGCCTACGATCCCGAATACATCTCGGGCGGCTCCAGTTCGGGTTCGGCGGTGGCGGTTGCTTTAGGTCAGGTGAGCTTCAGCCTTGGCACCGATACAGCCGGTTCCGGCCGCGTGCCGGCCGCGTTCAACAACCTGGTCGGCGTGAAACCCACGCGCGGCCGGCTCTCCACACGCGGTGTGGTGCCGGCCTGTCGCTCGCTGGATTGCGTGTCCATCTTCGCGCTGGACACGGTGGACGCCGCCAGCGTGTTGTCGGTCGCGACTGGGCACGATGATGAAGATGCGTATTCCCGTCAGGCGCTCACCTATGGTTTCGATTTCGGCGGTGCTACGTCCTTCCGCTTTGGTGTGCCGCGTGTCGATCAATTGCAGTTCTTCGGTAATCAGGATGCGGCGCTGCTGTTCCAGGAAAGTGTCGCGGCGATGGAGGCCATCGGCGGGCAGAAGGTGGAGATCGATTTCCAGCCTTTCCTGGACGCGGCGCGCCTGTTGTACGAAGGGCCATGGGTGGCGGAACGCTATGCCGCTATCCGCGCGTTCTTCGATACGCATCCCGACACGATCCATCCGGTGGTGCGGGAGATCATTGCAGGCGCGAAGAAATTCTCCGCCGCCGACACGTTCGAGGCCATCTACAGACTGGAAGCCTTGCGGGCGAAAGCCGCATCGACGTGGGGCAAGATCGACTGTCTGCTGACGCCGACCGCAGGCACCCTCTATCGCATCGCCGAGATGGAAGCCAATCCGATCAAGCTCAACGCGAACCTTGGGTACTACACCAACTTCATGAACCTGCTGGACTGCGCGGCGGTCGCGGTTCCCGCAGGTTTTCAGCAGGATGGTCTGCCATTCGGCATCACGCTGGTGGCACCCGCGCATCAGGACGTGCCGCTGCTGCATCTGGCGGATCGATTGCTTGGCATTACAAACCGTCATTCCGGCGCAGGCCGGAATCCAGTCAAAGAAGATATTCCGCAAAGCGGACAAAACCAAGGAGTTGAACCGCTTGCGCAGACTCATTTGAATCATCTGGATTCCGGCCTGCGCCGGAATGACGCCTCTCCTGATTTCATCGCAAAACAATTGGCTGTCGGCAGAGTCCGTGTCGCGGTGTGCGGCGCACACCTCGAAGGCCTGCCGCTCAACCATCAGCTCACCAGTCGCGGTGCACATCTGGTCGCGCGCACGCACAGCAGTCCCGATTACAAACTGTATGCCCTGCCCGGCGGACCGCCGCAGCGCCCAGGCATGGTGCGCGTGGCGCAAGGCGGCAGCGCCATCGAAGTGGAAGTGTGGGAGATGGCAGACCGCGAGTTCGGTTCTTTCGTGGCCGGGATTCCCGCGCCGCTCGGTATCGGGACGTTGCAGCTGGCGGACGGTTCATCCGTGACCGGTTTCATCTGTGAGCCGTATGCGGTGCAGGACGCGCAGGACATCACCTGCTTCGGCGGTTGGCGCGCCTATCTGCAACAGCGCGGGGCATGAGCATGGAACTGCAACTGTTCAAGACCTTATGGGGGCATCAGGGCGCGCTGCATGAAGCAGCCAGTCAGGCGCTAGCCGCAGGCTTTACCGGACTGGAAGGCAACGCCGACAACTTGCCGCGCGATGAATTGCGCGATGTGTTGCAGCAGCACGGCCTGGCCTACATCCAGGAGATCGTCACCGGCGGCAACTATGTGCCGCGCCGTCATGACACGGTGCAGCAGCACATCGTTGATGTCGAACGTCAGTTGCAATTGGGGCGCGAACTCGATCCGCAATGGGTGACGGTGATCGGCGGTTGTGATGCGTGGACGGTGGAGCAGTCCGTGCGTTTCTTCGGTGAGTCGCAGGAGATCGCGGCGCGCATGGGTATCGCGTGCAGTTTCGAGACGCACCGCAGCCGCTCGCTGTTCAACCCATGGATCACGCTGGAGATCCTGCACCGGATGCCGGAACTGAAGCTCACCTGCGACTTCAGTCACTGGGTGGTGGTGATGGAACGTCAACTGGACGACGATTGGGATGCCGTGCTCGAAGTGGCGCAGCACGCGTATCACATCCACGCGCGCGTCGGTTACGACCAGGGGCCGCAAGTGCCGCATCCGGCTGCGCCGGAATATGCCGCAGCGCTGGCCTCGCACCAACGCTACTGGGAAGCGATCTGGGCGGCACAGCAAGCCGGCGGCAGAACGCATTCCACCATGACGCCCGAGTTCGGCCCCGACGGTTATCTGCATTGCTTGCCGTTCACACGGCAGCCGGTCGCCGACCTGTGGGAGATCAATGCCTGGATGGGCGACACGGAACGGGAACATTTCCAGACATGGAAAAGGGGCATCGCGCATTAGATGTCCAACATCGTGCATGCGCCGGAAAGATGCCCGCAGCAGGTGCACGAAGAGCAGTTTCAGGAAGTGGCAGTAGCGGCGGAACAGGCCGGAACGCCGCACAGCAAGGTTGGCATGCAACCTGCTGTGAAAAGTTTGTAGTCAGTGGGGGCGAACATCACCCCCGGTAACGGTTGGTCAACTTAAACAGGAGATAGCATGATGGATATCAAGAAACTTATGGCGGCTGTGGCATTGCTGGCGGCTTCGTTCTCGGCAAGCGCTGCGACACCGGTCAAGCTCGCACTGACCACCTGGATCGGCTACTCGCCGTTCTATGTGGCGGACGGCATGGACCTGTACAAGAAGCAGGGCCTGAAAGTCACGCTGCAGACCTTCGCCGACCCGGCCATGTTGCCTTCCGCTGTGGCGGGCAAGGCGGTGGACGGCGCATTGATGACCTATGACCAGGTGATCGGTGCCGCCGCGCAGGGTCAGGTGTTCAAGGTGGTGATGCCCATCGACTACTCCAACGGCGGCGATGCCGTGCTGGCGGACATGTCGATCAACAAGATCACCGACCTGAAAGGCAAGAAGGTCGCCTATGCGCCGCT
Source organism: Pseudomonadota bacterium (assembly GCA_040754175.1). Lineage (GTDB taxonomy): Bacteria > Pseudomonadota > Gammaproteobacteria > Burkholderiales > Gallionellaceae > Sideroxyarcus. Next base: position 10,927 of record JBFMFN010000002.1, on the reverse strand, counting down.
GTCCCCGTCCGACTTCCTGATCTCCTATGCGCTGAAGATCAACGGCATGAGCGACAAGGACATCAGCCCGATCAACATGACCCCGGAAGCGATCCCGTCCGCCATGGCGTCCAAGGCGGTGCCTGCTGGTACCACCTATGAGCCGAACGTGTCGCAGATCCTGGCGATGGGCGGCGGCAAGCAGTTCCACGTGATCTATTCCTCCAAGGAAGCCCCCGGTCTGATCGCCGATGTGCTGGTGTTCGACGAGGCGTACCTCAAGAAGAACGGCAAGGAAGTCACCGCCCTGATCAAGGCCTATCTGGAAGGCCTGGCCTACATGAAGTCGCATCCGAAGGAAGCTTCCGAGATCATCGGCAAGGCCATCGGCGTGTCGGGCAAGGAAGTGCTGGAACAGCTGCAAGGCGTGTACAACATCCCGCTGGCCGAGATGGCACAACCGTTCAAGCCGGGCAAGGACACCAAGTCCTACTTCGTCAGCGGCGAGGTGATCAACGAGATCCTGATCAAGAGCGGCCAGATCAAGAAACCGGTCGCCATCGCGACCACCATCGACGACAGCTTCGTCAAGGCAGTTACCAAGTAATGCTGTGAGCAGCCCTTCCTGCCCGGGTGGCGGGAGGGGCGTTCAACAAAGGAGTCACCATGCGCACGCGCATCTTTCGCCATGCAGATGGCATCCTTCCGAATTCCATCGCCATCGCGTATGCCCTGAGCGGCTACGGGGTCGGCCTGTGGTTGATGACGAGTGAGAACCTGTTCATGGCTTTGCCGGCCTCGCTGTGGTTCGCGCACGCGCTCATCATTTCCGCCTATCTGTTCCACGAATTCGCACACGACACGATATTCGCCCGCCATGAAATGAATTCATGGGGCGGCGTGTTGATGACCTGGCTCACCGGCAGCTGCTATGCGCGCTATGAGCATCTGCGTCACAAACATGTGCGCCACCATGTCGATCGCGCCGACGTGATCAGTCTGGACACCAAGGCATTGGTGCAATCCCTTCCGCCCTTCCTGCGGCGCACCGTGCTGCTGCTGGAATGGTGTTATGTGCCCGCCATAGAGTTGCTGATGCACGCCTTCGTCATCCTGCTGCCGTTCCTGCGCAAGGAACGACTCGCGGATCGAAAGCGTGTGACGCTGATCCTGCTGGTGCGCGGTAGCGCGTTCGCTGCGCTGGCTTACTACTCTATACAGGCGCTGCTGTTGTATGTCGCGGCCTATCTGATCATGGTCACCGTGCTGCGTTTCGCCGATGCCTTCCAGCACACCTACGACGCGTATGCCATCCTGGAGAGCGACAAGGTGCCGGATGACAAACTGCGCAACAAAGCCTACGAGCAGGCCAACACCTATTCCAATCTGGTCAGCGTGCGCTGGCCGTGGCTGAACCTGCTGATCCTGAATTTTCCGTATCACAACGCGCACCACGAGCAGCTGGCGGTGCCTTGGTATCGGCTGCCTGCATTGCACCGCAAGCTGTACGGCGACGGTAACGGACAAGTCATTCCGATGGCGAAGCTGCTGCGGCCGTTCCATCGGCATCGGGTGGCGCGCGTGTTGTCCGACGATTACGGCGTGGTCGATACCGCTGCCGGCAAGGCGGACGGTTTCATCGGTGCGGTGTCGGTCTCCTTCCTGACCGCGGTGTGAGATGACGATGACGGCATTACCGCAGCCCCGTGAGGGCATGGCGATCGGCTCGCTGCTGGTGGGCGCGCTGTTCTGGGGCATGTTGTGGTGGCCGCTGAAGGCGCTGGACGGGCTTGGCGTCGCCGGCAGCATCGTGCAGGTGTACGCCTACGGGCTGGCCGCCTTGCTGCTGTTGCCATTCGCCTTGCGCAGTTTCGCCCAGTGGCGCGACCAGCTCGGCCTGCTGACGATCATCCTGCTGATGGGCGGCTGGGCCAACGCCTCGCTGGTCACCGCGCTCACGGAAGGCAGCGTGGTGCGCGTGATGCTGCTGTTCTTCCTCGCGCCGGTGTGGACCATCCTGGCGGCGCGCATCTTCCTCGGCGAGGCGTTCACGCGCTTGCGCATCGTCTCGTTGCTGCTGGCGCTGGCCGGCCTGGTTGCCACGCTGGGCGGCCCGGAACTGTTCTCGACCCCGCTGTCGGTGATCGACCTGCTGGCGCTCTCGTCCGGCGTGGCGTTCGCGCTCAACAACGTGGCGGTGCGCGTCGGCCATCACCTGACCGATTCGGTACGGGCGACCGCGATGATCGGCGGGTGTGCATTGATTGCACTGGGCTTCCTGACCTTCGGCGCAAAACCGCTGCAGGTGCTCGACAGTCAGCAGGTGGGCGCGATGCTGGCGCTCGGCCAGTTATGGATCTTGCCCGGCACGCTGCTCACCTTCTACGGCGTGGCGCGGCTGGATGCCGGGCGTGCCGCCATCCTGCTGCTGGGCGAACTGGTGGTGGCGGTGATCTCGGCGGTGCTGATCGGCGGGGAACATCTGTCCTGGCGCGAAGCGCTCGGCGGCACGCTGATCCTGTCCGCGGCCGTCATCGAAGCACGCACCGAATCGACAGAGGCGGCACATGGACAGGCGGCGTGACGCACTCATCGTGATCGACATGCAGCGGGATTTCCTCGATCCCGGCGGCTATGCGGCTCAGGCAGGCATGGACATCCGTACCTTGCGACAACCGATACCGTTCATCCGCATGTTGCTCGATCGGGCACGCCGCAGCGGCATGCTGGTGGTGCATACCCGCGAAGGTCACCGGCCCGATCTGAGCGACTGTCCGCCGACCAAGCTGGCGCGCAGTTTCAAAGCCGGAGCGGGGATCGGAGAACCGGGGCCGCTCGGCCGTCTGTTGGTGCGCGGCGAATACGGTCACGATCTCGTCGATGAGCTGCGTCCGATTGACGGTGAGCCGGTGGTGGACAAGCCCGGTTATGGCGCGTTCCACCAGACCGACCTGGCGCAGATCCTGGCGGTGCATGACATCAGTCGTCTGTACCTGTGCGGCGTCACCACCGAGGTGTGCGTCCATTCCACGCTGCGTGAGGCGGCGGACCGCGGCTTCGAGTGTGTGCTGGTGAGCGATGCCTGCGGTTCGGCCTATCCGCACCTGCATGCAGCGGCATTGCAGATGGTCGCCGTCGAAGGCGGCATCTTCGGGCGCGTCGCGGACAGCCAAACCATCATCGACGAACTGGAGGCATCCAAATGAGCCAGGTCCTGCGTCTGTGGCCGCTACTGACCGCCACCCATCGTTACGACAAATCCCTTTCCACGCGCAACCGTGGCCGCGGACAGATCATTGAAGCGCCTATCCTCGCCTACCTGATCGAGACCCGCAACGGCCGCATCCTGTTCGATGTCGGCTGCGACTACGGCAAGATCGCCGAGCCGAAGCAGCGCGCGAAATACTACGACGAGGAGACCTTCGCCTTCGGTGCGCCGGACATGAACGCCGAGCAGCGCTTGCCCAACCATCTGGCGCGGATGGGGCTGACCCCGGCCGATGTGGATGTGGTGTTCCTCAGCCATCTGCATTTCGACCACGCGGGCGGCTTGTGCGATGTATGCGGCAAGGAGGTGCATGTGCAGCATGACGAGATGCAGGCGGCGCGCACCACACTCGATCCGGCCTACTTCAGCGATGACTTTGCGGGCGACTATCCGTGGAAGGTGCAGCACGGCGAATACGAGCTGGTGCCGGGAGTGCGTGCGGTCTCTACCCCCGGCCATACCGCTGGCCATATGTCGCTATGGATCGAGTTGCCCAAGGGGGCGCCGGTCGTGCTGTGCGGCGATGCGGCGGACCTCAACGAGAATCTGGTCAAGGAGATCGCGCCGGGATTGTGCTGGCAGGATCGCGAAGACCTGGCATTGGACAGCATCCGCAAATTGAAACGGCTGCAGCAGGCAGAGCATGCCCAGCTGTGGCCGAACCATGACATCCAATTCTTCCGCACGTTGCAACGTTTTCCCAGGTTCCACGAATAACCATCGCTGACCGACGAACTTGAGAGCAGCACCAGGCCTTTGACGAGGCCCTGCGTTGTTATTGAGGCGCTGCACGCAAGTTCAGCGTAGCGAATTCACGTATTTCTCCTCCTTCTTTGCCGGTATCGGTGCTTCGATATTCTGTGGCCTTGGCAATAGCGGATGTATCGCTTCGGTGCGCTCCGCCAGCGCCAACAATTCTATGGATCCTGCTGCGCGTGCGAGTTTGATCACTTCTCTTGCGTAGCTTTCATCGGCGCACATCCACTCGACATCGATGATGCGGTTGTGTTCGCGTCGCAACAGGACGTGGATGCGTCCGGCCAGGGCGAACAGTTTTTCCATTTCTCCAGCCATCGATTGCTCCTTGAAATCTTGTCGTACCCGAAAAAAAGGGCACCTTCTCAGGTGCCCTTGAAATGGAGCCGGGAGGCTCCAGGGAGGAGAGCATTACATGTTGTAGGCACGTTCGCCGTGGGTGGCGGTGTCCAGACCTTCGCGCTCGGCTTCTTCCGAGACGCGCAGGCCCATGACCATGTCGACGATCTTGAAGCAGACGAAGGCGACCACGCCGGACCACACGATGGTGATGGCGACGCCGGTGGCCTGGGTGATGACTTGTGCACCCATCTCGTAGCCGTTCACGCCCACGCCGCCGAGTGCCGGGGAGACGAAGATGCCGGTGCCGATGGCACCGACGATGCCGCCGAGGGCGTGGATGCCGAACACGTCGAGCGAGTCGTCATAGCCGAGCGACTTCTTCAGGCCGGACACGCCCCACAGGCAGACCGGGCTGACGATCAGGCCGAGCACGATGGCGCCCATCGGGCCGACCAGACCGGCAGCCGGGGTGATGGCGACCAGACCGGCGACCGCGCCGGAGGCGATACCCAGCATCGATGCCTTGCCGCGCAGCAGCTTTTCGGCAGCCATCCAGCTCAGTGCCGCAGCGGCAGTGGCGACGATGGTGTTGAGGAAAGCCAGTGCGGCACCGCCGGTGGCTTCCAGGTTGGAACCGGCGTTGAAGCCGAACCAGCCCACCCACAGCAGCGATGCGCCGATCATGGTCATCGGCAGGTTGTGCGGCGCCATCGGCTCCTTGCCGTAACCGATGCGCTTGCCGATCACGATCGCACCCACCAGCGCAGCCACACCAGCGTTGATGTGCACCACGGTGCCGCCGGCGAAGTCCAGCGCGCCCTTCTCGAACAGGTAGCCACCGGCCGCCCATACCATGTGTGCGATGGGCAGGTAGGAGAAGGTGAACCACAGCGCGGAGAACACCATCAGCGAGCCGAACTTGATGCGCTCGGCGAAGCCGCCGATGATCAGCGCGGTGGTGATCGCCGCGAAGGTCAGCTGGAAGGCGACGAAGGTGAACTCGGGGATCACTACGCCGTCGCTGAAGGTGGCGGCGGTGCTGTCACCGGTCATGCCGGCCAGGAAGAACTTCGCGGTGTCGCCGATGAGCCAGTTCATCGAGCCGCCGTCGCCAAAGGCCAGCGAGTAACCATAGATCACCCACAGCACGGAGATCAGCGAGAAGATGCCGAACACTTGCGACAGGATGGACAGCATGTTCTTGGCGCGCACCAGGCCGCCGTAGAACAGCGACAGGCCGGGGACGATCATCAGGATCACCAGCAGCGTGGACAGCATCATCCAGGTGGTGTCGCCTTTGTTCGGCACCGGAGCGGGAGCCGCAGCAGCGGCGGCTTCAGCAGTCGCCGTCACTGCTTCGGCAGCAGGGGCGGCTTCCTCGGCGAACGAGGGGCTGACTGCGCCGAACAGCACGGCCAGCAGCATGAAAGAAGCGAGCAACTTTTTCATTTTCACTCTCCTTAAAGGGCATCCGGGCCGACTTCACCGGTGCGGATGCGGATCACCTGTTCCAGGTTCGACACGAAGATCTTGCCGTCGCCGATCTTGCCGGTCTGGGCGGCCTTCTCGATGGCTTCCAGCACGCGATCCAGCTGGTCGTCCTTGATGGCGGCTTCCAGCTTGATCTTGGGCAGGAAATCCACCACGTATTCGGCACCGCGATACAGCTCGGTGTGCCCCTTCTGGCGGCCGAAACCCTTCACTTCCGTGACGGTGATGCCTTGCACGTCCATCGCCGACAGCGCTTCACGCACTTCGTCCAGCTTGAACGGCTTGATGATTGCAGTGACCATTTTCATTTCACTCTCCTTTGCAAAGATGGGGCCGATGCTCCGGCCCCGTGTGGATTTAGAAGCTATGCGTCACAGAGAGCACGACGGTGCTGCGACCCAGCTTCTTGTTCTTGGGTGACGGTGTGGTGTAGAAGCCGGAGGCGTTCGTGCTGCTGTACATCGCACCGACCACGTAACCGCTGAAGTCCTTGGAGACTTTCACGCTGTAATCGGAGTAGGAAGCACTCGTGCCGCTGGCAGCCAGGTTGTCCGCATCCTTGCCGACATAAGTCTGCTTGCCGGCATGTACATCCAGGTTGAAGCCCATCTCCTCGAACGGGAAGCTGCCGTTCAGCTCGATGTAGTTCGTGCCCTTGGCATTGGCCACAGTCAGGAAGTCACCCAGGCTGTAGGAGTACTTCGCGGTCAGCCACTTGTAAGTCATGGCGCCGTAGATCTCTTGCGTATCCGCCTTCACGGTGCCGGAAGCGGGTGTGTAGGAACCCAGATAGTTGTAGCGGATATAGCCGACGTTGTACTTGGTGTCGTCATTGATCGAATTCGAGAAACCACCGTAAGTATCGATTTCGATATTGGCGGTACCGGTCGCGCCGAAATCGGTGATCCAGCTGATGTTCGAGCCCCAGGCACCGAGATAGAAGCCGCTCTCATGGGCGTAGTCGACACCGGCTTGCAAAGCGGGCTTGGCCGAGGTCTGCGAGATACCGCGCACCAGATAGTCGCTCACCAGGCCGGCGTTGAAGGAAACGGGGGAATCTCCAGCCATGGCGGGCGTGGCGAAAGCAGCAGTCAGAGCAGCAACGAGCAGGGATTTCTTCAACATGATCTTTCCTTTCATCAGGTTTCAAAGTGGGAACCAATCGTCCACGCTTTCCCTACAGCAGCTTCCGTGCCAGGCGCTGAAAACCCATCAACGGTGGGCTTTATGCGAGATGGTGAAAAAATCGTGCACGGCCTTGGTGCACCGAGTCGGCGCGGCAAAAAACGCCGGCGCACAGAGTTGGTGCGGACATCGTGCCCAGGTTGTTGGTACACTGCACCCCAATCAAGAACAGGGAGAAACATCATGCTGAATGCCAAATTCTTTGAAGAGATGTCGGGCAAGTTGAACGAAGCGATGGCCAACAGCCCGGCCAAGGATTTCGAGAAGAACGCGCGCGCTTTGCTGGCGCAAGGGTTCGCCAAGCTGGATCTGGTCACGCGCGAGGAATACGAGGTACTGGCCGCGCGCATCGAGAAGCTGGAAGCGCGTCTCGCCGCACTGGAGTCGCACAAGTAAAGCATCATGAGCCTCGCTGTCCTGTACAGCAGAGGGTTGTCCGGCATGGAGGCCGCGCAGGTCACGGTCGAAGTGCATCTCGCCAACGGGCTGCCGCAATTCACCATCGTCGGCCTGCCTGAGGCCGAAGTGAAGGAGAGCAAGGACCGCGTGCGTGCCGCCTTGCAGAACTGTCAGTTCGAATTCCCCGCTCGCCGCATCACCGTCAATCTCGCGCCCGCGGACCTGCCCAAGGAGAGCGGCCGTTTCGATCTGCCCATCGCCATCGGCATCCTCGCCGCTTCCGGCCAGCTGCCGGCTGACAAGCTGGATGAATATGAGTTCGCCGGTGAGCTGGCGTTGACCGGCGAGCTGCGCCCGATACGCGGTGCACTGGCGATGACCTATCGCGCGGCCGGCAGCGGGCGTGCCTTCATCCTGCCGCAAACCAACGCAGCCGAAGCGGCATTGGTGGAGGACGCCGTGGTCTATCCGGCGCACAACCTGTTGCAGGTGGCAGCGCACTTGGCCGGGCGCGAACCGCTGGCGCGTTTCATCCCGCAGGATGCGGGCGAGATGCCGCACTATCCCGACATGCGCGAGGTGAAAGGACAGGCACAGGCCAAGCGTGCGCTGGAGATCGCCGCGGCCGGCGGCCATTCGCTGTTGATGAGCGGGCCGCCGGGTACCGGCAAGAGCATGCTGGCGGCGCGCTTCCCCGGCATCCTGCCGACGATGACGCAGCAGGAAGCGCTGGAGAGTGCGGCCATGCAATCGCTGGGCGGCACCTTCGACGTGCGCCAGTGGAAGACGCGCCCGTATCGTGCGCCGCATCACACCGCATCCGCCGTGGCATTGGTCGGCGGCGGCAGTGTAAAACGGAATGATAATTGCGACTCTGGAGCAATAAATGCAACTGATGGGGTAATAAATTGCGATTACGATATGCAATCTCGTGGAAATGTGAGGTTGCATGGCATCAAATGATCTGAAGCCTTTTGAGGAGTTGCATCACACCAACAAGATCCTTCGGTTGGAGATGTTTGGCGGTATTAAAAGCAACGTTCATGAGCATGACAATCCACTGATTGAGTGCTTATTCAGCCCAATTGAACCTCCCCGAAATGGGTATATCCAACCATTTGCAAAGAGAAATGACCAATTTCTGGCCGGCATAGCAGTCGGATATCTTCCTACGCTCTTTTTGGGCCAGTTTCTTCAGCATGGGAGACAGCTCCCCAAGGCTCGTTGGCCAATTGAGACAGATGTAATTACGTTCGAGCTTGATGTTTCGAACCCTCAATCTGTTGTGGAGTGTTTATTGCCAGAGACAGGTGTTGATGTATCGAAATTCATTCATTCAAGCTTCTTCGATGTGGCCAACAAAAGTTGCGTCAAGAAACTTGATGGAGAAATCACACACTCCACAAACAAAAAGACACTTGAAGCAATCAAATCCAGAGGTGGCAAGCTTCAACAGCAAGTAATCATCCATGAAATTGAACTGATAAGGTTCTATCTCACAAATTCAACGCACTCAGCAAAAAATTTGTTCAATGGAGCCTTTAGTGATGAGCAAATTGGGAAGGAAGTTATAAACGAACTGCACGAGAAAAGAAGTTTAGATGCCAACACTGGCATGGGCCGTTTCGTATATCGACATGGATACCGGAAACAAGATGTTCTTACCTTGGGCCGCATACTTCTTGACCCGACAAATCTACCCCTTCAGGCAGCTCAACGCGTCCATAAAACAATAGTGAAAGACCGTGTAAATCTTGGAAATGCATGGACCGGGTATCCAAGGACGCACTTTCCTTTCTCAGGTCGAACTACATTGAAGATATCAGGCAGGACGCTAAGGACGCCTTCGGGATATTACGTATTTCTGGCAAATAGGATCCATTCATGTAGTGCTCCATTTCCTTTCAAAGAATTGAGTTATTGCGACGACACGCAGCCTGGCGGCTTGGCTGCACCGGCAGATGCGCCTGTAGCATTCTCCAATGCGCCGCCTCGTGGAAAAAATGAAGTGGCCACTACGCTACTTGGCACTAGCAAGAGTGATGAGCCTCCAGGCGCTGACATAGAGGCGTTGGAAATCGAGCTGGGGCTAAGAGAGTTTGTCGAGGGCTCAAAGATCAAGCTGCGCAGAGAAAAAACAAAGAAAAATGAATATAGAAGTTCTGGTCTGCAGAATGCTAGCGCGAACAGCAAGCCTAATGCGAGCACAGGTGGCCCAACTTCTGGAAATACCAGTTCAGCGCCGCAATCGATTGCCGAAGAAATCTTCATGGCGTCGGAGTTCACCACTGATCTTATGCAGTTCTCTGAGGCCATAGAAAAAGTTGGCAAGAAAAATCTTGGTTGGAATACTAACCTCGTGGTCGTTGGAGAGGACTCAGAATATTTCACTGGCGTGACATCCTTCTTTCCAAAGGTCCCTTGCGCAATTCATAAGAAGACCATGCGCCAATTCTCCTTCATGGATGATGAGAAGACGGTTCGGAGACGATTTATCTGCGCACAGATATCGGTGAAAGGACGCTACCTCTACATTTTTGAAGCACAGCTAAGACCAAACGGGAGAATTGCGAAAGATGGGACCCCTGAATTCAAAGAGAGGCTGCCTATCTTACTGCTGCACACGCCAAATTATGAAGAAATGCAGGGCAAAGACTTTACGGAGATAATCAGAAAAACAGTCGTAGATTCTACTTGGCCAAGCGGAGCTGAACTAGGAGTGTTTATTCGCGAAGTGAAAAAACATGGAAAGGGTTTGCAAACTGTAGAGAATTTAGCGAGCCGTATTAAGAAGCTGGTTGAGGGGAATCCCTAAGTATCGCGACTCATTTTCATATTCCGGTTTAGTGTGATACTTGTGCTGAGGTTAATGCCTCAATTCCACCAACACCATAATGAATGCAAGTCGCCAATCCCAATGTGGTATGCCCACCATGAGCAATGCTTGAACACCCCTCAATGGAATCCGTCCGAGAAGCAGACTTGGTAACAAATTTTTTCAAGGATTTTCTAATGGATGAAACCAGGTACGTGAGCGATTTGAAGCCTGCAATCGATGAGTATCTTGAAAAACATAAGCAATTTTTGCACTGGACGTCGGTACTTGGAAATCAACGGCAGGGTGCCGAGACGTGGGAAGACTCACATGCTCATGACCTAGCTACTGCACTACGCAATGGAAAAATCCTGGCGTTAGAGGTGAAAGTAATTGATACCAAGGGCAAGCTTAAGAGTCCGAAGGAGCTTCAGTACAAACTGAACCTGGCATTGGAAGATGCAGGCCATCCGATACGCTACTGTTTTAATCTCGTTGAAAGATACTCCTGTCAGCTCGGCTCGACAGACCATAGTGAATTTCTTACGAAGTCCCAATGCAGCTTGCCGGGCGCGCTCAAAAACCAAGTGCAACAATTTTTGGAGAAAATGTTGCATGGGGAAAACTTATTCACACTTGAGCATTGAAGAACGAACGATGATTCAGACACAACTTGGCATGGGGCTCAAACC
>JBFMFN010000001.1:0-3431 GCA_040754175.1 Pseudomonadota bacterium | reverse complement strand
ACGCTGCCTCATAATGGTCATTCACTATGTGCATATTTATAGTAAGCGCTTCTCTGGAAGCAGATGTTCACTTGTGAGTTGCGGAGTATTTAGTATTCGAGTTACTTGGTTGTCGCCCACTCGGCGACACCTTCCCGCAGATGAATCGCTGAATATCCTTCCTTCTTGAGCAGATCAACGGCATCTTTTGCCATCAGGCAATACGGTCCCCGGCAGTAGGCAACGATAGAGCGATCCTTAGGTAATTCGCTCAGGCGCTGGCGCAACTCTTCCAGAGGGATCGATCTGGCGAACGGCAGGTGCGCGTTCAGGTATTCCTCGGACGGACGCACATCCAGCACCACCACTTCGCCCTTGCGTGCAGCCTTCAACAGACTATCGCGGTCGCTGGCGATGAGGTCGTGCGGCTGTGTGGCGATCTTCTGCAATGCCAGTTGCAGATCGACCAGTCGGTCTTCGGCCAGCGTGTGCACCTGCACCCACAGGTCGGCCACCGATTTGTTGGCCAGACGGTAGAGGATGTTCTTGCCTTGCCGCTCGGTCTCGACCAATTGCGCCATACGCAATTCGCGCAGATGCGAACTGGTCAGCTTCACGCTGATCGAGGCCTCGCGCGCGAGGGTCTCCACCGTCTTCTCACCCTGGCAGAGCAATTCGATCAGCTCTAGCCGCTTGGGGCTGGAGAACACCTTGCCGATGCGGGCGACCTGTTCGTACAGCAGATCCTTGATCTTGCGGGCGTCTTTCATATTATCAATCCATTGATTTATAGAATGTATATCTGCCACTGTAATACAGATTGACATGCGTAAACAAGCGGTGCTCTAATCATTCCAGTGGTTCCTAGATTGTTCAACATCAGGAGGTCACCATGAATCACCTGTACATCCTCAACGACGCCCCATACGGCAGCGAACGAACCTATAACGCACTGCGCCTGGCGGGCGCGGTCTCTAAAGTGGAAGGTAACACGGTGCGCGTGTTCCTGATCGGCGATGCCGCCGCAGCCGCGAACAAGGGGCAAAAGGTCCCGCAGGGTTTCTACAACGCCGAAGTGATGATCGGCAATGTGGTACGCCACGGCGGCGAGATCGGCGTCTGCGGCACCTGCATGGATGCGCGCGGCATAAACGAAAACGGGATCGCCGACGGCACCCGTCGTAGCACATTGGCCGAACTGGCCGAATGGACCATCTGGGCCGACAAGGTTCTGGTGTTTTAACTTCAGGGAGAGAGCGATGTTCTTTAAACAACTGGCAACAAAGGAATCTTCACTGTCATATTTCTTCGGCTGCGGCACCAAGGGCAGATCCATGGCGGTGGACGTGGTGGCAGGCGACGAGGCGTGGTACATCGAAGAGGCGAAGAAGGCGGGCGTCACCATCAATTTTGTGATCGACACGCATGTGCACGCCGACCATTACTCCGGCGGCCGCAAGCTGGCGCAGATGGTGGGCGCGCCCTATTGCCTGCACGAATCCGATCAGGGGCGCGTGAAGTTCGAGTTCGAATCCCTGACCGACGGTCAATCGCTCAACCTCGGTAACGTCAACGTCGAAGTGCTGCATACGCCGGGCCACACGCCCGACAGCATCTGCCTGCTGGTGACCGACATGCGTCGCGGCGAATTGCCCTGGTTCGTCATCACCGGCGACACGCTGTTCGTCGGTGCCATCGGCCGCCCCGACTTGCTCGGCCGCGAGAAGGAGATGGCCTCCCAGCTTTACGACAGCATCCATGCCAAATTATTGACCCTGCCTAACGAGGTCGAGATATATCCCGGCCATCAGGCAGGCAGCGTCTGCGGTGCCGGTTTGTCCGGCAAGCCGAGTTCGACCATCGGTTTCGAGAAACGCTGGAACTCAGCCCTGGCGGGCAGCAAGGAAGCGTTCGTCGAATCGCTGTTGCAGGAGATCCCGCCGCGCCCCGCCGAGATGGACAAGATGGTCGCCGCCAACATCGCGGGCTGATGATGACGCACGTCACACTGACCCACGGCATCCGCGACAACCTGGGCCAGTTCCTGCACCAACTGCTGCAAGTCATGCTGGTGGGTTTCACCATCGGCATGATGCGCACAGTGGTGCCCGCGCTGTCCGAATCCGAATTCGGCGTGCCGAAGGATTCCTTCATGCTGCTCACCGCGTTCGTGGTGGCGTTCGGGCTGGTCAAGGGCACGCTCAATTTCGTGGCAGGTCGCCTGTCCGAACGCATCGGGCGCAAGAAGGTGTTGCTGCTGGGCTGGGCCGCAGCACTGCCGATTCCCTTGATGGTGTATTTCGCGCCATCGTGGAGCTGGATCGTCGCCGCCACCGTGTTGCTCGGCATCAACCAGGGTTTGACCTGGTCGATGACGCAGACTTCCAAACTCGACATCACCCGCGCCGACCAGCGCGGCCTGACCATTGGTCTGAATGAGTTCTCCGGCTATGTCGGCCTTGCGCTGGCGGGCATCATCACCGCCTATCTGGCGACCATGCTGGGTCCGCGCAGCGGTCTGTTGATATTCGGCATGACCACCATCCTGCTCGCCATCCTGCTCACCCTGTTGTGGGTCAAGGACACGCTGCCTTGGGCGAGGCATGAGGTGGCCAAGGATAAGGCCGGTTTGAGTAGCGGCCCGCTGGCACGTTACCCGACCAATATCAGCGCACAGCCGACCACGTGGGAAGTGTTCACGCTGGTGTCGTGGCGCGACAAGCGCCTCGCTGCCATCAGCCAGGCCGGGCTGGTGGAGAAGTTCGTCGATGCGCTGGTGTGGGTGTTCTATCCGGTGTTCCTCTACCAGCGCGGCATCAGCCTGCCCGACATCGGCTGGATCGTCGGCGTGTACGGTTTCGTCTGGGGCGGTTCGCAATTCTTCACCGGCAAACTGTCCGACCACATCGGCCGTCATATTCCCAATGTCCTCGGCATGTGGATCTGCGGTGCGGGCGTGGCGCTGATGCTGTTCGGCGAAGGCATGGTGTGGTGGTCGTTCTCCGCCGCCGTTTCCGGTATCGGCATGGCGCTGCTGTATCCCAACCTGTCGGCCGCCATCGCAGACATCTCCCATCCCGACTGGCGCGGCTCCGCCATCGGCATCTACCGCTTTTGGCGCGATCTGGGTTACGGCATCGGCGCACTCGGCCTGGGCATCGCCGCGCACTTCAGCGGCTCGGTGGACGCGGCGTTCTGGTTTGTGGTGCTCTCGATGTTCCTGTCGGGAGGCTGGCTCTGGCTGTTCGGAGAGGAGACGCATCCGCGCATTAACCCTGCAGAGGATAAGAGAAATGATTGATGTGCGCGTGATCTCGCAAATTCCACCGGGTGGGCGCTGCGGTCTCTACACCGGCTACGGGCAGTACTGGCTGCATTATCTGGAACGCGCCGATAGCGGCCAGACCGATGGCGGGTTGGGCAACAGCGTTCTGATCGCAACTGAACCTCTG